>CAWFPF010000002.1:0-991876 GCA_963817705.1 uncultured Alphaproteobacteria bacterium
CCCCTTCAGAGCTTCCGGGAACACCGGCCAGGCCGAAACCTCCGATATCTCTCTCATTTCGCTTGCACTCATAACCGTGCTCAGCGGAGCGGCCGCGGCCCTGATCGGAGTTGGTGGAGGCCTCGTTCTGACACCTCTGCTTAAAAAGCTTCTGCCGCCCGAAAGAGCGGCAGCTACAGCAGCGGCATTGACATTGCCTTTCGCCCTTTTCGCTTCGCTCGGTTACATCTTCGCACCTACGCCAAGCGCGTCCAGGCCGGCTTGTGCCGGAAGCATCTTCCTGCCAGCCCTCGCAGCCGCGGGAATGACCGCGGTTCTACCCGCGCCTTTGCAGCACATCTCCGGCGTTTCCTGCCGCGCGCAACAGCCGAAAAGACCTTCAGCGCTCTTATTATCGCGACGGTCTTGTTCTTGGGGTTTTAGTCAGAGGCGATCAGCGCTCTAATCCACGATACACGCGCCAGCACGATCGATCTGGTCCTCAACTCGCTTTGCGAGCCAGCCCCCGCGCCCGCTGTCCCCGCTTTTCAAAAAACCGGGGCAGAGAAAATTGCCGGCGCAACAACTACATACGGACCTTGACCCAATCCTCTTCGCGCCACTTGGTACGCATGCGAGTATCCCCAGCGAGGCCCATAATCTTGAAACTCCCGCCCGGCTGGTGAACCGACCGTAATCCATGTCCGAAAATTGATGCATGTCCGAAATACTATAAGTGTATTTTTCGTACACCGTGCGGCGAACCATCTGAAATCCTCCGTTTCTGGACACGGCCGCAACGGCGGCTTGTCCCCAAAGTTTGGGCTGATCGACCCATTCATCGATCTGTGCAAGGACCTAGCGGAATACCTTCCACCGGCTCCGGTTCAATTCCAGCCAAGCCTTTGTCTTCAACTTGCGCCACTCCTTCGATCTCCCTGAACTATAGGGCGAGGTCTTCAGCTTAGAAACAACTCCCTCGAGGCCGAGACGATCGACGGCCTTGAAGAGAGCAGCGCTGTCCTCAAAGCTTTCCGAAATCCGAACGCTTTCACTCTCCGCTGGGAAGACTTTGCCGATTAGCGCGCGGCGATCGCATAAGGGCGCGAGCCTTCGGTCCGTATCGAGCCACAGCACGTCGAAAACATATAAGCAGACCTGGCTCCCAGCCACGCCGCGTGAATCAAACAACGGTAAACCGCCATCGCCTATAAAACGAGCTCGCCGTCAACGATCACTTCGTCCACGGCAAGGCTGCTCAAAATGCTGCAAGCAAGGCCCGGAAGTCTCGCGCTCAAATCAAACCCTTTTAGCGAATAAAGCCTTATCTCGTGGCTGGCACGGTGAACCTGCATCCGCCAGCCATCAAGCTTCGCCTCGTGAATATAGGCCCCGCTTTCGGGTATCTTCTCAGGACCTGGCATGGCCGGGATGTAGAAGGCCCCTCGGAGTTCATCAAGTCCAAGGAAATATTCAAATTCGCATCTGCAGTGAGTGAGCGCCCATCAGATGAAAGCCGCGCCGGTGAAATGTTAAAGTGGCTTGAATGATAGAAGAGAATGAGCCTGCATAAACATCTACAATGTGCATTTTGTTGAACTAAATCATGATTTAATATTAAACACTTTCTGCAATTCATGTAAGGAACAGGCCTTCGCGCATTTTGCTTAACGCAGGACACAGGACTATGGACGGCAGCGAACTCAATCTCACCTCATATACGGCCGACATCGTTTCGGCCTACGTGGCTCACAATGTAATTAGCGGTGAAAAGCTGCCCGATTTCATCGGCTCCATCTACGCGGCTTTGAGCAAAGCTTCTGTACAAGGCATTGAAGTGCCTGAGGCTGAATTAAACCCGCCGTCCCGGTCAAGAAATCGGTGACGGCGGAGTACATCGTTTGCCTCGAAGACGGCAAAAAGTTCAAATCCCTCAAGCGGCACCTGCGGGCCGTTTACGACATGTCTCCCGAAGAATACCGGGAAAAATGGGGACTGGCGCGCGATTATCCGATGGTAGCTCCAGCCTATGCCGCAGCTCGTTCTCATCTGGCGAAAAGCATGGGGCTGGGCCAGGCGCAGTGAAACGCAGGCCGCCGCTGAGCCTAGCCCGGCTGCCTCCTCGAAGCCTTCGTCGAAACCCGCGAAGGCCAGCCCCAAGCGAGCGCGGACAGCGGACAAAGCGTCGCGGAAATAACTGCCTCCGAGACGAGTTCCTCACGCGGGGCGAGCGATAACGCGCGGGGTTGCAAAATTCGGTCTGAGACGTTGAAACGAGCCCGGGCGCATGCGAGATAAGTCTCATGAAACTACTTGTCATCGGTGCGAGCCGCGGCATTGGGCTTGAGGTTGTCAAGCAAGCTCTTTCACGCGGATATGAGGTTCGGGCACTCGCGCGGTCGGCAGCAGCAATAAACCTCTCCGATCCAAAGCTTGAAAAACGGAACGGCAGTGCGGTCAACCCCAGAGATGTGTCTTCCGCGATGAATGGCGTGGATGCCGTTATCCTCACATTGGGCGTGTCTGCGGGGCTCGGAATGCTTCTGGGGCCGGTCAGCCTTTTCTCCGAAGCGACCCAAATTGTTGTCGATGCGATGAAGAAAGCCGGCGTGAAGCGGCTCATTTGTGTCACGGGTTTAGGTGCCGGCGACAGCGCCGCGAGCATTGCGGGGCTTCAAGGTGCGGTCTTCAAGCTTTTGCTGGGCCGTGTCTACCATGACAAAGATGTCCAGGAAGCTATGATCCGGCGCAGCGGATTGGACTGGGTCATCGCCCGGCCCGTCATCCTTACAAGCGGCTTGAAGACCGGCCGCTACAAGATCCTGGAGAACCGGAAGGATTGGAAAACCGGCGCCATCTCCCGCGCGGATGTCGCCGATTTCCTCATCAACCAGGTTGAAGATGACACCTATCTTGGAAAAACGCCTGCGCTGACCTATTAGCCCAATGCTCCGGCTGCCCACCATTTTCAGCGGTGACCTGGCATGAAGACGGTCGCGATCATTGGAGCCAGCGGCGCTATCGGCTCGGCTTTCGCGCGCAGTCTTGCCGCGCGGATGGATGTGCGGGTTGTGTACGCCTTTTCGCGCTCGGCAAGGAGCTTCAATTCAGAAAAAATCGTTCCAGGATACATCGATTTAACGGACGAGCCCTCGATCGCCGCAGCCGCGGAAGCGGCATCTAGCCAAGGGCCGCTCGACCTCGTGATCGTGGCCACGGGGATGCTCCATGCCCCTGATCTCGCGCCTGAGAAATCCCTGCGCGATCTTTCCGCGGATAAGTTCCAGCTTGCCTTCGCGACTAATGCGATTGGCCCGGCGCTGGTGGCCAAGCACTTTCTCCCAAAGCTGCATCGCGGCCAGCGCGCCATCTTCGCCGTTCTCTCCGCGAGGGTGGGCAGCATTTCGGATAACCGGCTCGGAGGATGGTATGCCTATCGCGCCTCGAAGGCTGCGCTGAATATGATCATCAAAAATGCGGCCATTGAAATGGCGCGGCGCGCCCCCGGCGCCGTCGTGGTTGGCTTGCATCCCGGCACTGTCGATAGCCCGCTCTCTAAGCCGTTCCAGGCGGGTGTGAGCGCCAATCGCCTCTTCGAACCCGATTATTCGGTGGCGCGGCTCATCTCCGTCCTCGAAAGCTTGCGGCCGGAACACAGCGGCAAATGCTTTGCCTACGATGGAGAAGAGATTTTGCCGTAATCTGGCATCTGGTAAGGCAGCAGGGATCGCAGAGCAGATCGGCGCCGTCTTTGAGAAAAGGACCATAGCAGATGGAAGATGCCGGGGCCGGAATCGAAATACCTGTTGCTCAATTTGCCGATCGGCCCGAGCTTGCCGCCAAAACTGTGTCCGATTGGCGCATTGAAGATATCATCGATGTCCTTGATCGTTTGCCGGCGGACGCCGCCGTCAAAATCCTGCAGCACCTGCCTGACGAAACCGAGGCGCGAATTTTTAATGCTGCGGGTCTCGACCGGCCTTCGCACCTGCTCGAAAAGCTCCCGGAAGATCGCGCAGCCACCATCTTGAACCGGGTCCATCCCGATCGCCGCGCCGAGATATATCGCGGACTGTCTAGGGACGCGCAGCGCCGCCTTTTCGACCGGCTCGACGAGGATGCGAAGACGTCGCTTAATCGCATTCTGGCCTATCCCGCCGACAAGGCCGGCGGCATCATGACAACCGAATTTGTCAGCGTTCCAGCAAGCTGGACCGTCAATCAGGTTATCGATCATGTCCGGTCCGTTGGAAGTGGGACCGCGCAAATTTATGCCGTCTATGTGGTCGATCCACAGTCGCAGAGCCTGTTGCAAGCCGTTTCCTTGCGTGAACTCCTGATCGCGGAGCCAGGCGCGAATGTCCGCTCGGCCTCCCCTCAGAGAAAGCCGATTACGGTCACGCCCACCACCGACCGCGAAGACGTAGCCCGTCTCATCTCGAAATACGATTTGCTTGCTGTCCCCGTCATTGGCGAGGCAGGCAACGTCCTTGGCATGGTGACCGTCGACGATGTGATCGACGCCATGGTGGCGGAAGCAACCGAAGATGTCCAAAAGTTCGGCGGCATGGAAGCCATCGATGGCCCGTATATGCGGATCGGCTTTCTGACCATGATCAAGAAGCGCGCGGGCTGGCTCGCCGCGCTGTTCTTGAGCGAGATGCTGACCGCAAGTGCGATGCAGCATTATTCAACCGAGCTTGAAAAAGCTGTCGTGCTTACGCTTTTCATTCCGCTCGTCATGAGTTCGGGAGGAAATTCCGGCTCCCAGGCAACCTCGCTGATCATTCGCGCGCTTGCCCTGCACGAGGTCAGTTTGCGGGATTGGTGGCGCGTGGCGCGCCGGGAGATCCCGACGGGGCTGGTCCTTGGTGCAATCCTCGCGTCGATCGGCATCACGCGAATTATACTCTGGCAAAAGCTTGGGCTTTACAACTATGGGGAGCATTGGCTGCTGGTCGCTGTGACAGTCGGCGCCGCGCTTGTCGGCATCGTCTCGTTTGGATCGCTGGCCGGCTCCATGCTGCCTTTCGCATTGAAAAGATTAGGCTTCGACCCCGCCAGCGCTTCGGCGCCTTTCGTCGCGACGCTCGTGGATGTCACCGGCCTTGTGATCTATTTCAGCGTCGCGCTTGTGATTTTGAGGGGCACGTTGCTTTAAGGCCGCCAGCCTGAGGAAGGAGTTAAACCGGCAAACAGCTTGAGAGGCTGCTGGGGGCCCTTCTGCGGAGTTTCACGCAAACTTCAAGGCAGCAAACCCTTCGAGATCCAACTGCCTTGCAACTTAAGACGCTGCGGACCACATGACTTTTCGCAGCGAAACTATCGAACACAAAAGACAGGTTATGGCCGACCCGTTCGTCATTTCCATTCCTCATCGGCTTGGCAAGGCAGAGGCGAGGCGCCGTTTGGAAGCGGGCATCAATCAGGTGGTCGCGCCGCTCGGACGGCTGGTGTCTATCGATCGCCGAGTGTGGACCGGTGACCGGCTCGACTTTGGCATGAGCGTGGCGGGACAAACAGCGCGCGGTGTCGTGGATGTCGAAGACACCAAGGTCCGCATTCAGCTTGAACTCCCCTGGGTTTTGGCGGCCATCGCAAAGCGCGTCAGGGGCGTCATTGACCAACGTGGGCGCGGTCTTCTTGAAAAGAAGTGAGAGTGCGATGCCCAAATTGATCGCCAAAGAAAGAGGCTAGTCACTATTTAATTTGTCGG
Source organism: uncultured Alphaproteobacteria bacterium (assembly GCA_963817705.1). Lineage (GTDB taxonomy): Bacteria > Pseudomonadota > Alphaproteobacteria > Rhizobiales > Rhodomicrobiaceae > Rhodomicrobium. Next base: position 5,696 of record CAWFPF010000002.1, read on the forward strand.
GTCGATCTCAGCAACGGGTCGATACCCGCCGTCCGACCAATTTATGTGCGTACCGCTTGACCTCAAGGAGCAGACTACCTGAAAACTAAGCTTGGTAACCGGCAAGCTCATTCAAGCTGAACTTAGCGACGGCGAATATTCACCTTAGTTCTAGCCGTAACGCCGCTGTGGCTACCGAAAAAAGCCCACTTAAAACAAAAGACAGACCTGCGTGGACAATGAGATACTAGGTTTCGTTTGAGAGTTAAGGAGAAGGACATGCCCAGATTTGTTCAGTTTCCTCATCCGGGTCCGGAAGCAACGCCCGATAACGGTGACTTTATTCATTGGAACACAACAGCCAACCATCGCCGGAAATTCATGGAGGCGAGAGGGCGCTGGGTGGCCGGTGAAGAATCTGGAGATGGATTGATCTGGTTCTGGGGCGAGTGGGAGCCAGAGTCTAAAGTAATACACAAATTTAATAATGCTGGCGAGGGATTGCCGAACTATCTTTGGCAACCTCATTGGATACGACCAGCCATTTATCAGGACCACCAAAACACGGACCCATGTGTGTTTGGTGGCTTCTACTATGCAATTTGCCGTCAAAACGAGGGAAACCCAGACTTAAAAGAGCTGCCAATAGGTTCAGTGATTATTTTCGGCAGCGACTTGCACGGTCAGTGGGTATTGGATACCGTTTTTGTCGTGGCAGACAAATATGAATATAATCCCCTTGAATATCAGGACTTGCTGCAGCATCCCGGGCTTAGGTTCCCAAATGGTTATCAGAATGTGGTACTTGAGCCAGGCTGCTGTGGGACACCGCAGTTAACTCTCACTCTCTACATTGGGGCTACGTATGAGAATAGATGCGACTTCGACGGGATGTTCAGCTTTTTCCCGTGTAAGCCCAAGCCAAACAACAATCTTTGGGGCTTTCGCCGTCCAAAACTTGACCTCCCAGAAAAGTATTTTACCCGAAATCTTCGGCAAGCGGCTAGTGGTGCTACCGAAAAAGATGAGCTTCCCGAGGAAGTCGTGAAAGATTTGTGGACGAAAGTGAAAGATCAGGTCCTACAACAGAAGCTTAATCTAGGGATTGAAGCAGAGTTTCCGCAAGAGCTGGGACGTAGGCAACGCTAGCGTCGAAATAATACGGCTGTCATGGACTTGACTTGATAGCAATTATGTACGGCGCTCGGAGCGCTTGGGGGAGCGCTTCACTATCGCCTTCTTAAATTGCACTGTACTTGCGTACGCCCATCCTTTTCAATGGCTGCATATCCTTGCGTCGCCGTGCAAAAGTCAAAGGAGGTCCCATTTCCTTCCGCGTGCCATCCCGCTTTGGCGCACACAATTTTGTTGTTGTCGGGGTCGTTGGCGTCGGAAATGCTGTACTTGACGCCCCTCCATTCAAGCTTATTAGCTTTGGTATCCACCTGAAGCGGGTAGGCCTTTCCATTAACATCGCATAAGTAGTTATAGGTCATTGCATTGGATGCATCGGTTGTTACGAGGGTGCCCCGACTGGGCTGGGGGTCGTTCTCGTGGTCGTAGACCCGCAGTCCGCCAGCCGATACCCAGCCGGTCTTACCGTTCCACTCCACGGGACACCAATCGTAAAAACTCACACCGTCATCCGGGCGAATGCATTGTCCCACTTTTTCGATGCCGCAATCGTCAACAGGGATGGCGGCGACGACAACGTGCCTCTGACCGGGGCCGCTTCTTATGTTTAGATAACCCTCGGATACTGCCTGCGCCTGCGCATTGACGCAATATTGGGTGGTCTGAATGTCCCCGCTAGCGTCGTCGCCTTGAAGTCCTCCGGCGGAGACCCAGCCGACATGACCGTTCCAGCGCACGGGGCACCATTGGTAAGCGCTGATACCGTCATTGGGATTAACGCATCGCCCCGCCAGCACAATGTCGCCGGCTCCAGCGGGGATTGCGGCAACGATAGAGTGTTGCTGACCAGGCCCGGCTCTCATATTGAGATAGCCATCCGATACCGCCGGAGCGTTCGGTTTAACGTGGTACGAAGTCTCCGCAATGGCTGGTGCGAATGCACTGGAGAGCAACGCAATAATCACATGGCGTACAATATGCATTAGGAAAGGTCCCTGAATTGACGGTTCTATCGGCAACGCAACTTACATTTTATCAGCCAAATGATGAGCATTGAAGGCCGGAATGAGCAATCAAAAGATTAGCTCCGGGTACGATTTAGCTCGCTCATTCATCGCCCCACTTGCCAACCGCTTTGACACAATGACAGCGGTTTAGCGCGATAATTCCGCTCCTCCCTGATTGCAGATAGGGAGATTCCGATCGGAAAAGTCTCCTTACGGCCTTGACCGGTGGAAGTTGATCGGTTGAGCAGAACCACCTGCGGCTGATCAGCTTGCCTTTGGCGGAGTGAATGGTGGAGAGGATCAGATAATCCTCATCGAGGAGCGGCTTTCCGGCTTCATCGCTGGTCGCCTGCGGCGGATCAAGCGTCAGCCCGGTCAAAAACTCCTGACGTCCCGGATAGCTTGCGGCGATCTGGGCGAGCTGCTCGAGATCGCCGGCGCGGACAAGCGCGTCCGCATATCTCTGTTCGAGATAGGGCTCGAGCCAGCGCCGCCCGAGATCGATCTCGGACGGCCAGTCCGCCGTTTTGGTCCAAAGCTGCTGCATGAGCGACGCGAGCGCCGGCCAATCCTCAGCCGTGCGCGCCGGCGGCTGAAACGAAGACAAAAGCTGAAGCGCGGAGCGGCCCGCGAGCTGGTCCAACAGCCTTCCGGCCGTTCCGGGGCCGATACCCGGCAGCAGCTGCAAGACGCGGAAGCCCGACATGCGGTCAAGAGCATTCTCCGCCCAGCGCAGCACCGCGAGCATGTCCTTGACATGGGCCGCCTCCAGGAATTTCAGGCCGCCAAACTTGACGAACGGGATGTTGCGGCGGCTGAGCTCGATTTCGAGCACGGCGCTGTGATGACCCGTCCGGAACAGCACGGCCTGCTCCTTGAGCGGCACCGAGGCTTCACGGGTCGCGAGCACGCGCTCCACCACGAATTGGGCCTGGGCCGCGTCGTCTTGGACTGCGACGAGCGCGGGCTTTTGTGCGGAGTTCCGATCCGACCAGAGGTTTTTGGTGAACCGTTCCTTGGCAAGCGCGATCACCGCGTTGGCCGCGGTGAGGATCGGGACTGTGGAGCGGTAATTGCGGTCCAATGTGACAATCGCGGCGGGCGGATCGAACTGGTTTGGGAAGTCGAGGATGTTGCGGACGGTGGCGGCGCGGAAGCCGTAGATCGATTGGGCGTCGTCGCCGACCACGGTCAGCCCCTTGCCGTCGGGCTTGAGCGCCAGGAGGATCGCCGCCTGGATCGCATTGGTGTCCTGATATTCATCGACCAGCACATGATCGAAGAGGGCGCTCACTTGGCGGGCGAGTTCCGGCACCTTCATGAGCTCCGCCCAATAGAGGAGGAGATCATCGTAATCGAGCACATGCTGGCTTTGTTTGGCCTCGACATAGGCTTCGAACAGGCGCCCAAGATCGTCCTCGAACGGGACGCACCAGGGAAAATGCCGCTGCAGCACCAGGCCGAGCGCGTGGCCGGAGTTCACCGCCCGGGAATAAACGGCAAGGCAAGCGGCCTTCAGCGGAAATCTCCGCTCCTGTTCGGAAAAACCCAAATGATGCCGGACGAGGTTCAAAAGATCGGCGGAGTCCTCCCGGTCATGGATGGTGAAGGCCGGATCAAGGCCGATCGAGTGCGCGAACTCCCTCAAGAGACGCGCGCCGATGGCGTGAAAAGTGCCGGACCAGCCGATGGAGGAGCGGCCCTGGCTGATGCCGCGGCCGGCGAGGATGCGCTCGGCCCTTCGCTCCATTTCCTGCGCGGCGCGCCGAGAGAAGGTGAGGAGCAGCATGCGGCCGGGATCGGCGCCCTGCCCGATCAGATGAGCGACCCGGTGCGCCAGCGTCTGGGTCTTGCCCGAGCCCGCGCCTGCGATAATCAGGAGCGGCCCACCGGCGGCGCCTTCGGTGGCGATGCCATAACGCGCGGCGCGCACTTGGTCCTCGTTGAGGGAGGCAAAACTATCCGAAGGGGTAGGGCTGGGAGCCTGGGGCGAGCGCATGGCTCGAACTGATCATGATTCGTTCTTGGGCGCCATCCGCCGCGGCCGCGGCGTCAGCACTTGGACCTTGGGCCGTCCGACTTTCGAAAAATTGGAACTTAAGGTAGGACAACCTTCAAATCCGAACATGGATATCTGAGATGGAAGCAAATCGCTCGCTTCCGCGCAGTTCGCGGTCCGAGTCTATCAACTCACATACAAAATGGAACAATACGTTCGATTTGCTATATTGAACTTCCTATAGCCATTCTATGCCCGCCCCCCGTGACTAAACTGCGGCTCCAGTGAGTTGAGTATAGGCTTGATTGAGCTCATTGTAAGCGGCTTGGGAAACTGGCTTTTTAGAAGCTTTGCCTTTTTCATACTGCTTCCAAAGCGTGAAAAGCGTTGTCGCTGCGTCAAACTGCGCTTGGGTTAACCGCTTTCGATCATTCATAGCAACCGCGAGTGCAATGTAGTCGTGTCGAGTAATCGCCTCGTATGTCCTGCGATAACGTCCATCGGGGTCGTTTTCAGCTTTCTTATCGAGAAATTCTTTTCCGCTTTCTACGAGCCGTCTTGCCTCACCGCGCCAATCTTTGCTTCCTTCATCCACAGGCTGATTTATAATTGCGTCAACCTGTTCCTGCTTGGCTTTCGAGACTTCGGCGCCCTCTTGCTCCGATTTGCTGGCGCCCATTTCCGCTAGGATACGTACTCCGGTTTCGGCAAGCTCAGCGAAGCGGCTCAGGCCCTTGCTTCCGATGATAGCGCCAACGATCACAACTAAGGCGCCTACTATCGTAGCGAGGAGCTGCGAGTTGAGGAATTGCCAGAGAGTAAGATCAGCGGGAACTATTGACCACATAGAAAAGCCTTTGAACCGTCGCGCATTTTGGGCACCTACCACACCGCAAATTCCAGCACAACTATCGCCAGCTTGACTGTTCTGTTCTGCTCCAACAACGTGTTATATTTACCACTGATCAAGGCTTATATTTCGACGAGATATAGCCAAGAGTTAATCTGTCTACATGCAACGACATGTCGGGTGGCCCCTGACCCCACTTCGAGCCTGGGCTTTGCGGAGTGTGCCTATGCCCTCCGCTGCGTAGCCGCTTAACAAGCTCCGGAACAAACCAATGGATCGCAAAAACACGTTCAGAGGGGAACCCGGAAGCGCATCCGCACAAGTTCGCCCTGGAGGCGCAGTGCCTTGCTCCTCGACGCGTGCTCGAAAATACGTGCGCGCAAAGCGGCAAGGCTTAGGCCCGCCGCGTACTCGGCCGCGCCTTCCTTCGGGAGGAAGAGATGCGATCCGATGCGATCCAGGTTCGAGCCCACAGCCGACTCGGCCGCAGCGTTCGAGGTTTGGAAGGCTTTCATGCCCTGTTCGAGCGGCAAGCTATCAAGAATGCTTTTCCCCGCTTGCTCCGCCGCCGCGTTGATCATCTCGCCTAGGACCTCATTCAAAAGCGGGACGGAAGTGACCGATATATTGGCAATTTGGGCAATAAATGCCGTGGCAGCCGCCTTGACCTGCGCCGCCTTGAGCCGGAGCGCGCGGTTTTCGGCTCTTACTCCAGCGTCGAGCTTCAAACGCTCGCCAGTTGAGCCATTCACGACGAGCTTTGCGCTTTGCGCGATAGGGGGCTCGATCAGATCCTCAGGCACCATCGTCCTGATCGAAGTCTTGAGCGCCTTATCGATGTCGTCACTTGTAAAGTGTTCCGGGCTTCGCCGAGCCTGATCGAGAACGCTTTCAAGATTGCGCGTGAGGACGATCAAGGGGAGAACCCGGCTTTGATCGCGCCTGAACCAATCCGTGACCTTCTCGGAGAGCACGATCGAGGTCTCGTAGTGGACCTTATCCTTAAGATGGGCCTCAAGACGCTTTTGGAGGTCCGGTTCCCACTCGCGGGCCGCCTGTGTGTAAGAAAAGCCAATTGAGGCTGTGACGGCAGCGGCGAAAACCGCGCTCTGGAGCGCGCTGCGCAGGGCGAGGGCCGCCGGCAACAGCCTCGGATGCGACGTAATCCAAGTCAGGGTCAAGATCGTGACTGCGAGAAGCGCCCATACTTGCCAGCCAACTTCCGAGATTGGGCTCAAGAATTCATTCAGCTTCACGGCCGCAAATTCGTAGCCCGTGATGAACGCGCTCGTGACGCCTGTCGCCGTCTCGCCCTGATCGCTAAGCCAATTATAGCTGACGAGGAAAAGGAAGTGGGGCGTAATGGCGATCATGGTCCATTTCGCGATCCGCCCAAGCTCGCGCCAAAATGGTAACGCGGCCTGTAAGGTTCGAGCCCAGACAATGCCGGTGAGAAGCCAAAGACCGCCCACCCACTCAGCCGCGATGAGCGGCAAAGCAGCGATGCCTATCCCGAAACCCAGGAACGTGAACCACAGTATGTTTGAGAGCCCATAAAGCAGAAACGCGAGGATGACGCTGGGTTTGTAAATCCGCCAGGAAAGCCTCGATTTTTGCTTTTCAACGAACTGGTCCACCGCGATAAATTTGCGGTAGGCGAATACGCATGGGGTAATAACAACGCTATAGATGCGGTCCAAAGCCGGCATGGATATTGGCACGTACAAGCTCTCCGGAAACCAAGCCACGCCTCCGGTATAACGATGGACATAAAAAACGGCCAGAAACCTCGCGGAGAGTTGCGCTAGAGGCCTTCCCTGCGAGCCTTAAGTGGGCCCCATTCGCTCCTCGCGGGATGGGGAACGCGCCTGCTCCGCAAGACTTGTCACACCGGAAGCGGGATTTGCATCGGGTTGGTTCGGAGCACATCATGAAAATCGGTATCATCGGCGCAGGCCACATCGGCGGTACTCTCACCCGGCGTTTGCAGGCCCTTGGGCACGACGTTCGCGTCGCCAACTCGCGCGGGCCGGAGAGCCTTCAGGCGCTGGCCTCGGAAACCGGCGCGACTGCGGTCGAGGTCAAGGATGCGCCAAAGGACGCCGGCCTCGTCATTGTCACCATTCCCGAAAAAAACGTCCCGCAGTTATCCAAGGACTTATTCGCCAACGCGCCCGCGGACCTAATCGTGATCGACACCGGCAACTACTATCCGAAGCAGCGCGACGGGAAGATCGCTGAGATCGAGGCGGGCTTACCCGAAAGCCGCTGGGTTGAAAAACAACTCGGGCGGTCTGTCATCAAGTCGTTCAATAATATCTACGCCAAACATTTGCTGGAGCGCGGCCAGCCGCCGGCTCACCAAACCGTATCGCTTTGCCTGTCGCAGGCGATGATCCGAAGGCAAAGCGCGCCGTCATGGACCTCGTCGATGAACTCGGCTTCGATCCGGTCGACGCCGGAGGGCTTGACGAGTCGTGGCGGCAGCAGCCGGGAACGCCGGTTTACGCCGCCGACCGCAATGCCGAAGGGGTGCGCCAAGCCCTTGCCGCCGCCAGCCGCGAGCGGTCGCCAGACTGGAAAGCTTGAGATAGGGTGCATCGCGTCGCGCCATGGCGGCGGTGCTTACGAGCCGGATTCGATCCGGGCCATGCCGGCGTCGGAGAATCCGAAATGGTGACCGATCTCGTGGATCAGCACGTGGCGGATAACGCGATTCACCGGCTCGCCGGTCCGGCCGGCGTAACTGAGGATAGCGATTCGGTATAGAAAGATCCTGTCGGGCAGGCTTGCGGGATCCCATACGCTTTTGGACGGCAGTCCCACGCCATGATACAGCCCGAGGAGATCATACCGGTTGCGGATGTGCAGGGCCTTGAGCGTCTCCCCATCGGCGAAATCGGCCACATGAACCGTAACATTGCCCAGCACCGGGCGGAACTGCTCCGGCAGGCCTTCCCAGATTGCCTGAGCGGCCGCCTCGAACTCTTCGTGCGTCCCTGGCTGAGCTGAAGGCATCTGCAGCCTCCTTTTCCGCAACATCATGCTGGCATGTCCGGAATCTGGGCGAGTTTCCTGCAAACCCCAAGAGTTGGGGCGCGACTTTTCCGAGTGATCGGCGCACGTGGCGGCGGGTCTCTGAGAAGTGCGGTAAGCTCAAGGGCTCCCGTCGGAGGCGCGTGGTGAGAGGCCCGGATGAAAACGCTGTTGATCGTCTATCATTCCATGACAGGCGGAACGCGCCAGATGGCGGAGGCGGCGGCAACGGGCGCCGCGACGGAGCCCGGCGTTGATGTGCGTCTGCTCCAGGCGGCGGGTGCGGGACCCGGCGATGTGCTCGACGCCGATGGTTATATCTTCGCCGCGCCGGAGAACCTCGCCGCACTTGCGGGATTGATGAAGGGTTTCTTCGACCGCTGCTATTATCCGGTCCTGGGCCGGATCAACGGGCGCCCTTACGGCCTCATGATTTGCGCGGGCAGCGACGGCACGAACGCGGCCCGGCAGGCGGCGCGCATCGCGACCGGTTGGCGTTTGCGGTCCGTGGCGGAGCCTCTCATCGTCTGCACCCACGCGCAAACGCCCGAGGCGATCCTCGCGCCGAAGGTCATCGCCCCAAAGGATCTCGATCGATGCCGCTCGCTGGGCGCGACGTTGGCCGCAGGACTTGCCATGGGCGTGTTCTGAGGCGTCCGAGGCTTCCAGAGGGCAGCCCCGAAAAAATGATTACAACCGCGCGAACAACCTCAAGCAGGCTAAGCGGCCTTCGCCCACTCTGCGGATAGAAGTTCGGCCTGGCGCAGCACTGTCTGCACCGCAGAATCCTGCAGATCCGCGGGTAACCGTACTTGCTGAGGGTCTTCTTCACAAGCACGCGAAGACGTGCGCGATCGGCGTCGCGGTGCATCCAATCGACGCGTCTTAAAAGGCGTTTTCCTGCTCATTGGGGCCAGTTTCTCGCCGCGTTGGCGCGCTGCCTTGATGTCTTTGGCGAGCTTGATCAGCTCCTCCAGCACCTGCACCGTCGTGATGGCGTTGCTGTGGTAACGCGCGATGGCCTCCTCTAACCGCAGCGAAGCTTTCGGATCATTCCCGCCATTGTTCGAGCAGGGTCTGGACGGCTACATTCCTAATATACAGTACCGGACATCGTTCGCTTCGCGATCGCGGAGCGAAAAACGTTGTCGGCCACGTCCGCTGATCGGGGTGCTGCGGTCCAGACTTCACAGGTCGAAGACCCCGGTGATAAAGTTTACGACCTGGGGTCGACTTTCTTCGCAGTCGCAGCAATTCTTTCGGCTGTCGGAGGGTAAGCGGGCTCGTCAATTTGCCGGATGAACCAGCGCGGTTGATCCCAAGCCCAACTCTGCGGCCGTTCCACGGCCTCGGTTGGTTGTTGGTTCCGACGAGTTCGAGGCCATGGTGCCCTTCTTGAGGAGTAAGTGCATCACTCTGTTGAACTGTGATGCCGCGTCAGCTAAGACAATGCTATTGGGGGGAGCGGGAGCATGAACGAGCGTCCTCGCAAGGCAACGCGGCTGACCGTGAGCCTCGAAGAGCAGGACTATCGGACGCTCAATGAGATCGCGTTGGCGCGCGACGCGTCAGTTTCGTGGGTCATCCGTCAAGCCATCCGGCAATTCATCGAAGCTACGACCAAGGCCGACAGATCAACATCTGGCGAGTCGGCGCAAGCCACGAAGCCGGAAGGTGAGCGATGAACCTCACCCCTTACCACGCCAAGTATTTCGCCCATGACCTCACGCGTCGAGCGACCTCGGGGCTGGATCGCCTGTCCATGTCCCTGTTCGACGCTGCGGTAGATCTGAATCCCCACCAGATCGAGGCCGCCCTCTTCGCCCTTAAGTCGCCACTCTCCAAGGGGGTCCTCCTGGCCGACGAAGTGGGGCTCGGGAAGACGATCGAGGCTGGTATCGTCCTGTGCCAGTTCTGGGCCGAGCGTAAACGCCGGCTGATGGTTATCTGTCCGGCGTCGCTCCGAAAGCAGTGGGCGCTGGAGCTCTCGGAGAAGTTCAACCTGCCAGCGCGCGTCCTGGACGCCAAAACATTCAGGGACGAACAGCGCCTGGGCCGCGCGCCCCTCAACGAGAAGGCGGTGCTGATAGTCTCCTTCAACTATGGCAACGCGCTACGGGAGGAGATCAAGGCGGTCGCATGGGATCTCGTGGTGATCGACGAGGCCCATAAACTCAGGAACGCCTACCGGCCTAGCAATAAGGTGGGCCAGGGCATCCGCTGGGCAACCGAGGACAGCCGCAAGCTCCTGCTGACCGCGACGCCGCTACAGAACTCGCTCGTCGAACTGTACGGCCTATCAACTCTGATCGACGAGCATATGTTCGGGGACATCAATGCGTTCAGGGCGCGCTACACCAGCGCAGGAAGCAGCATCACCGACCTCCGGCAGCGGCTTGCGACGTTCTGCAAGCGGACGCTGCGCAATCAGGTCACGGAATACGTCAGGTATACGGAACGGAGGGCAATTACGCGGCCCTTCATGCCGAGCGATCAAGAACACGCATTGTACGAGGCTGTATCGTCATTCTTGCAGCGCCCCAACAGCTATGCGCTGCCTCAGCGTCAGCGGCATCTGACGGCGCTCATTCTCCGAAAGCTCCTTGGCTTCATCGTCGCAGGCAATTTCCGGCACCCTCGACACTCTTCGGGCGAGGCTAGAAGTGCTCCAAGATGTGCAAGTTTCAGATGATCCGGCGCTACCCGAACAGCTGATCGAAGTTGGAGGAGATGGAAGACGATCTGCTTGACGACATCCTGGCGGAGGAACCTGCAGCCGACGACAGGTGAGGACCGGCCGGTCCTCATTGATCGCCAGAAACTCAAAGAGGAAATAGAATTCCTGGGCCAGCTGTCAGCGCGTGCAAGAGAAATTCCGGTTGACACGAAGGCGCGGACGCTGTTGAAAGCGCTCGATATCGGCTTCACGCAGATGGCGGAAACGGGTGCCGCGCGAAAGGCGCTTGTATTCACAGAATCCCGCCGGACGCAGGACTATCTGAAAGTCTTCCTCGAAGCACACGGCTACAAGGACCAGGTTGTTGTTTTCAATGGCACTAATGGCGGTCCCGAGGCAACGCATATATACGAAGCATGGTTGGCGCGGAATAAGGGTACGGGAAGAGCCTCGGGATCGCGCGCCATTGATGTTCGCGCGGCCCTGATCGAGCATTTTCGAGATAGCGCAACGATACTCCTGGCGACGGAGGCGGCCGCTGAGGGCGTAAACCTTCAGTTTTGCTCCCTTGTGGTAAACTACGATTTGCCCTGGAATCCGCAGCGAATCGAACAGCGCATCGGCCGGTGCCATCGCTATGGTCAGAAGCACGACGTCGTCGTCATCAATTTCCTCAATGAACGCAACGATGCAGATCGTCGCGTCCTTGAGCTGTTGGGGGAGAAGTTCAACCTTTTTAGTGGTGTTTTCGGGGCGTCGGACGAAGTCCTCGGGAGCATCGAATCTGGGGTCGATTTCGAGAAGCGGATCCTGGCCATCTATCAGGAATGCAGAACGCCTGAGGAAATCGAGGCGGCCTTTCGGAAGCTTCAGGAGGAGATGGACGAGAGCATCCGTGCCCGCATGGATGATACAAGGCGCAAGCTGTTCGAACGTTTCGATGAGGACGTGCATCAGCGCTTACGCATCAAGCTCGCCGACACGAAGTCCCAACTGATCGTGTCGGGCAACGATTCTGGTCCTTGACCAAGTTCGTCCTCGATGGGCGCGCCGAATTCGATGACAGCGTTCTGGTTTTCGACCTAACGGCGCCTCCGCGACCAGACCTCGCCGCGGGCCGCTATCACCTCATCTCGAAGTCGCAGCCGGAGCCGGGGGCTGACAGAAGCGAAGAGCAAGGACGCTATCTTTACCGCCTCTCCCATCCCCTGGGCGAGCACGTCGTCCAATCCGGCAAGGCATTGGTCACGCCGGACGCCAGCGTGGTGTTTGATGTTTCGAACCACACGTCTCGCGTTCACGTGGTCGAGGCGCTGCGCGGTAAGTCCGGTTATCTGACGCTATCGCGGCTGCAGATCGATTCCTACGAACGCGAGGAGTACCTCTTGTTCTCAGGGTTTGAAGACGAAGGAAGCTCCCTCGACCAGGAGACGATGGAGAAGCTGTTCAGTTGCCTTGGGTGGGTTGAAGCGCCTGCCACGCTCTCAGACGGCGTGGGCGACAGGCTGGCGGCGGATGCAGAGCGGCATTGCAAGGCCACGATCAGCCTGTCGCTCGAGCAGAACAGCGTGCACTTTAACCAGGCGCGCGAGAAGCTCGAAAAATGGGCAGACGACATGGTGCTGTCGGCGGAGAGGGCGCTGGCCGACACCAAGGAGCAGATCAAGGCGCTGCGGCGCCAGGCCCGTCAGGCCGTGACTCTTGAAGAGCAGCAGGACATCCAGGAAAAGCTTCAAAAATTGGAGCGCCAGCAGCGCCGCCAGCGCCAGGAGATCTTCAACGTCGAGGATGAGATCATGGTCAAGCGGGACGCTCTGATCGACCAGCTTGAGCGGCGGCTAGCGCAACGCACTGAGACCGACACCCTCTTCACCATTCGCTGGACCGTTGTATGACCGGATACAATATCTTCAAAGCAGGCTCAGTTGCCGATAGGTCGGAGGATATACTTGTCTCTTTTTCCTCCAAGTGGCGCGACGCAATATATAACAAGGAAATAAAATTTGTCTTTCGGCGTAGATGTCCGGCCTCGTTTGTGCCGCGCCGCGTGTATATTTATCTAGCGTCACCACATTCCGAAGTTGTGGGGTTTTTCACTTTGATGAATTTACGGCGTGTTTCACTTAGTGAAGCCAAAACACTGGAACATGACGCCCACCTAACCGCTCGTGAGCTGCAAGATTATTTCGAGGGCTATGACGCGGTGGGCTGTTACGCGATTAAAGATACGGTTCTTCTGTTGGTTCCAATACGCTTAACAGAAATCCGACAGGCGCTTCGATTTTATCCGCCGCAAAGCTTCGTAGTCGCCTCAATCGTAGCTTCGGATTGGCTTGAGAAAATGAGCGCACGTGAATTGCACAGCTGCATGCAGGAGACCTGATCGGTGAGTTGGAACTTTGAAAAGCTTAAAGGTCTACTGAAGGAGCTATTCCAGCTGGATCAGCCCGACCTAGATTTCGGCCTCTATCGCATTATGCACGCGAAGAGCGAGGAGGTGACACAGTTCCTCGACAAGGATCTACAGCCACAGGTGAAGGAGGCATTCAACCTTTATAGTACTGCGGACAAGGCGGAACTGGAGAAAGAACTCGCCAAGGCGGTCGAGCAGGCGCGGAGCCTCGGTGCGGAGCCCGAAATGCTGCCGAAGGTGAAGGAACTGCGTGCGAAGCTCGCCAACGATGCTGTTGATATAGGCGGGTTGGAGAACGAGGTTTACGATCACCTATTCAGCTTTTTTCGCCGATACTATTCCGACGGTGATTTTCTCGCTAAGCGCGTCTATCGCCCTGGTGTTTATGCGATCCCCTACGAGGGCGAAGAGGTCAAGCTACACTGGGCGAATCGCGACCAGTACTACATAAAGACGAGCGAATATTTGCGTGACTACGCGTTCCGGCTGCGTCCTGATGACACCAGCAATCCCATGCGTGTACATTTCAAGCTGGTGGATGCTGCCGAGGGCGAGCATGGCAACGTAAAGGCCGCCGAGGGCAAAGACCGAATATTCATCCTCGCGCCGGACGATTTTATTGCAGTGGAGGGCGGTGAGCTGGCGCTTCGATTTGCCTATCGCCCGGCGACTTTGACCGACTGGCTGGAAAGCGAGCGCCAGGGAAAGAAGAAGCCCCCCTCGCAGCAGGACCTTATAGCCTCAGCCGTCAGACGCATTCTGGCTGTTACAGATATCACCTATGCTCCCTGGATCGTCGAGTTGGCAAAGCTGCATGTCACCATCAATGGCCAGACGCCTGGCTACTCGCGGCTTGAAGGGCATCTAAAGCGCTATACAGCCCGAAACACCTTTGACTACTTCATCCACAAGGACCTTGGAAGCTTTTTGCGGCGTGAGCTGGATTTCTATGTCAAGAACGAGATTATGTATCTTGATGACGTTGAGAGCGAGAGCACTCCTCGCGTCGCGCAGTATCTTTCGAAGATCAAAGTCATCCGTCGGATTGCCGGAAAGATTATCGACTTCCTTGCCCAGTTAGAGGACTTCCAGAGAAAGCTATGGACCAAGAAGAAGTTTGTCCTCGGTGCGAGCTATTGCATAACACTCGATCTCATTCCCGATGAGTTTTATTCTGAAATCGCTACTAACGATGAGCAACGGCAAGAGTGGATCAAATTAATGGCGATTGACCAGGTAAAGGCTGATATTGCCGTTCCTGAATATTCAGTTCCGCTCACTACAGCATTCCTCAAGGCATTCCCTACGTTGATGGTTGACACCAGCCTTTTCAGCCAAAGCTTCACCGACCGACTTCTGGCTTCGATCGATGGCCTGGAGAATTGATGCCGCGGAACCCTCATCGAGGGCGAAAATTTTCAAGCGCTAATGCTTATGCAGGCAAAACATCGTGATCAGATCGACTGCATATATATTGACCCACCGTATAATACGGATGCGTCAGCGATAATATATAAGAATGACTATAAGCATTCCTCCTGGCTGAGCTTAATCGAGAACCGCGTATCAGCCTCGTCGAATTTGATGAGTAAGCGGGGGATTTTCTGCATGGCAATTGGGTCGCGTCCCACGGCGTAGTGTAACAGCTAAGTCTCAGTCCGGGTTCACTGCAGCCCGGATTGCGAGGCAGCCGCGATAGCCGGCAAGCCTGCGTTCGCATCATCGCTCAATCCGGCCATGGTTTCCAGGCTCATGTAGCGGCGCGAGACCGCCCATTCGTCGTTCTGCTCAAGGAGCAGCGCGCCAACAAGGCGGACGAGCGCGTCTTCGTTGGGGAAGATCTGCACAACATTGGTGCGCCGCTTGACCTCGCGGTTCAGCCGCTCGATGGGGTTGGTGGAGCGGATCTGGCTCCAATGGCTCTTCGGGAAGGTCATATAAGCCAGCACATCGTAAGCGGCCTCATCCATCAGGGCCGAGACGCGCGGGAAGCGCTCGCGCAGGCGATCGGCGACGCCGCGCCATTCCTTGTGCGCCTCTTTTTCCGTCTCCTGGGCGAAGGCGGTGCGGATGGCGGCGGCGACCATGCCGCGCTGCTTGACGTTCACGCTGGCCATGGCGTTGCGCATGAAGTGAACGGCGCAGCGCTGCCAGGTGGCGTACAAGACTTTCCTTGCGGCTTTCTTCAACCCTTCGTGCGAATCCGAGATCACGAGCTTCACGCCGCGCAGGCCGCGCGCGGTGAGCGAGCGCAGGAATTTGGTCCAGAACTCCTCGGCTTCGGATGGCCCGGTGGCCATGCCGATCACTTCACGGCGTCCGTCCGTGTTCGCGGCCACAGCGATTATCGTGGCGATGGACACGACCCTGCCGCCCTCGCGTACTTTCACATAGGTGGCGTCGATCCACAGATAGGGCCAGGAGCCCTCGATGGGCCGGTTGAGAAAGGTGTTTACGCGTTCGTCGATATCCTCGCAGAGCCGTGAGACTTGGCTTTTGGAGATGCCGGTCATGCCCATGGCTTTGACAAGCTCGTCGACGGAACGCGTCGAGACGCCCTGCACATAGGCCTCCTGGATGACGGCCACGAGCGCCTTCTCCGAGGCGCGCCGCGGCTCCAGGAACGATGGGAAATAGCTGCCTTTACGAAGCTTTGGGATCGCCAGCGGCACGCTGCCCGCACGCGTCTCCCAGGCGCGCGTGCGGTAGCCGTTTCGGCTGTTCATCCGGTCCGCTGACCGCTCGCCAAGCGCGGCGCCGGTGAGGCTTTCGACCTCCATATCCATCATCCGCGCGGTGACGAATGCGATCATTTCCCTGAGGAGATCGGCATCGGAGCCCTTCTCAACGAGCTCCTTAAGCCCGATCCTGTCCATGGTCATGGGATTTGGTTCCTGTCTTTCGAGTTGGGGAACCCGAACAAACAGTGAGTTGGACCATGACCGCCCCTCAGGGGCTTAAAGGATTAGTGGACAAAGGCAAATTGTCCCCGCTGCCATTGCGCTCCGGCTAGCCGGAGCGCAATGGCAGCGCCCAGGCTGTTACACCACGCCATGGGACGCAGGCGGCAATTGACGACGAGGAGGTTTCTGAGGCCCGACTGTTGCTGGGATCGCACTTTACAAAAACGGTTGGGGTTGTGGCCGTGCGTTCAAATCCCCAGAGCCGCAAGTCTAGGGGATCATTTTCGCCGACACATGAGTACGCACTGTTCTATGGAAAGTCGAACGACGCAGTGCCAGGTAGCCTCGAGCTTACTGCCAAGAGGTTGGCTCGTTATCCAAGGGAGGATGAGAAGGGCCGATTCTCTTGGATGAGCTTCATTCGCACCGGCACAAATGATAGGCGGGAGGATCGCCCGAAAATGCACTTCCCGATTTATGTCGACGGCGAGGATCGACTTCGAATTCCTCGCATGACGTGGTCAGATGACCGCGGCGCCTACATCATACATGACGAACCGAGAGACGATGAAGTTCCGGTTTACCCGATTGTCATGACCCCAGAAGGTCCGATCGAAAAGCGCTGGCATCGAGGATACGAACGAGTCATCGATGAACCAGATGAATTTAGGGTGCGGCGTGACCAAGAGGGTATTCCCTCAATCGACTTCAAAACGCGAATTGACGAAGAGTTGACCCCCGTGACTTGGTGGGATAAAAATGAGTACGCTTCATCGAATTACGGCGCCCTGGAGCTTAAAGCGCTATTCGGAACAAAACCGTTCGACTTTCCGAAAGCGCTTGGTCTGGTCATTGATTGTATTCGGGCTTCGAATACTAAAGAAAATTCGAAAATTCTCGACTATTTCGGCGGATCTGGAACGAGTGCGCATGCGGTTATAAACCTCAATCGCGAAGATGGCGGCCGCCGTCAGTTCACTCTCGTGGAAATGGGAGGACATTTTGATACCGTTCTCCTGCCACGCGTAAAGAAGGTCATATTTACGCCCAACTGGGAAGAAGGGCGGCCGACAACATTTGCTTCACCTGATGAGGCGAAGGCATCTTCCGGTATAATCAAAATTGTTCGTATCGAATCCTACGAAGACACGCTAAACAACTTGGTTCTTCGTCGCACAGCCAATCAAGATGACTTGCTGGCTTCCGCCGAAGCGCAGGGGGCTGATCGCCTTAGAGAGCGATACCTGCTCCCCTACATGCTCGACGTCGAGACACGTGGCAGCCAGTCGCTCCTGAACGTCAAAGCCTTTGCCGACCCGACCACCTACAAGCTGAAGGTCAAGCGGCCGGGATCAGATGAAAGCCGAGAGGTGAATGTCGACCTGCTGGAGACCTTTAACTGGCTGATTGGCCTCACCGTCGAAGGCATCGCCGCCCCGCAAACCTTCGCCGCCGAGTTCGACCGCGATGCTGAAGGCGGCTCGATCCTCAAGGGGCGTCTCCGTCAAGATGAGAACGGTCCGTGGTGGTTCCGCACGGTCACGGGCACGATGCCGGATGGGCGCCGCACGCTGATCGTCTGGCGCAAACTCACCGGCAATCCTGAGCAGGACAACCTCGTGCTCGACACTTGGTTCGCCGTGCAGGGCTATTCCGCCAAGGACAGCGAGTTCGAACTCATCTACGTCAACGGCGACAACAACCTTGAAAATCTGAAGGCCGCCCGATGACACCTGGAAGGTGCGCCTGATCGAGGAGGACTTCCACCGTCTGATGTTCGATACGGAGGGCCTATGATGCCGCGCGGACGTCCCCGAAAGGCCGCAGCGGCGGCTGATGTGGCTGCCGCGCCGCCCAAGAAGGCAAAGCCAAGGGCGAACGGGAAGCCGCAGGTGCCGTTCGCCTACAAGCTGGTCCTCAATCAGTGGCTGCTTTCGCTGTTCAACGTCCAGCGCTTTGAGCAGTTGGCGGAGCATCTGCGCAATGAGAAGCTGGAGGGCTTGGACGAGAACAACGTCCACCATTTCCATCACGCGCTGACGGCGCAGCTTTTCAACCTGACCCAGCTGCCAACCGAGCTGCTGCTCGAATATGACCAGAACATCGTCAAGCACACGCAGCGGCTGAACGAGCGCCGAATCACGCGCGGCGAGGCGCCGATCGTCTGGAAATATTTCCAGTATCTGACGCTGCTGTTCACCGAGATCTATCTCGACCGGTACTTCCGCGATCCCCAGGCGCTGCTGGCGGCGATCAATGCCCAGGTGGCGGCCTGCAACGCCGACAAGCCGGAGAGCGACCACGTCACGCCCTTCAAGGAGGAGGCCGAGGCTTGGTCGCAGATCAACAAGATCGCCTACTGGAGCGCCACCGGCAGCGGCAAGACGCTGCTGATGCACGCGAACATCCTGCAGTACCAGTTCTATCTCGACAAACACGGGCGGCGGCGCGAACTGAATCGCATCATCCTGCTGACGCCGAACGAGGGGTTGAGCCAGCAGCACTTGCGCGAGTTTGAAGCCGCCGGACTGCCGGCCGAGCTTTTTCAAAAGGACGGCACGCGGGCTATTTGCCGGGCAGCGGATCGAGATCCTCGACATCCACAAGCTCAAGGACGAGATGGGCGACAAGACCATCGCCATCGACGCCTTCGAGGGGAACAATCTCGTACTGGTCGATGAGGGCCACCGGGGCGCCTCAGGCGGCGAAGAGGGCGCGTGGATGCGCTTCCGCAATGCGCTCTGCGAAAAGGGCTTCTCCTTCGAATACTCCGCCACTTTCGGGCAGGCGGTAAAGGGGAACCGGGCGCTGACCGACCTCTACGCCAAGAAGCATCCTGTTCGACTATTCCTACCGCTATTTCTACGGCGACGGCTTCGGCAAGGACTACCAAATCCTCAATCTGGACGAAGGGACGCAGGACCAACCACCTCGAAGCCTATCTCGTCGCTTGCCTGCTGGCCTTCTTTCAGCAGCAGCGGCTTTACAAGGAGCAGAGCCGCGCGTTCCGGCCATTCAACATCGAAAAGCCGCTGTGGATTTTCGTCGGCGGCAGCGTGACCAAGACGCTCGCCTCGCGCGATGCCTCGGACATCATCGAGATCTTGAAATTCCTGTCCCGCTACGTGTCCGATCGCGCCGGGAGCATCCAGCGCATTGAGCGCGTGCTCAATCAAGGGCTCGTAACGGCAGGCGGGAAGAATCTCTTTGCCGGGCGCTTCGCCTATCTGAACACGGTCGGGCTTTCGCCCACGCAAGTATTCGAGGAGACGCTGGCGATGCTCTTCAACGCCGTCGGCGGCGGCGCGCTGCACGTCGAGAACCTGAAGGGCGCCACAGGTGAGATCGCCCTGCGCGTCGGGCGACAACGAACCGTTCGGTGTCATCAACGTCGGCGACGATGCGAAGCTGGTGAAGCTCTGCGAAGGCTGAAGGGATTGCAGACCGACGACCGCGAGTTCTCCGGCTCGCTGTTCCATGGGATCAACACGCCAGCAGTCGACGGTCAACCTGCTGATCGGCTCGAAGAAGTTCACCGAGGGCTGGAACAGCTGGCGCGTCAGCACGATGGGACTGATGAATGTCGGCCAGACGGAAGGCTCGCAGATCATCCAGCTATTCGGCCGCGGCGTGCGGCTGAAGGGCTACGATTCGAGCCTGAAGCGCAGCGGCAAGGCCCAACTGCCGGACGATGTTGACGCGACCAAAGCATATCGGCGTGCTGGAAACACTCTCCATCTTCGGCATTCGCGCCGACTACATGGCGCAGTTCCGCGACTTCCTTGAAGAGGAAGGGCCTGCCCACCAACGACGACCGGCTTGAGTTCCTGCTCCCGATCATCAAGAACCTCGGCACGCAGAAGCTGAAGATCATCCGCCTCAAGAAGACGATCAATGGTGTGAGCACGGAGTTCGGCGACGCGTTCCGCAAGCTTGGGTCCGATACCGACTCTGGCTAAGCCGGACCCGGCGAAGGACGAGTCCACCGAGTATCTGCAGAAGAACCAGGTGGTGCTCAACTGGTATCCGAAGATTCAGGCCATGAAGTCACGAGGCGCTCGCTGGGCGGGGACGTCGGAGGCCGCGCCCTAATCAGACCCACCTGAGCGCAAGGCACGTCGCTTTCCTCGACATCGGACCGGCTGTATTTCGAGCTGGAGCGGTTCAAGGCTGAGCGCGGCTGGTACAACCTCAACCTGACGGCTGATGGGATTAGCCGAGCTGCTTGCCGATCAGAGCTGGTACCAGTTGCTGATCCCCGCCGAGGAGCTGGCGTTCGACTCGTTCGAGAAGGTGCGGCTGTGGCAGGAGATCGCCCTGTCGCTCCTGAAGAAGTACACGGAGCGCTATTACACATTTCGCAAGCGGGAATGGGAGTTGCCGCATCTGGAATACCAGGAGCTTGTCGAGCCGACGATCCGAATTTCCCGAAGGGCCGAAGGATGAGGACGGCTGAAGGATACTACCGCATCCTGATCGATAGATCGCAGGAAGAGATTGTCGCCAAACTCGACTGAACTCAAGACGCTGATCGAAGACGGAGACCTCAAGCCGTGGGAGTTCAACGGCATGAAGGCGATCTGGTTTGGGCGGCATCTGTACGAGCCACTGCTCTACCTGGATCAGAACATCGTCGAGATCAGTCCCGTGCCCCTCAACAAGGGCGAGCGGAACTTTGTTGAGGATGTAAAGATCTTCCACGATACCGCGGCCGGGTTTTTTGCCGGGAAGGAGCTCTACCTGCTGCGGAACTTGAGCAAAGGTCGGGGCGTCGGATTTTTCGAGGCAGGGAATTTTCATC
Organism: uncultured Alphaproteobacteria bacterium; assembly: GCA_963817705.1. Lineage (GTDB taxonomy): Bacteria > Pseudomonadota > Alphaproteobacteria > Rhizobiales > Rhodomicrobiaceae > Rhodomicrobium. The sequence goes on from CAWFPF010000002.1 coordinate 26,495, forward strand.
CCGACTTCATTCTATGGCTGATTGTTGATACGCGTCAGTTCATAGCATTTATCGACCCGAAGGGTATCCGGAACCTCGGTTTCAATGACCCTAAAATTCAATTCTACCAAACCATCAAAGATATCGAGCGCCGACTTGGTGACCCGTCTGTGACACTGAGCAGCTTCATCATATCGAACACGCCATCACACATGATGCGGTTGCTCTGGGCAGTCGAAAAGGCCGCGATGAATTCCCGAAATATCCTCTTCCAGGAGGAGGATAAGTGGACTTATGTGGGTGAGATGATGAGAAGGATTGTTGGAGCAGCGGCTGCGGGCACTGCATAGCATCAGACACAGGTCTTACTGCGCTCCTGTGCGCCGCAACTGTTTGGACCTGTTTCCTCCGTGAGACCGATCTTGTACATCAGCTCACCGAGCAAGCGCAGGTTGGCGCTTTGGCCGTTTGAGGAGCATATGCTGACATGCTCGCAGACCTTTGCACGCATGCGGACGAGGATGCGGCGACTTCCGGTATCTCTGCATTGCGTCGTCATAGGACTTACCGCCCCCGCCAGTGGCTAAGGGTGGCGCCGAACGCCCCGCTTCGGAAAGCGGGCTAAAGACACCGGCCAGCAGATCAGCGGGCTTGCCAGGAGAGCGAAATACCTTCAGCCGGAAACGGTACCGCACCTGGAAGCGCGACACAGGTCTGACGCTTGCCAGCATCCCCTCTTCCGAAGTCTCCTCCCAACCCCGTGTCTGCGCCTCAAAACCCTCAAAGGGCCTTTCACGACTCCTGGAACGGAGTGATCCAGCCTGCCAGCGCTCACGGAACGATCAGCCCGAAGAACCCGCTGCCTGTGAAGCTAGGCCGTTCGCATCCGTCTCCCCCGTGGAGGCTGTGACACGCTGCCCCGATTCAGCGAATCTAGACCTGGACCGGCTGCGCCTTGAACGCTTTCCGCAATGACGGCAGCCAGCTTTTTTCCGCCGCCGCTCACGGCTTTGCATCGCGAAACAAAAAAGCTGGCGCCCCTGTCATCCTGCGCTCCGCTGCGGGCCGTGGCCGCATGCGGCCAGGCTGCGAGGCGATCATCCCGGCCCTTCCGATCGCTATCGAGGCTGCGATGGTCAAAGCCTCGACTAAACGAGGAGACTTGTTATGGCGAAAATCGGCACCTTCACCAAGAGCAGCAACGGTGTCTACACGGGCTCGATCAAGACCTTGGCGCTCAACGTCAAGCTGGAGATCGTCCCGGTCGAAGCGACCGGCGAGAAGGCCCCCAACTATCGGGTTTACTCAGAAGGCTCCGAACTCGGGGCGGGCTGGGACAAGACCGCGGAAGAAAAGGGGACTGCATACATCTCGCTTAAGCTCGACGATCTGAGCTTCTCCGCTCCGATCTACGTTGCGCTGTTCCCGGCTGAAGGCCAAAACGAATATTCGCTCCTCTGGCAGCGGCCTACCGACCGCAGCTAGTCCTCGATGCCGGCGCCCCGCTTTCCGAAGCGGGGCGTTCGGTTCTCAGATCTTGATGGCGTCCGGAAGAAGCTCGAACGGCCGATCGTTTCTGTGTTGATCACGATCCCGCGCACAGAAGCTTTCCCACTTTACTGTGGCGCATAAGCCATCGACTTATTAACCGAAAAAGCTTTGTTTTATCGAGAAGTACATGCCTAATCAATAGGCTAATATAGTTTTTGTCACATCCAAACTGAGAAAAAGCAAAGAGAAACAACGGCCGGGCGGCTTTCAAAGAAGAGACCGTTACGAAGTCGCGTGAAGCGGCGGGGGAATAGCGAGAGGCCGTAACCATAAAAGAATACAGTTTTTCGTAGATGCCGGGCGAAGATAGCTATTGCCAATCGGCGTTCATCAACCTAGATCGGCACTGTATCGGAAAATCCTCGGCAGTAAAAAACCTAGCATGACGATCGCCGCACACACCATCGCGGACCCCCAAGAGCCGCGCGATAGGAATCTTGCGGCCAGGGCTTACCGCCAGATTGAAGAACAAATCGTCATGCTCGAATTGGCGCCGGGGCAATTTCTTTCCGAGACCGGCCTTGCCAAACAGTTCACCATTGGGCGTACACCGGTGAGAGAGGCCTTGCAGCAGCTTTCGAGAGAAGGCCTCGTAATAATACACCCCCGCCGCGGGGTGGTCGTCTCCCAGATCGATGTCCGCGCTCAAATCGAGCTTCTTTCCGTCAGGCGAGAAGTCGAGAGGCACATGACGCGGCTCGCCGCGAAGAGAGCGACAGCCACGGAAAGCGCAATTTTTTCCGGGATCGCAACTCAAATGCGCCAAACCATTCAGGACAACGATGCCATCGCATTCATGCGGCTCGATTGCCAATTCAACCAGCTTCTGGAAGTAGCTTGCCGGAACGAGTATGCCGTCCGATCCATGCGCTTGATGCAGGGGCTCTCACGGCGCTTTTGGTATAGGCACTACAAGCAGGTACTCGATTTGCCGCAGTGCGCCATGCTGCACGCGGACGTGTCGGACCTCATCGCCCAGTACCAGGAAGAGCAAGCGGCAGCCGCCCTCGACCGCCTCATCGACTATTTGGAGGATTTCACCAGGGCTTCGCTAGGTATTACCGCAGGACGAACTGACCGGATTGTCGACGACAGCCGCGAGAGTTACTAACCGGGGCCTTATGCGCCAGCCCGCACATGCACCCCAAAATCGCCAACAACAAATCCATCGCGCGTCTGCTCGATCAAACCATTGCTCTTTAGAAGGCGGATGGCCATGCCCCAAGTTCCGCCGCTGGGCGCCCGCCCCAGCAGTTCCCCAAGCATCTCAGCGCTCTTCGGTGTACGGGCTTTAACGAGCGCTTCCAAAATCTCCCTGGCCGACTTTGGAAGCACATCAAGCATCCGCTCAATCAAAACATCGCGCGACGGCGCCGCATCCAGAAACGCTTCGCCGAGATATTCGAATCCCAAAGCCTGAACCTGCACCAAGCCTCCATTCAGCACGCGCACATAGCCCGCGCTGATAAGCTGCCTACGAGCTTGGCCAAACGTTCCACCGCGGCTTTTGCGCTGCGCTAGAAGAGCAAGCTGACCCCAGGTCATCATGACTGGAGCCACCCTGGCCGCGCAGAGCAAAAATTTCCTCGCCGCTGGCGTGAGTTTCCCGGAGTCAGCGCTCAAAGGTTCTCGAGCCGGCTCGAGCTTTTTACCTATCGCGCGCAGCGGCCTGGAAACAGACCCGCGTTTAGAAGCCGCCGGAACCTTTACCGGTGACGGCAAAAATGGCGCCGGCTTATCTGGCAGAGGCGAAGATCCAAGCGATTGCATGATGGAAGCGAGGTCTCCAATTGCCCCAGAGAGCACAGACTGGGAGCGCTCCAGCGCCGAAGCGAATTCCCGGAACGCACTTTCGCGGCCAAGCTTTTCCCCCGCGAGCTTGCCGCGCTCGAAACCCCGCTCCTCAGCCTCCTTTAGGCTAGGTGGAACACCGGCCTTCACGGCAGGCCGGCCGCTGTCAGCCGTTACCCGGGACCTTTGCAAGACCGCGCGCAGTCGCGCCAGGTCCGCCGCGGCGAGTTGCTTTGGCTCCACGCTCTTGCTACCGGACTGCGGTGTCGAAGACGTATCGAGGGTCTTGATCATCGGAAAGTGGACCCGGCTTAGCATGTCGAAATCCGGAGCCCAAACCCACCCTTCGCCGCGATCGAGCCCAGCCAGAGTGTCGTAGACCTCCTTCGCCTTGTCGCGATCGCCGTTACCCTCGACCCAAGACCGGATGGAGTCGCGGTCCTGGGGACTGGTAACTCCGAGGGCGATCAGAACGGAAAGCTGCGTTAGCACGTCCTTATTCAGCTTCGCGGGCCGCTGGGTGATGGAAAGGAGCCGGAAGCCGTACGCACGGCCCCGCCGGGCGATCCGGTCGACCTCAGAGAGAACGCGTATCGAATCGCCGAGCGGGGATTGCGGCGCGAATGCATCCGCCTCCTCGAGAACGATGGTCAGCGGCTCGCGATTTCGCGCAAAGAGTTCATCGAGGAGATCGGCGACAAGACGTTGCTGCTCGCCCTTCCTCATTGCGCCCATATCAATGATAGCGGGCACGGCTTCGGCGACCAGAATCTCGGCGAGGATGCGTCCGCTCTTCTCACCAATCTCGATATCAGCGTGGTGGCCGCCGAAAACCGCCACCGGATAACCCGGCCGCTCACCATCTGCCGACGCCTTCAGGCCCCACCAATGGCCAAGAGGATCAAGAATGAGGACCCGTTCGCCAAGGTCCAAAAGACGCTCGACCAATCCCTTTGCAGCATAGCTCTTGCCCCGGCCCTTCTTTCCCAGGATTGCGATGTCAGACCGGAGTGCCTCGTTTGGAATTATAAAGTGCTTAGTCACGCAACCCTCCTTGCCGAAGGCCTAGCCGAGAGCGTGGAAACCCTCACGCGCCGGCGTCTAAATCACGGCGTCAGAAGCTGATACACAGGTTGTTCAAGGGTTTGAGCGATGAGTGCTATCGTATCGATGCTGATATTGCGCATCCCGCTTTCTATTTCGGTGAGAACTTCCTGCGCAAGGCCGGTCAGATCTCCGAATTCTCTCTGAGTGAGCCCCGCAGCACGGCGGGCCTTCTGCACATTCAAGCCAAAAATTTCCCGCTCCGGCTGACTTTCCGGAACAAAGCCATATAGGCCGGCAGGAAGAGACTCAGACGAACACGCTAGGCCACCACCCTCCTCCTGTTCAAAATCAATCGACATCCGACACTCCCGAACTCAACCAAATCGCGCCGATCAAAATAGCATAACCAACGCTTTTCAAGCACTGAGGAAGGTGCTGATGGGACAGACGTGTGAACCTTAAGGAATGATCGCAATGAGCCAGCGGGCAGAAGATAAGCGGAGGGGGACGCCAGGCCCGGCTATGCGCAAGTGACCGTCAACTTTACGATTCAGGCTCGGAATGGGTGAATTGACCGCGTTCTTGTCCCCATTCTTGTCCCAATGTAGAACGCTGCTTTGACTAAGTCATTGATTTTGATGGTGCTGCAAGAGAGGATTGAACTCTCGACCTCTCCCTTACCAAGGGAGTGCTCTACCACTGAGCTACTGCAGCGAAGCGCCATCCCAACAGGAAGACGGGCACGAGATTACCACGGCGGATCAATCTCTTATGCGTAGACTCTTCCTATACCGGTTCGCGAACCTGCACACCTTATCCTAATTGTTCTGCTGTTGTCAGCTGCAAAACTAAGTCATACCAAGCGCCAAAATTCGTGACCGCTTTGCTGCCAACCCCGCGAAGGCGGGGATCCCATTCAAGATACTGAAAACGCGATGGAAATGGGTTCCCGCCTTCGCGGGAACGGCGCTACGGGCCAGGTCAATGCCTTCAGCGGTTGGCATTATTTGTGACTACAATCGTAGCGCAGGACCGGAAAGATTTAGCGACCTCGCCTTTAGTCTAGGCGGAGTTGGCGGCGGTAATATACTTGGCTCGCTTCTCGGCGCCGGCACTGCCGCTGCCACCAGCGGCGGCGCCGGCATTGGATCGATCCTCACCCAACTGATTGGGGGCGGGGTCGGAGGTCCGGTCGTAACGGCTATTGTCGCCCTGATCCGGAACGCTATCGCAGGCCGGAAACCGGCCTAAAGCCTGCCGGCTTTTGATGGAATCAAAAGCGGGGTTCTAACTCTTTGTTTTGGCGTGTGTCTTTCCGGACCCACTCTAGCCTGGCAGCAGCCTTAGTGTTTGGCGTCCTTGCGCGCTTGCGCGACCTTCCCGGCCTGGGAAACGCGCCCGATCTCTTTTCTCGTCGTCCCAATCTTGGCCGGCACTTTGCGACTCTTGTCCTTCAGCCCCGAAGCAGCCGAACGGCCAGCACCGGGATGGTGCTCCGCAGGCCCAGAGAGCTTTAGCTCCAGCGCGTGACGGGACAGCTCGGCTTGACTTGGCTGCGGCTGGCTTAGCGCTTCACGCCGCTGAAGCTCCTCGTCGACGCGTTTGATGGCCTCGCCCAGAGCCTGCGCTTTTGCCACGCTGCCGGTGTTGTCCTTCGCCCGCCTGGAGCCGCGCGGATCCGCCTTTCCGCGCATCTCGCGAGCCTGCCTGGTTCCGATATCCTTCGCGCGGTCAAGAGCTTGCCTGAGCCGGTGAGTGACGTCCTGCAATTGTCCGGGCGATAACGTCTCGATAGCGGGAGGGAGCGTGTTGCTCACAAGCTCCAACTCGGAGGCGTTGAGAACCCGTTCATCGGGCTGGGACACGTTGGGCATCTGACATCGCCTCCAAAACGCAACACCAATTTGAAACGCCAATGCTCTTGCAAATGTTCCGCTTGTGATTTGTGGAGGCTTGCCGTGCGTTTCGAGGCGCTTGGCGATTTCTGCATAGGCGATGCTTGAGCGCTTGTGTTCCCACGGGTCGTTATCCTTGAGAAAACCCGCAACGTCATGGAAGGCGAAAACGCGAAAATATCGCGTTTTCCGCTACGCCAAAATATTCAAATCCGACCCGACCTCCTTCAATCCGATGCGCTATTATTGTAGCGAGCAAGGTCTTCCGCGTCGATTTCGGAAGCAGAACACAAACGATAATGGCGCTCTTGCTGAATAACGGTTCTGCCGTCTTCACTGCCGAGTTCGAACATCGCAATCAGATTGTTAGGCATGAACTGAGCGGAAACCGCTCGACATACCAATTCCGAAAAGTGTTCTTCGCACATCAACATATCCTGACGCGTCTGAACAACCGAAAGGCGGTCCCTGCCGCCCTTAGCCTGAACCGGGACAATAAATTGCCGCCCAATTCGATCAAGTGCTACATAAACCTCGTCAACCTCAATCTGACCATATCCCTTGACGAAAGTACGTAAGTGATTTTGAAGGGAGTACGCCGTCACCGAAAGAAATATATCGACAAGTCTATTGTAGCGAACCCTTGCGAGCAGGGCCTGCTCGTCTGTAAGAGCATAGGCGGCAATAATTTCGGGTGTTGAATCCGGTATCTTAATGGAGGCCAATGCTGGGTTGGGTTCGATACGAACTTGTTCACCTAGCTTGAATGCATATTTCCCCTTCCCTCGCCCTTCTATGGTCCACTCATACCCTTCTGGCTGCGTTGCTAAAATGGACGGTATTGAGAGAGTACGATACCTTTGAGAATATACGATGTCGGGCGGATTTTCCGGCATTTCTATCTGCAGCGAGTTTACCACCGGTTTGTAATCGGCCAAGCCGAACGGTATTTCGGTGGCACCGAGGGTATATCGATCTTCGAATATTTTAGCCAATATAACCTTGTATCTGTTCTCTTTCGCCGCCTTCGCAGATTTTGCCGCTTTAGCCATCGATTAGGCAGCCCGCAAGCGGGCTTCCTCTATCTCCCATTGCTTCCGCTTCTTAGCGCCGCTCTTCTTGTCTCTGCGGCCTATGGGAACTGCCACACCTGCCAATACAGCCGCTTCGGCCATGCCCATTTCCAGGAGCCGCGGGTCGCCAAGCTCCACATGCTTGCGAGGGCGTGCCGGCTTTGTGCCGATGGCCGCAACGATAGCGGAGCCTACCGATTTGGCGAGCGGCGGCGGAACAGCGTTACCGACCTGCCGCGCGCCGTGCCATTTCGTAGCGTGCAAGCGAAACCAATCCGGAAAGCCATGAAGTCTCGCCATTTCTCGAACTGTGACGCATCGGGCATATTTGTAATGGATCGGGCGTGGACTAGTGAAAGCGCCGCGAGCGGAATCCGTTCCCGCCCGAAGCGTGTTGGAAAGGCCATTCGAAGGCAGCTTGAAGAAACGCGAAATAGGTTCGTTGTCGCCCTCTTTGGTGTGAGCGAAGCGTCGCCGGGAAATGTCCGTATGTTCTGAGCGCATGCTCGATGTTAGCAAGTTCGAATCCCATTCACGGACGTAGCCATAGCCCCATCCTTCGCGATCTACGCAGCGCATGCGCTTGGCGTATGCGCTCGGCTCACCCCATGCTTCGGTGCTAACGCAATCTTTTTTGTCCAGCGTTTCGAAGCCTTCGGCATCCGGCAAATCGTCCAACGCATCGCGGCAGTTCGGCCCCAAAGGAAACCCCAGTAACGGCGTAGACGCGCCGGCAGGGCGGCAGACTGGATCTGGATACTCGGGCAGCGGCAAGCCCTTCCTGCCGCCCAGAAGGAACAAGCGCTCTCGATTTTGCGGCACACCGAAGTCGGCGGCATTGAGAACGCGCCAAGGCGTTCTTACTGCGTATCCGGCTTCGTCGAAGGCCGCTATGACCTCATCGAGAAAAGCGCGGTGCTTCCCAACGGTCAAACCCTTCACGTTCTCGAAGAGAAAATAGTTTGCATTAAGCTCTTTCACCAACCGAACGAATTCTTTAACGAGAGAATTTCGTGGGTCGTCCAAGGCTCGGTGGCCGATAAGCGAAAACCCTTGGCATGGGGCACCGCCTGCGACGAGATCGACGCGCTTCTTGCCCAAGTCCGCGGCCTTCCTAATTGCCGCTCCAGTAAGCCCTTCGACGGAAGACGTTATGACGGTTGTGCGCGGAAAATTGAACCGGTGAACGGCGGCATGGACCGGATCGATTTCAATGGCAGCAGCTATATCAAAGCCTGCTTGCTCTAGGCCCAAGCTGAGCCCGCCAGCGCCGGCAAAGAGATCGACCGCGATAGGTCTACGCATTGTAGATTTTCGAATTAAGGCTCGTCAGCGGTAAGGCGCTTTCAAAATCCGAATAAGGTAGAGGCTCGAAATAGCCTTCCTCCAGTTCAAGCCAAAAAACTTCCGAAGCAGCGTCGTTGAACCTCAGTTCGCCCACCAATTTAGCCCCCGATTTGTGGGTGAGAACGACGGGTCCTTCGCTTACATGTTTCTGGTTTGTAACCATTGCGTTCATTCTCCCGATTAAGAGGAGATCCTACTCGATCCTTCGGCGCAATCTGGAAACGGGTTTACTAACAAGAAATTGTCCAGTTGGACCTTCAGAGTGGCAATGTCGCGCAATTCGCATTGCCATACAATCGTTACGTTCCAACCCGCCGCCGCGAGCGCAGCTACGGCGCGCAAGTCACGCTCTTTGTTTGCCTCTATTTTGGGACCCCAATAACCGAGCTTCGATTTCGGCAATTGGCCCTTGTCGCATCCGTGTCCATGCCAAAAGCAGCCGTGAACGAAGATGGCCCTGCGAAGGCGCGGAAAGACGATATCGGGGCATCCTGGCAAATCGCGGCGGTGAAGCCTGTAGCGATATCCATTGGCATGCAAAAGGCGTCTCACTGTCATTTCGGCACCAGTATCTCTCGTGCCGACCGCCTTCATAATTGCGCTGCGTTTGGAAACTGTTACATGATCCGTCACGAATCGCACCCGTTTAAAGGTCTCCGCCTTTCTAAATCGCCTTCCAAAACCCAAAGCAAGCTCATTTCCCGGTGTAATTCTTTTCCACCTTTATATTAATTAAAGTTACGGCTAAGATTTCAACTCTTTTTATCGATCGATAAAAAGCCCGTCTTTTTTAGCCTGATGCCGCCTTTCTCGCAGCTATCTCGCAACTCACCGGTCCCGCGGTGGAAGATCGTAGAGCGGCTCTCGCTATGACACTGAATCCCGGTCTTGCGCCGCCACCCACCCATGCCGAAATACTAGGCAATTCGCGCGGCCACGCCCCCGCGCCAAAGAGGCCACCCATGAATTTCATCCGCACCATGCTTTTGCTCGCGGTGCTCACCGCGCTGTTCATGGCCATCGGCTATGCCATCGGCCGCGGCCCCGGCATGTTCATCGCCTTCCTGATCGCCGCCGGCACCAATATCTTCACTTATTGGAATTCGGACAAGATGGTGCTGTCGCAGCAGGGCGCCGAGGAGGTGGACGAGGCCCGCGCGCCCGAGCTTTACGCCATTGTGCGCCAGCTCGCGGCCAGCGCGAAGCTGCCGATGCCGCGCGTCTACATCATCCACACCGAGCAGCCGAACGCCTTCGCCACGGGGCGCAACCCCAACAATGCTGCCGTCGCGGCCTCGGAAGGGCTGCTGCGCATGATGAGCAAGGAGGAGGTGGCGGGCGTGCTGGCCCATGAGCTGGCGCATGTGAAAAACCACGACACGCTGACCATGACCATTGCCGCCACCATGGCCGGCGCGATCTCGATGATTGCGAATTTCGGCATGTTCTTCGGCGGCGGCCGGCGCGATGGCGAGGGCGGCGGCGGGATCGTGAGCACGATCTTGGCCATCATCGTCGCGCCGTTTGCGGCGATGCTGATTCAGATGGCGATCAGCCGCTCGCGCGAATATGCCGCCGACCATGACGGCGCTCAGATTTCCGGCCACCCGCTGTGGCTCGCCTCCGCGCTGCGGAAAATCGAGGGTTTCGCGAAGCAGATTCCGAACGAGCAGGCCGAGGATCATCCGGCCACGGCCTCGCTCTATATTATCAATCCGCTCAGCGGCGCCGGGATGGACAATCTGTTCTCGACCCACCCCAACACCGAAAACCGGATCGCGGCGCTGCAAGCGCAGGCGCGCGAGATGGGAGAGACGCAAGGGCCCGGCGGCCGGCCGATCCAGGTGCCGCCGTCCTATGGCTCCGAAGACACCGGAGCGCGCGGCCCGTGGGATCGCGGACCGGGAGACGATCGCGCATCCGGCCATGGGCCTTGGGGCTGATGCCCCATCCCGAAGCGGCAGCGGACCATGCCGGGTGGCAAGCGCGAAAGCTCGCCGCCCATTTGCTGAAAGCAGTGCTGCGCGATAGGCAGCCTTTCGACGACGCCTTCGCGGCTTCGAGCGCAAGGTTTCCGTCGCAAGTCCCCCCTCACCCCGGCCCTCTCCCCGAGGGGAGAGGGGGAAACAGCGGTCCCATCCCTGAGGCGAAAGAGGGAGAGTTTTTTCTGGCGGGCGGAACCGGCGTCCCTTCTCCCCTTGGGGAGAAGGACAGGTTGAGGGGGTCTATCCCACCCCTCGAATCCCGCGACCGCGCCTTTGCCCACGCCATTGCCGCCACAGCCTTGCGCCGCCTCGGCCAAATCGAGGACCTGCTTAGCCGCTTCGTCGAAAAGCCGCTGCCGGCCGAAGCGTTCGAGGCGCGGTTCATCCTCATCGCGGGCGCGGCCCAACTCGCCTTCATGGAGGTCGCACCCCATGCCGCGATCAGCCTCGCGGTCGAGCAAGCTAAGGGCTCGCGTACCGCGCACCGTTATGCCGGGCTCATCAACGCCGTGTTGCGCAAGGTGAGCACGAACGCCGCGGCGCTCGTAGCCGGGCAAGATGCCGCCGCGCTCAACGCGCCGGCGTGGCTGTTCAACCGCTGGGCCGCGCATTACGGCGAGGACACCGCTCGCAAGATCGCCGCCGCGCATCTGCAAGAACCGCCGCTCGACCTGTCCGTGAAGGCCGGTGCGGAGGACTGGGCCGCCCGGCTGTCCGGCCTGTGCTTGCCATGGGGCACCGTGCGCCTCTCGGCGAAGGGCCGGATCGAGGACATCGATGGCTATGCGGACGGCGCCTGGTGGGTGCAGGATGCGGCTGCCGCGTTGCCGGCGCTCATGATTGGCGATGTGCGGGGCAAGCGCGTGGCCGACCTCTGCGCGGCGCCGGGCGGGAAGACCGCCGAGCTTGCGGCGGGCGGGGCGAACGTCACGGCCGTCGATATGTCCGCCTCCCGCTTACGCCGGCTGAAAGAAAACCTGGCCCGCCTCGATCTCCCGGCCGATATTATCCAAGCCGATGCCGGCGAATGGGCAGCGCCGGAGCCGTTCGACGCCGTGCTGCTCGATGCGCCCTGCTCGGCGACCGGCACGATCCGCCGCAATCCCGACATCCCTTACCTGAAATCCGCGGGCGATATCGCCGCGCTTGCCGCCGTTCAGATGCGGCTTCTCCATCGGGCGCTGGGCCAGCTCAAGCCTGGCGGCTGCCTCGTCTACAGCACCTGCTCGCTTGAGCCGGAAGAAGGCGAAGCGCAGATCGAAAAGCTGCTCGGGGCGCGCGCGGAGGTTGCGCTTATGCCGGTCCGCGCGGATGAGCTTGGTACCCCGCCGGAATGTGTCACCCCGGCCGGGATGCTGCGCACGCTGCCGTTCCACGCCGGCGGCATGGATGGCTTCTTCGCTGCCCGGCTCACGGTGAAATAGGATTTACCCCTCGCCCCACCCCCGGTGAAACTCATAGGATGTTGCGCGGATCCCGCCGCCCATCGGTTGCATGCGGACCGGCCGGCTCCAGGCGCCGGATGACTCCAGCAAAGCTCGATAGCCCAGAACTTCTCAAGGGAAAATAGCTCTTGCCCAACTGCCTGCAGACGCGCTTCACGGTTGCGACAGCGCCGTGACTGATGCAATCGACCGGAAACACGATAGCGTCGGCTCTGAGGGCCAAGGCGGCAAGGCTGTGACTACTCCCCTCCAGGCCCCCGTCGTGGTGAAGAAGATCCGCGCCCCATTCTTCGGCCAGTCTTTTTAGATTCGGAATCTGATTGGAGCGGCCACCGACATAGAGCAGCGTTTTGCCGCTCAGACCGCTTGCTTGACCGGCGGTTTCCCCGCCCCCCGCGCCCATGGCTCGCTTCCGCGTTCGGCTGTTGCCACTTATCGTCATGACACCGTAACCCTTACAAATTGCCGCGCAGAATGCGGCTCCCAAGCAGAATTGACCGCGAAGAAGAGGACACAAATCCCGCTAGAATTAGATCAGATCCCGGAAATATTTTCTACATGACAGCGCAACTGTTTCGAAAATAAGAATAGCGTTCTATCTGGAGTGGTTTTACAAGCATCCGTTTCATCTGCTGGCGCCGGACCGGAAGTACCTTTTTTGGCTGCGCAGCGTCCGCGGAATGGCGATCCTGCCCAGGGCGGCTGGCACACAGTGGATAGCGGCGGCGGCGAAACTGGCGCGGGTCTCCTCGATGCTCGCCGTTCGTGGCGGCGATCACCCCGGCTTTCAATGAATACATTATCTTAGTGGCACGTCCCTCATATCTACTCTAGATTGCAATAATCGCGAATCAATCCCTTTGGGATTCCCGGCCGTCAGAGCTTCGGGCTGAGAAAATGCCCTGCAATCTGGGGATGCGGCATGACAAAGCCGGGTAGATCGCGCAACGAGGGAATCGCGGCGCAGTTCAAGGCAGCGGTAACCTGCGTTCTTTTCCTTGCCGCCGCTCAACAGGACTCTCAGCTCTCCGTTCAGGATCTGGCGAAGCTGGCACAAAACCCGCTCGCCGATACGATCAGTATCCCTTTTACCAATGACACTAATTTTCGCTGGGGCCCTATCGTCAGACAGGCAACATCCTGAATGTCCAGGCAGTCGTCCCATTCCGCCTCAACGACGATTGGAATCTCGTCACGCGGACAACAATTCCCATCGTTTCCCAAGTTCAGCTCCCGCCGTCGGACCCAGGAGATTTCGGCACCGGCGATATCGTCCCGCTGATCGCGTTATCACCTTCGCATCCCGGAGACGTCATCTGGGGAGTAGGATCGACATTTCCGCTTCCGGTCTCGACCGGCCGGACACTTGGAACCGGCCAATGGGCCGCAGGTCCACTGGGATTGTGCTTATTCAACCTGATCCCTGGGTATTTGGCATTTTGACCAGCCAGCCAATGGTGGTCACTCAGCGCGCCACGAAGGTCTACGCCTCTCAATCGAACAGCGGTGCAATTGTTTGCCGTCTACAACTTCCCCGACGGCTGGTTTCTCTCTTATAGCCCAATCATTACGGCTGACTGGTCCACGGAATTCCGGGATCGCTGGGTTGTGCCAGTGGGCGGAGAGATTGGCCGGGTGTTTGAAGTTCGCAGCCAAGCCATGACCGCTTCGGCGGGCCTTTATGACAATGTTATGCGCCCCGATTATGGTCCCGAGTGGCAAGCACGCGTCAACCTAACGCTGATGTTTCCGAAGTAAGAGCGATGTTTAACGCGGGGGAACTGCGTCACTTCGGGCAATCATTAAATCATGAAGGTGGAAACCCTCCTTTAATCCCCCTTCCTCTATCATAGGTTGTGCCACTTTTACTTTCCTAATGCGTAAGGGCAAGCGGACGCTCAGAGGAGGTCCGGGACGTTCCTGGTGAGCATCCTGTTTTATGGCGACTCTGCCAGTATCGCCCGTTTCCCCGGCGTTGGGCTCATTCTGGCTGGCGTCATCACCCTGAAGCTGGCGCGTGGAGTGCCGCCAGCAAGGAGCAGCAGTCATTTGTCATGACGCCATGGGCGCTATGAGGTTCGCGCAAAAGCCACCGCTTTTCCCGGCGCGTTGGCATCTGAGCTGCTGGGGAGGCTTCGATTTGCGACAGCAAGAGAGGAACGAGGAGAAGGTTACCATGAAACGCACACTTTGGATTGGTCTTGCCGCCTGCGGGATAGCACTCGCCGTCGTGAAGGCGGACGCCTGCACGCGCATCCTCTACAAGTCCGGAACCAAGGACGCCATTGTTGGGAGGACCATGGATTGGATGGCCGACCCCGGCACCGACCTATGGGCCTTCCCAAAGGGCATGAAGCGCGACGGCGGTGCCGGCGCGGGCTCGATCGCCTGGACCGCAAAGCACGGATCGGTGATCGCCTCATTCTACAACGTTGCCACCGTCGACGGGATCAATGACGCGGGGCTCGCCGCCAATACGCTCTATCTCGTCGAATCCGACTACGGCAACGCGCAGGGTTCGAAAAAGCCGCTGATCTCGGCCGGTGCCTGGACCCAATACGTGCTCGACAATTTCGCCACCGTCGCCGAGGCCGTGGACGCTTTGTCCAAGGAGCCGTTCGCGATCGTCGCGCCCGACTTGCCCGGCGGGCATAAGGCCGGCGGACACCTCGCGCTCGCCGACGCATCGGGCGACAGCGCCATCTTCGAATACCTCGACGGCAAGCTCGTCATCCATCACGATCCGAAATACACGGTGATGACCAACTCGCCGAGCTTCGACCGGCAGCTCGCGCTCGACTCCTATTGGCGGGAGATCGGCGGCTCGAAATTCCTTCCTGGAACGATCTCGTCGCCGGACCGCTTCGCAAGGGTCAGCTACTACCTGAACGCGTCGCCGCACGAGAAGGACTCGCGGCTCGCGGCGGCGACGGCGTTTTCGCTCATTCGGAGCATCTCGGTTCCGCTCGGGATTTCCGATCTGAACGAGCCGAACATCGCCTCGACAATCTGGCGGACGGTCGCCGACACCGGGGCGCGCCGGTACTTCTTCGAGTCGGCCTACAGCCCCACGATCTTCTGGGTCGACCTCGGCAAGCTGGACCTGTCGGAAGGAGCGAGCCCGAAGAAGCTCGATCTTTCGGGCCATCCCGTCATCGCCGGGGACGCATCGGCGCAATTCGCCCCTGCCGAGCCGTTCAAGTTCCTGTCTTACTGAGGGCAACGCGCGCAGCGCGCCTTGCCCTTGCTAAGCAGGTGAGACCTTGAAAGCCTTGGGGCCCGATTAGGAGGCGGTAGCTTTTGGCCCATTGCAGCTTTGCCCCCTCTTGGGCGGATAACGGAGTGAAGCGGCCGTAGCGGCATCGGGCATTCATTGAAGAATGCGGCGCTGGCGGCCTCAGCTGCCGCGAATGTCTCCCGTGTTCACACAGTGGATAGCGGCGGCGGCGAAACTGGCGCGGGTGTCCTCAACAGAGCGGCCGGTGCCGATTGCGCGGCAGGCGTCCTCCAGCACGAAGGTGGAGAACCCCATGCGGCGCGCGTCTTCGGCGGAGTAGCGGACGCAGTAATCGAAGGCGAGGCCGGCCAGAAAGACCCGCAGGAAGCCGCGCTCCCTGAGATAGCCGGCCAGCCCTGCCGGCGTGATGCGGTCGTTTTCGTAAAATGCGGAGTAGGAGTCGATATCCCGGTTGTATCCCTTCCGCAGGATCAGTTCGGCATGGGGAATGTCGAGCAGGGGGTGAAAAGCGGCGCCGCCCGTCTCCTGCACGCAGTGATCGGGCCACAAAACCTGCGCGATCGTGCCGAGTTGCACGGTCTCGAAGGGCGAGCGGCCGGGATGCGAAGACGCAAAGGACAGGTGGCCATGGGGATGCCAGTCCTGCGTCAGCACCACGTGGCGGAACGCGCGCGAGACGCGGTTGATGGCGGGCACGATCTCATCGCCACCGGGCACGGCCAGCGCGCCGCCGGAGCAAAAATCGTTCTGCACGTCGATCACGATCAGGACATCGCCGCCGCCAATTCCGATCGTGCCTGTCATATCCGCAAGTCCTGCTGAAATTGCCCCGGGAAGGTGGTAGTGTTGAGCATACCCCGCAACATGGAGTTAAAGCGATGGAGCTGGCAACGTCGCAGATGAGCGAACGGCAGCGCGATTACCGCTCGAATTACCGCAGCCGCGTCTTGGGCTGGTATAATGGCTGGGTCCATGTGTTGATGATCTACGCCATCGGTTTCACCGGGCTTTACATCTATATTTCCAATATAAAGGCCCCAGTGCAAGCGTGGGAATGGGCCACGATCCCGGTCACCTTCCTGCTCTGCAACTTTTTCGAATGGTTCGTGCATGGAAAATTGATGCACCGGCCGTCACGCAACAAGCTGTTCCGCGCGGTCTACAGCCGCCACACCCTCATGCATCACCAGTTTTTCACCGAGCATGAGATGCGCTTTGCGGATCACCACGACTGGCGCGTGACGTTTTTCCCGCCCTATTCGCTGGTGGTGTTCACATTGATGTCGATCCCGCCCGCCGTAGCATTGGGCTATGCGATCTCCGCGAATGTGGGCTGGCTGTTCATCACCACCACAACCTCGTGCTACCTGATCTATGAGTTCATGCACTTTTGCTGCCACATCGAGGAGAACGCGTTTGTCCGCAACTTGCCGTTCGTGAACACCATACGGCGCCATCACACGGCCCATCACAACCAGTCGATCATGATGGACGTGAACATGAACCTGACCTTCCCGATCATGGACTGGATGTTCGGCACCTCGGACTTGAACCGCGGCTTGCCCGGTCATCTCTTCAACGGCTACAGCACGAAATATCTGAAGACCGGCCTGCGCAAGACCTCGAAGACGCCCCGCATTGTGCCGCAGGGGATGGCGGCTGCGGAATAGACGCGCGAACGAGGTCCAGCGGCAGGCTCGTTACCGTCGCGTTTAGCTTCCACCATCGTCCTGGCCCGGCTTGACCCGGCCATCCAGAATAAGGGCTCTGCATCTCCCTGGATGGCCGCATCAAGTGCGGCTATGACCGGCAGGCGCCGCTAGCAGCCAATCAGGCTTTCGCGTAAAGCTCCGGGCGGCGGTCGCGGAAGAAGCCCCAATCCGCGCGGTACCGCTCGATCTCATCGAGGTCGAAGGTGTACACGAGCACGCCCTCGCCCTCCGCGCCGAAGCTGTGCACGATCTCGCCCAAGGGATCGGCGATGAACGAATGGCCGTAGAAGCGTTGCACCGCGCCGGCGTTATCCTCGGTGCCGATGCGGTTCGCGGCCACGATGGGCACCGCGTTCGAGACCGCATGGCCCTGCATGGCGCGCTGCCACGGCTTGTGCGTATCAAGTGCGGCGTCGTAAGGCTCGGAGCCAATGGCCGTTGGATAGAACAGCACCTCGGCGCCGGCCAGCACCATGGAGCGCGCCGCCTCTGGGAACCACTGATCCCAGCAAATACCCACGCCAATCGTGCCGTAGCGCGTTTTCCAGGCCTTGAAGCCCGTATCGCCCGGCCGGAAGTAATATTTCTCCTGATAGCCCGGCCCATCGGGAATGTGGCTTTTGCGGTAGACGCCCAGGATCTCGCCATCGGCATCGGCCACCGCCACGCTGTTGTAATAGGCCGGCCCGTCCTTCTCGAAGAACGAGATGGGAATGACCGCGCGCAACTCGCGGGCCAGCGCCGCCAGCGCCAGCACGCAAGGATGCTCCCGCGCCGGGTATGCCGTGGCGAACCACTTCGGGTCCTGCCGCGAGCAGAAATAGATGCCCTGGAACAGCTCGGACGGCAGAATCACCTGCGCCCCTTGCCGCGCGGCCTCGCGGATGAAGCCGGCGGTTTTCGCGATGTTTTCCGCCCTGTCCTCGCCATAGGAGGTCTGGATGGCCGCCACGGCGATGCTGCGCCCGTTCATAGGACCGGCTCCTGCTGGGTGATGCAATGAAACGAGCCGCCGCCCGCGTCGCCACAGCCGAGCAAGCCTTGCGAGGGCAGGCCGATCACCTGCCGCCCCGGGAACAGCTCTTGGAGCACTCCCAAAGCCTTGTCCTGCGATGCGGTTCCATAAACGGGCACGGCCACAATCCCATTCGCAACGATGAAATTCATATGCGAGGCGGGCGAGGTCTCGCCAAGGGCGTTGCGGTAGAGGCCTACGCCGGGTACACGGACGAAATCGAGCTTGCGGCCCCGCGCATCGCTCGCCGCCTCCAAGCTCCGCGCGATGGCCTCCAAGACCCCGGCGTTCGGATCGTCCGGCCCCGCCGGCGCCTGGCAGACAACGCGGCCCGGCGCCACGAAGCGCGCGAGATTATCGATATGGCCGTCGGTGTGATCGTTCGCGAGGCCCTCGTCAATCCAGATGACCGTCTTCGCACCCAGCGCCACCGCCAGCGCCGCCTCCGCGTCCGCCTTGGTCCACCCATTGCGGTTCGGGTTGAGCAGCGTCTGCCGCGTGGTCAGAACCGTGCCCTCGCCGTCATGGTCGATGGCGCCGCCCTCCAGCACAAAATCGAAGCGCCGCTCGGGCACGCCCGCAAGCCGCGCGATTGCCGCGCCAACCTCCGCATCGTCCGGCAAGTCGAACTTGCCGCCCCAGCTGTTCGTCTTGAAGCGCAAGGCGACGGCGTGCCCGCCCGCGCGCGCAAAGATGGGGCCGGTATCCCTGAGCCAAATGTCCCCGTATTTCGCCGGCACAATCTCCGCCGCGCCCCCAATCGCCGCGCGCGCGGACGCCTCGGCCTCGGCCCCGTTCGCCAGCAGCCGCACGCGCCCGCCCTCCGCCAGCGCGCGCACGAGCCCCGCGACGTCGCGCCGGGGCGTTTCCAGGTCGCCGTTCCATTCGCGCGGATCGGCGGGCCATGCCGTCCACACGGCCTTTTGCGGCGCCCATTCGGGCGGGATTTCGATGGTCTCGGTCACAACGGCCTCGGGGTGCGCACCGCGCGCTGCAGTGAGATAAGGAGGAGACCCAGGGGATGGCAAGAGAAACGCGGCCGGCAAGGCGATGCCAGTCCCCCTCGCGAAATGCAGCAGGGCGTGCTATCTCATAGTCCGGCAAAAGGAGCCGCGGATGAGCGCGACCAGAACTTACACGATCTTGCTTGAGCCGATGGAAGAGGGCGGGTTTCTCGTGCACGTGCCGGCGCTGCCGGAGGTCGTGACGTGCGGCGATACCGAGGACGAAGCGCTGGCAATGGCCAAGGACGCCATCGAGCTTGTGCTGGCGAGCCGCCACGAACGCGGGGAAAAAATTCCCGTCGAAGCCGGCAAGGCCAAGATGCGTGAGGTCACGGTTGCCGTGGCCGCATGACCGCGTCTTTGCCCTCGCTCAAGGCGCTCGATGTCATCCGTGCCCTCGAACGCGCCGGTTTCGAGGTGGTCCGGTCATCCGGCAGCCATCGCCGGCTTGTTCACAAATACGATGCAAGCAGGGCAACCACCGTACCGGTTCACAAAGGCCGCGATCTTCCCGGCCCGCTTCTGCGAGCGATCATCAGGCAATCGGGCCTATCGGTAGAAGAGTTCGTTGCGCTTCTTTAATCCGATGTCTCGCCTCAGAGCCCCTTCCTTGTCATGGCCGCACGCGATGCGGCCATCCAGAAACATCCGCTTGCTAGTAACTTAATGGATGGCCGGGTCAAGCCCGGCCATGACATGGCGGGGCGACCTTCGCAGCCCCGGCGGCCGCTACTTCACCTTCAGCATGTTCCGCACGGCGAGGAGGAACAGGAAGATGAACACCGCCGACAGCAGCTTCTGGATGCCGCTCGCGATGGCCACGGGGCGCGGCACATAGGCGACCGGATTGCCGCCATAGCGTTCCACGCCGTAGAGGCAGCCGAAAGCGCGATGGGCACTGTCGCCGTTACTGTCCAGCACGATGACGGCGTTGTGATAGGCGATGCTGAAGGCTTCGTTGACGGGGTTTGTCTGCCCGCGGACTTCCTCGACGAGGCCGCTGAAGCCGTTCGCCATCTCCGGCGTCTTGCCCGGCTCGGGCGGCGTGCCGGGATAACAATAAGGCGGCGCCCCAAGCGCGCTCCAGGTCGAATGCGCATAGCCGCTCAGACCCGCCACCCATCCGGCCCGGTCGAGCGGGCGGCGCGCCTCCATCGCCTCGCTCTGCCACAGGAAATAACCCGCGAAAATCGCGATGCACAGCGCCCAGGCCAGAAACGGCCGCAGCAGCGAGCGCCCGAAGTCGGACAGCGCGTCATAGGCCAGGCCAAACCACAGGCCGGCATGATACCATCGGTGCTCCGTGCCCCGCTTGGCGCGGATCTCGCCCTTGAAGGCCATCTGCTCGCGCTCGTAATCCGCGCCCTGGATCGCCATGCGCCGGATCGCGCGGTATTGCGCAATCAGCTCCGCCTTGCCCCTGCGCCATGGGCTTGGCAGCGGAAACCGCACATTGTCCAGATCGGGCGCTTGCTTGAAATCGGCCTGATTGAAAGCCGGCACGAACGAGAACTCGGCGCCGGTCATGTCGAAGGCGCGCTCAACCTTGATGCCCTTGAAGCTCGCCTCCTTCCGGAATTTGGCCCCGCCAAACGCCGTGGAGCTTAGGAAGGTAGCGCTTTCGAACCGGGCGCCGGCGGTGAAGGTGGCGCTTGCGAACCCGGCGTCGCCGGCGAAGGTGGCGCTTTGGAACCCGGCGTCGCCGGCGAAGGTGGCGCTTTCGAACCGGGCGACGCCGGTGAAGGTGGCGCTTTGGAACCAGGCGCCGGCGGTGAAGGTGGCGCTTTGGAACCAGGCGCCGGCGGTGAAGGTGGCGCTTTGGAACCAGGCGCCGGCGGTGAAGGTGGCGCTTTCGAACCGGGCGACGCCGGTGAAGGTGGCGCTTTGGAACCAGGCGCCGGCGGTGAAGGTGGCGCTTTCGAACCGGGCGCCGGCGGTGAAGGTGGCGCTATAGAACGAGGCGTCGCCGGTGAAGGTGGCGCTATAGAACGAGGCGTCGCCGGTGAAGGTGGCGCTTTCGAACCGGGCGCCGGCGGTGAAGGTGGCGCTATCGAACGAGGCGTCGCCGGTGAAGGTGGCGCTATAGAACCAGGCGCCGGCGGTGAAGGTGGCGCTATCCGAACGAGGCGTCGCCGGTGAAGGTGGCGCTATAGAACGAGGCGTCGCCGGTGAAGGTGGCGCTTTGGAACCGGGCGCCGGCGGTGAAGGTGGCGCTTTGGAACCCGGCGTTGCCGGTGAAGGTGGCGCTTGCGAACCAGGCGTCGCCGGTGAAGGTGGCGCTTGCGAACCCGGCGTTGCCGGTGAAGGTAGCGCTTTCGAACCCGGCGTTGCCGGGAAAAAGGAAGCCGTCGAGATTGATGACCGTGTCATCAACCAGGATTGATTTGACAAGCGCTGCCGCGTCACCGCTCTCTTCTTTTTCTCCCGCTGTCTCTTTGGCCCCCACAGCCCCCTAACAACAAAGAGACAGCGGGAGAAGTCGATGTAGCCGCGTCCATCCATGCGCGGGTGTCTTCGTTCTTGGGTTCGAGATCGCCCTTCCAATCTTTTTCCGCGGCCCAGCGGCCGTCCGCTTCCAGCGCTTTGCGTTCGGCGAGCATGCGCTCCGCCCAGGCGTTCCAATGCGCCTTCGCGGCCTCGTGGCCCGTGGTCCTGGCACCTTCTTCCGATGCGCCGCCCGCCAGCGCGGCGGCCCGCGCCTCTGCGCGTTTCGCCTCGCACTCCAAGAACAGCGCCACCGTCTCGTCCCGCGTCATGCTTGCCCCGCCGCGATGCAACTATCTGCGTAGATGACTTAGCGCGGGCTTGGGCTTTGCGCCAGGGGTAAATCGGGCCGAAGCTCGCGAAGGCGAGGAGCACTCAAAAATCGCCCGGGGCGTCTCCGCTTGCGGCCAGCTCGTCGCGGCAGACATCTCGAAGCGATGTCAGATCGTTGTGCGCAACATGCCAGAGAATGTCATAAGCCACCCGCTGGTAATCGTGGTGGAGAATGTTTCCGATGCCGGCCACCTTTGACCATGGAATATGCGGATGCCTTTCCTTAAGGTCCGGCGATAGGTGGCGGCTTGCCTCGGAAACGATCTCAATGCCGCGTTCTGCAATCCAACGCTTGCGCTTGTCTGTCTCGAAAGCCTGAAGCGTGACGCCCGTCATCTCGCTTTCGATAAGCTCGATGGCCTCCAAGATATCGCTCAAGCGCAGCGTCTCCGAGCGCCTGCCCATCAGAAAACTTGCACCGCGGAAGCCTCGATGCCGCGCTTCAAGAGCGGGTGCAGGCTCCGCCGCGTCATGACATCGGCGTCGCAGCCGAGAAAACGGGCTGCGGCTTCCTTCACATCCATGAGTTCGAAAAGACCGAGCGAGCCTTCCGGGTGATCGAAAAAGAGGTCCACGTCAGAGCCGTCATGCGCCTCTCCGCGCGCCGTGGACCCGAACAGAAACAGATGCTCCACGCCAAGCCGCTTGAACTCGGCCTCGCGGGCTTTCAACCGGGATATCGCTTCCTCGCGCGTCATGGTGCGAAGCTAGCATGAGTGGCCGTAATCGTCATCTATTTGAAAAGTATTCTGCGCCTAAAACGAAAGCAGCAACAGGGTTGTCAGGGAGCGCCATGGAAACGGCCATGCGCGCGGAAAAAGCCGCCGCCCGCGCTCGAATGTGCCGCTTTGGATTGCTCGATGCCCCTCGCAATGACGAGGCGGCGGATTTTCACAGCGCCGCACCATAGTTAATGCCGGCATGGTAAAGAGCGTGGGATTTCAATATCTTGGCGCCGCCAAAAGCGTGCGTTTTCACGTTTTCGCCTATGAATCGTGCATTCCCAGAAGGGGTTAAATATAGTTGCAGTTTGGGATTTAACCATAATCAGGTGCTTCCGGCTCGGGGACAGGTCCTGCAGCGGCTTAGAATTATTCAGATAAAACAACGCGTTAGCCCGCGCCCCGCCACCGCTTAAACCTTTGGCAAGGCGCTTTCCCCTACGATGACGGCTTAAGAGAGCGCCCCGAACCGGTTAGTAAGTATCGCATTCTACTCAAATCTAAGGCATAGGCGGCAGGGTAAATCGAGCGTTACAGGCAAGCACTGCAGTGTGCAAAAAAAGCGTTGGCACGGCCTTAAAATCCACACGCCACGCTGAAGCTTTTTTTTATTCTGTGCAGGGTAAGGTTAAATCGTCTCTAGCCTCGAATTCGCCCCAAGATGCGTTAAAGCTTGCGCGAACCGTGAGGGTAACGGTTCCGTCTGTGATGCGTGCTGCCCGTGGGCTGGCTTCGGCCCTGTCCGTTGCTTGCGAGTAAAGAAAAGATGCGAACGATTCTTCTTGCAGAAGATGACGATTCCATGCGCCGCTTCCTGGCCAAGGCGCTGGAGCGCGCGGGGTACGATGTGGTGTCGTATGGGAACGGCGCGGAGGCTTTCGAGGGGTTGAAGGAGAAGCGGGTGACGCTGCTTTTGACCGATATCGTGATGCCCGAGATGGACGGGATCGAGCTTGCCAAGCGCGGCTCGGAGCTCAACCCGGAGATGAAGATCATGTTCATCACGGGGTTCGCGGCGGTGGCGTTGCAGAACTACGACGAGGCGCCGAAGAAGTCGCGCATTCTGTCGAAGCCGATCCATTTGAAGGACCTCGTGCGCGAGGTCGACCGGATGCTGGCGGCTTAGAGCGCATTGCGCGAGGCGCGCGGGCGTTGCGATAAGGGCGAGTGAAAACATGAACTTAGCACGCGCCGCCTCATCCTGAGGAGGCCGAAGGCCGTCTCGAAGGATGAGGTGCCCCCCCGGCTGCGTCTCGAAGGATGGCCATCGCCCGCCAAAACTCGTTGTGTATTGTTAGCATCGCGAAGACCCCCTCATCCTGTCCTTCTCCCCAAGGGGAGAAGGAACGCCTGTCCGGCCGTCCTCTCGCGGGAGAAGCTCGTTCTGGGGTCCTCTCTTCCCTTGGGGAGAGAGACAGAGTGAGGGGGGCTCCCGCTGCTTCTGAGACCAACGCGCCTTAGGCCGCACTCACCGCAGCCGGCCCAGCGCCCGTGGAGGCAAGCTCCTCGCGGACGCTGAGATAATTGACGTAGCTCGCCTCCGACACGGTCCCGGCGAGCGTGCTTCCATCGAGCACGGCAAGGTGGCCAACCCCATTCGATTGCAGCTTGCGCAGGGCCTCTCCGGCCGGCGCCGTGGGCGGAACGGCCGTGTCGTGGGTGAAGCGCGCGGCAATCGTGCGCACGAATGTGTCAGGCCACTGCAATCGCGGCACCGGCTTGATCTGAGCGGGGCCAACAAAACCCAGCGCCTGCCCATCCTCGGCAATGATGATGTACTTCCGGTTCAGGCGGTAAATGTAATCGCTCACCAGCGCATCGACGGTGATGTCCGGCGCGGCGGTGAGCGGCGCCCGGTCCATGAGATCGGCCACGGACACGCCCTTCCAATCGACGGCGGGCGGGATTTGATTGCGCGCCTGCGAGGCGGCAGCGGCGAGGAAGACACCGATCAGGAGCTGCCATGTGCCGCTCATCGCGCTGCCGGTGACGATCTGGGCGAGGCCGCTTAGTACGAGCACGACGGCGAAGGCCGAGCCGAAGGCAGCGGCAATGCGCGTCGAACGGCGAAGGTTTCCGGTGCGCCACCAGATGATCGATCTCAAAATCCGGCCGCCATCGAGAGGGAACGCGGGCACCAGATTGAACAGCGCAAGCACGGTGTTGGTCAGCGCGAGGAACAGCAAAACCTTGGAAAGAGGCTGCAAGTTGGCCGATTCGGCAGCGGCCCCCGCGCCGAAACACATCCCGGCAATAACGATGCTGGATACCGGGCCCACGATGGCGACCCAGAATTCCGAGCGCGGTGTCTTCGGTTCATGGCGAAGCTCCGCGACGCCGCCGAAGATGAAAAGCGTGATGCCGCCGATGGGCAGGCCAAAGCTTTTCGCCATGACGGCGTGCGCCAGTTCGTGCAGCACGATGGAGGCGAAGAGGCCAAGCGCGCCGGCCACGCCCATGGCGAGGTAAACCTTGTCGTGCTGGTGCGGCAGGTATTCCGGGAAATAGCGCGTTGCGAGCGTCAGCACGAGATAGAACGCGAGGAAGAACCAGGAGATGTCGATGCTGACGCGGAAGCCCAGCAGCGAAAAAAGATGTATGCGCGCCGGAAACATAACGGCTCCTCCAATGCGGACTCAGCGGGGATCGGCGTCCGCCCGCCTCACGCTTATCTGAAATGTGCAGGTGTGAAGTCAAGCACGGGATGGGAAAGGCGCCGGATGCGCGCAAGTTTGGCTTGCAGTGCGGAAAGTAGCGCCGCTGCGCGTGCGCTAATGATAGCCTCCACCCTCGGTGACCTTGCCGCGGAAGGTCCAATAGACGAAGGCGGTGTAGGCCAAGACCAGCGGCAGGAAAAGCAGGGCGCCAATGAGGCTGAAGATCTGCGATTGGGGAACGGCGGCGGCGTCCCAAATCGTGAAGGTGGGCGGCACGAGATAGGGGAACGTCGAAACGCCAAGCCCCAAAAAGCACAGCAGGAACAGCGCCATCGAGGATAGGAAGGTCTGCACGCCGGAGGCCTTGCGGATGCCGGCCCAACAGATCAACGCAACGGCAGCGGTCGCCAGCGGAATGGGCCACAAATAGAGCACGTGGTTGCCGCCGAACCAGCGATCCTCGATACGCGGGGACACCAGCGGCGTCCAAAGGCTCACCGCGACGATAAAACAAAGCGTGAGGACGAGCGCCACCCGGGCATGACTCCGCGCGCGGCCGGCCACGTCGCCCTCCGTCTTCATCATAAGCCAGCCTGAGCCGAGCAGCGCGTAACCCGAGATCAGGCCGAAGCCGCAGAGGAAGGAAAAGGGCGTCGCCCAATAGAAGCTGCCGCCGGAGAATTGCCTGTCCGCGACCGGGATGTCTTGCAGAAAGCCGCCGAGCACGAGGCCCTGGCAGAAGGTCGCCACCGTCGAGCCCGCTGCGAACGCCCGATCCCACCAGCGATTGTGCGGCTTCGAGACGAAGCGGAACTCGAACGCCACGCCCCGGAACACGAGCGCGAGCAGCATCCCCACCAGCGGCAGATAAAGCGCGGGCATGATAATCCCATAAGCCAGCGGGAAAGCGACCAGCAGCCCTGCGCCTCCCAAAACGAGCCAAGTCTCGTTGCCGTCCCAATACGGTGCGATGGAATTCATCATCTGATCGCGCTCTTCCTCCCCGGCACCGGTGAGGAAGAGAATGCCGATGCCGAGATCGAAGCCATCGAGCAGCACGTACATCACCACACCCACGCCAAGGAGGGCGGCCCAGACGACGGGAAGCCAATAGGCGATCGGTTCCATGGCGCGCTCCTCTATTCCCCGGCGAAGGCAGGCCCGCCGCCTGTCTCGGTCGCGGCCGTGATCGGCCTATGCGGCACACGGGCTTGATTCGGGCCGGAGGGCCCCTGAAGGGCGGGTCCCCGGCGGATGAGCAGGTTCATGTAGTAGATGCCCGCCGAATAGACCACGAGGTAGATCAGCAGGAAGGCGATCAACGTCGCGCCTACCGAGCCCGCCGCGACCGGCGAGGCGGCTTGCGCCGTCCGGATGAGGCCCGTCGCCACCCATGGCTGGCGTCCAGTTTCCGTCGTGGTCCAGCCCGCGATGATGGCGATGAAGCCCAGCGGCCAGGACAGCGAAGCGGCACGAAGGAAGAGCCGGTTCTCGAACAGCCTGCCGCGCAGCCACTGATAGCCGCCGAAAAACGCAAGCAGAATCAGAAATATTCCGATCCCAACCATGAGCCGGAAGCCGAAGAAAGGCGGAATCAGCGGCGGGCGGTCGGCTGGCGCAAAATCGTTCAGGCCCTTGAAATGGCCGTCCCAGCTATGGGTGATGATGAGGCTGCCAAGATGCGGGATTGCGACCTGATAATCATTGCGCCCCGTTGCCTCGTCGGGGATGCCGAACAGCACGAGATCGCCCGGCTTGGTGCCGTCCCAATGACCCTCCATCGCGGCGAGCTTTGCGGGCTGGTACTCCGCGGTCTTTAAGCCATGGGCGTCCCCGATGAACAGCTGCATCGGCGCCAGCACAAGCGCCAGGCCGAGCCCCATGCGGATCATGATCCGCGCCTCGTCGTGATAGCGGTTCGCGAGCCAGTAGCGCGCGCCCGTGGCCAGCACCACGATGGAGGTGCTGAGATAGGCCGCGGCCACCATGTGAAGGAAGCGATAGGGAAAGGTGGGGTTGAAAACCACTTGCACCCAATCGACGGGATAAGCGATGCCGTCTTTCACCTCGTGGCCGGTTGGATATTGCATCCAGCTATTCGCGGAGAGGATCCAGAACGCCGAGAGCAGCGTCCCAAACGCCACCATGAGGCTTGCGAAGAAGTGCAGCCCTTTCGGCACCCGGTTCCAGCCGAACAGCATCACGCCAAGGAAGCTCGCCTCCAGGAAAAATGCCGTCAGCACCTCGTAGCCAAGCAGCGGCCCCAGTACATTTCCCGTGGCAACCGAGAACCGGCTCCAGTTCGTGCCGAATTGATAGGACATGGGCAGGCCCGATACGACGCCCATGGCGAACGAAACCGCAAAGATTTTCGTCCAATAGCGCGCGAGGCGATGGTAACGCTCGTCTCCGCCGAAGAACCAGACGCCTTCGAGGGTCGCGATGTAAGAGGCAAGCCCGATCGTGAAGGCGGGGAAGACGATGTGAAAGGCGACCGTGAACGCGAACTGAAGGCGCGCGAGGATCGTGGCATCCAACCCTAGGAACATTGCTGACGCTCCGCCAAACCCTACTCTCGCAGATTGTGTACGGCCGCTCCTACAACAACGCGCCGCCACGCCGCATGCGGCAAATCATCCTCATCCTAAATCCTTCGCGAGCCCATCAAGCCCAAAATTCCAACGATGATCAGATAAAGGGCCACGACATAGTTGAGAAGAGCGGGCCGCAGCAGAATAAGAATGCCCGCAAGGATGGCGATGATCGGCTGAAGCGGCACGTTATTCATGAAAGCCTCCTTGAATTCTTGGTGCGGAATGAAAAGAGCGGCGCAGCTTGCGATACATCGATCCAAAAACTTCCGAGCGCGATAATGTTCCATCGCGTCCACCGGGGCGGCCTTCTTGACCCATATCAACGACGGAGCTTCCAAAGGGTCCAAGCTTACCCTCGGGAAAAACCGCGCGGAGGCGCATATGAGGCCGGGTCATGGTCAGCTGGAACGCCGGGCGACGCGCATGCGTCACATGATGAACCGGCTGAATGCCGATCCCGGAAAGTTCGTCCGGCTGCGGAGCGGTGCGGCATACGCGCAGGCGCAGGAGAACTGCCTGAAATGCGCCGGAACGAGCGAGTGCCTGCTGTGGCTCGACGGATATGGCGCGGAAGACATGAGCCCGGATTTCTGCCCGAACCTCGCGCTCTTTCATCTCGCCAGCGGTTGGCGCACCGGCTGACCCGCCCTTTCCCGGGCGGTTTTTTGCGTTTCGCTGCCGCGCAAAGCTGGCTTGAAGCGCGATTTTCCGCGTGCTATGAGTTCGCTCTTGGACGGACACGTAGCTCAGCGGTAGAGCACTACGTTGACATCGTAGGGGTCACAGGTTCAATCCCTGTCGTGTCCACCATTAAAATCAAAGAGTTAGGAACAAGCGGCACGAGCGCAGCTGGCCAAAGGCCACCGCTGTAAGCGGCGCGAAGCGCTCGCGGTGACACTCCCCGATCAACGCCGATGTTCGAAGCGGCAATCCCTCTCGCGCTTGTGCTTCGAAGCCGGATCCTTCACATTGCAAATTGCTGGTACGAGACATTTTTAAATGGGACCAGGGCAATGAACGTTTACCCGTGCCGGGCTTGGCTGATCGCGGCTGGCATCGCCTATGCCCTCTTTTTTGCCTCAAGCCCAGAAACACGCGCGCAAAGCAAACCGTCGCCGATCAATCTTCCGGGCCAAATAGGGGAGCGCCTCGCTCAATGCTGGGAAGCGCCCCGAACGGACCCGCCGCAAGCCGTCGAAGTCACGGTCCGGCTGAGCTTTTCGCGGTCCGGAGCCGTGATTGGCGCGCCGCGTATCGCTTATATTTATGCTCCGGATGTTGCGGGATTGAAGGACAAGATCAAAGAGAGTTTTCTCGCCGCGATCAAAGCCTGCACACCGTTGCCCTTCACGCCCGCGCTCGGAGCGGCCATCGCCGGCCGGATTCTCGCGATCCGGATCCGGTCGCTGCCGTTTACAGGGCGGCCAAGGTTCGCCGTGAGTGGAGACCGCATTTAGAAGCCAAAGATCGAGGAGAACGGAGAATATCCCCGGCCATGCCAACCCGCACCGGCACTATGAGATCTGGACCGGGAAGAAGACGAGGCGGTTCTGTGGTTTTGTCCGTGCGACCGCCTCCTTTCCGCATCCGCCGGAATGCTTCGGAAGGCCGCGCCACCCTGCGGTTCGCCGCTCATGAACACAATAAAATCGGTGTCCTTCCCGATATCGCGGCTTGGTCCTTCATCGGAGACGATCAGCGAGGAGCCGGTCAGGAGCGCCCCGGAAATCCGGTCGAGCGTTTCCCGCGGGATGTCAAGACGCTGCATCGCGTTCCGGGCCCCGGTGACGTCCGCCGGCTTCGCCTCACGGTGCTTCTTCAATTCGCGCTTCGCCTCGGCGTAAGGCTCGATCGAGGTCGCGTTCTTATACATGGACACGACATTCCAGCGCATGCGCGCGGGCGTTCCGGTGTAACCGAGGGCGGTAAAGACAAAGGTACCAATCGGTCTGTCGGGGTCGCGAATAGTCACCGGGCCTTCGAACACGGGTTCTCTGCCTCTGCGGATATAAAGGCGCTGTGTCTTACGGCTGATAAAGATGGAAACGGGCCAGGCGTTCTCTCTGGCTGTTTCTGCCGCCTCTGCCGCCTCACTCGACACGGCGGCCGCGACCTTAGCCTCCTCTTCGGCTCGCGCCGCAGCGTCCATTTTTGCCTGCGCTTGGGCCTTGGCGCTCTCAAGTTGCAACCGCGCCGCTTAAATCCTGGAAGCCGCAACGGTCTTAGCGGCATCTCCAGTTTCGGGGCGTTTGTAAACAGTATCCTGCGCGCCATCGCCGGGGTTCAATGCCGCTTCCATGCGGGCGAGAGCTGCCGCCGCCGTCTCGGCTAAACGGGCAGCTGATGCAGCCTCCGCAGCTTTCTTTGCCGCGTTGGACTGCGCTTCCAACTCTCGCTTCTTTGCGGCCTCTGCATTCGCCAGTTTTGCTTCCTTGATGGCCTGAAGGCGTGCGCGCGTCTCCGCTTCGCTCGGTGAGCCCGTTGCATTGGTCTCGAATGGCGACACGTCCCCTGCGAGGAAGCGTGAATTAAACATTTCGGGTTGCTCAATTTCCGCGGGAGTGATGTCCTCGCGAACAATGACAACGCGCATGCCGGGTTTGGTTACTCGATAAAGCTCCTCCGCAAACCCCCAAGACAGGCGCGTACAGCCATGAGAGGCCGGATAACCCGGCAAATGCCCTGCATGCATGGCGATACCCGTCCAGGTGAGTCGCTCCATGTACGGCATGGAGGCGTCGTCATAAAGATTGGAGTGGTGATCCTCTTCCTTCTCCAGAATGCTGTAAATTCCAGCCGGTGTCTCGCGGCCCGTAACGCCAGTCGATACCGGTGCCTCCATCATTTTCCCTGAGGCGCCGTAGATAGAAACGCGCTGCTGCGCCAGCGCTATGACTGCCAAGAGGGGCGCGCCGGCGGCACGGGATTCAGTCTGGCGCTCGGCGTGCCGGGACTGCTTCGCAAAGGCCGGGGAAGTCCCGTCCACAACAACCGCGTTGAAACCAGCCAGGCAGAGTATGGCCGCAAGGCTCGTGTATCTCATTGCTGATTTTAGCTTCCTGGCCGCACATAACAATAGAGGACTTGGACAGTCACAAAAGCGATCATGCGGGCAATGGTTCCAAACGAGAGCCGGTCACGGTTAAGTGCTACTAAAGGGATTACGCCAAAAGGCCGCTTCAGCGGGCTGGCTGCCGCGCCGCAAGTGCAGACCTCCCCGTGCCGCCAAACGCCATCTGCTCCTTCAGGCTGCGCTCGACGCGCTGTAGCGCGGGCGCGATCTCTTCCTCAGCCTTGCTGGGGCAAACCTGACCCTGCACCAGCGAAGCGAACTCGCGCCGGATTTGCAAAACCCGGTCTTCAACCGCGCTTTTTTGGCCGTAGGCGAAGTAAGCGGTCGCAACCTCGACGGCTTCGAGCGGCTGAGGCAGCGCCAGCCCTTCCGCGAAGGTCACAAAGATCTCTTCGGACATACGTCCGGCGTAGCAGTAGAAGTCGGTTTTGCGTCCGGGCAGACGGCGCCTGAAAAACCAGGTCTCTGCATCGGGATAAAGCGGCATCCCTATTGGCAGATCGTGCAGGCCAGTGAGCGGCGTTTCCAGCTTATTATGGAGCGCAAATGTGCTTCGGAGCGTGTACGGCTCGGTGTAATCCCAGGGAACAGCTGCATCGAATTCGCCCGCGCCGGGGCTGTTCAAACGCCTGAGAATGCGCTCGGCGTATCTTGTCCGCCCTTGCCGCTGCATGCTCAGGGCCGAGTCCCTGCCGATGGACGCGAAAACTCCGGAGAAGGTCTGAATCGTTTCGCCGCTGACGGCTCCGTCAGAGGACACGAATACGGTTGTTTTTGCCGCGACAGTATTTTCAGCGGTTTTCATGGGCGGGGTGCGCGCAAGGTGCCCCCCGGTTTCCGAATAGCGCAGCACCGGTTTGTCGTATTCCCCGGCTTGCAGGATGCCGAAGGCAGATTGCGAGTCGGTGGGATCGTCGTAGAGATCGAATTCCGGCAGGTAAAGGATGGCGTGATTGAACGCCGGCATCGGAAGGGGCATCAGTTGGAAGGCACGTCCGAGGTTCATGGCGACGCGCTCGCTCGCGATCCCCTTCGCTTCGAGAAGCGCCGTCGTCAGGATCATATGGTCCTTGCAGTCTCCATACCTGTTTCTCAGGATCGTAGGCGCGGGGTTTGGGGTGTTGCCCTCTGAACCTGTTGTCACAAGCGCGTAGCGGATATTCTTTCTCACCCAATTGCTGATGGCTTCGGCTTGACGCCGCCTGCCGGGAATCGCCTGCGTGAGGGTGTCCGCGAGTGCCTTGATTTCCGGCGTCACCATGGCCTTGCCGGCATCGAGCGCCTGATAACCCGCCGCAACCTCCTCGAAACTGTTGAACGTTGTGATAACAACTCCCGGTTCGCGGTCGAACACGGAAACGGCGCCGCTCTCTTCTGGCGTCCATTCACCAGGATGGTAGGTGAAGACAAGGCGGCGCCCGCCCTCTTCAATTGTTTCGGTCAAGCCGGGTCCCCTGAGTTTCGCTTTAATTTCGATACCCGGCGGCAGGTCGACGGTAAGGCGAAACTCCTCATAGGAATCGGTTCTGGGGATGAACCAAGACTGATAAAAATGTCCGCTGAAGCGCCTCTTCGCCTGGCGCGTTCGCGACCGGTAAACGACAGTATCCCCGGCATCCACGTCCGGATAGACGATGGTAATCGCTTTCGCATCGCGCTCGTAGACGCGGGCGATGCCGCTGGCCGTGTCGCGCGTGAGAATATTGGCTAAATCGACGTCGATATGGCGGCCGCCTGACTTCTCGGTATAGGCTTCCAGGATCTCCACGGGATCGACGCTCTCCTGGTAGCGCAGTTCCTGCTGGGCTTCGTTCTCGATCGCGCTCTCGCGCAAAATCCTCACGGCGTAGCGGTCCTCGACGGTCGCCGAAAGATCGGGGTGGATCACGACGTGCGAGATCAGGGAGCGGCTTGCAGAGGGATCGGCCTGGCCGTCGTCATCCTCATCGGCGTGGGCGGCTGGCGCAAAGAGACAAAGACTGAGAAATGCAAAGCCAAGGAGTTTCTGGATCGCCGCTGGAAAAGGCATTCTTGCCTCCGCAAAACTATGGAGGCTCCCGTACCCTAGAATTCTGGCAAAATCTGAAGCGTTGCAAGAATTCGATCTCAGGAGCGGATGACACAGCGCATGCGCTCATGGGGCATGCTCGCAACCTTTCCTTCTTCCCAAGGGAGAAGGTACGCTTTGCAACGAGCACGACGCTCTGCTCATTGAGCGGCGGGTTTGGCTCGCGGGCAGGCGGCGCTGGTTAAATGCCAGACCGCACCGAGCCGGCGTTCATCGCCCGATACTTTTTGCTAATTACTTTTGAATGCTCTATTTCTTTTCGAAATTGAGCTCTAAAACCGTATGAACGGGCTGATTTTGTTCTGTAAAAAACAGCATATAGAGTCTGATTGGTTTTCGGGATAGACAATTTCTGGGCAAAGCAAATGGGCGCGCCGTCCAGCTCGTAGATCGGAATAATTTCTAGGGACGGGCACTCTTTCGAAGGATTAGGATCGCACTTGCACTTTGAGAAATCGTAGGATTGCTCTGGCGCCTGCAATTCGTTTTCGGGCAGGCCCGTCAAATAGTTAGGGGCAATCTTATTAGCATCCAAGGCATATTGACTTGAGACGCTCCTGGACATGAAGCCCTCTGGAAACAGATCGACGGTTTCATTGCCGGCCCTATAGCGAATCAAAAAGAAGGCCTTCGTCATTCCTGGCGCTCTGATCGCTCCAACAGACTTGACGCCGTAGCCGCACGTGAGGGGGTAGGCCACGGTACATTGGAGATCGGTAACCGACCCAGCATTTGCCCCCGCCGCCTGGCATGAACTGCCACCGTAGAGAAATGCGACGCAGCTTGCGACGTAGGCCAACCGTTTCATCGTGATTCCATCCGGTCTCTCTAGACCTTCCCAACTAAGGATAAAATTGGACGATATTGCCGTTGCTATCGACACTAGAGAGGGTCGCTCCACCCTTGCCGGTGCCGCCCGAACCTCCGCCTGAAGACGAGGCTGAACCCATCGTCGTCGCCAGCACGAACAGCGTCAACTCGGAAAGCTTGGGAAGATCGTCGCGCCGGATGTAGAATTCGTGGCTTCCGAACTTGCCAATATATCTCGCGTCGGGCACTTCGCCTTCTCTATAGAAGATCCATTGCTGGGAATGCATCGCGACGAGCTTCGGGTTAACCGCCAAGCTCTTCTTGCCGAGATAAAGCGAGTTCTCTTTTTTCAGACAGAGAACGCAGCCCGGCTTTTCCAGAAAGTGCTCATCGGCAATGGACTTCTGAACGACCATTCCGATTTTAGGGTCATTGGTGCCACCTGTGGGGCTGACCGCGCAGGTCGAGCCTCTGAACACAGGCGGGCAAACGGCTCTGAAAGCTGGATCCGATTGGCTCGCATTGATATAGTTGAGCGTCTGCGTCTTCTGAATGAGCGGATACTCGTCGATTAGAGAGACGTTTTCACCCAGGGCGTAGCGGTAAAGCGATCTCAATCGTCTTAGCTGATCGGCATCGACAACCGGGTTATAGCTCCAATTCTGACTTTGCACGTCGGAACCGCCAATGCCGGCCGTTGCGGCCGGTGCCACCTTCTGGACCGCTTGGGAGGTGGGCGTTAAGATTGTTCCAGTTTTATCGAATGCGCTTGTTAGGGTGCTTTGCCAAGAACCGGTTAGAGGCCCAGTGACTTGGGGAGAGACGGTCAGCGAGGTTGTCGCACTTCCCACCGTTAAAGTAACTTGTGCCGGGATCGATGCCGGATCGTCCAAAAGCTGTCCGAGGTTATACAGAACCTGGCTGGTCTGCAGATTACCGACCGTGCTTGAAAGCTCTACCGTATTGTGGTGAAGCTGCTCGGTCGCACAACCGCCAAGGATTCCGATCGAGCCGGTCAATAACAATAACAACAACACTGACAGTTTACGGACAAAGGACATAGGTCGCACCACCACAACCACACGGTCACGCTTGAATACAGTTTCGCACAAGGCTGGGTCAACGCATCGCGGATTGTAGCGGCGCTTCGGTGGCGGGCTGTGACCCTAAAGCCGCAGTGCTGCCGCGAGCTCCCGCCACATCGCGGTGCACCCGCTCCGAACTAAGCATTGGCTACCGGCCCCACTTCGCGTTAAATGCGCCGATAGTGCCCCGTTATCCCAAAAGTGCCTCCGGTTCACGCATGGAATATTTCGCCCAACAGCTCATCAACGGCCTGACCCTCGGCTCGATCTACGGGCTGATCGCCATCGGCTACACGATGGTTTATGGGATCATCGGCATGATCAACTTCGCCCATGGCGAGGTGTTCATGATCGGCGCCTTCATCGCGCTGATTTCGATCCTATCGCTGTTCGCAATCTCAATAACTTGGGTGCCGCTCGCGCTCCTGGTGGCGCTGATCGCGTCCATGGCTCTGACCGCGGCTTGGGGCTGGAGCATCGAGCGCATCGCCTACCGGCCGCTCCGGTCGTCGTTCCGGCTCGCGCCGCTCATCACGGCTATCGGCGTGTCGATCACGCTGCAAAACTTCGTCCAGCTCAGCCAAGGCGCGCGCTCCAAGCCGCTGCCGCCGCTGATCCGCGGCGGCGTTCAACTCGCCGAAAGCAATGGCTTCGCGGTCAGCCTCAGCTATGTGCAAATTCTGATCATGGCCACCACCGTGGTGCTGATGACCGTCTTTTCGGTCATCATCGGCAACACCGCGCTCGGCCGCGCCCAGCGCGCCTGCGAGCAGGACCGCAAGATGGCGGCGTTGTGCGGCGTGAATGTCGATCGGACGATTTCTCTCACCTTCGTGATCGGCGCCGCGTTGGCAGCCGTCGCGGGTCTGATGTTCCTGGTCTATTACGGCGTGATCGATTTCTACGTGGGCTTCGTCGCGGGCATCAAGGCGTTCACCGCCGCCGTGCTCGGCGGGATCGGATCGCTGCCGGGCGCGATGCTCGGCGGCCTCATCATCGGTTTGATCGAGGTGTTCTGGGCGGGCTACTTCACCGCGCAATACAAGGATGTTGCCGCGTTTTCGATCCTTGCCATCGTGCTGATCTTCATGCCGTCGGGCCTGCTTGGGCGGCCGGAAGTGGAAAAGGTCTAGCCTATGGCGGAGACGGCTGAAGCGGCAAGCGCCGCGCTTCCGGACCGCGTTTTGCTTCGCGGGGGGGCAGCCAGCGCTCTCAGGGATGCCGGCGTCACCTTTCTGCTCGGAATGGCGCTCTTTGGCTCGCTCGTCGGCTTCAAGACCGAAGGCGCCCTTGAGATCACCACCCATTTCGGCAAAGCCACGCTGTTCGCAGCGATTGCTGCAGCGATCCGTCTCTTCTTCGATGTCTTCATTTGGCGGCAGCTCGACGGCGGCTCGACGTCCCGCTTCCTCGCGTGGTTCGCCGCGAGAGTCCGCCGGCCTGCCATGGTTGGGGCGCTTGCCGCGGGCTTCGTGCTTTACGTGTTTGGCGGCTTGCGCACGGACTTGATAGCATGGGCCGGCCGTCAGTCCTGGCTCGCGGGCATCCTTGCCGATCTCTTGAGCTTTGTCTGCATCGCGGCCTTCATCGTCGCCCTCGCCATGGCCGCCGTGCGTGTGTTGCGTCTTGTTCTCGCCGCCGTCCGGGGGGAATGGCATGCTCTGTCAGGAATATTTCTGTCCGGTTTCAGGCGCGACTTTCCCTTCGCGTTGCTGGCCGTCGCGGTCCTCCTTCCGTTTCTGATCGCAGGGCCGCCGCAGCGCTACGCCGTCGATACCGCGACGCAGATCCTGATCTATATCATGCTGGGCTGGGGCCTGAATGTCGTTGTCGGCCTCGCTGGGCTGCTCGACCTCGGCTATGTCGCATTCTACGCCGTTGGCGCCTATACCTATGCGCTGCTTGCGACGCAGCTCGGATGGTCATTCTGGGCTTGCCTGCCGCTTGCTGGCCTTTTCGCGGCGATGTGGGGCATCACCCTCGGCTTCCCCGTGCTGCGGCTTCGCGGCGATTACCTCGCCATCGTCACGCTGGCCTTCGGAGAAATCATCCGCATCGTCCTTATCAATTGGGCGAGCCTGACAGGCGGCCCGAATGGCATCAACCGCATCCCCCGGCCGGGCTTTTTCGGCCTGCCGTTCGACCGCGCCGCGAGCCCAAGCTTTCATGGTTTTTTCGGGATCGAGTTCAATCCGGTCCACCGCATCGTCTTTCTCTACTACCTCATTCTGGCTCTGGCGCTGGCGACCAACTTCATCACCCTCAGGCTCAGGCGGCTGCCCATTGGCCGGGCTTGGGAGGCGTTGAGGGAGGACGAGATAGCCTGCCGCTCGCTCGGCATCAACACCGTCACGACAAAGCTTACTGCCTTCGCCATTGGCGCGATGTTCGGCGGGTTCGCCGGCGCGTTCTTCTCGGCGAGGCAGGGCTTCATCAGCCCTGAAATCTTTCACCTTCAATGAATCCGCGCTGGTGCTCGCGATTGTCGTTCTCGGCGGCCTTGGCAGCCAGCTCGGCGTTGTGATCGCCGCTGTCGTCCTCGTTGGAAGTGCCGAGCGCTTCCGCGAACTGCAAGATTACCGCATGCTTATTTTCGGCCTCTCCATGGTGCTTGTCATGATCTGGCGCCCGCGCGGTCTCATGGCTGGGCGCGCGCCGTCCGCGGTACTTCACCACGCGAGCACGATATCATCGAGCCTTGTCAAAGAGGGGCGAGGTCGATGACGGACCGTGCCGGCGAGGCCGGCGAACTGCTGCGCGTCGAGCATCTGACGATGCGCTTCGGAGGCCTCGTCGCGGTTGCCGGCTTGTCCTTCTCCGCGCGGCGCGGCGGCATAACCGCGATCATCGGACCGAACGGCGCTGGCAAGACCACGGTGTTCAATTGCATCACAGGTTTCTATAAACCGGCAGCCGGCCGCATCGCGCTTGCACACGGAAGCGAGGCTGCGTTTGAGGCGCTTCCCGGGCTTACGGCAAGCGGCAAGCAATGGGCGCAAACGCAAGACAGCGCGCTCTTTCTGTTGGAGCGTATGGAAGGCTTCGATATCGCGCGCACCGGGCGGGTGGCCAGAACGTTTCAAAATATCCGGCTGTTCGGAGGCATGACCGTGCTTGAGAACCTGCTGGTTGCCCAGCACACGGTGCTCAATGCCGCGTCCGGCTACACGATCGGCGGCCTGCTGGGCTTGAAAAGCTATGCCAGCGCCGAGAAGCAAGCCATTGACCGCGCGGCGTTCTGGCTTCGCGAGACAGGGCTCCTGAGCCGCGCCGACGACCCGGCGGGCGACCTGCCCTATGGGGCTCAGCGCCGGCTCGAAATCGCCCGCGCCATGTGCACCCGGCCTGTGCTGCTCTGCCTCGACGAGCCGGCCGCCGGTCTCAATCCGCGGGAGTCCGGTGAATTGAACGAGCTTCTCCTCAAGATCCGGGCCGAACACGCGCTTTCTATCTTGTTGATCGAGCACGACATGGGCGTCGTCATGGGCATCTCGGACCGCATCGTGGTGCTCGATTACGGCCGCAAGATCGCCGAAGGGACGCCCGCGGAAATCCGCGCCGATCCGAAGGTCATTGCGGCCTATCTTGGCGTCGAGGATGACGAGGTCGAACAGGCCGAAGCGGAGGTGGGCCTATGAGCGCGCTTCTGTCCATCCGAGGCGTCGAGACCTTCTACGGAAATATCCGCGCCCTCAAAGGCGTCGATCTCGACGTACACGAGGGCGAGATCGTGACGCTGATCGGCTCGAACGGTGCGGGCAAAACCACGCTGATGATGACGGTCTGCGGCGATCCGCGCGCGAAAAGCGGACGCATCGTTTTCGATGGCGTCGATATCACCAAGCTTCCGACTCACGAGATCATGCGGCTGTCCGTCGCGCAATCGCCAGAAG
This sequence comes from uncultured Alphaproteobacteria bacterium, assembly GCA_963817705.1. Classification (GTDB taxonomy): domain Bacteria; phylum Pseudomonadota; class Alphaproteobacteria; order Rhizobiales; family Rhodomicrobiaceae; genus Rhodomicrobium. Next base: position 65,296 of record CAWFPF010000002.1, read on the forward strand.
GCCGGCGCATTTTCCCGCGCATGACGGTCTATGAGAACCTGCTGATGGGATCGCTGCTGGCGTCGCCGGACACCTTACAAAGCGACCTCGACATGGTTTTCGAGCTGTTCCCGGTGCTTGGACAGCGCCATGCGCAGCGTGGCGGAACGCTCTCCGGCGGCGAGCAGCAAATGCTCGCCATTGCCCGGGCGCTCATGGGGCGGCCGAAGCTTCTTCTTCTGGACGAGCCGTCGCTTGGGCTCGCGCCGCTGATCGTGCGGCAGATTTTCTCGGTGATCCGCGAACTCAATCAAAAGCGAGGGCTGACGGTCTTTCTCGTGGAGCAGAATGCCTTCCATGCGCTGAAGCTTGCCCATCGCGGCTATGTCATGGTCAACGGGCAAATCACGATGTCGGGCAACGCGGCCGATCTCCTCAAGAGCGAGGAGGTGAAAGCGGCTTACTTGGAGGGCGGCGCGCATGCTTAAGCTGCAAATCCACGCAAGGTCATGGCCGGGCTTGACCCGGCCATCCATCAGAAATCATGAGCGTCATTGCTTGTTGGCCCTGGATGGCCGCATCAAGTGCGGCCATGACGGAGGACCTTGGTGCGCGCGCTTCAGGTTCTCAATTGCTGCCGTGGTTCGAGCGAACGGTGCCTGAGCTATGGGCTTAATCTACGAAACCTCGCCATGGGCGTTCCTGTTCATCACCATCTTGGCCGGTGGCGGAGCGGCCTTCATGATCGGGCGCGCCAGCGCGAAAGGCTGGAAGCCGTTCTGGAACGCGATCCTTTCCGTGATGCTTCTGGCGGCGGCCATCCGCTTTCTCCATTGGGGCCTCTTCGCCGGCGCGACGCTTGCAAGCTGGCGGGAAGCGCAAGGGAGCCTTCTCTCCTTTCATTATTACCTGTCGGACGCAGCAATCCTGCTGGTCTTCGCAGCGCTCGGCTTCCGGCTTCAGCGGCGCTCCCAAATGCTGCGCCAATATGGCTGGCTGACCGAAAGGAGCGGCCCGTTCGGCTGGCGGGTCCGCCAGAATGCCACCACACAGCCTTAATCCAGGGAACATGCTTCACACCGTCCTCCGCAGGCTGAACATCCAACCGTCAAAAAGGGAACGATAAATGCGTCTCATCTTGGCTAGCCTCGGCGCTCTCAGCGCAGCCTTCTGGCTTCCCGTCCCAGCTTCCGCACAATCCGAAGTGACCATCGCTATCGCTGGACCGGCGACCGGCGAATACGCCACCTTCGGCGCTCAGTTCAAGGCGGGCGCGGAAGCCGCCGTTGCCGATATCAACAAGGCCGGCGGCGTTCTTGGCAAGCCGCTCAAGCTTGAAATTGGCGATGACGCCTGCGATCCGAAACAGGCACGTTCGGTTGCTGAGCAACTCGCGGCCAAAGGGGCGGTCTTCGTAGCGGGGCACTATTGCTCTGGCTCGTCGATCCCCGCATCCGATGTCTATAACGAGGCGGGCATCGTCCAGATTTCGCCTGCGTCCACGAACCCGAAGTTTACCGATCAGCGCCCGAAGGAGGGCCTCAGCTACCGCCTTTGCGGCCGTGACGACCAGCAAGGCTCGGTTGCCGGCAAATTTATCGCGGAGAAATTCAAGGACAAGAATATCGCGATCTTGCACGACAAGACCGCCTACGGCAAAGGGCTCGCCGACGAGACCAAGAAGGCGATGAACGAAGCCGGCAAGACGGAAGTCTTCTACGACACCATCACGGCGGGCGAGAAGGATTACAACACCGTTGTCACGAAGCTGAAGGAAGCCAAGATCGACCTTGTCTATCTCGGCGGCTATCACACCGAGGCGGGCCTCATTATCCGGCAGATGCGCGCACAGGGTGTCCCGGCGATCCTGATGGGCGGCGACGCGCTGGTCTCGACCGAGCTTGGTCAGATCGCGGGCCCGGATGTGGAAGGCACGCTTCTGACCTTCTCGCCCGATCCGCGCAAAAACCCGGCAGCCGCCGCCGTCGTGCAAGAGTACAAGGCCAAGAACATCGATCCGGAAGGATATGTGCTCTACACCTACGCCGCCATCCAAACCTGGAAGGGCGCCGCTGAAAAAGCCAACTCCTTCGATCCAGCCAAAGTGAAAGAAGCGCTCGACACCGGCGCGTTCGACACCGTGCTCGGCGAAGTCAAATTCGATGGCAAGGGCGACCCAAGCCTCGTCCCCTATGTTGTCTACAAGTGGAACAAGACCACTTACGAGCAGGAATAGCATCCCGCCAGTGTCCGCGGTCAAAAGCCCGTGGCTCTGCCGCGGGCTTTTTTGTTGAGGTGCGGCAATGGCTTTGACGGGGCTTCGTAATTCGATCGCGGATGTGAGCGGGCTTACAGTTGGCAGCGCCCAGGACGAGAAGCTCGCGTCCGGCGTGACGGTGGTGCTGTGCGATGCAGCGGCCGTGGCGGCGGCCTCGGTTCTCGGTGGCGGTCCTGGCTCGCGCGAGATGGACGCAGTCGGACTTGAGGGCTCGGTTGGCGCCGCCGACGCGATTGTCCTGGCCGGCGGCTCGGCCTTTGGGCTGGACGCGGCGACGGGCGTGCAGAGCTTCCTCCGCGAACAAGGCCGCGGCTTTGCGGTGCGCGACGCGCGCGTGCCCATCGTGCCGCAGGCGATCCTCTTCGATCTCCTCAACGGCGGCGATAAATCCTGGGGCAAGCATCCGCCCTATCGCGACATGGGCTATGCCGCAGCGGCCTCGGCCGGACTGGACTTCAAACTAGGCGCTGCCGGCGCGGGCTTTGGCGCCGTGGTCGCTGCGGGACAGGGCAAAACGATGCGAGGCGGATTGGGCAGTGCGTCCGAACGCCTCCCGGCTCTCGCAGGGGGAGTTGCCGCGGGAATCATCGTGGGTGCGCTTGCCGCGGTCAACGCCGCCGGCGCCGTGACGGTGGGAGACACGGCGCATTTCTGGGCCGCGCCTTTCGAGCTGGGGAAGGAATTCGGCGGCCTTGGCTCTCCGCGGCCCTGGCCCGCCAATGCGGGAGAGCCACAGTTCAAAATTCCGCTTTCGGAGTTCGCGAACACCACCCTTTGCGTGGTGGCGACGGATGCGGCGCTGACGCAAGCGCAATGCAAGCGCGTCTCGGTGATGGCTGCAGCTGGGATGGCGCGCGCGATCTTCCCGGTTTTTACGCCCTTCGACGGCGACATCGTGTTCGCCCTTGCAACCGGCAAGACGGCGCTTGCCAATCCACTGGTTGCTCTTCCCTATATCGGGGCCGCCGCCGCGAATTGCGTGGCGCGGGCCATCGCGCGCGGCGTCTTCGAGGCCACCGGCAAGCTCCCGAACGGCACGCCTGCCTATCGCGAGCTTTTCGCCCCGTCCTGAGAAAGGCCCTTTTCGCTGGCAAAGGAGAGTTTCGCCGGATTGAGCTTGCCAGCGGCAGGGGGCCTTGGCTAACGCTGTGCGCACCCAGCGATACCGGCCTCATCGGAGCGTCTTGTCAACATCGGCATTGGACTTCCGGATGAAGCCGGGAAATAAAAGCTGCCAGGTGCGGTGGTGGACCTCACGACTGCCCGCGCAGGAACTTGAAAATCCCCGAAAAGTCCAGCGCACCCAAGCCGTGGCTCGCGAGGAGCTGATACAGCGCGGCGGCCTCCGCCCCGAGCGGCGTGTTCGCGCCCGCTAAGCGGCTTGCCTCCTGAGCGAGTTTCAAATCCTTCAACATCATCGCTGCCGTAAATCCCGGCGCGTAGTCGCGGTTTGCGGGGGAGGCCGGAACGGGGCCGGGGACCGGGCAATAGCTCGTGAGCGACCAGCATTGGCCGGAAGACTTCGACGCAATTTCGAACAGTGTCTGGTTGCTGAGCCCGAGCTTTTCGGCAAGAGCGAAGGCTTCGGACACGGCGATCATGGAAATGCCAAGGATCATGTTGTTGCAGATCTTTGCGGCCTGACCGTTGCCCGGTCCGCCCGCATGGACGATGGTCTTGCCCATCGACGCGAGTAGCGGCTGCGCGCGCGTGAACGCGGCGTCGCTGCCGCCTGCCATGAAGGTGAGCGTGCCGGCCTGGGCTCCGCCCGTGCCACCGGAGACCGGAGCGTCGAGCATGTCGTGCCCCGCGCTCGCCGCCACGGCGCTGACCTCGCGCGCGGTCGCGACATCGATGGTGGAGCAGTCGATCAGCAAGCTTCCGCGGGATGCGGTCTCTACCAAGCCTTGGGGCCCGAGATAAGTTTCGCGCACATGCTGGCCGGCGGGGAGCATCGTGATAATGGCTTCCGCGCCCGCAGCGGCCTCACTCGCGGATGAAACGGCCGCCGCTCCGGCTTGAGCCAGCCTCGCCACCGCCTCCTGCGATAGGTCGAACACGCGAAGCTTATGGCCTGCCTTGATCAAGTTGGCGGCCATGGGCCCGCCCATATTGCCGAGCCCCACAAAACCGATCTCTGCCATGCGCGCCTCCTTTGTTATTGAGAAAAGCTTGGCGGTGGTCGCGGCGCCTTGTCAAGGCAGGGCGAAGCGGTAGTTTGCCTCAAGCCGATGGCGTGCAGCCGGCGAGGATTTCCGCGAAGGCCGGCGCATCGATATTGCCGCCCGAGCAAATGACGGCAACCCGTTGGCCGGCATACCGCTCGCGCTCGCGAATGAGGGCCGCCAGCGCGGCCGCGCCCGCCCCCTCGGCGACATTGTGGGTATCGGTGTAATAGGCCCGCACTGCGTCCGCGATCTCGTCTTCGCTCAAGCGCAGAATACGTTCCGCGCCTGCCCGAATGATAGCGATGGCTTCCGGATGAGGAACCCTGCAGGCCATGCCGTCGGCAAAGGTGCGGGCCGAAGCCGTGCTGACGGGTTGGCCGGCTTCAAAGGAAAGCGCCACGGCCGGCGCGGCGTCTGCAACGACCCCCACGACCTCGGTGCGAAGGCCGAGGAGATCGCGCACCGTGATGACGCCAGAAATCCCTGAGCCCATGCCTATGGGAACATAGACCACAGCAAGGTTCGGGACTTCCGTGAACAGCTCGTAAGCATAGGTCGCCACGCCGGTGACAAGCTCGGGGTGAAATGACGGCACGAAGTGATATCCGCGCTCGACGGCGATTGTCTCCCCCACAGCGCGGCTCTCGTCGAAATCGGTGCCCGCTACGATCACCTCGGCGCCAAAGCCTGCCATTGCGGCATTCTTTTCAACGGAGTTGCCTTGCGGCACAACGATCACGGCGGGAACACCATAGCGGGCTGCGGCGAGGGCCACGGACTGCCCGTGATTGCCCCTGGTAGCCGTGACCACGCCCTTGGGAAGCTTTTCGGCGCGGCTCAGGGCATCGAAGTAAACGAGTCCGCCCCGGATCTTGAAGGCCCCCGTGGGCGTATGGTTTTCGTGTTTGACGAACACATCGGCACCTGTCCGCTTGCGCAACAAAGGCCAAGCATAGACCGGCGTTTGCGGCACGACCCGGCGCACAACCGCAGTGGCGGCGGCAAGCTGATCGAGAGAGAAAAGCGGCATAGTGGACCTCGGCGTCCTGAAAGCGGCAGCCTAATGCGCGACGGCCATCTCCCGCAAGCGCATCCCCGCAGCCGCTCCGGGCAGAGGAACCTCGTGCGTCCAAGTGTGGCCCGACCGGGCCTTCTCGTAACCATAGCGGTAGAGCGCCTGCATGTAGGGCGTGTTGAAACCCGGCGTGATGTCCGGATGGGCGGCGAGCCAATCCTCAAAGGGTTGGTCGATCGCGGTGAGATTGAACCGCTCACGTCCCACAAATTCCGCCGTGCTGAAGAGGGTCTGTTTCGCGCTGCTTTTGATGAGCGTCGAAAACGAACGGGAAATGGTGGGCAAGAGCCCCGCCTCCACGACCTCGAATTGCGGCGTGATGTGATTGTTGAGAATGACCCAAATGTGGCTTGGCGCGCGGCGCGAATTCGCGGAGCTCATGCCATTCACAAGCACGACATCGGGCAGGATGAAAACTTGCGTGGTCGCGCCGCCATCGACGTGCATCTCTTTGAAGCTCCGGCCATTGGCTTGCACCTCGATGAAGGTCGGGCCGAAAACACCGGGGATGCTGGCGGAGGCGACGAGCACGTCCCTGAACAGCTCACGCGCGCCGGGGCCTGCGGCAGCGATTGCGCCCATGTCCCAAACGACGCCTCGCTGCGCATCGAGATTGGTGGTCACGATGAACAGGCGGCGCCCGCGCGCGTGCTCGGAGGCAATGGCGTTGAGGAGTCTTGGAGTTACAAATTTGTCGACGAGCGCGACGAGAGATTGCCGGCGCACCTCCGATGAGCCCAGCAGCGCGAATACGCCCCCAAGATCGCCGAGCACCTGCGCAACGCCGCCGGAGAAAGCTTCGGCGATTTCCGCATCGTAATTGGGGCCGAGAAAAGCGAGCGGCGCGATCAAGGCGCCCGCGCTCACGCCGGTGACAATCGCAAATTTGGGGCGCTGCCCCGCTGCGCTCCAGCCATTGATGATGCCGGCTCCGTAAGCGCCGTCATAGGCGCCGCCCGATATCGCGAGCACGTCGAACCCGCCCGTTTCGGCGATCGCCGGCGCAAGGACTGAGCCTTTCAGGAAGTCGTGAAGCTCGCTGCTGCTTCCATCCACGTAGAAGCGCGCGTTCGGAACACCGGGGATCACGGCCGCTGCCTGATCGCGGGCGCTAAACTCATCGCGGGGAATCAGGGAGCAGGCCGAAACCAGGAAGGCCGACATCATCACGATCAGAACAGCGTACCTGCGCACTAGGCGTCCCGCCCCGGCACTCCGATTGTGGGTCAGATCCTCATTCAATTTGGTTTGCCTTTTGCCACCGCGCCCCCTCGATGTCATCCCACGGCGGAGGCTGGGCGTCAACGGCGGTAGCCGAAGCGGCTCCCCCCGCCAGAACTACCGCTGCTGAACTTTAACGGCGCGCTTCTTGATAGCTGGGCGCTCAGGCTTTGCTACGGCCGCTGCAATGATGGCCTGCGCTTTGAACTGAAGCGCGCGCTGATAGGCGTCGTACCCCGCCATCAGTTCGGTGAACAAGGCGCGTGCGGACCGGCCGTCGCCAGCCTCCGTCAGCGTGACGTGATCGGGCGTGGCCAGCGGCGGCGTGAACGAGGCCCAGGCGTGGATCGAGCAGGGACCGCCCATATATTTGGCCCAGTCCCAAAAGAATGCGCCGCTTGAGGCCGCCACCCGTCGCAAAGCAGCGCGCACCTGTTCGAGCTTGGGCGGTGCATGCCAATGCGCCAGCCGCTCGTCCGAGCGTTCCATCATCCGGTCATAGCCCGCGGCCTCCTGCACATTGAGCGCACGGCAGACCTGCGCTCCCGCCATTCCTCCGAATGCGGGAAAGCGGGCGGCGTCTGGCGGGCCAACGATCAGGATCGAAGCCTGAGGCGCCCATTCCTTGATCTGATCGAGCACGAGACGAAGCCGTATTTCATATTGCTTCACGTCAAGCGCATCGTCGAAAGCCTCCCGCGTGCCATATTCGAGCATGATGAGATCGGGATTAAGCTTGCGAAGGTCGTTCGAAGCGAAGTCCGCCGTCCATTTCCCCGGGGTCCAGGCTGTCGCGCCCGGCAGGCCGAGATTGCTATACAGGACGCCCGGCGTATTGGTTCCAGCCGCTACCGAGAGCACCGCGACCGGGCCGTCGCCCCTGGGCCTGATCGTAACCTCGCGGATTTTTCCCGTAACGCGCATCGATGTTTGGCCCGTTACGGGTGAGCGGGCTAGTACAAGCTTGGTGTCGCCGTCAGAACTCACGGCGGCCGTCCCAAAACCAGGCCCCGTCATGAACGTCACCTCGATCCAGTCGGCCGCGGTCTGGGCGGCCGTGAACCGCATCCAGGCCTCGTTCGACACCGAGGTCATGCGGGCGCCTGTGATGCCGAAAGGCCCCGGCGCACCGCTGGCGGCACTCGCCAGGGTCCATGCTCCGCCGCGATCGATCTTCATGCCCCGCACCGGAAAAAGCCCGGGCATCATAAGACCACGGCCGGCGCTGCCGAAGCGGGCTACGAGATGCTCGCGCAAGGCCCCAGCAAAGCGGTCGTCGGCGATCCGGTCGTCGCCGAAGTGAAGGACGGTCACGGGTTGAGGACGCCGCCCGGAAGCCAGCGCAGCGAGCCCGGCATAAAAACTCGCCAGCGTCTTCTCCGGCGGCGAGACCGCCGGCTCGAAAGCAGGGGCGGCGCCGGGCAGCGCAGTGAAGGATGCGGGGATGCCCATGGCAGCGGGCTTGCGCGCCTCCACGGTCGAAAAGGCGCTGAACAGGCCTGGTCCGCTGTCGGGCATGAGTTGCCCTTGCAGGTTGGGCGCGCCGAAGGATGGCATCTGGAGCGACAGGAAGTTGGTCTTGTACGAGCGGTTCAGGGCGGGCGCGGTCTGGCTGCTCGCGGACTCCGCGTCATCGCCGGCATCGTCGCCCCAGTTGAAGCCGGGAATGCAACCCGCAAGCAGAGGTACAAGGCAAAGAACGGCAAAACCTGCGCGCATCCGCCCCATGAAGCGCCTCCCACCTCCACACCTACGCAACTGACTGCCCTGCATATGCTCTCCTGCGCAACGCGCGAACATAGTGACGGAGACACACTCTTACGGTTGCGAGCCACCGTCTCCGCGCCAGCGGAAATCGTCAGCGCGGCCCTCTTTGGGTGGCAAGGCTTCTCCCTTGCTCAAGACTTTGAAATAGAGCCGGTCGGCGAGCGGCGTTTGCCTCTGAATTTCCCGCATCGATAGGTCACTGACCGGCGAGATCACGGCGACCGAGGTCAAGCCGTTGCCAAGATCGCCGAGGATGAATTCGCCTTGCGGGCCGCCTCCTCCCGCGAACGCGGCCTGATCGCGCCGGAGAGCCTCTTGCGCTGCTGGGGGCGAGAGTTCCGTTTTGAACGGGGAACCCGCCTCCGTCTTGGGCGCTCCCGGTTTCCGCACGGCCGCATCGGCCGTCACGGCAGGCCTTGCCGCGGCGCCGGGCCTCGGAGGCACCACACGGGCTTGCTCTTCCTCGTCGCCGGCGAGCGGGATATTCCGCTGCGCCCTGGCTTGTGCAAGATCGCGCCGCACAGCGATCTCCACGTAATTGGCGAGCTTGCGGTTGCCGGCCGGCGTAAGGCCGATGCCGTCGCCCTCGCGTAAGCGCTTGGTCTGGCCCGTAACGTCCGGACCGTAAGCGCTGTAGCCGCCGAGCTGGTCGCTAAATCCGGCCGCGGTTTCGATGAATTTGGCGCCGTTCAGATAGGCCGCTTGGCGAACCGTGTCGTTCACGGCGGCGACGAACTCGTTCAGAGCCGGATTAGCCATCGCAGGAAGCCCAACCCAATAGACCGCCACATTCGCGCTGCGAAATTTCTTGATGAGCTTTTCGGCTTCCTTGCCGTAAGTTTCCTTCCACTCCACGGAGCCCGGCTGCGAACGGCCCGAGACGGTCCGGATGGAACCGCGATCGTTAACGCCCAGCACGATGACCGCAATGTTCACAGGCGGTGTGGCGGCAATCATGCGGTCGGCTTCGCCGTACAGGTCCATTTGCTCCGCGCGAAGCAGGCCATAGTTCGAGCGCGACGCGTCCGAGATTTGAAGAGAGCCCTCGTTCTTGAATGCCTCTTGGAGCCCGGAGGTCAATCCTGTCCCAAGCCAGTCGCCGAGAACCCGGAGCTGGTAGCGGTCCGTCTGAGGAAAGGGCGTGATGTAGCTGGACGAGGTGCCCCCCGTCCCCTGCGCATGAGCGCTGGCGAGGCTGCAGGCGGCACAAATCGCCGCGACAGCGATCCCTGCCAGCCACGCACCAGTGACCTTAGGCATTCCGCCCCTCTCGCGCGCCATGCTCAGGCTTACCATCCCATTAACCCTTGGTGACGTTTTATTACATATTGTGTCAGGATCAAGCCTCACGCTACCGCACTTGGGATAACCCTGTCATCCCATCGGCTTATCGGTTTCGCTCGAGCTTACAGCTTTTGGTTAATGAAGCTCTTAATATTGCGCGGCAAATCAAGACATAAGCCGAGGGGTTGCATACGGCGTAGACCGTCTTTGCCACTCGACACGGGAAAGCCGGAGCAGGGCCCCAATTTCGGCTGAAAAAATCCTGGTTTTCAGCTATATGCAATGCGTTAGGTTACTGCGCCGCATCGTCAGGATTTCCCATGAGCAAGCCCATCCGAAAAGCCATTTTCCCCGTCGCCGGTCTTGGCACGCGCTTTCTCCCTGCGACCAAGGCCATGCCGAAGGAAATGCTGACCGTTGTCGACCGCCCCATCATTCAGCATGTGGCCGATGAGGCGCGCACCGGCGGCATCGAGCACTTTATCTTTGTGACCGGGCGCAACAAGGGCGTCATCGAGGATCACTTCGACCGGCAATTCGAACTGGAAGAGATGCTAAGGCGCCGGAACAGGCAGGAGGAGCTTCTAAATTTGGAGGTCCATCTGCCGCTGCCAGGCGCCACGAGCTTCACGCGCCAGCAAGAACCGCTCGGCCTTGGCCACGCCGTTTGGTGCGCGCACGATATCGCCGGCGAGGAGCCCTTCGCACTTTTGCTACCGGACGTGATCGTCTTGAACGAAGGCGAAAGCTGCATCGGCCAGATGATCAGGGTCTATAATGGTCTTTGCGAAAAGTATGGCGCGAACGCCAAGATCAATGTCATCGCGGTGGAGGAGGTATCCCCCGAGGAAACAAGTTCCTACGGGGTGGTCGGCCTTGAGAGCCAGGAGGACGATACTCTTTGGCGCGTCAAGTCGATGGTCGAGAAGCCGGCGCGGGGGACAGCGCCTTCGAACCTCATCATCATGGGACGCTACATCCTGCAACCGGAGATTTTCGATCACCTCAAGCATCAGGAGCGCGGCGCCGGCAACGAAATCCAGCTGACCGACGCCATGAAAAAGATGATGCAGGATCAGATGTTCTTCGCCTACAAATACCGGGGCAAGAGCTACGATTGCGGATCGAAGCTCGGGTTTTTGACCGCGAACGTTGCCTTTGCGCTGGCCCGGCCGGATCTTGGGCCTAAGTTTGGCGATGAATTGAAAAAACTTGCGGCCGAGCTACAGGAGAAGCATGCTGCGGAGCTACGGGCAAAAGCCGCCGAATAGGGGCGGGGCGGGGCGCGGCGAATTGCCTTAGAGCCTATTCGCTTTTGATGGAATCAAAAGCTGACTCCAACTTTTTAATTTGCCGTGCGACTTTTTCCGGAAAACCGCTTCACACCTTTCCGGACGCACTCTAGGCAGATACATCGGCTCGCCCTGAATAAAAGATGGGGCGTGCATGTCCGGGGGGATATATGGGACAGCCAGCAGCGCGGATTGCGCGGTCCGGGGCCGCGCCCTTGACTTTGGATTTGCAGTCCGTGGCGAGCCGCAGCCTCGACTGCGCGATCGACGGGCTGAGGGCACTTCAGACGGCGCTTGACGATGGTTTGGGCAGCGGCTTCGAGCAAGCGGTCGCTGTGATGCATGGCTGCGAAGGCCGTGTCATCGTTAGCGGCATGGGCAAGAGCGGGCACGTCGGCCAGAAAATCGCGGCGACACTTGCGTCGACGGGGACACCGGCTCAGTTCGTCCACCCGGCAGAAGCGAGCCACGGCGATCTCGGCATGATTACGGCCAGGGATGTGATCCTCGCCTTGTCGTGGTCGGGCGAAACCGGCGAACTTGCGAATCTCTTAACTTATTCCAGGCGTTTCAAGGTTCCGCTCGTGGCCATGACATCTCGCTGCGAGAGCACGCTCGGCAAGGCGGCCGATGTTGTGCTGGCTTTGCCTCAGGTCAAAGAAGCGTGTCCGCACGGGCTCGCGCCAACGACATCCACCCTCGTGCAACTCGCCCTCGGAGACTGTCTCGCGATTGCCCTGCTTGAACGCCGGGGATTTACCGCGCGCGATTTCAAGGTGTTTCATCCGGGTGGACAACTCGGTGCCAATCTCAAATTTGTAGGCGACCTCATGCATCGGGGCGAAAGGCTGCCGATCGTGCGCGAAGGCGAGCCAATGAGCGGTGCCCTCGTGGTGATGACGGAGAAGGCGTTCGGTTGCCTCGGCATCGTGGGGGGGGATGGGAGGCTGACCGGAATCCTAACCGACGGCGATTTGCGGCGGAATATGGAGCCGGGTCTACTCGACCGCATGGCCGGGGAGATCATGACGCGTTCGCCCAAGACCGTCACGGCCGATACACTGGCAAGCGCGGCTCTTCAAATCATCAACGCCTCGAAGATCACTTCGCTTTTTGTTGTGGAAGACGGCATTCCGGTGGGCATTGTTCACATTCACGATCTCTTGCGCGCAGGTGTCGCCTAGCGGGCTTCATCCTCGGGCCGTGGTCTACGACGAGATTGCCGGAAACAAGAGCGCCGGTAGGCTGCTCAAACAGCCCTCAAAAAGATCCATACTGTTTGAAGTAGTCTTGCGGCACAAAGACTTAATTTAAGCGAAAGCTGTGCAAATTCGGCGCGTTTGGAGCGGCGTCCGGGGTAACTTCCCTTAATCTCTGGTTCACGCTTGGAAATTCCTCGTATATGCTCCCCTGAATGTTTTTTGGGAGGGAAGCATGGGAAGCAAAGAATACCAAGTCAAGTTTGTACTTGACGAAGCCCAAATGCCTCGATTTTGGTACAATCTCGCAGCCGATCTGCCGGTGCCGCTGCCTGCCGTGCTGCATCCCGGCACCGGGCAACCGATCGGGCCCGGCGATCTTGAGCCGCTCTTCCCAATGGCGCTCATCCTCCAGGAGGTGTCCGCCGAGCAATATATCGAAATCCCAAGGCCGATCCGCGATATCTACCGCATGTGGCGGCCATCGCCGCTTGTCCGCGCGCGTGGTCTGGAGCAGGCGCTAGGGACCCCAGCTAAGATCTTCTATAAATATGAGGGCGTGTCGCCCGCTGGCTCGCACAAGCCAAACACCGCGGTGCCGCAGGCTTGGTACAACAAGGAACAGGGCATCAAGCGGCTTTCTACGGAAACCGGCGCCGGCCAGTGGGGATCTTCGCTGGCTTTTGCCGGCTCGCTGTTCGGCATCGACGTGACCGTATTTCAGGTCCGGGTTTCCTACGATCAAAAACCGTATCGCCGCGCCCTGATGGAGACTTACGGCGCTCGCTGCATCCCTTCGCCGTCGCCCGAGACTGAGTCCGGCCGTGCCATACTTGCCAAGGACCCGAACAGTCCGGGCTCTCTCGGTATTGCCATTTCCGAGGCGGTGGAGATTGCAGCCAAAGACCCAGCGGTCAAATATTCGCTCGGCTCGGTTTTGAACCACGTGCTGCTGCACCAAACCATTATCGGAGAGGAAGCGATCAAGCAGTTCGAGATGGCGGGCGAAGATCCCGATGTCATTATTGGCTGCACGGGCGGCGGTTCGAATTTTGCCGGCTTGGTCTTCCCGTTCCTCGGCCTGCAGCTGCGCGGCGGTCGCAAGCGCCGGATCGTCGCGGTTGAACCCGCCTCCTGCCCGTCACTGACGAGCGGAAAGTACGCGTACGATTTCGGCGACACGGGGCATTTGACGCCGCTCGTCAAAATGCACACGCTTGGATCGACGTTCATCCCGCCGGCGACCCACTCAGGCGGCCTGCGCTATCACGGCATGGCACCTATGGTGTCGCATGTGCATGAGTTGGGCTTGATCGAGGCACGCGCCTATCACCAAAAAACCTGCTTCGATGCCGGTGTTCAGTTCGCACGTTGCGAGGGCATCGTGCCGGCGCTGAAGTCAACCCACGCGGTGCGCTGCGCCATCGACGAGGCGCTCCGTTGCAAAGCAGAAGGCAAGGCTGAGACCATCCTGTTCAATCTGTCGGGCCATGGCCATTTCGACATGGGCGCCTACATCGCCTACTTCGACGGCAAACTGATCGATCAGGATTATGACAAAGCTGAGCTTGCCATTGCGCTCGAAGGGCTGCCGCGGGTCGCGGCCTAACTGTTCAGTCCCAGCTTGTGGTGGGTTGGATCGAGCCTGAACTGATGCGGAGCCGCCATCGGCGGCGTCTCGAAGGATGAGGATCCCTGAAAGACGGACTAACCCAAGCTCGAAAGCTCGCCGGAGCGGCGCGTTGCGGCAGCCACTGTTCGCGCGATAAGGTCTTGAAGACCCGGCTCGCCCATCAAAACGGCCAGGCCCGCGGCGGTGGTGCCGGCAGGCGATGTTACGTTCTCCCGGAGTTGGGCCGGTGAAAGCGGCGATTGGTGAAGCAATTCGCCAGCCCCCGTCACGGTTGCCCGGGCGAGTTGCGCCGCGAGGTCCGGCGGCAACCCGGCCGCAACGCCGGCTTCCGCGAGGCATTCGGCGAGGTGGAAAATATACGCTGGCCCCGATCCCGAAACACCGGTAACCGCATCGATCAAGCTCTCATCGCCGATCCAGGCCACATCGCCCGCCGCGCGGAGCAACACATCGCAAAGCTCGCGGGCCGTTGCCGTGACCTCCGCATTGGCATAAGCCGCCGTGATGCCGCGGCCGATCTCAGCGGGAAGGTTTGGCATGGCCCGCACAATGGGCGCGCCGGCAGGAAAATGAGCGGCGATGCCGGCAATCGTCCGGCCGGCAGCTATGGATAAAATCGTGGTGGCAGGCCCTGCCAGCGGCGCGACCTCCGCTAGAACCTCGTTCAGGATCTGGGGCTTGACCGCGAGCACCATGACATCGGGCGTTGAGCGCGGCTCGCTTGGGATCGCCACCTCTTCGAGCAGCGCAGCCAGCCCGGCGGATGGCCGGGGCTCGCGCACGCTGAGCGCGCCCGGCGGAAACCCGGCTTTGAGCCATCCCCTGAGCAGCGCGCCACCCATCTTGCCCGCGCCAACCAGGAAAACGGACGCCCCTTGCGGATATACGGTCAAGCCTGTCCCTCGGTTTCAAAAATCGCGCTCGCGAGCGCATCCTCCGCGCGTTTCCCGGCCCAAACCACGAACTGAAACGCCTGATAATAGCGCTCGCACGTTTCAAGAGCGGCTTGGATCAGCGCTTCGCATTGCTTCGCGGTCGGCTCGGCTGCGTTCAGCATCAACCCTTGCCGGTAAAGAAGCAAGCCCTCGGCCGACCAAATATCGAAATGTCCGAGCCAGAGCTGTTCGTTGATGAGCACGAGCAGTCTATAGATCTCGGGCAGCCGGTTTCGCGGCACCTTGAAGTCAAAAGCGCTCGCCATGTGCAGGCTTTCAAGATCGTCGCGCCAATTGAACGAGATATGATAATCGCACCAATTTCCCGCTACAGAAACAGTCAACTCATCTTCACTCGAACGCTCGAAAGCCCAGTCCTGCAAGCAAGCAATATGCTCCATCAGATCGACAGGGTGTGAAAGACGGTTATAATCCTGCCCCGCAACGGTCATCCGTATGTCCCCTTATGACGCGGCGGCAATATGAAAGTTATCGGACGAATCCCTCTGCAGGCATCCCTGCATTCGCCCGGCTTCCGCCGCTTCACAACTGAGTGCTGTGATCCGCCCGTATTAGGCAATCTCAATACGCCTTTCTCCACGGGGAAAAGAGCACCGGCTAGACAATAAAAGCAGGAGTGTTGCTCAACTGTCTTGACGGATTTCATATAGCAACTTAAGGTTGCGGCACGCTTGTGCCCTGGAGGCGTGCTACAGCTGCCTCGAGTTCGGTAACACGCTGCGCAAGGCGTTCGTTTTCCTCCCGCGCCTTGAGCGCCATGGCCTTCACGGCTTCGAACTCCTCGCGCTGCGGGACGTCGAGCCCCCTCATCAAGCGCTCGGCTTGGCTCTTGGCAGCAGTTTCGAACTCGGTTCGCATGCCTTGCGCGGCACCGGCCGCATCTGTCATCAGTTTCGCGATATCGTCGAAGAACCGGCCAGTGGTCTGGGTCATTGAGAGCCTCCTTGCGGCAGCGCGCCGCCCGGCATTTAGCTAGGCGCTTTAGCTGGCAGGTTCAAGCAAACGCCTGGACCTGGATTCTAGCTAGGCCCGGCGGGACAGGATTGAGTTTATTGCTGAGCTTGATAGGATGCGGGGATTGCGAGCGGACGCAGGCGGAACATGAAACTCCAGGTACTCTTCAGCGCGACGGTTGCGGCGGCCCTTGCTTTTGCAGCGGAGGCAGCCGCTAAAGAGTGCCAGATAAAGAAGAAGGCTGAACTCGCACTCGGCTATTCGAGCGGCATGATGACCGTTGAAGCAAAGATCAACGGCACGCCCCTCATCTTCGGCATCGACACGGGTGCGCAAACCCTGATCTCGCCGGAGACCGCCGCCGATCTCAGGCTCGCGCGGGATTGGCGCCGCACGCTCGCGCGGGGCACAACGGCGACGACTTTAGTCAACCACGTCATGCTCCGGGACTTCGAGTTCGCCGGCGAGCGCTACCTCTGGAAAAGCGTGGCGAAGATCGCGCTGCCTCAACCGAAGACGCCTGGACAGACCATCCAACCGAAGCCGATTGCCGGACTGCTCGGAATGGACATTCTAGGCGATTACGATCTCGACTTCGATTTTCCGCACCGCAAGCTCACGCTTTACAATGCCAAGACGTGCACGGCGATCTCGCCGCCAGGGTATACCAACACAAAGGTCATCGCGTTCAAGTTCAACGAACAGCGCAACATTCTCCTGCCCATCGAGCTGAATGGGATTAAGCTGACAGCTCTCCTCGACACGGGCTCGACGATCCACATGGTCACGCCCGCGGGTGTCAAGAAAACCGGTATCACCGAGGAGATGCTGAAAGCCGATCCATCGTTCGATGCCGCAGGTGTTGGCAACATCTCCCAGAAACATGCTCTCCATAAGTTCAGAACGCTGACCATTGGCGGATTGGGACTTACGAATGTGCCGGCCGGTGTTCTCAACCGGGCCCTCTGGCAGGGCGAGGCCTTGTTAGGGCAGCCGATCTGGCTCGTCCGGCGTTTTTGGGTGTCGAGTGCAACGCGCACGCTTTACTTGGACGATCCACCCTTCCGTTTTGCCACGCAGACGCCCGGCTCCACTTTTTTCCCCGGCGCCGCAACTGGGTATCAAAAAGCGCCCACGATGGCCGAAGCGTGCAGGCAATATCCCGAATTGCAGAAGCTGGGGCAATGTAGCGCCAAGCTGGGTTATTCGATCGGCAACTCGCCGCAACCGGGAAGCAGTCCAGCGAGCGTTTCTCCGCCCGCCCCAGCGCCCGCCACATCCACAACGGCCACTTCACAGCAGGCTTCCGCCGATCCAAAGCCGCCCGTCCCCGAACTGCCGCGGGGACAAACGTTCGGATTCGGTTTTCTGGGTGTCGGCACGAGCAATATTTCGGAAGCATGCGGGAAGGCCATGGGTCTTGCCGGAAGCGGCGTGGTGGTGGAAGGTTTCTCCAATTTCAGTCCGGGCCTCAACGCCGGTCTGCGCCGCGCCGATATCATCATTTCATTGAATGGCGAGCCGGTCCCCGACGCGAATTGGTTTAGGGACTCCATCCAAAAAATGCCGCCGGGACAGATTGCCAAACTCACAGTCTCCAGACCCGCCGGCCAAGTGGACATCGAAGCTGAAATTAAGCCCTATGGCACACAGCCTGCGGACGTGTTCAATCAGGACAGCAAAGCCGCCCTGCAGATCGAGACGGAAGAGGCCATTCTGGAAAGGCTCCCGGAACAAAGCTGCGAGCAGGAGCGTGCCATCTCTCATGTCAATCTTGGAAGCGCCTACAACCGGCGCAGGACGGCGCAGGGCATGTCAGGTCTCAGGGAGCAGGCCATTCAAAACCTGGAACAAGGCTTGCCCGTTTTGGACACGTCCAAATTCGCCAAGGTCTGGGGCATCGGCCAAATCAATCTCGGCTACGCCTATCGCTTGCGCAGCACCGGCAATCGCTTGGAAAATATGGAAAAAGCCATCCACGCTTACGAAGCTGCACTGACGGTCGATAAGGAGGTCATGGCTCACATTGACAGGGGACGCGCCTTGACAGGCCTTGGCATCGCGCTTCTGAACCGGGGCGTTGGGTCACGGCCGGAAAATATTGAGCTTGCGATCCGGGATTTCCGCGAAGCCGCGCAATCCTTCGATCCCAAGCTGTACCCCAAGGATTGGGGCGACCTGCAGCGCGCGCTCGCGGGAGCCTATGCCGATCGCTTTGAGGGTGCGCGGGAAAGCAATCTGGAGGAGGCGATCAAAGCCCTCGAAGAAGCGCTCATTGGCTACAGCGCGAACATATACGCCAATGAGAGGAATGCCGCACTAGCACAGCTTAACGGCCTCAAGGCGGAGAAGCCGGCACCGGCGCCGCGCGCAAACAACTGAATAGGAGACCCGCAGCAAGGGAAGGGCAAGCGTTCGCGGCAAGATCAAGCTGTCCGTTTGTTTTGCTTTGGCGCGGCCCGCGGCTCCTGCTAAGACGGGCGCCGGCGGCAACGGCGTTCGAGGGCTTCTCATGGACCTTATGGCGATTGCATTTCCGTTCAGCGATCCGGTGGCGATCCATCTTGGGCCGCTCGGCATACGCTGGTACGGGCTTGCCTATCTCGCAGGGCTGGTGCTCGGCTGGCTCTATATGCGCCTGGCTCTGCCAGGACGAGCGCCTCTGGGCCGGACCAGCGCCCATGCAACCCTATCAGGCGGACGATTTCCTATTTTGGGCCACGCTCGGCACGGTGCTTGGCGGCCGGCTCGGCTTCTTCCTGTTCTATGAGCCTGGCATGCTGCTCAGAAACCCGCTGCAATTCTTCGAGATTTGGCAAGGCGGCATGGCATTTCACGGCGGGCTCCTCGGCGTCGGGCTCGCCATCTTCCTTTTTGCGCGCCATCACCGCATTCCCATCCGCTCGCTGATGGACCTGTCGGCGGCGGCCGTACCGTTCGGCTTGTTTTTCGGGCGCGTCGCCAATTTCATCAATGGCGAGATTTACGGGCGTGTGACGGACGTTCCCTGGGCGGTTGAGTTTCCGGCCCGCCTGATGCTCCCGGGCGATTGGCCCGGTCCGCGTCACCCAACCCAGCTCTACGAGGCGCTGCTTGAGGGTGTGGTGATGTTCGCGCTGCTGCGCTTCTTCACCCATACCCGCCGCTCCTTCCTCTCGCCCGGTCTAACCACGGGCGTCTTTCTCATAGCCTATGGCGTGTTCCGGATCTTCGCCGAGTACTTCAAGGAATGGGACGTGCAGCAGTTCTTCACGACGGCCTATTTTTCCGAGGGTGTTGTCTATTCCCTGCCCATGATCGCGCTCGGGGCGTATTATGTGCTCTCAGCCAGAAAAGTGCCCGCAAAGGCGAGCGCCGCGCCGGGCGCGTCCGCTGTCCGGGCCTAGCGACCATGGCGGTAGGCTCGGTTGGCGACTTTCTCGCGGAGGCGGCAGACCCGGCAAACAAGCTCGGGCTGCATGCGACGCCTGCCACGCCCTGGTATCTCGGCCATGCCGATCTGAAAGGCGAACTCGTTCCCGCCTTCTATAAGTCCGGCATCCGGCCTGAGCTTGAGCGCGAGGTGTTGCGCGACTACAGGCAAATGAGCGCGGAGTTTGCGCCCACGAACGGCCTAGCCGATTGGCAGCTCCTCATGAGCGCTCACCATGCCGGCGTTCCCACCCGCATCCTGGAATGGTCCGGGAACCCGCTCGTGGCCCTCTTTCTCGCGGTCGAAAGCCTGAGCGCGGATGCAGGCCGCGTCTGGGTTCTGAACCCCTGGGCCATGAATGAGCTGACCGCAAACCTGTCCTACGTGCCGCCCGCCGAGAGCGACTACTTCAAGAGATACGCGATCCGGCTCGATGCAGCCGACGCCGTAGCGCCGGAAGCGACGCAGCCCATGGCATTCAAGCCGGCGCGCTCAATGCGCACCTACAACACGCAGAACATCTATTGGACGGTGCATGGCCGGGCCGCCACGCCGCTGAACGACCTCGCGTTTTTCATGAAGCGCGCCGATATCTTCACCACCACGATTCTCATCCCAGGCGATGCCAAGAAGGCCATCCTCAAGGAACTGCACGATATCGGCGTAACGCGCGCGAACCTCTTTCCTGGGCCGCAATCGCTGGCGCGCACGCTCGCATACCGTTACTCCAAGACCTATCTTGGCGGGTGATGCAGTCCATGACAGAAACCAAACCCGGACCGACGCCACTCGCCAAAAAGCTCGCCGCGCGCATTGCGGCGCGCGGCCCGATCCCGTTCCACGATTACATGGAAGCCTGCCTCTACGATCCCGAGCACGGATATTATAAGCAAAGGGAGCCCATCGGACGCGGCGGCGACTTCATCACGGCCCCTGAGATTTCGCAGGTGTTCGGAGAGTTCATCGGTTTGTGGGCGGGTGAAACCTGGCGATCGATGGGCGAGCCTGAGCGCATCCGGCTCATCGAATTGGGACCCGGCCGCGGCACGCTGATGTCGGACGCGCTTCGCGCATTGCGCGTGCTTCCGGACTTCGTCAGCGCCGTGAGCGTTCATCTCGTCGAAACTTCGGAGCCGATGCGGAACGAGCAGCAAATGGCACTCGCCGGCGCGGCCTCCCCCGTTTCCTGGCACGGCGAACTCGAAGAGGTCCCGGCCGGCCCGTCCATCGTGATTGCGAATGAGTTCTTCGACTGCCTGCCGGTGCGCCAATTCGCCTACGACGCGGCGGAGCGGCTTTGGCGGGAGCGCATGGCCGGCTTTGAGGAGGGGCGCTTTTGCTTTGCGCTGAGCGGCGATGGCGTCGAAGTCCCTCCTCATCCTGTCCTTCTCCCCGGGGGGAGAAGGGACGCCATAACGCCCTCTCCCCCCGGGGAGAGGGCTGGGGTGAGGGGGGACTTCGACGCCATCGAAGACGGTGACATCGTTGAAACCCGCCCCGCTACCGAAAGCGTCATGCAGACTTTCGCCGCGCGCGCCACGAACGCGCCCTTCGCCGCGCTCATTGCCGACTACGGCTATGCGCGTCCGTCCACGGGCGACACTGTCCAGGCCGTAAGGCACCATCGGTTCGCGGGTGTGTTCGAGGCGCCTGGCGAAGCAGACCTCACCGCGCATGTCGATTTTCCCAGCCTTGTTCTCAGCGCAACGGGTCATGGCCTCATGGCATACGGCCCCATGCCGATGGGTGAATGGCTGCTGCGTCTCGGCCTGGAAGCCAGGGTTAGCCAACTCCTGAAGCGGGCTTCCGAAGAGCAAGCGAAGGCGTTGCGTAGCCGCGTCGCACGGCTCGTGGACCCCGCACAGATGGGCGCGCTGTTCAAGACGGTTGTCTTGACCGGTGGCGTCCAGGGCCCGCTGCCACCATTTTCATAGGCGAAGTTCAAGAGGGAGCTGCGAGCGATGGCCGGGGAAATCCAAGCGGAAGCAATCCAACAGCCGCCCCAAGGAGAGGCCCGCTTCTTGGCGGCGGCAAATCTCGAAAGCGATGGCATCCAGCACGGCTTTTTTCTACGCAGCGGCGGCGTGTCCGAAGGCCTTTACGCCTCGCTGAACTGCGGCAGGGGCTCGAACGACGAGCGGGAGCGCGTCGAAGAGAACCGCGCTCGGGTTGCCGGCCGGCTTGGCATAGCGTCCGGGCGCCTCATTGGGCCGAGACAGGTGCATTCGGCCACAGCAATCATCGCGGACGGCGCTTGGAGTCCGGGAGAAGCGCCGGAGGCCGACGCGGCCGTCACCAACATCCGGGGTCTCGCGCTGAGTGTCCTGACCGCGGATTGCGCGCCCGTTCTGATGGCGGACCCTGTGGCAGGCGTCATCGCGGCCGTGCATGCGGGCTGGAAGGGCGCCAAGGCGGGGGTGATCGAAAGCGCCATCGATGCCATGGAAAGCCTGGGCGCGCACGCCTCGCGGGTCAGCGCCGCCATTGGACCCACAATCTCTCAGCCGGCCTACGAGGTCAGCCCAGAGTTCGAAGCCATCTTTCTCGCCGATGCCGAGTACAACCAAAAATACTTTTCGCGCCACGCCAGTGGGCAACCAGCTTTCAACTTGCCCGCCTTTGTCAAAGACCGGCTTTTGCGAAGAGGCGTTACCAGCTTTCAAGACATTGGCGTCTGCACCTATGAAAACGAATCGATTCTCTTCAGTTACCGCCGGACTTGCCATCGAAGGGAGCCCGATTATGGCCGTCAAATTTCCGCCATCCTCCTCGGATGATGTGGAAAACTATGCCGGGTAGGGCTGATTTCCATAATATTTCGCCGGGAACGCCCTGTGGAAACTTCCACCAGCTAGACGCCACTGAGCGCTGTCGCTAGATTTTGGGTGTTAAAAAGATTTGGCGGAAATTTAAGTGCCGGTAGCGTCAAGTACCGCCGTGCTAGAGCCACAAAAAGCAAGGAGTGGAAAAGTGACGCGCGAGAAGAAACCGGCCGCGCAGAGCGCAGCTCGCCGAGCCGCGTCGCTCTTGACTGGAGCACTTTTGTTGTCCGGCCTCGCCGGATGCGGAGGAAGCCTCTTTCAAAACAGCGATACCGCCGATGCGACCCTGAAGGCCAAACCGGCAGTTGCCCTTTCGCCAGCAGAGGGCGTTCCGCAAAAATATGCGAGCAAGGTTAACGACCAGCTCGCGGCATCCATCAAGGCGAAAGGCGTGCAAATCGTCGAAGCCAAAGATGCCCAATATGTGATCAAAACTTCATACTCGGCACAGCCTGAGCCGAAAAAGGGGACGAAAGTTATCTATACGGTCATCGTCACCGACAAAGCTGGCAACAAGGTGCGTACCATTTCGGGGGAGGAAGTCGTTTCCGACAAGCGCGGCGGCGATTCCTGGACACATGTCACCGATCAGACCGTGCAACAGGTTGCCGCGAAATCGGCGACGGACGTGACAGCTTGGATCGAGAATCCGAACGCGCCCGCTCCATCCCCGGCGGTGGCCAGCGCAGCGCCTGCGGCATCGAACACAAAGGTCGCGGCTCATACACCGAAGCCCGCTCCGGCCAAACCGGCAACAGAAACGGCTTCGCTCGCATCGGCCGTCGATACGCCAGCCCCAGCTCCGGCAGCCAAGAAAGCGGCTTTGAAGCCTGGAGAGGTGGTTGCGGTGGTCCCAACGGTTACAGGCGCGCCTGGCGATGGCAAGACTTCCCTAACCGAAGCTATGAAGCGTGCGCTGACCAAGCAAGGCATCAAGCTTGCATCCGCGGCACATCCCGGAACGTATAAGGTCCAAGGGCAAGTCGAGCTTGGGGCCGCTGCGAACGGCCAGCAGCCGATCACAATCCGCTGGGTCGTGCTCGATCCCGCAGGAAAGCCGATGGAAAAGACCGTCGTGCAGAACAACAAGATCGGCGCCGGGAGCTTGGATGGAGCCTGGGGCGATATCGCCGATCAGGCTGCTGGAGCTGCCGCCTCCGAGGTTTCGAAGCTGCTCCAGAAGCCAGCTTCGGGGCAAGCACAGACGGCTGTGACAGGGTCGGCGGGTTAATAAAGCTTGCCGCGCAGAACATCTTTGCTTTCGGGGCGTTGAATAGCCGGTTTACAGAATGGGAGCGCGCTGTTAGAAGCGCGCTCATATATCTTTTGTGCCGCTCCTGTAACAACACGGATTGTGCCGCGTCATGAAGCTGGTTGCCGGGAATAGCAATCGCCCGCTGGCTCACGCCATCGCGGCTTATCTCAAGACACCTCTGACCCAGTGTCTCGTCCGCCGCTTCGCGGACATGGAAATCTTCGTCGAGGTGCAGGAAAACGTTCGCGGGCAAGACATCTTCGTCATCCAGTCGACATCCTATCCTGCCAACGACAATCTCATGGAGCTTCTCATCCTGATCGATGCGCTGAAGCGCGCTTCGGCCCGGCGCATTACCGCGGTTATCCCGTATTTCGGCTATGCCCGCCAGGACAGGAAAACGCATCCCCGCACGCCGATCTCCGCGAAGCTCGTAGCGAACATGATTACGCATGCCGGTGCCGACCGGGTGCTGACCGTCGATCTTCACGCGGGGCAGATTCAGGGCTTCTTCGACATCCCAACCGACAACCTCTATGCGGCGCCTGTGATGGTGCGGGATATCCGCAAGCGCTTCTCAAACGGAAACACCACCGTCATCTCACCGGATGTCGGCGGCGTTGTCCGTGCCCGCAGCCTAGCCAGCCGGATTGGCGCTCCGATCGCCATTATCGATAAGCGCCGCGAGCGGCCGGGCGAGTCCGAGGTGATGAACGTCATCGGTAATGTCTCCGATCGCGCCTGCATCATGATCGACGACATCGTCGATTCCGGTGGAACGCTTTGCAACGCAGCGGATGCGCTGATCAGCAGGGGCGCGACCTCGGTTGTGGCCTACATTACTCATGGCGTTCTGTCTGGCGGCGCGATCGCCCGGATCATGGCGTCGAAGATCGAGAAGCTTCTCATCACCGACACCATCGTGCCGACGGAGGCTGTTCGCATCGCCAACAATATCGAGGTGCTCTCGCTTGCGGCCTTGATTGGTGAGGCGATCCTTCGCACGTCCGGCGAGGAGTCCGTTTCGAGCCTGTTCGACTGAGTTCGCGCCTGGCTTCCAGAAAGTCTCCCCTCATCCTGTCCTTCTCCCCGAAAGGAGAAGGGGAGCTATTGCTCTGCTATCTCGGCGCTGCTGCGCGGCGAAGGCGGTCGTTGATGGCCTCGCCGAGGCCAGTGCCAGGAATGGCCATCACGGCGATTTGGCGCGGTCCGCCGGCGTCCAGCGCACGCAGATATGCGAAGAGGTTGGCGGCGGCTTCGCGCACGTCCGCGGCGGGGCTCAAATTGAGAACGCCCGCCGGCGCATGCGGACCGAACCCAAGAAGCACTTCGTCACGCCCCGCATCGGACGCATTCAGCCTAAGCGCCGCGCGCGGGGCATAATGGCTCGCAAGCTGCCCTGGCGCCTGCACATTCGCTCCGTCGAAGGCTTGGAGGCGGCAGTGGAGGTGCGCCTCGATCTCCTCGCGCGGAAGGCCGCCGGGGCGCAGCAGCGTTGGCGCAGGCGACAGCGCGACGATGGTGGATTCGAGGCCGGTCTCGGTGCTGCCGCCATCGAGGATCAGATCGACGGCGCCGCCGAGGTCTTCCTCAACGTGGCGCGCAGTGGTTGGGCTAACCCGGCCGGATATGTTGGCGCTAGGCGCCGCGATGGGAACGCCGGCGGCGGCGAGAAGGCGTTGGGCGACGGGATGCGCGGGAACGCGGATGGCGAGCGTGCCGAGGCCGGCGGTGACAAGCTCGCTTATATGCCGGACTCCGGACCGCAGCGGCAGAACGAGAGTCAGCGGTCCAGGCCAGAACGCACCAGCAAGCGCTAGCGCTCGATCGTTGAACTCAGCCAGATCGCTGGCGGCGCCAACACCGGCGGCATGCACGATCAGAGGATTGAACCGCGGCCGGCCCTTTGCCTCGAAGATCCGCGCCACCGCCTGCCCATTCGTGGCATCCGCGCCGAGTCCGTAGACAGTTTCTGTCGGGAACGCCACAAGCCCGCCGCGCTTGATGATGCGCGCTGCCTCCGCGATGGCCCGCTCATCGGCCGTAACGATCATGCTGGCTATCCCGGCGGTTCATGCGTCATCGCGAATTCGTTCTTGGACCGCAAATAATAGTGGCCTCGATGTCCTCGCACGGCCTCCGCACTTAGTTTTGTGCACTGAACTGCGCCTCACCGGGGCAGTTGCTACAGAGGCCGGCATTGCACCCCGGCGCGTCACTGGCACCGCCCTTAGCAGGAGGGGCTATCAGCGAAAGTTGACGCTTTAGGTCGGTACTTTCGCAGGACGGGCAGGACGGCGTGTCGGAGGTGCGAACGAGCCTCTCGAACTGCTGACCGCACGTGTTGCAATCATAGCCGTAGATAGGCATGGCATGCTCCAATCGGTTGCGACGCGGATATAGACATGCGTCAGAAAATTGGGGCACGCAAGTGCCGGAGCGCGCACGCCGCCTGAAACGCGGCCTTTACAGTTCGATGCTGGCTGCACACACCGATCTCAACGGCTTCGCGCCGCCGGGCAAGCCCGCCAAGCCGGCCTTGACCGCAGTCATGCGCAAGCTCGTGCTGCTCGCTAACACACTCATCCGCAAAGACCGCTATTGGACACCTCAACATGCTTGACGTCGAACACAGATGCGCTCCCGCGAGGGGAGAGGGCAGACCGCAGCAGCTGTAAGGCCGTCTCTTCTCCCCTCGCGGCAGAAGAACAGGTTAATGGGGTCTTCCCCGTCCTGGCTGGCGAAACTGGGCACTTGTATTCTACTCCGCTGCCCGCCGCTGGATGATCATTTGCGAGATCAGGGCCCGCAAGGCGGCCGGCTTGACGGGTTTTTGCAAGTAGGCGTGGCCTGCGTCGCTGACGGCCTTGCGAACCTCGTGCGCACCATCGGCCGTGATGATAATGGCCGGGATATTGGAGCGGCAGGCGGCGGTAATGTCCTGGATCGCTTCGAGCCCGTTCGCGTGGTCCAGATGAAAATCCGAGACGATGATGTCCGGCTTTATACGCGCAGCCTGGAGTTGCTCGATGGCTGCGGCGCTGTCGGACGCGGTGACGACCGGACAGTGCCAGTTTGCGAGAAGCGTACGCATGCCATCGACGATGCTGCTGTCGTTGTCGAGGCAAAGCACAATCGCGCCGCGCAAATTGCCATAAGGAAGCGGCCGCATGTTGAAGGGCCGCGGCTGTTCCATATCTGACCATCGCGCCAGCGGCAAGCCGACCGAGAATGCCGATCCGTGGCCAGGGGCCGATTTCAGCATCAGCTCGTGATCCATCACGCGGCACATGCGATCTACGATGGAAAGGCCGAGACCGAGGCCGGGCACCCCGAGGCTGTTCGACTCCAGCCTTTGAAACTCCTTGAAGATCAAAGCGCGCTGATGCTCCGGAATGCCGGGTCCCGTGTCATGGACCTCGATATGAAGGCCACGCGCGCGGCGGCGGCAACCCAGAAGGACACGGCCCCGATCCTTGTTATATTTGAGCGCGTTGGAAACGAGGTTTTGCAAGATCCGGCGCAGGAGCTTGCGGTCGGACCTGACGAGCGCGTAGGAGGGCACGATGGTGAACGATATGCCGCGCGATTTCGCGACGGGCTCGAAATCGATCCGGAGCTGCTCAAGCAAATCCTTGACGGGGAACACGGTGTAGTCGGGCTTCATGGCGCCGCTATCGAGCCGTGAAATGTCGAGCAGCGCGTTCAAGATTTCTTCGACGCCGTCGAGCGATGCATCGATGTTGCGGGCTAGCCGGCCGAGTTCGCCTGAGGGAGCCCGCTCAAGCAGGCTTGCCGCATAAAGCCGCGCGGCGTTGAGCGGCTGCAAAACGTCGTGACTGGCTGCGGCGAGAAAACGCGTCTTGCTGAGGTTGGCTTCGTCCGCTTCGGCCTTGGCGATGGCAAGTTCCTGCGTCCGGGCGTGAACGCGCCGTTCCAGCGTCTCGTTGGCTCTCGAAAGGGCGTCGGCGGCAGTCTCGCGTTCGGTGATATCGGTGTATGTCACCACGATACCGCCGAGCGGCATGCCATTGATCCGAACTTCGACTACCCGGCCCTCGATCGAACGCTCGTGAAAGACTTCGAGCGTCACTTGATATTTTGTGATCCGGTCGGTGACCAACTCCTCGACCGCTGTCGGATCGGATTGCACGCGTTGGGCCATGTACCGGACGACTTCGTCAAGAGGCGTCCCGACGCGGCCGAATTGCTGGGGCAGAAAAAGCAGGTCTCGGAATTGCCTGTTCCAGCAAATCAGCTGCATCTTCTTGTCGAAAACCGCGATCCCTTGGTCGACATGGTCGAGCGCGGTCTGCAGCAGGTCGCGATTGTATTGAACGGCCTCGGACGCTTCGTCGAGAAGCTTCAGCGCGGAGTTGCGCCCGACATTCAGACGCCTGAGCATGAGGGACATGACGAGGCGGGAGGAGGGTGCGCCGATGGCACTGGCGAGCAGGTTCTCGGTGAATTTCAGCGCATGCATATCCCCATGGGCGTGTCCTTTGGCGTCGATGCCCCGGATCGACATGTAATCGGCGAACGAGCGCCTTGTGCGCTCCTCGCCCAAATAGCGGGACACCGTTGAGATCAGATCGTCGAAGGGCACCCTGGTGCGCCATGGCCGGAACGCCGGAAGCCCTGGCTGTGGGGGCGGGGCGTCTTCGATGAAGATGTTTGTCTGAAGCCTCTCGATGGGTTCGAGCGGGCGCAGGAGGGAAACAGAGACGAACGCGAAGATGTTCGCAAACAAGCTCCAGACGACGCCATGGGTGAGGTGATCGAACTGGAGGTAAAACAGCCGTTCGGGACGCAGCATCGCCAATCCAAACGGGCCGTCCTTCAGGAAGGCCGCACCGAACGCGGTGTCGCCGAGCAATTTCGGCAAAAGCAGCGTGTAAGCCCAGATCGCAAATCCTGCGAGGATCCCGGCGGCAGCGCCCCGCGCCGTGGCCCGCCGCCAGAAAAGGCCGATAAAAAAGGCCGGCGCGAATTGGGCTATAGCCGCGAAGGACAAGAGCCCGATCTCGGCGAGCGTCGTCTTCCCAATGTTGTCATAGAGGGCGTAGGCGAGCAGGATGATGCCCAATATGCTGGCCCGGCGAATATTGAGCAGGAACCCGCTCATATCCTGACGGCCGTCAGCCCTTGCCGCGCGTTGCTTCAGGATGAGAGGCAGAAGGAGGTCGTTGCAAACCATGATGGAAAGGGCGACCGTCTCCACGACCACCATCGCGGTCGCCGCTGAAAGCCCGCCCAGAAAGGCGAGAAATGTAAAAAAGTGATAACCTTCCGCATGGGGAAGGGCCAGCAAGTACATATCCGGCGGGATATCGGTTCCCGAGAATTTCAGGACACCCGCGATGGCGACAGGAACAACAAAAATATTAATGACGATCAGATAAATCGGGAAAACCCACAAGGCTTTCTTAAGCTCGTCTTCGGAAACATTTTCCACAAAAGTAACGTGAAACTGCCTCGGCAGTAGAAAGATGGCGGCGAAACTCAGCCACGTCACAGTCAGCAGAGTCCCGCCGTGGATGCCATTGCTGAACAGCCGCGCGATCTCGGGTCTCGCGGCGGCCTCCGCGAAAAGGGGTCCGAATCCATCGAACATCCAGAATACGACGCAACAGCCTACGGCGAGAAAAGCGGCAAGCTTCACCATCGACTCGACCGCGATCGCGAGCATGAGCCCGCGCTGATGCTCGGTGGCGTCCGTGTGTCTCGCGCCGAAAAGAATGGCAAACGCCGCGAGCACGAGCGCAATCAGAAGGTCCATGTCGAGGCTGGGCAGAAGCTTCACCGCCCTGGCATCTTCCGAGGGATGGCCAAGCAGCAAAGCGATCGACTGAGATAGGGCCTTAAGCTGCAAAGCGATGTAGGGTAGCAATCCCACGACGGCAACGACCGTCACGATGGCAGCCACCGCTGGGTTTTTGCCATATCGTGCAGCGACGAAATCCGCAATCGACGTTATGTTCTGTGTCTTGGTGAGCCGCATAACGCGGCGTAAAATAGGAGCCGCAAGTAGAAACGCGGCAATCGGCCCGAGATAAACGGCAATAAAATCCAAACCGTGCTGTGACGCGGATCCTACGCTTCCGAAAAATGTCCAGGACGTACAATAGACGGCGAGAGCGAACGCGTAAACATACGGGCGCTCCTTGAGGGTGCCTTGTTTTTTACCAGCACGATCGCCCCAATAGGCGATACAAAACAATGCGCCTATGTAGAGGAAAGAAAAACCTATTATAACCCAACCATCGATCATGCGGTACTCTTGCTAGGGGAGCGGGCAGGAGCGCTTCGGCTACACGCGTTATTCATTCTTCATTCCCGCGGACGATCCCAATGAGCAATATTAAACCATCGCGGGTCAATTCGCATCATTTCCGTTTTTATGAATCCCCGCTTTCTTGCGAGCATTTGTCACGCATGCGGGATCGAGCTTTTCTTATACCTTCCTGGGTCCCGCATCCCTGAGGGAGCGGGCGTTCGCCCTGTGGTGGGATTGAATTGCGCGCAGCACACTTCACCTTAGCCGCAGAAAAAAATAAGAGGGTGGAGACGTTAGCATGGCCTACGATTACATCATCGCTGGGGGCGGCTCGGCGGGCTGCGTGCTGGCAAACCGGCTGTCGGCCGATCCCTCGATCAGGGTTGCTCTGTTGGAGGCCGGTTCGCGCGACACGAACTTCCTCATCCACATGCCGGCAGGTTATGCCGCCCTTATGATGACCGGCTTGGCCAATTGGGGCTATAACACCGAGCCTCAGACCGGATTGAACGGGCGCCGGCTGTTCTGGCCGCGCGGCAAGGTTCTTGGCGGTTCGAGTTCGATCAACGCGATGGTCTACATCCGCGGCGTCCCGAGCGACTACGACACGTGGGCGCAGCTTGGCAATCACGGCTGGTCTTGGGACGATGTTCTACCTTATTTCAAAAAGTCGGAAACATATTTGCCCGGTGCGGATGAGTATCACGGTAGTGACGGCCCGTTGAAGGTGTCGAGACCTGGCATTGCGGCTCCTCTCAATCTCGCATGGATCGAGGCCGGAAAGCAGGCCGGCTATCCGTACACCTCCGACTTTAATGGGCCACAACAGGAAGGCTTCGGCCCTCTCGATACGACGGCCGCCAGCGGGCGCCGGGCCAGCGCCGCCGTCTGCTATCTTCATCCCGTTTTGGAGCGGCAAAACCTCAGCGTCATCACTCGCGCACAAGCAGCCCGCATCCTCCTCAAGAACGGCCGGGCGGTGGGCCTGGACTATATCCATGGGAAACAAAAGCACGTCATCCGGGCCAGACGGGAGGTGATCGTGTGCGGCGGGTCGATCAATTCCCCGCAGCTGCTTCTGCTCTCCGGCATCGGCCCTGCCGATGAAATCGCGGCTCATGGGATCAAGCCCGTCCACGATCTTCCCGGCGTTGGCAAAAATCTCCAGGATCATTTGCATGGCGCGATCAAGCATTATTGCACGAAGCCGGTCTCGCTTTATTCGGTCGTAAAGCCAACGGCCCTGCCCTTCCACGTCCTCCGCTATCTCCTCACGCATAAGGGCCCAGCATCCACGATGGGGCTCGAAACCTTGGCTTTCCTCAAGAGCGACGATGGAGCGGCAGCGCCCGACCTCGAATTTCACTTCGTGCCGGTCCTCTATGCCGATCACGGCCGGAAGATCATCTACCGGCATGGGTATATGGCCTACTACAACTTGCAGCGTCCCGAGGCGCGCGGCGAGATTACGCTCAAATCGGCCGATCCGCTCGCGCATCCGGCCATTCAGCCCAACTACCTGCAAACCGAGGCCGACCTGCGAACCTTGCGCGAGGGCTTCAAGATCGGCCGCTCTGTCTTTCGGCAGCAGGCCTTCGACCCTTATCGCGGAGAGGAGTTCTTGCCCGGCCCCCAGGTGCAATCCGACGCGGAGATCGACGGCCATCACCGCGCGACCGCTGAGAGCATCTATCACCCGGTTGGCACCTGCAAGATGGGGCAAGACGATATGGCGGTCGTCGACGAGACGCTCCGGGTGCGCGGCATGGACGGTTTGCGCGTGGTCGACGCTTCCATCATGCCGCGGCTCATCAGCGGCAATACGAATGCGCCCACCATCATGATCGCGGAGAAGGCAGCCGACATGATCCTTGGCAGAACCGCCGCGCCGGCCGCAGCGGCGGAGGCAGCCGCTGCCTAACAGGCCGCTGGAAAAGCTGAGCCTGAGTGGGGTGTTAATTTAATCGCCACGCTTCTGCTTATGGGCATCGCCACGTTCCTGGTAGCGTTCGTTCCCACCTACGAAGAAATCGGAATCTGGGGCGCCGTCATCCTCACCGTGCTGCGCTTCATCCAGGGCGCCGGCGTGGGCGGCGAATGGGGTGGATCGGTGCTTCTCTCGATGGAGTGGGCGCGGTCCAATAAGAGCCGCGGACTGATCGCCTCGTGGCCGCAATTCGGCGTCCCGGCCGGCCTATTCTTAGCCAATCTCGCCGTGCTCGCTTTCAGCGCCATATCCGGCGACGAGTTCCTGACCTGGGGATGGCGCGCGCCCTTCCTGCTCAGCATTGTCATGGTCGGTATCGGCCTTTACCGCTCGGAATCTTGGAAACGCCGGCTTTCCGCCGTCTAGCGGCTGAAAACAAACTCGTGCAAGCCCCTGCGCTTGAGGTCATCCGGCGCCAGCCCAGGGAAATCATCCTCACGGCGCTCGCGCGTATGGCGGAGCAGGCACCCTTCTACATCTTCACGGCTTTCGTCTTCACCTACGGCACCACGGTGCTCGGAAGCTCGCGTGACCTTATTTTGATCGGCGTCCTCACGGGCTCGGTCTTCTCGTTCTTCACCATCCCCTATTCGGGCTATCTCTCCGACCGGATCGGCAGGAAGCGCATGTATATGCTGGGCGCGGCCGCGACGGGGATTTACGGCTTCGCCTATTTTGCGCTGTTGAACACCGCGATTCCAGGCTGGATCTTCCTCGCCATCGTGCTCTCGCTCATCCCGCATGACATGATGTACGGACCGCAGGCCGCGCTCATCGCGGAATCCTTCACCGGCCGGTTGCGCTATAGCGGCGCGTCGCTTGGATACCAGCTTGCTTCGCTGATCGCCGGCGGTCCGGCGCCGCTGATTGCAACCGCCCTGTTCGCCCGCTATCATTCGGGATATGCGATCGCGATCTATATCCTGGCTTGCGCGCTTATCAGCCTCGTAGCCACCTCGCTCCTGGCCGATTACACGAACAAAGATATTTCCGCCGAGTACGACGAAGCGGGAACTCTTGCGGCCATGCCGATGAGAGCTGCGGAATAGGGTGATCGGATTACCCGCCGGCCGTCCTCGGCTATGTTGCCAACCACTCAAAAACTACCATCATGGGACTATACATTGAGGAAACCTCTGGCCGGGCCGGTTTGGGTGACGAAAGCCTCTCATGACGCATAAGCTGGTGACGCTGCCCGAATTGGTAGATGGAATTGCAAAGGGGGCGTGCCTTGCCATCCCCCCCGATTATGCCGGTGTTGCACTGTCAGCCACCCTTCAAATCATCCGACGGGAAATCAGCGGCCTGCGCCTCGTTACCGCCCCCACTTCGGGTCTGCAGGCGGATCTCTTGATTGGCGCCGGGCTTGTGGACTCCATCGAGACGGCAGGCGTGTCGCTTGGCGAATATGGCATGGCCGAACGGTTCCGCGCCGCCATTGCCGCCGGTGCAATCGCGATCAAGGATGCCACTTGCCCCGCGCTCCACGCCGCGTTTCAGGCTGCGGAAAAGGGCGTCCCCTTTTTGCCTTTGCGAGGCATCCTCGGCACCGATCTCTTGGTGAACCGCTCCGATTGGAAGGTGATTCAAAACCCATTTGCGGAAGCGGAAGATCCCATCGTGCTGATCCCTGCCATCCGCCCGGACGTGGCGCTGTTCCATGCGGCACTGGCAGATCGCGCGGGGAATGTCTGGATCGGCGTGCGCCGCGAACTTGCCGCACTCGCCCACGCTTCAGCCAAGACCCTGGTCACGGTGGAAGAGCTTCACCCCGGCAATCTGCTCGACGACCCGCTCATGGCGCCGGGCACGCTGCCGCATCTGTACGTGCATCGGGTGGCCGTGGTGCCGGGGGGAACCTGGCCTTTGCCTATGCAGGGCCGCGCGCCGGGAGACGAAAGCGCGCTCACCCGCTATGCCGGAGCGTCGCGCAGCGCGGCGGCCTTTGCAAGCCTGGTCAAGGAATGGCTCGATGCGCGAGCGTGACTTCAGCAAAGGCGAGTTCCTAGCCACCGTTCTCGCCCGCGCGGTGCAGGGATCGCCCACCGTCGCCGTTGGCACCAATTCGCCTGTTCCGGCTGCCGCCGCGCTCCTTGCCCGCACGCAAGCGTCCGGCGCGGTCGAGGCGATCATTCTTGGTTCGGCAAAGCATTGGCCGTTCACGGATGGCGGACGCGAGTTGTTCGACTTTGCGGCGCAGGGGCGGCTCGACAGTTTCTTTCTCGGCGGCGGCCAAATCGACGGCGCGGGCAATCTCAATCTCGTGAGTGTTGGCGGCTATCCCGCGGGCAAGATGCGCTTCCCCGGCAGCTACGGCTCAGCCTATCTCTACGCACTGGTGCCCAATGTGGTGGTGTTCCGTGAAGAGCATAGCCCACGGGTGCTGGTGGAACGGGTGGACTTCATCAGCGCCCGCGGCAGCGGCCCGGACGGCGCCTATAGGACCGGCGGTCCGCGCGTTCTCGTCACCGGACGCGCCGTGTTCCGCTTCGACCGTGCCGCCGCTGCTTTCACGTTGCAGTCCTTCCATCCCGGCGAGAGCGTGGACAGCATCCGCGCAGCGACTGGGTTCACCTTTGCGGTTGCGCCGGATGTGCACGAGACGCCGGCGCCCGAGCCGCAAGACCTGATGTTTCTGCGCGGCACCGTTGCTGACAGTCTGCGTGCGACCTATCCGCGCTTTGCGTCCCGTGAGTTGTCCTGATTGCCCTCCACGACCAAAAGTAAAGAAATTGCGCCGGCTCACGGCTCGATGCGATAAGCACCCCGCAACGTCACAGCAACAGACAAGCGGATACTCCTGGTAGCCCAATCGAGCGAACGCGCGCCTCGAGATCAGGAGCGCTTTTGAGCCGCAGCCTTGGGCAGCAAAGCTTGATCTCTTGACATACGAAGCCAGTATAGCTGAGCTTGTAAGCCGCCCGGCGGCATCAACAACTCAACTGGATAGTTCCGGATAGAAAGCCAAAACGGTCATGAGCGTCGTCACCTACGAGTCCCGCGGCAAAATCGCCATCATCACCATCAACCGCCCAGAAAAGAAAAACAGCCTGACACGAGAGATGGTTGGCGAGCTCAACTCCGCCTGGGTTCGCTTCAGCAACTCCGACGACCGCGTCGCTGTGCTGACCGGGACGGGCAACGACGCCTTTTGCGCCGGAGCCGATCTCGACGACGTTCCGCACGATCTGTGGCGGGCCATTCCGGGCATCGGCGCCGCCGTCGACAAGCCCATCATCGGCGCGGCCGCCGGATGGGTGGTTGGGGGCGGCTTGGCTCTCCTCCAATATACCGATCTCCTTGTGGCAGCGGAGAATTGCAAATTCGTCTATCCCGAAGCCAAGGTCGGCTTTTCCGGCGGCTTGATCTCTTCGATGTCCGCGCGCATTCCCCACAAGATCGCCATGGAACTGTTGCTGCTCGGTGAACCCATCGGCGCACAGCGCGCCTATGAGGTGGGCTTCGTGAATAAAATCGTGCCCGTGGGCCAGCAGGTGGACGCCGCCCTCGAATGGGCGGAAAAGCTCGCCGCCAACGCGCCGCTCGTCCTGGCGCTCCTGAAGAACTTCGTGCAGCAAACCCTGCCCAAGGGGCCGTCCGAAGCCGCCGCCATCGCGCGCCGGCAAGTCGACGAGGTCACCTACAGCGCCGACATGGATGAGGGCCTCGCCGCGTTCAAGGCCAAACGCGCTCCGGATTTCCAAGGCGTTTGAGGCTGCGTTCGCCATGACCGGCTTTACCACGCATTACGGCATCGATACCCGCGATCCCGGCGAATATCTGGCCACCCTCGGCGCCTTGAAGTTCGAAAAGCTGAAAAAGCAGATCGCCTATGTCTTCACCAACGAAGACTACTACAAGCAGCGCTTTCTCGAAGCCGGCGTCACCTCTCCGGACGATATCCGCAGCCTCGACGATTTCCGGCGCCTGCCCGCCTTCCTCGACAAGCAACGGCACCGGCAATCCCAGGAACTATCGCTGGAGCGCTATGGCCATCCCTTCGGTTTGCATTTGACGGCGCCGCTGGAGACGGTGGTGCACATCGCGGCAACGTCGGGGACCACCGGGCAGCCGACCTTCTACGCCTTCACCAAGCGCGACCTCGCCACCAATCACCTGATCATGGCTCGCCTCTTCAGCCTGATGGGCTTGCGTCCGGGCGACACCGTCTTGCATGCGTTCGGGCTGAGCCTGTGGCTGGCCGGCATTACGATTGTCCAGGCGCTGGAGGCGTTCGGCGCCCGGCCCGTCGCGGTGGGCGCGGAAGGCGGGATACCGAAGATCCTGCGCTATATCCAATATACCCGGCCCAGGGCGCTGTTCGCGACGCCTTCGCTGGTGAGCCATTTGATCGAGCGCGCGCCCCAGGAGATCGGCGTGACCGTAGGCGATCTTGGGATCGAAATGCTGTTTTGCTCCGGCGAGCCCGGCGTGGGGCTGGCGGCCTTCCGCGAGCGCGTGACGGAGGCTTATGGCGCCCGCATTTTCGACATGACTGGAGGCGCCTGGCACAATGCCACGATCTCCTGCGGATCCGCCGGCTATCACGGTATGCATTACATGGCAGAGGACCATTGCTTCCGCTACGACCTGACCGATCCGATCACCAAGCAGCCCATAGCCATCGAGGATGGCGCAGTTGGTGAGGCCATTCATACGGCGCTCGGCTACGAGGCCGCCCCCGCCTTCCGCAACGCGACCGGCGATATTCTCAAGTTGGATGTCAACGAATGTCCGGGCTGCGGCCGGTTCGGCGTGCGCATGTCCATCACGGGCCGCGCCGATGATATCCTGAACGTGAAAGGTGTGAAGGTCTATCCCTCCGCTTTGCATGACGTTGTGCTGATGTTCCACCCACGCGCCTCCGGCCAGATGCGCATCCGCCTCGACGCGCCGCCGCCTCTGGTCGTGCCGCCGTTGAAGCTGGTGGTCGAAGCCGGCGAGAGCCTGCCGCAGGCCGAATGGGACGCGCTGGCCGATGACATCGCCCGGCGATGCCGCGAGCTCTTGGCGATCCGGCCAGCGGTTGCGGTGGTGGCGCCCGGCTCCTTGCCCCGGTCGAACCAGAAAACGAAGTTGATTGAATTGGCGGGGCCGGGGGAAGTCTAAACAAAGGGTCCCGGCTTCCCCAACGCTTTGGCCTCCGGCGGAATTCAAGAATGGCTAGCCGCCAAGGCCTGTGCCGAGCCTCGATGATTTGCGGCTGTCGCGTTTTCCTGTCTTAACTCGTTGCGCTAGAGGCCCGCTCAAAACGACATTCTTGTTCGCAGCCCGGTCAGACGTCCTCCAGGCGCTTCCGGCCCGTTACCATCGAACCCGCGAGGTTTTCGCGATGGACTAGTGACGCATAGAGAACGCCGAGGATGTGAATGAGCACGAGCGCGAGGGTCATTCTGGCGAGCACGCCGTGAACCTCTCCCACGATGTTGCTTGCGCCGGCGGCGGTGCCGGCCGCGGTCCGTGCGGGAGTTTTGTTCGAGGGCTCTGGCGCCACCGCCGTCGCCGCTGTTTGCGCGACCGGCGCCCGGCCGCGATTGGTGATGACGCCGGTTGAGACCGTCAGCGATAGGCAGGCCAGAATTGCGACGATCATCGCCGCGCCCGCCGGCTCGTGGCCTATATATCGGGGCGCCTTGCCGCGTATCAGCTTGAACGCATAGTTCAAGGCCGCCACTGGGCTGCGGACGAAAGTCTTGAAGCGTGCGGTCCTGGGCCCGTTGATGCCCCAAACGATGCGCCACATGAGTATCCCGCCGGCGGTATAGCCTGCGAGTTCGTGGAGGTCGCTGTGCTCTGTTCCGGCGTGGCCGGTCAGGTAGGCCGTCGTAAAGACCGTGGCCAGCGTCCAATGCCCAACCCGGAGCAACGGGTCCCAGACTTTCACACGTTCCTTCGGTGTTGTCCGCATGGCCTGATCCCCCAGCTTCGCAGATGCGAAAGATGTCATTTCGCATTTGCGAGATTGCTAGGCTTCAGCGCCAGGTTCAGGGTGTGCAAAATGAGCGCAGGCCAAGGTGTGATCGCGGCAGTAGGGCGGTACGGCGCACTCGACCGCGGGCGGTTTGATGGCAACATTAGGAAAAAGCGGGCGTGCCCATCTTCGCTTTTTAAAGTCAAGTCCCAGATTCAGTTGGGGCGCGGGCTGTGCGGGGAAACCACGCGATGGAAGTTACGACGCATGATCTCATCAGCATGCTGCATGGGGTAGGATTCGGCGCCTTGTTCATGCTCGCATTTTCCGGCGCGCTCACGGAACTTTACCGGCTGGGGTCCCTTGGCGAACGGGTAGGTCTGCACAAGCAGCCTGTATCTCTACTCCCATTTTTCCTCGTCGCTATGGCGGTCCTGAGCTGGACGACCGTGTTCTCCGGCTCCTACATCATTTATCCCTGGTATCGCGCTGTTCCACCCCTCAATATAGCTGACCTTATAGACTATCCGCGCCGGTTGCTGCTGTCGAACGAAGAGTATTCCGATTGGCATAATGTTGGCATGGAGTGGAAAGAACATGTGGCCTGGCTTGCGCCCATGGCTATAACGATGCTGGTCTACATCATTACAATTTACGGACGCGCTGCTCTTCAGCAACGCACCATGAGAACAGCCGTTATGGTATTTACGGTAGCCGCTTTTGTTTCCACAGCGGCCGCGGGGGGGCTGGGAATACTGTTGAAAAAATACGCCCCGGTCCGCGGCGGAGCGACGATCATCCATCTCAGAGAGCGATGAGGTGACAGCCCTGCGGCGATTGTTCGCACGCCGCGCAGCGGTGCGCCACTTGAAGCAGCGGCGGGTCGCATGAGGGTTCACGGAGCCCTCATCCTTCTGAGACCCCGCTGAGTGCAGATTCTCAGGATGAGGTTCTTCCGCCGTTCCTCATGGTGAAGAGGCGGCAGGCGGTCTCGAACGTGGAGGGTAGGCGAAGCACGTCCGACCCGCGAAGCCGGCGATGCTGCGTATCATCCCTCGAATGTCCCTGAGCTTCAAAATAAACTTAAACTAACACACCGGACCGTAGGAGCCGTTAAGGATAAATTATACAACTTTACGTAGAGATGGATTGCAACTCGATGGTTTCTTACGGAGTCGACATGCGATTTCTCGCTGCACAACTTCCATCGCCGAAGGGCAATCGAATCGGCCAGCTCAGAAGCCGGCTGCAGGACCTCACACAGGACTACGCCCCCTTTTTCGCAGGATTGCCCGCGCACCGGCTCCAGAGTGAAGCTATTCTCACGGATTTGCAGCACCTCCGGCGCACCCAATTAGCCTTCACGCCGCAGCCGGCAGGCGGCGAAGGTGAAGCCGGGCTGGACCAGCCTTAAGAGGAGTTCGGCTAAACGCGCCAGGCTTGGTCGCTACT
This sequence comes from uncultured Alphaproteobacteria bacterium, assembly GCA_963817705.1. Classification (GTDB taxonomy): domain Bacteria; phylum Pseudomonadota; class Alphaproteobacteria; order Rhizobiales; family Rhodomicrobiaceae; genus Rhodomicrobium. The sequence goes on from CAWFPF010000002.1 coordinate 104,218, forward strand.
CCGTTGCCGGCCAAAGCCAAGCTGCCCCGCGCACACCGCTCGAATCGCCATGCGCGGCGCGCAAGACCGGGGTGCGAAGGCTATCGGAGAAGGCATAAGTCCCAATCATGGCCGGCAATTCCGCATACAGCTTTTCGATATTGGAGAGGCCGCCGCCGAGCACGATCGCGTCGGGGTCGAGCACGTTGACGATGGAGGCGAGGCCGCGCGCCAGCCGGTCGAGATAGGCCTCTAAGCAGGTGGCCGCCCCAATATCCCCTTCCCGGAATGCAGCGGCGACCTCCCTGCCCGTGCGCGTTTCCCCCGTAAAACTGCGATAACTGCGCGACAGCCCAGGACCCGATAGGAAAGTCTCGATACAGCCGGTCTTGCCGCAATAGCAGGTGGCGCCCGGAAGTTCGTCGGGCCTGGCCCAGGGCAAAGGATTATGCCCCCACTCGCCGGCGATGCCGTTCGGACCGGAAATCACCTGCCTCGCGACGGCGATACCGCCTCCGACGCCTGTCCCAAGGATCACGCCGAAGACCACATTGGCTCCCGCCGCCGCGCCGTCGATTGCCTCCGACAGCGTAAAGCAGTTGGCGTCGTTTTCGAGCTTGATGGGCCGCGCCAGCCTCGCTGCAAGATCGCGATCGAGCGGCTTGCCGTTGAGAACCGTGCTGTTGGAGTTCTTCAGAAGTCCGGTTCGCCGGGAGATGGCGCCGGGCGACCCTACCCCAACGGTGCCCCGGCTTTGCGTCTCCCGCTCAACCAGATCCACGAGGCCGGCAATGGCGTCGAGCGTCGCTTCATAATCGCCCACCGGCGTGTCGACGCGATGCCGCACGAGCGTGGCGCCGCTCTCGCCAAGCGCGATGGCCTCGATTTTCGTTCCGCCCAGGTCAATTCCAATCCGCATCGCTTGCTCTCCCCGTAACGCGCGCCACACGCGCAGGTGAGGGCGCTGCCAAGTTCGCACGGAACCGCCAACGCCCTCGTCCGATTTCGTTTATTGCCTAGCGACCGGTGCACAAGGTCGATGCAGGCGATACGCCGTCACCCGCAGCGCGCGCACCAGCAACGCCCCCAGCGGTTGCAGGTCCAGGTGCGAAAGGGGGGGCAGTGCCGTCCCCAAAACGGACCGCAAGCAACCTTCGCGACCATCGAAGGCGGTAAACTCTGCTGCCCAGTGCCGGCCGGCACGGCGTTCGAGGAACCGGCGGTGAACATCAGCGCCGGCAGTAAAAAGAGAGCAGCGATTACATTACGCATTCGTTTTATCCTCCACATTGCGCGGCTGGCGGAGTCATTCAGGCACGCCCATCCCGTTTACCGGGGAGCACGCGAGCCGCTCGCCCAATAGCCGCAGGGTGTGTTTTTCATTCAATCAGAGCACCCCATATCAATGTACACTTTGCCTGCTGTAGCGGTCAAATCATCCGCATCCGTTTCAATTGGTGTAAGGTTGGGGGCTTGCTTCGAGGGCGACTCGCGCCGGAATGGCCAGAACCTCTGCCGAAGCCAAATAGCCGATCGTTACAGTCCGGGGGCGGCGTTTGACCCGAGGCTGATTCGGCGATTTCTCCATTCGAAAGGCAGAAGTGGGTCGCGAGCGGACCTCGGTTCGATGTCAGAGCGCAACCGCTGTACCCTCAGCTGCGGAACTCCTCGGACATCCTTCACCTCAGGGAGGGTTGATCTTCGGCGGCTTTTTGAAAGGATCAAGCGTTGCCACCCCGCGGCCCCCATAGTCGTCGAGATTTCGGGTGACAACCACCAGCCCATGCACCCTCGCCGTGGCAGCTATGCCCGTGTCGAAAATATGCTTTTCTGACTCTCCAAGCAACGCCCCCCAAAGATCCGCGATCTCCTTTGTAACCGGGAGGATTCGCTCGCCGAAAGCCGCAATGATATCTGTTGTGCGCAAATTGATTTCATCGGCTGCAATTGGCTTACGCGGCTTGAGCTTTGCAATTCCTTTGCTTGCTTCAAAAATGGTTAACACGCTGAGCGCAAGATCGGAGTCGTCCACCTGGCGAAGCCAGGAAGCGACATTCTCATGGGGGTTCGTTTTACCGACCTGGCCAAAGACGTTGTTATCCAACAGAAACTTCATCCCCAACCGAGAACCTCATCCAAGGCCTCGAAGCCGGCTCCTTTAAGTGCTCTCTTGACCGTCTTTCCTGGATAGGAATAAGCAGTTTCTGGATGGGCTTTTGCGTATGCCTTGGCGGCTAACACCTGATCGAGCGTCAAGGAAGGGTAATCTTCGAGAATTTCATTAGGAGACATGCCGCCAGACAGTAAAGCTGCGATACGATGAACCTCAATGCCGGTTCCCTTGATAAGGGCTTCTCCATCCTTTCTAAACTCGACCTTGTCTTCGATTTTGATGTGTACGTCCGTCAAACCGGCGCTTCTTATTTCAATTACAGGACGTGTGGTCGGTTGCTCGAGCTGTATGCTGATCCTGTCATGAAGTGAGACGCTTGGCAAAGTCGGTTGGATCAACGTCAGCGTTAAAGCGAGGCCACATGAAACGAGCGGAAACTGATACTGAGGAGTGGCTTGAGATGTAGCTGGCCGCTTCGAGTCGAGTGGGAGGCTAAAGTTAGGTTCCATTGAAAAGGCTCCTTGCCGCATCGGTAATGAAGCTCTCAAAGAATGCGCCTTCGATGTCGTGAAGGGATTCCACTTTTTCGATTGCGAGTTCGGAGTCTTCGATTGCTTGATGATCCCAGACGGTTTCTATATCGAGCAGAAATTCGCTTGTATCTGGGTTGGCCGGTTGGAGGGTTGCTTGAGTGACCCCGACCTTTGTCTGGTCCGGGAGAATAAACTCCTTTCGATAATGATAGGCTGAAAGCGTAGCTATGATGCGCTCGCCGGTCTTGTCAATGACGGCTTCCTGGCGTGGTGGAATGTCTAACAAAAAGCGGGCCGCAGTCGAAGCTCCAGGCTGTGGCGCGATGATGCGATTAACGTACTTCAAAGTAACTTTAAGAATTTTATTGGTGTGCGCGGTTTCTTGATAGGCTTTTAAAGCAATACCAATTCTTGGCTTAAAGTGCTTCCAGCCTTCATATTCGCGAAGCGAGCTGATTGAAAGTGTATTTGGACCGATCCCAAGGACGGCTTTTCCGTCCTGGGTTGGCAGGAGTACGCGTAGCAAGGCGGAAGAGACTGCGATATTGGGTACTGCTTGGAGCTGCGAAGCCATGATTTGCTGGATTTGTTGTTCGCGTGGCTTCCCGTTATAAACAGACTTAAGGTCGATGTGCTGCTGCATTCTGCCGGGCAACGTGGGGTCCCATTGCGAAACGGATTCATCGGGTGGCGCGAACGTAAATTCGCACATTGCCTCTTCGATCGGTGCATTTTGGTATCTAGGCATACAACTACCTTTCAGCGGGAAACAAACTTCCCAACCTGTGCGGCAATCTATCTCTTATTGCCTCTTATAATATAGTAAAGCAACCCGCTTTGCGGCTTTCCTGCTGCTTGCCTCAGCACTGGCACCACTCGGTTACTTTGCGTCGAGCGCATGCGAACCCGCGCCCGTTTCGGGCGCTTACCTTCAAGAGTCACGAGGCGCGGCTGCTCAACCTCCATCAAGAGACCTTCCTGCGAAAAGAGGGAGGGGCCGCTAACCGGCCTCACCCAGAGATACCGGCCGGTCGTTTGCATCACCCCCCGCGAGCGGCTCGCGGGATGACGCCCAAACCCGCTACTCCAACACCTCATCCTCCAACTCGCGCAGATGCACGCGCGCCTCGGCAGCCAATTCGTAGATGTGCGGCGCCACCTCGCGGTGCTCGAAGGCATCGCCAAGCTTTGCGCGCAGGAAGCCGCTCGTGGTGTAGCGCGTCACGCCGGAGTAATAGTGCTCGACGAGGTAGTGCACCATGGCGGCGTAGTCGTCCATGACGTCGGGCAGGATCGTGAAATTGTCGTAGTTCACGATCACGTAGACCTTGCGGCCGACGGGTTGCAGCACCGCATCCACGCACTTCTTGATGCGCTCCACGTCCTTGTGCGTGCGCACGACGTGGCCTTCGAAATTGATGAAGAACAGGTTCTGCTGCGGATCGTAGGAGAAGCGCTGCTCGATCGGCATGGCCAGCATTTCCTCGCGCAGACCCATGGGTGCCGGCTTGAAGATGCGGGGGTCCATCAGTTCGAGAGGCTCCCGGATTTTCGGAACGAAGCTCATCTGGCCGAGGATGTCGCGTTCGAGATCGATGCCCGGCGCGATCTCGATCAGTTCGAGGCCGCCTTCAACCAGTTCGAACACGCAGCGCTCCGTGATGTAGAGCACGGGCTGCTTGCGTTTCAGCGCGTATTCGCCGCTGAAGGTCCGGTGTTCAACCTCGGCCACGAATTTCTTGGTGTCGCCCTCCTCGATGATGCGCAGTTCCCCGTTCTCGACGGCGACCTGGAGCCGGCCCGCTGTAAAGGTGCCGACAAAACCAACCTCTTTCGCAGTCTGGCTGATGTTGATGAAGCCGCCGGCGCCGGCAAGCCTTGGCCCGAATTTGCTGACATTGAGGTTTCCGCGCGCATCGGCTTGCGCAAGGCCGAGAAAGGCCGTGTCGAGGCCGCCGCCATCGTAAAAGTCGAATTGGTAGGGCTGGTCGATGATCGCGTGCGTGTTGATGGCCGCGCCGAAATTGAGGCCTGCCGCCGGCATGCCGCCGATCACGCCAGGTTCGGCGGTGAGCGTCATAAGATCGAGGATCTTCTCCTCCGCGGCGACGCTGGAGATGCCCTCCGGCATGCCGATGCCGAGATTGACCACGCCGTTCGCCCTGAGCTCCAACGCCGCGCGCCGCGCGATGATCTTGCGCTCGCCCATGGGCATGGGCGGAATGCCCCGCATCGGTGCCTTGATCTCACCGCTGAAGGCCGGGCTATATTGCGTGGCGAAGGTCTGCCAATGGTGCTCGGGGCTCGCCTGCACGACGCAATCGACGAAGATGCCCGGCACCTTTACCTGGCGCGGATTAAGCGTGCCGCGTTCCGCGATGCGCTCGACCTGCGCGATGACGATGCCGTCCGAATTATGCGCGGCCATGGCGATGGCGAGCACTTCCAGCGTCAGCGCTTCCTTCTCCATGGTGATATTGCCGTCGGGATCGGCCGTCGTACCGCGAATGATTCCGATATTGATCGGGAAGGCTCTGTAAAGGAGATGCTCCTCGCCGTAGATGTCGATGAGCGTGACGATGTCTTCGGTGGTGCGTTCGTTGATCTTGCCGCCGCCAAAGCGGGGATCGACAAAGGTGCCGAGGCCGATCTTGGTGAGATGGCCGGGCCGCTTCGCCGCGATATCCCGGAAGAGATGGGTGATGACGCCTTGCGGCAGGTTGTAGGCTTCGATCAGATTGTTGACCGCGAGCCGTTGCAGCTTCGGAACGAGGCCCCAATGGCCGCCGATCACGCGCTTCACGAGCCCTTCATGGCCGAGGTGATTGAGGCCGCGGGTCTTGCCGTCGCCCTGGCCCGCCGCATAAACGACCGTGAGGTTCTTCGGTTTGCCCGAGGCCTGGAGATGATGGCCTTCGGAGGACAGGTATAAGTCCTCCAGCGCAACCGCGATCTCCTCGGCGAAGCCGATGCCGACGAAGCCGCCGGTTGCAATGGTATCGCCGTCGCGGATCAGCCGGACGGCCTCCGCCGCCGAAACCACCTTGCCGCCGTCCGGGGTCTGCAGGGAGGCCAGCATGGGATGCTTATGTGGCATGTGTTTCCTCCATGTGTTTCAGGCCCCTTCCGGGCTCTTGAATATTTGGCCGTGTACCCCTCATCCTGTCCTTCTCCCGCAAGAGGAGAAGGGACGCCGTAATTCCCGTCTTACTTGCGGAAAACGGATGCGGCACTTCCCCTCTCGCCTTGCGGGAGAGGGGCAGGGATGAGGGGTCTAGATCGCGCTCAAGCCGCGATCACTGAGCGGTCCAGCCGCCATCGACAGTCAGCGAGGCGCCGCGAATTTGAGCCGCGTGCTCGGTGCAGAGGAACGCCGCCAAGCCGCCAATCTGCGCCGGCGTTGCGAACTCGCCCGAGGGTTGCTTCTCGACGAGCAGAAGTTCCTTCGCCTTCGTCACGGGAATGTTCTCACGCGCGGCCAAATCGTCGATCTGTTTCTGGACGAGCGGCGTCAGCACCCAGCCGGGGCAGATCGCGTTGCAGGTGATGCCGGTTTTCGCGGTCTCGAGCGCCACCGCCTTGGTCAAGCCGATGATGCCGTGCTTGGCCGCGACATAGGCGGATTTGTTCGCCGACGCGACGAGGCCATGCGCGGAGGCGATGTTGATGATGCGGCCCCAGTTGCGGGCGCGCAACTGCGCCATGGCTGCCTGGCTCGCATGGAAAGCGGCCGAAAGGTTGATCGCGATGATCGCGTCCCAGCGCTCGCGCGGGAACTCGCCGACGGGTGCGACATATTGGATGCCGGCGTTGTTCACGATGATATCGACCCGGCCAAGCTCCTTCGTCGCGGCTACGATCAGGCCCTCGACCTCGTCGGGCTTCGACATGTCGGCGCCGTTATAGGCCGCGCGGACGCCGGAGGTGCCGGCAATCTCCTGGCGCAGCGCCTCGATAGCCGCAGGATCGCCGAAGCCGTTCAGCATAATGTCTGCGCCGGCGGCAGCCAGCGCCTGCGCAACGCCAAGCCCGATGCCGCTTGTTGAGCCGGTCACCACCGCGGTCTTGCCCTGAAGGTATTTCTCGCTCATTCCGATACCCCTTTCCCTAGGCAGAGTTTTCCAAAAGTGGCCTTCCCGGTTCCGGGAAAAAACTCTGCAAAAAAAATAGCAACTCCCGGCGGACACTCCATGGACGATAGCCAGGAATGCCCGCTCGGGGTAGATCAGTATATGCCGGTAAGGTAGTAGAAAGCGATCACCACGAACACCGCGGACGTCTTAATGCAGGTAATTGCGAAGATGTCGCCATAGGACGTCTTGTGCGTGAGGCCTGTCACGGCGAGCAATGTGATGACCGCACCGTTATGCGGCAACGTGTCCATGCCTCCAGACGCCATGGCGGCGACGCGGTGGAAAACTGCCAGCGGAATGTCGTGAGCATGCGCGGCTTCGATAAAGCGGTCCTTCATCGCGGCAAGGGCAATGCTCATTCCGCCCGAGGCCGAGCCGGTGATACCCGCGAGGGTCGTCACCGTGACGGCTTCGTTGACGAGCGGATTGGGAATCGCCTGGAGTGCTTGCTTGATGACGATGAAACCGGGCAGTGCAGCAATGACGGCGCCAAAGCCATACTCGGAAGCGGTATTCAGCGATGCGAGAAGTGCGCCGCCAACCGCGGACTTTGTCCCCTCGGCGAATTTCTTCGCGACCGTCCGGAAGGCGAAGATCACAACGAAAAAGATGCCGAGCAAGAGAGCGGCTTCCACTGCCCAGATCGCTTTCATGGACTTGAGAGCCTGGGTCACCTTCTGTCCATCGGCCAGTGTAACCTCGGCTGTATCGCCATAAAAGCTCAAAAGAGTGAGGTCGATGGTTTGACCGGTGAACGGGATATGAATCTGATTGGTGAGAAGGAAATTCACCACAAGGACGAGGATCAGCGGGAAAACAGCGATAACGGGATTGGGCATGTGAAATTCGTCGACGACTTCCGGCTCGTTGATTTGGTTCTCGCCATATCCTTCGCCCTTGGCCGCCGCGGCTCTGCGCCGCCATTCGAGAAAAGTTATGCCCAATGTGAGGATGAATATCGAGCCCACGACGCCGAGTACAGGGGCAGCCCAAGTATCGGTGCCGAAGAAGGTGGTCGGAATGATGTTTTGGATTTGGGGCGTGCCGGGCAGCGAGTCCATCGTGAAGGTGAAGGCGCCGAGCGCGATCGTGCCGGGGATCAAGCGCTTGGGGATGTTGCTCATGCGGAACATTTCGGCGGCGAACGGATAGACCGCGAACACCACCACGAAGAGCGATACGCCGCCATAAGTCAGGATCGCGCAGACGATCACAATGGAGAGCATGGCTCGCTCGCGGCCGACCATTTTGATGACGGAGGCCACGATCGATCTCGCGAAGCCTGAAAGCTCGATGACCTTACCGAAGATGGCGCCGAGCAGGAACGCCGGGAAGTAAAGCTTCACGAAAACGACCATCTTTTCCATGAAGAGGCCGGAGTAAACCGGCGCGACGTTCGCCGGATGCGTGAGAAGCACGGCCAGCATCGCGGCAACAGGCGCGAATATAATGACGCTAAAGCCGCGGTAGGCCACAGCCATCAGGAACACAAGCGCTCCGATGGCTATCGCAGGTTCATACCAATCCATCTGCCGTTTCCTCCCAGGTTGAGTCCCTGCATGCCGGCGCGGGGTTCTCTCTCCTAAATCTTTAGCGCTAGAGCTTATTTAAATCCAGCTCAAGCTTTCGTCCGATGCGTTCTTTTTCTTGAGGCTCTTCTTGTGCTTGTAAGAAGTGTTTCTTCCTCTAAGCAAGATCGGCCTTTGTAACTTCGTCTGACCTAGCACAAAAAGTCATGGCACTCATGCACTTTTAGTGGAGCTGCGCGGATAACTCACTTCATCTTGAGCATGTTCCGCAGCGCGAGACCGAAAAGAAAGATGAACAGCCCCGAGGCGAGCCTCCAGGCCTTCGGCTTGACGCCCTTCCAAAAAGAACCCCTCATCCTGACCTTCTCCCGCAAGGGGAGAAGGGACGCTGCAATGGCCCTCTGTTCTTCCGGTTACGGTTGGAACACTGAACTTACCCTCTCCCCCCGCGGGAGAGGGTGGCCGCAAAGCCGCCGGGTGAGGGGGAATGGTCTCTCCCGCGAAGCGTTCTAAATAGATGCAAGATGGCGTGATGTCACAGCGGCGCTCAAGCGGGGACAGGCGATGCAGGAGACGAACGGGGCAGTGGAATCACAGGCCGCGGCAATCGCGGTGGCGGACAAGGGCCTCAAGCCGAACGCTATCTCCTTCCTCTCCAACCTCGTCATCGGGGTGGCGTCGGCGGCGCCGGCCTACAGCCTCGCCTCGGCGCTCGGCACCATCGCGGGGATCGCCGCCTTCGGCACGCCGGGCGTGATGATCGTGGCCTTCGTGCCCATGCTCTGCATCGCCACGGCCTATTTTTACCTCAACCGCGCCGACCCCGATTGCGGCACGACCTTCGCCTGGTCCGCGCGCAGCATGGGGCCGCATGTGGGCTGGATCGGCGGCTGGGCGCTGACGGTCACGAACATCCTCGTAATGCCCAGCCTCGCCGTGATCGCGGGGCAATATAGTTTCCAGCTGCTCGGATTGGGCGAGCCATCCACGCTCGCGGTGACGCTCGCGGGCGTGGCGTGGATCGTGCTCATGACGGCGATCTGCTATTCGGGCATCGAGCTTTCCGCGCGCACGCAGCAATTCTTGCTGGGGACCGAGCTGGCGATCTTGCTGATCTTCGGCGTCTTGGCGCTCGTTCATGTTTACGGTGCGAACCCGCCAGCCGCTTCGGCGCACTTAGCTGCCGGCTGGTTCGACCCGCTCACGGCCGGCAATCCCGACACCATCACCGAAGCGCTGCTGGTGGCGGTCTTCATCTATTGGGGCTGGGACAGCGGCGTCTCTGTGAACGAGGAGACCGAGAACCCCGAAACCGCGCCCGGCCGCGCCGCGATCCTCTCCACCTTCCTGCTGCTCGGCCTCTACGTGTTCGTGGCCGCCGCCGCGCTTGCCTTTGCCGGGCCGGCGTTGCTCTCCCAGAACAAGGCCGATATCTTCGCGCCCATCGGCCAGACCGTGCTCGGCCCATGGCTGGGCAAGCTGCTCATCCTGGCCGTGCTAACCTCCGCCTCGGCCGCGACGCAAACCACGATCCTGCCGGCTGCACGCACTGCGCTGTCCATGGCCTCGGCTGGGGCAATCCCCGCGCGGTTCGGCGAAATGAACGCCCGCTTTCAGAGCCCCGGATTCGCTACGCTGGCCATGGGCGCCGTTTCGACCGTTTGGTATGTGGGCCTGACGCTGCTGTCGAAGAACGTGCTCGACAATTCGATCCTGTCGCTCGGCCTGCCCATCGCCTTCTACTACGCCCTTACGGGGTTCGCCTGCGCCATCTATTACCGCCGCGACCTCCTCAAGAACGCGAGAAATTTTATGCTCATGGGCCTCATTCCGGTAACCGGAGCACTGATGATGGCATTTTTGTTCATAAAATCCTGTTTCACTCTGGCCCATTCGGGTTCGGCGACGCTGTTAGGCATCGGCGCGCCGGCGGTGATCGGCGTGGGCAGTCTCCTCGCCGGCTTGCCGCTGATGGCGCTGGCGAAGGCTAACGCACCCGGCTTTTTCAGAGGCGAAACACAATCGGACTAACAGCCATGACGGCGCAGCGGCTTCTCCTCACCCTCGCGATTGAACTCGTCATCGGCTTTTTCGCCGCGCGCGAGGCCGGTTTTGGGCCGCTTCTTGCCATCCTTCTCGCGATCGCCTTCGTCTTCGTATTGGATTCCCTTCTGATCCTCTTCAGCTTCGTGGTTTCCTGGCCTCGCCGCTCCGAGGCCATCGCCGCGCGGCAACCCGGCGCCGCCGAACTGGGCGTCATGATTGTTGCCGAATGCCTCGCTTATTTCGCGCTTTTCGCGGTGATCCAGCCCTTCGAAGCGCTGTTTACCAGCAGGCGCAAGGCGCGCCCGTCGCAAATGCCTGTGCTTTTGGTCCCCGGCTATGTCTGCAACCGGGGCCTTTGGTGGTGGCTGGCGCGCCGTCTGCGCAAGAGCGGCATCGTTGCCGAACCCGTCAATCTGGAGCCACCGCTCGCCAGCATCGAATCACTCGCCGATCAGCTTCACAATAAGATCGAGGAGCGCTTGAAGGATAGCAGGAGCGAAAAGCTTGTGCTCGTGACGCACAGCATGGGAGGGCTCGCCGCGCGGGCCTATCTGAAGCGCCACGGCACCCAGCGCGTATCGAAACTCATCACGCTGGCCTGCCCGCACCATGGAACACGGCTGGCCCGTCTCGGCTTTGGCCAGAACGCGCATGAAATGGAGCGCGGTTCACACTGGCTTGCCGAACTCGCGCAGACGGGATTTGGCGGCGTGCAGGCCGTCAATTTGTGGAGCGTGCACGACAACTTCATCGCGCCTCAGGTCAGCAGCCGCATCGCGGGCGCGCGCGAATTCGTGTTTCCGAAGCTGGGCCACCTATCGTTCGCATTCTCTCGCCGCGTCGCACAGATCCTGGCACGCGAACTCGCTTAATCCATCGCCGGAGGACCCCCTCACCCCAACCCTCTCCCCGAGGGGAGAGGGGGTAACAGCGTCCCTTCTCCCCTCGGGGAGAAGGACAGGTTGCGGGGGGACTTTTTCAGCCGTCACTATCGCCCGTGCGAGCTGCAAGCAAACTCAGAGGACAGATACGGCAGGTTGAAGCACGTATTATCCCAGCCGTAATTATCCCGCCATCTCCAGTTCTGCGTGTAGTTCGGCGTCAGTCCAAACGGGGCCGGGCGCACATAAGTCCGCTGCGCATAGCGTCTGTAATGTGCGCTTCTCTTCTGTGCCGCGTCTGCTGGCAAGGATGACGCGAGCACTGCGAACGCTGCCGTCAAGGCAACGAGCGTTTTGCGGTTCATAGTTTTATCCTAACCACCCAGCGGCCGCCGCCCTTGCGTCACGCATGGATGCCGGGGAACAGGTGCGAAAAGGCGATCTGGTCAGGCGTGGGCTGTTGCTCCGCTGCGGCGCCGTCGCCTTTCTTCGCGGGCGTCTCTGGGAAAACCTGAAACAGCACATTGTTCACGATAAGTCCGAGGCGCGGCGCCGCAGTCTGCACGACCTGCCCGAAAAGGCCGAGCCCCGTCGCGACCCGCGTGGGGCGGTTCACAATGGCTTCGGCGATCATGCCCGCGGCTTGCTCCGGCGTCAGCACTTCTGCGTGATCGTAGATCTTCGTCGGCGAAATCATAGGCGTCCGCACCAGCGGGAAGTTGATGACCGAGAAATGGACGCCCTTCTCGTAATATTCAGCAGCCGCGCAACGCGTCCAGGCTTCGAGCGCCGCCTTGGAGGCGACATAGGCCGAGAAGCGCGGCGCGCTTGTCAGCACCCCGATGGAGGAGATGTTGATGACATGGCCCTGCCGTTTCCGCGTCATCTCAGGCAAGAGCGCCAATGTCAGCCGCACGGCCGCGAAATAGTTGAGCTGCATGGTCCGCTCGAAGTCGTGCATGCGCTCCGTCGAACTCGGCGATCCCCCGGCGGATGGACCGGCCCGCATTGTTGACGAGGATATCGACGCCGCCATGCTCCTCGTGCACGCGCTTTGCCAGTTCGTCGCATTGATCCGGCTCGGTGATGTCGGCGGCATAGGTGAACAGCTTGAGCCCGAGGCCGGCTGCCTCCTGCTTGGCTTCATCGAGCTTGACGGGGTCGCGGGCGGCGATGAGCGTGATGGCTCCGGCTTCGGCCAGCTTGAACGCCGCCGCCTTGCCGATGCCCGACGATCCGCCGGTAATGAGAACCACCTTGCCCTTGGCATGGGACCGAAGCGACTTACCGGTCACGAGGTCGGGATCGAGATGACGCTCCCAATAGTCCCAAAGCTTCCAGGCGTAATCTTCGAGGCGCGGGACGCGGATGCCGGCGGGCTCCAGCAGCGCTTCGGCCTGGCTTGTATCGAAGCGCGTCGGGTAGCTGGTGAAGCTGAAGATCCCGTCCGGAAGCTCCAAATCCCTCAGGATCGCGGCGCGCACGCGCTTCAACACGGGAAGCGAGGACAGGGTCTTCATCAGCGGCGCGGGCAAAAGGCGCAGAAGCCCCACATTGAGCCTCATGCTGATGTCCGGGGCGTGACCCGCTTTGGCGAACAGATTGAGGGCGTCGCCCACGCGGTAGGGATGCGGATCGGTGAGATGGAAACACTTTCCGTCCTGCCCGGGCGCGTGGGCGATGTGATTGATGGCCGCGACGACAAAATCGACCGGCACCATGTTGAGACGCCCGCCTTCGATCCCGATCATGGGCATCCAAGGCGGCAGAAGTCCGCGAACCTTCTTGATGAGGCTGAAAAAGTAGTAAGGGCCGTCGATCTTATCCATCTCGCCCGTTTGCGAATCGCCAACCACAATGGCGGGCCGGTAGATACGCCAGGGCACGTTGCTTTCTTCGCGCACCACTTTCTCGGACTCGTGCTTGCTCGCGAAGTAGGGATGGTCGAGATTGCGGGCCTGTTCGAACATGTCTTCGCGGAACAACCCCTCATAAAGTCCGGCCGCCGCGATCGAACTCACATGATTGAAGCGGGTGGCGCCGATGGTTTCGGCAAGGCGGACGGCATTCCGAGTGCCTTCGATATTCGTCGTCATCTCTTTTGCGGGATCGGCGGCCAAATCGTAAATCGCCGCGAGGTGGAAGACGTGAACGCCCTTGCCCTTGAGTGTCTTGATATCGTCCTTCGACAGCCCGAGCCCCGGCTTTGTGAGGTCGCCTTTCACGGGTATGGCGCGCTTGGCGCTGACATGCCAATATTTGCGCAAGGCATCGACTCGCTCGGGTGAGGCATCGCGCATCAGGAAATAGACGGCCGTTCCGCTGCGCGACAAAAGTGCCTTTACCAGCCGCTTTCCGATGAAGCCGCTGGCACCCGTGACGAAGTAGATCATTCCTGGCCTCCCCCTTGAGCGTAGGATGCTTGCCGTTGCGTTCAACATGGATGATTAGGCGGCGGCACCTAAAAGTTTTTGACGGAGATCAATAGGTGAAAGCACTCTTCCGAATATAAATGTACACAGAACAAGAACGCGCGCACAGCGCGATAGGACTGGGAGCTTAAGATGGTCAAGAAACTTCAGGAATTGGCCGGAGACGGCGGCGAAACCCACCTCGTATCGACGATCAAGGACTCCGCCACGAATATATGGCTTGCCGGGCTTGGCGCCTTTTCGAAGGCTCAGGAAGAAGGCGGCAAGCTTTTCGAAGCCCTCGTGAAGGAAGGCGAAGCCGTCCAGAACCGCGCCTCGAAAAACGCGCAGGAAGCGATTTCCGATGTGCGGGGGAAGGCAACCGGAACGTGGGACAAGCTGGAGCAAGTCTTCGTGGACCGCGTTGCGCGGGCGCTGACGAGCCTCAACGTGCCGACCAAGCACGATATCGATACGCTGGCATCGCGCGTCGAGGAACTGACGAAGGTTGCCACCAAACTTTCGCATAGCTTGGAAGAAGGCGCTCCAAAGCATAAGACCGAGGCCGTCGCGAAGAAGGCACCCTCGCGGACCCAATCGTAACAGAGGCATGGTGCGGCCATGTCCAGGACGATATCGCCCGATGGCCGCCCGCCCGTTGGTGTAGCGCTTGCGGGAGGCGGCCCCTTAGGGGGAATCTACGAAGTCGGCGCGCTGATCGCGCTGGAGGAGGCCCTGCGGGGTTTTCCTCTCACCTCATGCAGCGTGTTTGTTGGCGTGAGTTCGGGCGCGTTCTTCGCGTCAGGCCTCGCCAACGGCCTCTCCCCGCGCACCATGCACCGGATGTTCATCGAGTCCGAGGACGACGATCCGTTCGAGCCCGAGGTTCTTCTGAGGCCGGCCTTTCGCGAATATGGGCGCCGCATTGCCGCGATACCGCGCCTCCTGAGCATGGGGCTTCGCGACTACATGCGCGAGGGCTCCAAGCGCAAGGCAGCCGAAGGGTTTCAACGCCTCGCCCAGGCCCTGCCGTCCGGCATTTTCGACAGCGCGCCCTTGCAAGGTTATTTGCAGCGCCTGGCCAAAGCGCGCGGCTTCCCGGACGACTTCCGGAAACTGCGCGCGAAGCTGTACATCGTCGCCACCGACCTCGACACCTGCGATCTCGTCATCTTCGGATCGCCCGGTTGGGACGACGTGCCGGTATCGCGCGCGGTCCAGGCCAGCGCCGCGTTGCCCGGGCTGTTCCCGCCGGTCGAGATCAACGGGAGGTATTATGTCGATGGCGCGCTGCAGCGCACCCTCAACGCATCGGCGGCTTTGAGGGAGGGCGTCAAGCTCTTGTTCGCGGTCAACCCGCTCGTTCCCTATACGGAAGACGCTTCGAAATCTCCGCAAGACCGCAGGAGCCTAGCCGAAGGCGGCCTTGTCACCGTCCTTTCGCAGACCTTCCGCTCGCTGATCTATTCCCGCATGAAGGTGGGGATGGAGCGTTACCGCCACGAATATCCGGACGCGGACATCGTTGTGATCGAGCCGCGCCGCGACGACCGGGAAATGTTCTTCGCCAATGTGTTCAGCTACGCCGACCGCCGGCGGCTTTGCGAGCATGCCTATCAGCAGACCCGCGCCGAATTGCTGAGGCGTGCCGGCGTTCTGAAACCCATGATCGCGCGGCATGGCCTCGTTCTCGACGAGGCGGTGCTGAAAGACGAAAGCCGCACGCTCCTCACGTCCGGGCCGGATGGCGCCACGAGCCTCGACGCGACGTTGCAGAGCCTGACCGAGACCCTGGGGCGGCTTGAGCCGCTCCTTCAGCTCCCGGAGGAGCCGGCCTAGGCCGGGGCTATGAAAAAGGGCGCGGGACTGGCAGAGCGCAAGCCCAAACGTCAGACCCGCGAGCGCATATCGAGGGTGGCTCTAATGCTGTTCAATCGCTTTGGCGAGCCAAGCATAACGGCCTCGGCCATCGCTGCGGATGCCGGGATCAGCCTCGGCAATCTCCAATATCATTTCGCGTCCAAGGAGAAGATCGTCGAGGAGCTTTTCGCGGAGTTCGAGGACGAGATCGCCCGAACGCTCGCGGCGCCCGAATCGCGGGCCGTGCATGCCGAGGATATCTGGCTTTTCCTCCATCTCACCTTCGAAACCATTCTCAAATACCGTTTCCTCTACCGCGACCTGAACGAGCTGTTGTCGCGGCACCGCGTCATCGAGATCCAGTTCAAGCAGGTCCTCGGCCAGCAAGTGCACACCGCGTCGGCCCTGTTGCAGGGACTTGTGCAGGCTGGGGACATGCACGCAACGGAGGCGGACTGCGCGGCACTTGCGGAACGGATGATGATGATCGCGACCTATTGGCTGTCCTACGAATTCGTCCTGCACCCAAGACTTGAGCCGGATAGCAATACTCTCACGCGGGGGATCGTGAGCGCTCTGTCGCTCGCAAGCCCCTATCTCGTGCCCGATGCGCGCGCGCTTTTCGATCACCTGTCCCAACAATACTTAAAAACCGGAGGAGACGAGCATGCCGGCCAAACACACGAAATGGACCGCCTTTCAAGGCCCGGGCCAGGACTTCGGCTATGACGGCGCGGCACTGAAAAAGCACTGGCCGCGTCTCCACCAGGGCGATTGCGAGCCCTTTCCGGACGCAGCCTATGTCAAGGCGATTGCCGGGAAGTACCCCGAGCTCAAGCCGAAAGCCGCGGCCGGCGACGCCGCGGACGTTTTGCAGAACGCCTGGCGGGCCTATCATCGTGGCGATTTTCAGGAAGCGGTGGATCTGGGTGTCTCGCTGGGGCGGCTCGGCTATAACGCTGCGAACAAGGCCGCCAACATCTATGCGACCTACCTCGAAAAGGACAAGGACCGCCGGCTTCAGATTTTCCTGGATGCCGTGACCCGCTCGGAAACGCTTCAACGCTCGGCGCCCGGTCTCGCCAATGCGTGGTATCTGCACGCGCAGGCGCTGGGCCGTTACAGCCAGGGCATTTCGGTGGCCAAGGCGCTCGCCGATGGGCTCGGCGGCAAGGTGAAGGCGAGCCTGGAGAAGGCGCTCGAGGTGGACCCGAAGCATGCCGACGCCCATATCGCACTCGGCGCCTTTCACGCGAACGTTGTCAACAAGGTGGGCGGGATCGCCGGCAGGCTGACCTTCGGCGCCAGCAAGGAAGCGGCGGTCGAGAATTTCCAGGCGGCCTGCCGGCTGAACCCGGAATCGGCCATCGCGCGGATCGAATATGCGAACGGGCTGGCCATGCTCTTCGGAAAGAGCAAGCTCGGCGAGGCGACCAAGCTTTATGAGGAGGCCGCCGCGTGTGTGCCCGCCGATGCCATGGAATGGCTTGACGTGGAGCTGGCGAAGGCAGAGATCGAGGCTTGAACCGGCGTAAGGCCGCCCCCTGCCCTGAGGCAGTCTCGCCGGCGGCGGCGCCGGTGAGCCGCGAGGGAGTAGCGCGAGTGGGAGAAGGTCCGTCCGGCTTCCGCAGTCCAGCAACGGCGGCGTCGAGCGAGGCGGCGGCCTCCGCGTGGGAGAGCGTCTCCTGCGCGTCCAATGACCAAGTGGCCTAAGCCGATTTGTTAAGGCCCAGGCCCTTGCCGGCGCGGCGCTAGGCAATATCGAGGCGATCCCGCCCGCGCTCGTACGTTTGCGCCGCTTCGCCGCAGGCGAGGATGAGGTCCTCCCGGCCTGATACTTGGCCGGCTTGACGAAAAGCCAAGATTGGATTTCTTCATAACGCGGAGTGATTGTGCTTCGCGGAATGGGGAGCGTGCTGTGATGCGAGTGATCGCCACTGTTATTGCCGCCGCAATTGTGCTTTTGGCGCCCCAAGCCGCCGCTGCCAAAGAGAGGGCTGGAAAGGCTGTGGCGCTCGTCATCGGCAACAGCGCCTATGTCAACGCGCCAACACTCTTGAATCCCGCTAATGACGCAAGAGCGATTGGCGCCGCACTGCGGCGGCTGGGATTCGATGTTGAGATCGCGACCGACCTCGACAGGGCAAAAACCGAGCAGGCCATTCAGCGGTTCGGCGACCGCCTCGACGGGGCAAACGTTGGCGTGTTCTATTATTCCGGTCACGGGCTTCAGGTGAACGGAACCAATTTCCTCGTACCAATCGATGCAAAGCTGAGCAGTGAGCGTAACCTTGATTTCGAGGTCATCGAAGCCGGCAAGGTTTTGCGTCAGATGGAGACCGGAAACCGGACAAACCTCATCTTTCTCGATGCTTGCCGGGACAACCCGCTGGCCGCGAACCTGGCAAGGTCTGCTTCGGGACGCGGCCGCTCGCTCGCCGTCGGGCGAGGCCTCGCTCCGATCGAGGCTCCGGCAGGAACGCTGATTTCATACGCGACAAAGGACGGAACGCAGGCTTCCGACGGCACTGGCCGAAATAGCCCGTATGCCGAAGCTCTGCTCGCCGAACTAGAAACGCCCGGCCTCGAAATCGGTTTGCTGCTTCGTCATGTACGAAAAAGGGTCTTGCAGGCGACACAAGAGCAGCAGGTTCCCTGGGAGTACGGCTCCCTGGTTGGCGAATTTTATTTCGCGGGACCGGCGGCGGTGACGGGTCCTGCCTCGCCATCGGAACTCGACGCGCAGGCGAAGCGCATCGAAGCGGAGCTGGCGGCCACGCGCGCCGAGACGGAGCGGCTCAAGTTGGAGGCTGCGAAAGCCGAACTGGCGAGGATGAAGGCCGAGCAAGAGCGGCTTCGCGCCGAAGCCGAGGCTTCACGGCCGCACGTTGCCGCGCTCACACCAAAACCCGCACCGCCTTTGAACGCGCCGCCAACGGTCAACGCGCCACCAACGGTAAACGCAGCGCCAGTAGTAAGAGCGGACCCAGAACTTATGGGGAAATTGATCGGCAAACATAAGCTGGCACTGCAATGGGTGAGCTGGGATTATTTTGGCGAGGCGACTTTCACCAACCGGAACGGCGCCATTTATCTCCAAGGCAGCCAGAAATCCAAGAAGGACAATGATTTTGTTTCACTCGATGGGGTTGTGCTCGAAGCCGATAAAACTTCGTTCAAGTTCAAGGGCAGCATCATCACGCAGGTTTCGCATATAAACGGCGGTAAGGCTTGCCCGCGGGAAGGCGAATTCACCTTCAAGATCACCGAGAACAGGAAATATTGGCGCTTGCAGGAGATGGATAATCCCTGCGATCCAGTCACCGATTACGTCGATATTTTCTTTAAATAGAAGAGCTGCGCGCGGATCTGAGGCCGAATGACTTTACTCCGAATCGCCCCCGGCCGTGGAACTGAAGCTCAATTCTTTATGCGCAAAAACTCCTTGCGGGGGAGGGCCGCAAATAGTTCGACGGCCGATCGAATCGCTGTGTAGTCCTCCACGATCCCAAAGGTCATTATTCTGCCGTCGATGTCCACGGTGTCGTGTCCGATGAAATGACCTGCCACCGCGTCGCCGCCAGGCGTTTTTTCAATGGCAGGCGCTCCGGAGAACCCGGCAACCCTGCGAATTTTAAGCCTGCCAGCATGTAGCCAGCCCGGAGGCAGAACGAAGATGAGCGTCCTTTCATAGTCCACTTCCACATTGCGGTTCCAATCGTGAAACGACGCCCTTGCGTCAGGACGCAGCACTTCCAAGATCGAGGACCCGCGCACGGCCGCACATTGTAAACGTACGATTTCTCCGGTTTGGAATTGCCCCTCGATAGCGACCATTTTTGTCAATGAATTCTGCGGAATCCGATCGAGCGGGATTGCGTATCCGGCTTCCGCCGGGGTTGCAAGGCGGACGGCGGTGTCGCTTTTCGGCGGGATATAATACCGCTTGTCTCCGCGCGTGCCATGCCCGGGAGCGATCACATAAGCCTTGCCATTCAAAGTGACCGCGAAGGATTGATAGGATACCGCTGGGGGGCTTACACCGGGCGGCAGCCTCAGTTTCCATCGCTGAAACTTCGCCTGCGGAAGCGGCGCCGGGTGTACATACGGGCTCAGAGAGTGAACTTGCTGAGAGCGCTTCGAAGCAGCAAAAAGCTTGGCGTTGAGGACGGAAAGGTCCTTGATGAGGTTCTTCGAGCCCTTCAGATCCAGTCCGTGAGAAGGGCCGTCAGACGCACCGCGATAGGCACTTTCGAACGCCTGGAGCGCTTCCTCCAACCCCATCTCAGGCGAAATCGATTGCCCCTCTGCAGCGCGCGGCGATGGCGTCGCCTGCTCTGTACCGGAACTCGATGGGTCAAAGGCTTGTGCATGGGCTGGCGAGAGCGGCATTGCCAGCACAGACGCGGTAATCCACATCACGCATAAGCTACCGATCCTGCCAGAAGCCAGCCGCCACATGTCATCCCCCAGTTCTTTGATGAATTGTCTCTACCACAGGTTTCGGAACGGCGGTTATTCCGAAATCGCGGCGCCCCTACCCATTGCGCCGGCGCGGTAATGCACCGGGCTGGAGACAGTTTCAAACTGAACCGAAGACACGGAGGGGCCTCCGCCGCAATTAAATCCCGGTGCTGGAGCCGAACCGGCAGCCACAAGACCAAGCGCGCCAGCCCGGCGTCAAGTTGCGCCGCGAGCCGGTCCAAATGCCGCGGAAGGAAAGTGAGCCGGTAAAGCCGCAGGCTCGTAAATCCAAAGCCGTATTCCTGCAGACGCAGTACACGATTTTTTGATTTTCCATAAAGGATTTACTTCAAAAAAGCGCTTGTTCGGCGTATTGCGTTACTCTAGCCAAAATAAGCGTAAAATTTCTAAATCATGCCGCCATCACCTTCAGGGGGGCTATATTGAATCATCGGCTCGATATTGATAGACCTAGCGCTATTGCCACGCAAGAAGCGACGCGCGCCTCCGCCTTCCAGGCCGGCCCCGGACGCGGTTGTGAAGGTGCCATGGCGGTGCCTTGGTTTGCAAAGATGGCAGCAAAGCTTGTCTTGGCGCGCATGCCTCTTCCTCACGGTTTTTGGTTCAGGCTGGGACTTTTTCGCCACGGACATATGCAGGATTTTGAGTATGCCCGCGGTGTGCTCAACGAACATTTGAAGTTGGCTGGACTTGAGGGGACTGCCGGTAATGCGTCCAAGGTCGTCCTGGAGCTTGGGCCAGGTGAGTCTCTCTTCACCGCGGCGGTCGCACGGGCCTCCGGATTTTCTGGGTCGATCCTTCTGGACGCCGGCGATTTCGCATTGCCGGAGGCAGCCAGCTACAAGAAACTCGCGGCCCACCTTGAGGCAAACGGCGCTTCTCTCCCCGACATTTCCGGTTGTGGAACCATCGAAAGCATCCTAGAGCGCCTAAATGCGCGCTACCTGATCGAAGGGGTGGTTTCGATGAAGACCATTCCCGATGGCAGCGTCGATTTCATCTTTTCTCAGGCAGTGCTCGAGCACTTGCGGAGGCGAGAGGTCGCCGCGATCCTAGGGGAGATGCGCCGCATCCTCAAACCGGGCGGGGTCAGCACGCATATCATCGACTTGAAGGATCATTTTCAGTCGTCGCTCAACAATCTCAGGTTTAGCGAGGCCTTCTGGGAGTCAGATTTCGTCTGGTCTTCCGGTTTCTATACCAACCGGCTGCGCTATCACGAGTGGATCGAAATGTTTATCACGGCTGGATTTGAAGTTGAGGTTCTATCGAAGAACGAGTGGCCAGCCATGCCCCTCTCGAAAAAGAAGTTGTCACCCCATTTCCAAAACATGCCGGATAAGTCCTTGTGCATAAGCGAAATGTCCGTTCAACTCAGGTAAAAACGCACGATGGAGCGTCAACCCTTTGGCTCCGTGTGTGCTTCGGAGATCACGGACTTTGAAAGTAGCGACGGTCCTACTTGTTTGGCTTTTGTGACGCGAAGCCGTGTGGGGAAGCGCCGACGCAGCGGCAGAGCAACGGAACAGAGGTTCAATCTGCGCGCGCTACCCTAATTCTCTTCCCACCGCCGCTACCCATTGCGCAGGCGCCGTGATACACCGGACCGAAGAACATTCACCTGAACGGAAGAGCACACGATGACGCCCCCCTCCGGCGTAGTGACACGCTTTGCACCCTCCCCCACCGGCTATCTGCATATCGGCGGCGCGCGCACCGCGCTCTTCAACTGGCTTTATGCGAAGCACACCGGCGGCCAATTTCTGCTGCGCATCGAGGATACCGACCGCGCCCGTTCCACCGATGCCGCGATCGCCGCGATCATCGACGGCCTGAAATGGCTGGGCCTCGATTGGGACGGCGAGGTGGTCCATCAGTTCGCCCGCGCGAAGCGGCATGCGGAAGTGGCACAGGAGATGATCGAGAGCGGGCAGGCGTTCCGGTGCTACGTCACGCAGGAGGAGCTGGAGGCGCGCCGCGAGGAGGTCGACGCGGCGCGGAAGGCGCTCGCGACCGCCAAGAAGGAGAAGGCGCCGGCGGCGGAAATTGCGCGGCTACAAGCCGAAACGGCGCGGGTGTTCCGCTCGCCATTCCGGGACAGCGACAAGCACCCGCCGGCGCCCAATGCTCCGTTCGTGGTGCGCCTTCGCGCTCCGGACGAGGGTGAGACCGTGGTGGAGGACCGTGTGCAGGGCCGCGTCACCTGGGCGAACAAAGACCTCGACGACATGGTGCTGCTGCGCTCGGACGGCACGCCGACGTATATGCTGGCTGTCGTGGTGGACGATCACGACATGGGCATCACCCACATCATTCGCGGCGACGACCATCTCACCAACGCCGCCCGGCAGACCCAGATCTACAACGCCATGGGCTGGGATGTCCCGTCCTTTTCGCACATCCCGCTGATCCATGGTCCGGACGGCGCCAAGCTCTCGAAGCGGCACGGCGCGCTCGGCGTCGAGGCCTACCGCGCGATGGGCTATTTGCCGGCTGCGCTGCGGAATTATCTCGCGCGGCTCGGCTGGAGCCATGGCGACGACGAGATTTTCTCGACGGAGCAGGCCATCGCATGGTTCGATCTTGATGGCATCGGCCGCTCGCCCTCGCGCTTCGATTTTGCCAAGCTCGAAAACCTGAACGGCATTTACATTCGCAACACTCCGGATGCCGAGCTTGCAGCGCAGATCGAGGCGACTGCGCCAGAGATCGAAGCCGCGAAGGAGTTTTCGGGCAGCATCGGGAAGGCAGGCTGGGGCAAGCTGAAGCAGGCCATGCCTGGATTGAAGGAGCGGGCGAAGACGCTGGCCGAGTTGCTCGTCTCCGCCCGCTATCTTTTCGTGAAGCGCCCCATCGATATCGACGAAAAGGCCGCGAAGCTGCTGGAAGGTGATGCCGCGAAGCATCTCGCCGCACTTCACGAGCGATTCTCTGAGCTTGAGACATGGGAGCCGGCGGCGCTTGAGGCGGCGACGCGCGCCTATGCGGAAGAGGCCGGCGCCAAGCTCGGCAATGTGGCGCAGCCGCTTCGGGCGGCGCTTACAGGCAGGACCACCTCGCCACCCATCTTCGACGTTTTGCATGTGCTCGGCCGGAAGGAAAGCCTTGCCCGCGTTGCGGATCGCGCCGATAGTACCAAGATGAAAAAGCGTCCGGCGGCGCTGGGGACAGGCGATGACTGAGATACCGGAGAACGTGGACCTTCGCTTCATCGCGGTTCAGTTGCAGCGGATCGATGCACGTATCGGCGGGCTCGAAACCCGCATCGGTCATCTAGAGACGCGAACCACTAGCCTCGAATCGAACATGAACGAGCGCTTTCAGCGGCTCGAAGCCGAGATCGCACGGGCGCAGGCCGATATCAGCGAGACCAAGGCCATCGCGCGCGAGGTCGTGGTCCGGCTGACCCTGATCGAGAAACGCCTCACCGCCGTGGAACACGCTTAGCCCCGCGCATCCGGCCCCAAGTCCGGCGTAAGCTTAGCCGTATAAGAGAGAGCGTTCTTTGGGCTTGCGGAACCTCCGGCTACAGCGATAATTGTTTTTCACGCAGAGGCGGATTTATGAGCGGCGATAACGACAGCATCGATCTAACCTTTCTGGCGAAGCTTTCCGAGCGCATCCTGGGCGAGATGGCAGGGTTCCGCGGCGAGATGGCCGAGGTCCGCGGCGAGATGGCCGGATTCCGCGGCGAGATGGCCGGATTCCGCGGGGAGATGGCGGAAGTGCGCGGCGAGATGGCGGATATGCGCGGCGAGATGTCCGGAATGCGCGCGGATATCACGGAAATGCGCACCGATATCGCGGATCTGAAGGCTGAGCAGCGGCAGCAGGGGCAAACCCTGCTGAAGGTCATCGACGCGGTTACGGCCCTGGCGGAACGGCAGGAGACTCAGTCCGTCGTGATCGGCAAAATCCATGAAGGCCAGATGATTATCGAGCGCGACCTCTCCGCAATCAAGATGCGCGTCGAGCGCATCGAGCGCCACACCGGCCTCGTGCAGGCTTAGCAGTATCCGGCGCCCCGGCAGGCCAAGCTTGCGCCGGCGGGCGGGGTGTTGCAAAGTGCCGGGAGTTTATAGTTTCAGCCTGCGGCGGGGCGAATATGATGGTGCGAGCGCTGGTCAGGACGATCTTGGCCCTGGGCATGATGGCTCTGGCGGCGCTTGCGGCTCATGCGGAGCCGCGTTTTGCGCTTCTCATCGGCAATCAGCGCTATGCGGACGCGGTCGGACCGCTGAAAAACCCGAGGAACGACATCGCGCTCATCAAATCCGCGCTGCTGAGGGTTGGCTTCGCCGAGTCGAATATCGCGGTTGTCTCCGACGCGGACCGGGTCGCGATGCTGAAAGCCTTCGACGACTTTGCAAGCGAAGTTGGCCGCGCCGGACCCGGCGCCATCGCCTTTTTCTACTATTCCGGCCACGGCGCCGCCAATAACCGGCGCGACAACTTCCTTATCCCCATCGATATACCCGAGCTTTCGGCGGCCGGCTTCTGGTATCGCTCGGTGGCCTTGCGCGATCTGCTCGACCGGCTCAACGCCGAAGCGCCCGCCGCCAAGCATTTCGTCGTCTTCGATGCCTGCCGCAACGCGCTCAAGCTGAAGGACGCGGGCGGCAAGGCGCTGAGCCAGCCGAAGGGCTTCCAGCCGGTGCGCGATATTCCGGGCGGGATGCTGATCGCTTTCGCGACGGCGGAGGGCGAACTGGCCTCCGACCAGGGCGCGGACGCCGGCCCCTATGCGCGGGCGCTGGCGGGAGAGATCGTGAAGCCCGGCGTCGAAGCCTTCACCGTGTTCCGCAACGCGCAATTGCAGGTGAGCGAGAGCATCGGGCAGAAGCCCTGGATGCAGTCGAGCCCGATGCCGGCGGTGTATTTCGCGGGCCGGGAGGCGGCGGGCCAGCCCTCCCCTTCCGCGCCGGCGCCAACGGTTGGCGAGGCGGCGCGGGTCGAATGGGGCATTATCAAAGACTCGACGGACCTTCGCATCCTCAAGGCGTTCCGGGATCAATTCGGCAAGGCGAACCCTTATTACGACGCGCTCGCCGAACAGCGCATCGCGGCGCTTGAACGCGCCAAGCCAGACGAGCAGCCCTCGTGGTGGCAGTCCTTGACGTCCGGCAAGACGGAGGCACCCAAGCCTGCCGAGCCGCAGGTCGCGGTGGTTGCGCCGCCGAGGCCAGTGCCCGCGAGGCCGCCAGAGGCGGCATGCGATGGCTTGCTCGTCGCGGTGGCGCAACCGGGCGTGCGGCCGTGCATCGAGGCGGGCTCGGGCGAGAGCTTCAGGGACTGCCCGGATTGCCCGGAGATGGTGATCGTGCCCGCCGGCAGCTTCACGATGGGCTCGCCGGAAAGCGAGCCGGAGCGGTTTAGCGACGAAGGCCCGCAGCACAAGGTGAGGATCCCGAAGCCTTTCGCGGTGGGCCGGTTCACGATCACATTCGCGGAATGGGACGCCTGCGTGGCGGCCGGCGGCTGCGGCGGCTATAGGCCGGACGATCAGGGCTGGGGCCGCGCGGATAGACCTGTCATCAATGTGAACTGGGACGATGCGCAGGCCTATGCGAAATGGCTTTCCGGCAAGACCGGCAAGACCTACCGCCTGCTTTCGGAGGCGGAGTTCGAATACGCGGCGCGGGCGGGAACCGCGACGCCGTTCTGGTGGGGCAAATCGATTTCGACGAGCCAGGCTAATTACGATGGCAATTACGTCTATGCCGGCGGCGGCCAGAAGGGCGAATACCGGGCAAAGACCGTGCCCGTGAAATCCTTTCAGCCGAACCCTTGGGGCCTCTATCAGGTTCATGGGAACGTTTGGACGTGGACACAGGATTGTGATGCGAATAGTTACAAGGATGCGCCCTTGGACGGGTCTCCCGCGAAAGAAACCTCAGGTTGTAGTCGCGTTTTGCGCGGCGGCTCCTGGCTCAACGTTCCGGGGAGTGCGCGCTCTGCCTACCGCGTCAGGGACGACGCCGGCGTCCGGGACTACAGTCTGGGCTTCCGCGTGGCGAGGACCTTTTAGTTCCTACCTCCTAACCGCCTTACGTCATTCATCTGGGGGGCTGATCCAAACCCGGCCTAAAGAGATCCGGCGCAGCCGGGAAATTTTTTGGGGGGATAACAAAACAGGCGTGTTTTGCCGCTGGGCGACTCGGATAACCTGGTTTCAGGTGGAGATTTGAAGTCGATCCTCGCCTCCTGAACGGCTCCCAGTCGCGTTTTGCGCCCGGCTGGGCCGCATCGCGCCCCAGATTCTCTGGGCTCGTCCCCTGCCTTGTGCTACCTTACACACATGATCGAACTGTCTAGGGAAACCGAAGTTCTCGCCCGCCGGTTGGCCGCCGCGCAGCGGATTTCCGTCGATGACGCCATCCGCCAAGCCCTCGAAGATCGCGCTCGCACGGCAGGCATCGCGACGGAATTGCGCGAGCCGGAAGGCCGTTCCGCCGAAGCCATGGCCGCGCGGCGCGCCCGCCTGGACCGTCTCGTCGCGGAGATAGCGGCCTTGCCGGTGCTCGATCCGCGCTCCACCCAGGAAATCGTGGACGATCTCAACGCGCTATGATCGTCATCGATAGCTCCGCCTTGCTCGCCATTTTTTTCGGAGAACCTGAAAGGCAAGCTTTTCAGGAGGTGATTACCGGAGCCGAACGCTGCGTCATCTCCGCGGTTAACGCGCATGAGACAGCAAGCGTCTTGCGTTTGCGCCGCGGCCTTGTTGCCGTGGCGGGCTTTTGGGACATGCTCAAAGACAACGGGATCGAAATCGTTCCCTTCGACGAGAGGCAGGTGCTCGCCGCCGCCGGGGCATTCGACCGATATGGAAAGGGCATCCATTCAAAGGCCCGGCTGAATTTGGCGGACTGCGCGGCCTACGCGCTTGCCAAGACCATGAACGCGCCGTTGTTGTTCAAGGGGGACGACTTCGCCCACACAGACGTGGAGGCGTATCTTTAGCGATTGCGGCCGAACCGGCGGCCGCTCCCGGAATAGGTTTGCTGAAAGCGTGAACGCTAAGTCACGGCCTTATAAGGCAGCGCCTCGCTCATCGCTTCCTGCTCGCGCTCGATGGCCATGCGCTCCTGGTGGAGGTAGGCCTCGACCGCCGACGCAAGGCCGGGGTCGGTGAAGTAATGCACGCTGTAAGTCGTCTCCGGCGCGTAGCCGCGCGCGAGCTTGTGTTCGCCCTGCGCGCCGGCCTCGACATGCGCGAGCTTGTTGGCGATGGCGTATTCGATGGCCTGATAATAGCAGGCCTCGAAATGCAGGAAGTTGTGCGCTTCGAGGCAGCCCCAATAGCGCCCGTAAAGCGTATCGCCGCCGATGAAATTCAGCGCGCCCGCGACATAGGCGCCGTCGCGCTTTCCCATCACCAGGAGGATGCGATCGGCCATGCGCTCGCCGATCAGGCTGAAAAATTTGCGGTTGAGATAAGGCGCGCCCCATTTGCGGCTGCCGGTGTCCAAGTAGAAGGCGAAGAAGGCGTCCCAATGCGCTTCCTCGATATCCGATCCGGTCAGCCACTCGATGGCGACGCCAGAGGCGCGGGCCTGCTCGCGCTCCTTGCGGACGGCCTTGCGTTTGCGCGAGGCGAGGGCGCCCAGGAAATCGTCGAAGGCTTTCGTAGCCTTGGTTGTGCCAGTGATATTGCGTATCGGTGCGCTGAAGGAAACCGAGTTGGCCCAGCGTCTCCCACTCCTCCTTTGTTGCGAAGGTCGCATGCCAGGACGAGGCCTTGAACTGCTTGGTGGCCTGCGCGGCGGCGGCAGAAAGAAGAGCGCACGCTTCCCTTGCTGAATGCCCAGGCCTCACAAGGATGCGCGAGCCTGTGACAGGCGTGAAGGGAACGGCGGTCTGTAGCTTCGGATAATAGCGGCCGCCAGCCCGTTCATAGGCGCGAGCCCAGGACTGATCGAAAACATACTCGCCGTAGGAATGGGATTTGAGATAACACGGCATGACCGCCGCAATTGCGCCTTTACCATCCCGCAAAGCAAAATGACACGGCATCCATCCCGTTTTCGCCGTTGCGGACCCGCTTTCCTCCAGTGAGAGCAGGAAGGCATGGTCAAGAAACGGGTTGAAGGGGCGGCCGATTCCGTTCGCGCATGCGTTCCAATCCGCCGCCGGGATATCGCGAATGCCGTTGAGAATACTCACGCGCAATGCGGCGCGGTTATCGTGCAAGGTCCGGCTCCCGGTAGTCAGATCTTCGCAAGAGGTTAATTGGCCCCGAAAGGAAATGGCGTGCGGCGCGCCGATGTCAACCGCGGAGGGAACGTTCCAACATAAGCATGATTTTTTCCGGTGCCTTAAGAGCCGGCATGGAAAAAGAGAAGACACTGTCATTCATGGCAAACTCGGTTAATAAGGGATTGGAATGAACCTTAGCGCGGTAACATCCACCATGCAGCAAGGCCGGCCCTCGACGGCAATGACCATCTCTATCTCTGGAGCGGGCATCGCACTCCTCCTCTTGGTGCCACCCGCAGCGGCAGAAGAAACGCCGGTGCTCGCTTCGCATCGCGCGGTTTATGATTTGACGCTGGCCGAGGCGGGCGCGGGCTCCAACGTGACCGATATCCGGGGGCAGCTCGTCTACGATTTCAAGGGCTCGGCCTGCCAGGGATACACGCTCAATACGCGCCTGATCACCGAAGTGTTCGACCGGGAGGGCAAATCGACGACAAACGATATCCGGTCCGAGAGCTGGGAGGACGCGGAAGGGAAGCGCTTTCGCTTTTCCACAACACAATTTGCCAATGGCAGGCTCAGCGAAAGCACCAAGGGAGTCGCGCGGAGGACCGGGCCAGACACCATCGCCGTCGATCTCGAAAAGCCTAAGAAATCCACCCTGACGCTGAGCGGCAAGATCCTGTTCCCGACCCAGCATTCATTCACCGTGCTAAAGGCTGCCCTCGCCGGTCAGACCCGGCTTAAAGCAGACATTTACGATGGCTCTGAAAAGGGGACGAAGGTTTACGAGACCAGCACCGTCATAGGCCCGCCGCTCGAGCTCAGCGCGAATGCGCAGCTTCCAGCTATCAAGAACGCGGACCTTCTCGGCACGCTCCCCTCTTGGCCGGTCGTTGTCAGCTATTACGAAAAGGGTCCCAAGAAAGACGGGCTCCCCTCGTACGAGGTTTCATTTCGTATGTATTCCGATGGCGTGAGCCGGAAGCTGAAGCTCGATTACGGGACTTTTTCCCTTAACGGAGAATTGTCGAGCATTGAATTTCTCGAAACAAAACCGTGCCAATAGCGCGGTGCAGCCGCCACTCTAGTAAAAAGCTTCCGTCCTGGTTAGACTTTATTAACGAATGACGGAGATTATCGTGATGCGAATGTTTTTTCTCACATCGGCCCATGCGCTTTCACACTCTCTCAAGCCGGTCGGCATGGCGAAGCCTCGCATCAGGCACGCAGCGTCATAGCCCCGTTTCCAAGGCGAGCAATGCTATGGGCAAAACGATTTTGATCGTCGAGGATAACGAGCTCAACATGAAGCTCTTTCACGATCTCCTTGAAGCGCATGGCTATAAGACGCTTCAAACTCGCAATGGGATAGACGCCATCGCGCTTGCTCGTAAACACCGCCCGGACTTGATTGTGATGGATATCCAGCTTCCCGAAGTTTCGGGCTTGGATGTCACAAAATGGCTAAAGGAAGACGATACCCTGCGCCATATTCCCATTATCGCGGTGACAGCGTTCGCCATGAAAGGCGACGAGGAACGCATCAGGGAAGGTGGCTGCGAAGCGTATGTCTCAAAACCGATTTCGGTGTCGCGCTTTCTCGATACGATTAGGCAATTTGTCCCGTCGCCCTTGACATAATGGCCTGGGGATAACGGGGAAAAGCCGGCTTGAGCGCTTCGCGGCGAAAAAACCGAGTGCAATCCACCGATTATCTGCTGTAAGAGGAAAATGTCTTTTCGGTACAATTGCTTGGCGGCGTTCCGCTGGGCGGTTTCCTGCAAAGTATCGAGGCGCCGTTCGGGCCTTGTTAAGGAGGATGGGCGCAAAAGACCACAAGTGAGGCAGAAAAATGTCGATCTGCCCTTGCCAACAAGGCCTAAGTTCTCATAATGGAACAGGCGAATACCCTACGGAGTGCTCAGGTCCGCCGCATCTCCTGGGTCCGTGGGGCATGGCCGAAACTTCCGCGTCGTCGCAAACGGGGTTGTTTCGGAAAAGCACGTTGGATCACGCCCTCTTGATCCAATAGTGTTAAGATCAGCTCCGTGTCCTCAATCGGACTTACCCCGCTGCCGATCGACGCGGAGCTGATCATCTCCTTCAGAACTGGGAAGCCGGCTTAGCGCAATTCACGGTGCGTGTGAGCAGCCGCTACTTAATCTTCGATTCTTTGAATTCGACGTGCTTCTTGACCACGGGGTCATATTTCTTGAGCACGAGCTTCTCGGTCATATTCCGCGGGTTCTTGATAGTTACGTAGTAGTAACCTGTTCCTGCGGAGCTTACCAACTTGATTTTCTGGGTTACAGGTTTTGCCATGATAGATTTCCGAAAACAGCTCCAGCAGCGGTCAAACTTGCCAAATTGGGGGGAGAAGTCAAGGTGAACCGCACGGTAATTCACTTCCGTTGAAAAGTCACGCCATTATGACGCGGGGATCGAGAATCTGATTGACGGCTTAGCTGCAGCCTGTTGCCGGCCATGGGCCCTCCGCGCTGCGGCCGCAACGCCAATCAAGGGCGCTGTCACCGGACACCTGCCATGGGCGCGCGAGGATGCCATCCATCCGGCCTGCAGCGCTGGGTGGTGAACAATTCTTGTCTGCGGGAAAGCGGCATCCTGAGGAAGGTCCGGAAAGGCTCAGCGGCTTGGCTCGCTGGTTGAGTAACATTGCAAGGATATAAAGGAGAATAACTTCGCCTAGCTTTAGGGAAGACTTTACGGATATTTTTTGATCCCACTCAAGCGGCGGCTTATATATGCTAAAGGCCTTCCCTCGCGTGGGAAAGGCGCAGGCCGTTTCCGTTAGCGCACAGGTGTGTCGCTCTTCAAACAAGCGCCCTGAACTTGGCCACAATGCTGCGGCAGGACTGCGAAAGGTAAGAAGCTCATATGAGAAAACGTAATGTGGGGCAATTTCTAACGAAGCCCCAGGGGCGCCTCGAAAACACAAGCACAAATATGACCTTCTCTATGCCGCGGGAGACTGCCGCGCGCTTAAGGGAGTTGGCGCGGGCGAGAGATACGGACTTGCAAGGGCTCGTCGAAGTCGCGGTGAATGAGTGGCTGGTGCGCCAACTGCCAACGGCTTGATTCTGCAGTTCTTCGATCTTTAAATATTCAGTTAGAGAATTCCGTGCAGCAAAAGTTATCGCTTGCGCGAGCGTGCAGATCAGGTCCGCTCAATCAAGCCCCGATACTCGTTCACCGTCAGGCCATAGCTCCAGGCGACGGCCGCAAGCGCGGTTGGCAGGTGAGGCGGGACCTGCAGAAAATAGTGCTTGCGCTTGCCATCCGGCCCAGGCGTGCCGTTCTCGACCTCAACAGCAGCCCAGGCGTCGCCATCCCGCCAAATCTTACGCCACAGAATACCGGCTTCGTCCTCCCACACGCGCACCGCTCCGCCCGTTTCAATATAGCGTTCGGCAGTCATGCGCTCGATCATGCAGCGGCGAAGCTGAAAATCGGGTGCCGCATCGATATCGGCCCGTGTGACCGCTAGGGGTTCTTCGATAAGCTGGCGGTCAACCTCGATGCCTTTCCATGCGTACACGGCCCAGCCATCGCGATATTGCAAAGCCGGGCCCGTTTCATTGTGAAGGTGGCCTTTTGCGTTTAAACAAAAGGTGACCGGGCGGTCCGAGACCCAGCAAATTCGCTCGTGCGGGACAAACCAGTCCGCACCCGAGACAACATCGGTAAGACCGGCGATCGCGTCCTCGTCCTCGCGCAAGTCGAAGAGAGTGTTGAAAAATTCGTAATACGAGAGCCACGCGAGGTCATGCTTGCTAATGGCGCCATCCGCAAACCGGAGGAACGAACACACCGCCGTCGCCGGACGCCTCCGGGTGCGGTTAAGCCATCGGGCTGCGGCGGAGGTGGGCGGGCAGACCGCGTCCGCCGCCCGGATCGACGCCGTCTTTGCCATATTGCCAGCTTCGCCAGCGCCCTCTCCCATCAGGAGGCCGGCTATATCCGCGAGGAGGCCGCTAGCCACACACTTGCTAACCCGTTTATTGGCACGCTTTCTCACGTCATCGGCAAGTCGAGCCTTCAGATTTGGGCCCGCGTTTTGCCAAGGCGTTTGCGACCACCGGCGCGCCATGTCAACTGGACTGAGACACCAGACGATGTCCTCGGGCGGCGCGACCCCGGCGGCCAAGTAGGCTTGGCGAAGCCCGGCTTCGACCAGGCGCCGGTTGGCCGTGCCGGTCGCGACCCTGCGCGCGCGCCAATGCGTCCGCTGATTCTCGATCATAGCCATTTGAGCGGCGGACAGTTCTTTGATTTTAGTCTGCAATGACGCTTGGGTCCCAGAGATCGAGTTCACGCTGCCTGCGCACACGATACGTTCCCTTCGGCAGGGTGACCGGCGCATGTTCTTCATGCGTCACTCTCGCGAAGGTCTCGTCCACGCGCAGATGCCCGATATAAAGGTCGCCGGGAATATCTCGGGCAAGGCCGTCGTCGCGGAACATCGCAGCCCGGTCGTAGATCGCATGGCGGTGTCCGGTCGCCTCGCCTTCGGCGAGAACCAGGGGGCATTGCGCGCTCGACATCGCGGCCATTTCGGGAAGAGGGATATCCGGAACGCGCTCGATCAGTAGGTCGCCCTGTGCGTAAAGCAGCTTCATTGATCAACTCCTTTGCCTTTGACGCCCGGTTTTGCGCCTGCCGGAGTACCCTGTGGCTTGCTGCCCCGCCAAATGGCCGCGGTTTGCTTGCTGATCCTGTCTTTCAGGCTGGTTGCGTCTTCGCCAGCCTTCGCTGCAAGTTCCTTCGAAATCTTCGCGGTCCGCCGTGCAAGGTCGTCTTTGAGAGACTTGGCCGCCTTCACTTCCTCGTCCGCCCATTTAGACAAGGAAAGCTTGGTGCCTTCGATATTCCGGCGAATGATCTCCGCGTGATGGTCCTGCAAGGACTTGCCAGCCGGTAGTGGGTGGTCCTTGACGAAGCGGCGGACGCGGCTTTTCCCTTCGCTGGCGAGCTTCTTGCCAACTTGGACGAGGTCTTCAGCGAGGCGCTGAACGTCATGGTGAGCTTCGGCGAGCGAGGCGGGTACTGCAATTTTTTGCCCCGCCGCTAAACCGAGGCTGTTGAGACGCTTGACGACGGCCTCGATGTGAGAGGGTTGCGCAAACCCTAGCGTGACGGCGCGGTCGTGAACGTCGACCGGGGAATGGACATCCAGGACTGCGATGGCTTGAGCGGCCTGTGTCTCTGGAATCCGGGCCGCCACGATTACGCCGCCATGTTCCAGAACGTACTTGTAAACGCGAGCCTCATGCCGGTGGACATCGGTGCCGAACACCTCCTGCCAGAAAGCGGCATCGTCGATTTTTGAAGCGCTGCCTCCCTTCCCGCTCTTGAGCAGGTCTTCATGGAAGACACTAATGTCTTGGTTCGCGAAGCCTCCCGATCTCAGAGCGTCAACCGCTGCCTCGGCGTGATCCGGAGCATCAAATGCTGCGACGATTGTCTCATAAGACATGTCATACCTCCAGCTTAAGCGCGGCGCCCTCCAAGAAGAGCCGCCATTCGAACGCCTTCATGCCATTCGAATGCCTTCATACAGAATTCAACCAGAATATATCCTGGAATATATCCTCATTATTTTCTAAACAGAAGCTGCGTTAACGAAATATGATCTAATCAGCTTAGGTTACATTCATTGTTATGCTCATGATCAATGTGGAATATGCGATTGTTGCCGACATATAAATTCTATATTAGCAATGTAGGGTGCGCGCTCTCATTTGCTCTTATGTTCCACCATAGCGTTCAGAAATCTAGCGGGCTCTGGAACGGGCATCCCTGTTTTCTCCTTGCTGAAAGCGCTTCGGCATAACATTCGAACTCGTCGAGAAACCTGGAAGCGGCCTTGTCAATCCATGGCTCGGCGGGCGATCCGTCTTCCAAGAGTGTTTGTCCGATCGAGGGAATTGCTAGAATGGACGGAAGGCTCGGCATGCCCAGTTCAGCCAGGATCGGTCGCAAGGCAACGGCGGCGCGAACCCCGCCAAAGCGGCCCGCCGAGTAACACCCGAGGAGAACCGGTACGGAAAGCGTCATGTGCCCGTATCCGAGGGCTAAGCGCTTTTTATCTCGATGGCCGCGTTCCGATGGCGCTCGTACCACCAGAAAAGGCCGCCGAGCCCGACAAGGGCAATCACGGCCAGAAGGATGATCAGCGCCAATTCCTCGATCCATGCGATAGCCGGCACGGACAGCGCCATGAGGCCGCCCAGCGCGCAAGTCTGCCAGGACAGGGTATGGACCCCGGCCACAAAGGTGCCGAGCGCGAGCAGGACAAGGATCGCCAGCCCGGTTGCATCCGAATTCAAGAGTTGTTGCACATCGGAGACGAGCACGAAATTCATCGCCACCAGGAAAGCGGCCCAATGCAGGACCTGCGTCCAAACGAGCCTGACTCGATCGTTCCTTGTTGGCGCGTGCGGCCAGCCGCTCAAGACGCAAACGGCGCCTGTAGCGACCGCCAGGATTTCCCAATAATTCACAAGCGGATGTTTGTTCAGGCTTGTGTAGGCGACACCCACAATTGTGAGGATCAGAAGGAGCAGGTACGGCACAAGATTGAGAAAGAAGGAGGTCCACCTATTCCGGGATAGAGGCCGGTAATCGATTGTTTGTAGCTTTTGCATGGGAACCACTCTCCTTGACAGATGAGCTGCAATCCCCCCGAATGCCTTTCGTTGCGCCGTACAGCGGAAATACCTTTTCCGGCTTTACGAGTTCCAGCCAAGACCTGGCGCGTAAACCCGCACCGCCGGAGCCGGAATAAGACTGAAGCACGAAAGGATTAAAGATCCTATGTGCCAATGTATTATGTGTAAAGCCCGCATTAATGAGCGAAAAACGACTAGATTATTTAGCGTTTTATTTGTTCGAAACGCAGCGCGGAGGTTAAGTCTTATGCAACGATACGCCGCAGGGGGCTCTTAAACCTGAAGCTTTCAAAAAAAGCGCCGCCCGGCGGTCAATGGACCGGGTCCGCTTATCCCGAGTTTCGCAAGCCTGCCGCCACGCCGTTTATGGAAATCAGGATCCCGCGCAGGATTTTGTCCTCCCGCTTGCCGGCGCGCCATCGCCTGATAAGCTCGATCTGCAGATGGTTGAGTGCGGAGATGTAGGGAAAACGATGCTGGATCGACCGCGCGAGTGTGGGATTGTCGGCTAGGCGCGCTGATGTTCCCGTGATCGCGTCCATGGCCCCGGCCGTGGCATCCCATTCGGCCCGGATAGCGTCATAGATTCTGCTGGCGAGCGCGCGGTCGGAAACGAGATCCGCGTAGCGGCGGGCAAGCCTCATGTCGGCCTTGGCGAGGACCATGTCCATGTTGGACAACAGAGCGCGAAAGAACGGCCACTCAACGCTCATCCGCTTCAGAAGCTCCATCCGCTCCCCGGGGGCATGCGCGGTAAATGCTCTCACCGCAGACCCGAAACCGAACCAGCCCGGCAACGCCGCCCTGGACTGCCCCCAAGAGAAGCTCCAGGGAATGGCGCGGAGATCCTCGATCCGGTTCGTGCTGCTCCGCGAAGCCGGACGCGAACCGATGTTCAGTCCGGAAATTTCCGTGATAGGCGTAGCCTGGAATAAGTAGTCGCTGAAGCCGGGCGTTTCGAAAACCAGCGCACGGTAGGCCGTCATGCTCGCCTCCGAGAGTTCCGCAGCGGCCTCCAGGAATGGGTCCGGAACCTGCCAGTGTGGCGCCAGCAGCGTTGCCTCGATCGAGGCCGCGGCCAAGGCTTCGAGGTTGCGCCTCGCGATCTCGGCATTGGCATATTTCGAGGCGATCACCTCTCCCTGCTCGGTCAGGCGGATCTGCCCGTTCACGGTTCCCGCGGGCTGAGCGAGAATGGCTTGGTAGCTAGGGCCGCCACCACGTCCAACCGTTCCGCCCCTGCCGTGAAAGAACCGCAGCTTCATGCCGCTTTCCGCGAAGAGTCTGGCGAGCGAGACCGAG
Organism: uncultured Alphaproteobacteria bacterium; assembly: GCA_963817705.1. Classification (GTDB taxonomy): domain Bacteria; phylum Pseudomonadota; class Alphaproteobacteria; order Rhizobiales; family Rhodomicrobiaceae; genus Rhodomicrobium. The sequence continues at coordinate 140,381 of CAWFPF010000002.1, forward strand.
GCCCGGTAGACCTCCCAGTTGCTTGTGAAGATGCCGCCATCCTTGTTGCTATCGGAATAGCCGAGCATGACCTCCTGAACGCCGCCACCGGCCTTGATCAGCCGGGCGATCCCTGGAAGAGCGATAAACTCGCTCATGACAACCTCCGCGTTGCGAAGGTCTGCGATGGTTTCGAAGAGGGGAACCACAAGCAGCTTCGCGGAGGCGCTTTCCTCGCTGAGGACCCCACGCATTAGCCCGCTTTCCTTTTGAAGGACGAGGATTTCCAGGAGATCGCTCACCGTTTCGGTGTGGCTGATGATCGAAGTCCGTATCGCGCGCTTACCGAAGGTCCGGCGCAAAGCGTGCGCGGCATCGAGGACAGCCAACTCGCCCGTGGTCTTGACCGAGTAGGCGGCTCCAGGCACACGCAGAGGGCGCGGATCGTCCAGGATGGACAGGAGCAGCGCTTGCTTCTGTGTTTCTTCCAAACTCCGGTAATCGGCGGCGACCCGTGCGACGGCGAAAAGCTCGGCAAGCGTGTCCTCGTGACGATCTGAACTCTGGCGGAGATCGAGCGCGGCCAGGTGGAAGCCGAAAACTTCCACGGCGCGGCGCAGCGGGTGCAGCCGCGCCCGTGTCAGCAGGCCGCCCCGGTGCTCGGCCAGTGACGTCTCGACGATGGTGAGATCGGCGAGTAGCTCCTCTGCATCGCGATAGGGCTCGGCGGATGACAGTGCCGGCCGCGGTGCTAGCGTGCCGGTGAGCTTGAGGAGCGTCGCCGCGAGCCTTGCATAGATGCCGATGAGCGCGCGGCGATACGGCTCGTCTTCGCGATGCGGATTGTTGTCGCCCGACCGCTCGGCAAGCGCTTCCAACTCCGCGCTGCAGCCGACGAGCGTGCGGGAAACCGAAAGCTCGGCGCCAAGCTCATGGATCTCATCGAGGTAATGCAGCAGCGCGGTTTCGCACTGGCGCTTTAAGGCGAAGCCGAGCGTCTCCGCGTTGACGTTCGGATTGCCGTCGCGGTCCCCGCCGATCCACGACCCCATCTGAAAGAACGGTCCGGGGCTCGCCCCTTCGAGCCGTTGTTCGAGGGCCGCATAAAGTTGCGGGATTTCAGAGAAGAAGCTTGTCCGGTAAAAGGTCAGCGCATTCTCGATCTCGTCATGGACCGTCAGATGCGTAAAGCGCAATAAACGGGTCTGGCAGATCTGCGCGATCTTGGCGCGAAGCATCAGATCGTTCTCGTACGCTTCCCTTTCTCCGCACGGACCCTCGCGGGCGGCAAGCAGCGACATGATGGCGTTCGCAGCGTCGAGCGCGCTGCGTCGCTGAACCTCGGTTGGGTGCGCTGTCAGCACCGGACAGACCAGGCTTTGGCCTAACATCTTGCCGGCCGTACCGGGGCCGATGCCAGCCTCGCCTAGGAGCTTGAAAGTCAAAGCGAGGCTGCCGGGCTGGGGCGCTAGGTAAGCCTGCGTCGCCGACCGGCGGCGGACGTGATGGCGGTCCTCTGCTATATTGGTCAGGAAGGAAAAGTGGCTAAACGCGCGGGCGACCGAGACGGCCTCATTGGGGGTCAGCGCACGCAGAAGAGCGTCGAGCGCTGCACCGGCTTCGCTATCCGCGCCTGTCTCGAAAGCCACGCTCAGGCGCCGGACCTTTTCGACGCGCTCGAAAGCTTCGTCGCCCTCCTGCTCCCGGATCGTCTCGCCCAGCAGCCTCCCGAGCAAGCGGATATCGTCGAGGAGCGGGCGGTCCTTTTCAGCCTCCCGGGTGAGTGAGTGAGAGGCCAGCATCGCATCCATTCGTCTCGGATCCCCCGGTCAAATTTGCCTTGTGACGCCCGTGCAAAGATAGTGCCTGCGCGCCGTTGCCCTATTCAATTAGATTTGAAAGCGCTTCGGCCAGGCGACGGACGGCTTTGTCTGCAATGCCAAAACTGCTCTAATTTGAGGAGAAGCGGCGGCGGGAAAAATTCGAGCGCGGAATGCAGTCAGATGAGTAAGTGCTGCAGGAGCGCGTGTAACCGGCCTTGGGAGGCGGGCGAACAAGTGTCGGCTTCGGGCAAGGATGGCGCATCCCTGCGCTATGTCTCGCGAACCGGCGGGGATGTCTGTTATATGAACCCCTCATCGTCTCCCTATTACGAAGCGCCCACGCCAGCGCAATCCAATCCGGATGGCTGTCAGGGTGGGATCCGCAAAATCCATGACCGGTATTATTCACAATATGCAAGGCTGCCGTGTTAGCGTTTGCTTTATATCTAACGAACTCATCGGATCTACCGCCTGACATACAATTCAAAGAATCTAAGCGGAAGGCCGATAAGATTTGTGGCCATGGTAACACTTCAAGCAGAGATTTTTGGGAGGTAGGCAAGCATGACGTCTTATGTAGGGCAAGGATTCCATGTGAGGGTGCCTCGTTGGCGCCCAGCGGCAGCTACACTGTTTTCCGGCGTTGGAATGCTCGGGTTGCTGACCGCGATCATGCCGGCCGCGGCAAATGAGCCCTCTGCCGCGCTACAGTGCAGCCGGGACATCGGCCCGCAAGCACCCCGTGACCTTGCCGTGATCGCCGCCGGTGCCAACGCGGGCAGCACGCCAGCCAAGGCGCCGCCCGCCGATAAGATGAGCCTCTGCAACATCCATTTCCACAAATACGCCGAGCACAAGGCCACCGGTTACAAGACCGCATTCGGCACTGGGCCCAATGCCGGCTTCGTATGCGAGAAGCGGCCTGCACCGAAGTTGGCCGCCGCCGGCGAGGCGGAAGCTGAAGCCGAGGCTACGTGCGATACCGTTGCCGAAAACGACACGATCGAGGTTCATTGGGTGTTCACGAGTTGCCCGGCTCCGGCAACGCCTTACCTCGCAGGGCTTGCCAACTGCACACGCTGCCCGGGTCCTAGCCTGAGGGTCGAAGCGAAGGTGTTTCACATAGACAGCGATGGCGAGGATTTCTCAAAATTCGACCTGGCCGCAGGCAAGGCCCAACCAAAGGCGCTGCCGGATGCGAGCGGGGCGATCGAGTATCAGGGCTCGACAACCGGCAACGCGTACAACAACGACAGCCATTGCTCACCCGCGAGCGTCACGTGGAATGTGAGGCCCGACTGCACGCCGCTTAAGCTTGCCAGTCTCAAGGCGTGGTGCTCAAACAATGCCTACAATGAGCACGCGGTCCACGGTGTCCGGCCACTGGTGACCAAGCCCGAGCTGCTGTCTGAGATTAAGAATTGAAAGCCAGGCCCTACGCGCCTCATGGTGAGCCTGTCGAACCATGAGGCGTAGTGTTTTTCTCGGCTCAGCTCGACCTCACCGCTGATCCGGCGCCGCGGGCGCTCCGATGGATAAAGAGTTGTCGGGCTGTTGGCCGCTTGAGCTGAGCTTCCCGCCCTTGCCGGAGCGGTTCAGTTTTTGAAGCGCATCGGCATCGGCGCTCGTGGCGGCATTCGCGGTCGCGGATGGCGCCGCTGCCGCCGCGGGCGGCGTAAATGCCGTTCCAACCTGATAGCTGACGGGCTGAGCGGCACTGCCGCCGACGCGGGCCTGAGACGGCTGTAACACCGCTGTGCCGGCATCGTAAACGGGCGAGACAGGGGGTTTTGCGGGCACGTTGGCTGCGATCAAGGGAGCGGGTTTGGGCACAGGCCGGGTGATCACTGGCGAGGCGGATATATCGGCCGCCATGGCCATGCCTGGAGTTACCTTGGCCGCCGGCTGCATCGAAGCCGTCATGACCGTAGGCGCGGACGGTGCTGCCGCGGGCTTCGGAGCATCCGGCCGGCTTAAGCTCGCGAGAACGGTGGACGGCACGCCGTCGATCCCAGGCATCGAGGCGGGATCGATTCTCGCATATCTGGGGCAAGGCGCATCCGGAGCCGGGTCGGAAGGCTGACCGGGGAATGAAACGTTCACGAGGTATTGCTTCGAGCAAACCTTCACCACGGGAGGCTTGCCGGTTGCCTCGAAAGAATCGTAGCCGTCCTTCAGGGAAGCCCAGAACGAACGCCAGGGGCTGTCGCTATGCCTGCGCATGTTCTCCGCCGTCATACGGAAGGGAAACGCCTGCACATGGAATTTCGTCTGGCCCGCGTTGAAAGCTTCGCGGGCGAGGATATAGATTTCCTCGATATAGGCGTCGGTCATGGCATAGCAGCCTGCCGACTTACAATTCCCGTAAATCATCAGCGCAGAGCCGGAATGGCCGTTAGCCTGGTCGTAAGCGTTTGGGAAACCGATATTGAAGGCCAGGTGATAGAGGCTATGAGGGTTCATTTGCCCGCGGCTGACGGTATAGAACCCCTCGGGCGCCTGCCGGTCGCCCTGCTGGACCTTCGGGCCAAGGGTGCCGGACCACGCGCAAATGGGATAGGTTCTGAAGTGATGGAAGCGCCCATCCTTGAACTTCCAGACCTCAAGCTCCGACTCTTCCTTGAAAATCCGGACGAAGATCGGCGATTCCTGCTTCATTCCCTTGATCGCAAGCATGGCTTGCGTGGACGCCGGCAATTGGCGATCCGCAGGAGCAACGGAATCTTCACCCCCGCTGCCGCCGCCGAGGCCCAAAAAGCTCAAGCAGCCGCCTAGGCCGAGCAAAACAGGCGCCAGCAACGCAAAACGCAGGACAAACTTCATCGATCTCACCCCGTGCCCTCTAGCACTTGATAGGGAAGATCGGCGGTTTTCCTTAAAGTCCCGTTGCAGACGGGTAGCAGATCCCAAGAATCGCATCCTTCCGTTGCATGCTCCTGATTCGCCTTGCCCCACTTGGACTTCGCCGTTTCATTAGGGCTAAAATAGGACGCATAGCCTTGAGCGCGGTCAAATCCGGCACGCATTTCTTGGTTAAACCAACAAATGTCTGCTCAGAATCAAGCACGCGCAGCGATGAGATCAGGTCATAAGGCGAATCGAGGCACTGTGCCATCGCAGATTTGACAGCTTCAACATGATCTCTCGCCGCGAGGCTTGGACGAACCTGCTCGCAACATAGGGATTTTCTCTTCTCGATGCACGCGAGGCGCTCGCTGGCCGTTCGGGAGCCAATGTAAATTCTTTCTCGTAGAAAGGCTCAGCGAATTGCGCTTAGGCGAAGTCGTCTCCGCCAAAGCCGTCATAGTCGTCGTCTTCGTAGGCGGCGAGTCCGTCGTCGCCCTGAGAATGATCCACGCCATGGGATTGATCTTCAACCACATGGGCCGGGTCGCTACCGTGAGTGGTTTCGCTCAGGCTGGCTGGAGTCGTCAAACCGGACAAACCGCCGCCGGGAAGGCTGCCGTGATGGCCGGAAAACAGCGAGCTGATGCCCTGGAACAAAAGAGCGCCGCCCGCAACCCCTGCCGCGGTGGATGCCGCGTTGCGAAGGAAGCCGGATGTCTGCGATGGCTGCATCACGGCGCCGCCGGGGCCAGATGGATATCCAGCGCCAGGAGGCGGCGGCGGAGGCGCGTCGCCGTATGGCCGTTCCTGAGACGGCGGCGACCAAGGATTGACGCGCGGCACGCTTCCCGATGACCGCGGCTGAGGATCGCGTGCGTTTCCCCCTCCGAAAAGGCCGCCAAGAAAGCTGCCGGACCCTCTTTCGGAAGGCGCCGGCGGCTCGCTGAGCTGACGGCGAAGATCGTCGATCTGCGCCTGCGCATTCCTGAGCGCGAAGTCCTGCATCAGAACGGTTTGCGCAAGGATATAGACGGTGTCCGGCCGCTCTTGGACGAGCTGCCGCAAGAGCTGATCGGCCTCCAAATCCTTCTGCTGGGGAGGGGTGTTTGCGACGCGATCGGCGAGCGTCGTGAGAAGCTGGCGTTCTTCAGGAGTCATATCTACCTCCGGGGGACAATGACTTTTCGCCCCAGAAATGGAGATCGAATTGATGCCGCGCAATAGAAGCGATCCTGGAGTCCGCCGGCAACGCAAGAAGTAGATGAGGCCCAAAAACTGTTTGCTGACAGCTGGGGCGTGAGGCACTATTCCGGCCTAAGCGCCCAGTTTATGGGACGGCTGACACCGGCTTGGGGGATGATGATGCTGCGCTGGCGATTGGCTTGGTTTATCACCCTGTGTATTGCCTTCTGTGCCACTGAATGCACGGCTTCAGTTGACATTTCTGGCATTTCTGGCTTCCACAGCATTGACGTCTCAACGCCGGTTGAGGGTAAACGGGTCGCTCTCGTCATCGGTAACGCCCGGTACAAGCATACACCGGAGCTTGCGAACACCACCCGGGATGCCCAGGCGGTGGCCGGCATGCTCCGAAAATTCGGCTTCGATGCGACGCTCGTCTTGGACGTAACCAAGGCTGGCTTGCTTTCAGCACTAAGGCAATTCGGGGAGAAGGTTCGGGGGGCCGAACTCGCGATCGTATTCTACTCTGGTTCAGGGGTGGCTGTGGACGAGACAAGCTACCTCGTACCCGTGGACTTTTCAGCGACTCTGACCGAAAAAGACGCGGTGATCGCTGAATTGGTCCCCGCAAGCGCGCTCGTCCAAGCGATGAAGAGCGCGCAAGGACCTAAATTGATCATTCTCGATGACTGCCGGGACGACCCGTTCGCGCCGAAGGATTCGAGCGGAAAGTTGATCCATAGCTCTCCCCGGACTGAAGCGGCCGCCACAGACCTCGATCGCAATCTGATGATCGCCTACTCAACGCGATATGGCGGCCTCGCAAATGACGGTCCCTCGGGAGGAAATAGCCCGTACACCGAGAACCTCATCAAAGTCCTGAGTGAGCCGGGTGTGGAAGCACGAATCGCGCTGGAGCGCGTGCGCGATGCCGTCTATAAGGCAACAAACGGGCAGCAGGACCCCACTACAGAAGGGACGCTCGGTCCGCAACTGGTGTTCATCAACCCGAAGCTGGCGGAAAGGTCTGTCAAGAGCCTTGCTTCCCCAGATGGCAAACTTGAGGAGGCATCCAAGGCGTTCGCCTTGATCAAGGATACGACCAGCCCCGCAATGCTCGAGTCCTTCGCGAAGGTGTTTCCAAACACGATTTACGCCGAATTCGCCAGTGTCAGAGCAGAGGAACTTCGTAAGTCGATCCTGGTGGCGCCTCAGTCTCAAACTGCCTCCCGCACACCGAAACGCAAAGCTTTCGTCGTCGGCATCAAGACCTATGACAATCTTCCGCCCGAACGTCAGCTCACAAAGACGATCAACGATGCACGCTCGGTTGCCGAAACGCTCAAAGAGGATGGTTTTGAGATTAGCGAACGGCTGGAAGACATCGACCGGCGGACATTCAATATGCGCTGGCAGGAATTCGTCCACTCCGTGCAGCCGGGCGATGAGGTCGTTTTCTATTACTCCGGCCACGGAATCGAGGTTGGCGGCTCGAATTATCTTGTGCCGCGCGATGTCCCGAAGTTTACGGAGGGGCAGGAACAGTTAATCAGAAGCGAGTCGATCAGTTTCTCGGAGCTTCAGAACCAGCTCGCTCAACGCGGGCCGAAGATGTCATTGTTTATCCTCGACGCTTGCAGGGACAATCCATTCGACGAGACAGGAGCGAAGTCGCTTGGCGGCCAGAAGGGGCTGCGCCCTGTCCCCGAGGTGAGGGGAACATTTGTGATGTTCGCTGCGGGATATCAGCAATCCGCGCTGGACCGGCTGAGCGAATCGGACTCCGACCCACACTCCGTCTACACACGGAAACTCCTGCCCCTGGCGAAGAAAAAAGGCTTGCGTCTGCAAGACCTTGCAGTTCAGGTGCGGGAAGAAGTCGAAGACCTCGCGATGACCGTAAGCCACACGCAGGTGCCCGCCTACTACGATCAGTTGCGCGGCAAATTCTGTTTGGCGGGCTGCGGCGAGTGAGCCGGCTGCGCCCTTGCCCAACGCCGTTCCAAATGAGCAGCGCCCTTAAGCGGCCTTGATTCTTGACCCCTGCCTTTGAGGAGCCTCCCATGGTTTTTCCGGTTGGAACGGACGAAAGCGAGCATCACACGACGCCTTTCGTGACCTACCTGCTCATCCTCGCGAATGTGGCGGCGTTCCTTGCCGAACTCAATCTGGGGGATGGTTTTGTGAAGCAGTGGGCCTTCACTCCAGCCGAGTTCTTCGCAAACCCCGTGGCATATTTCCCGACGCTCTTCACCTCCATGTTCCTGCACGGCGGCTGGCTGCATCTGATCGGCAACATGGCCTACCTCTGGAGCTTCGGCGACAATGTCGAGGACAATTTCGGCCATTTGCGTTTCTTCGTTTTCTATATCGTGGCGGGCATCCTTGCCATGTTCGCGCAAGCCGCGTTCATGCCGCATTCGGCCTTGCCCAATCTCGGTGCGTCCGGCGCCATTGCAGGCGTTCTCGGCGCCTACATCTTGATGTTTCCGCGCGGTACGGTGCGTCTGCTCACCAATGCGGGCATCGTGCATCTGCCTGCGGTTATTGCCATCGGCGGCTGGATCGCCTTGCAATTCGTCAGTGTCGTGGGCGAACTCGCGAAGACAGCCGATAGCGCGGGCGGCGTCGCTTATATGGCGCATATTGGCGGCTTCTTTGCCGGCATGGTGCTGGCGCTGCTCTTCCGCACACGCGAGCCCGCTGCCGCTTAGCTTCCGCAAGCTGTGGAGCTGAGCGGTGTTGCCACCGGCGAACCCAGCGGCACATAGAGAGGGACGAGCAAAAAGCTCCCCAGCCCCCGAGCGACAGGATGAGGGGGACTTCCGCGTACCAATAAAAACTTGCGCCAAGCCGCGTTCCCGGATCGCCCTTCAGAGAAAGCCTTGCCGAACCATTTTAAAACTGCATAAGCTGCGCAACCGCATCACCGGCCATTCAGCGCCATGACTTCCTTTCGTCCTTCGCCGAGGTCCGCCATGAAAGCTTCGAAACCGCTCCGCTGCCTCATCGCATCCTCTGCCGCCCTTGCAGCCCTCTACGCAAGCCCAGCTTCCGCGCTCTGTACCAGCCAGGGGCTCGACCTGATGCGAAATCTGAACGGGCATTGGCGCGGCAAGGGCGCGGTCACCCCCATCGGCGGGTCGCCCGAATTCGTGACCTGCCGGATTTCCTACGCCATCGCGGGTCCCGGTGTAATCGATCAGGAAATCGCCTGCGCCGGCACGGACTATAAAATCGAAGCGGCTAGCCGGGTTGCTTGCAACGGAAACCTGCTCGAAGGGGCGTTCGAGGAGAAGGCAGGCCACACGACGGGCCGCGTCAGCGGAACGATCAGCGGGAACAATCTTTTTATCGAAGCGGACAGCCCCGGCTTCAAGGGCAATTTCAGAGTCATCTTCAAGAGCGAGACGGACCACCTCGTGTCCATCACCCAGGCCGATTACGCGACGGGACGGCAAATTCCGGTGGCGTCGATTAAGCTGACGCGCTGAGCGGAGCGACCATCCTCCGGCTCTGCGATACCGGCGGGCCATCTCTTCATCTGGGCTCTAAGGGGATGGTGTATGCATTCGCCTCTAAAACAGGGCGATTCTGTAACACTGCAGGATGTCTCTCCGATTGATATAACCGAACAAGACTTGCTGCTCTTCATCGACCACCAGCTCGCGGCTTTTTGTTTTGTAATCGCCTATATTACCATATTCGATCTTGGCAAAAGCTGCGTCACAAGGATCGATATGGCCTGTCCGTGCAAGCAGGTAGAAGTGCAGCACGAAAACAAACAAGACCAATATGCCGAGTGCTTTTAGCATTTGCGATTTTCTCGATTTTGCCGCTCGCAAGCGCGCTCACGTCTTCAGCCGGTAACCTGTCTTGAAGATGCGCCAGACAAGCAACGCGCATATCGCCAGAAATAGGGCCGTCATGCCGAGGCTCACGCTCACGCTGACATCGGCGATGTTGTAGAAGCTCCAGCGGAAGCCACTGATGAGATAGACAACCGGGTTGAACAGCGTGACCTTCTGCCAGAAGGGCGGCAGCACCTTGATGGAGTAGAAGCTGCCGCCAAGAAAGGTCAGCGGCGTGATGACGAGCAGCGGAATGATCTGCAGCTTCTCAAAATTGTCCGCCCAAATGCCGATCAGAAAGCCGAACAGGCAGAACGTGACCGCCGTCAGCAGCAAAAACAGCAGCATCCAAAGCGGGTGGGCGATTTCGAGTGGCACGAACAGCCCTGCGGTGGCGAGGATGATCAGTCCAAGGATCATGGACTTGGTCGCCGCCGCGCCCACATAGCCGAACACGATTTCGGCGGAGGAAATCGGCGCCGATAGGATCTCGTAGATCGTGCCGATGAATTTCGGGAAGTAGATGCCGAAGGAGGCATTCGCGATGCTGTTCGTGAGCAGCGTCAGCATGATGAGGCCGGGTACGATGAACGCGCCATAGCTCACGCCTTCGATGCTGGTGATCCGCGAACCGATGGCAGAGCCGAACACAACGAAATAAAGCGAGGTCGAGATCACCGGCGAGACGATGCTTTGCATCAGCGTGCGCCGCGTCCGCGCCATCTCGAATTTGTAGATTGCCCAAGCGCCGCGCCAATTCATTTCTGACTCACCAGACCGACAAAGATGTCTTCGAGAGAGGTTTGCTGCGTGCTCAGATCCTTGAATCGGATGCCGGCCTCGCTGAGATCGTTGAGGAGCGCGGTGATGCCTGTACGCTCCCCATGCGTGTCGTAGGTGTAGACGAGCTGGTGCCCATCGGCGGCAAGCATCAGATGATGGCTGGAAAGTTCATCCGGCAGGAGCTCAAGCTTGCACAGCAGGTCCAGTGTCAGCTGCTTTTTGCCAAGCTTGCGAATGAGTTCGGCCTTCTCCTCGACCAGCACAATCTCGCCCTTGTTGATGACGCCGATCCGGTCGGCCATCTCCTCGGCCTCGTCGATGTAATGAGTGGTGAGGATGATGGTCACTCCGGTGGCGCGCAGCTCGCGGATGACCTGCCACATGCCGATGCGCAATTCCACGTCGACGCCGGCCGTCGGTTCGTCCAGGAACAGGATTTGCGGCTCATGGGCGAGCGCCTTCGCGATCATGACGCGGCGCTTCATGCCGCCGGACAAGGTCAGGATTTTGCTGTTCCGCCGGTCGAAGAGCGATAGGTCTTTGAGCACCTTCTCGATGTGAGCCGGGTTCGGCGGGAGGCCGAATAGGCCGCGGCTGAAGGAGACGGTGTTCCAGACGGTCTCGAAAGTGTCGGTGGTCAGCTCCTGCGGGACAAGCCCGATCAAGGATCGCGCGGCCCGGTAATCCGTGATGTTGTCGTGCCCGTCGACCGTCACCGTCCCCGAGCTTGCATTCACGGTGCCGCAGATAATGCCGATCAGCGTCGTCTTGCCGGCGCCGTTCGGCCCGAGCAGCGCGAAGATCTCGCCGCGCCCGATGCCGAGGCTGACGCCATTCAGCGCGACAAGCCCGGACGCGTATTTCTTGGTGACGTTCGAGACGGAGATGATGGGGTGCATGAGCCGGTTGAGGAGGGATTTCGATTTTTAGGGGCCGCGCCCTAGAGAGCAGAAAATGCCTGCCCTGTCATCCTGCAAGAGGGCGCCGTGAAGCCCAGGACTTAAGTTTGCCGGCTGTCTGGCCGTCTTGACAGCACCGCGCAAAGCAGCCTCTTCAGGCCGGGTCGCAGCCTCACGGTCGAAAACGCATTGCGTCCTAGCTACTTATTGATGACGGCGGCGCCCGATGTGCAGACAACCTCGTCCTGCGAGCCCGTTCCACCCGAACACCCAACCGCGCCGATAAGTTTGCCGTTCTCGATCAGCGGAATGCCACCCCGTGAGGCGATCACGTCATCCAGGGTCAGGACATAGGTGTTGCCGGATTTCTGGATAGCGTCTTCAAAGACCTTCGTGGGCCGCCGGAACTTCGCCGCGGCTCTGGCCTTGTGTTCCGAGATGGGAATCGAGGCGAGTTGCGCGCCATCCATGCGCAGGAAAGCCACGAGATTAGCCCCGGAATCGACGACCGCGATGTTCAGCGGCCAGCCGCGCTTCGTTGCCTCCGCGGATGCGGCCTGTATGACCGCCTGCGCCCGGTCTGCTGTGATCGATGCACCGTAGGGGATGTTGAACGCCAATTTCTCTGGCACAGCGTCGAGCGGAGAGGGCTGCGGCGCAGACTGTGCGACCGCGCCGCCCGGACAAACGGCCAAAGCTGCGATCATGGAAGCTAATGCGCGCAATACCATAGTTTCCTTCCTTCTCTTTTTTCTTGCCGCACAACTGTAACCCAAAACCTCTCTGCAAGACGGCCTACGCGTTTCCGGTTTGCCGCGCGATAATGGCATCGGCATCGATGGCGGCGGTGCTTGCGCCGTAATTGATGCTCCGGCCATCGGCCAGGCGCAGCGCGCAGAAGGCGGCGGCCACCTCCGGCGCCCCATGCCGCAACAGCAGGGCGGCCTGTAGCGCAAGCGCCATGGTTTCCGCCACGTGGCGCGCGCCGGCTTCCGTGGCTCCCTTGCGGACGGCGCCCGCGAGTGCTTCGAAACTGCGGCCAAGGCCGGGATGCGTGCCGCGCGCCGGTTCAAGCTCCGCGAAATAGGCCTCAAGCGCCTTCGGGTCCTTCTGAAGCGTTCGCAGAATATCGAGCGCGATCACATTGCCGGAGCCTTCCCAGATCGCGTTCAAGGGCGACTCGCGGAAATAGCGCGCCATCGGCCCGTCCTCGACATAGCCGCCGCCGCCGAGGCATTCGAGGCATTCATAGACGAAGTGCGGCGTGCGTTTCGCGACCCAGAACTTGCCGAGCGCGACGGCGAGCCGCGCAAAGCTCTTATCTCGCTCGGTTTCGCCATCGAAGGCGCGGGCGATGCGCAGGGTCAGCGCCGCCGCGGCCTCGTAGTCTACCGCCAGATCGGCCACGACCGCGCGCATGACCGGCTGATCGATCAGCGTTTTCTGGAACGCGCGGCGATGGCTGACATGGTGCACCGCCTCCGCGAGCGCGCGGCGCATGATGCCGAGCGAGCCCGCCATCGTATCGAGCCGCGTGTGGTGCACCATGTCGATGATGGTGGCGACGCCGCGCCCTTCCTCGCCGATCATTTGCGCGAAAGCGCTGTGGTATTCCACCTCGGAGGAGGCGTTCGACTTGTTTCCGAGCTTCTCCTTCAGGCGCACGATCTGAATGGCGTTGCGTTCCCCGTCCGGCTTGATGCGGGGCACGAGGAAGCAGGAGAGGCCTTTATCGGTGTAGGCCAGCGTCAGGAAGGCGTCGCTCATCGGCGCGGAGCAAAAATATTTGTGGCCCACCAGCCGGTAGTCGCCGCCCGAGCCGCCCGCACCGAGCGGGAAGGCACGCGTCGAATTGGAGCGCACGTCGGAACCGCCCTGCTTCTCGGTCATCGCCATGCCAATGGTCAGCCCGCGCTTCTCCGCGATGGGCCGGAGCGGCGCGTCATAGACGCCGCCCACGATTTTCGGCTCCCACACGGCGGCTACATCCGGCTGGTGCCGCAAAGCGGGCACGCTCGCATAGGTCATGCTCATGGGGCACATGGTGCCCGCCTCGGCCTGGGTTAAGAGCGCCAGCATGGCCGCATGAGCCACGTGGCGGCCGGGGCGCGCCTCCGCCCAGCCGATGCTGTGAATGCGGTGCTCCATCGCCAAGGCCATGAGCCGGTGATAGGCCGGATGAAACCTGACCTCGTCGATGCGCCGGCCGAAACGGTCGAAGGCTTGAAGCTCGGGCGGATAGCGGTTCGCGTCCTCGCCCCATTGCATGACCTCCTCCAGCCGGCCGCCTCGCCAAGCGCGAGCAGCGGCTCCTCGACCCAAACGCCGCCATGCTGCCGGGCCGCCTCGCGCAAAGCCGCATCGGCCGCATAGAGGTTCCGCGCCGCGAAGGGCGGGGGCGCGTTGGTCACATCATGGGTTTCGAGATGGGTTTGCGGCGCGTAGGGCGTCATGATCGCAATCTCCATGACAAGGGCACGCCAAATATATCACCCCCAACCCGGTGGCGCGGAAAAAATGTGCGGCAAGGACCGGGCGGCGGGCCTGGGAAAGTCTGCAGCGTTGGGCAAGCCTGCTTAATTCAGCCCCTTGATTCCCTCGGAGAACCCGGCAAGCGGCGCCGGGAAGCCGACCCCTGTTTCCTGGGTGGGGAACACGATGAAGCTCGCGGTTTGCCCGGTCGAGAACCTCGTCACGAGGGTGTCGTCGATCACGACTTCGGCGACGCAGCCGATATGAAAGCACTTGATGAAGGGGACATGTCCGACGTCCACGCCGTCGACTTTCAACCCGAGTCCCGCCGGCACGAGCATGCCAAGCGGCGCAACGACGCGCATGATTTTCTTATCCCCGCCGTCGAAAGACCGCAGCAGGATCACGGTCATGAACATGTGCTTCTTGTCCGCCAGCGCGAGGTCCTGCACGAGCGCGCATTTATCCTGCTTGGCGCCGGCGAGCTGGGCGCATTTCAGCTTCCAGGCCCCGTAGACGGCCTTGACCTGGCCGGAGCCGACCTCCGATTGGGCGCAGGCCCGCACTGAGGCGAAGGCGAAGAAAACGCAAGCGGCGATGAGCTTCGTCGTTCGTAACATGGCCGGGTTCCGGTTTTGGAGTGCAGGCATATCCAGCTCGCAACTCGGCAAGGAATAGGGCTAAATTGAGACTTGCGGGCTTTGCGGGGCCCGGTCGTCCCGCTTGAGGCGGGGTAAAGCTGCGTCAGAAGGAAGCACACCCCCCAGCTTAAGTGCGCCAGCCTTGATCTAGATCAATTTTGGGCTGTTCATTATAGCGATCTACCGGTACACAGGGTCGCAGTAAGAAATCCTAAAGGTGCAACTAAGAAAATCTAAAGGGTAAAAAATGATGGCACGACTAGGCGGGCTCGCGGGCCTGTCCGCGCTTACAACCTTTGCCGGTTTTCAAAGGGCTTTTGCGTTCGAAGGCGCGCCGCAAGATTGGCAGATGGGTCTGTCGCCGGCGGTCACGCCGCTCATGGATTCGATGCGCAGCTTCAATACGCTGCTGCTCGTTATTATTGTTTCCATCGTGGTCTTGGTTTTTGCGCTGCTCATCTGGGTGATGTTCAAATATCGCGAGAGCGCGAACCCTGTTCCGTCCAAGCTGTCCCATAACACCACGATCGAGGTCATCTGGACGATTGTGCCGGTGCTAATCCTTGTCGTCATCGCCATCCCCTCATTCAGAATTCTGTTCAAGCAGTTCGATTATCCCCCGGCCGAGGTGGTGGTGAAAGCCATCGGAAAGCAGTGGTATTGGTCTTACGAATATCCGGATGCCAAGGTGGCTTTCAACTCCTATCCGGTGGAAGACAAGGATTTGAAGCCCGGTCAGCTTCGCAATCTGTCTGTGGACAATGAGATGGTCGTGCCCGTCAACAAAGTGGTGCAGGTGCTGACGGTTGGCGGCGATGTGATCCATCAATGGACAATCCCGGCCTTCGGCTCCCGGGTCGATGCCATGCCCGGCCGCGTAAACCGGACCTGGTTCCTGGCCAAGGAAACAGGCACCTATTACGGCCAATGCTCGGCGCTATGCGGGCAGGGCCATGCCTATATGCCGATTGCGGTCAAGGTCGTCAGCGAGGACGACTACCGAAAGTGGCTGGCCGCCAAGCAACAATCCGCCAGCGCGCGGACTTCGCACATCGCACTTGCCGGCACGGGCGAGACTGACAATCGATAAGCACGGTCACATCACTCTCGAAGGGCATCGGTCATGGACGCCGCAGTTATACATCACGACGAGCATCCGGGTTTTGCCGCCCGCTGGTTGTTCTCGACCAATCATAAAGATATCGGCACGCTCTATTTAATCTTCGCCGTCTTCGCGGGAATCGTGGGTGGCGTGCTGTCCATCCTCGTGCGGATGGAGCTTCAATATCCGGGGCTTCAAATCTTTTCGAGTGCCCAGGCCTACAACGTGGCGATGACCAGCCATGGCGTGATCATGGTGTTCTTCATGGTCATGCCGGCTATGATCGGCGGCTTTGGCAACTGGCTCGTTCCGCTCATGATCGGCGCGCCGGACATGGCCTTCCCGCGCATGAACAACATCTCGTTCTGGCTTCTGCCGGCGTCCTTCACGCTGCTGATCCTGTCGCTTTTCGTGGAAGGTGCGCCCGGCACGAACGGCTTCGGCGGGGGCTGGACACTTTACGCGCCGCTGAGTACGACAGGCCATCCCGGCCCGGCAATGGATTTCGTGATCCTCTCGCTGCACCTTGCGGGCGCATCGTCGATCCTTGGCGCGATCAATTTCATCACGACCATCTTCAACATGCGCGCGCCGGGCATGACGCTGCATAAGATGCCGCTCTTCGTCTGGTCGATCCTCGTCACCGCGTTCCTGCTTCTGTTGTCTCTGCCCGTGCTTGCCGGCGCGATCACCATGCTTTTGACCGACCGGAATTTCGGGACGACCTTCTTCGATCCGCAGGGCGGCGGCGATCCGATGCTGTTCCAGCATCTGTTCTGGTTCTTCGGTCATCCCGAAGTTTACATCCTGATCCTGCCCGGTTTCGGCATGATCAGCCAGATCGTCTCCACCTTTTCGAACAAGCCGGTGTTCGGCTATCTCGGCATGGCTTATGCGATGGTTGCAATCGGCGCGATCGGCTTCATCGTCTGGGCGCATCACATGTATACGACCGGCATCGGCGTGAACACCCAGGCCTATTTCGTCTTCGCGACCATGGTCATCGCCGTGCCGACCGGGATCAAAGTCTTCTCATGGATCGCGACCATGTGGGGAGGCTCGATCCAGTTCAAGACGCCGATGGTCTGGGCGATCGGCTTCATCTTCCTGTTCACCGTTGGCGGAGTGACCGGCGTTGTACTGGCGAATGCGGCCATCGACCGGGCGCTGCATCAGACCTATTATGTGGTCGCCCATTTCCACTATGTGCTGTCACTCGGCGCGGTGTTCGCGATCTTCGCCGGCTTTTATTTCTGGTTCCCGAAGATGTCGGGATACAAGCTCTCCGAGTTTGGCGGAAAGCTTCACTTCTGGACAACCTTCATCGGCGTGAACCTGACCTTTTTCCCGCAGCACTTCCTCGGCGCGGCCGGAATGCCACGCCGCTACGCCGACTATCCCGATGCGTATTGGCATTGGAACTACCTATCCTCCATCGGCTCTTATATTGGCGGAGTAAGCGTTCTCGTGTTCCTTGCGACGGTAGCGCTCGCTTTCATGCGAAAGGAAAAGGCCGGACCGAACCCTTGGGGTGCTGGCGCGACGACGCTGGAATGGACGCTTTCATCGCCGCCGCCGTTCCACTCCTTCGAGCAACTGCCGCGCATCCGTTAGTGCCTATCGTTCAGATTATATCCGCTCCGGCTGGGAAAGGCCTCGCCGGAGCCAAAGCTTAAAGAAAGCCTATGAGCGAAACTCAGGTCTCCTTTTCCCGGTCCGAAGCCGGACCCGCAACGGCAGCGTCGACCGGCGACTACATAGCGCTCCTCAAGCCGACTGTAATGTCGCTCGCGCTGTTCACCGCGGCGGTTGGAATGGCCATCGCGCCGCAGCCGCTGCACCCCGTGCTCGCCCTCACCGCGCTGATCTTTATCGCGATGGGTGCCGGAGCCGCAGGCGCCCTCAACATGTGGTACGACGCCGACATCGATGCCCTGATGCAGCGGACGGCGAAACGGCCCATCCCGCGCGGCCGCATCCGGCGCGATGAGGCGGCCGCATTCGGGTTGTTCCTCGCGGTGCTGTCGGTGCTGAGCCTCGGGCTGCTCGTGAACTGGGTCGCAGCCACGCTGCTTGCCTCCAGCATCGTGTTCTATCTCGTGGTCTACACGCATTGGCTGAAACGCCGGACGCCGCTTAACATCGTCATCGGCGGCGCGGCGGGTGCCTTGCCCCCCATGATCGGCTGGGCCGCCGCGACGTCGTCGGTCTCCTGGGAAGGCTTCGTCCTTTTCCTCATCATCTTCCTGTGGACCCCGCCGCATTTCTGGGCTCTTGCCATCTACAGGTCCCGCGACTACGAGCGGGCCGGCGTGCCGATGATGCCGAACGTTCGCGGCGAAGCTCATACGCGGCTGCAAGTGTTGATCTATACGGTGGCGACAGCTTTATCCGGTTTGTTGCCCGTCGCCCTCGGTTTTGCACGATACGGCTATGCGGCTGTGGCCGCGGGTTTGGGCGCCGGATTTGTATTCTGCGCCTGGAGGGTGTTTAACACCCGTGAAGGCTTCGAGGCGGACCGGGCTTGCCGGCTGCTTTTCACCTTCTCTATCCTTTATCTTTTCGGGCTCTTCGGCGCCCTTTGGGTTGAACATGGCTTTGGACTTGGAAGATAGGCAGACGCCGGCGGTATCTCACGCGGAGGACGATGCCCCCTTCGTCATGACGGAGGAAGCCAAGCGCAGGCAAAGGCTTCGTTCCATCGCCATCGGCTGGGCGCTCTTCGCCCTTGCCGTGATGTTCTTCCTCGTGACAATCGTAAGGCTTGGAGCCAATGTCGCCAACCGGCCCATCTGATCCAAACGAAGCCGGCTCTGCTCCGGTGGCGAGAGCTGAGAGCAACCGGCTGGTGGCTGCCGGACTTGTGGCCCTCGTAGCGTTCATGTCGGGGCTATCCTTTGCCGCCATCCCTCTCTACCGGATGTTCTGCGCCGCGACGGGCTATGCCGGCACGCCGCAGCGCGCGGCAACGGGCTCGTCGAAGGTGCTCCCCGAGACCATTACGGTGCGATTCGATGCCAATGTGGCGACGGGCCTGCCATGGTCATTCCAGCCGGTTCAGCGTGAGCTCACGGTTCATGTCGGCGAAAACAAGCTTGCCTTCTTCCATGTGGAGAACCTCTCCAAGGAGACGCTAACCGGCTCGGCGGCCTTCAATGTCAGCCCGGACCTCATGGGCCAGTACTTCACCAAGGTTCAGTGCTTTTGCTTCACGGAGCAGACGCTGAAACCGGGCGAATCGCTTGAGATGCCGGTGTCTTTCTTCATCGACCCCGCCATACTCAACGACCGCGACGCGAAAACCGTCCGCGACATGACGCTGTCCTACACCTTCTTCAAAGTGCAAAGACCGGCATCGCAGCAGCCTGCGGCCTATTTGGCCGGCGGAATGCCTCGATTACCAGAACGCAGAATCCGGGCCGACGCCCAATCCTCAGGGGGAGACCGCCATGGCTCATGACGCCGTCAAACATCACGATTATCACCTGCCCGCACCGAGCCCGTGGCCGATTGCGACCTCGGGCGCCGCGCTGGTCATGATGTTCGGGGCCGTCGTTTGGATGAAGACGAGCCAGGGCGGGGTTTTCGGGCTGCAAGGGCCGTGGTTCTTCTTCGCCGGGCTCGCGGGGCTGCTCGGGTGTGTGTTCGGTTGGTTCCGCGACATCATGTTCGAGGCCGTCTACAAGCATACGCACACGCCCGTGGTGCAGCTCGCGATGCGCTACGGCATGATCCTGTTCATCGCGTCCGAGGTGATGTTCTTCGCCGCCTGGTTCTGGGCCTATTTCGACGTGTCGCTGTTTCCGGCGGACGTTCACAAGCTGAAGGATGGGCTGGAGGTCGGCGTCGTTGGCCGCGATCAGGTTCTCGGTGGAAAGTGGCCGCCCGTTCCAAGCGCGGACGGCTTGTTCAAGCACACCTTCGACCCGTGGGAGCTGCCGCTTTTCAACACGCTCGTGCTTCTCACCTCCGGCACAACGGTGACGTGGGCGCATCACTCCTTGCAAACTGGCAACCGCAAGGGCCTGATCTGGGGCCTGGGGCTGACGGTCCTGCTCGGCATCCTGTTCACGTGCTGCCAAGCCTACGAATATGCCCATGCCGGGTTCAGCTTCGCGGGCCATATCTACGGCTCGACCTTCTTTATGGCGACGGGCTTCCACGGCATGCACGTCATCATCGGAACGATCTTCCTGACGGTCGTCTTCTTCCAGGCGATTGCTGGGCACTTCACGCAGAAACAGCATTTCGGTTTCGAGGCCGCAGCCTGGTACTGGCACTTCGTCGACGTGGTCTGGCTGTTCCTGTTTTCGAGCATCTATGTCTGGGGCGCCGGAACTTACGCGGCGGCTGGTTGAGTATCCGGAGAGGAGACGTCATGGGAGCGGAAGGCAAAGTCTCGCCGTGGACTGCGGGCCTCTTTTGCCGCTGCCCAAGATGCGGCAAGGGATCTCTCTATAAAAGCTTCCTTGCCCTTCGCGACCGCTGCCCCGCCTGCGGGCTCGATTACGCCTTCGCGGATTCGGGCGACGGCCCCGCCGTCTTCATCATGATGATCGTGGGATTTATCGTGGTTGGCGGCGCGCTCGCGGTGGAGATTTTGTACGAGCCGCCTTACTGGGTGCACGCTGCGATTTGGCTCCCTCTGGCCATCGTCCTATCGCTCGCAATCTTGCGCCCTTTCAAGGCACTCCTGATCGCGCTGCAATATGCTCACAAGGCGTCCGAGGGCCGGCTGCAATGAGCGGCCCAGGGCGAA
This sequence comes from uncultured Alphaproteobacteria bacterium, assembly GCA_963817705.1. Taxonomy (GTDB): domain Bacteria; phylum Pseudomonadota; class Alphaproteobacteria; order Rhizobiales; family Rhodomicrobiaceae; genus Rhodomicrobium. The sequence continues at coordinate 160,719 of CAWFPF010000002.1, forward strand.
GGCGGGCATGTCCGCAATCCCGCAGGTAAATCGCGCGCGGAGCCGCGCTTCCCTCACCATCTTGGCGCTCTGCGCATTCGGCATCCTGATCGCGCTCGGCGTTTGGCAACTTCAGCGCCGCCTCTGGAAGAATGACCTCGTCGCGCGCTTCGAAGCCGGGCTGGCACAGCCGCCTGCGGCTTATGCGCCCAATGCGGGCGAATTCAGCCATGTCCGCGTCAAGGGCGAGTTCCTGAACGCGGACACGATGAAGCTGCTCACGCCAACGCCCGAAGCGGCGCGGGGAAAGGCACAGGAGGGCTTCGGCTACCAGCTTTTCACGCCCATGAAGTTCAGCGGCGGCATCGTGTTTGTGAACCGGGGCTTCGTGCCGCAAAGCCTTGCCGGCTGACTCGCCGTTGCTCCGGATGGGGAAGCGGAGATCGCAGGCATTGTGCGCCTCGCCGCCAAGCCGGGCTGGTTCACCCCTCCGCCGGAGCCGGCGACGCGGACGTTCTTCGATGCGGACATTCCGGCGATGGCAGCCGTGGCGGGTTTGAGAGACGGCGAAGTTATCAAAACGCAATACGTCCAGGCGGAGCCGGCGGCTGGCGCACCCGGATGGCCGCTCGCTCGCGACCCGCGCGAGCTGCTCGCGTCCATCCCCAACCGGCATCTGGAATACGCGCTGACATGGTTTGGGCTTGCCGCCGCGCTGGCGGGTGTTTACGGCATTTTCATGCTGCGGGCGTAGGTGATGACAGCCGTTTTTCCGTCCAGGGTCGTGGAACGGAACACGATACAGAAGAAAGCTCAGTCATAATGCCGCAAGACCGAGCTTGCTCGCACAAAACCCACTCTGCATGTCGTATATGTTAACGCCGAGCAGCGATTGACGCCGATGCAGCGCGCGATTCTATGAGTTTTTCGTGCCTATAAAGCACACGGCGCAAGGCTTTTGGCCGTGAAGTGCTTTTGGCAACTGGGGCTAGGAAGCGGGAAGCCAGCTCAACGGCCTCGGGCTGAGCTATCCGCCGATCAGCGGTAAGAGCTTCATAGAGCAATGGAAACTTCTGCTCGTCTCCGAGCACTTTTTCGAGTTTGACGAGATAAGTGTCGACAAGTTGATGATCCACAGCGGGCTTCCCAATCGTTTTGGCGCACAACGCTTGACAAAACTCATCAACTGAAAGATTGCGATATTCGCCAAAAAGGTCAAGTAGGGCCTTAACATCATCGATGTTTTTCTTCTTGGCGCCAGCGTCTAGCAAAACTGCATAGAACGCGCTTAAGACAGGTACAAGGGAGCCTAGGTTGACATCGGCCGCCGCCCGTTGGACCAGACTTTTCCGTGGAAGTGCCAGCGAGATCACGTCGATATTCTTAACCTTACTCTCCACGAGCGCTCTTGCTATGCGATCAAGCTCGCTGGAGACTTCCCGCTGTCCAAGCTCTGCGAGCGCTTTGGCAATGGAGAGAATGATTTCCTTCATGTGCTTGATGCTGTGATCCTTCTCAACATCTCATCGGCGATGTTATCGAATATGCTTCTGACTTCGCGCCCGTCTGCATTTTCGCCCAATCTGAGATAGGCAATTCCTTTTGATTCGTCACCCTCGTCACCTTCCGTTTGTCCAATGATTTTACGGTCAGGCACCGCCAACTCGAACGGAAAGGCAATCGGCTCCCCCTTGCCACCTACTATAGCAGCCAGTTTATGCTGCGATCTCGAAATGTTTTCCCAAAGGCCGTCGGCAGCTATCCTTAATAGACCTTCCTGACCTTTGAGATTCTGTTTCATGGACCCCAGCACACCTAGCACCTTGAGTTGCGGCCAGAGACTTTCGTGTGTCTGAAGTTGTTGGCTAAAATAGCGCACCGTGTTCGCTGAAAGCGGGTCCATGATCGTCGGAATTAAGACATGAGTGCTGGCACAGAGCGCCTGGATCGATGACAGCGAGATACGCGGTGGCGCATCGATCAAGATTGCCGCAAAACGCTGCCGAACCGAGGGTGAACGCAGCAACCGAAATAAGTTAAATCGAATATCATCTTGGATATCTCCCATGAGCCACCTAATCAGGACACGGCTTTCAGCTAGATCAAGATCTTCATAGGCCGGCAGAAGAAAAAGGTTTGGCTCGGTTATGATTAGACCTCGGCTATCTCTCCAAGTAGCTTCCCTCATGGCTTGCATAAGCCACTCTGAAGTCTGCGGCTGTGAAATAGCTTGCGTTGCGGCAGAGAACTGCCCTTCCGCCGGGAATTCGATTGCGGTTCGCGCGATTCCAGACAGGGATCCTTGAGGGTCGAGATCTATTGTTAAAACGGGTTTTTTGAGCTGGGAAGCCAAAGCGGCAGCGAGGTTTGCCGTTATGGTCGTTTTTCCCACCCCGCCTTTCGCATTTGCCACCGTCAGAATTAAAGCTCGCTCTGCGACCCACTCTCGATAATTTGGAGGCGCACTTATTTGAACGGTAAGCCAAAGTCGGCTGTTTTCAGCGGTCGCCTCGCGCAGCCGATCTATCCGCCAGGCATCTGGATTTACAGTAAATGCCTTAATCACGCGGCGGACGAGATGACTCGAAAGCTTTATAGCTAGAAATGCGAGCCAACCCAGGACCGACACTATGAAGGCGGCAAACACGTCCTTCACGATTTCTTTATAAAGATCATTGTTGCCGGGCACAAAGTCTTTTACCTGATCTAAATTCTGACAAAGCCAAGAAGGCTCGACGCAAGTGAACATTCCCCACCCCTCGTATGCCCTAACCCGGTCGGATGTTATTTCCAGTCGCGACATTAGAAAGGGAGAATTGCTGCTTTGATGAAAATTGGCCGGACGTCTGATGCAGACAGGCAACTCAGCTAAGCCCTTGTCTTTCTCGCCGGCGACGCTCTGATACCCCTGCCCCCGACTAGCTCCCCCAAAACTTTCGCTGCATGCGGAGATGACACCGCCCTCACTCCGTCCTAAGGTGCGGAGGAAAAGTCTCACTTCTGCAACTTTAGCGATATGATGTATGTCTCGACGCGCGGAGCCGCCGCGCCAGCCAATTTCGAAGAGGTGCTGCTCGCAGGGCTGGCGCCCGATGGCGGCCTTTACATGCCGCACTCGTGGCCCGTGCTGCCGGCGCTTCCGGCCGAGCCAACCGGTCATTACGCGGCGGCGGCGGCCTACGTCATGGAGCCGTTCACCGGCGGCAATCCGGCCCATGCGGAGCTGTTCGCGCTCGTCTCGGACGCTTATGCCCGTTTCGATCACCCCGATACCGCGCCGCTGACGCAAATCGGCCGCGACCTCTTCCTCCTCCAGCTTTTCCACGGGCCGACGCTCGCGTTCAAGGACTTCGCCATGCAGGTGCTGTCGCGCCTGATGGAGCGGGCGCTGAAGCGGACCGGCGCGCGAACCACCATTCTCGGTGCGACTTCGGGCGACACCGGTGCGGCTGCCGTGGAGGCTTTCCGTGGGCGGCAGGACATCGAGCTTTTCATCCTGTTTCCGGATGGGCGCATCAGCGATGTCCAGCGCAAGCAGATGACAACGGCGCAGGAAGACAATATTCATCCCATCGCGATTGGGGGGACTTTCGACGACGCGCAAGCCATCGTGAAGACGCTCTTCGGCGATGAGCACTTCCGCACGCGCCACGCTCTCTCCGCGATCAACTCGATCAACTGGGCCCGGATTGTTGCCCAAACCGTCTATTATTATACCGCCTGCGCAAAGCTCGGATTTAATTCCGCGCCAAGCTTCTCGGTGCCGACCGGGAATTTTGGCGATATCTTCGCGGGCTACGCCGCTCACAAGATGGGTCTTCCCATGGGGCGGCTTGTGATCGCCACCAATGAGAACGATATTCTCGCCCGTGCGCTCGATACAGGCCGCTATGAGCCCCGGGACGTCACACCAACCGATAGCCCAAGCATGGATATTCAAATTTCGAGCAATTTTGAGCGCCTTCTGTTTGAAGCCGCCGGGCGTGATGCCGGTCTTGTGTCCGCGGCGATGGCGAGCCTGCGCACCGAAGGCTGGTTCGACATTCCGCCCATCAGCCCTTGAGCCGATCCGGGAGCGTTTCGCGGCCCAGCGGGTGACGCGCGGCGAGGCAGCGGATGCGATGAGGCATTTGTATCGAGACACCGGCATTGTCATCGATCCCCATACCGCTGTCGGGCTTGCCGCCGCGCAACGGGAACAACGCCGCGCCGGCGGCCCGATGGTCGTCCTCGGGACGGCGCATCCCGCGAAGTTTCCGCAAGCGGTCACACGTGCGATCGGGCGCGAGCCTGAAGTGCCTCAGGCGCTGCGGCGATGCCTTGAAGGGCGCGAGCGGTTCGATTTCCTGCCGAATTCGCCCGCGGCGGTGGCGGCCTATATCGACGCCCGTGCCACAAGCCGCGGCGGCGTCACGAGTACTCTCTGAGGTTGACATCATGACGGTCCAAACGAGCCAGCTAAGCAATGGGATGCGAATCGTAACGCACCGGATGGCGGGGCTTGAAACCGCGACGGTCGGCGTTTTCGTCACCGCTGGGGCGCGGGCCGAAACAGACACCGAGCATGGGGTTGCCCATTTCCTCGAACACATGGCCTTCAAGGGCACGCCGGGCCGGACGCCGCTCGAAATTGCGGAGGAAATCGAAGGGGCGGGAGGGGCCCTTAATGCAGTCACGTCATCGGAGGCCACGAATTATTACGCCCGCGTGCTCAAGAGCGATGTCGAACTCGGCCTCAAGCTGATCGGCGACCTGCTCCTCAACCCCTCATTTTCCGACGAGGAGATGGACCGCGAGCGCGAGGTGATCCTGCAGGAGATCGCGGCAACCCAGGACAGCCCCGACGACATCGTCTTCGATCTCGCTCTTGCCGAAGCCTTTCCCAATCAAGCGCTGGGCCGCTCGATCCTCGGAACGGACCGGACCATCTCCCGTCACTCGGCCGCAGACCTCAAACGGTTCCGCAACGAGAATTACGCGGCGTCGCGTATGATCTTGAGCGCCGCTGGCGCCGTCGATCACGACGCCCTTCACCGGCTGGCGGACGGTATTTTTGGCGCTATGCCGCAGGAGGCCCCCCGGCCGATGAAGCGGGCCAAATTCGAGGGCGGCCATGCCGCGCATGACAAGCGCTTCGAGCAATGTCACGTGCTATACGCGTTCGAAGGCTACCCGAACGGGCACGAGGCCGCGTTTGCCGGTCGCATTTTTGCGGGTATTGCGGGCGGTGGCATGGCCTCGCGGCTGTTCCAGGAGGTCCGCGAGAAGCGTGGGCTTTGTTACGATATTCACGCTTTCGACTGGGGGTATGCCGATACCGGCATCGTCGGGCTGCACGCTGCGACGTCGCCCCAGCAATTGCGGGAGCTGACAGCGGTCGCGCTTGGCATATTCGCCGATCTTGCCGATGAAGGTCCAACGCCTAAGGAACTCGCGCGCGCCAAGGCGCAACTCAAGGCCGGCCTCTTCATGAGCCTCGAAAGCTGCGAGGCGAGGGCAGGCCAGCTCGCCTGGGACTTGATGGTCTTCGGGCGCCCGCTCGGTAATGCGGAGCTTATCGAAAAGATCGAGGCGGTGTCGGATGCAGACGTCCAAGCCGTAGGACGCCGATTCCGTGAAAACCGCGAAATCGTCTCCGCGACCGTTGGCGCGAGGGGCGCATCCGCAGCCGCCGATGCAGCCGAGGCGTTTCTGTCTGGCACCCTTGCTGCGGCGTAATTGCGGGATGTTGGGCGGGACACGGACATTCTTTACGGAAACGAAACCCCTGATCGAAGGCGAAGGGGTTTACCTCCGTGAACCTCAAATGTCCGATCACAAGGAGTGGGCGGCGCTGCGCGCTTGCAGCCGGGACTTTCTGGAACCCTGGGAGCCGCGATGGACGCGTGACGAACTTGCCCGCGACACGTTCCGGCGCCGGATCCGCTTTTATTACCGCGATGCCCGCCAGGACCTGGGTTACGCCTTTTTTCTGTTCAGAACCTCTGATAGTGCTTTAATCGGAGGGATGACTTTGAGCAATATCCGCCGGGGCGTCAGTCAGAGCTGCACCCTGGGATATTGGATTGGCGTGCCCTTCGCCAGGCAGGGCTACATGTCCAAGGGTGTCCGGTCAGTCACTTGGTTTGTTTTCGACGTATTGCGTCTTCACCGGTTGGAAGCCGCCTGCCTGCCCGCTAATAAGGCGTCCGCGGCGCTTCTCACCCGGACAGGTTTTCAGTATGAGGGCTTGGCCCGGCGTTATCTGAAGATAAACGGCACATGGCAAGACCATTGGCTTTTCGCTCTGCTCAATGACGATCCGCTACCGTAACCTTCGCTGCGGGGACAGGAAGTAGCCAGATGAAAAGAACGCCGCTGGGGCGCAAGCCGGCGCGAGGGGGAGCTTTTTCCGGGCAAAGCTGTCTAGGTGCGGTCTTCGCGTTTCTCGTAGCCGTTTTCCTGTCGCTTGCCTGCCAGGGGTCCGAGGCGTTTGCGGTTGAACCCATCGTTATCGGGCAATCCGAAGAAAAAATAGATATCACGCTGCTGGGTGAATTCTTCGAACGGCGCGGCGATAAAATCAGCGTCGAAACCGCGACAAGCGCCGACGGCATCGCTGGCCGTATGACCGTATCGGCCAAGACTCCCGGCACCAATCCAAGCTGGATGGTGTTTGCGCTCAGCAATCCGAACGACAAACCGATCGTCCGCCTGCTGACAGCGCAGCGATACGACATCGTCGGTTCGCGCGTCTTGAAGCCCGATCTCGACGCACCGCGCATTACCAATGTGACGCCGTCGCTCGGCTTCCGGCCGGAGCGCCTTGAAGACTACGATCACCTGGATATTTACCGGATTTCCATCGAGCCCGGTGCGACGGTCACGTTCATCGTCGAGCTGGCGTCGTCATCCGTGCCGAGGCTGTTTCTGACCACACCCGCAAGTTTTGGGAAGCAGCAACGCGACTTAAGCCTGTTTCGCGGCATCCTGCTTGGGATTACTGGGCTCCTCGCGATCTTCTTGACTGCGATTTTCGCAGCCAATCACAAGGCGATTTTCCCCGCGGCGGCTCTCGTGGCGTGGGCGGCGCTGGCCTATCTCTGCGTCGATTTCGGGTTTTGGCATAAGCTTTTTCAGCTGACATCCGAAGACAATGGCACCTACCGGGCCGCAGCGGAGGCCGGTTTCGCCGCGAGCCTCGTGATTTTCATTTACACATTTCTTAACCTCCGTCTTTGGCATTCCTGGATTACGCTCGCCTTTTTCGGTTGGGCCGCCGCCCAGCTGGGCTTAATCGTTTTCGCTCTCGTCGATGCTCAAGCGACCGCGAGTCTCGCCCGGCTCTCCTTCCTCCCGATCGCGCTGGTGGGAAGTGCGCTGATCAGCTTCCTTGCGCTACGCGGTCAGGAGCGGGCGCTGTCGCTCGTGCCGTCGTGGATGCTGTTCATGGTCTGGCTGTTTGCGTCGGCCGTAACGATCACGGGCAAGATTTCCGGCGATATTGTCGTTTCGGCCCTGTCAGCCGGGCTTGTCCTTTTCCTCGCGCTGATCGGCTTTACAGTGACGCAATATGCGTTTCAGACGGCGGAGCCGGGAGCGATCGGCGAAGATGCCGGGCAGTTCAAACTGCGGGTGATGGCCCTTGAAGCCTCCGGCGCCAGCGTTTGGGAGTGGGACGGCCGTAGAAACGAGATCAACACCGGGTCCGAGGTCGAAACCGCGCTTGGCGTTGCGCCCGGGTCGCTCCGCTGCGCGGCCGATGCATGGCTGCAGCAGCTTCATGCCTCCGACCGCGAGCGCATGCGGCTGACGCTCTGGACGATCCGCGAGCGCCAGGGCGGTGACGTCAATCTGGAATTCCGGATGAAGCGGCCCGATGGCGGCTATCTCTGGTACGAGCTGCGGGCCAATGTGACCCAGCAACGCACCACGCGCACGCTGCGCGGCGTGGGGCTTCTGCGCAATGTCACGGCGCAAAAGCGCGCCCAGGAGCGTCTCCTGCACAATGCGATCCGCGATGGCTTGACCGGTCTGCCGAACAGGGAACTTTTCCTCGACCGGCTGCAGACGGCGATTGCGCGCGCCAAGGATGAAAACATCAAGCCGACGGTCTTTTTCATCGATCTCGACGCTCTGAAGAACCAAGCGCGCTCCCCCGATTTTGCCACGAATGACGGCGTGCTTCTGACCATCGCGCGCCGCCTGACGCGGCATATCGCGGCTCAGGATACGCTCGCGCGCGTGAGTGCTTTGCAATTCGCCATCCTGATCTCGGAGGATACAGAGCCTCGCCACATCGCCATGCTCGCAGAGCGCGTCCGGCGCTCGCTCAGAACGCCGATGAAAGTCGGCGGCCGCGATCTTGTCATTACCGGCAGCATCGGCATCGCCATGTATGACGGGACGCAGGAAACCGCGGAGGACCTGCTTCGCGAGGGCGAGAGCGCGATGTACCGCGCCAAGCGCGCGGGCGCCGACCGCATCGAGCTGTTCAAGCCCGAGATGCGCGGCCCGGCCGACGAACGCACCATCGTGCAAACAGACCTGAAGCATGCCATCGAGCGGCGCCAAATTCGCGTCCTCTACCAGCCGGTTATCCGGATCGAAGACGAGCGGCTGGCCGGAATGGAAGCGTTCGTGCTTTGGGACCACCCTACACTCGGCCGGCTGACCCTTCCGGAGTTCGAAGGCTCCGCCGAGGCTGCCGGCCTTTCGGGCGAGCTTTGGTCCTATATCTTCGAGCGTTGCATCCGGCAGGGCGCGCGCTGGCATCGCATTCTGCAGCGGGAAGACCCGCTCTACATCAGCCTCAATATGTCGAGCCACCAGCTCTTTCACCACGATCTGGTCCAGAACCTTCGGCTGATCATCGGGCGGGAAACCTTGCCCAAAGGCGCTCTGCGGCTCGAAATCGCCGAAAATCTGATTAATTCGAACCCGGAGCAGGCGATCGAGATTCTCGACTGGCTCAAGAGTTTGAACGTGAGCGTGGCGCTCGACGAATTCGGCGTGAGCTTCTCATCGCTGTCCTACTGGCATCGGCTCTCCATCGACGCGATCAAGATCGACCGTTCGCTCGTGACCTTGAGCGACAAGGAACGCTCAAGCGCGATGGTGCTCAAGGCGGTGCTTACGATTGCCCATGAACTTGGCAAGGACGTTATAGCCGTGGGCGTCGACAGCGAGGAGGACCTGGCTTATGTCCGCGCCGTAGGCTGCGACTACGGTCAGGGCTTTTTCTACAGCGATTTGATGACCGAACGCGAGGTTGTGAACCTACTCAACACCATCGCCCGTTCGGCACGGCGCGACGACCGTGAGGAAGAAAAAGAGGCCAAGCGCGCTGAACGCCGGGCCGAGAAGGAAAAAGAGAAAGAAGAGAAGGAGCGCGAAAAGGCTCTGGCTGCTGCCGAGGCCGAAGCGGCGGCCCCACCCCCGGCACCCGCATCCAAACCGTCAGGTCCCGCAAGAGCGAAAAGACCGGCGCAGACGGGCAAGCGGCGCCCGCGCTTTGGCCTCGGGGCAAAGCCTGGAGCAAATGCGGGCGATGCAGCGCGGAGCCAAGCGCGTGCCGACATGCCGGAGCCGCCGCGTCCGGCAGGAAGCGAAGGGCCGGGGCGTTCGTCTCCACCAGGCGGGATTGCGCGCGCCGCGTTTCTCTCCGGCCGGCGCGACAAGCCATAATCGAAAACCCTGGGACATGCGGCCCGCATGGAAGTGGCATGAGCGGGCACAATGAAAAATGTGCGCAAGGCTTCCCGGAACACTGAGATGCCGAATCCGAAGGCGCCCAAGAATGCGACTGTCCAAAGAATTCGACTTGATTGCTAACAGCGGGCGCTCTATCCTCAGTCGCTCGCATGCCCCGTTCGTCTAGCGGTCAGGACGCGGCCCTCTCACGGCTGAAACAGGAGTTCGATTCTCCTACGGGGCGCCAATAGCCTTCTAAAGCATTGTTTTCTCTTGTTATTTCTCTTGGTGGGACAATCGGTGGGACAATTCTGAGTTTCGCAGCACCGCTTGCTGCCAATCTTTTCTGCGCCGCCTTCCGCGTATAAATGCGCGCCATGTTGGCATCATCCCAGCCGAACATCGCCATTAACTCATGTTCGCTTGCGCCGGCTTCCGCCGCGCGCACGGCCCCGATCTTGCGCAGCCCATGCGGCGTGCATTGTGGCAGCCCTGCTTCCGTGCACCAGGTCCGAAAGGCATTGCCAAAGCCCGCCACGCGGTAGGACTTGCCAAACGTTGTCTCCAGCCAGGTTTCCCCGCCGAGTTCGCTTGCATCCAGGATCGCGCGTAGCGGCGGGAGGATCGGAAGCGTCAGCACTTTCACGCCTTTCTTCCGGCCCTTGAATTGGTTGAATGTGACGGACAGCCCATCCCTGCTCTCATGCTTCTTGCCGATCAATACGGCGTCGGAGCGCCGCACCCCCAAATAAAGCATGATGCACATGGCAAGACGCGGTCTGGAACCGACGGGCCAACAGGCTTCGAATGCCTCCACGTCCTGCTCGGTCCAGGTGTAAAAACCGTCTGACCCGCCGCCCAGCTTCTCCAATTTTTCGGCCGGGTTGACCGTCGCGATATCGTTTTTGATTGCCCACGCGAAAAGCGCCGAAATCTGCTTCAGACGAAAATTCGCGGCCTCCGGCAAATCGGCTTTCATGTCGCGGAGCTTGCGAACGTGAACCCTTTTAAGGCTAGCGAAAGGGGCCGAACCCAGCCGCCGTCCATTCGCTCCGGCAAGATTGCAAATTTCGTCCAGAACGGCCCGCTTGCGCCGCCGGGTGTATTCCTCCAGCGATTGGAAATAAGTCGATTGGTAATAACGGTTGCAAAGCCACTCGAAGCTTTTTTCGGCTTTGGCCTTGGTAGGGTCATGCTCGGAAAGGGATGCTTTGTAAGCCGCCAAAAACTCTTCCGATCCCGGCAGACCCGGCAGCCGGACTTTCGGCTTACCCGGACGCCGGAAATAAAACCGCACATTGCCATGCCGGTCGCGATCTTTCGTGATGTACCGGAACTTCACCAACGTCATGGCTTGCGCCGCCTGCAACCTTGCTAGTTAAGACAAAATATCATCCCAGGGATTGGCCCCGCTGCCTTCGATGAAGATCGGCTCCGCTTCGCCACCCTCTCGCGGCAGCGCCTTGAAGGCCTGATCCAGCTCCTCGATGTCCCACACGCGGCGACCGTCGGCCAGGCGCGGCCTTGGCATGCGCCGCTCGCCAACCAGCTTCCGGAAGAAGGATGGCGAGAATGAGAGGTAAAGCGCCGCCTCGTTCTCGTCGAGCCCGCGCCGTACCGGCAACCTTCCCGCAATCAACGCCTTCGGGGGCATGGCCTGTTCCGCCTTTATTTGATCCTGAGACTTAGACCCTGCCGCCGTGCGGTCTCGAACCGCTCGGCGACCATATCCTCGAACAACGCCGCCTTGCTGAGGCCCTGCACTTCGGCCAGCGCTGCAAAAGCAATGGCGCAATCCTCGCTGACCTTGATGTTCTGCTGCCGGTTGCGTCGCGCCGGTTCGGCCGAGGGTAAATTAGCCCCCTGCTCGATCATGACCGGCAGCTTCGGCTTGCGCCTCAAAATCGAGAGCATCGCCTACGTCTCCGTATTTTTCGATGTAGGCAGCCTTCATATCGTCGAGCAGCGCCGCCTGGCTCTTGCCAAGCTCCGCAGCCTTAACCTTCATCCAGCGCTTGAATTCCTCGCTCACCACCGTCGCAAATTGCACCGTGCGGCCCGTGCGCCGCGCCGACCGTCCGTCGAGTGCCCGTGCTGCCCCATAGCCAGAGCCACCACTTCGTCGGCACGCGGAGGGCGTGCGAACATCGGCGCTTTGCGAGCTTCTCGAAATTGCTCTTGCTCATCGGCCGCGCCCTCCTTTGTCGCGCTCTTCCGCCTTCTTTCGATTTTGCTTCCGCCTCGCGGATGAGCTTTTTTCCGGCCTCAAGCACCGCGCCGGCGATGCCGTTCACCAGAACGAAAGCCTCGTCGTTGAGAGACTTTTCACCCGTTTCGGTGATGGCTTTGCCTTCGAGCAGCGCGATCTCGTATCCCTTCAGGTCGCGCACGAAGCCAGGGAGCGCCTTAAAGCCGACCTCTGCCAGATAGGCTCGTGCGTCGAGATCATCTTGCGGTGGCGGTAGCAGCCCGAAGCGCGTTGAACGCCACGCCAAAGCGCCAATCCTCGATGCCTTCGCTTTCAGCGCATGAAGGAGGCGCACGGTTTCGGACAGATCGTCCATCCGGTTCGCGCGCGACGGGATAACGCAGAAGGTGGACCAGCGCGCCATGTTCAGGCTTTCGCGATCGGTCCAGCCAGGCGCATCGATGACCAGCACATCGGAGCGATCCGCCATGTCGTAGGCAAGGCGCGGCGTTGCGACCTCGACGCGGATTTCCGGCTTCAGGCCATTGGCCTTGCGATGATCCGCCCAATGTTTCGAGGTGCGCTGCACATCGTCGAGATCGGCGATCAGGACCGAGGCCCCTGCCCGCGCCGCTTCGACCGCGTAAGCGCGGGCCAGAACCGATTTGCCGGTTCCGCCTTTGCCATTCATAAAGGGCACCACATAGCCCATTGCTCTTTTTCCCTTGTTTCGTTTTCTTCGTTTACGCAACGGCTAAGTCTGCGTCAGGCGCTGCACCCGCCGGGGAGCCGTCGCCGCGATTTGTTTTGCCGGAACACGCGCAGGCTTCCCTTCGGGGGTATCCTTCAGCGACCTCGCCTTCGATGAGCTCGAGCCCCCTGCCCCGCGTCGAGTGCCGGACGTTTCCGGCCGCATGTGTCCCGTCGCGAAAAACAGCCCCAACGCCGCGCCGATCTCGACCAGCAGCGCGAGAAAGAGCATCAGCGCGCGCTCGACTTTTGCTGCTTCCAATCCAAGCAGACGTGCGAGAACCGCCGCTTGATTATCGGCTTCGCGCCCAGCCCCCTGCTCTTCAAGACGCCGCGCTTCGCTTTTAAGTTCGCGCGATATGAGTTTCCAGAAGCCTCGCCTCGCTTGCCCGCGCCGCTTCGGCCTTGAGATCGAAATAGCTCTTGCAAAAAGTGCGAGAGGCATCCGCCGTCGCCTCCTGGCAGGATTTTGAGGACTGCCAGCGGCGATCCTGTTCGAGGCCACGCAAGGATTCCTCGATGACGCGCCAGGTCTCAAGGCGCCAAGCGCATTTAGCTTCGTTTCATCCTGTTCGATGTCACGCCGAATGCCGGAAAGCTTTGCGGCGGCAAGCGCGCGATCCTCGCTGACGCTGCCACGGTTCTTCGCGGCAAAGCCAACCGCGGAAGAAAGCGAAAAAGCGGCGAAGGCAAGAAAGACCGGCACGCCCAGAATGATGTATAGCGTACGGCGCTCGCGAAAGGCCCAGACAAGAAGCGTCGGAAAGAGAGCGAGGAAGGCGGAAACCGCCAGGCTGACCGCGCCCAAAATTTGCTGTTCGAATGCGCTCTTGCCGAGCGAGGTCATGAAGACCCAGTTCATCAAACCGGACGCCGCGATAAGCGCCAGCGCCGCTCCTGCACTCACCACCACCACCAGGAACCGCATCCGCCCGTCCCGACCTTGGCTATCATCCGAAGGTCAAGCTAGCACGGAGTTCTAGCGGGATCTCCTTAAATATAGACTCTAGAGTATAAAAAAATTTCGGACGGCAGCTTTTACGTTAAGGTGGCTTCCCCTTGGTGAAGCTCTTCACCCAGCCGAGAAAACGCGCATCCTCATTACGAGCTGGCTCCTTATCCTTAGCCCAATTCTGATAAGTGCTTTCGAGAAAGTATTTGTCCCAACGCGGAGCCAATTCAGGAACACGTTCGATTGCCTCCATCGACACCGCTATCCGGCGCTCCTGAGAGATTATAGCCCCTTGCGCAGGAAGCTGTTTCATTTGGAAAGTGGGCGGACTTTGAGCGCGGGGCTCGCTCGCGCTCTCCCCCTCCCCGCGCCGCCAGAACACAGCCTGATCATGCTCCAACGTCATCGCGTAATCAGGCAAATGGTTCTCCACCGCAACATGACGCATATATTCAGCGAATTTTCGCGTCCGCGCCGTGTGTGAGCCAACCTTCTTTTGCAGCACATCGAAAGACACCCGCCAGCTTGGCTGCTTGCCGCAGTGCTTACGTGCCAGCTCGTACAGCCGCCGGTCGATTGGGCGGCGCAACCGGAAATAATCGCGGCTAATCCCCAGCACCTCATTGGCCTCAATGCCACGGAAAAGCCAGTTTGAAAGTTCCACTTCCAGATAGCGGAGCCTTTCGAAAATGCCGTGCTTCTTGCGCGAATAGTCGTAAGACTGAATCAGGCTGAAAGCCTTGGTTTCAGGCCTATCGCCGGTCACAATGCTTGTTTTTACGAAGGTTCCCATCAACCGGTCGAGCGCCGGTTCCAGACGCTCATAGCCAATGCTGTTGGTTGGCCGGTTCGTTGCCACCAGCATGTCATGCGTTGTCAGCCGCACGCAGGGGCCTATCGGCCTGCCTTCGTCCCGCATCGAAACCAGCTTCGACACGCAATAGATGATGATGTCCTTGTCGAATACGGTTGCCAGCCCCTTGCCGCTTGGCACCACCTCCACGCGCTTGCCGTTATGTTCGTAGATCAAGGGACGTTGTTCAGGCTTCGTCGAAAGCGAGAAAATCGGATGCTCCATCGACGCCATATCGGCGCGCGGCGCGATATCGAGCACATCGAGGACAAAGAAATCGCGAACGGGATGGCGTTCAGGTAGGAGCAAAGACATCTAACTATCTAGATCCGAATTGTTCGCACCTTCAAGGGCGTTTCGCACCTTCAAGGGCGCATGGAACGGCTTCGCACAATTAGAGACCACTTCGCACCTTTGGGGGCGTTTCTTCGCACCTTTAGGAGCGCCCACTTCGCACCTTTGAGGGCGTTTCTTTGCACCTTCAGGGGCGCTCGTGTTCCGGACTATCCAATGTATGCAATGAGTTAGAGCAGTTATCCACACCCCGTAACTATCTAACTAGATTATAACTTTCTTAACTCCAGCAAAAAGGGATTTTTGAATTTAGAAAAAAGATATATTGAATGATCAGAAAACGCGCCTGCGCTCGACATCATTGCTTCGCTATTCCGTAGCCCCTGCCCCAGCAAAAAACAAAACGACGGAAAAGGCCAATTCTCCCTTTCTTACTTTTTGATCCCCCTCTTCTCTTCCCAAGCGTCAAGCGCTTCAAAGAGTAGCTCGTTCAGTTTTAGATCGGCATTGACGGCGCGTTGCCGGAAGCGTTTGCGGAAAACCGGAGACACCTTGAAGGCCAGGGCTTCCAGGTTTTCACTCTTCACGGCGGCTTTACTTTTCTTCGGCGCAGTGGTTTCCGGCGGCGGCTTGTCTGTGCTTGCCAATAACTGCGGCGCGCGCTGCTGGGCTTCGGGCATAGGAGTTGCGGCTTCAGCCGTCAAAGCTGCAAGATCAACGAGCGGTCGCTTGATACTCATAGGTAATTTCTCGCTTTCTTACTTTCTCGTTTTCTTACTTTATCGAACAACGTCTTTCACGCTTTGCCAGAGGGCGGCGGTCTCCTGCCCTGCCGGGCTTGGCGGGTCGATGTCGATGGCGGTTTTGCCGTGGGCGAAAGTCTTGGCGTAGATGACGCGCTCGTGCATCCGCACCGGAAGCACGAGGCCAAGGGCTTCAAGAGCCATAGCGGCGCTGTTGTTATTGCGCAGGTTGGCTCTTACGCGAGTGAGGATGAAATGAAACGGCTTGTTTGCCTCCTTGAGGATCGGCAACGCCTTGACAAGCGCCCGCAGATCGGCGGGCGTCGGGTTCAAGGGAATGAGAATGCAATCGGCCGCCTTGAGCAGCTCCGCGTTCACAGCCCCTACGGACGGCGCGGTGTCGATGAAAAGATAGGCCGCGCCCGCGTCGGCCAGCGCTTTTTGTTTTGCGGTGAACTCCGAGAGAGCGATCGGTGCATAACGCGGCGTATCGATGCCGCCTTTCTTCCGCTGATTGAACCAATCAGCCGCTGTTCCCTGGGGGTCGGTGTCGGAAAGCACGACGGGGCCATCGCCCGCATGCTCGGCGGCAGCGGCTAAATGACGGTAAGGGTTGACTTGCCGGAACCGCCCTTCTGGTTAGCGATAATTATAGTTTTCATGAAAGACGGAATAGCACAAATCTCGCTTTCAAAAAAGATAGATAATTACATTTCATGAAAGCTGGAAAGTACGCTTTCTGGAATAGTAGATTTCTTTCTTTCAATCTTCATAGAAGGAGAGAAAGACAGAAAGAGAGAAATCTATATTTCTCGCATTATCTAAAAAACGGGCATCGGCACAGCGCAACCACTTCTCTCTGGACCAGCCGGACCCGCTCAAGATACGGTTTAGCTGGCAGGGATATTTCAGAGGGAAGTCAGTATGCCCGATCAGCCGCAGCCATCGCTTGCCGCGCTCTATGGCAAGCGGATCGTGCAGCTAACCGCATTGTTGGGCGCGCTTTTCGTCATCTACACCGAAGGCGCTAACGCCTATCTGAACACAGAGGAAGCCCTTCGGGTTAAAGCCGTGACCAACAACGCGGCCCTGCGCCAGTTAGGCGAGGCGCAGATCGCCGAGCAGCAGGCCCGCACCCAGCTGGAGACCGCCCGCAACGCCGCCGAGCGCCAGAAGGCCGAAGCCGATAAAGCCGAAGCCGAAGCCCTAAAGGCCGAGGCCGAAGCGACGACCTTGGGGCAGGGGGCAAAGAACGCCGAACTGAAAGCCCGCTCCGAGGCCGCCTCGCTCAAATACGAAGCCGAGATACGCCGCAGCAAGGCCATCACCGAGCTTGAGGCCGCCCGCGTGGCGGCCCGCCGGTTTAAGGCCGAGGCCGACGCGCTCGAACAGAAGAACCAGCTCAAGGCGACCGTTCTTGCCGACCAGGTGCGCGATTGGGGGATGTCCCGCTGCCCCGGCGCAAACGACTTCGACAAGGTCCACGCCAAGCAAGAAGGGCGTTGCTAAATGAGCGCGAAATCATCATTGGAGAGTCTGCGCGATTTGTCGGCCGCGCTTCTCAAAAACCGCTGGGCGCAGCTGTTCCTTGTCATCTTCGCGCTGCTCGAACTTTACAATCACGGAGCCATTCCGGCCTTCATCAACACGCAAAAAGGCATAGAGACCCGAGCGATAGCCGAGAACGCTGTATTGCGTCAGAAGGCCGAAGCTGAGCTTGCCGAATGGAAGGCGATCACGGAGACGCAGATCGCCAGATATGCGGAGCGCAAACAGCGAGCCGATGCCCGCAAGGCGACCGCAGACGCCAGAAAAGCCGAGGCCGAGCAAATCATCGCACGCGAGACGGCAGGGAATTCGGAAGTAAAGGCCAAAGCCGAAGCCGAGGCCCTAGAAGGGGAAGCCTCGATCAAGGAACAGCAGGTCATCGTCGAGCGCGAACGCGCCAACCAGGCCCAACGCCTCAATCAAGCCCAGGCGGCCGAAGCCGAGTACAAGGCCATTTTCGCCAGCCTCGGCAATTGGATCGCCAACAGCAACGCTCAGCCCAACGTGAACTGCACTCTCTTCGGCAAGTGCTAGCGGTCCAATCCTGGATAGGATGCTCGAACAGAAATGCCCTCTTTGAGATGGCGGGGGTTTCGCGGGTTCGCCTGCGTCGGAAAGACTTCGCCGATTTCGGCAATATCGAGGCTCCAACGACAGGACCGCAAAGAAGGGCGTGGGTTTTACGCAAATGAGGTGTGGAGAGCGGGACGCCTTTTTGGCGTCTTATTCCTGATAATCAGAATTGCCGTCTATGCAAATTGGCACGAACCGGCACAAGGGCCGCAGTAACGTCCGCCACAGATGGGGTGCGGCTGTATTCCTTATGAACACACTCATCGCCTATCCACATTTCCATCCGGTCGGCTGCCTTGCCAAGCGGTGATGTTATTGAACGCACAGCGATATCTATGTACGAGAGAAGTCGGCGATACTCTACCTCTCGCTCCTCATCGACGGGAACGATAGGCGCGTGGTTCCCGCCGGTTTCAGTAAAAACCGGCTCCTTTCTCTCAAATAGGTTATCTGCCAGGATGCGCTTATCACGCCATGCGGAAAAGGTTTGCTTTGCGAAAGCCTTGATACTTTCCCTCGTCGCGTCAGCGGCATCATTCAACAGGCCTTTCCCAAGCGGCACGAGAAAGTTGCCGAACAAGAAGCCAGCGGCAGCGGTAAATACGAGGTTGTGTTCGGAGCACCAACAACCCGGGCCGTGTTGGACATTGTCAATGCTAAAGAATTTCGACTGGCTCCGGATTTGCTTTGGGAGGTGGCCTTGCGTAAGTAAATAGGCGTTTACGCCGAGAAAGAGATGAGCGCCTTTCGAAATCTTCGTCGGATAAGGCAAGGGCATGCGATGCTCACTCGCGTCAAGCCCATCATAGACTAACTTCAAAGACAGCGAGTGCATCACATACGCCCTAGCGATTGGCAAATTCTCGATAAGATGAGCTGATTTGCCTATACCGCAAAGCCGCTTCTGTTGCTAAGGGGCGCGGCGGTCTCGATTAGATGGGGAAAAACAGAAATGAGCGAGAGCCTTCATTTCTTCGGTAGAGTGGACCTCACGAGACCTTATGAACCGAGTGCAGAATTGGTCCAAGGTTTTACAAGCGTAACCACATTTTTTAACGCATCACGAATTCATAAAACCCCCAGGCGATCACCGCCAGCATCGCGGCAATCGACAAATCGACAACGCGAGCCTTCCAGCGCGGGACGACAGCCGGAGCAGGGGGCTGAAAGGCTATGAATGGCCTGTCCTTCGGCCAGACAAATTCGCCGCCGCATCGCTCGTTGACGAGATGCAGGCGCATCCCGATAAACTGCCGCTGCAAACGGTCGTGCAGCAGCGCCATGTCCGTCAGAGTCGCATCGGCGCAGTTCAAATGCGTGGCGATGTTGCGTGTCCGTCCGCGAAATTGGCGAGCATAACGAACGCGCCGTCCGCCGCCAGGAGGCTGACCGCGCCGCTTTTGCTTTTACTCGCGATAGGATCGAGAGCAGCACAATACCGAGGCCGCAAAATAAAGCTGGTCCCCCGAGGCTTTCTCGAAGGATTTGAGCACCTCCTGGGCCGCGCTTCCTCAAATTGGCCATGCCGCACCGAGCCCAACGCCACGAATTGCAGCACGCCCGTCTCCGCGTCGGGCCGGATGAAACAGGCGACGCGGGCAGGGCCGGAACCTTCCGGCGCGAAGAGATTGCGGTCCTCCTCCCAGGTCACGACCGGCAGGCCTTGTGCATCCGCTTGTTGGGGATCGAGCCTAATCCCCATCGGTCTTAACCTCATCATAGAGGCCGTCGAACATCGCGTCCTTGTAATAGATGAACCGCTCGGCCACGGCGGGCAGACAGCCCGCGCCAAGGATCAGGAGCCGCCTTTCGTCCCGTCCGAATATTCGCCCAATCTCATGCTCGGCAAGGAGCGGCACGTCATGATGCTCGTCGCGGAAGGCAGCCGTGCCAGAAAGCAGAGTGTTTCCGGCCGCGCCCGTGGCGACCTGTTCCGTCATCCGCATCCGGCCGAGCTTGCCCGACAGCACTTGCAGCGATTCCTGGTCCACCACGCCGAAGGCGGTCAGCGCGCCTGAATTCGCGACGAAGGTTTCCCATGACCGCTCGTAATGCTGCTTCGAGCTGTCCGACATTCTGGGCACCCAAAGCTTCACGCCGAACCCGGCCATGAGGCCCGCCGCCGTCTCGATCGCCTGGATGTGCCCCAGTACGGAAACTCACGTCCGGCACGAACAGCACCGGGGCAGGGGGCTTGCCCCTGGTTCGCTCCATCACCGACAATCCGAGCAAGATCATTAGGCGCAGCCAGCGTGCATGCGTGCCCATGCGCATCACGGGCCGGCAAAGATAGATCGTCGTTCGTTTCCGCTTTAAGTCCGTCATGCGAAAATCGCTGCGGCCGAGCGCATCCTTCATGCGCTTATCGTCGAGCCATTGCGTTTGCGTCTTTGCCGCCGACAGAACCGAGCCGCGCTCGTTGTCGCCCATGCCTTCCAGATGACCGGCGACGCCAACGCAAATATCGCGATGCGGGCCTTGCTGCTCCTTGAGGATTTCGATCAGAGCCTCCTGACCCGTCATTTTGCCGAGCGCAGGCGGGCGCGAAAACAGCTTCTCGTCGATCATCTCGTCCGTCGTCATCAACAGACGCCGCACTGTTATCAGATTGCGCCGGGCGGGATCGTCATCGGCGAGGGCGACCAGGATCTGCGCGCGCAAAAGCGCCTGCGCCGGAATTTCTGTCCAGTGCTTTTCGCCGCGTTCGGGATGCACGATGAGCGCATCGGCGAACAGGCCCGCGTCCTCAGCAAAATCCTCCGAATGAAGATCAAGCTCCGCCAGCGGATTGAAAGCTGCCGACGCAATGCCACCACCTCGAACGGATCGAGCACATGCACCTCTTGCCCGAGCCCCGCCTTTCCCGCCTTCGTGCCCTTGCCCCTGCGGCCTGCCGTGACGGCTGCATTCTCGCCCTTCGGATCGATGACGACCGCCAAGCCTTCGTAAAACAGCAAATTCGGGATGATGAGCGACACGCCCTTGCCGGCGCGGCTTCCGGCGATGGTCATCAGATGCCGGTCATCGTTCCAGCCTATAGTGCGCCCGTCTCTACGGCCGAGCTGGAGAGCGCCTTGCAGACTCCCATTGCCTGCCGGTCATTTCGGCGGGAAATCGCCAGCGAGCAAATAACGCCCGCTCGCGGCCGCCCGACTTCGGCTGCATCGCGTGCCCGCGCGGAAGTTCGGAACGCAATCTCGCTTCAAAATCACCGTCCGCCATCGCCACCTCGCGCGATCTTCGCGCCAGCCACCATCGTCGCCGATCACTTTGCACGAACATCCCCGGCGGCGGCAACGCGAGAGTGCCGGTCACTCATGCCTTCGCGCATCCCGCGCCATCCCAAGCGAAGCCTTGGTGACTTGAGCCCTACAGCGCACTCCACGCCGCGCAATGACGAAAATCGGTTCCCCCGCGCCCAAAAGCGCGGTCTCCCCCAATTTTCTATGCACGTCGCGAAGCCTCGCTCTGTGAACGGGCGTCGCAAGTCCTCGCATCTGGCAGGGGCCGAAACACGAAAGGAAACTATCATGAGCACAACCACAAGAACCGCTAAAGCCCCGACACATGAGGTGTTCGCGGTCAGCCGCAAAGACGGCGAAAACAAAGGCCGCTGGCAGAAGATCGGCGCTTGCTGGCCGCACGAGGACGGCGACGGTTTCAATCTTCGCCTGGACTATCTACCGCTCGACGGCACAGAAATCGTCATCCGCAAGCGCAAGCCCAAGCCAGAAGCATCCTCCACCAAGAGCGGGGAGGGCTGATCACATGGCTCACACCCGACACACAGCCGGGCAGGCAGGCGCGAAAGCGCCTGCCGAGGCTCCAAAGCTCAGGAAGTTTCGTGTCCTTTACGCGGTGACACGCTCCGAATGGTACGAGATCGAAGCGCCCGACGTTGACACCGCCGAAGGGCAGGCTTTCGAAGAAGGCGAACTTATCGATCAAGACACCACCAACGTCACAACATGTGACGCCGAGGAGGTGCAATCATGAGCACCGTCCGCGAAATCTGGGGCTACGCTTGCCCAAACTGCAAAAGCGACGAACATCTCCAGGTCGAACTCACGACAATGGCAGACTTGACCGCTGACGGGACCGACCCTTTCGGCGATCAGCATTGGCACGGCGAATCCTACATGCAATGCAAAGCCTGCGATCACAGCGGCATCGTCAATAGCTTCCATGCCGGGGTGCTGTCATGAGCAACGCTATCCTCATCGGCACACGGCCAGCCGCCCCGAAAGGGGCGGCAACCGCCGCCAGGCTTATCGACCGCCATGTGCAAGCAAACTTTTACCCAACGCCGCCGGAGGCTACCCGCGCGCTGCTATCGGTCGAGTTCCTTCGATAGCTTGATCTGGGAACCCGCTTGCGGGCAGGGGCATATCGCTCGTGAACTCGTCCGAGCCGGACATTCCGTCCATGCGACCGATCTCAACGATTGGAGCTATGGCGTTCCCGGCATCGACTTTCTCGCGCCGGATATCCTGTCCCGCGTCTGGCTTCATGGCAACGCGCCACGAGGATTGCACATCGTTACCAATCCGCCCTATGGCAGCGGGCTTGCCGACGGCTTCCTGCACCAGGCTCTTCGCATCACAGCGATCACCGGCGGCAAGGTGGCGATGCTGCTCAATCTTGCATCACTTGCGCACCGTTCGCGAACCGCGACGTGGAAGGCGAGACCGCCCGCCCGCGTCTATGCGATCGACAGCGTTATCTGCTGGCCCGATCCGGAACGCGCCCCGCCGAGGCATTTCCGCGAGCACCGTTATTGCTGGTGCGTGTGGACGCCGGAGCATTCCGGGCCGAGCGCCTTGTGGTGGCTGTCGGCCGCGGATTTCGCCGAAGCAAATGTTTCAACATGAGCGGCTTGTACTATGTCATCTGCGATATGCGGATCACGATCAATTGGGAAGTTCGACAGTGTCTTAAACGCCGTTTGGCACGCAAACATGATACGCTATCCCCGCATGCAATAAGGACGCAGGGGTGCGCTTTGGAGATTTTCGAATTAATTTACGCGTCGCGGCCGTTCGGTTTCGACAATCTGACCCTTTACGATATTCTAATGACGGCCAGGCGCAACAATACACGCGACGAAATCACGGGTGCGCTCATATGCCGTGAAGACCTCTACGTTCAATTGCTCGAAGGCGGCCGGGAGGCAGTGACGGCTGCCTACACGCGCATATTGCGCGATGGCAGGCACACCGCGGTGCGTGAGCTTTCTTCACGGCATAAAACTGCGCGGCTCTTTCCCGAATGGGCAATGCGTGACGATCCAATGCAAAGCTGGATGTGGACTTTCCAAGAGGTAAACGGAGGCGCGGTCGAGCGGGCAACCGCCGCAGCCGCACAAGACATATTCGTTCGCTTGTCACAACAGCCGCACGCCCCAATCGTGAATGGTGGCCAGCAATAACGCAAAGACATTCGTCACGCGTAATCGGCGTCGACGGCCGTCATTGCCAACCATTTACAGTTTGAGGCTAGCTGCCTGGCTAGCCCCGCATTCTTGCGGCTAGCTTTCATTAAAAAAGGCCAGCCGCTTTGCAGCGTGCTGGCCTCCGTGATTTTCATCACCTTGCACGGTCATCGGCGTCCCCGCCTGTACCGTGTCCTGAGTCTAGCAACGAATCTTTGCCCGCGTCCATAGGCAAGCCGAAGTTCAAACCCCGCACCATCGGCCAGCCTTGGAACACCGAGCCGCTAAAAAATCCCTCCCCCTTCCTTACCAAATCATCTTGCTACAAATATCCCGCAGGGGGCCGGGGGGACGCGAAGTCCCCCATGGGGCGAGGCTTGCCGAGCCCCCAAAACAACATGACGCGCGCGTAAGCGCGCGGCCACATTGCAGCAGTTTGCAATTAGTACGAATTTGCAACGATTGTGACCAGTGATCGCCATTAGCATTGCGGACTCGGCGAAGCCGAGACGTTTTTTTCGCCAGATGTCAGACGCGAGAACTGCACCAAGCAGGCGCGGCGAAGCCGCGTCGCGCAAATTTTCCCGGTTGCAATTGCGGTTAGGCCCTGGAGCGGCTGGCCCTCGTGAAAACTCGGGCGCGCCGCCGCGCGAAAGCTTGATCCGTAGGGACAACGAATTCACGCCAAGACTTTGGGAGCCAGTCTGGCAAAGCGGACTCTAGACGGCACTTCGTCACTCTTCCGAATTCAGAACATTTACTGATTTTTAGGTGAATTCGACTGGAAAAAGGGAGGCGCACTTATGGGTTTTCGGTTTCGAAAACACCAGGCGCGCATGGCGCGGAGGCACGGCACCATGGCGATTTACTCCTTCAATCACGATTTGTTCGGCAAGACAACGAACCGGGCAGGGGCGGCGGGAGACAACGCAGCCTACAATGCCCGCGAGAACGAAACGCGGCTTGACCAAGGAGCCAAGGACGGAGACTTGCGACGCTGCCGGCAACGCCGCCTACAACGCGCGCGAGGAAGCGACCTATGCCGTGCGCAGCCATATCATCCCGCCCGGCCCGAAAGAGGCCGAGGCCTGGTTCCGCCAGCAGGAGCAGGGCGAGCGCAAGAATGCCCGCATGTCGGACCGCTTCATCGGAGCGCTGCCGAGGGAGCTGACGCCGGAGCAATGCATCGAGGCGGTCGAGACATTCTGCCGCGACGTGACGCAGGACCGGGTGCCCTGGCATTTCGCGTTGCATTTGGAACTGGATAAGAAAAACGAGCCCGACTGGAATCCGCACGTCCATATCATTTTCCGCGACCGCGATATCGAGACAGGGCGGCGCTATCTCTATACATCCGCCGGACCCAAGGAACGTGCCCAGCTGGATGCGAAGGGCATCGACTATTGGACGACGAAGGACTTCCGCGAGAAGTGGAGCGCGGACATGAACCATGCGCTCGAACGCGCGGGCCATGACGTGCGCATCGATCACCGTTCGCTCAAAGAGCAGGGGATCGACAGAGAGGCGCAAATTCATATTGGCCCAGGTAGTCAGAACGCCGCGAAGAAGGGCCATGAATTCGAAAGCCAGGACCGGCAGCGGGCAGACCGCACTATTCCCTACAGCCTACTCGATGAGGGCAGCCGGGCCGAACACAATAAGCGCATCGTCGAGGGCAACAGGCAGGCGACCGCCTCGCGCGAGCACCCCGAGCAAAGAACATTACGCGAAGCCCAAAGCGAAATACGCCGCGCGATGTATCGCGAGCAAAAGCGCGACCGTGACGTTCTGCGGCAGACGCATAAAGCGCAGCTCGATCTGCATAAGGAATGGGCCAAAGGCCTTTATGCCAACGCGCGACAACAAGCTTTCGAACAGGTCAAGGAGCAGACCGCCGGCCGATGGAAGGCGGTTCGCGGCATCGAAGACGCGCAGAAGCGCGAGCAGGGGGCGCAAGCCCTCAACCGGGAACAGAAAACTCTATACGCCAAAGCCAGCGCGCTTCATGTCGGCCAAGCCCGCGTCGAGAAAAATCAGGCCTGGCAAGCTCTCAAACAGACGCAGACCAAAGAGCGGCTCGATCTTCGCGCGGCGCACCGCGAAGAATATGCGGCACTGACCCGGCAGCATGCCGCCGAACGGCTTGGGATCGCCGAGAAGCACCGGGAGCAGGACTTGCAGCGCGACGCAAACCGGATCAGCGCCCGCTTTGGCGCGAGGCAGGGCATGGCGGCCCAGCAGGCGGCGGCACTTAAAATTATTCGGCTCAAATGGAATGCCGGGCTTGCGGGCGGACCAGAGAAACTGATCACGCCTGCCGAAGCCATCCGTGCCTTCATGCAAACCGCCAGGATCGAGCATGACAAGCGCGAAAAAATTCGTGCCGGACTTAACGCCAGGCGTCAGACCGGCCGGCTACTGGTATCGTCGCCCGCGCGCTTGCGGTCGCAGGCGGGCAAGGCGATGGACCCTCTTTCGCCTTTGATGCAGCCCCATCCTCAAAACCAAATCCGGCAAGACGCGGCCAGCGGGCGGCCGCTGACAGCTGAGGAACGCGCCAACGCGCCGAAGGACGTTCGGGAACGGCTCGACCGGCATGACCGTCAGAACCAAGAACGCGGAACCCCCAGCGCAAATGGCAAAGGCGATCAGCCACGCGGCAATGGCCGCAATGGAGGTGGACGGGGCCGATAACAGACGCGCAGCTGCGGCCCTTTACGCCGCGCGTCGAGAATGTCGAAGGGCCATCGCCTCGGGCATTGAATGGCGCGCGCGCCGGAAATGCAGAATTCGGGTTGGCGGCGCTGCCCGTAACACAGCGAGCATCAGCAAATCCGAAGAAATTCGCATCGCCGTTAACGGCCACTAATGCGGCGGCATTTGCGCCCGCTGCTTCAGTCTTCGCAGAGCCATCTTTGGCGGCTCGTTTCGATCCTGGGGATGCGGCGCAACATTCCCAACATCAACCAGGTCAGCGAAACGAACCCTCCTCGGCGGGCGGGGACGACGCCGCGCAAGGCGGCGAACTTCCAGGACAAGATGCCGAGTCCGAACTTCCAGGCATTCAGGCTTATTACAAGGCGCTGATGGCGGCGGCGCGATCGTCGCTGTCGCCGCGCGACGCCGCAGCCATCATCCGCAGACTGCGCAACGAGAAGATACTCGCAACGCGAGCCGCCAAAGACAGGAAAGCCGCGTCAAAAGCTAATCGTAAAAGACCGTCAAAACCGCACTCATCGAGGCGGGCCGTTGCGCAGCAAGGCAGTCAATATGGGTAGCAAAATATAGATAGTTATATACATTGACCGAAGATTAAGCGGACATTAGAATAGTCCGTATGCGTTGTATTGTTCTTCTTGTTTTTCTTGCGTTTCCAGCCGCCGCGATTGCCGCAGATGCGGCTTCCGTTCAATCCGCCGCGAACACCCGTCAACCAGCGCCAGCAACATCCGATGGCGCGGAAATTTACCTCTATCCGGGATCTGAAGCCGACATCACTGGCTATGGGCGCTGTGCGCATGCGCGGAACACGACGGCGGATACCATCGTCGCCTTCGGCGTAACACGCGCCACTTGGCCTGTATCAAAGATAAGAACAAACGAGCAAGGCGACACCGTGCTGGACATCATGCCGTGCCGGCCATGAACCGGTCAGCTAGTTCTCTTCTGCTCGTCATAGGCTTCTTGCTCTGGGCAGCGCTTCCGGCAGGCGCCGATGACGAAACCACACTTGCGGCGTTTGCCTCCCAGCAAATCACCGGCCCCGACGGCGTATGCAAACTCGTCACCAACACGACCGGCAATCCGCTCGCTGTTTCCACCTACAACACTGCCGAATGGCAGAGCTTCTACAACAGTCCCGGCAGCGCAACTGTCGCTACATGCCAATGCGCGGCTGGGACGGCGAGCTGGGGCGGCAATTGCTCGGCCCCCGTCGGCGGGCTGAATTATGGTTCCAGCACCGGCGTCACCAACACGGCAGGTGGTTATACCGGATCGGCGACGGTGACGTGTAACAGCGGGAGTTACGGTTATTCGGGGACGAGTTGTTCATCTAACCTTCAAAGCTGTACACTTACCGTCACGTCGTCGCACTCCGGCACGGTACCAAGCGGTCTATCGGGGAGTATCAGTTACACGCTAATTGGCGGCGGCGGCGGCGGCGGCGGTAGTTGGGGTGGCAGCGCTAGCGTTGGCAGTGCCGGCGCTACCGTAACTGGCAGCTGGGCCGCGACGGTAGGCGATAGTTTGACCATATATGCTGGTGGCGGCGGCGGCGGCGCCGGTACTCACACCGGCGGCGGAGGTGGCAGCGGCTGGTTTGGCGGTGGTGGTGGCGGCGGCGGCGCCGTCAAAGTTGGTGGTGGCGGCGGCGGCGGTGGTGGTGGTGGTGGCAGCACTGTGATTTTTGACATTACTAGTAGTTCAACAATTAACTATGCGTCTGGCGGCAATGGGGGCGCCGGCACAACCAATTGCGCCGGTGGTGGTGCCGGCGGTGGTGGTGGCAACAATACTGGTGGTTCCGGTACCGGTCAAGCTGGCAAAGGTTCTTGCGGCACCTCTTTTGGTTCTCCCGGCCTTGCCGGCGGGAGCCTTGCTGGCGGCGGCGGTTCCGGTGGCTTAGGTGGTGGCGGCTATGGTGGTTCCGGCGCCAGTTCGGGTGCCAACGGTTCTTCCGGCTATGGCGGCGGCGGATATGGTCTCGGGGGGAATGGGTTAACTGGAGGAAATAGTAATGGAGACGGCGCTGGCGGTGGGGTTGCTGGCGGCAATGGCGGTGGCACTGGCGGCGATAGCGGCTCCGCTGTCCTTACCTACCAAGCGCCTGTGTGCAGCTTATAAATTTTGTCTGAGCCTGATCCGCTCCACATCGTCGAGCGTAGCCTTATCCGAGGGCCGGTCATAGAGTTGTCGTCCGCGTCGAGGTATGGTTCGCCATGCGCTGCGCGCCTTCGAACGTCCCGCCATTTTCAAGAAATGCCGTGATGCCAGTGCCCCGAAACGTATGATTCCAGACCGCTGTTTTGATCCTTCGCAGCCTTGGCACGTTGCAGGGCTAACCATGACAACTACTTTCTCAGTCTGCTTCGCATGCGCGGTCATAAAAATCTTGCTTGCAAGATGCATTCACCGCCACAAGCCCCTCCGGATTCACCACCAATAAGCTGCCGCCGCGCGGGGCGCGCGGCATCGGCGGCGCCATCCATCGGAGCCCCGCTTGGAGCGGCCCGGAGGGTAAGGCTCCGATGGATGGCTCCGCCAATAACACGCCGCGCAACAACACCCTGCGCCGGGGGGGATAACTAGCCAGCGAATTAATGCAAACCGCTTCATTAATAAACTGCATCCCTGACCGCGATAACCATAGTTATTCTATCTAATTAATTCTTGACTGGCCCGTTGGAAGTGCAAAGCTCGATCAATTCTTCCCTTCCACTTCAAATATTGGGAGCATCTATGTCTGAAAACACGCCCCCCTCCAATGAACAACCCAACAATGGCTTCTTCATCAATCAAGGCACGCTCAGCGGACGCTTCACGACGCCGGGCGGCGAGCCATACACCATCCGCAAGCTCGAACCCCGCGAAGTCACCGATCCGCGCGACGGAACCGTGACGACCATCTGGGGCGGCTACGCCGCAGCGCGCGATCTCGATCGCGCGGCCAAAGACGCTCAATTGCAAAGCCGCTTCAATAAAACCGGCGAGCGCCCGGCCGATCTCTTCGCGCCGGAGTTGAAAGAAATTCCGCTCTACATCACGCTCAGGGCGCAGGAAGGCAAAGGCTTTACTCACATCGCCACCTTCTGGAATTCCGAAGGCAAGCACACCGTTCTCGCCCGCGATCTCGAAGGGAAAGCGGGCTTGCGCTTCGGCGGCAATGTGCTGCCGTACAAGACACCCGAGGAACTGGCCGCCATGCGCGAGGCCAAAGCCGCAGCGGGAGAACCGGAGCCTAACGGCAAAGAGGCGCGGAAGGGCGCAAGGCAGCGCACCGCGCCGCAGCCCAAAGACGAGCCGCAGCCTGGCAAATAACCCACTCGTTACAAGCAGGCGGAGCGTTCCGCCCCGCCTGCTTTCGACCGCTACCCCATGGGCAAATACGATCCTCTCAAACCCAGGCTCGATGTCCACCAGTCGGTGACCGACAAGATCGTCGCGCGCATCGAGCAGGGGGCCGGAGAATTTCAGATGCCCTGGCACCGGCCGGGCCTGTCCTTCGCCATCCCGGAAAACGCCGCCACCGGCAAAGCCTATCGGGGCACCAACATTCTTTCGCTCTGGATCGACGCCGCCGAAAGCTCTTCGAGCGCCAGCTCTGGGGCACCTATAAGCAATGGACCGATCTTGGCGCGCAGGTCCGCAAAGGCGAAAAGGGTTCCCTTATCGTCAAATATGGCGAGTGATTCCGAAAGGCGGCAATTCCGGCGGCGCGGAGCAGGGCGAAGACCAAGACGAGGAAAGCGGCAAGCGCCTCTACGCCAAGGCAGCCTATGTCTTCAACGTCGCGCAAGTGGATGGCTTCGACCTTGCGCCAGCCGAGCCGCTCCCCGATCTGACAACGCGCCTTCAGCATGTCGACGAATTCATCGCCGCAACCGGCGCTGAATTCCGCGAAGGCGGCAGCCGCGCCTTTTACCGGCACCGCGCCACCGACGGCAGCGGCGATTTCATTCAGATGCCGCCGCGCTCGCTGTTCACCGGCACCGCGACTTCAACGCCGACCGAAGCGTATGAAAGCACGAGGCTCCACGAACTCGGACATTGGAGCGGAGCCGGCCATCGCCTCAATCGCGAATTCGGCAAACGCTTCGGCGACAAGGCCTATAGTTTCGAGGAACTCGTGGCCGAGCTGAACGCCGCGTTTCTATGCGCCGAGCTTGGCATCACCAACACGCCAAGAGCCGATCACGCTCAATATATCGGCCACTGGCTTGAAGTTCTGAAAGGCGACAAGAAAGCGATCTTTTCGGCCGCTTCGCTCGCATCGTCCGCCGTCACCTACCTTTTCAGCCTTCAGCCCGCCGTGCCGGAAGCAATAGCCGGACAGGCCGGAAAAACTTCCCGCCAATTCTAAGCGTGCCGCCGCGCCGGATGATCCCGCATGAGCAAGGTGATCGCGCGCCATCACATCATCTGGTCGAATCCTTGGGACAGCGCCATCGTCCGCATCCGCATCACGCACACGCGCGATTATCTGGCGGAAGGCGAGGACCACCTTGCCATCGAAAGCGTCAATCCGCCGAAGGCGGCGACGCCGCTGACCGAAACCGGCTATCTGTCGCATTTCATCACCGCCACCGCGCTCGAAAAGGCAGGCGGCCCCAAAGCCTTCGTGGCCGATTGGCTGCAAAGAGAAAGCTTTTCGCCGCCTGGCAGAAACGCGATCTGAAACGCCGCCAAGGCGATCTCTTCAAATGGGCCGACGCGCAGGACGAAGCGGTCAAACCCGCGCCCGCAATTCAAAAGCCGGATCGCGCTAAAGCGCGGGCAGGGGCCAAGCAGCGCACGCAACCGAAGGCTAAAGGCAGAATGCCTGATGACCCGCAATAGGATACCACCATGAAAGCAAGTCTCTTCATTGCCTCCAGCCGCGACGAAGTCGCACAAGACGCACCGTGGGCGAAGATCATCCAGCCAATCGAGGGCTTGAAAGACGGCTGGCTTGCCTGCGACACGCAAGAAGCTTTGGAATATACACTCGCCAACCGCGCAAAATTTCTTCCCGGCATAGGGGACGATAAAGTCTGAAGGTGTTTGTGTGCCGGTCATGAAGGGAGATTTTGGCGCTTCCCTCCCCGTTCGGGGAGGGCCGGGCTCTAGCCGCCCTGCCGGGCGGCCGGAGCCGCGCGCCGCGCGGCTCCGCACATCCGTGTGACGATCCCTAGCGCGGCCTTCATAAAGCTTGCTTCCGCTATTCCGAGCGGAAAACTGTAAAGCTAAACCGCTCCCCGCCACTCACCAGAAGGTCCCGCGCCGCAAGGCGGCGGTCTTTATTATCCAAGTCTGCCCCCCAACAAGCGGCGAAGCAGGGGAACGCTCGGCGCTCCTTTTCCTGGCGGCGGCTCGGAGAGATCGCTAATCACCTTGTTCACGATTGCGCCTTCGTTGCCGAACGCCGCGCGGCGAAACTCTTTAGCATCGGCCTCGGCAACGCCTGCATGCTCAAGGGCCTCGGCGTAAAAAAAGCGCATGCCACTTACGAGCTTATGAATGTTTTGGCGCAGCACGATTTCATCCTGCTGAAACAGGGCCGCGCCAGCCTTGGCGGCATGGTTGCGTAAAGGACCGCCATCAATGCCGAGATCGGAAATGCGGGTGCCGTCGCGGCTTAGGAATGCACTGTTGACGAGCGCGAGTTCGATCAGCGCGCCTAGCGCGTAATTGGCGATATCGCCTTGCTTCAGGGCGGCTCCGCTTGTAGCCGCTAGGATGAAGGGCTTGAAGACGGCCTCGGCTTTCACTCCGGCGGCAGTGGCAAGTTCGCCAAGGGCTGCCTGCAAATGGCCGATATTGGGTTGTGAGGAGGGGGCTTTCGCAGGAGGCGGCGTAATTTCTGGCGGCGCGCGCGAAACTTCATCGGGAAGCGGTCGCCGTAATGCTGGCGCGGCAGGAATGGCGGGCAGTTGAACGGCTTGGCGGCCTTGCCCGGAAAAAGCGCGGCGAATATCGTCGCGCAGCGTCTGCACAACCCTGCCGGCCGCATACACACTATCCTCGTCGCGCTCATCGGCGCGGCCATCCAGCCCGGAATGGACATCGAGCTGGGTTTCGGTGAAGGACAGACCGATCAGCTTATTCACGTTGCCTGCGGCGTCTTCCCATTGCAAAACGAGCTTGTGGGTTGCGTCGCTGCGATTGTCGAACCGCGCGACGATGCGCACGATGTGTTCGTCCTCACCCTGGGCGGCGATGCTGAGCACGGCTTTGTCCGTCGCTGCATAAGCTTCCACTCGCAAATCAGGATGACGTTCGGTGATCTCGTCAGCCAGGGCGCGGAACTGCTCGACGACGCGCAGAAGAAAATCTTTGCGGCCGGGAATGGCTGGCGTGGGATCGTCCATGGGCAAATCGATAAAGTAGGCGTATAGATAGATAGTAGAGGAAACTACGCCGGAGCAGGGATAACGTCCATAGGCTCCATGATCTTGGTTCAAATGACGTGGGAAATATCCCAAATGTCGCATAAGATATCTTATGTCTAATATTTCTGTGTTATTACAAGAACTATAGAATTCGACATGGGAATCCGATATTATGTTAAATAACCACAATAGGTCCTAGGTCAAAGCCATGGGACTGTTCTCATTTGACATGGTTGGCGCCCACAAACCTCCTAGACTCTCCCGCAAGACCAAATCGTTGGTTAAAAACTCATTAAAATTGTGAAATGGCCCGATATCGAGCCAAGCCTGCAGGCCTTTGGCAGCCACTCAAATTTTCCCTCTTACACGGCAAAGCAAAATGCTATGCATAGCTCTTGCTTCACCCATAACATTTTTGCTATAATGCCCTGGACTGTTGAACTGACCGAAACGGCCGCCGACGAATTTGCCGCCCTCGCACCCGACCAGCGCGCGCACTTTCAGCGGATCGCCGGATTGATCCAGGATCACGGGCTGGAGCGCGTTCATTTTCCCTTCGTGCGGCACATCGACGGCCCGCTTTGGGAAATCCGCCTAAAAGGACGAAGCGGTATCGCCCGCGCTCTTTATGTCACCTGCCTCGGTCAGCGTGTCGTTGTCGTGCGGGTTTTCAAGAAGACGAAAAAGACCCCGCAGCGCGAGATTAAAACGGCGCTAAGCCGAGCGGAGGAGCTAGAATGAGCAGACCAAAACCATCAAGGCAAGCGATATTCACGCGAAGGACTACGCAACGATCGCGCCTATCGCAAGGCCTACAACGAACTCGGAGATGAGTACGCCCTTATCAACACCTTGATAGAGGCGCGCGCGCGCGCGCATCTTTCCCAAGCGCAACTGGCGGAGCGGATGACACCACACAGACTGCGATTGCGCGCCTTGAAAGCGGCACCCCCTTACCCTCGACGCGCACGCTCCTGAAATTTGCTAAAGCGACCGGGCACAAGCTCAAAATCACCTTCGAACGGGAAAACTCACAGGCTTGAGCCATGACAAGTAAACAAGGCCCCATCGTTGTCTTTGAGGGTGGCCGTAATGACGACGAACCCGAACCGGTTGACATGGCTCATTTGCCCGCTGTCCTCGAAGGGCTGCCGAGGCAAAACGCCGCGAGTTTGCGACACCCGCGCGAGTAGAAGCTGCCTTTCGCCGCTTCGACGGTTCATGAACTTCCCCAGCTGAGTGCTAAACCATCGCCGAGTGCCGCAGTGTGACCTAATCTATCGTTTGGAATTGCCGATTGCTTAGGTAAAGTTCGAGAATCAGCCATAGATCGTCGATCTTGCTATCAAACAGGGAGCGGACGTGTCGCGTCTCACAGACCTCATTGCACAGGTCAAGGCCAAGGTCCCGCAAATGGGAGCCGACCTTGAGCGCGAGTTCCGTGCGTTGTCATCACGTCGCGAATTCGGCCTTAACTTCGAACGGCATATGCCTGAGAGCGTTGAATTACCCCAGCGTCCCGTGCGCAAAGGCGATAAAGTTAGGGTGCTACCCACCCCGTGGCTCTGCCAGCAAAAGTGACCTTCAACTCTGGACCGTCAAGAAAATAGAGAAAACTAAGCGCGGCCGCGTCGGGCATATAATGTTGCTCGGAACCAGCAACCAAGAAATCAAGTTGGTCGGGATCGATGACCTAGTCGTCGTCGCCGAATTCCGCGACAGTATATACCCCGGCCTAGTTAGCACTGGAAAAGTCGAACGTGGCCGTGACAAGCCGTTCCACACGGTCATCAACGGCGAAAACTACCATGTCCTTAAAACACTGACCTACACGCATAAAGGCAAGGTCGAGCCATCTATATCGATCCACCTTATAACACTGGAGCGAGGGACTGGAAGTACAATAACGACTATGTAGAAGCGGAAGACCTCTACCGGCACAGTAAGTGGCTAGCGATGATGGAGCGACGCCTAAAGGTTGCTCAGCAGCTACTTAACCCTGACAACTCGGTTCTGATTGTTACGGTTGACGAAAAAGAAGTCCATCGTCTCGCATTGCTTTTAGAGCAAGTCTTACCGGAGCCGATATCCAAATGGTGACGAGCGTTATTAGCGCCAAAGGCGCTGTCCGTCCCGGCAAATTCTCTCGCGTCGAAGAACACATCTTCATTGCCTCGTTTGGACCAATTCAAATCGCCCCTTGGCAACGAAACATGCTCGATCCCGTAAGGGATGATGGCTCAGACCAATCAAGCCTTGAGTGGTTGGGGCTTCGCAGGCGTGAGCCCTCAAGCCGACGTGGCGCGCGGCCAAATCAATTCTATCCGATCTTCGTTGATGCCCAGACCGGCTTATTGCATTCGATTGGTGACCCGATTGATGACAATATAGACAGGCAATCCATTCAGGCCCGACGGGAACAGTCGCGCTCTGGCCGTTAAAGCCCGATGAAACTGAAATGCTTTGGGGATTAACCCCTGATGTTTTAAGACGCAACTGGGCAGAAGGCTTCGCTCGAGTAAATCGCTGGGATGCCCGCCAGCAGCGTGGCACTGTGCAATATCTGGCCGGAGGTACGATTTCTTTGATTCGCGACGGGACAATAGTTACCACCGGTCGGTCAAGGGATGGCTCTGTGATAGGCACCATGGCCGCAGATGATGATGCACCGCCGCCGAAGCGGGTATGGAACCTTGCATCTCACAATGCTGAAACCGGCGGTACGAACATCCTGTCTAGCCTAATCCCCGGTAGACGCTTTCCTTACCCTAAATCACTTTATGCCGTTGAGGACGTACTTAGGTTTTTTGTCGCGGATAAGCCCAATGCCGTGATTCTCGACTTCTTTTCCGGCTCCGGCACCACAGCCCACGCAGCCATGCGATTGAACCGTCAGGACGGTGGGCACCGCCAGTGCATTTGCGTAACAAACAATGAAGTTGCGGCCAGCGAACAATCAGGCCTTCGTGCTCAGGGGCTTCGACCGGGAGACCCTGACTGGGAGCGATTGGGAATCTGCGATTACATTACTAAGCCTCGCGTTGAGGCCGCCATTACGGGCAAGGCCCCGAGCGGGCAACCTATACAAGGCGAGTATAAGTTCACCGACGAGTTCCCGCTCGCAGACGGGTTCGAGGAAAACGCGGAGTTCTTCACCCTCACCTACGAGAGCCTCGTGGCTGTTAACCACAACCTCGCTTTCCTACGCGTCGCACCGCTGTTGTGGATGCGTGCTGGGAGTGAAGGGCGACGCATCGATATACTTCCCAATCGCGGATGGGATGTGGCCGAAACTTATGGTTTATTGGCAGACCTCGATCAGGCTACCGCCTTTTGCAAAGCTGTAAGGACGGCAAGAGGGATTCGCATCGCGTACATCGTTACTAACGATGATCGTCGTTTTCAGGCTGTTTCACGCCGCCTGCCCGCATCCGTTGAGCCTATCCGCCTTTACAAATCGTACCTCTCTAACTTCCAATTCGTAAACGGAGAGGGACTCATGAAGTTCACCCTAAAGGACTACCAAGACGAGGCTGTTCACGACGTTCTTTCCAACCTTCGCAAAGCGCGCAAGCGCTGGCATGAAGACGGCGACAAACACGCTTTCTCCCTAACGGCGACCACTGGGGCTGGTAAAACTGTTATGGCGGCTGCTGCATTCGAAGCGCTGTTTTACGGCGATGATGATTTCGACTTTCATGCCGACCTAGGGGCGGTCGTCATTTGGTTTAGCGACGACCCGTCCCTGAATGAGCAGACGCGCTTCCGGCTTATGGAAGCCTCCGACCGGCTGACATTCACCAACCTCGTGGTGGTGCAAAATACATTCAACCGCGATAAATTCGAGGCGGGCAAAGTCTATTTTCTTAACACTCAGAAGCTCGGCAAGAAGAGCCTTCTCGTGCGTGGCCACGATCCCGATGAAGAATACGCCCGCCGTGGAATTCCTTGCCACTGCCGCGGCCGGACCTGCGCTCACACACAATTTGGGACACGATACAAAACACGATTGAGGACCCTTCGCTCACTCTCTATCTGGTGCTCGATGAGGCACATCGAGGTATGGGTGACCCGACGAGGGCGGCACAGGAGGATAAGTCCACCATCGTCAAACGGCTCATCAATGGCACAGGTTCAGTGCCTGCAATTCCTGTCGTCTGGGGTATCTCAGCAACCGTTGAAAAGTTCAATGTTGCAATGGCAGGCGCGCAAGGGCGAAGCCTCCTTCCTAACGTCGTCGTGGACTCGGCCAAAGTGCAGAGTCCGGGCTTTTGAAGGATACAATCATCTTGGATATTCCCGACAGGGTTGGACACTTCGATACCGTGCTCGTGCGGCGCGCCACGGATAAGATCAAGGAGTCCAGCGCAGCTTGGGCGGACTATGCCAAACAGCAAAGTGTCCCGAAGGTCGTGAAACCGCTCATGGTCCTGCAAGTGCCGAACACGCCAGATCCCAGCGAGATCGGACAAGCGCTTGACGCTATCTTTCTGCAGTGGCCGGAGCTTACCTATGAATCAATTGCGCATGTGTTCGGCGAGCATGCCACACAGACCTTTGGTCATCACTCGGTGCCCTACATCTCACCAGAGCGCGTGCAGGAATCAGACTGGGTTCGCGTGCTAATAGCGAAAGACGCCATCAGTACAGGATGGGACTGCCCCAGGGCCGAAGTCATGGTCTCCTTCCGCCCCGCCAGAGACCGAACGCACATAACTCAGTTGTTGGGACGTATGGTTAGGACGCCCCTCGCACGGCGTATTCCAGGCAATGACCGCCTCAATTCCGTAGATTGCTTGCTGCCTTTTTTCGACCGCAACTCCGTCAAGGCGGTCGCCGAGGCGCTCATGAAGGGAGGGGGCGATATTGAAGATTCACCACTTCCTGGCCGCCGCGTACTTATTAACCCAAAGGAGATGACACCAAATCCCACAGTACCGGAGGCGGTTTGGGAAAAGTTTTTGTCGTTGCCATCCCAATCTTTGCCTCAGCGAGCTGCGAAACCGGTGAAGCGACTTACCGCGCTTGCTCATGAACTTGCGGCGGACGGCCTGCTGTCCGGCGCAGGTAAAATCGCCCACACGGAAATGCACAAGGTCTTGGATGCTGCTCGGGCTCGCTACGGCGCTGAAATAGCCGCAGCCCGTAAGGCCGTTCTCACAGTTGAAGGCATTAGTCTAACGGCTGACCTAAGAAACAGGGATATGTCCTTCAACGATTTCTGGGAAAGCGCCGACTATGCAGTAATAGAAGAAGCTTACCGCCGCGCCTCGCGCCTCCTAAGTCCAGACGTGTGCCGGACCTACGCGGAGTACCTGGCAGACAAGAAGACCGAGGCAGACTCTCCAGAGGACGCGCTTATGGAGGCTCACGCCGATATCGCCGCCCTTGCATTGGTGCCAGATGTCAAAGCATACCTCGATACCGAAGCAGACAAATTGGCGAAGTCGTGGCTCGCAAAGTATCGCGTACCCATCAAGAGTTTATGGGATGAACGGCAAGAAGCATATCGCCAGATTAAGGAGATGAGCTCGGAGCCGGAGGACATCGAACTCTCCAAACCAAAGTCATGGATGGAGGCAACATCCGCCCGTGAGGCTGATGGTAGCGAAGTTCCCCTGCCGAGCTACGAGCACCACTTGCTTTGCGGCGAAGATGGCACATTCCCTGCTGAAATGAACGCATGGGAGACTGAGGTTCTCAACGCGGAGATGCAGCGCAAGGACTTCCAAGCCTGGTACCGAAATCCGTCGCGATCAAGCCAAGATTCCCTTGGTGTTGCTTATACCAACAAAGCACAGGTGAAGATCGTCCGTCCTGACTTCATTTTCTTCTCCGCACAATCGAACGGCTCTATCGCGGCGGATATCGTGGACCCGCACGGCACCCAATTCAGCGACGCATTACTAAAACTTCAAGGCTTGGCTCAATATGCGAAGAGCCACTCAAATATATACCGCCGCATCGAATCTGTCGCCAAGATCGGCAACACCTTGCGCGTGCTGGACCTGACTAACGTTAGAATTCGCGAGGCCGTGGCCGAAGCGCAGGACGCCAAAAGTCTTTATGAAAGCCACTTTGCCAGCGACTACTGAGTATCGGCCCTGGCCGGTATTCTAGACTATAATTTAATCAACTCAGGGCGCCGCCACGAATCGCCTACTGTCGATCCCGCAACGCCAAGTTGCTCACGACGGCCCAATCATGTCCGATATTTTCGAGCGCCTCGAACCCCTGCTCGCCACCACGATGCAGATACTTAAATCAGAAGGTCTCACCGAGGCCGCTGAATTGCTGCGCACCGCATCCGCAAAAATTGAAGAAACCGGCTTTGATAATTGGAACGGTGGAACCCGCCTCTATACCCTCTATCTCAGCATACCTCCCAAGGACTACGCCCAGCTTGGCGAACGAAAAGACAGGCTCGAAAGCCAAATTCATGATCGGCTAAAGCCAATGCTAGAACGCTTTTCGTCTGACTGGATTTCGGTTTCCATCACCCCCCAAATTGAGTATTCGCCTGATTGGCGTTCGACCGGTTCCGGCATTCCGCGAACAACAAGGCAAAATATTCTTGACGGCTTGCGCCTTGAAGGCGTCCGCTGGAGCGGCACACTCGACGACATCGAATTTCTTGAGCGGATTTTCGAATTAAAATCCCTGCCGTCTTATGATCACAGGTTCAAAGATGCCGCCGGTGACATCTGGCAGCACCGTATTAACAATCACGACTGGGACGACGATTGGATATTTGCCGATCGCAGATTTAAGCTTTTGACTGGCCCTGACGACGAGTTTGCTAAGTTTCTTTGCGAAACTGTTCATCCCGTCGTAAGGCCGGATCGTGATGAAGCTTTGAAGCTTGTTCGCCATTTCAACGACCAACTTCGGCCTGTAGGCTGGAGCTTAGTCGAAGAAGAATTGATTGCTGGCAGACCTCGCTTTGTGGGCCGGCCCATTTCCGCCGCAAGCGACCGTTCGATATCCCGAGCGCGCAGCGTCGCCGACGCTCTAGAGGCTGGCTGGATGCAAAAGGAGATTGTCCGACTTGAGGCTTCAGTTGAAAAAGACCCGAGCCTCGCGATCGGAACAGCCAAGGATTTGGTTAAGTCCTGCTGCAAAAGCATCCTAGGAAGGCTTGGTGTCGATGTTCCTAAGAGCACCGATCTCCCCAAACTCACCAAAATTGTCGCCAAAGAATTAAAGCTCCTACCTGACGACGTTTCCGAGGCGGCCAAGGGTAGCAACACTATCAGAATTATTCTGAGTAATCTATCTGCCCTGACACAAGGGCTTGCAGAATTGCGTGGGCTTTATGGGTCGGGACACGGTCGCGACGGCAAATATAAAGGCTTGGAACCGCGGCACGCCCGCTTGGCCGTAGCAGCTGCGGTCGCCTTTATCGATTTTGTAACGGAGACCTACCACCGCCGGACCACCTCAACGAAAGAAAACTAACAGCCCAAATCGTGCTCCGTTTACAGACCTCCGGCTTTCAGTCCGTTTACGGCGCTTACTTTTCCTTGGTGTAGCTCTTCACCCAATTCAAAAGCCGCATCCTCGTCGCTCGCCCCGTCCTTATCCTTCGCCCATTCGATATTCTATACAGACATATAACTTTGCCCGGCACGTTTTGAGGAATCTTTTAGTGGGACAATTCCAGAAAAAGCTATGCGATCATATGGGCGAGAATTGTCCCACTTTTTGGCTAAGTCTTTGATTCTTCATCGGAGTTCGATTCTCCTACGGGGCGCCAAAACTTGGTTTTGGCCACCTTTCCCACGTCATCTCACCCGACCCCGTCACGCCTCATAAATCTTCAAAATCAATGGCATAGGCTGGTCTCGTGTACCAAGTATATGCGAGATTCTTATCTCAATCCCTCTCATCTGACCCTTTGCTTTCCCACGCTTTTGACGGTATTGCTGACGGTATTTTAGGGGCTGACGGTATTGAGGTGACGGTATGCGGCTTTCGGACAAGGCGATCCGGGCGCTGAAACCCAAAGAGAGATCCTACAAGGTAACCGACGGACAAGGCCTTTATATCCTCGTGACGGCCCAGGGATCGCGCCTCTGGCGGTTCGATTACCGCTTTCAGGGCAAGCGTCTCACGCTCAGTCTCGGCATGTATCCCGATATCGGCCTTGCCGGTGCGCGGCAACGGCTCGCGGCAGCGCGCCAGGCTTTGGCTCAGGGCAGGGACCCTGGCTGCACAAAGCCAACGCGCGGCGCGGTCGCCAATGACAATTTTGCGTCCCTCGCCGATGAGTGGCTGGCCAAGCGTAAGAAAGAAGGCCTTGCTCAACCGACGATCGAAAAGCTCCAATGGTTCGTGAGGCTCGTCATCGACGACCTCGGCAAATTACCGCTCAAGGAAATCGGCACCGCCGAAGTGCTCAGATCCCTGCGCCGTGTCGAAGCCCGCGAAAAATATCACTCAGC
The DNA here is from genome assembly GCA_963817705.1 of uncultured Alphaproteobacteria bacterium. Taxonomy (GTDB): domain Bacteria; phylum Pseudomonadota; class Alphaproteobacteria; order Rhizobiales; family Rhodomicrobiaceae; genus Rhodomicrobium. Next base: position 201,235 of record CAWFPF010000002.1, read on the forward strand.
CAAACGCCTGCGAACGACCCTTAGTCGTATCTTCAAGTACGGCATCGCCTGCGGCCGGGCCGATCGCGATCCCGCCGCAGATTTGTCAGAAGCGCTCACCTCGGCGCCATCCAAACGCCGAGCCGCCGTGACGACGGTTCAGGGCCTTGCCGGCGTTTTACGCACCATTCAAGGCTATGACGGCTCCAAGGAAATCAGAATCGGGCTTTTGCTCTTGATCCATCTTTTTTCGAGGCCCGGGGAACTCCGCCACATGGAATGGACGGAACTGGACCCTGCGGCCAAACTCTGGTTGATCCCTGCGCCCAAAATGAAAATGCGCCAGCCCCACACCGTGCCACTGAGTCCGCAAGCCATCGCAATGCTGGAGGAACTTCGTCTTCTGACAGGCGAAGGCAAATATTGCTTTCCCAGCATTCGCACGCCGGCAAAACCGATTTCGGAAAACACGCTCAACGCGGCGCTTCGACGGCTCGGCTACACAAAAGACGAACTTTGCGCTCATGGTTTTCGATCGACAGCTTCGACCTTGCTCAACGAGTTGGGCCGCTTCAATCCGGATGCGATCGAGGCGCAACTCGCGCACCGGCCGCGTGGCGGCGCTGTTCGTGGCGCATATTTGCGCGGCGAGTTCTTTGAAGAGCGCGTCCTCATGATGGCCTACTGGTCTAATTATCTGGACGAGCTGGCAGGGCAGGGGGCTCATGCCTCCTTTTCCGCGGACGATAGCAGCCCTAGAAAAAAGTTATCTGCTAGTTGCTAGCATGGCTTCTATCAAGTTGACCTCGGCTGTGAGTGCCCTAAATTTGATAGTACGACCAAGCCGATCTACGACCCCAAGAAATCCATGAAAGCCCAGGAACAGGGCAGAAACCCTCGTCTTCCAAGAGGACGTTGATGCACGAACGTGAGACAAAGCGCGAGTCCCTCAAACTGCTGAGGATGCGCGACCTGACTTCGGAATATGGTCTGTTTCCGGCGACGGTCTATCGCTGGATCAGCAAGGGAAGCTTTCCGCTGCCTATTACCATCGGCAGCAAAACGGTAGCCTGGAACCGCGAAGAGATCGAGGAATGGCGCAGGACCCGTCCGCGCGCCAATATCAGGCTTCTTGCGGAGGAAGAAGGCGCGGGGCAGGGGCTTCCCGCATCCCCCGCCAAATGACGAATTCGGGGTCATTTGTATGAAGCCGCTAGTCCGAAGTTCCTGGCGCGCCACCGACGTTTTCCCTTTTACTTCAATCTGTTACGATTGAAGCGGGAGGCGCGGTACTGTCTACACCGCGATGGCGGCGGCAAGATCGAGGGCTTGCTGCTGCTTTGGTGTGGGCCGCGTGGTGAGGCTGAACATAGCCTCGCCGGGGCTGGCATCGGTGCGGCGCATGGTGTTGCGCACGATGGTGGACAGGTGCGCGAGCAGGCCGCCAAAGCTGAGTGCGGGCGTGCCATCGGCGAACTGCCGGCTGTGCACCTTGACAAGCGCGGCTTTGGAACGCTTGGCCGGCGCCACGGGATCGCGCTCGCGCGCCGGGTCCGCCAGCGCGTCGTCCGCGAACAGCAGCGGCTTCCAGGCTTCGGCGAGATGCCATTGCACATAATAGGCCAGCATGCTGAGGAAGATGTGGGCCTTGACGCGGCTCTCAAGCCGGTGCCGGATCGGGCGAACCTGAAGGTCCACGCCCTTGAGCGTTCGGAAGGCGCGCTCCACTTCGGCGAGCCGCTTGTAGTTCAAGACGGCGGCTTCGGCGCTCATGTCCGGCTTCGGCGGCGGAGGTGCGGATCACATAGAGGCCGTCGAGAGCGGCTTCGGCCGCAACGCGGTCTTCGTTGACGCGGAAGCTGAACCCGGTGTCCTGGATATCGAGATCGAAGTGCTTGCCAACTTTGTATTTGTTGAGGACCTTGCCGACGCGGACGCCGATCTTGTCCCGCCTGGCGAGCTTGCCGGCGGCAACCATGCCCGCGACCTTTTCCAACTCGCCAGCGGTGGCCGCGATCAGGTCCTTGCGCTTGGCCGCGCGCAGTTTGGCAAGCTCGGGATTGCGGCACGCCACCAGCCGCTCGCCGGGATAGTCTTCGCTCGTAAAGCCGATGAGATTGCGCTCGTCGAACAGGTCAAGCTGCAATTGACCCGCTTCGGCGAGCTTGGCGATGGCGCCGTTTTTCAGCGCGGTAATCCAGCCGGTGCCTTCCATTTTGCGCATGGCCTCGATCTGCACGTTCGAGATCATGCCGCGGTCGCCAACCATGACCAGCGAGGCGATACCGAAGCTGCCGCGCACCTTCTCCACCTGCGGAAGAAGCGTTTTGGGATCGGCCGTATTGCCCTCGAACACGGAGACCGCGACGGGGCAGCCGCGTGCGTCCGTGAGCAGGCCGTAGTTCACTTGCAGCGTGCCGGGCTTGCCGTCGCGGCTGTAGCCGATCTTCGCCAGCGGGCAGGTGGTGCCCTCGAAGCTTGAGGAGGTCAGATCGAACAGCACAAGCCCGCCTTCCTTCAAGTGCCGCTTGGCCAGCCGCTTTTCGATCTTATCCTGGCGTTCGATGAGCCAGTCCATCGCGGCGTAAAGCTCGTCTTCATCGGCATCGGCAATGCCCAAATCCTCCGCCAGCGTTGTATCCGCCCAGGCATGCGTCATGGCCAGCTTGCTTGCCTCGGGCGCGATAATGCGGCCCGCTACCATCGCCACAACCAGATCGCGCTCGCGCGAAGCCTTGCCATCGATCAGTTTCTCGAAACCCAGCCGGCGCATAGCGATGCGCACCGCCTCAACATGGCCATGCGCCAGCGAGCGCAGGCACTCGAGGCTGCCGCCCGCGGCGGGCGCAAGCCCCTCCCCCTTGAGCACGCAGCGAATGGCGTCGGCCTGATCGAGCGTCAAGGCCGAAAGGTTCGCGATGGTCCGCTTGCGGATGCGCTTGCCCTCGCGCACGCTTTCGCGAAGCAGGATGGCGGGCTTGGAGCCCCGGTTGGGCACAAGATCGATGTACATGCCGCATCGAATAGCCGATTTGCTGAGCTTTGACCTGAGTCATGCTGTCGCACTTACATGGGTACACAAAAGCGCCTCGGCAGGCTAACGCCCTGAAATGACGGGGCAATCGCCTCTTCGGCCAGAACTTCGGACTAATCGGGGCCCTTACCTTGTTGGAACGACCAACCTGTCGTTCCAACGGCCAGACGTAGGCTTTGAGGGCGGCTTATGGCCCCGGCTGGAGAAGGCCTTCAGCTAAGTTTCCAACCCCACATTAGATAGATTTATCGCGGGCATTTGCACCGGATGCCGACATTCGCCCGACAAGGGCCGATTCCAGTCATTGGGTCGATTTTCCTGCACAGCCGCTTGCCCTTCAGGTGCGGACTTGCTGAGTGATTGCGTGGCAACGCGAGAGCTAAGTACTGGCTCGAATGCCGAAGACGCCGGGATTTGATCCATATCGGTCATTAGACCAAACCGCTCAGATAAGGCGAAATCGGTCAGAATGTGACCTGCTCTCCATAAATGCCTTCGAATTTCGAAGGGACCATTCGTAGGATCGGTAATGTTGGAGATGATCGGGTTGAGTCGGCAATCCCCGAGATGGGCAACCGTTTTGTCGATTCCGTCCAGGTCACGAGGAACAAACCGTCTCGGATGAATTCCGTTTTACAACAACTCCGCACGTCGAGGCCAGGGAGCATTAACGACTGATAATCAGGAATGGGCATAACCGAAACCTAGCCCCTGTTTGCACCCTATGGAAAGCCGATTTTTGCCTGGCGTTCGCACTTCTCCAGCCGATTAGAATCTAGAAGATTTCAAGCAACAAGCGCCTCGACGCAATCTGGCGCATTGTGGGCCGGTTTGTTCATGCGCGGCGAGACCGGAAAGAATTTCAAGTTCGCGTTGATATTAGCGGCGAGTCCCGGCTTGCCGCCCCCAAGCCACTCCTGAATGCCTTCACTATCCAGAACGACCGGCATTCTGTTGTGAAGACCGTGAATGCCTTCCACCGCATCCATCGTCAAAATCGTGCAGGAAAGCAAATTGTCCCCCCCAGCGTTCCCAAAGTCCGGCGAAGGTAAGGGCAACGCCATCCGTCCGCGAGATGTAGAAAGGCTGTTTCAGAGGCTTCGACGCAATCGGACCAGGCATTGCCTTCCATTCGAAGTAACCCGACGCCGGAATCAGGCAGCGCCGCGCCTTGAAGGCCGAGCGGAAAGCGGGTTTTTCCGAGACAGTCTCGACCCGCGCATTGATGAGGCTATTACCGATTTTCTCGTCCTTCGCCCAGAAAGGGATCAAGCCCCAGCGCATCGTCTTGTAAACGAGACCAGCGTCCTCGCGGACTACGACGCCGACATCTTGTGTCGGCGCGACATTCCAGGACGGTCTGAGATTGGGTATGGCCGGGTTAGTCAGCCAGTAGAGGCCGACCAGCTCTTCCCACGTGAAATTCTGCGTGAATCGCCCGCACATCGCTATTTGCCTGCCTTGCTGACTTTTTTAGGTTTCGGCTTCGGCAAAGGCAACGCGGCCGCCGAAATCTTTATGAACTCGGCCAGCCATTCTCCGTCATCCCACTTGTCGCCGGAGACGAGGAGATGAAGCTTTGCCCCCGGATAAGGACTTGCTTCGGCGATCCCGCCCGCGAACCCCCTGCCCGCCTCGGTTGGCTTTACATAGAGCTGGTCGTCGTAAATCAAGGCCACCATCTTGCCGTCGCAATAAATGCCGTATTCGCCGAACATCTTGCGCGCCGACACCGCGCCTGCCGAGGCGATCTGCTCCAGGATGAAATCAACGGTGCTTTGCTGCGACGCCATTTGACCTCCCTTATGCAAATCCTAGTTTAGGCGTTGTTTTGGTCATTTTGCGACCAGTAACTCGCTCCAATCCGTAGTGTAATGCCTGCTCTTGAAGGCCGAGCGTATTCCCGCAGGCGGCCTTGCGCCGCCCAAATCGCCAAAATGCAGGCTTCTTGCGCCGTGTCTTTGGTTTAGCCCGTCAAGCGCCTGCATAAGCCGCGCCTGACGCTCGGGATCGCGCATCTCAAGAAGTTATCCGCTCCGCGGGCACCAGATTGGTCAGCATCACGCCGCATTTCTGAAAAGTGAAGCCGGGCCGGTAGAACTTCTCGAAGAGCTGCAAGGCAGGCCGGATCAGCTACGGTCTCAATATCCCAGATGATACCTTTTTCCTCTTGTAATGCGGACCACTTCGCGGAATCATCATTTTTCACCGCACGGCGGCTTAAATCATTGTTTTTCACACACAATCATCGTTTTTCATGGGACAGCCGCGAAATTCATACCTTCTGGAGCCAACCGAAATCTTTCGGGAAAGCTGGCTGCCCATGCCAGCAACCCTGGCAGGCTATGCCGCCCTTGCCGAAGTTTATGCCCTGCAAGGCCCTCTGCCCTCGCAATCAAGCGCCGTCGCCCCGCATAACAAAGCAGCTGTCACCGCCGAATGGCGCGTTTTTCCCGCGCGCTATGCGCCGCCAGCCACGCTCGAAGGCCACCTAACCTTCGCCCTCAAACATGAAGGCGTCAACCTTCTCGTCCTCAAGCAGCTCTTTGGCGCCACCGGCCCCATGCCCATCGAAGCCATCGTGCAAAATGCGCCAACAGGGGCTTATGCGCGGCGGCTCTGGTTCCTTTACGAATGGCTTCTGGGTGAGCGTCTGCGCCTTCCCGACATGACAAGAGGGTCCTATGTCGCTGTCCTTGGCACGCATCAATATGGCGTACCGGGCGCTCGCTCCCAGCGGCACAGGGTCCTCAATAATCTCCCCGGCACACCGGCCTTTTGCCCGTCCGTCTATGTCACGGACGCCTTGGAAGACTTTATCAAGCTCGATCTTGCCAAGGAAGCGGCAGCCGCCGTCGCAGAAGTGCCCAAGGACTTGCTCGCACGTACCGCCGCCTTCCTTCTTCTGAAAGACTCGCGCTCGACTTTTGCCATCGAGGGGGAGCGCCCGCCGCAGAACCGGATAGAACGCTGGGGGCGCGTCATTGGCGAGGCCGGAAAGGTTCCCTTCGATCTCGACGAGCTGTTTAGATTGCAACGTATCGTTATTGGCGATGATCGCTTTGTCGAACTCGGGCTTCGAACCGAGGACGGCTTCATTGGCGAGCATGATCGGTTCACGGGAGCGCCCCTGCCGGATCATATCGATGCCCGACCCAAGGACCTTCCCTCTGTTATGCAGGGCTTAATCGAGTTTGATCGGGGCGCGGGGCAACAACTCGACCCGGTGCTCGCCGCCGCTCTGGTCGCTTTCGGGTTCGTCTATATCCATCCCTTGCAGGACGGCAATGGACGGCTGCATCGCTATCTTATCCATAACGTACTTGCCCATCGCGGTTTCAATCCCCCCGGCATGGTGTTCCCGGTGTCAGCCGCCATCCTTGACCGGATTGCCGATTACAAAGCCGTGCTCGAAACCTATTCCTCAAAGCTCCTGCCCCTCATTCAATGGCAGCCGACCCCTAAAGGAAATGTCAGCGTCCTGAACGAAACGGCGGATTTTTACCGCTATCCCGATCTGACCCGTCATGCTGAGTTTCTCTACGAGGTAGTCGCGAAAACCATTCGTGAGGACCTGCCGCGAGAGGCCGAGTTCCTGGCCCGCTACGATCGCTTCCGTGCCGCGCTGCAAGAGATCGTGGACATGCCGGATCTCCGCTCCAATCTGTTGTTCCGGTTTCTCGATCAAAATAAGGGTAAGTTTTCCAGGAAAGGCCGTGAAAAAGAGTTCGCCAAGCTCAAGCCCGGCGAACTTGCAGCCATCGAAGAGCTTTATGGCTCGCTTTTCGCCTGAAGATTCAACCCCGCCCGGAGCTTTTGGCGAAAATATCGTGGCGGCCAAAAGCCGAAAATAGCGGGCATGGAAGGCAGCACGCCACAGCGCACGCACGCGATCGAGACAAACAAGCCAGGACTTTACAGCCATTAATTCATCGCTACGTTTGAGGACGTGGAAGCTTTTCGTTTCATCCCCCCCATGCCTGCCGGCGCCGAGCACCGCCCTGCCCTCCGGTCCCCACTGGGTCCACGAAATCAAATTCGACGGCTGGCGCTGCCAACTCCATAAGTCCGGCAAAGACGTTCGCGTCTTCTCCAAGCGCGGCTTCGATCTGAGCCGCCGGTTTCCGCTTATTGCCGAGGAACTGGCTTTGCTGCCGCAGGAGCAGTTCATTCTCGATGCCGAAATCGTCGCTGAGGACGAAACCGGGCGGCCTGACTTCAAAGCCCTGTTGTCGCGGCCCAACCAGGCCCCTATCGCCGTATGGATTTTCGATCTCCTCGCCATCAACGGCGTCGATATCCGCCCCGCAAGCCTCGAACAGCGGCGCGCCATGCTCGCCGCCTCATTTGGAGATCTGCCTGCTCGCTTCCGTTATTCGGAGATTTTCGACGATCCGGTCAGCTTGCTCAGGGCGGCACACCAATTCCAGCTCGAAGGGATCGTCTCGAAAAAGCTCGCGAGCCCCTACAGATCGGGACGAACGCTCGGCTGGCTTAAGATCAAAACGGACGCATGGCGGGAGGCCAACCGGCAGAGATGGGAGTTTTTTGACAGAAACAGATCATGATGATGGCGCGCCCGATGCGCTGGAAATCTCCGTCAGGCGTCCCTACGGAGACCTCGTTAACCCACAGCGCCGGCAGCCTCTCATAGACGACGCGCGCATCCTTACCAGAGACACGGAAGGCGAAGGACCGCGCGGGCTTCAACAGCTTACGCCTCGCGTTTCCACTAGATATTGTCATTGCAAGAATAGAAAAGGATCTATGCTAATGCCGAGTAGGATTCTACGGCGGGGAAGTGTGCCTTTAAGGGTCTCGGCCCTTAACGGACCAGGCAGGCGTGGCAAACACGTGGCAAACACACGGTTTATAAAAATACAGCCCTTGTAACGTCACTCACTCAAACACAGTTTTCTTGGTTTTGACTATTGTCAATGGCGGCTTAAGCGGCCAAGACTAGCCTCCCTGTTTCGAAAACCCTTTTTAACATCCACCGTGGTGAGCAATATGAAGCCGCACTTCGCCAATCAAAAAGCAAATCTACGGAGCCGAACCGGCCTGCATTCCACTGACATGTGAAACAAATGATGCGCTGCTGTGCAGCGGGACTCATGAAGCTCGCAACTTCTGCATGAGGCAAAGGCATCGTAATGAACTATCAGTTGCTGCTGCCCCGCTTAAGTGCCGCCTTTTCGTCCACGCCGCCTTTGATGTTACGAAGCTGGCTTCAAAGGCAGCTTTCCAGGCAATCTTTTTCGCGTTTGACGATAGCCGCACGTATAACGGTCATCGCCCTCACCCTGGCTTTACCGCTCAATCTCGTTGTCGTGGCCGCCTTTTGGAAATTCTCGAGGCAGGCGAGCGAGTTGCAACGCACCAACTTGATTTATATGGCTCGCACTCTGGCCTCCGCCGTAGACGCAAAGCTTGGTGAATATATCACGCTGGCCGAAGACTTAGCGCGCTCGCCTGCACTCCTCAATGGAGACCTCAAAGCGTTCGAAGTCGAGGCCCGGCTTGCCGGTTCATCCAGCCCTGATACCTCTTTCTTCGTCGCAAACCTCGACGGCGAGATGATCGCCAGCGCGGCCAGCCTAAGAGGCGGGGTTCTGGCACCCCGCGATCCCCTCATACTGGCCGAACAGAAGCGCGCCTTCGAAACACACACGGCCGTTATCGGCGATTTACAGGAATTGCCGATTTCACAGGCTCGGATGGCTACGATCACGGTGCCTGTCTTTAAGGATGGCCAGCCGTTTCGCTCTTTATCCGTAGCCTTGAATGGGGAAGCGTTCCTTCATCTGCTAAATGAACGGGAGCTGCCGGGCAACTGGACCGCCAGCATCATCGATGGCCAAGGACGGTACATCGCGTCGGCGACCGGCGGCCAAGCAGGCCAGCTTGCGTTTGACGGGCGGCGTAAGGCCTCAGATCAGGATGACAGCTTCGCGACCTTTTCAATTGAAGGCCGCCAGGCCGTAAAAGCCAGCGCGCATTCTCTTGTCAGCGGCTGGATGATCGACGTCGCAATCAAGAATCCCTTTTTGCAATCGGCAGTTTTGAACTATGTCCGCTGGGCGACGGCGCTCACTCTAGGCTTGTCCATCGCAAGCATCCTGTTCGCCAGCGCCACAGCCCGCGGCATAACAGCCTCTCTTAAGGAGCTTCAGCTCAAAGCCAGCGCTCTCCTAAGCGGCCGCGCGCCGCCAATTCCCCCGGCAGGCCCTCCCGAAGTGAGCGAACTTTGGCAGTCCCTGACCCAATCGGTGGCACGCCGCGATCAAAGCGAACAAGCGCTCCGGGAGAGCGAAGAGAAGCTGCGCCTCGCTTTAGACGCCGCTGAACTCGGAATCTGGCGTTGGATCCCCGGTAAGGGCGCCGGCCAGATGGAGTGGGACAGCCGCTGCAGGGCTTTGTTTGGCGTGTCCCACGATGCCTGCATAACGTACGCGACCTGGGCCAATGCCATTGCCCCCGAGGACAGAATGCGCGCCGAAGCCAAGGTCGCAGGCGCACTTGATCCGGGGGACTCTCATGATGAGACCATTTGCGAGTATAGGGTTCGGCATCCCGATGGCGCTATGCACTGGCTTTCGTCGATGGGACGAGCCTTCTTCGAGCCAGACCCCGGGTCCAACTCAGGGCGCCGCGCGTTGGTTATGGCGGGCGCCATCCGCGATGTAACGGATATCCGGTCTGCGGAGGCGGCCCTGCGTGAGAGCGAGGAGAGATTTCGCGGCATATTCGAGCATGCAGGCACCGGTATCGCCATTACGGACATGGAAGGCCGATTCCACGCCTGTAATCCTGCCTTTTCCACGATGCTGGGTTACTCCGAACAGGAGCTTCGCCAGCTCGCCCTCCCGGCAGTTTTACACCCCGAGGATCGCGATGCAAATCTGGCACTGACCGCGAAGCTTGCTACCCTGGAGATACCAAGCTTCGAGTTCGTTTGCCGATATCTCAAGAAGGACGGCCATTTCATCTGGGTGCACAAATATGTCTCGCTTCTGAGCGACACCGCCGGGGAGCCCACTAATATTCTCGTTCTCGTCACGGACATCACAGAGCGCAAGCGCCAGGAGGAACAAATTACTCTCTTGATGCGCGAGGTGAACCATCGCAGCAAAAACATGCTCACCGTTGTTCAAGCGGTGGCCCGTCAGACTCTTACGGCAAGCCCCGAAGACTTCCTTGATCGTTTTGGAAAACGTGTCGAGGCGCTGGCGACGAACCAGGATTTGCTCGTCAAGAATGCCTGGAGGGGCGTGGACCTGCATGATCTTGTACGGTCCCAGCTGGCACATTTCGAAGATCTGATCGGCACCCGGATCAAGCTTGAGGGGCCGCCGGTCTTTATTTCGGCACCTGCCGCTCAAGCGATCGGCATGGCTCTGCACGAACTCGCGACCAACGCCGGCAAATATGGAGCCTTGTCACAAGCGGACGGCCGCGTCGGCATTTCCTGGAGCATTCAGTGGCCCGAAAGAGGCCATGAGACCTTCATGATGTCCTGGCATGAGCAGTGCTCGCATCAGATCACGGCACCTCCAAACGAGGCTTCGGCTCGACCGTGATTTGCAGCATGGCCGAAATGAGTCTAGGTGCTCAGGTCGAACTCGATTTTCCACCAGCGGGGCTGACCTGGAGGCTCCAATGCCCGGCGGCGGAAGTTTTCGAAGGCAGCGCCGGCCAAGTCCCAACCGTCGGCAGTGCGCTCTCAGCCAGCGGCGGTGATTTCCCGGACCGCCGCCCGCGCGTGCTTGTGGTCGAGGACGAAGCCCTTGTCGCTATCGAGATCTCACATGTGCTTACCGATGCTGGCTTCGATGTCCTGGGCCCAGCGGGAAGTGTTCCGGCGGCTCTTGCGCTCTTAGAGCGGTCTCGATGCGACGTGGCATTGCTCGACATCAATCTGGGCAGTATGACCTCAGAGGCGGTTGCGGTACGACTTAAGGGATCCGGCACGCCATTCGTGATTCTCTCAGGCTATTCCCGCGACCAGTACCCGCCTGCGTTCACCCACGCACCAGCGCTCACTAAACCGCTGCGGCACGAATTACTTATCGCGGAACTAAAAAAGTGCACAAAACAAAAACAAAGCAAATCCATTTAGCAGATTAAGCCATCAAGCAAGAGGCCGGGCACAAGGGATTGCATGCACTTCATAGCTGACATGCTGTCTTCGGCATTTGCAATCAGCTGAGCAGCTTCGCGGGAAACCTCCCATTTGTGCCGAAACACGCGTCAATCCCTGCTATATCCCTTGCTGTGATCACGATCCCGCCGCCCGGCAGAAGCGAAACCATCTCGCAAGCGATCTCTTTTGCATCGGGCCATGCAATGAGCGAGAAGCGCAGAGGGTTGCGCGAGAAGGCTGAGAGCGCGCACCAGGTTTCGCGATTGGAAACCCCCAAACAAAACACTCCGTCAGGGTCTTTGATCTCGCCAGCCATCGTGAACGCTTGCGAACCCTTGAACGCCATGAATTTTTTAAGGAGAGTGAGATCGTGATCGCGTTCGCCCTGATCGCCGGAAAGTTGCATCACGATCCGGTAAGCACATCCCGATGCTACAATGCAAATTTGAAGATTGAGGCTGCCAGCGGTTGGACACACGAGCTTCTGCGCCTTTTGAAGCTCCGAAAGTACAAGATTTCTTAGCTTTGTGGTTTGAGGCACGGTCTTGCCCGCCAGGTACAGTAGCCTAGCACCGCGCCCAACCGGTGCCGAGCAAAGTGACGCTTACGCTGCAAATTTCGGTCACCCATCCGTTTCCGTGCCCCTTTTTGCCAATACAAGCGTCTTGCGATCACGCCTCACAAGACTTCGCTCGATCAGGCGGCGAAGAGCGGCGTTGAAGGTGCTCAGAGGGATATGGAGTTCCTCGGCAAATACGCGTTGTGTGCCCGTAAAGCGGCCGCCCTTGTCACGTAAGCTCTCGACAATCGAGACTTCACTGGGCGCCAGCGTCTGCTTTGTGCCTGCGTTTTTGCTCTTTTTGACCTGGACTCCATCTTTGGAGCCTTCAAGCGTCTCCCGGATTCCTTCTTGCCAAGCTTTTTCAATACGCTCACCGATTTCCGGGAAATCACTTGACCGGAAATAGGTCCTCATCTCCCCCAAGGTTTCCGATAAAGCATCAGCCGTGGCTTCCAGAATGAGTCCGATGTCCTTACCGGAGAGTCTAAACCTCGTTTGGCCTAATTGGGTAAGCTTGCGCGCATCGGGCCAGCGCGTCGTCCCATCGAGCGTCAACGCCATGGCGTCTTGCGGCAGGTACGCCGTGGTCGTCACCACATCATAAACCGGCGCAAGCTCAGCGTCGCCGTTTACATCGCTATACAGAATGCCGAAATTCTTCAGATGCGCATCGCCGTTTCTCAGCGCGCAATTCAGGACGAAAAGCCGGAAGAGCTCGCGCGCGGATTTCGCGTAGGTCCTGGCGCCGGTGTAATCGCCGAGCCGCTTGAAGAGGCGAGACTCATAGCTGCCGCTGTATTTATCGGCGGTCTGCAGGCCATTGAGGACACAAAAATCCTCGAATCCCAGATACGCCCCGTCGCTCAAATCAAATCTGTCAATAATAAGCGCCGCCCCGTCGTCGGAAAGCTGGAAGCCTGGCACGCTGAGGCCTGCAGCGCGGGCAGCCAAAAGGCAGAAATATTCATTGGCGGCAAGCTCCGGGAATTCCGCAGGATCCCAAAGCTTCACAATGTGCGTGGCGCTGCGAAGTGAGCTCGACTGCCGCCCGCTTGCCTTTCCATGACCGCCTTCCTTGCCGGCCCTTATCATGACCTTCGGCTGGACGCCCGAGAGACCCGAATAGGCCGCGAACCGGTCAAGCAGATAGTCAAAGAGTTCGCCTCCCCGCCGGGCACGCAGGATTTCATCGATCGACTGGAACGGCACCTCTTCGCCCGGTTCCCCGTCAAGCGCCGAAAAACGCAACCGGCCAATTTGCGTGCGGCCGACAACGCTCAGGAGGTCAATATCATCGAAGCGGCCTGTGGCCTTCGCAAAGCGCCGCACGAGCCTTTCACGAAGCGCGCCTTCGGGAAGGTTCATCTCGAAGATAGGCGGCAGCCCGAAGCGCGTGTTCCAGCTTGCCACGCGCACCGGCATCGTCACCGAAACCGCCCACTCTGGCTCCGCCAAAGGATCGTAGGCAAAGGTCGAACCTCTGGTCCCGAGGCGGTCCAGCACGCCTGCACCTTTGTTGTCGGACCAGACGCGGATCACGATGCATCTCCATCATCCGACCGCAGATCCTCAAGCGTTGGCCTCTGCCTGTTCAGAGCGGCCACACGCAAATCAAGATCGAGCGCATGAAGGATATTCATCAGATTGCCGAATGTGATATCGCTGATTCGGTCGCCCTCAAGCGCAGCGATGCGCGAGCGGCTCACTCCGGATAATTGGGCAAGCTGGTCTTGAGATAGGCGCTTGGTCCGGCGTGCTCGCCGGACAATTTGTCCAATCAGACTGAGGCTGGTTTGTATCATAAATCATACAAAGCTGGAATTATTAAGCCTTTTGTATCATAGATTAGTCAGAATCTCAAGGCTCTTGATCGACGCTGCCCCGCGCGATACAAATCTTGGAACGAAGCCCAGGTGTGCGCTTGCCATTCAACCCCTTGTATTTGAACAGATTTGTGGAAGCGCTCTTTTTCACTGAGATTGCCTCCTCGACAAGCTCGTCCTTCACCCGGACAATGTCCGCCAGATCGCGACCGAAGACGCGATCGACGACCTCGCCGCCAAGGGCCATGACGACGCCCTTAGCCTCGAAGAGCCGATGGCTTTCTGCCTGATCGAACACCATGCCGCCAGGACGAGGGCTACGCCCCGGTGCAAGCTTGTCCTACAAACCTCCGCTGTCGACTTACACGTTTACTTAGTTTTGGTTGTAAAAATCTAGGAACTTCGGCTTTTGCTGGAAACACCCCTCCCTGACCTATCAGTTGCAATAATTCCTTATTCTCTTCTCTGACTTCATTTTTCTGTACCACAAGGTTCCTGACCTGCATATGACTGGCTATAGTCATTGGAACGCCAAACATCGCGCACCCAACACTAACAAACCCAGCAGAGACAGCGACAATTGGCAGAGAAACCAAGGCCGCCAGCGTACCCAATACCACCGCCATCGATGTAAGTAACACGCCCAGCTGCTTTTCAGAATTAGCGTTATGCAAAGCAGAATCTATGGATCTCAGCCGATCATCATTTTCTTTAATGCAGCCAGATATAAGACCTTGCGCCTGTTTAAAGAGCGATTTACTTTCCATATCTATACTCCATTAAAAAAAGTTTTTTCTCCATGTGAATGGTAATACACTATCATATAATTAATTAAAAGCTTATTAAATAATTTCGTATATTATTCAAGGCGGTGAAAGCGCAGCCCTATGATTGGTCTTGCACTTTTGCGAATCTTCCTCTGATTTTGCCAGATTTTTGCCGCTATACTGCGCCGCGTCATTTCAAACCGCTTTGAAAGCCGGTTGAATTGGGACTGTTGAGGCTTACCCTCTCAACTCAACGCCCTCATTAGCCGCGCCAACATGCACATCGTAGTAATCGGACACCGTGTCGAACACCTTGCAAGCATCCGCACCGCCGAGTGCCGCTGAAGCGACCTGATGCTCAACGCTTCACGCCGTCGATTGATTGGACTAGCTCCAAACGGGCGCAGGCCGACCTTCATGGGCAGCCGGAAGACGGGGGACCGGGGCATTTGGCTGCAAATACCCGAGAATGCCCTGCAATCGCATGGTCTTCTTCTCCACCGTCCCCGGACACGGCAACAGGGGTGCGTGTGACGCCCAAGGAGAGGAAGAGGGCTGAGAGGGAAAATGAAGGGTCAGGGCGGAAGAGAGAAGTCTTCAGGCCAGCCCGGAACATCCCGCTTGGAGCAAGCCCATGGCCACCCCGAAGATTGCGCTCACCGCGCCCCAGACCATCCCCCTCGACAAGCTCGTCCTTCACCCGGACAATGTCCGCCAGATCGGCACCGAAGACGCGATCGACGACCTCGCCGCCGACATCGCCCAGCGTGGATTGCTTCAGTCCCTGAGCGTGCGGCCGCTTGCCGGCGAAGAGGGCGAGCCCACCGGCCTCTACGGCGTTCAGGCCGGCGGGCGGCGCTTCCGCGCTTTGCAACTCCTCGTCAGGCAGAAGAAGCTCGCCAAGACCGCGCCCATCCCTTGCCTCGTCCGCGAGGAGGGCTTTGCCGAAGCCGACAGCGTTGCCGAGAACACGGTCCGCGCCAATCTCCACCCGCTCGATCAGTTCCGCGCTTTCGCCTCGCTCGCCGCCAAGGGCCACGACGACGACACCATCGCCACGGCCTTCCGCGTCAGTGCCAAAACGGTCCGCCAGCGCCTGAAACTGGCCAACGCAAGTCCCGCTCTCCTCAAAGCCTGCGAAGAGGACGGCCTTAGCCTCGAACAGCTGATGGCCTTCTGCCTGATCGACGATCATGCGCGCCAGGACGAGGTCTACGGCGCGATTCAAAAACACTGGGACAAATCCCCCGAAAACATCCGCCGGTTGCTCGCCGAAAAAACCGTCCCGGCCGGCGACCGGCGCGCGCTTTTCATAGGCATCGACGCCTACAAAGCCGCAGGCGGGCTTGTCATCCGCGACCTTTTCGACGAGGAGGATGAGGGATATTTTCAGGATGTGCCGCTACTGGAGCGCCTTGTCGCCGACAAGCTCGGCGCCGCAACCGAAGCGCTGAAAGCCGAGGGATGGAAATGGGTCGATTGCGCGCTCACCTTCCCCTGGAACCACAAACGCGGCTACGTTCTGCTCAAGCCTAAGAGCCCCGCCCTCACTGATGCCGAGCAGGAGGAATACAACACTCTTCTCGACGAATATGGCGAGCTCGAACTCCACGAATACGACCTCGACGCCGCCGGGGCGGAACGCTTCACCGCCGTCAAGCTTCGCCTGGCCGAACTCGAAGCCAAAGCGCCCATCTATGCCGCCAGGACCATGACCAAAGCCGGCGTCTTTGTCTCGATCAACCCTGAAGGCATACTGGAGATCGACCGCGGCTATCTCCATCCGAACGACGCTCAAGCCGCAACAGCCTCTGATGCCGCTCTGCCTGAAAGCGATGCAGCCGGTAACACCACCCACGAAACGGACGACGGCGATTACGGCGCCGCCGCCGGAGGCTTCACGCCGGCAAATACCGCCCAGGATGAGCCCGAGGACGCCTGGCCCCGCGCTATCGGACAAACTGCGGACCGAGCTGACCGCCTACCGCACGCTTGCCCTGCGCGATGCGCTCGCCGCCGATGCCGAGCTGGCTTTCCTCGCCGTGCTCCACAATCTCGTCGAGCAACTCTTCTACCGCTCCTATGACTACAGCTCATGCTTGCAGATCTCGGCCCGCGACGACCTCGTTCCCGCTTTTCCCGGGCTTGGTGAATTCAAGGCCGCCAAAGCGATCGAGACCCGGCACAAACATTGGATCGGCGCTCTCCCCGCATCCACGTCCGATCTGTGGCCGTTCCTGCAAAGCCTCGACCAGGACAACCGCGCCACGCTTTTTGCTCATTGCGCAGGGCTGACCATCAATCAGGTCGAACAATCCTACGAGCGCGGCACTCGGGCTCGGAGCGCCCATGCCGGCGTGCTCGCCAGCGCCCTTGGGCTGGACATGACCGCCGCAGGCTGGACAACGACGGCCACCAACTTTCTTGGACGCGTCACAAAAACCGCCATCCTCGACGCGGTTCGCGAAGCCAAGGGCGACAAGACCGCCGATCTTCTCGTCGACTTGAAGAAAAAGGAGATGGCGTGCGAAGCCGAACGGCTTCTCGCCGGCACCGGCTGGCTGCCCGAGCCGCTGCGCACGCCAGAGCCCCTGAATGAGGCCACGGACGCGGCCCTTCCGGCTTTCCTCGACGAGGACGGGCTCGACGCCGCCGCTTAATCCAGGCCTTTCCCTCAACTCAACGGTCTGCGCCTTCCGGCGCGGGCCGCGCATTCTTTTCAGGACATGCCATGACCGAAGCCATCTGGACCTTCAAAACCAGGAATTTCACGCTGCGCCTCGACGCCCTGCCCGAGGACGATCTGGATCTGAGCTGGGATGACGACGGCGCGGTTGCGCGCGGGCTTGAGACCGGCCGCTTCGTCGCCTTTTGCGCCCGCACCCAGGCTTTCGACGCCGAAGGCCGGCTCCTGGCCGCTGACTATCTGGGCAACTGCATCTATGAATGCCTTGAGGAATTCGGCAGCGCCCACCGCGATGCCGATCCCTTGAACCGCAACTCCTCGATCATGCGCGCAGCGCGCGGCCAGAACACCGTCATCTGCCACTATTTTCCGGACATGGTCCGCGGCATCTGTCGCGAGGCCAGGGCCGCCCTGCGCGCGCACGCCGCGCTTTACATCCGTCCGTCCACCGCCCCTCCGGCCCGCGCCTAGAGGAAGAGGAATTTTTTACAAAAGCGGAGCGGCGGCAGAAAGAGAGTGTCCTCTCTCCCCGCTCCGATCGCTCAACGCAACACGCGGCCCGCCCTCACCCGGCGGGCCGTTCGCATTTCTGGAGATCGCTATGCCAAACCCACTCAAAGACCGGCATGCCGCCAGCGCGCGCAATGCCATCGCCGCCTGCAACTACGATCCGCATCAGGATCTGTCCTCCTCTGTCAAAGACCTGCTCGTCGATCTCGGCCACCTTTGCGACGCCGAAGGCCTCGACTTCGTCGCCGAGCTGAAGCGCGCGATCAACAGCTGGGCCGTCGAGCGCATCGATCCCACCAGCGTCGCCGATGGCCCCGCCGTCGAGATTTACATCGGTACCGAAGGCCTGCCCAAGAAACCGAAGCCTATCAAGCGGCCGGACAAGCATAAAAAATCGCGCCCCGCCTAGCCGATCCCCTCAACATCCCCAACCACCATCCAGGAGAAAGTGTCATGGCCCAGCGCCAAATCACGATCAGCGCTTACCCGCTCGCCGAATGCGGGCCTCACTCGTTCACCGTCAGCTTGAGTTTCCGCGACAAAGGCCCATCGAGGCAGTTCGGCATCGAGACTGTCGCCGATTGTAAGACGGCCCTGCAGGCCTTTGCCAAAGAACTCGAACCGTCCGGCAAGCCCTGGCATCTGAGCGTGTCCTTTGACAAGCGCTCGGGCCGCAAGCCTGCGGGCTTCGACAAAGCCGCCGGCGCCCGCGAACTCGAATGCCACGTCAACGCGCATCTCGCGGCGCAGCGCGCCGCCTGAAGAACTATCTACCATCAGCTTCAACAACAGCCCGCGCCTTTCTGCGGGCTTTTCTATTTCTGGAGACAAACCATGGACTGGTACAAACCCTGCGCCTACGACAGCGATCAAAAGCGCGCCTTTCACGCAACCGGCCGCAAGCGTCTCAAGGCGCTCGCAGACGCTCTCGGGTTCCGGCCGGACAGCTTCGATCTTCGCTCAAATCAAGGCGGCATCGCTGTCAGCGGTGAAGTCACGCTGCACCACTTTGCCCTCTATGTGCAGATCTGCCAGCCGGCGACCGGCTAGGACAGCGGCATCCTGATCCGAACCTGCCAAGGCCGCAAGGATTACACCGGCGGCCGCAATCATTTCGCGCCACTGTCGCGGCTCAATGACATTCCGCGCCTCGCCGAACGCTGCCGGGCCGTTTTGAGCGAGGGAGGACGGCCATGAAGCTCCTCACCAAAGAATTGCGCGCAAAGCTCATCGACAACGGCCGCGCGCAAGCGAAGGTCAAAGGCACCAAGGCCGAGAATGATTTCTGGCCGGTCGTGAAACTGTTTTATCCGGCGGGCGCGGCCACCTGGCTTTTGACTGAGATAGATCCCGAAGATCAGGATATCGCGTGGGGCCTCTGCGATCTTGGCATGGGCTTTCCGGAATTCGGCACGGTTCGCTTGAGCGAGCTCCAGGGCTTTCACGGCCGGTGCGGACTTGGCATCGAGCGCGATCTCTATTTCGAGGCCAAGGCGCCGATCTCCCGCTACATCCACGCCGCCGGCGAGGCCGGTCACATCACCGAACAGGTGACGCCATGAATGCGTCCCTCGTCCTTCGCTACCGGGTCGACATCCACGATTTCGGCGTTTCAACCGTTCGGTCGCGCACGCTTCGCGGACTGACCCTCGCCCAAGCCTCGCGTCTCGTCAGACGTCAGACAAGGCGCGGCTTCTGGCTTTACGGCGGCTCCATAGCCCACGCCAGCTTCGGCGGCCGCGGCGGCGTCTTTCCCGGCCGCTACCGCAGCGCCGCGATCGGCATGGACTGGCTCCGCCCCGCCTCGCCTCCGCGCCGGAGGCGACGATGAACCCACACCGCAACCTCATCGAAACCGCCCGCGATGTCCGCGGGCTTTGCTATTTTGGAGACTAGCATGCCCGAATACCGCGCCACGCGCTTCATCAACACCCGCGAAGCCGCCACCTATCATTTTAACGCCGAAGACGACGCGGAGGCCCGCGAAACTCTTCTGTCCGACGACAATCTCGACTGGAGCGGCGACGCCGATCTTGTCGATTGCGACGTCCCCGACGAGGTCCTCGCCCTCGACCGCCGCAAGGACGACGGAATCTACGAAACCTTCGACGACGAAATCGAGCTTTCGGGCCAGATGCCTTACGGCGGACCGTCACGCAATTTTGTGCGGAACGTCGCCGCGCTTGGCGAAGAAGGCGCCTATGACGACGCCATTGAAACGCTGGACAAACTCATTGCCGGCGCGCGCGCTCTTTGCGGCTCGCGTCCGAACCCGGACTGAACATGCCTACCTTCCGTCTTCAACCATCAAGAAAGGACCGCCAATGGCAGATTATTTCACCCCCACCGTCGTGCAGCAGGGTCTTCCTCTCGCGGACATGACCTCCCTCGAAAAGCTTGTCCTGAAGGCAATCTTCGACACAGAGGAAGAAGTTGGCGAGCTTTACTGCTACGCCTCCGAAAGCGTCGGGGATTTTCCGTCGCTCGACGCCGCCGAAGTCCGCGACGCGCTCAAGCAGGCGAGCGGCATCCCTTCGCGGCTCTACGATCTTGCGAAGGCCCAGGCGGACGCGCTTGGAGATGGCGAAAAGACGCTCGATCTCGATCTGAGCGTCGAGGGCTTCGAATTTATCCTGCAGGATATTCTGAAGCGCTCGGACACACTCAACCATATCAGTGTTACTGCCGCCTTCACCTGCTCCAAGATGCGGCCCGACGGCTTCGGCGGGATGGTGACGCTAATCGTGCCGGATGAAATCCTCAGCCTTTCAACGAACGCGATCCTCGAGAAGTGGCTCGCATACGCCTGACCAAAGCGGCGCAGCCGGTGCGGGTGCGGGACGTGCTGTTTCAGGAAATGCTGTGCAGTGAAATCGGGGTTAAAGACTATAATTTCAGCCCATTCCGATTATCTAACCGCTTGCCAATATGTCTGCCAAGTTTCTCTCCCCAAAAAGCGCCGCCCCCTGCGCACGCTGCTCCTGCTAAACACGCGGTGAAAACAGCTGGCATCCCAGATACACTGAGCGCCTTCGCCCCATCCAAAAGAAGATAACCCGGCGTAACTACACCCACAATAAGCGCTGTCGCACCCAACACGTCAATCTGGCCTCTATTCCGAGGGTCTGCTAACGGGACACCCGTAAAGAGAGCCTCGCGGGCTGGAGAGGGGGCTCTATCAAGAAGCACAATACCCGTCAAAATACTTGAGGCTGCCAGCGCCCCCACAACAACAGCAGCAGCAGTTCCCGTGACGCAGACCGCAGCGATCCCAAAGCCCAGCCCAACCACTGCTCCAAGCCTCGCGCCCCAGCGTGCGCATGTTTTCTCGTAAGCACCCATCGCCATTCTTTGGCTCCTTCAATATTATTTTCAATATTCGCAGCATAATGGAATATTCACGACAAAAATTCAATCATTTAAATAGTTTAATTAAACTCCTATTCGGCACAGAAACCGGCAATGTCAATCTAGTGAGAGATTTAGTCCGCTAGAAATGCGTTCCAGATTGCCTCGTATTATGACTTTTCGATTGCATGAAACTATTTATAGTTAATTATGTGGCTCTGTTGCTACTAATCCGTCTTAAGCTATTTCTACGCACGCAGTGCTTTTCTCCGTTGCGCTATCGACAAATCAGGTCACCGCCAAGATGGCCAAACAACTTTACTGCCCTTCCACTCGATCCCTCGGCATGACGCCTCAGAGTGAGAGTTCGCTTCGCTTGAGGCGAAGCCTCGGATGAAGAGAGAGCTTCGCCCCCGAAACCCCAGCCCGCGCCTGTCGCGGGCTTTTTGCATTTTTGGAGATTTTCATGTCCTGGACAGACGATCGCGTCGCAACGCTCACAAAACTCTGGAACGACGGCCTCAGCGCCTCGATCATCGCGCAAAGGATCGGCGAGGTCACCCGCAACGCCGTTATCGGCAAGGTGCACCGGCTCGGACTAGCCGGCCGCCGTCGCGCAGCACACGGACGCCGTGCCCGGCCCGGTCGCTCTCTTTTGATCGAACGCCCACACGCCACAAGATCTGGCTCCCAGACCCATCCGCGCAGGGCGTGGCTGACCCGTAAATCCGCCGCGCAAGAACAGCTGCTCGTCCTGCCCGAGCTTGGCGCGCCGACCAAATCCCTCGTCACGGTGCGGACCCTGACCGCAATGTCCTGCCGCTGGCCCATCGGCGATCCAAAGACGGACGGCTTTCATTTCTGCGGCCGCGTCAAAGCGGCCGGCTGTCCCTATTGCGCTCACCACGCCGCGATCGCCTACCGGCCCAGCCGCTAACCTTTTCCATCTTCTCCCAGAAAGTCCTGACCATGACCCCACCCGTCCCAGCCACGGCGGCGCCCACGCGCCTGCCCGCCCCCCAAAATATCAAAGCCACCAAGATATTAGCGGCAGCTTCTCACCTGCTTTCTTCACTCGAACGGGGCTCAGCGCTCGACGCCAGGCTTTTGCGCGAAGCCATGACGGACGCGTTCCAGGCGAGCGATCAGGACGGCGCCTGGCTGTGGAAGGACGCTTACGAGGCGTCGGAGGCGGCTTCCGTTCTGTTCCTGCGGAAATACGCGCCCGGCATGCTGAAGAAGGCAGGCTGCCAAGCCCGCTACCTTTCGATGCTGGAGCGGCTTGCGGCGCTTTTGCCGTCGCATACGCGCCGGTCGGAGGAAAGCGACCGGTTTCAGCAGTTTTCGACGCCGATTGGCCTTGGTTTCCTGGTAGCGCTTGCCTCGCAAATCGGACCGGGCAGCCTTGCGCTCGAACCCTCGGCAGGCACCGGCCTGCTCGCCATCCATGCCGAAATCGCCGGAGCCGCGCTTGTCCTGAACGAACTCGCCGAAACCCGGCAGGGCATGCTGGCAGACCTGTTTCCGGCGGCACCGGTCACCCGCTTCAACGCCGAGCAGATCGACGATTATCTCGATGCGGACATCGCGCCCACGGCCATCCTGATGAACCCGCCCTTCTCCGCGTCGCCCCATATCGAGCGCAGCATGAGCGACGCGACCGGGCGGCATATCCGCTCGGCCTTGCGCCGCCTTCAGGACGGCGGACGTCTTGCAGTGCTGACGGGCGCCGGTCATGATCCGTTGAACCCTGAAATCCAGGCGCTCTATGCCGATCTCGCCGGCATAATCTCCTTCCGATTTACCGCCACCATAGACGGCCGCATCTATGCACGGCACGGCACCAGCGTAGAGACCCGGCTGACCGTCATCGACCGGGTTCCTCCGGCAGACAGCGCCCCTCTTCAATCCGCCGGCCACGCGGGCAGCCTCACCGAGCTGCTGTCCCTGCTCGAAGCAGAACTCCCGCCCCGTCCGCTCCCGGACTCACCGAAAGTACCGGCTCCGCGTGGCGTCCCTGCTGCCCTCCACGTCATAGGACAAAGCCGCGCGACCTTGTCACTCCCGGCTCCTGCGCCCCAAGCGCTCCCCGCATCGGCTGCGGAAATTATCTATGAGCCAAACCCCGCGCTCGCTGTCGAGACCGGCTTCAGCGACCGGATTTACGAGCCCTATCAGGTTCAGACGATCCAGATCGCCGGAGCCAGGCCGCATCCGACAAAGCTGGTGCAATCGGCGGCCATGGCTTCTGTCAGGCCTCCTCTTCCTTCCTACCAGCCCCTTCTGCCGAGGCACCTGGCGGAACAGGGAGTTCTGTCCGACGCCCAGATTGAAACGATCATCTATGCCGGTGAAGCCCATGCGGAAATGCTCGCAGGCCGCTATCGCGTCGATGAGAGCCTCGACACTCTTTCCCTCGCCCAGGACGCCGACGAACAGGCCGTGCAATTCCGCAAGGGGTTTTTCCTCGGTGACGGCACCGGCAGTGGCAAAGGCCGGCAGGCTGCGGGCATCATTCTCGACAATTGGCTGCGGGGGCGCCGCAAGGCGGTGTGGATCTCCAAATCCGACAAGCTGATCGAGGACGCCCAGCGCGACTGGTCGGCGCTCGGGCAGGAGAAACTCCTCATCGTGCCTCAATCGCGCTACCGCCAGGGCACGCCAATCCGCATCAATGAGGGCATCCTTTTCACCACGTATGCGACCCTGCGTTCCTCCGAACGCGAGGGCAAAAGCTCACGCCTGAAGCAGATGCTCGATTGGCTCGGAAACGCATTCGACGGCGTCATCCTCTTCGACGAGGCGCACGCCATGGCGAATGCCGCAGGGGAGACAGGCGAGCGCGGCGACAAGGCCCCTTCGCAACAAGGTCGCGCCGGGCTCAGGCTCCAGCATGCGCTCCCGCAGGCCCGCGTTGTTTATGTCTCGGCCACCGGCGCCACATCCGTGCACAATCTCGCTTATGCGCAGCGGCTCGGTCTTTGGGGCGGGACGGACTTTCCCTTTGCCAACCGCGCCGATTTTGTCGCGGCGGTCGAGGCCGGCGGCATCGCCACCATGGAGGTGCTGGCGCGCGATTTGAAAGCGCTCGGGCTCTACATCGCCCGCTCGCTCTCTTACGAAGGCATCGAGGTCGAGATCGTCGAGCACCCCCTCACCCACGAACAAATCCGCATCTACAATTCCTATGCGGAAGCCTTCCAGATCATTCACCACAATCTGGATGCGGCCCTGAAAGCGACAAACGTCACCGACGGCGGCGGAGCCTTGAACGGCCAGGCCAAAGCCGCCGCCAAAAGCGCCTTCGAGGGCAGCAAGCAGCGTTTCTTCAATCACCTCATCACGGCGATGAAGACGCCCACCCTTTTGAAGTCCATCGCCGCTGATCTAGACGAGGGCGCCGCTGCCGTGGTGCAGCTGGTCTCGACCGGCGAGAGCCTGATGGAGCGCCGCCTTGCCGAGATCCCAACCGAAGAATGGGGCGATCTTTCCATCGACGTGACGCCGCGCGAATATGTGCTCGACTATCTCGCCAAAGGCTTTCCGACGCAGCTTTACGAACGCTATACCGACGAGGAGGGCAATCTTCATTCCCGGCCGGTCTCCCACGACGGACAGCCCGTTCAGTCCCGGGAAGCGATTGAAATCCGTGACCGGCTGATCGAGAAGCTTGCCGCGCTGCCGCCGGTGCAGACTGCGCTCGATCAGATTTTGCATCACTTCGGCACGGATCGCGTCGCCGAGGTCACAGGCCGGTCCCGCCGCATCGTCAAAAAGACCGGCGCCGACGGCGTGTGGCGGCTCGCCGCCGAAACCAGGCCCGTCTCCGCCAATCTTGCCGAGACGCAAAGCTTTATGGACGACAAGAAGCGCATTCTGGTGTTCTCGGATGCGGGCGGCACCGGGCGCTCCTATCACGCCGATCTCTCGGCGCGGAACCAGCGAAAGCGCGTCCACTACCTGCTGGAGCCCGGCTGGAAGGCGGACACCGCCATTCAGGGGCTTGGCCGCTCGAACCGCACCAATCAAGCGCAGCCGCCTCTCTTCCGTCCTGTCGCCACCAATGTCAAAGGCGAGAAGCGTTTCCTGTCGACGATCGCCAAGCGCCTCGACAGCCTTGGCGCCATCACCCGCGGGCAAAGACAAACCGGCGGCCAGGGCATGTTCCGCCCGGAAGACAATCTCGAAAGCCCCTACGCCCGCGCCGCTTTGAACGAGCTTTACACCCGCATCTACCGAGGACAGGTGGAGTTCTCCAGCCTTGAGGCGTTCGAAAACGCGACCGGCCTTCGCATTGTGGCCAAGGACGGTTCGATGCTCGATGAACTGCCCGCGATCACGACCTTTCTCAATCGCGTGCTGGCACTGCCCATTTTCCTGCAGAATCGCTTCTTCGAGCTATTCGAGGACCTGCTCGCTGCCCGCGTCGAAGCCGCCATAGCTTCAGGCACCTACGATATTGGTCTTGAGACGCTAACCGCTGAAAGTCTTGCCGTCACCGGCCGCGATAGGCTGCAAACGCACGCGCGAACCGGTGCGGCGACCTCACTTTTGACCATTCGCAGGGAGGATAGAAACGAGCCCATGGGCCTCGACGCTGTCCTGGCGCTCGCAAACAACTCCAGATCGCCTTTCCTGATCAACGCTCAGTCAAGGCGCGGAGCTGTCGGCGCACCGGCTTCCAGTCTGACCCTCGATGACGGCAGCGTCGAAGAACGTCTAAGGCTCATCAGGCCTATGTCCCGCGACACGATCGCCAAAGAGAAACTGGCAAGAAGCCAATGGCGCGAGGCAAGCGAAGCGGAATTTACTCAAGCTGGCTCCAGGAGCTCGCCGAAATCCCGCCCACCCGTTCGAGCGAAATCCACCTCGTGACCGGCCTTCTGCTTCCGGTCTGGAAGCACCTGCCGCGCGGCAACAGCAAAGTCTACCGGCTTGAAACGGATGAAGGCGAGCGTATCGTCGGACGGCTTATTGCTCCGGCGGATGTACCCGCCTTACGCATCGCCTTCAATCTCGACGGCGGACCGCAGCTTTCACCGCAAGCCGCGCACGCCCAGCTCGTCAGCGAGGGCAGGCCGATCACGCTTCGCGGCGGGCTCGGGCTTCGTATCTCGACCGTGATGGGCGCCAGGCGCATCGAGCTCACCGGCTTTTGCGATACCGAGGTCGAGCAGCTCAAATCCTTCGGCTTTTTCAGCGAGATCATCTCCTGGCGGCTGCGCCTGTTCATGCCGGCGGAGTCCGGGACAGGGTGCCAGGTGATCGAGCGGCTGTTCGCGCTCTATCCCCCGCTTCAGCCGGGCGCGAAAGCCTGATTGCCGAATCTTCCATAAAAGTAATAGGAAATATGGATATGAGCAGCCACGCTTCCGAACTGTCGTGTCGCCTGGCCTCGCAGGCCGAGGCGGTCTGCCGCTCTTACTTGCCCCATGGCCGCCGCCAGGGCCGTTACTGGATTGCGGGCGATGTTCAAGGCAGCCCCGGCGGCAGCCTGTTCGTAAAGCTCTCCGGCGAAGGCTCCGGCAAGTGGACCGATGCCGCGACTGGAGAGCACGGCGATCTTCTCGACCTCATCGGCCTCAACAAAGGCCACCGCCAGCTGCGCGAAACGCTTGAGGAAGCGCGCCAATTCCTGAACGAGCCGTGGCCTATTTCACCGCGACTTAAAACCCCTTCCGGCGAACCGCTCCGCGATGCCGCTACCGCCGCCGCCAGTCTCTACAGACTATCCCGTCCCGTGGCTGGCACGCTCGCTGAAACCTACCTCCGACGCCGAGCTATTACAGCGCATCTCGACTGGCCATGCCTGCGCTTTCATCCCGCCTGCTACTACCGCCCTGCCCCGGATCAGCCCCGCCAGAGCTGGCCCGCGCTTCTCGGCGCGGTCACCGACAACCACAGCAATCTGACCGGCCTGCAGCGCACCTGGCTCGCTCGCGACGGCATCGGTAAAGCGCCGCTTGCCGATCCCCGCCGGGCCATGGGACGGCTGCTTGGCAACGCGGTGCGCTTTGGCGTGCCGGTTGATGTCCTCGCGGCCGGCGAAGGCATCGAGACCGTGCTCTCGCTTCTCTCTCTTTTTCCGGACCTGCCTATGGCGGCGGGCTTGTCCGCCGCGCACCTCGCAGCCATCGCGTTCCCGGCGAGCCTTCGCCGTCTTTATGTTCTTTGTGACAATGACGCGGCAGGCGATTTTGCTGCAGATCGCTTGCGCCAGCGCGCCCGCGAAGCCGGCATTGAATTTCGCGTGCTCACGCCAATCGCCAAGGATCTCAATGTGGACCTGCGCATCGGCGGCCTGGGAGCGACAAAGAACCGAATGGTCGCGCAGCTGAAGCCGGAAGATCGCGATCACTATGCAGACTAGCCCTTGCGGATCATGCTGCCCCGCTACTTTCGCCAGGTCTTCTTCGCGAATCTCCTCCCCCTCTTTGCCCCGCTCCCGTGGAACAAATCGCGCAAATTCTCGATTCCAGGCATGAATGGACCCTTGCGGAGGGATCCGAGTAATTATCTGCTGTGAGCCTCGGCACGACCCACAATCGCTGGAAATCAATATCGAGCAAGGCATCTGAGCCTGGCGAACCATCGCGGACGCCGGCCGTCATCGCTGCGGTGTTGGCCCTTTTGATTTTCGTCATCGACACTTTTGCGCCGCTTCACATCGCCGTGGCGGTTATGTACGTCGTGGTTGTCCTGATGTCGGCCAATTTTTGTGGGCCGAAAGGCATACTCCTGTGGGGAGTTGCGTGCGTCGGGTTAACAGCAAGCAGCTTCCTTTTCACCCATGTTTCCGATGCTAGCCAAGACGTGGCCGGCCGGACAATCATGAGTATCCTGGCGATTGGTACGACCACGTTTCTCGCCTTGAGGATTCGGTTGGCATCCGACTCGCTGCAGCGGAGCGAAGGTCATCAGGCCGACGCCCAAAGTTTGAGCCGGACCGGCAGCTTCGCCCTAAACTTCGCTAAGGGCGAATACGCTTGGTCGGACGAGACCTATCGCATTTTTGAATATGACCGGGCTCTTACACCGACTGTCGAACTGGTACGGGCGCGCATGCATCCCGACGATTTTAACGCATGGAGGGCGTCCTACGAAGAGCGCCAAAAAAGCCTCGTCAATATCGATATCCAATACCGCCTCCTTTTCCCAGGAGGCAGGGTGAAGCACATCCATGCTTTGGCGCATCCGGTGAAAAGGCCGGGCGGCCAAGTCGAATATGTGGGTGCTCTTATGGACGTCACGGCCACAAAACAAGCCGAGGACCGGCTTCAAGAGGCACACGCTGCGCTTGCTCATGTGACCCGTGTGACAACTTTGGGAGAACTCGTCGCCTCCATCGCCCACGAAGTCAATCAACCCCTCGCCGGGATTGTGACCAATGGGGAAGCCTGCTTGCGGTGGCTTGGGCGGGAAGAGCCCGATTACAAAGAGGCGCGGAGCGCCGTTGAGCGCATGATCGCCGATGGACGGCGCGCAGGCGAGATCATTAGAAGGCTCAGGGCCCTTTCGCGAAAAGACAGTCTGCAAAAAGCGCCGCTCAACCTCAACAGTGTCGTGAAGGAGGCAATCCCATTGGTCCGGCGCGAACTCATCAATAACCGTGTCTTTCTTCAGTTGGACCTAGCGCCCGGGCTGCCGGTGTTCAAGGGTGACAAGATTCAGCTTCAGCAGGTTATCATCAACCTCGTGCTTAACGCGATCCAAGCAATGTCCGCCGTCAGTGGTAGACCTCGCAACCTTTGCATTCAGTCCGAGCCCTATAAGGATACCGGGATACGACTGACGGTCCGCGATAGCGGAACGGGCATCGCGGCCGAAAACCTCGAACGGCTATTCAAAGCTTTTTTCACCACCAAGGAAGGCGGCATGGGCATGGGTCTTTCAATCTGCCGCTCGATCGTCGAAGCCCACGGCGGAGTTGTTTGGGCTGCCAATAACGATGGGTTCGGCGCATCCCTTGGGTTTATCCTGAAACCAGAAAAGGAGGAGGCATAACCATGCTTCCGCTTCAAGGCAGCGCAAACGCGGTACTGCCGGTAGTCTTCGTTCTCGACGACGACGAGTCCGTCCGCCAGGCTTTGAGCAGCCTGTTACGGTCGGTTGGGCTCAATGTTCGCCTATTCAGTTCGGCTTCGGAATTACTGATGAGCGAACCGCCCGGGGTTCCAAGCTGCCTTGTACTCGACATCCGCTTGCCGGGGCTGAGCGGCCTTGAGTTGCAGGGGAAACTGACTGAGAGAAACATGCCGATGCCCGTTATCATTATAACCGGGCATGGCGATATTCCCATGTCAGTGCAAGCTCTGAAGGCCGGTGCAGTGGATTTTCTGACCAAGCCATTTCGCGATCAGGAGCTCTTGGACGCGGTCGGCCGCGCCATCGAGCTGGATCGAAAGCGGATTGAGGAGGAGAAAGCCATCGCATTCGTGCAAAGCCGCTATGACAGCCTGACCTCGCGAGAGCGCGAGATTCTCGATCTTGTAACCAAGGGGCTCATGAATAAGCAGGTCGCTGCCGAGGTTGGGCTGAGCGAGATCACCGTAAAAATTCACCGCGGGCACGTCATGAGAAAAATGGCGGCGCGCTCGCTGCCGGATCTCGTAAGAATGACGGAAGCGCTGAAGGGTTATTCTCAAAAACGGTCAAGATCATAAACCGCGTTGTAATGGAAATTTTTTGCAACTTGTCATGAATTGGTGATGTTGTGCATGTGGAATCCGAGGAGTTTGAATTGCCCAATGTCCGCATTGTCTCGATCATTGACGACGACCAGTCGGTTCGGCTCGCGTTGGACTGTCTGCTCCGGTCCCTGGGCATTGTGAGCTACTTTTTTGCCTCGGCCGAAGACTTTTTGCGCTCACCGCGATTGAATGACAGCAACTGTATCTTAGCCGACTTGCACATGCCGGGAATGGGGGGACTTCAGCTGCAAGAGGCTTTGCAGGCGCAAGGTTCCCAGGTTCCTTTCATCTTCATAACGGCATTTACTGAAGAGCGAAGCCGTGAACGCGCGGCGGCGGCTGGTGCGGTTGCCTTGCTCGAAAAGCCTTTCGACGCGAAGGCAATCGTCGAGAACCTTCGCATCGCCTTCGAGCGTCATGACCGGCGGGAACAACCCAACTCGAAGATGAGCTGAGACGCTTGTGATAGCTCTAGGCCCGCAATAATATCAGATCATACCTGAGTATAGCCCTCTAAAACCAATGCAGCATTCCAGGAAACCTCTGTAGAATGGGTGCTGCAGGCATCTCCGTTTACATTACGTCACGTGGCAGGAGGCGAGCGATTGACGTGAACTTCTGCCGGAGTAACCCAAAAACGGAGATTCACTATGCAAAAGGCAAAATTATCTAAGCTTTGGCTTAGGCTCGCAGCAACCGCCCTCGTTGGCACGATCGCTCTCGCCCCGGTTGGCTTCTCAGCCGCCGCGGACGCAGCCAGCCGCTCATACCTGCAGCAGGGCCCCTATCACGAGGATGTCCTGCCTAATGGCACAGTAACTGGTCCTATCGCGCCCGACGCGAATGGCGGTTAATCCGCTTCCCGGGCCTGGCTGCCGCGATTAAGGCCCCGCACTTCTGCGGGGCCGGATCGCCGGCCAAGCAACACGACAAATCGGAGTTCTCACTGTCATGCTTGCGAGTTTTGTGATCTTCATGGTGGCTTTGCCGCTCCTGGCATCGGCTTCCAGCGATCCAAAAAGCAACCCAGCGCAAGGGTGCCGCCGGAAAACGGCGATTTCGCCCCGAGACGATGGGCCCCGTCGAGATCGGGAGACTGATGACCTGCCCGGTTAGCCCTCCAGTTTGAAACGGTACTGCAACGTCATTATCAAGAAGGAGATTTATCATGCCAAGATGGCCAAAAAACTCGCGCCTAACCGCTCTTGTGATTTTATATATCACCGCAAGTTTGGGTGTATTGGCTTCCATCAGCAATTCTGAAGCTCGCAGTTTTTTAAATCCTGAGGTTGAGAACGCTCCGAGGATGCCGTATTCAGTGATGCCACTTCGAGGCTGCTACATCTGCATAGAAGCCGGTCATCCTGGAGATTACTGCCCAGGCCCTTCGTACCACTTCTGCGATCGCTGAGTGATCCGAAAAGAAGGCCGTTGCGACGGCATTGAAAAAGTCGATCGAGCACTGCTTTGTTGCGGGAACGTAGATGATGCTCCGCACACACACGGCCTTGCCAGCTAGCCCTGAGTTCAACCATTCCGGATGCTGCTCTGTGCTGTCGAAATAGTGGCTGACCTTGTAGCGCTCCGTCGAACCGTCGATTCCGGCCTTGGCCGACTGCACGAGAAGCGCGCGCTGTGCTTCCGCTGTCATTGTTGTGTAGGTCCGGACCGCCTTCAACGCCTGTTCCAGTATTGCGGGCTTGTCCAAACCTGTGATGACGACGGCGACCGGTTGGCTCATCGAATAGTGTAACATCTCGATCGGGTCCGCGGCCTTGGCGTCTAAGATGAAATGATCGCCGAAGGTTTTCATGGCGAGCACGGCCGTCTTGTGCTGCGTGGCGATGGGAAAAATGCGCCGTTGGAAGCTGTTGAAGTGCGCATCCATGATGTGGACTGGCATCTGTACAGTGTCGAAGTGAAACCCGTGGCGGTCCGCCACTTCGAACATTTGGCGTGAATGTCGGGGCTCTTATGACCGGTGAATCCGATATGCCGGACCTTGCCCTGCGGGATACCGATGAAGTCGGCCACGTATTCCTAAATGAAGCCGGCCGGGGATTCCGATTTCAATCCGGCCACCGTTCCTGTCTGAAGCCGGCCATTCCTATCGGCGCCCCTTCGGGTCAGAGTGGATGATGGGTTTCTTCCTTTCCGGCGTCAATCGTCGGCTTCGGGGGCTTTCTCTTTGCGCTTGGTTCCGCCTTTAAGAGCGATGCGATAGGCGTTGTGGACGAGGCGGTCGAGAATGGCGTCGGCAAGGGTGGGGTTGCCGATCATGTCGTGCCACTGGTCCACCGGAACCTGGCTGGTGACAAGCGTCGAACTCGCGTCGAAGCGGTCCTCCAGGATTTCCAGGAGATCGCGGGCCTGTTCCGGGGTCAACGCCTCCGGTCCCCAATCGTCGAGAATGAGCAGTTTCACCCGGCTGAGCGATTGCAACACCTTGGCGTAACGGCCGTCGGCGCGGGCGAGGGCCAAGGCGCCGAAGAGACGGGGCATGCGATGGTAGAGGACGGAGATGTCCTCCCTGCAAGCCTTCTGGCCAAGAGCGCACGCCAGCCAGCTCTTGCCGACGCCGCAAGCGCCGGTGACGAGAAGATTGCGTTTGTCGCGCACCCAGTCGCACGTGGCGAGCTTGAGGAAGAGCGTTCGGTCGAGGTTGCGGGCGGCGCGGTAATCGACGTCTTCGACGCTTGCATTCTGGCGAAGCCGCGCGGAGCGCGCCCGCATTTCGAAGCGCTTTTGCGCGCGCAGCGTCGTCTCGTATTCGAGAAGCAGGCCGAGCCATTCGGCTTGTTCGAAGCTTCTGGCTTCAGGATTGGCGGCAAGCTCCTTGAAGCCTTTGGCCATGCCATGCAAGCCAAGGGCGTGCAGCCGGTCGAGCGTTGGATGGGTCAGCACGATACTCTCCTTTCTGAAGAGGAAGGTTGGCGGAACGCCGGACTGGTCCGGCGTTCCGATATCTCGGGCTCAGTTGAAGTAGCGGGGGCCACGGATATTGGGATGGTCCAACAGCAACGAGGGCTGCTGGCTCTGACGCGCGCCTGCCTTGTCGAGGTTGTTGGCGAGGATCGAAGCGATGGAGCGGTAATTCAGAGCGCCGATCTCGACGGCCCTGGCCGAGACCGCTTCCGCGCGCTGCGCTGTGACGCCTCGATACAGTTTGAAAATGCCAAGACAGGTTCGGAACCCCTGCTCGGGATGCGGCCGGCTGGCGAGGACAGCGACGATCAGCCCTTCGGTCTCCGGTCCGATGGCGCGCGCCCAGCGCCGGAAGCGCTCGGGGCTCCATTCCGCGTAACGCCGATGGGAACTCGGCATATGATCGGGATCGGTTCCATGCCGCGGACCGCCATAGCGGCGCGGGTGAGCCCCGACGCGATGACCGCGATGGAAAATCTCGATCGTCCGCGCCGTGATGCGCACGTCGACCTCGGCGCGCAGCAGCGCATGCGGAACCGAGTAGTAAAAGCCATCGAGTTCAACATGGTAGTCGAGGTTGACGCGAGCCCGCCGCCATTCGGCGTACTCCCAATCCGTCTCGGGCAACGGCCGCAGCGCCGGGCGCTCAAGCGTTTCGAACAGCTCTCGCCGGCTGACGCCGAGACGGCGCATCGGCTGGCCGTTCATGCGATCGAGCGCCTTCCCGATCGCGCTGTTGCACTCGGCCAAAGAGAAGAAGGTCAGATGGCGCAGCCGGCCGAGAATATAGCTTTGGGCAAAACGAACCCCGGCCTCGACTTTGGCTTTGTCCTTCGGCTTTCTCGGCCGGGCCGGAAGAACGCCGACGTCGTAATGGGCCGCCATCATTGCGTAGCTGCGATTGATCTCGGGATCGTAGAACGACGGCTTGTGGACGCCGCTCTTCAGGTTGTCGGGCACGAAAAGCCGGGGCGCCCCGCCTAAAAAGCGCAGCATCCGCACATGCGCGCCAATCCAGTCGGGCAAGGCTTGCGTGAGCGTCGCCTCCGCGTAGGTGTAGTTCGAGGCGCCGAGCACGCCGACGAATATCTCCGCCTCGCGCAGTTCCCCGGTCGCCGGATCGGCGATCGCGATCTTCTTGCCGGAATAATCCACGAACAGCTTGTCGCCGGCGGCGTGATGCTGGCGCATGACCGGAGACAGCCGCCGCTCGAACTCGCGGAACAGGTCACAAAAACGGCTGTAGCTGTAGCCATCCGGATGGGCGTCGCGATATTCCTCCCACAAAATCAGAAGATTGACGCCGGGACGCTTCATCTCCCGCGCCAGCGCCGGCCACTCCGGCTCGACGCGCCGCCGCCGCCCCGGCAGGATGCCCTGCTTGCTGAACAGCCGCTCTTCGAGAACGCTGTCCGTGATCTCGGGCGCCAAAGGCCAGCCAAGACCGGCCTGTTGCGCCCGCTTGAGATTGTCTTGAATGGTGCTTCGCGCAGCCCCGAGCGTCCGCCCGATCTCTCTTGCGCTTACGCCCTCGTGATGCAGACGAAGCATCTGCCGTAGTTGCCGCATGGTCAGCTCTCTTCTTGCCGGCATTGCGCCCTCCTCGTTGTCGAAGAGGGCAGTCGAATGCCTCATTGGCTGACCCTGGGGGAGCCGCTTGGAAGCCGCTCAGATGGCCGGCTTCACGTCGGAATGGCGGCCGCCTTCATCTCGGAACGACGGCCGACTTCAAATCGGAATGGTGGCCGGCTTCGCGTCGGAATCCCTGGCCGGAATAAATCGGAATCCGCACCTTGCCCTGTTCCTTGGCGTGAAGAAAAGCTTCGAGGGCGCCTCCGGGGGCAAAGATGCGGTCGGGATCGTCGAGCCGGATGACCTCATGAAATTGCAAGAGATCGATGTGTGCGGCCATCGATCTTGGTCATGAGGAAGGCGCGGTTGCGATAGCCGTCGCGAAGCGCCTTGCCAAGACGCACCTCGCTCTCGCCGTTGTTGTAGTCCCAGGAGTTGTCGCAGAAGTTGACACCAGCATCGATGGCCGAGCGGACAATGCGGATCGCCTCATCGGCCGAAGCGCCGCCCGGTTTGGCAAGATGGAAGCCTCCGATTCCAATAATCGATACCTTCGCGCCGGTTTCGCCAAGCACACGGTACTTCATCCCTCCTTCATCGATCGTTTGAGGCGGAAACCCAAACGGGCCGGCCTCCCATTCGTCACCCGGTATTGCCGTTTCGCGGACGGTGCCCTGAGCGGAAGCATTCGAAGCAACGGTGAGCATTCCGGCGCCAGACAGTTTCAAAAAGTTGCGGCGGTTGCGGCGTTTCATAAATCAAACTCCACTGGGTTTCTGCGCGTCCCGAGCGCGCGGATAGCCGCACACGCCGCGCGATAGCCGTTGTCGATGTTTCGAGACGCAATAAGGGCAGCCGGGGCTAAAAATGGAGAGGGGTTGGGCGATGTGTTTCGAGTGGACATCCGGGATTGTGCCGGAACTTACTCAGACACCCAGGAGCGAGGTCCTGAGCCATCTCGGTAGCTTAGGGGAGGCATTAATTTCTGCACAGCTCGCTTGCCACCGTGAAAAATATTCTTCAATCGGCAGGCCGGTCCGTTGCGGCCAACGGTTAAGGGCCCCAAACGATTCGACGCTATCGCTGTTGTTTTCAAGTTCCCTTAGAAAGACAGGAACTGCGGCGCACCCATCTCCATCAAGACCGCCCTGAGCCTCGACATGCTCCCGGTGTGCCGCGAACCAAGTCGCAAGATCAGGACCCGCTTGTTGCTCGGTCGCGAGTTTCATGTATTTATCAACGAGGGCTTGACGGTACTCGCGTATCGATTTTGCAAAATTCTCGTTGCCGGAAAATGGCGGCTCCTGTTCCCAGCTGGCGGCAAGTAAGCCAAGTCCGCGAATCGAAAAAGCTTCCACCAGCGCTTCTTCAATCCATTGGCAGGGACGTTGTGGCTGGGCCTTAGGGTCCCAGCTGTTGCTCAGCACATGGCCCAGTTCGTGGCCGAACTGGTAGCACATCCGGCACCAGTCGCTGCCGGCGATATTCACAATGATCCACGCTGTTCTTGGTTGGTCATCGTGAAGCCAGATCGCAGGGAAACCGGATGTGTGATCGTCAACGAGAATGCGGTCAGGCTGACGGTCTGAAAGCAACCTAACGCCTGAAAGACAAACATCCCGCATACGCACTAGCACGTGCGCGGCCGCGTCAGGCCATTTCCATGCGCCCGTCACATCGAGGGGATCAAAAAGCAACGTCCTCTTTTCTTCGGCCGCGTTTGCAAATGAATTCACAATCATCCTCCCGGCGCAAGCGCTCGTTATTGCGGCTAGCATCAAGAAGGATCTGCGTTGCATTGCGTTCCGTCCGCACTTTGGTTCAAGTTCCATCAAGGGGCCACTGGATCTTATGGGTCCTGTCATCGGCCTCCAGCTTCGAGCAGGGGGAGCGTAGCGGCCGTCCGGCCTTTTGACTGACAGCGTTTGTGAGCCGAACGGCCTGGGCGAGTAAGCTACGCGCCGCCTTTACAGCCCACTCTGTCAGCGGATTTACAACCCATCGAGACAGCTATTTCGGAACCGCCATGTAATTACTTGAATCGCGGTATCGTTGGTATTGGTCTACGATTTCATAACCAATGCCCTCGCACCATTGGAAGAAATCACCGCTATTTTGCGACCACACCTCGATGAATATGTTCGGCCGCCAACTTCTTATCGTCCTTTCAAGGCCATGCAGTATATCCATCTCCATGCCCTCGACATCTATTTTCAGAAAGCTGACATACTCATTGAGCAAGAGGCTGTCGCCGGGGGCAGACCGCACCTCGCCCTGGGCATCCGGCACGAAACTAGCGCCCCCAAGATTATCAGGATCAACTTCCACCACCCGCAGAGATGCTGTCCCGGATGCCAAGGCGGTGCCTAGGTATCTCACATCAACGTTAGAGCATTGGTTCAACGCCAAATTAACCCGTAGGATTCGGATGGCTGCCGGGTTAGGCTCAAAGACAATGATGCGGCTTGCATCGAGGAACTTTGCTACGTAGATGGCGTGATTGCCTACGTTTGCGCCTATATCGACGTAACTTCCGTCACAGCGCCAGTGCGCCCGCATGATGCTGAGTTCTTCAACCTCATAGAAGCTCCCAGCATGATGGTATTTTTGGATCTCGTCCTTTTCGTTGGCTACAAAAAAGCGGATCGTCCGCCCGTTTATGAGGCTGGTCACCACCGTTCCCGGCAGTCGATCAATCGATTTCTCCGGTGTGCTATTCATCGAATGGACCTCCTTTGCTTTGGTGGCACAGCCTCGTGCAAACTACACTACGGTGCATGATGTCGAGCATGGCCCGGTTCCTCTCTAATCGGCGGACTTGACCATGTAGAATTGGTTGGCCCAGTCGAGAATAACCTGCACGCGATCGCTATAGCAGTTACTGAAGGCATCAATGGCGAGCTTCGGGGTGCGGCGCGGATCATCCCCATAGTTCCAGAGATAATCGTCGCAGATCAGCAAAGCACCAACCTTGCAGAGCGTGAACGCAAGGGTGAGATCAGCCAGTACAGCTGCCGCCTCGTGGCACCCGTCAACGTAGATGAAGTCGAAACTTCCTGCATGGCCGCAGCCGGCCAGTCCGGCCAGAAAATCTCCCGGGATCGCCCGCTTAGCTTGGTCAGTTGCGTGCCCGGGAATTTGGCGAGGGCAATCTTCATATTTCGATCAAAACGGGATTCCACTGCCTGGATCTCGGCGTTGCTGTGGGCAGGGATGCCCGTTGCATCCCAGCTGTCGATACAGAACATGTGGCCTATTTGCGGGCCTACCACGTTCTCAACGATCCAGGTGGACGACCGCCCTTCGTACGATCCGACTTCAAGAACCTTCCTCGCCTGCAACCCTAGCCCGTGAATAACGCGCTGCCATGCTGGGATGTTTTGGGAAAACCAGTCCTGGGTGAAATCGTAATCCACCAAGCCCCTCCTTTATGCCGTTGCTGGGCGACCGTTAGCGCTGTCGTGTTCAGAGTTGGGACCTGCGTGGGCCGCCATACTCGAGACTCCCCAAGGTCGCTAACTCAGTCGAGACTTGGTCTTGATTGTTGGCATGGATCAAGTGCGGTGGCGAAGGCAGCCCGCCGCGAGAAGGCGCGCTGTCCAGTGTTCGCTCTTCCGGAACCTCGCCGTCCGGCGTTTGCAGGGTTGGAAAGAGCTGAGAGAAAAGAAAGCCCGGCAGGCGATGCTGAGGAAAGCAGCGCGACGTGCTGCCCGCGTGCATGTAGTGCAGAGCAAAGGCCGGTGGTGTCGTGAATCCCGTCCACAACGAAATCTGCCAGGGCCGAGCGCGCGAACGTGCCATCCTCGTTCCAGTCGATATCCGGGAAAGGCGTCGCTTCCCAGACGCTGCGGCGGAAGACGTAGGAGAAGCCAAATCCCAGATGGTTGGTCTCGAAACCATGATTGTTGCCGTCGCTTAGAAAGGCCAGGGAGACTCCCGACTGGCTGCAGCAATAATGCGGGCCGGTCTTTTGCATGAGGTCCCAATATCCGAAGAAGCGGGAAGGCAGGTCATAGAAGAACCAGCCTCGCAAATTGATTAAATCCGCCTGCTGCGCCTCAAGTGCGCCAACCATGTGGCTCACATAATGGGGTGCGTAGTAGTCATCATCATCGAACTGGACGATGTATTCACCGCGCGCCTGTTCGATCAATATATTGCGTTTGGTGCCTATTGGCAGCTTCTGGCTTACCCGCCGATAGAAGATGTTTTCCTGCCCGCTCGTCTGGAGTGGAGCCGCATCCTCGGTGCTGTCATCGAGGATGAGCCATTCAATCTCTCTGAAATCTTGGCGACGGAAATGATGCAGCGCCCGTCGCAAAAAGCGGCTCCGGTTGTGGGTGGGGGTGATGACGCTGACCATGCCCCCAATCTTGCGCAAGGCCGATGCGGGTTTACCGGGAGGAGCCTCGGGCACCGGAATGCCCGCCGGCCAGACCATTATCTCGGGGAGCAGCCCGCTATCGGGATGTAGCTTCTCAAAAGCAAAGCGGGCATTGGCGGAGACGCGGGCAAGGTCGTCGTGTTTGCCTGTCACCAGGATACGCAGGCAAGCATCCAGCGACTCGCGATAATGCCCCGCCCAATAAGCGTTGACCGCGTATTCATCAAGCAATCCGTAATCGTAAATCCAAGGCTCGACGAAAAGCCCATCTGACGGTATGGGGATCTCGAGCCCGCGTTTGGCAAGCTGATAGCCTTCCTCGTTGCGCCCCTTATCACGGCAGAAACGGCTCACACCATGCAGAGCCTCGGCTCGTGAAGGCGCCGCCTCCGCCGCGCGGATGTAGGCATTGATAAC
Source organism: uncultured Alphaproteobacteria bacterium (assembly GCA_963817705.1). Lineage (GTDB taxonomy): Bacteria > Pseudomonadota > Alphaproteobacteria > Rhizobiales > Rhodomicrobiaceae > Rhodomicrobium. Next base: position 240,075 of record CAWFPF010000002.1, read on the forward strand.
CTCTTGGTCGGGCAGCCCAAGTTGCTGCTTCAGCTGAGCGGCGCAATAGAGGCTGATAAAAACCTCCTCCTGCCAGAAGCCAAGCTCGGCCCGTGCTAGGTAGTGCTCCAAGGCTTTTTCCGGCTCGCCGCAGTCGCGATAGCTCTGTGCTAGGTAAAACCGGTAGCGGGCAAGCAGGAAGGGGCTCGTCTCGGTCTTCAAAGCCGCCTCGAGCACTTCGGCATCACGCCGGTAGGTCAGCGGATCCCTGCGGCGCGCGCCGTCATGATTGCGCCGCATACGAAATCCGGTTAGTTGCCCGCACGTGCCGGCCGTGTCGCAGGTTATATACTCATGCAACACGCCCTGGTAGCGCCACGGCAGCGTGCTGCGCACGAGTTGGGTGCGGCTGTAAGCGATACCGTTATCAGCGATGTCTATTGCGTACGAGTCTTCTGTCAGCGCAGGAAGGCTGACATTGGGTGCCATCTCCAGCGTGTCATCTGCGTCGATGATCAGCGTGTAATCGCCTTTCGTGACTCGCAAATCCTAAAGCCTCGGTGCGGTTATGCGCGAAATTCCGCCAGGGCCGCCCGTATAGTTCACCCGGTAGATCTCTTAGGTATTCCAGGATGATGTCCTGGGTGCCGTCGGTGGATCCCGTGTCAACAATTACCCAATGATCGATGATCGGCCGAACGCTTTCGAGACAGCGACGGATTACTGGCGCCTCGTTCTTAACGATCATGCATAAGCAAATTCTCTGGTTTGTAGTTTTCACCGAATACTCCGTGTGAGTGGACAGTGGCCGCCTGAGGTGCCATCCCGGCCAGGAATAATGCCGCTATGACCGCCAGGCTGGGCGCATTGAACGGTTGGCCCAGACCCATCGGCAACTTCCGGCAGGGTTGCGAGCTCGTCGGCTGCGCCTGGCACACCAAGAGCCGCCGCATGCGAATACCAGTGGCGCGCTGCCTCGAGATCTCTGGCCCCGCCAAGCCCGCTGGCGGCATAGCGTGCGAGCATTAGCGCGGCGGTTGGGTGCCCCGCCTGCGCTGCGCGCAGAAACCAGGATCTCGCCAATTGATGGTCGGGGGGAACGCCTCGGCCGCTCAGATAAAGTTCCCCCAGCGCCACCTGGGCGTCCGCCAGGCCCGCATGGGCGGCACGGGCGAACCAGGCCGCAGCCTCAGCATCATCTTTAACCAAGCCGCGGCCTTCGGAAAGCATGCGGCCATACCAATATTGCGCAGTCGCTAGACCATCTGCGGCGTGTTTCAGCCAGAAGGCGGCGCGCTCGTCGTTACGTGGTACACCGATGCCCTTGGCAAGGCAGACAGCGTAATTAAACGCGCCTACCAGATCGCCTTGTTTCGCCGCGCGCTCGAACCACTCATGCACAGGTGGCGGGTCATTTGCGAGGGTGGACACGCCGCCAGCCTGCATTAACGCCGCTAGATCGGCCTGCGCACAAGAATTGCCGGCCTCTGCTGCGCGCTTGAACCATGCAGCTGCCTCGTCCGGATCGCGGGCCACGCTCGCCCCAGTGAGGTAGAGCATGCCGAGAGCCCTTGCAGCGGCTCCGTGTCCGCGTTCGGCGGCCGTGCGGAACCAGTGCGCTGCTTCGATATAATTCGGGGGGAGCGCGCCACCGCGTGCGTAGAGGTTGCCGAGGATCATCGCCGCTTCGCTGTCGCCTGCAAGAGCTGCCCGTCGCAGCCAGCTTTCGCCGTTCAAAGCGTCGACTGGCCCGCCGCGGCCTTCGATCAGCATAAGACCAAGGCGCACTTGTGCCTTGGTGATCTGGCCCTCCGCCGCAAAATTGTAATAATGCCGAGCCTCTGCCTCATCTAACGCTGTGCAGACACCACGCTCAGCAGCAACGCCCAGGAGGTAATGCGCAGTGGGTAACCCTGCTTTCGCCGCCTTAAGGAGTTCGTCGCGCGCAGCGGACATCCTCTCTTCAATATCGGTGCGCACCATCAACGCGATGGCGTAGCCAAGCCGGCCCTGCGGGCAATCCTGTTCGGCGGACCTGCGGTACCACTCGAACGCCGCGTCAGGATCGCGCAAATCTTCCGGTCCGGAAGAGAGGATGAAGCCCAGCATGGCTTGGGCATCCGGAGCGCCTGCCTCGGCCGCCCGCCGCGCCCAGGGCAGCGCCGCGTGATATTGCGGCTCCCCCAACTCGACCGGCTCGAAGAGTGTCCTGTTGGGTGCTATCGCCCCGGATTCCGGCACACCAAACAGGTGGAGTGCGGCGAGGCGGCACTGTGCGCGCTCATGCCCAGCCTCTGCGGCGCGCTGGTACCATTGCACCGCTGACGCCGGATGGCGCAGCGTGCCGTTGCCTTCAAGATATCGTTCCCCGGCAATAAAGGCTGCTTCCACATCGCCCCCCTCCGCTGCTACCACGAACAACGCAAATGCACGGTGCGGCGCCACCTTGGAAAGGCGCTCGGCACGCGCCCTCGCCCGCTTCGGCGAGCGGGAAGCGAAGCGATCAAGCTGTTTGGCTACGAGATACGATATGATCATTGCTGGTCGGGCTCACGGCTCACGCATGCTGTCATAGGCAACAGGGTAGAACCTTGGAGATGAAGTAGTCGAGTATGGAGCGAGTGCCGACCTTCACATCCGCTGTAAGGGGCATTCCGGGCATCAGGCGGAAGCCGGGCGGTGTGTCGTGCAGCATCAGCTCGCCGAGAGAAATGTAGATTTTGTAGTACAGCGTGCTGTGGCCGGTTCGGCAGTGATGACCCGTCTTCCTGAGAGGGGGCTTCAGGGCTGAAACTATCCGCGCTGATAACCCGCACCACGCCGCGTGCGCTGCCATACTGCAGGAAGGGAAGCGTGTCGAACTTGACCGTTACCTCATCCCCCGCCGGACATAACCGCTGTCAATGCCAGAAATATCCGCTTCGACCGAAAGCGGCGCATCGAGCGGCACGAGCTGGATCAGGGGCTCGGCGCTGGTGACAACCGAGCCAACGGAGATCTTGGCTACGGACAACACCACCGCGTCGCGCGGGTGCGGTCAAGCACCACGAGCTGATTATGCAGATTGGCCTTGGCATAGTCTTGCTGGGCCTGCACCAGCTTGCGGCGCGTATCGGCGAGATCCTGCGAGTTTTGGCCCTTCCAGTGCTGAATGAAGGCTTCCCGCTCGGCTTCCTCAGCGGCGAGCTTCCTGCTCGCCTGAGCGGCATCCGATTCCGCCTGCGCCAGCGCAACCGCCATGTTCAGCCGGGCGTCTGTGGCTAGCAATGTATTGAGCTTACTGCCAACCTGGAGATCCTGAAGCTTCTGGCGCATGCCTTCGACGTTGGTGGCGAGGCCTAGACGCTGCCGATAATGATCGGCCTGCTGCGTTAGTCGCCAGCGATCTGGGTCTGCAACTGTTTGATCTTCTGATCGTGCGCCTCCAGCGAAGACTTATACTCGCCTGCTTGTTGATTGAAGATCGAGGACTTGCAAGACCGGCGTGTGGGTTGGCTGGATCAGGCACGTAAACTTTGCCGGCGGTCTGCGCTTCCAGGCGCGCGGCTTTCGCATTGAGTAAGTCGACTTGATCCTTCATCGCGGTAAGGTCGGCGGCGCTGATGGTAGGGTTGAGACGCGCTAGCACTTGGCCCTGGCGAATGATGTCACCTTTTCGAACATCGATACTCTCAACGATGGATTTGTCGAAGGGCTGGATGACGATATTGGGCGCTTCGGCGACTAGCTTGCCGCTGGCCGAGACGATCTTGTCGATGTGGATCAGCCCGCTGGCGACAAGCGTCGACACGACAAGCAGGAATACGAAGAGGTTGGTCGCGCGCGATAGCGCGGGCACAGGGGTGGCGATGATTGCTGCCGACGGGCTCTCAAATTCGAGGGCGGCAAGCGGCAACACGCTCTCGCCCACCCGGTTTTCGCTTCAGTTGCTTTGGACAAATGTTGGAGCCGGAGCGGCATGGGCTTTTCCTTGAGAATCGATGATGGCGGTTCTGTTGAAGCCAAAGATGGCGATAGATGGCGCAGCGCTCGACCAGTACCCGATGCGGACCGATATCGACGACCATTCCCCGGTCGAGCACAAGGGTCTGGTCGCAATCGACAAGCGAGGAGAGACGGTGAGAAATGATCACCATCGTGCGCCCGCGCGCCATGCGCTGGAGATTAGCGTTGATGAGCGCCTCACTCTCCGGATCGAGCGCCGAGGTTGCCTCGTCGAGGATCAGCAGCTTGGGATCGACGATCAGCGCCCGTGCAATGGCGAGGCGTTGGCGCTGGCCGCCGGAGAGGTTCGTTGAGCCTTCCTCGATCCAGGTTTCGTAACCCTGGGGCAGGCGCTCGATGAACTCCTCGGCACCGGCGAGCCTGGCCGCGCGCACAGCGTCCTCGAAGTTCAGGCCGGGGCGACCGGCGAGGATGTTATCTTTTACCGTGCCGCGGAAGAGGAAGTTCTCCTGAAGCACAGCGCCAAAGCTCTGGCGCAGATGACGCAGATTGATCTCGCGCAGATCCATTCCGTCGATCTTGACCGAGCCGGAATAATCCCGGTTGATACCCATCAGAAGGCGGGTGACGGTGGATTTGCCAGAGCCCGAGCGGCCCACAAGGCCGAGCATCATGCCGGGCTCGATGGAGAAACTCACCTTGTCGAGGGCAGGCGTCTTGCTGCCTTCGTACTTGAAGGTCACATCCTCGAAGCTGATCTGCGCCTTCGAATTTTGGCCGCAATCCGTAGGTCAGCGCGCGCTTCTCGGTTGGACGGTTCAGCACCCAGCCGACCTGGAAGAGCGCTTGGCGGGCTTCCTGAATGTCCTGAAGAAGGCGTGCAAGATTGACCAACGGGCCTGCGACGCGGCCACCAAGCATCATGAAGGCGATCAGGCCACCGAGCGACAGCGGGTCATTCGATGTCATCGCAATGTAAGCGCCGAGCGCCAGCACGCCGGCCTGGGTGTATTTCTCGAATGGCATCACCAGCACCATGGGCCAGTTGCTGAGCTTGCCCATCTGCAGGTTGAGTTCGCCCACCTTGGCGACACGCTGATCCCACTCCCCGGCGCGCGCTGCTTTCGAGGCAAAGTGACTTCACGGTGCGGATGCCATAGATGCTCTCGACGAGCGTCGAGCCTTTGTCCGATTCCGCCTGGATTATCTTTCCCGTTAGATTCGCGAGAGGGCCAAGGAAGGCTGCAATGATAAGGGCTATACAACCAGAGGCGATCAACACGGTCCAAGCGAGCGTCGCCTCCATGTAGAACAGCACTGGCAGTAGCAAGAGAACCATTGTGACGTCGATGAACGTCGTAATCATGCGGCCCGTGAGGAACTCGCGTACGCGGTAGAGTTGGCTGATCTTATAGGAGAGTTCGCCCGCCTGGTTACGCTCGAAAAAGTTGATCGGCAGCGTCATCAGCCGGTCGAAGATCGCAAGGTTTAGTCTGGTATCGACGCGGGTCGCTAGAATGATAAGCAGCATACGCCGTGACCAAGTGATCAATATCTCGAAGACAAGCGCAATCAATAAGATGACCACAATCAGCGAGAGTGTGTTCATGCTGTGATACATGACCACTGTGTTCAGCGTAGTCATAATCATGAGGACAGGGAGTACGCTCAATATGGTGATGGTAATTGAGCCTATCGCGACGTCGCGCAGGATCGATTTCTCGCCCCAGACCATGCGGGTGAGCAACCAGAGATCGAACGGCTTCTCATCCTCGCGTCTATCACGTGATCCGCGCACCAGCAGCGTGGCGCCGTCCCAGACCTGCTTAAGGCGAACTTCGTCGACCGGCATTGGCGGCTGTGAAGTCCGGTGCAAGAGGATCGCGCACCAGCAGCACACCATTCTCACGATTGCGGCCGGCGACGAGGGCAGCCCCGCCGCCGGACAGCAGCAGCAAGATCGGTGCGGGGTTGTCGATCTTCATCAACTGACGGAAAGTAAGGCGCACGCCGCGCGCCCAAAGGCCTGACTGGCGGAGCCATTCTACCAAGGCCGGTGAGGAGGGCGCTTCCCCGGCTGCATCGAGACTGGCCGCGCGGGGGTCGGGATCGATGCCGTGATAGCGGGCCACTTGTATCGCAGCGGCTATGCGGGCATCGGGAAGGCCATTGCCCTCCCCGATGGAGGCGGCATTAAAGGCAGCCTCCCCGGTCGAACCCCTGTACCATATTTGATCTGCTCCAGCGCCCATGTCGCCGAGGCCGTTCATAGGGGCCGCTGACTCGAAACTGTCATTCATCTCAAACCACTCTAGAGGACTGGACAATATTGAGAGAGACGGTCTTCACGATTCCTAAAAAGAGTGAGATCGGCCAATTTGGCCGATCTCTCCGTTAAGTCTGATCCTAGTGCTTGGGCAAGGTCAGCTGACGCGTATGATTGTCGAAGCTTATCGGCACTATAGAGCCTGAAGAACCGCTCGGCTTGACAATACCACCCACGTTAAAGGTGCCACTTTGCTTGTTACTGTTGAGGAACGACGGCACTTGGGGTTGCACAATATCGGCCGGCTTCAGAGTTGCAGTCACCTGGTTTGCGATACTCTGAAGATACTCACCACCATTCGCCAGCGCATTCGTCTGTCCGTTTCCGGGGGACGAAAGGAAGGAGAGTTGGTCGCTCGTAGTCCCTAACGGGGTGCCGTTATTCTGGCCAGAACCGGGGTAACCGGCTGGGCCGGTGGGGCCGTAACCGGGCTGACCAGTCGGGCCATATCCGGGTTGACCGGTTGGGCCGTAGCCGGGCTTACCAGTCGGGCCGTATCCACCGGTTTGACCTTGCCAGGGTTTACCGGTTGGGCCGTAACCGGGTTTGCCGGTATGGCCGTGCCCAGGTTTGCCAGTTGCTCCGGTCGGACCCGTTGCGCCCGTTGGACCAGGCCAACCCGTGGCTCCGGTCGGACCCGTTGCGCCCGTTGGACCAGGCCAACCCGTGGCTCCGGTCGGACCCGTTGCACCCGTTGGACCAGGCCAACCCGTGGCTCCGGTCGGACCCGTTGCGCCCGTTGGACCAGGCCAACCCGTGGCTCCGGTCGGACCCGTTGCACCCGTTGGACCAGGCCAACCCGTGGCTCCGGTCGGACCCGTTGCGCCCGTTGGACCAGGCCAACCCGTGGCTCCGGTCGGACCCGTTGCGCCCGTTGGACCAGGCCAACCCGTGGCTCCGGTCGGACCCGTTGCACCCGTTGGACCAGGCCAACCCGTGGCTCCGGTCGGACCCGTTGCGCCCGTTGGACCAGGCCAACCCGTAGCTCCGGTCGGACCCGTAGGACCTGTGGCACCGGTGTAGCCTTTCGGCCCGGTCGGACCCGTGGGACCTGTGGCACCGGTGTAGCCTTTCGGCCCGGTCGGACCCGTGGGACCTGTGGCACCGGTGTAGCCTTTCGGCCCGGTCGGACCCGTGGGACCTGTGGCACCGGTGTAGCCTTTCGGCCCGGTCGGACCCGTGGGACCTGTGGCGCCGGTGTAGCCTTTCGGCCCGGTCGGACCCGTAGGACCTGTGGCACCGGTGTAGCCTTTCGGCCCGGTCGGACCCGTAGGACCTGTGGCGCCGGTGTAGCCTTTCGGCCCGGTCGGACCCGTGGGACCTGTGGCGCCGGTGTAGCCTTTCGGCCCGGTCGGACCCGTAGGACCTGTGGCGCCGGTGTAGCCTTTCGGCCCGGTCGGACCCGTAGGACCTGTGGCGCCGGTGTAGCCTTTCGGCCCGGTCGGACCCGTAGGACCTGTGGCGCCGGTGTAGCCTTTCGGCCCGGTCGGACCCGTGGGACCTGTGGCGCCGGTGTAGCCTTTCGGCCCGGTCGGACCCGTAGGACCTGTGGCGCCGGTGTAGCCTTTTGGCCCGGTTGCGCCCGTGGGACCTGTGGCGCCGGTGTAGCCTTTCGGCCCGGTTGCGCCCGTAGCGCCAGTTGCACCCGTTGCCCCAGTTGCGCCGGTTGCACCCGTTCGACCGGCGCCCGTGGCACCTGTTGCGCCAGTACCGCCTGTTGCGCCGGTAGCCCCGGTCGCTCCGGTTGCGCCTGTAGCACCTGTAGCACCTGTAGCCCCGGCGCCCGTGGCACCCGTTGCGCCGGTACCACCTGTTGCGCCAGTACCGCCTGTTGCGCCAGTAGCTCCGGTCGCTCCGGTTGCGCCTGTGGCACCTGTAGCCCCGGCGCCCGTGGCACCCGTTGCGCCGGTACGACCTGTTGCGCCGGTAGCCCCGGTCGCTCCGGTTGCGCCTGTGGCACCTGTAGCCCCGGCGCCCGTGGCACCCGTTGCGCCGGTACCACCTGTTGCGCCAGTACCGCCTGTTGCGCCGGTAGCCCCGGTCGCTCCGGTTGCGCCTGTGGCACCTGTAGCCCCGGCGCCCGTGGCACCCGTTGCGCCGGTACGCACCTGTTGCGCCAGTACGCGCCTGTTGCGCCGGTGGCCCCGGTCGCTCCGGTTGCGCCTGTGGCACCTGTAGCCCCGGCGCCCGTGGCACCCGTTGCGCCGGTACCACCTGTTGCGCCAGTACCGCCTGTTGCGCCAGTAGCTCCGGTCGCTCCGGTTGCGCCTGTGGCACCTGTAGCCCCGGCGCCCGTGGCACCCGTTGCGCCAGTACCGCCTGTTGCGCCGGTAGCCCCGGTCGCTCCGGTTGCGCCTGTGGCACCTGTAGCCCCGGCGCCCGTGGCACCCGTTGCGCCGGTACCACCTGTTGCGCCAGTACCGCCTGTTGCGCCAGTAGCTCCGGTCGCTCCGGTTGCGCCTGTGGCACCTGTAGCCCCGGCGCCCGTGGCACCCGTTGCGCCGGTACCACCTGTTGCGCCAGTACCACCTGTTGCGCCGGTGGCTCCGGTTGCGCCTGTAGCGCCTGTAGCTCCGGCGCCTGTGGCACCCGTTGCGCCCGTGGCGCCCGTGGCACCCGTGGCGCCTGCGGCACCCGTAGCACCCGTAGCACCCAACGGAAGTATTACCGGAACGTAGTCGCCATTTGTCTGAGGATTTGTCCCAAGCGTTTGAATTGTTCCGGCTTGATTATAAACGACAATGTTGGTCGGGGTTTCACCGGCGGGTAGGTAGACTATGTCGCTATACGAAGCGAGGGCAACACTAGGAAGGGTTTGAGCAGCAACGGCAGCAGTGGTGTTATTCGCGCTGCCCAAGAGGGTGTAAGTCCCATCAGGGTTTCTGTAGAATATATACTCCGTCGTGCCGCTAGTATCGCGGCCCGATACATCGACCAATTCGCCACTCATTTGCATCCCTTTCAACGAGCTGAGTGATTTTAATTCTGGGATGCCCTCTCTTTTACAGGCGCCATAGCTTGCCAGTCCGCCCGCTGACCAAGCGATCGTGGCTGCAAATTATTAATTACGAATGAAGTATAGAATTTCAAAATAGCGGAATAGGTGAAAAACTATTGACGATTACACTTGTGGATGGTGTAGGTTGTGGCCTCTTGTTACTGTGATTAATGAGAGGTTATTCGAGTTATATACCAAGTGCATGCCTAAGTTGCAATAGGCACTCACTCGCCGGGTGCCGGAGGACACGAACCATCCCGCCCAAGCCTCAAACGCGATTTAGCGCTCTTCTACCTCGCGATCGACCGCAGGCTGAGCGGCTTCGACGCCGTCGCGATCCGCGTCGAGGTAAGGCCGGCATCTGAATGAGGGCGGCAGAGCCCGGCGCAATTGAAGGTGCAGCACACTCCGCCTTTTTCGGCCTCGTCTACGCCTGCGGGCCACTTAGGGCTTGGGTCCAAGAATTGCCATCACCTACGAGAACGTGTTTTGGTTAGGGTTCTCCATTATCTTTGGTGGGGGTTGCCGGTGTAGAAAATTGATGAATGAAACCGGCAACCGCAAGATGATATGGGCCAAAGAGCTCTCCTCAACGCGAGAAATCGAACTGCTATGCGCTTTGCTGTTGCTACAACGGACCGGTATCTTGGCGTCTTTGAAGCGCTAGTTCATGCCGGGTGGCAGCCGGTCAAACTCTTCACACTCCCCGTGAAGCCGGAGCTGACCAACAGCCAGCTAGCCGTCACAAATTATGCCCTGCGTAGCAAAGCGGCCATACAGGTGTCGCGTATAATGAAACAGGATATTCGTAACTTGCGCGATATGGGTTGTGAGGCACTGGTCGTGGCGGGCTATGAATGGAAGGTTCCCGATTGGGAGGGTAGCCTTAAATATGCAGTCAATTTCCACTGCTCGCCTTTGCCGGAGGGGCGCGGCCATTATCCTCCCGTACGCGCCATTCTCGAAAACTGGACTCGCTGGGGCGTCACCTGCCATCAACTCTCTCAGGAATTCGACAAGGGCAATATCCTTGCGGCAGAGATGTTTGCCTTGGGCCCAGACGAATGCCACGACCGTCTCGATCTGAAAATCCAGATGGCTGCACGAAAATTAGCTACCCGCGTCGCCAACGAATTCGTGGATTTGTGGGAAAGCGCCAAACCCCAATTGGAAGGAAGTTACTGGCCCAAGCTTAAGCCGCGCGACCGCATCATCGATTTTCAGAAACCTGTCCAAGACATTTTGCGTCACGTACGGGCTTTTGGCACCACCGGAAGTCTGGCTCATGTCAACAAACTTTGGGTAACGGTCCCGCGCGCGATCGGCTGGGCCGAAAAACACCGTCATGCACCGGGTACTGCCGTCCATTTCTTCAACCGCTCGATCGTTGTCGCGGCATCGGACGGTTATATTGGTCTGCTGGAAGCCGTCGTGGCGCCGCAGAATATTGTCGCCGAGTTGTAATGGAGCCCCACGGGCTTTCTTGGACATTTTGATACATTCCATGGGGCGCGAGCCCCAATATAATCGCTTGAAGGCTGGCACCTGAAAGCACACGCCGCAGCCCGCCACCTTTTCCAACTCACCAGCGGTGGCTGCGATGAGGTCCTTGCGCTTGGCCGCGCGCAGCTTGGCAAGCTCGGGATTGCGGCACGCCACCAGCCGCTCGCCGGGATAGTCTTCGCTTGTAAAACCGATGAGATTGCGCTCGTCGAACAGGTCAAGCTGCAATTGACCCGCATCGGGGCGCGGTAATCCAGTCCACGCCCTCCATTTTGCGCATGGCCGCCGACGGGCAGGCTGACCGGTCCGATCAAGCTAAACATGCAAGCCGGCCATTAGACCAATTTCGTCAATCTGCTCGATTGGGTCGCCGTCGCGGTCCTGGCCGGCCTCACTCGGCGAGCCTTCGCCGTCTTTATGTCCTTCGCGACAATGACGCGGCAGGCGATTTTGCTGCAGACCGCCTGCACCGGCGCGCCCGCGAAGCCGGCATCGAAGCGCGCATGCTCACGCCCAGGGCCAAGGATCTCAACATCGATCTGCGCCAGGCGGGAGCCGCGGCCACGAAAGCCCATATCGTCCCGCAGCTCGTCCCGGAAGACCTCCCGCGCTTCAGCCTGTGAACACCTGCCCGCCGCGAGCGAGGGTATCGCCGCCCGGCGTGGGATGCCGGGTGCCTGCCATCTCTTACCCCGCCTCTGGGCAGCCCGCCCCATGCGCCTTTTAGGGTGGCGATCGGGCCAGAGCCGCTATCGGGCGGCAACGGCGTTCGTCCCATTATTTTCCGCCGCGGCCCCGAAGAGGGGCCGCTTTGCATCGCGAAACAAAATAACGGGCCGCCCGCCGTCCTCCGCTGCGCTACGGCCGCTTCGCGGTGCAGCCCGCTAGCGCCTCCGGCAAGAGGATCGCCATCAAAGGCCGCATGAAGCGGGCTTAACGAAACGGAGAACCAGACATGACATACGCAACCGCACACCACGAAGACGCCGCCGAACCCCGCCACCGCTTATCGCCGACCGCAAAGGTCCTCGAAGACCTTCAGCTCTTCGGCCATCATCCGAACGAGGACGAACCCGATCCGAGGCCCCTGCCCGAAGCCTTCCTCCTCGAAGGCGCCGTAACCGACCTCTTCGACATCCTCGCCGGAGCCTTTCGCGACACCCGCCTAGAATCCGACATCGCCGATCTGCTGTGGTCGCTGACCGACCTCTTCCACAAAAAGGCCAACCGCGTTCAACGTCAGCTCGACGACAACGAAGACCGCCAGAAACGCTCACAGCAGGAACAGGACGGCTCCGAGGTGCGCTCCGTCGAACTCGAACGCCTGATAGCCCAGGGCCAGACCATCCTCGAACAGCGAGCCGTCTTCGAGACGATGCGGGACCTCGCCGCCGAACGCTTCGAAGCGGAAACCGGCACTTCCTGGCGTCCCCGCGCCGGCAGCCTCGTCAACCACAAGACCATGACCGCCGCCATGATCGACAGCCGCGACTTCATCGCTGCCCGGCGCAGAGCCGAGTCCGAGCTTCATCTGCCGCAGGGTCCGAAGATCGTGTTCTCAGGCGGCGTTGACTACGCCGATCACAAGCGCATCTGGACCGTACTCGACCGGGTGCTGGCGAAACATCCGGACATGGTTCTCATCCATGGCGGCAGCCCCAAGGGTGCCGAGAAAGCAGCCGCCTGCTGGGCCGACAATCGCAAGGTGCAGCAGATCGCCTTCAAGCCCGACTGGACCCGCGATGGCAAGGCAGCCCCCTTCAAGCGTAACGATCGCATGCTCGAGATCCTGCCCACCGGCGTCGTGATCTTCCCCGGCTCCGGCATTACCGGCAATCTCGCCGACAAGGCCAGAAAGCTCCGCGTTCCGGTTCTCGACCATCGGGAGAACCTGCCCCGCACTTGATGCGGGGGCGGCGCGTAAGCGCCGCTTCCTCCCGGTCGGTCTCGGAAACTTTCGTCCCCCCGCTTCCTATGCCCACTGCTCGCGTTACGGCGCGGCCCCGCTACATGTTCGCGGGTTTGAAATCATCATGTTCCGAACGCTCTCGAAAAGGCAGGGATTTGGCGTAGAAGGCGTGATTCGGGTCCGGATTCGGGAGTGTTATCAACAAAACATGCTGATACCGATTTAGCCACAAAAAGGTTCAAGGTCGGCGGCAATGGCGGCCTGAAATTCGGGGCTGATGCGCGCCCAATCCACAATATCCACTTTGAAGGGCAGAGCGCTATCCTCGAACGCGGTGTTCAGTTTCGATAAAACCCGGGACGGGATAGGCGCGTCGCTTTTGAGGCACAGATCGAGATCAGAATAGGCCTTCAGGCCCCGGGTGTGGACGCGCGAACCGAAAGCGAACACCCTAACCCCCGCGGGAAGGGCACTGTCGAGAATCCGGCGCACCTCGACGAGGATTTTGCTATCCATCTCCATCGCGAGACGTGTCCGGTTAAGAAGAAATCGCGCCCTATCGATAAATTGCGGGACGATGGCGAGCACGTCGAGAGATTTGGTCTCGTCGTAGGTGTGCGATGTGATGTTGCGCTTTTCCCGGAAGAGGAACCAGGCAAGCGGATCGTCGATCAATCCTTTCTCAGCCGCCGTGCGCATGAGCGTCTTGAACTCCATTTGCTCGACTTCGATGGGGGATGCCGCCATACTTTCGAGCCGGCGGCGGATGAGGCGGATGGCAATTTCATAAGCATATTCGAAGGATTTAACGGCGGCGGTACGAAAGGTGCCGATAAGCTCAGGATGGTCGCGGGCAATGGCCGATTTAGGCAGCTCGGCGTTTTTCGAAAGTTCCGCGATTGCGGAGCCAAGGGGCGACGTGACGATCAAGGCAAAAATCAAAGCTAATTGTTAGTTGGAATGTCACAAACCATAGCCGCAAAGAGCGGCTGTTGCCAGCAAAGAAAAATGATTATTTAAAATGAGTTGGGTTCAATACTAAACATCGTCCCGGGGGCGTTTTTAACTCGCTGCCCATGGGAAACGTGTCTCTGCGCTAGCGCTAGCCGGCCTCATTCTGAAGCCTACGCCTGCCCTGCCCAAACCTCTGCGGGAACGACTGCAACCTGGATCGTCCCTTTTGAGGCACAGTTTCCGGCACGCAGACAAGATCGTTAAAATTGCAAGGAACAGAAGCCCGCCCATTTCTGTTTTTGGGCCACTTTGCAGCAAGGCAAAGGGGGCAAAAGTAGATGCGGGGAAAATGATGCAAGATTCATCCTGAATAAGTCATTATGCCGGAAAACAGGCTGCTTGTGCGGTTTTTCAAGGCATAGATGGGCGCGTCTCCGTAACGCGCCGATAAAGCGCACGGCATGACTTGCCGCTTGCGACAGGACTTTCTGTTTTTGTGAGGACATACAATGCCTGAGTTCGGAGATGCGGAACTTAACTGCGGTTATCGCGCTAAACTCAAAATTTCCATGGAAAAAAAGATGGAGCACTTTCGGGAGCAATCGAGGCTGCGGGGCGAGAGCTTCAGTGCTTTTACAGACCATGTTCTGCAAATCCTCCTCGTCCTGCGCCACCGGGAACGCCTTGATACCCAGCCCGCCGCCAGCAAAGGGCGACAGCTGGATGGGCGCGTCAGCCCGTTGGAATAATCAGCGCCCCCTCTGAAGCGACCTATGAAAACTCGACTTTTAAATCGATCCGCTACTCATAATTGCAGCGGATCGCCGGTGCACGATAGCCGTTCTTGCAGATCTCCCGGTTGGCGCCTTGCGGGCGCCATCACCGATATCAATTTATCTTTGGCTATATACACAGCTTGTTCTGCTTCTTCGCCGCGATAGCCTCTCTCGTCACCCCGACCGGCAAATTTGCCCCTGCAAAAATTTCATCTTGGCAAACTGCTTAGTTCCTTTTAATGTCTAACTTCTTTTGCAGATTAAGAACGAAATATACAGTCGCTATTTAGAAAATGACGGCAGCAAACCAGCCCACAGCGCCCAAAGCGATAAATATTACAAAAGCTGAGATGGACGGCGCGGCAGCCTCCTACGACAATACCCACATAGGCGCCCGTATTAAAACCAAACGCCTTCTTAAGGCGATGTCTCAATCTCAGCTCGCTCGGCATATTGGCGTCAGCTATCAACAGCTTCAAAAATACGAAACTGGCACAAACCAGATTTCTATAATCAGACTATTAGCGGTTGCTTCTGCCCTGGAAACTCCGATAACCTATTTCTTTTATCAAATGACCCCTGAATCCGGTCATTATCCCTCGAATTGCCCGTTACAAGGACTTCCCGATATGAATTCTTCAAATTCACACTGCAGAGAAGTCACCGAACTACTCAGATTATTCTACAAGATTCCGGATCCCAAACAGCGCGAGCAAATTTTTGGCCTTATTAAAATAATGGCAGAATGATCGCTCTTTCCGAGCCGCTCGGAACCTACCCGCGATCCAGCCACATTCATTCATTAAGCCACTTTCATGCAACTTATTGTTTGAAAGCCGCAAATAAAACTACTTGCAGTTATGCGTAAAACGCAAATATTCTCAAGTGTGTAGTTAATTATATATAGGGCTCCCTCGTGGTGATTTCCGACTTCATCACTCGGTCCAATGGTTGCTCCACCATAGAGGAGCTTGTCACCGCTTTTGAAGCTGCCATTTCCCAGCTAGGGTTTGACAAATTCATTTATTGCCTGGCCCGGGGCTGTTTGAATGCACAGACGCCGGTCAATCACGGCATAGCACGCAGCTATCCCGAAGATTGGATGAAACATTATATGCGCAAGGGATATCTCGACTTCGACGCGACATATCGTTATGGCCTGAGCCACCGTGGCGCGTTCGCCTGGAAACAATTGCAACAGGAGGTTCCACTTACAAAGAAAGAAAGGCTTGTGCTTTACGAAGCCGAAGAGGCTGGCTTAAAGAACGGCATCACCGTTTCACTTCACGGCCCCTACGGCGAGGTTTTGGGGTTTGGTTTTGCCAGCGACCATCCTGATTTGACACCAACCAAAGACCAGTTGAGCACGCTCTACTGTCTCGCCAGCCAGTTCCATCTGGTCTACAGCGGATTCGATAAGAAACCAGCGGCCTCAACGATAAAGCTGTCCGATAGACAACGCGAAATCCTGCAGTGGGCCGCCATAGGAAAAAGCCGGGCCGTAATCGCAGAAATCATGATGATTAGCGAGCATACAGTGGATGAGCATTTTCAATGCATATTCAAGAAGCTCGACTGCCGCGACCGCACAGTCGCAGTTTTAAAATCGATCCAGCTAGGGTTGATACGCGTTTGACCCGTTATAAGCCCCAAGCTCTCTCATTCAAAAACCCCCCCGAGGTTCGGGGGTTATGCATATTCCCGCCTTCGATCAGATTTTCCCTGCAACCGTGGGGAAAATCACATGATCCAGGCGCTCAATATCGAAACGGCTCACCTCTACGGCGATGCCTTCCCCGCATTACTTAAACAACGCTATTGCGAATTTGTCGAACGCCTCAAATATGACGTCCCTACATACAATCGCATGGAATATGATCAATACGACACCCCTGCAGCGGTTTACTTCGTCTGGCGCGACGCCGCAGGCAAGGTTCGGGCAGGTTCGCGCATCAGCCCCACACACCGTCCTTATATGATCAGGGACCTTTGGCCGGGCAGCATCATTTACACCACTTTGCCCAGCAGCCCCTCCGTGTGGGAAGTGACACGGCTTTTCATCGACAAAACCCTGAGTCCCGACCTCCGGAGGATCGCTCATGCCGAGATGCTTTGCGCCTACCTGGAGTTTGCCCAGCATAACGACATCACCAATTATATCGGCGTTGCCCCTCCCGGGTTGTGGAAGTTCACGTTCCTGCGCTGCGGCTGGCCCGTCGACTTTGTCAGCGATGTTATCGACATTGGCTACTCGGAAAAAATCGTTGCGGGCATGGTCCAAACCACCCCGGAAATTATGGCAAATGTGCGCAAGACAACGGCCATTGACTACACCGTCCTGGCGGACCTCACCTTGCCTCTGGAGAAAGCCGCATGAGCGCCTCGCCCTTCACGGAAAACCTTATCGCCGGAGTCAATTATCTCGCGTCGGAAGCGAATAATAACGGCTACGACAAATGTGGCCGCATTCTCCGTATTTGCCTCAGAGACCTATGCATCGCTTTGGAACATAACAGCCAGAATGATAATGCTACATCATCGGCATCCGACGCCGATTTGTACCATATCATCAATTTTTTGACGCACTTCAGCAGCGCTGACAAAGCCACACAACAAGCGTTTGTCGAATTTCTCGAAAGTAGCGAGAAAGCCGCCGCCGTTAGTTAAATACCCACATACCATGGATGAACAGCGGCTATGTCAGCTGCGCGGCTGATTAATTGCCCGATGACTGCTTCTAAACCGGCCCCTGAGGCTTTTCTTCTTTTTTGCCAGAGGAACTATCCGTTGTGAAAAAAGACGATCATAAAATCACTCCTTTATTGCCCTTACGCGGCCCCCTGCCCGCACCTCATGAACATGGCCAGACTAATATCATCAACCTGCATCCAAGGCCTGGTATCGCCCACAACGCCTCAATCTCCGCCGGGAACCCCCTGCAACGCCCCAACAACAAAATCGCCAAGCTTCGCCCCTGCGAGCGGTCTTCTCTCGATGTCGCCATAGGCAGCCAGATCTATACCGACCGGCCTCTTCCCACATCCCAAATCATACTTTCGCACACATTCACCGAATTGGCACGCCAGGCAATCCCAGGAAACATTCAATTGCTGTGCGATAATGCACCCGTCGAGACCTATCGCAAATATGTGCGCGCCGCCCCTGACGCGACCCTTACACCGACGCGACTCGAGTTAATCGTTTGGGCCGCCATATCGGCTATCAAGGACCACGCCGGACTTCGCTCACACATCGTCAATGACTTGATCGTCCGTCAGTATCATAACCCGAATATAGGCATATCGATATCACTGGCCAGCGGCATCGCCACCATAGCCATTATCAAGAATATCTTCTCACACAGCTTTGATGAGTTTGTACATGATTTCCGCGTCAGCCTTCGCCAGGCAAGACACGACGACCATATCATCACGCCGCATTGCCTGGTTATATCGGATCTCTCGGCCTTAGGTGTTACCAACGCCGTTCCCGCCATAACCTACCCTGCCGCGGCAGCTCTTTCTATCGGTAAGCCATATATAAGAGAAGAGAATCGACATCTGTTTCACCTATCATTGAGTTTTGATCAGCGCCTTATCAGCTGCACTTGCGCGTCGGCATTCTTGCGCGATGTCATACAACAATTGCGTTATGCCGCCCCAATTGAACAAATCACCCTCTAATCTGTCTCTCCAGCATCATCTTGCTGCAATTACCCTTGGGGGGCGCCGGTGCAGACGGCCGCCGCCCGAAAACCGCTTGGACAGCCTGTTGAATTGTTGACTGTTGAGACTCGAACGCGAAGCTCAGCGCCCTCACCGGACGCGCCAACACGCGCATGGTCCGCGCCGCCGTTGACGGCGAACCCAGCGTGGCCGCCAACCAGATCGGCGCTTGAGTTCACAAAGGCTAACGAACGTGGCGCCGTGTTTAACCGCCCACTCTCCCACTCTCAATATGCACGGCAGGAAACTTGCCCTCGGGCCCAAAATAGCCCCGCAGTTCGCCTATCTGTTCCTGTGTGAGCGAAATGATGCCGTTCGGCAAAAGCGCGCAGACTTCATCGCCGATTTGGTCTGCCGGCAGCCATTGCGTTTTGGAGAAGCGCAACGGGTTTCGCTCGATGAGCGAGATCGCTGCCAGTTGCTCTTTAGTATCGCGGCCGGTCTATCTTCAATAGGGCTAGGTGCCTGAACTGAGATTATTACATGGAATGGTAGGCGTGCTGGTGTAAGCGCTCCGAGTTTTTTGTCTCATTGTCGGCTTAGGCATCAGGCCGCCTGCAACTCTATTCTGTTCGCTTGACGATGACGCTTTTGCTGGCACGCGCCAGAGCCACAAAGCGGCGTCTGACCTCGTTATAAAATTTGGGAGGCAGAAAGCCGTAAGCGACGGAACTGTCGTCTTCGCCTCGAACGCGCCTGAGATCGGGGCCCGGCCAAAGAAATTCATTGCTCTCGCTTAAGATGACCCACGAACGAGCGTCGTCGAGGCCAAGACGTTTCTTGGTGACGGCGGGGATTTCAAGCGAAGGGATATTGACCGCCGGCTGAGTGTGAGTGATTGGAAGCACGAGGACACGCCGCCGCTTGTCCAGGTCTCGGCTTTCAACGGCCAGAATAATGGCGCAAGGGCGATCTTTAACACCTTCCTCGCGGCCTTCGCGATATTCCGCGTGCCAAAGATAGCTGTAGCGGATAACGAGGCCTTCTTCGGGGACAGGCAGTGTCACGGCGCCCAGGTTGGCAATTCGGCGTCCAAGGGATTATGGCGCTTATCCATCTCCGCCCGTTCGACCAGCTCCAGTAAATCGTCAGGGAACTCCGCCGTAAGATGTACGCGCCGGTCGCCACGCTGAAGACGTTCATATTCACGGGCGGAAAGAAGCACGAGGTCGTCGCCGCCTTGATTGGTGATAATGACCGGTTCCCCCTCCCGCGCGCGTTTGCTAATTTCTCCGATCGAGCGATGGAACTGCCGGGCTGATACACGTGTGGTCATGCTCGTATAATACACACAATACGTTCGCAATTCAAGAACTATGCCTTTGCCCGCCCTGCCCCCGCCGCCCTCGCGGATTTTCGGTTTCACGAAAGAGGTGCCGGAAAGAATGGAATTCGCGAGCCCGCGAATAGCACGGGTGTAAAGCCTTGAAAGGAAATGGTCATGGACCGGCAAAAAACGTCAACCGTTTAGGCATAACGCCTACCCGGTATCGAGGCAGCTTCATCGGGCACCTTGATCCCAGGGAGATGCGTCCCCGGTTTCATTTGAAAGCGCGAAGGAGGTTGCCTTCGCGCTCCCGTATCACCCTATATAGCGCGAACTATCTTAAGCTCCCTCACCTTTTCGCTCTCGCTTCTACCGGAGCATGGTGCGTATTCGCGGCGGCTATCCAAGCAATGAGTTTTGCCAGGAATATTCGCAAAGCTCGATATACACCGAACGAACGGCATACCTATGGGATGCATTGGTGGGCGATTTCCCCGGCACCGAGGTCAAGCGCCAACATCACGATAATCATCACGATTGACACAATCAGCGCAATTCCGAGCTCTTGCGCTTCGATCACGCGGTGTTTCCGCAAGTATGATCCAGCCAAACTCGCCGAAAACATGTATGCAAGAAGAATGCGTCCCGGCAAGCTTTGACCGAAAATCAGCAACTGAGTAAGAGTGGTGAGAGTTGATCCGAGGCAACGATTATGCGCGGTACCGGCAATTCTGAGTAACTCCTCCGGGCTATATATCTTGAAAACGACGCCCGAGGTTAGCAACGACGACAGCAGTGACGAAATCTTGCATGCCCTGACTCGCCTAAATACGAATACAAAACCCTTCAAGATGCATTTGCAGGCTTGACAAGAACGGGGATCCTTTCTCATTTTCCACCTCCTTGGCCGTGAATTTTACACTAGGCCATGTGGACGGATTTGATCCAGATTATGCCAAGCGCAAGGGCCACAAACGAGGCATAATTCTGCGCAGTCTTCTCGCATCGCATGGCGACCCGCTTGAAGCGCTTAAGCTTACCGAAGGCCTGCTCGATGCGAGCGCGGCCTTTGTACAGTGTCTTGGCGAAGAAAGCCGGCTTCTTCTTGGCGTTTGACCGGAAGGGGATAACCGGGCAGATGCCGCGTTTGCGCGCTGCCGCGCGGTTGGCTGCCGCATCGTATCCCTTATCGGCCACGGCCGCCCGCGGCGCGGTCTCCGGTCCGATGTCGAGCAGCGTCTCGAAGGAGCGGCTATCGTGGGCCTCGCCGCCGGTCAGATGAAAGGCGATGGGAAGCCCCTCCTTATCTGTTTTTAAATGAATTTTCGTTGAGAAGCCCCCACGCGATTTGCCGAGCGCTTGGGCGTCCTGCCCCCCTTTGCGCCCGCTGCGGACACATGCGCCCGCACAATGGTGGAATTGAACATCTGAACCAGATGGGCGCTTTCGCTTAAGTTCGCCAGCGCGTCGAAAAACGCCTCGAACGTTCCTGTCTGACTGAGCCGCCAAAACCGCTTCCACACGCTGTTCCAATTGCCGAACTCAGCGGGCAAAGCCCGCCATGTGATGTTGTGAACGGTGAAATAGTGCAGCGCTTCCAGAAACTTGCGATCGTCGTGGCCGGGCTCGCCCCGCTTGGAGCGAACCGCCCGGAACACCTCGATAGCAATGTCCCAATCCTTCTCCGACATCTGCGTCAGCATGACCGGCCCTCCCAAAGCCGGTCACCCATGAATCACTGAAAAACTGATTTGGGAATCCATATTCGTTCTACTTGCGACAATCCGTCCACAGCGCCTAGCCTTTTGAGGCTCATGCCGCAGCTTACGCCGTGGGGACATCGGTCAAGCGAAGTCACTTGCATGCCTGGCAGGCAACGTGCCGGAAGGTGTCACTGGGCGGCCAACGGCGGCCAGTGGCTTACAAGAAATCCCATGGCCGCCCCTTGCCTCCCTCGGGCACGCATGGCAATGTGAAGTAATTGCCAATTTATCGGATCACAGATAGCTTAAGTGCCCTACGATCAATTCTCTGTAGACGAGCAGCAACTTTCGCCAAATGAGGCTCGTGCTCAGCAAGCTGCGTTTTTGGAGCGTGCGATGCGGGCCCTTACAGAACGCGATGAGGCGTTTCCGCCTCGATATCACCTATTTCCGGCTGCGTTTCTTTACGATCTCCAGAGCGTGTGGCGTAATCGCGCAAAAGGCTCCGGCGACGCACGCTATAAGAGCCTTTTCGAAACTGCTTATGCAGATCGGCACACGACCATCGCTGACAGGACATTCCGTAACTGGACAAACGGCACGACCTCGATCGACAAACGAAAAGCGCTGGCGTTTCTGACTGTCTTTCTTGAAAACTGGTCGGAAGGTAAGGGTAAACCACTTTGCTTTTGTGCGAGCCCCGAATCCAAACAATCCGAGAGCGAGAAAGGCTGTAAAGGCGATTGCCAAGAAAAGAGGCGGCTATGCCGGGAGCGTATACTGAACCGGATTTTCACCTTTGATGACCGGCCTCAAGACCACATTTTCATGCTGCCATCGCCAGGCTTTTCATCCGAAGCGGTCTGCAGATACCACGCTGAAAACGGATGGGACTTGCTTTTCCCGGTGGACACAGCCCATGCGCACAGCTGGGACGAGGAACATTTCTTTCGTTCCTTCTCGATGGTTGAGAAGTTCGCAAAGCACAGGCACCCTATTAAGAAACCCAGATTTATTTATGTCATCAAGCCATTCACGCTCAGGCAAATTGACGCAAGCTCGCGTCAACGCGCCACCGGCGAGGCTATCTACCGGACCGCCTTGGAACGAATGGCACGCTTGAACGGCGACATCAGCCCTGCTGAATTTTCCGACACCCTCAAATTCATAATCAAGGTGAGTGACGGCAACAACAATCATGACTCCAATCAGGTCGTTCTTCCGGAAGAGTTGTTGATGCCAAATCGATTGGCCGATGCATTTTCAGCACAGTCGCCCGCCAAAAACGCTGTGTTTCAAATGGACTTGTATATAAAGAAGCAAATGAAGATTCACGGCACAAAGGATTTTCAGTACCTTGTAGGGCAAAATGATTCCGGTGCCCTGACTTACTATCTAACCTGCATTCCTGAACGGCGCGAAGAGGGAAAGTGGATTGCAGCCAGATATCCGCTTATGCCTCTTCATAGCCTGGTCAACGGGATGGATGACCCGATCAGGCAACTGTTCGAAGCGGGGGCTGGGAAACCAGGGGCTCCGCACATACAAAGCTGGCAAGTCCTGGACTTCGAACAATTTCTTGCTTTACCTGCAACCAGAGCCTTTGCTATGAGAAAAAGCTAGGTTCATCGCATAATCGCTGCTTAGGGGGTCAACCATGGGTGCCGCCGCGCTTTCTGCATTTCTGGATTCCGACAACATGCCTCCCGATGGCATTATAGTCACCGCGGTCCTTCCAGGAGGTTGCCCGCTGAACTGCCCTTTTTGCTTTGTGGGCATGCGCAATGAGCGGCAGCTTGATTTTACTCTTACCTCTGAACATTTGCCCACCCTTATGCACGAGATACGTCTCAAGGGACTGCTTGGTGGTGCAGCAATCGTGGGCGACGAACCATTGCAGCCCAAGGTCTGGTCATACACCCGCAGCTTCCTTACTTACGGCCATAACGCCGGCGTCCCCATGGCTCTCATTACAAACGGCTTTGAATTAAGCGACTTCGTCAAAGAACTGAGCCAATTCCAGAAACTTAAGATACTTGTGAGCGTTGACGCCGTTGGCGTAGACCATGATCGAATCCGTCGCCGCGAGGGGGCCTTTGCAAGATTAGCTGCAGGCATCAAGGCCGCCATGAGCTACGAAACCTTGCGTCGCTCGATAAGTCTTGCCGCAACACTGATGCCCAATAATGACGACAAGCTCAAAGATGTCATCGTCTTTGCGCACCAGAACGGCATTGAACAAGTAACTATATCCCCTCTTCTGCACATGGACGAAACCCAGCATCTTAGGGCTCATCCAAAAGTCCTTTCCATCGCCGCTGCGGTCACTTCAGAACTCATGAAGTTTGCAAAAGGACTTGATGTTAAACTACGATTCTCAGATGAATTTGGTGTGCTGGAAGAATGGGAGGATGCCCTACGGCAGACGGGAATTGCGGTAGCTGTACCAAAAGTTCCAGTTCGGCTGATACGAGTAGATGCTGCTGGCCGCATCGAAACAATCGACACTATTCGCGCTGGCAATTCGACGGGCTTGTTCATGCCACCTCAGCTCGGCCAAATCTCAGAACTTACAGACACTCTGACTCGGCGCGACGGCGTTCTCCCGCTCGCTGCATAATTAGAATACCTTCCTCAAATTGCACTTTTGTGACGAGCAGCTGCGGACCCGCCAGTCCGCGCGCAACCGGATGGGACGGCGCTGGCGGCTGCGTTATCGCCTTGCAGCTGCGGCAGGTCATTTTCTCCCGCACATACTGAACCACTTTCCTGCGCTCCAACCCTGTAAGTTCGGCTTTACCAAAATCGCTCGCCGCGCTCGGACTATTTCCCTTTGGCGATATTGAAGTCCCGGCACCGCGCGGCAATCGCATCTTCGAGGACTTGCGACAAAGGCCAGCCCAGCCGCTCGGCGATGAGTTCCGCACCCCTCATGGCGGCATCGGAAAGACCGAAGGGGTTCACCTCCCTGCCCGCCGCGCGCCGATACGTGGCCAGCAACAGCTCAAGCACATAGGCTTGCGTGACCTTCTCTTCGCTCTGCTCCTGCAACTCGTCCTGCAAGCTTTGAAACTGCACAAAGAATGCGTCCCTTACCCGCGGATTGAATTGACGGTTCCGGTTGCCTTTGCGCGCGACGCGGCCATCCACTTCGCCGTGCCGGTTGAGGCGCGCCTTCTTTTCCTCAGGCTTCGGCGGCTCTGTCAACGACGGCCTCGCGGCCTGTTTGATCCTGTCCCAGTTCATCTTTCCCGCTCCCGGTCCTGGTCCCTCGAACGCTCTTCGCGCTCACGCTCGGCCTCCCTTTCGCGAGCCGGTTCAAGCGCCCCCACGATGCCGTCAAAAAACTGCTGCGCCGGTTCGGCGACGGTTTTCTGCCGCGCTTCAGTGACCGCCCTGCCCTCGTTGCCGATGTCATGCGTTGACGGATGAAACCGCAGCGCCAGAGGCAGCGCTTTCATGCCTGCCTTGGCGAGATACTCCCGCGCGTCGCGCTCGCGCCCGTCATCCAGCACCTTGTTGAGAACGATCGCGACGCGGCCTTCCTCGACCCCGGCGG
Source organism: uncultured Alphaproteobacteria bacterium (assembly GCA_963817705.1). Taxonomy (GTDB): domain Bacteria; phylum Pseudomonadota; class Alphaproteobacteria; order Rhizobiales; family Rhodomicrobiaceae; genus Rhodomicrobium. Next base: position 264,719 of record CAWFPF010000002.1, read on the forward strand.
CTGCCAGTTCGCGCATAAGCAGGATGGCGGGCTCCAGTTCGAGCGCGTTGGTGTCGGAACAGATCAGAAGCAAGTCGGAGGCCTGCGCCAGCTTCAGGGTATTGTGGTCAATGCGTCCCGGCGTGTCGATGACGAGCAGATCGCACAGACGGCGAAGCGGGGCGATACCCGCTATCGTCCGCATCAGCCGCACATCGATGACCGGCTGAATGCCCGATGCCTTGCGCCGCTCGCCCCAGCGCACGCTCGATTGCTGCGCCAGATCCATATCGGCAAGGATCACGAGGCTGCCGTGCCGGACAGCCTCTACCGCAAGCCCCTGCGCCACTGTGCTTTTGCCGGTGCCGCCCTTCTGGCCGCCAACCGAAATCACCCAGCTCATACTGACGTCCCTGCCCTCTCCATCATTCTTCGGGTCCCTGCTCCACGGCGAGAGCGCCGTCATTGCCAAACCGCAGCCGCAACGGCCTCGGCGGTTTGTTGAGAGTCAGCACGGGCGCCGCGAGCAAGGGCTGCGCCCTGCTGATCCGCTTCCCGCCATTTTCGTTATGTGATCCGCCGTCGTTCAACGCGGGCATGTGCTCGAAACTGTGTCCCATCGCCAGAAACAGCCCGAAAGCGGCTCCCAACTCGACCAGCACCGCGACGAACACCGCAAGCGCCGTCTTCGCGCCTTCGTTATCCAGCCCCGACACAAATGAGACAATGAGCAGTTGCGGGTCTGTGCGCTGGCCCGCGCCTTTGGCCTGGAGCTCCTGCACCGCCCGGCTCAACTGATCGATACGGACCTTCAGCCGGTCGCCAGCGATGGCAGCCGCGCTCTCCGTCATGCTACTTGCGTATTTTTTGCAGAAGGCGCGGGCTTCGCCGCCGGAGGGACTCTCGCAGCTCTCCGAGCCGTTCCAGAACCGGTCTTTACGCATGCCTTTAAGCTCTTCCTCGATTACCGCCGCGACCCGGTGCGGCGGCAAGCCCTTCAGCGCGGCTTTTGCCTGTTCAAGATCGCTCATCGCATCTTCAAGACGCAGCGCCTGCGCCTCCCTGCCCCCGGCTACGAAGCTGCGGTTGCCGGCACTGAAACCGGTCGCAGAAAGCATGGAGAAGCAAAAGAAAAGCCCGAACAGGACCGAGCTTACGGCGATATAGGCTCGCTTGCGGCTTGCCCAGGCCCAGGCAATGCAGAACGGCAGAACCGACTTGAAGATATCGAAGGCCACCGACACGGAGGCCAGAATATTCGCCTCCCGGTCCGACTGGCCTTGCGTCAGCCAGAACATGAAATTCATCGAAGCGGAGGCTACGATGAGGACTAGCGCCCCCACCAGCCCCGCGCCAGAGATCAGATAGCGCATGTGGTTTCCTTTTGGTCCCGACCTGACCAAAGGCAATCTGCGACCCGGACAAAGCGTAGCACGCTCCGGGACCTCACCCCAAACGCTAGTTTCTTATGCTAGTTGCTAGCATAGACAGAAAAGCTGCGCGCTGTGGCTTAAGCCGCTTAGGCGATCTTGAATTCGTATTTCTTAGCAATCGCGACGCTCCGCCTATCGAACTCATCATCCTCGAGCTCCACGGATTCTTCCATGAAAGTGAGTCCTTCTTGAATGAAGCCTAATCCTCTCTCTTTGCTTGCCGAAGCAAAAAAAGGTAATTGCCCCCCTTGATCAAGCGGGTCCGGTTCTGCACGCATGTAAATTTTTCCGGAAGAATGCACCATAACAGCCAGCAACTCCCCTTGCGGTAGAATTGGAGACTTCGAATCTGTAGAAAGCCCAACCCTTACTTGAAACAGTTCCTGTATCGGGTTTAGTGTCGGTGACGGGGGAACCCAATGGCTTGGTTGCAAAATAAGCCTGGCCGCCAACATCCTCCAGTACTCCCGGATAAGCCTCTGGTACAAAGCCAAGCGCTATAAGCTCTTCCTCGATTTCAGGAATCTGGTTATCCACAAATACAAAAGCCATAATTCGTCTCCATAGTTCCAAGGGTGTAGTAAAACGCATTTATAATTTTTAATGTACCAAGTATGGCACATATTCGCTTCTAGCTTATGATAATACTTTCAGCAAGCGGGTCATTTGCTTTATATTCCTTTACATATTCGATATGCGGCGCGTTTTGCTCTTGCTGGATATTGACACCCACAAGAAAAAGGGTCGTTTAACCCCCTTACTGCACAGGCGTACCATCCGAAAGCAAGAGACAGAGGATGAGGGCAGTTCAGGCAGTTGCTGTCTGTTCAAGGTAAATCGCATATTGAAAATCTTTTTCCGCATCAGAAAAAGGGGATTCACGAATCACCTTTCCTCGCGCTAGGGTCGAACGCGTATCTACGTAAATGTGTATTTTTCCATTCCTTGTCTTGCGTTTTCCATGACCGATCCCATCATCATCACCTGCGCATCCTCCAAAGGCGGCGTCGGCAAATCGACCACCGCAGCGTGCCTGGCCGGAGCTTTCGCCAAATCCGGCGAAACCGTTCACCTCATCGATCTCGACAGCAACCACACGCTATCGCGGTGGATGAACGACGCCGGCATCCGCCCGCGCGCCATCACCGTATCGACACCAGACCCCGACCAGCTCAGCGACCACCTCAAGAAGCTTAATGCCGATAACGGTCCCGATATCGTCATCATCGACATTGCCGGAACCTATGAGCGCGGCCTGACCGTCGCCATCGCCCGCTCCCACCTGACCTTGATCCCCTCGACCCTGTCGGAAGCCGACGTGTTCGAGGCGTCCAAGGTCGCGCATCTGATCCAGAAGATTTACGCCAAATTCGGCGCCAAGCCGCTTTACCGCCTGCTGCTGACGCGCGTGCAGCCGCTGACCAGCCACGCCCAGCGCCACGCCATGAACGAGATCAAGCGCCTGCAAATCCCGCTGCTGGCCTCACCCCTCGGGCAGCGCGCCGCCTATGAAGAGATCGGACTTTCCGGATTGCCGCCGCATTACGCCGATCCCAAACGGGGGACCGTCGCCAGCGCGGTCGCCGAACTCGATGCCCTGCTCGCCGAAATCACAGGCCTTATCATCCCGAGCCACGGGCTCACAACCACAGCCAAGAGCAAGATTGCATGACCCCCCCTGCCCCACAGTTCCGACCCGTTGCCGCGGCGCCACTCGATGTCAGCGACGCCGAGATCATCCAGCTGAGCGACGACCTCGGGATTCCCGCGCTGGTGAAGCCGGAGCCAAAGCCGAGCGAGGCCCCTGCCCCCGCGGCCGCGCCGGAGCTGCAGAATTTGCCCAAGGAAGCAATTCTGGCTCCAATTGTCATGCCCCCTGCCCCCGCTTCCAAAAAACGCGTCACGGCGCAGAAAATTGCCGTTGCTGTTGAGCCTGACGGCGAAGGAACACGCCGCATCTCGGTCGATATGCCGATTTATCTCGCGGAGCAGATCAGGCGGCGGGTGTTCGAAGAACGCACCAGCGCCCGTTATTACATCCTTACCGGCCTGAAAGCGCTCGGCTTTGAAGTCCGCGACAGCGATCTCGTCCCCGACGCCCGCCGTGAATGATCTCAAATGCGCAAGCGGCGAGACCCACATTTGTGCTTCTGCGTTTGTTCGTGGGTAAGGCCTGGCGCTTTCAAGTCTTTTCATAACTGCGTAGTTATTTGAATGCTGCTTTGTGCTTTTTGGTTCAAGCGTACTTGAGAATGTTTGCTCTTGCCCAAGCTCAGAGCTTCTGAAGCCCGCTTATGCGTTTTTCGGTCTTTAAGCCAGTGTTGGTTTGAGCTTGTCATTGATTGAGGTGATGCGCGCCGCTGCGATTGCGCTTTTGCGGTCTTGCTGGCCTGCGGTCTCGCTCACCCTCAGTTGTGCTTTATTCCTTATTCGCTCATTTGTGTGTTTGTGCTTTTGCGCTTGTTTTTTAGGGCATTAGTGCTGGATTGCGGGTTTGAGTTATCCTGCTGGTTTGCTTGGTTGCTCGTCTGCGATTTTGCGGGCATCTGCTCCCGAGCTGTCCTGTGACAGCTGTGTTCGGCTCTTATTTTCTCTTTGGGTCCTTGGTTTGGGGCTCTGCTACTGTTCGCGTTTGTTTTCCTCCTCTTGCAGCTTCGCGGCCTTGAAGGCGAGAAGGGCAGAGGGCCCAGTTTGCCCCACCCTACTAAAGTCTAATTCATTATCGGTTCGATTCTCAAAGTTGCCTATCCTTCTGACGGTATCGGCGACGGTATTTTGAGCCGATCTGCGCATAATTATTAAGTTTTAACAACGAGATGACGATGCGTTGTGATGCCCCTACGGGGCGCCAGCTAACTTATTGAAAAATGCGTAGCAAATCTATGCAGTCGAATTGGCCCACTTGCTCGCTAAGCCTTTTTTTTCATTTTTAACTTCTTCCTACGGGGCGATTTACGTACAAAACTGCGAACTCTCGGGCAGACACGCGCCTTCACCTCTCAACGCCATGTTCGACCGCTTCGCTCCGGCCAATGATCCGCACTACGCTGCTGTCCACTTCGATGCGGTCCTCATCCGGCCCGGCAACTCCGTTTTTGAAGTTGGCCTAAGCGGCTTCGCAAAAGGCCTGTAAGCGCAATCGCGTCGCTTGACTATGACGGGTTCGAGCGTTGCAATCGGTTCATGATGACGCAGCGGAGGAAAACAGCCGTGAAACAATTCAAAATCGCGCTGCTCTTTACGGGGCACATGATCGATTTGCCGCACCGTCCAGAGCCGCGTTTTCCGCCGGAGTTCGAGCAGCCGGCCAAGGATGCAATCCAAAACGAGATTGCCCTCGCGGTGGAGGCTGCGGGCGGCCCTGAGGTGGGAATTGCGAGCGGCGCGCGTGGCGGCGACATTTTATTCTTGGAAGCCTGCCGCGAGGCCGGCATTCCCGTTCGCATGGTCCTTCCTTTTGCGCCGGCGGAGTTTCTCGAAACCTCTGTGCGCGGGATTGCCAGCGGCGATTGGGAGTCCCGCTTCCACAGGCTTTGGGATGGTCTCGCCGCCGAAAATCGCGAGGTGCTGACCGCCCCGGCGGACGTGAACGTTTACGATTATTGTAACCGGCGTATGCTCCAGCTCTCGCAGGAACTCGCGGATCGCACGCGCCTTATCGCCCTCTGGGATGGAAAAGGATTGGGGCAAGAGCCGGGAGGGACCGCCACCTTTGTCGCCATGGTGCAGCAGGCGGACGGGGACTTCACGCACATCGATACCGGAGCAATAGGGCGCGCTCCATCGCCTTGACTTTTTCAGAAGGCTTAGCTTAGCGCAGAATTGCCAGCGATTTTCCCATCGCCAGAAACTTGTCGTGCCGTTGTTTGCGAAATCTCGGCCCCGCCGGCGCAGTCGAACTCCATGAGCGCGAGTTCGAGGGCTTCGCCAACCCGCTGGATGGCCTTGTCCGGATCGCGATGGGCTCCGCCGATCGGCTCCACAATGATGCCGTCGATCACGCCGAGCTGAAGCAAGTCCTGCGCCGTGATTTTCATGCCGGTCGCAGCATCGCGGGCTTTGGTGCTGTCGTGCCAAAGGATCGATGCCGCGCCCTCGGGCGAAATTACGCTGTAAATCGCGTGCTCCAGCATCAGGACACGGTTCGCGGAAGCCACAGCAACCGCCCCTCCGGAACCGCCTTCGCCAATAACCACGGTGATCATCGGCACCGTCAGCGCCAGGCAGCAATCGGTCGAGCGGGCGATGGCTTCGGCCTGGCCGCGTTCCTCTGCCTCGATGCCGGGATAGGCGCCGGCCGTATCGACAAGGCTGATGACGGGAATGCCGAAGCGGTCCGCCATCTCCATGAGCCGCACCGCCTTGCGATAGCCCTCGGGCTTTGCCATTCCGAAATTATGCCGCAGCCGGCCTTGCGTATCGGCGCCCTTCTCATGGCCCAGCACCATCACGGTGCGTCCGTGGAATTGTCCCAGGCCGCCGACGATCGCGAGGTCCTCGCCGAAATAGCGGTCGCCCCCGAGCGGCATGAAATCGACGATCATCTCGCGGATGTAATCGAGCGTGTGGGGCCGGTCAGGATGCCGTGCCACCTGGGTTTTCTGCCAGGGATCGAGGCTGCCGTAAGTTTCCTCAAGCGCCTTTTGCGCCTTCTCGCGGAGGCGCGCGATCTCCTCCTTGATCGAAACCGCGCTGTCGCCATCTCCTAGCGCGCTCAGTTCCTCGATCTTGCTTTCAAGCTCTGCAATGGGTTTTTCGAAGTCGAGATAAGTGCGCATGAGATCGGCTCTAAGTCACTGGATTCTCGGGGCTGCGAAATGGCGTAGCATGGCTTAGGCGCCAGGGCTAGTGCCGCGTCCCTGTTCTTCCCTGAGGCTCGGATTAAGGGTAACGAGCGTGACCTCCGGCAGCGTCAGCGTTCCCGGTTGCAAATCCCAATCCCGGAAGTTCACCACTTCGCCATCCTCGCGAACCGCGGCGAGAAGATCGAGATCGAGATCCGCATACACCCATCCGGCTGCATTCAGGGTGCCTTCCGCCAGGAAGCCATCGCGCGAAATCTTGCCGTCCGGCGGTGCGGAGACCGCCGCCGCCCCGATATTGACATCGAGCGCCGCCGACCAGGGCGCTTCTCCAACCGTCGGGGACTGGATGACATAGATTTGGTTCTCAAGGGCGCGCGCCGCGCAGCCTGTCCTGACCCGGCGATATCCTGAAAGCGTATCGGTACAGGAGGGAACGAGAAGGATCTCCGCCTCCGCTTCCGCGAGAGCTCTGGCAATCAATGGAAACTCGGCATCGTAGCAGATCGCGATGCCAAGCTTTGCGATGCCGATGTCGAACACGCAAAGCCCGCTGCTGGGGCTCATCCCCCACACCTCCGCCTCGAACCGGGTCATGATGTGTTTTTGCTGATAGCCGCTCACCCCGTCCGGGGCAAAAAGCCGCGCCCGGTTTACGAAGCGCCCATCTGCAAGCCGTACCGGCGCGCTGCCCGCCAGGATGAAAATGTCATGCCGCTTGGCTTGCTCCGCATAGGCGGCATCGTAATCGCCGAGGAAGAACTGGACGGCGTCGAGCGAAGCCTGCAAGTGCTGCGACACGTGCCGGCCGCCGAGCCTCGCCAGTTCGAGCGCCGCGTATTCGGGAAAGACCAGCAGCTCAGCCCCGTGGTCCGCCGCGCGCCGGACCCATAGGGAAAGCTTGTCCTCAAAGGAGGAAAACGATGTCAACTCGTCGATCGGATATTGCGCGGCTGCGATGCGAAGAGTCCGGCTCATGGGTCAAGGTTCCGAATCCAAAATTGCATGGAATGATCGCTCTCCTGTGCTTGGCCGGTTTCCTTCCAGCTCAACTGTGCGACCAGCCCCGGTACCTTTCGGTACCCGCGGTTATTCCAGAACGGATCGAGAGGCGAATAGGTCTCGGGCCGCAGGGGATGATCGTCCGGCCGTATAACCGCGCAGAAGGCGGAATAGCGATAGCCGCACCTCTCGGCGTGGGCCTCGCGCCAGTCGAAGAAAGCATGGCCGATCCGTTGCCCCCGGTAATCTGGAAGCAGAACGAACTCGGCACAATAAAAGACCTTGCCTGGATCGTAGTTGGCCGCACGGAAAAGGATAGCCAAATCCGGATGGCTGGACAGCGCCGAGCCCGTCGCGCAGCCCGCGAGGTGGGCGCCGTCCTCAGCCGAAACGATAATGCCATCCTGGCTTGCCGCGAAGGCTTTTAGGTAGCCCTCCTCGTCATCGAGAGTGCCATCGTAGAGGTAGGGAAATTCGCGGAAGACCTCGATCCGGAGCTGGGCAAGACCGGGAAGGGCCTCCCGGAGGGAGGCGCCCGTTCGCACAGATATTTGCAATCTCGTAACTCCTGCCGCGGTGCAGCCCCACACATCTGCCCGGACCCGACCGCGCGGTCCTAACAATACCCTCCACGCGCTTTGGTTACAGGACCGGCGTAAAAAAAATTAAAGTTGTAGGGGCATCGAGAATTCTGCCCATTCCCCCCTCACTCTGTCTCTCCCCCCGAGGGGAGAGAGCACCCCCGAAACTTCCTTTCGCCGCGCGGCGTCTTCTCTCTTTCCCTTGGGAAGGCGTTCCTTCTCCCCTCCGGGTGAGGTAAGGGGGTCTTGAACCTCGCCTAGGACCCGCTTGCCTCCGGATCCCGGCCGGCAAGCTCCACAATACCCGCCATGATCTGGTTCAACTGGAAGTTTTTCGGCGTGTAGATCGCAGAGACGCCATAGCCCTTCAGGACCGCCTCATCTTCGGCTGGAATGATGCCGCCGACGACGACCGGAATTCCGCCGAGACCGGCCGAACGCATGCGATCCATGACATCGCGGACAAGCGGGACGTGGCTGCCCGAGAGGATCGACAGGCCCACAACATGGACGCTTTCTTCAAGCGCCGCGTTGACGATCTGCGCGGGCGTCAGACGGATGCCCTCATAAACGACCTCCATGCCGCAGTCGCGCGCCCGGACCGCGATTTGCTCGGCGCCGTTGGAGTGGCCATCGAGGCCTGGCTTGCCGACGAGGAACTTGATCCGCCGCCCGAGCCTCGCCGATACGCGCTCGACATTCGCCCGCACCTCGGCCATGCCCTCGCCGCTTGAAACAGCGGCCCGCGACACGCCGGTCGGTGCACGGTATTCGCCGAAAATCTCGCGCAGCGTCCCGGCCCATTCGCCGGTGGTGACGCCGGCCTTCGCACAGGCGATGGACGGCTCCATGATGTTGCGGCCTTCCTGGGCTGCCGAACGAAGCGCGCTCAAAGTGGCCTCGACAGCAGCGTTATCGCGGGCGGCGCGCCAAGCCTGCAGCGCTTCGATCTGCTCGCGCTCGACCCCTTCCGGGACCGTTTGAATGCCCCCATCCGTGCCGGCGGAAAGCGGCGAGGGCTCCGTTTCCAGGAATTTATTCACACCGACGACGATCTGCTCGCCCGTCTCGATTTTCCGGAGTCTCGCCGCGTTGCTTTCGACAAGCCGCTGCTTCATGTAGCTCGAACTCGACGGCCGCGATGGCGCCGCCCATTTCGTCGATCCGCGCCAGTTCCTCGCGAGCCTCGCGCTTCAACTCCTCCACCTTGGCGTCGATCGCCGTGGAGCCATCGAAAATATCCTGGTAGTCGAGAAGATCGGTCTCGTAGGCCACGATCTGCTGCATGCGCAACGACCATTGCTGATCCCACGGCCGCGGCAAGCCCAAGGCCTCGTTCCAGGCCGGCAATTGCACCGCGCGGGCGCGCGCCTTCTTCGACAGGACGACGGCGAGCATCTCAAGCAGGATGCGGTAGGGGTTGTTTTCCGGCTGCTGCTCGGTCAGGCCGAGAGAATTGACCTGGACGCCATACCGGAAGCGGCGGAGCTTCGCGTCGGTCACGCCATAGCGCTTTTCGCAAATCTCGTCCCAGAGGTCGACGAAAGCGCGCATCTTGCACATTTCGGTTATGAAACGAACGCCCGCGTTCACGAAGAACGAGATGCGCGCCACCGCCTCGCCGAACTCGGCGGGTGAGACCTCGCCGCTGTCCTTCACCGTATCGAGCACGGCTTGGGCGATAGCGAGTGCATAGGCCAGCTCCTGAACCGGCGTCGCGCCGGCCTCTTGCAGATGATAGGAGCAGACGTTAGTGGGGTTCCACTTCGGCACTTCGCGGAACGTGAAGACCACGATGTCCTTGATCAGCCGCATCGAGGGCTGCGGCGGAAACACGTAGGTGCCGCGCGAAAGATATTCCTTGATGATGTCGTTCTGAACCGTGCCTGTGAGCGCACTGCGCGGTGCCCCCTGCTCGTCCGCCGCGGCGATGTAGAGCGAAAGCAGCCAAGCCGCCGTCGCGTTGATCGTCATGGACGTGTTCATCTTGTCGAGCGGGATGTCCTTCAGAAGCGCTTTCATATCGCCCAAATGAGCGACCGGCACCCCCACCTTGCCAACCTCTCCGCGCGCCAGCGGATGATCGAAGTCATAACCCGTCTGGGTTGGAAGATCGAAGGCGATGGACAGCCCTGTTTGCCCCTTCGCCAAGTTTTTGAGATATAGCTCGTTAGAGGCTTTCGGGGTCGAATGCCCCGCATAGGTACGGAAAATCCAGGGCTGATCGGGCATGGCGGGGTCCGGTTATCATTGTCGTTGGGGAAGGATGCTGCTGCATCGCACCATAACACGGTGAACTGCTCCGCCCAACCCTTTCCTAAGCCGGCGAAAGTAGGCCAAGGCAGTTCTGCCGCACTGCGGGTTGTCTTCCTTGAGACGGCTGTCACAGCGATAAAGACGGCGGTGGCGGACGGCCGCGCACGCGGCTTTCGAGTGGGCTGCCCGCCCGGTGCGTCCCCTGAGCGTCATGAAATCGCCGTAACAATTGTGGCGCCTAGGCCACAAGAGCCTATATCACGGCTACGCTTCACAATGGACGGTTCAATCCTCGATGCATCTTCGATCTTTACGAAACCCGCCCTATTCAAGCCCTTCGCGATCGGGCACACTTGTCAAAGCTCAACTCATCGGTGCCTTGCTCATGACCCTTGCCCTGTCGCCTGCCCATGCCGCTCAAACGCCCGCGCCTGCGACGCTTGCCTTCCACGGCAAGCTCGAAAACGGTCTCGAAGTGGTGGTCGTGCCAGACCGGCGCGCGCCCGTCGTGACCCACATGGTTTGGTACAAGGTCGGGGGCGCCGACGAGCCGCAGGGTAAGTCTGGCATCGCTCATTTCCTTGAGCACCTCATGTTCAAGGGCACGGAAAACATTCCAGCCGGAGAATTCTCCAAGATCGTGGCGCGCCTCGGCGGCCAGGACAATGCGTTCACGTCGCAGGATATCACCTCCTACTTCCAGCGCGTAGCGAAGGAGAAGCTCCCACAGGTCATGACCATGGAGGCCGACCGCATGGCGAACCTCCGTCTCGATGAAAAGCAAGTGGTGACCGAGCGCAAGGTTATCCTTGAGGAGCGCCGCAGCCGCGTGGACAACGATCCGGGGTCTCTCCTTCAAGAGCAGATGATGGCGGCCCTCTATGTGGCGCACCCTTACCATACGCCGGTCATCGGCTGGGAGCCTGAAATCCGCAAGCTCAACCGGGCCGATGCCCTCGCCTTCTACAAGCGGTTCTACGCGCCCAACAACGCCATTCTTGTCGTAACCGGAGACGTGGAACCGGGCGACGTCATGGCCCTGGCCAAAGAGACCTATGGCAAAATACCGTCCAACCAGGACGTTGGCGGCCCGCGCGTACGGCCCACAGAGCCGGACCCCCTTACGGAACGCCGGGTGGTCTTGCGGGACGGGCGCGCCGGTAAGGCAACTTTCGAGCGTTACTATTTGACGCCGAGCCACTCCACGGCCTCGAACCGCGAGGGAGAAGCATTACAAATTCTCGCCCGCGTTCTCGGCACCAGCGCGACGAGCCGCCTCTACAACACCCTCGTCCGGGATGAGAAAAAGGCCTCGACCGCAAGCGCATGGTATAGCGGCCTCGGCCTCAACTCAGGCCGGTTCGGTCTTTATGCGATCGCGGCCGGCGACGTGAAGCTTGAGGACATCGAGGCAGCGACGGAACGCGTTATCGACGATTTGATCCGCAACGGCGTCACCCCGGAAGAGCTGGAGCGTGCCAGGACAAGCGAGATTGCCAATCTCATCTACGCCTCCGATAGCCAGCAGAGCTTGGCTCAAACGTACGGCTGGAACCTCGCAACCGGCCGGACCGTCGAGGATGTCGAAGCCCGCCAGGAACGCCTTAAGGCCGTCACTCGCGAAGACGTTCAGGCCGCCGCGTCCAAATATCTGGATCGTAAGCGGTCGGTGACTGGGTATCTCATTCCCATACCGTCTCAGCTCGCAAAGGTACGTTCGGCGCCCGGCGGCGATGCCGGAACCTTCCATTGAGGATCGAATAATCCAATGACGAAATCCATCCTTGGAAGCCGGTTTCTCAAGCTTGCGCTTGCAGCTCCGGCGGCCGCTCTTTCACTCCTATTATTGGCCCTTCCAGCAAACGCCATGAAAATACAAAAAGTCACCAGCAAAAAAGGCATTGAAGCCTGGCTCGTCGAGGATCACAGCCGGCCAATTCTCAGCATGCAATTCGCCTTCGAAGGCGGCACGGTCCAGGACCCGGAAGGCAAGCCCGGCGTGGCCACCTTCGTGTCGGGCATGCTTGACGAGGGCGCCGGCGATCTCGATTCGGAGGCGTTCCAGAACCGGCTTGAGGATCTTGCGGCCAAGTTGAACTTCAGCGCCGCTCACGACCACATGACCGGCTCGCTTCAAGCTCTGACGCAAAACCGCGATGAGTCGCTGAAGCTGCTGCGCCTGTCTCTGACCGAGCCGCATTTCACGCCGGCGGACGCCGAGCGGATCCGCGAGCAGCTCGCAGCAGGCCTCAGGGTCGAGGAGAAAGACCCCGACAAGGTCGCCGCGAGGGAATGGTTCAAGCTCGCCTTCGGCTCGCATCCTTATGGCCGGCCGACGAACGGAACCATCGAAAGCGTGGCGTCCATCACGCCGGACGACTTGCGCACCTACGTGAAGCGCAATTTCGCGCGCAACAATCTGAAGGTGGCCGTGGTCGGCGATATCGACCCAGCGGCTCTGAGCGACGCGCTCGACAGCGTGTTTGGCGATTTGCCGGAGAAAGCGGACCTGAAGTCTATTCCGGAAGTGTCCTGGGAGAACGCGTCGCGGCAGCGCATCGTGCAGATGCCCAATCCACAATCGGTCGTGCAGTTCGGCTTCAAAGGGCTCAAGCGGAACGATCCGGATTTCATCCCGGCCTACATCCTGAACTACGTCGTCGGCGGCGGCGGATTCTCCTCGAAGCTGATGCAGGAGGTCCGGGAAAAGCGCGGGCTGGCTTATTCGGTCTACACGTATCTCTACCCGCTCGATCATGCCGGCATTTTCGCTGGAGGCGTCGCGACCGAAAATAAATCGGTTGGGCAATCGCTCGATCTGATTAAGGCGGAACTTGAGCGCGCCGCCCAAGACGGGCTGACCGAAAAGGAGCTGCGCGCCGCCAAGGATTTCCTCGTCGGGTCGTTCGCGCTGCAATTCGACACCAGCGCGAAGATCGCAGCCCAGCTTCTCGCGATCCAGCTCGACAATCTCGGCATCGACTATATCGAGCGGCGCAATGGCGAGATCGAAGCCATCACTGCGGCGGACATCAAGCGCGTCGCGCATCGCTTGATGGAGCCCAAGAACCTGATCGTGACTGTGGCCGGCGAGCCGGAGGGCATCCGGGAAGTCGGGCTTTAAGCTGAATTAAGTCGAGCCACCCGGCGGTCATGGCCGCCCGTGATGCGGCCATCCATGGGAGGACGCAGAGCCTTGTTCTGGATGGCCGGGTCAAGCCCGGCCATGACAACGATGGTGCTGGGCGGTCCAGCCGGGAATTAACACGAAAAAGCCGCCGGCGCGCGGCTTTTTTTCTGCCTGTCGTCCCACGCGCATTCATCTGTTGAAACCGGATGCCCGCGCCTTGCTTGGCGGCCAGGCAAACGCCACGAAGGGAAGGGCTGAGCGAAAAGGATTCGGAGCATGACGTTTCGCCAATCGATAGATGCGGGATAGGCGGTGCCCGTCCGTCAACTCAGCCAAGTCGAGATCAACCGGATTGCCGCCGGCGAGGTGATCGAGCGCCCCGCCAGCGCGGTCAAGGAGCTGGTCGAGAACGCCATCGATGCCGGGGCCAGAGCCATCGAGGTGATCGCGCAAAATGGCGGACTGACGCTGTTGCGCGTCTCGGACGATGGCTGCGGCATGGACGGCGCGGATTTGGCTCTTTCGGTCGAGCGTCATGCCACTTCGAAACTGGACGCCGGAAATCTTCAGGACATCCGCACACTCGGCTTCCGGGGCGAGGCGCTTCCCTCGCTGGGGGCGGTGGGGGCGCTTCATATCGTGACACGTCCGGCGGGAGCCGCGCGGGGTCAGGAAATCTCGGTCGAAAGCGGCAGGAAATCACAGCTCAGGCCCGCCGCGGCCCGGCCCGGCACGGTGGTTGAAGTGCGCGACCTTTTCTCCGCGACGCCTGCGCGCCTCAAATTCATGAAATCGGAGCGGGCCGAGAACGCCGCCATCGCCGATGTGGTCAAGCGCCTCGCGCTCGCATGCCCGCACATTGGCTTTGCGCTTACGGTGGGGGAGCGCGCCTCGCTCTCGCTCGCCAGCGCGGACATCCACGACGAAAACGCGGTTCGTCAGCGGCTCGCCCGCATCATGGGACGCGACTTCGCCGAAGACGCCGAGCCAGTCCGCCTTGCACGCGACGGCTTTTCGATCTCGGGCTTCGCGGGGCGCCCAACCCTGAACCGTCCCGATGCCTCGCTGCAATATCTGTTCGTGAACGGCAGGCCCGTGAAGGACCGGCTGCTGTTGTCGGCAGTGCGCGGCGCCTATCAGGACCTCGTGCCGCGCGGGCGTTATCCGCTGGCTGCGTTGTTTCTGACCGTGCCGGCCGAAGCCGTGGACGTGAACGTGCACCCGGCCAAGGCGGAGGTGCGCTTCCGCGAGGCGAGCCTCGTGCGCAGCCTCGTCGTATCCGCGCTGCACGAGACGTTGCGACGGGCCGCCTCGGTGACGCCGCCCAACGCGCCCGGCAGAGCCTTGCCACCTTTAGCGGCTGCGCAGCCGGACGGCGTGCAGTACCGGGCGCCGCTCCGCTCCGCCAGCCCAGCCTTTACGCCCGCTGCAGCCAGCGGCTTCGCCGAGCACGCGCAGGACGCCTTCGATAGCACGGACGCGATGGAACGCGAGGACGCCCCTGCGGAGCCGCTAGGCTCCGCGCGCACCCAATTGCACAAGACCTATATCGTCTCCGAGACCGAGGGCGGCATCGTGATCGTGGACCAGCACGCCGCCCATGAACGGATCGTCTATGAGAAGCTCAAGGCGGCACTTTCCGGCGGCCGTATCGCGCGGCAGTTGCTGCTGATCCCCGAGATCGTCGAGATGCCGGAAGACGACGCCGCGGTGATTCTCGAACATCGTGAGAAGATCGCGGAAAGCGGCCTCGTTCTGGAAAGTTTTGGGCCGGGCGCCGTGATTATCCGCGAAACGCCGGCGCTGCTCGGGCAGGGCGATCTCCAATCGCTTGTCCGCGACCTCGCGCATGAACTCGGCGAGAGCGCGAACAACGGCGTGGAGGCGCGGCTTCATGCGATTTGCGCCACCATCGCCTGCCACGGTAGCGTCCGCGCGGGCCGCGCCATGCGCATGGACGAGATGAACGCGCTTCTGCGCGAGATGGAAGCGACCGCGAACGCCGCGCAGTGCAATCACGGACGGCCGACCTACGTCGCGCTGTCCCGTGCCGATTTGGAGCGGCTGTTCGAGCGGCGGTAACGCGTCTCGCGCTTTCAGGCCAAACGATACCGCAACCGGTTAATCCGGAAGTTACAGACCCCCTCACCCCAGCCCTCTCCCCACGGGGAGAGGGAGTTCCCCAAACGTCGCGGCAACGTCCCTTCTCCCCTCGGGGAGAAGGACAGGATGAGGGGGGACTTCGGAAGCGATCAAACGGATCCCGGTATAACCTTTCAGCTTGTCACTGACGCATCCTGCTCACGCTCGTGGCCGCACTTGCGTGACGCAACCCTCGCTAAAACCGCTCGACCCAGGGCCTCAGCTCCATCTCCCAAGTCCAAGCGCTGCGGGGCTGCATCAGAACATGGAGATAATTCTCCGCTATGGCATCGGGATCGAGCATCGAATCCGGCTTCCCGTCCGGAGCCGTGTAGCTGGGGCTTGCGATCCCGCCATCGATGACGAAATGCGCGACGTGAATGCCTTGCGGCGCCAGTTCGCGCGCCATGCTCTGCGCGAGGCCCCGTAGCGCGAATTTGCCCATCGCGAAGGGCGCGGATTGCGGATAGCCTTTGATACTCGCGGATGCTCCGGTGAAAAGGATCGCTCCGCGGCCTTTCGGCAGCATCCGCTTCGCCGCTTCCTGCCCAACGAGAAAGCCTCCAAAGGCTGAAACAGTCAGTGCCTTCCCAACCGCGGCGGGATCGAGACCGGTGAGCGGACCGCGCAACCGGCCGCTCGCATTGTAGACGACAACGTCAGGCTCGCCATTGGCGCGCGATGCTTCTTCGAAGAGCTTGTGGACTTGGCCGATGTCCGTCGCATCGCAATCGAAGGCGGCCGCACCGAGTTCGTCTTGCAGCGGCTTCAGTTTCCCGGCGTTTCGCGCCGCGAGCGTGATCTTCATGCCGTGCTTGGCAAACAATCGCGCGACGGACGCGCTTAAACCAGGCCCCGCACCCACAATCAGCGCCGACGAATACCGAGGTCTTTCCAACGTCGATCTCCCACTTTGTTGTGTCACTGAGATGGGCGGCCTGCGTCCAGACCCAAGGCATTCAAAACACGCTTCCTAAGAAATTGAATGGCGGATGAATGCGGAATCCGTTGGCGACACAGCAAGTCACGCAAGGCTTCCCGCGTGGATTGCCGCCGCCGGCACCCTTGACTATCCGTAAGTTATAGCTTACCGTAAGTCATGGCTTACGGAAATGCCCTCGCCGTCCTCGCAGACCCGACACGCCGTCAGGTGTTCGAGCTTCTGCGCGGCGGGCCGCGCTCAGTCAGCGTTCTTGCCGCGGGACTTCCGGTCTCTCGGCCAGCGGTTTCGCAACATCTGAAAGCCTTGAAAAACGCGGGACTCGTCGAAGAACGCAGCGAAGGCGTGCGCCGCCTTTATTCGGTGCGCCGGGAAGGGCTCGAAGACCTGCGCGATTGGCTCGGCAGCTTTTGGGGCGATGCGCTGGAAGCCTTCAAGGAAGAAGCCGAAAAGTCCCAAGGAGGAGATGAATGATCGCCGTAACCACGATCGCCCCCATCCGCAAAAGCATACGCGTCAAGGCTCCCATCGCGCATGCGTTCGATGTTTTCACAAGCGGACTCACCCGTTGGTGGCCGCATAACCATGGCATAGGCAAGAAGCCCATACAAAAAGCGCTGATGGAGCCTCGCTTGGGCGGCAGATGGCTTGAGATTTCAGAAGACGGGACCGAGACCAGTGTGGCGACCATCGTTCTGTGGGAACCGCCCCATCGCTTGATCCTGGTTTGGCAGATCAACGCAAAATGGCAGCCGGATGCCAGCATGAAATCCGAAGTCGATGTGCACTTCACGGCCGATGGTCCGGACGCCACCCTCGTCGAACTCGTGCACGGCAAATTCGAGACGATGGGTGCGGACGCAGGCAAATCCATGCGCAAGGATGTCGATAGCGGCTGGCCTGGACTGATCGAACGCTTCGCCAGGGAAGCCGAACAGAGCCGCTAAGAAAAACGTCAGCCAGCAGGGAGAATAAGATGAGCGAAGTCACCGTCTATAGCATTCCGGGAAGCCCCTTCCTCGGAAGCGTCCTTTTCGCGCTTGAGGAACGGCGCGCCCCGTACACAATCGTCCCCTGGCAGCCAAGCGACATGCGGACGGAAGCGCAGCTTGCGCGGCAGCCTTTCGGGCGGATGCCTGCGATCGAGCACGATGGCTTCAAGCTTTACGAGACCCAGGCCATTTTGCGTTACGTCGCCGACGCGTTCCCCGGCGAGCCGCTCGTTCCCGGCGATATCCGGGCCCGCGCGCGCATGGACCAGCTGATCGGCATCAACGACTGGTATTTCTTCCCGAAATTTGCCTCCATCGCCGGCTGGGAACGCGTGAATCAAGCCCAGGCTCATGGGACAGCCCGCAGATCTCGCTGCTATCGAAGCCGTGATGCCCATGGGGAGAACCTGTACCGCAGAGCTTGCTCGATTGATGGGGGGCGGCCCTTATCTCACGGGCCAAACGCTTTCGCTTGCGGATCTGCTCTGGGCGCCGCAAATCTACTATGTCTCCACGATGCCTGAGGGGCATGAACTGCTCGGCGCGCATCCCGCCATTGGGGCCTGGCTCGACCGCATGAGGGAGCGCCCGGCTATGAACCGCACCATGCTGTTTGGGATCTAGCAGGCACCAGGCGGCCTTGATCGCCAGCTTTTGCTTAGCGTGGAGGCTTACTCGCGGGCATGGACCGAATGGCAAGGAAGAAGCGCCCCCCGGCGCCGTCTGCAGAATCTACCGCCGCGAGCACCGCCGCCGTCGAAGTTGCGATCGAGGCGATGGGTGCGCAAGGGCACGGTGTTGCGCGGACCGGAGGCCGGACACTCCATGTCCCGTTTACCTTGCCCGGAGAGCGCGTTTTTGTGCAGCGCGATGGTTCGAGAGGCATGGCCACGGCCATTCACATCGCGTCGCCCGACCGCGTTACCGCCCTTTGCCGGCATTTTGGAGAATGCGGCGGATGCGCGTTGCAGCACTGGAGCGAGGCGGCTTACCGCGCCTGGAAAGAAGGGCTTGTGACTTCGGCGCTGGCACGGGCCGGTATCGAGGTGGCAGTAGAGCCGCTGAGAACCTATCCCGTCCCAAGCCGCCGTCGCGCGACTTTCACGGCGAGTCGCGCGGGGAAAGACATCCAGCTCGGTTATTTGGCGGCGCGAAGCCACACCCTCGTTGATCTGGAGGAATGTCCAATCCTCGTGCCCCGGATCGCTTCCGCCTTGCCCGCTCTCCGGGGCGCCCTCGCCACGGCGATGCCGGCGCTGAGCGAGGCAAAGCTCTCCATCGCTGCCGCGGTAAACGGCCTCGACTGTAGTGTCGAAGGGCCTCCTCCGAGAGCGGGCGCCCAGGCCCAAATCATCGAAGCGCTAACGGCTGCGGGCTTTATTCGGGCGCTCTGGAACGGCGAGGTCCTGCTGCAGGCGGCCGCGCCCTTCGTTCTCTGCGGAGGGGTTCGCGTCATGCTGCCTCCAGATGCATTCTTGCAGGCGGTCGAGTCTTGCGAACAGGATATGGCGAACTGGGTTCTCGAAGCGCTTTCCGAAGCGAAGGCGATCCGGAACGGTCCCGTTTGCGACCTCTTCGCCGGCCTTGGCGCTTTCACATTCCCGGCCGCGAAATTGGCACCGGTGACGGCTTATGAACAGAACTCGGCCGCCGTTGAGGCGCTTGCCGCAGCAGCCAGACAAGCGAAAGGGCTAAAACCGGTCAACGCCGTGCGCCGGGATCTCTTCCGCAACCCTCTCGGGCCGCTCGAACTCGGCAGGTTTGCTGCCGCGATCCTCGATCCGCCGCGCGAAGGCGCCGAAACGCAATGCCGGACGCTCGCGGCATCGAAGGCATCGGCCGTCGCGATGATGTCCTGCAATCCCGCGAGCTTCGCCCGCGACGCGGCCATATTGACCGGCGGCGGCTTTCATCTCTCACGGCTAGCGGCGTTCGACCAATTCTGTTTCTCGGCGCATGTCGAGATCGCGGCCCTTTTCGTGCGGCCAAGCGGACGGAGGAGTTGACCGCGGGTGCGCAGCAGAAGCTCCTCGCTCATGCCGGTCAACAATCGCCGCGGCGAAGGCCGGCGAACGGAACCGGACCATCAACCTCTGGGGATGCTATCCCCCCAGAGGCAACCAATCATATCGCGATTTGGACGGAGCCATCGCGCGAGGGGGCTCTCAATCTAACGCAGCTCAAGCACGCCTGCGCCAGCGCCGATCGCGACGCCTGACTCGGTCTTGAGGCTGAGCGGCTGCAGCGAGATCGTGCCCGCATTGCCACCCACAAGCACGTTGGCTCCCAAGCCAGACGCCGGCCGAGACGTCAGCCGAAGCGCCGAAATAGTCGCCGCGAAGGGCGCGGTGCCGGATCGCGCTCGGAGCGACAACGGCCCAGGTGACGACCGCGCCGTGCGTATAGCCGAGATCGAGGCCGAGCCGCTTCACGACGCCGGTATAGCGCTCGCAAATCCCATAGTCCGATGTAAATACACAGCGCGCCGGATGCGCGGACCCTATGACGTAGCCGATGCCATGATGAACGTGGCAGCGAAGAACGCCAACGCGCGCGGACGCGCTCGCAGCGGATGTTAGTCCGAGCGCGAGCAGTACGCCACCAGCTACTGCGACAAGAGCTTTCATATCGAGCCTCTCCCTTTAAGTGCCGAATCGGTTGAGTTAACATAAGCTTCGCGGCAAAGTTTCGGCAACGGTAAAATTCGCGTCGCCGTATAGCGCCGGGCAGCAGCATAATTGTATCGATCTGAGGGATTAGCCCAAGCGGGAAGCCCCCCGGCTCTGCCGGGGTGGCAGTAGCAGTTTGACATTTCCGGCAGTGGATCCCCGACGCTCCCTTTCGTGAGCCGCCAAGCACACGAAAGGGAAGATCGATGGACGATCACGAGAGCTTAAGCCACACGAAATGGGACTGCAAATACCACGTTGTGTTCATCCCGAAGTGCCGCAGAAAGACGCTCTACGCGGAGCTGCGGAAGTATCTGGGGGAGGTGTTTCGCAAGCTTGCCGCGCAGAAGGAGAGCCGGATCGAGGAGGGACATTTGATGAGGGACCACGTGCATATGTTGATTTCGATCCCGCCGAAATATTCGGTGTCGCAGGTGATTGGGTATATTAAAGGCAAGAGCGCGATCCATTTGGCCCGTGTCTACGGCGAAAGGAAGCGGAACTTTGTAGGTCAGCACTTCTGGGCTCGCGGGTATTTTGTATCCACCGTAGGCCGCGATGAAAAGGTGATCAGGCAATACATTAAGAACCAGGAGGCGGAAGACAAGCGACTGGATCAGTTGCGCCTCTGGAACTGAGATCCGCCAACAGGCGGCTCATCTCATTGGGGCCGCGTTAGCGTCCCCAGCCGCCGCTTTGAGCGGCTCATGTTTTAAAGCCCCCGGCTTTGCCGGGGGATATTTACTCTGTGGTTGGCAGCCGCTTACGCCGGGCAGTCGATGTCTTCTTTCCGGGTGAGCGGAATGAAGGCAGTACAGTCGAAAACGCCCTCGTTTTCGCGACGCCCGGCGAGGATTTTTATACGCTGCTGCCAACGCGCGGGGCTCCGCTCTTGCCAAATGGCAGAACCTTGCCATGGCCATCGAAGTCGAAGAACGGAGATCCCCGCGTGTATCATCTCATGCGCGAATTTGCGGCTGAACTGCGCACACTGGCGCCCCGGCAAGTCAAGGATGGCACATGGCGAGTCTTCGGGTATTATAAGCCGGGGTGTCCGCCAGAGATGAGGGAGAACACAGTGAAACGCGCCGGCCTTCCATATGCTTCACGGCGCGAAGCCGGGCGTCACAGCTTCGCCACAGAGATGATCGTGCGGAGAGGTCAAGACGCCAAGACCATCGGCACCTGGCAACCCGACTCTTTTAATGCGCAGGTATGTGCATTCCGAGGATCTTGAGGGGGTTGCGGAACGCGTTTTTGGATGCCAGTTTGACACGAAATTGGCACACCCATCGAAGCTAAAAGTGGTGAACTCTAAAAAAGCGCGTGAATACAACGTGTTATCAGCGAAAATGAACGGTGCAAGGTGCCTTGAGAAGGTTTGATGGGTGGAGATTTCGATAGGCCGGCCGGTACCGGCGCCGAAAAGTTTAGCGATTATGTCCTCCCTTTCCAATTAGAAGCATCCGGCGGGCGCGGGCGCCTCGTCAGGCTCGGCGCGGCTTTGGACGAGATCCTCACCAAGCATGCCTATCCCGAACCTGTTCTCTTGCTTCTCGGCGAGGCTATAACTCTGACCGCGATGCTCGGCGCCGCCCTGAAATTCGACGGCAAGTTCATCCTGCAAACCCAGTCCAACGGGGCGGTGAGCTTTATCGTTGTGCATTACAACACCCCCGGTCATCTCAGGGGCTACGCCAGCTATAACCCCGGCGATCTTGCCCGCGTTGTGAATGGTTCAAGCGGGCAAAAGCTGATGCTTGGTGACGGCCATCTCGCCATGACCATCGATCCCGGCGCGGGAATGGAACGCTATCAGGGCATCGTCGCGCTCACGGGCGAGAGCCTCACCGATGCGGCACACGCGTATTTCGATCAATCCGAGCAGATACCCACCTTCCTGCGCATCGCGGTTGCCCGTCACTATATGGGCGCGGCCGGCACAGAGCCCGGGCGTTGGGCCTGGCGCGCTGGCGGCCTCATGGTGCAGAAGCTGACCGGCGAGGGCGGGCGCCCGCGTGGCGACGAGGTCCTCCCGCCAGTCCATGACGATGGGAGCGGCGAGGAAGGCTGGCGGCGCACACTAGCCCTTGCCATGACGGTTGAGGATCACGAGCTGCTCGACCCGATGCTGTCCCCCGAACGGCTCCTCTACAGGCTCTTCCACGAGGAGGAGGTGCGCGCCTTCAACGCGTCCCCGCTTTCGGCGAAGTGCAATTGCTCCCGTGAGCGTGTGGAGGACATGCTAGGCCAGTTTTCGGAGCAGGACCTCGATGGCATGGCCGATGACAACGTCATCACCGTGACCTGCGAGTTCTGCAACACGCGGTATCAATTCGATGCCGAACGCACCATGAAACCGGCCGGTGATTAACCCCCTCACCCCTGCCCCTCTTCCGCGAGGGGAGAGGGGAGAAACAGCGTTCCTTCTCCCCTTGCGGGAGAAGGACAGGATGAGGGGTACAGTGCTAGTGAAGGAAAGAGTGACCATGCGCTTTGAAGGAACGGATACCTACGTCGCAACAGACGACCTCCGCGTCGCGGTCAATGCCGCCATTGTGCTGGAGCGGCCGCTGCTCGTGAAGGGCGAGCCGGGCACAGGCAAGACCGTACTCGCGCGCGAGGTCGCGAACGCGTTGGGCGCACCGCTCATCGAGTGGCACGTCAAGTCCACCACAAAGGCACAGCAGGGCCTCTACGACTACGACGCGGTGAGCCGCCTGCGTGACAGCCAGCTCGGCGACGAGCGCGTGAAGGACATCAAGAACTACATCCGCCGCGGCAAGCTCTGGGAGGCCTTCGAGACGGACAAAAGGCCGATCCTCCTCATCGACGAGATCGACAAAGCCGACATCGAATTTCCGAACGACCTGCTGCAAGAGCTCGACCGCATGGAGTTCTTCGTCTACGAGACCGGCGAGGTTGTTAAGGCGCAGGTGCGCCCCATCGTGTTCATCACCTCGAACAACGAGAAAGAGCTGCCCGACGCATTCCTGCGCCGCTGCTTTTTCCACTACATCCGCTTCCCCGACCCCGCGACCATGCAAACCATCGTGGACGTGCATTTTCCCGGGCTGAAGCCCCGGCTTTTGCGCGAGGCGCTGAGCATTTTCTACGACATCCGCGACGTGCCCGGCATCAAGAAGAAGCCGTCCACTTCCGAGCTGCTCGACTGGATCAAGCTGCTCGTGAACGAGGACATCGACGCCGAGACGCTGAAGGAGCGCGACCCGAGGAAGCTCATTCCGCCGCTGCACGGCGCCCTGCTCAAGAACGAGCAGGATGTGCAGTTGTTCGAGCGCCTGGCGTTTTTGAACCGGCGGAAGGGGCAGGAGTAGGGCTTCGATGAACCTGCGCGTTGTCACTCACTTTTCAAGGCAGTTCGGTTGACGGAGCAGAAGCAGGTTTTCGCGGACTTGGCCGGGACTACCTCGCTTTCTGCAGGGAGCGCGCAGAGGGCCGGAGAAACGGCCATGATTTGCATGCTAAAACGCAACAGGCCCTAGCCTGCCGCGGCTCTTCGCGGGAGTTTCCAACCGGGGCGCACGAAGTGGCAGGTATAACCGGTTGGGTAACGTTCCAAATAATCCTGGTGTTCAGGCTCTGCTTCCCAGAAGTCGCTTGCGGGCACGACTTCGGTCACCACCTTGCCGGGCCACAAACGCGAAGCCTCGACATCGGCAATCGTATCTTCGGCAACTTTTCTTTGTTCGTCATTGGTGTAGAAAATTGCCGAGCGATAGCTCGTCCCCCGATCGTTGCCCTGGCGATTGAGCGTGGTCGGATCGTGAATCTGAAAGAAGAATTCCAAGAGGTTCCTGTAGCTCGTCTTGGTGGGATCGAAGGCGATCTCAATCGCTTCGGCATGCCCGTCGTGGTTCCGGTAGGTCGCGTTCCGCACTTTGCCACCGGTATATCCAACGCGGGTCGAAATCACGCCGGGCTGTCGCCTGATGAGGTCCTGCATGCCCCAGAAGCAGCCTCCGGCAAGAACCGCTCGTTCCGTGGTCATTTTACATCCTCCACTTGATCCAAATAGGCTCCGTAGCCCTCGGCTTCCATCCGGTCACGAGGAATAAATCGCAAGGAGGCGGAGTTTATGCAGTAGCGCAGGCCGCCGCTATCCAAGGGGCCGTCGGGAAAAACATGCCCAAGGTGGCTGTCGCCGGATTTGGAGCGCACCTCGGTGCGAACCATGCCATGCGTCATGTCCTTCAATTCGGCGATGGTGGCGGGTTCAATCGGTTTGGTGAAGCTCGGCCAGCCGCATCCCAATTCGAACTTGTCGGACGAGGCGAACAATGGCTCGCCCGAGACCACGTCGACATAGATACCCGGCTCTTTATTATCGAGATATTCGCCGGTTCCTGGTGCCTCCGTGCCGTTTTGCTGCGTGACGCGATATTGCTCCGGCGTCAGCTTGGAGATGGCCTCAGCGGTCTTGCGGTAGTCTCCCATCACTTGCTCCCTATCGATTGATCCATGGCTGGCGCCGCGCTGCCTAAGAGGATGAGCGCGCCTTCGCCCTTTTCAAGGGAAGCTAACCATCTTGTGATTCAGCGGAGATCGCCCTCAGCCCCAGCCCGGGTGGCGGAAGCGAACTGGGCGGCCAAAGCAATGCTTGGGAGCTTCAACCGCCTTAAGCGCGCCTCATCCGGTAGGGTAGCATCATCTGCACGATTGGCGTTCTAAAGCGGTCGAGCGACAAGCTTTCGTGCATCGCGATTGCGGGCTCGGCGAAAATATGGGTGGAGATCATGGAGCGGGAATAGAACGGCGTATCCTCCAACGTCCGCACAACGCCTGCGCTGCCGGTTTCGTCTCCGCGCGTGCTTCTTCTCATGCGCCAAAGCCGCGTTGCCGGCAGGATGCAGGTTTGCGGAAGATCGCGAGCTTCAACATTTCCATTGGCGCCAATGGAGAGGCAAAGGCTCAGGGGCGTTCCCGTGCGGCGCGTCAAATCGTAGAGGACCGCCGTCTCATTCCTCAAAGTCGCGCGCGACCAATTCCAATGCACAAATCCGTTCTCAAGCGGTTCGCTGCCCCAGTTCATGTCGAGGTAGCCAACGCCGCTCCACGATAGAGACGGCTGTTCGAAATTGGCTTCGACTTGGACGCGCGGTGAGACGGGATGCCAAAAATGGCGCCCGTTTTCGTCGAGAGCCGCCCGGAAGTCCGTCAGCATCGCGGGTTTCACAACAATCGTGCCGGCTACACGTCCGCCGGTGAGCGGCGAACGCTCCTCGATGGCAAGCGTGAGCTTGGAGGCATCCGCCTCAAGTATGCTCGGTCCTATCCCCAGAGCCGAACCGCTCCGGCGCAGTTGGGTTGCGCCGCGCTCCGTCATTGTCCAGCGCTGGGCACCCCTGCCATAGAGCGCGACATTCAGCGCGGTGTGCTGATCGGGCGGCGCGGCCGGGTTCGCGCGGCGCGCGCGAAAATAGAAGGGAGAGAAGACGCTGCCAATAAAGGCGATCACGGTCAGTCCGTGGCGCCCGTCATTGCTGAAGGCGTCAAGATACCACCAGGCATAGCCGCCGGGTGGAACCGCTTCTGCAAAGCGAAGTCTTTCAGCAAGGCCTCCGCCGCCAGCCTGCCCGACATCGCCGCCATCGGCACCCCCGGCCCCGGGTGAACGCTCCCGCCCGAGAAATACAGACCCGGTATCATGCAGCGCGCGCTCTGTCTCCGGAAGGAAGCCATCCATCCGTGGGATGCCCTCCCGTAGATCGCCCCGTTGCTCCCCGGAAACAAAGCTGCAAATCCGGCCGGCGACGTCCTGACCGTTTGGGCGCTGCTCCGCTGAAGGGTCAGGCCGCATCGCTGCATCGTTGCGAAAATCGTCTTTTCGCATTCTTCGATCTCCAATTCACTGAGCATACGCGATGCGCGGCATGCGGGGGCATTCACCACAAGAAGCAGTCTTTCTTGCCCACCGTGGCGAACTTTGCCCTCGCTGTCCCTGTCCTGGGCGCAGACGTAAACGGTAGGACCGGCGGGAAGGACGCCACGCCGGAAAATAGCATCGAACTCTAAAGCATAATCCGATTGCGAAAAGAAGACCGTATGCCGGGCAAGCTTAAAACCGGCCGTTTCCGCGACGAGAGCCCAGGTCAGAGCCGACAGCGAACGCGCGCGCCCTGGAACCGGCCGGGCGCGGCCTTTAAGGGCAGCCCCGAGGAGCCCAGACGCAGCCGCCGTCGCATCGGCGTTGATGACAATCGCATCGGCGGGAATGTGCTCGCCGGTCTTGAGCCGGACGCCGGCCGGCTTGCCATGAGCAAGAAGCACCTCTGCGGCTTCGGCCCCGAAGTGAAAGGCCGCGCCGCAGTTCGCAGCGGCACTCATCATGGCGGCGGCGAGACGCTGCATGCCGCCTTCGACAAGCCACACGCCCTGTTGTTCGACATGCGAAACGAGCATGAGCGTCGCCGGGGCCAGGAATGGCGATGAGCCGCAATAGGTCGCGTAGCGGGCGAAAAGCTGCCTCAGCCGCGGGTCGCTCATGCGGCCGCAAACCGCCTTCCAAAGGCTTTGATACGGGTTGATGCGCCAGAGATCGCGAATCCGGTGAGGTCCGATCCGCCACATCAGTTCAGGCAGGCTTGGCTTTTGCGACTGAATGAAGGAGCGGTTCAGGACCCGGTAAATCTCCCGCGCCTCAGCGCAAAAGTCGAGATAACCGCGCGCATTCGCCGCCCCGGCAAAGCTGCCGATCGCGTCCGCCGAGCGCTCCATGTCCGCGTAGAGGTCCAACTCGCCGCCGCCATCCCAGGCATGACGGGCAAGAACGGACGCCGGCTCTAGTTTCAGGTGATCGCTTAAAGCGGTGCCGGCTTGTTCGAAAAGACCTTCGAACACCTCGCGCATCGTAAGGACGGTGGGCCCGGCGTCGATCCGCCGATCGCCTATGGCGATTTCGCGCATCTTGCCGCCTGGAGCGGGTTCCTTCTCCAGAACAGTGACTTGAAGTCCCTTGGCGGAGAGAACCATGGCTGCGGCAAGGCCGCCAATCCCGGCTCCGATAATGACAATGCGTTCGCCGTGCAACCCTGCCTCCACGTCAATAGCGTTGACACGCATGGATAGTTTTGTCCATCATAATTGACAGTTCAAAGTGACAATTAGAGTTGACAGCCGCTGTTGCCGGCACGAAAGCCCGGCCGGGAGGTATCTACTGGATTTCGATTTTCCCGCCCGTCTTTTGCGCAACCCCAAAATCGTGCGCCTTGCTGAAAAGTTCCCCCTTACGCGGCCGATCGCGCGGCGCGAGGCGCGCGCCTTGTTCGATATTTGCGCGGGCTTTGTCTACGCGCAAACGCTTTTTGCCTGCGTGAAGCTAGGGCTCTTCGAAGCGCTGTCGGAAGCGCCGCTCAGCGAGGAGGCCCTGGCGAGCCGCATCGGTCTCGAACCTGACGCCACGCGCAGGCTTCTCACCGCGAGTTCCGCGCTCAGGCTCACCAAAAAGTTCAGCGGAAACCGGTGGGGCCTCGCGCGCCTCGGGGCCGCTGTGCTTTCGAGCCCGGGGCTCTCGGCGATGGTCGAGCATCACGCCGTTCTCTATAGGGATCTTCTCGACCCCGTCCGCCTCCTGAAAGGACAGCAGGCAACAGGGCTTTCGGCTTATTGGCCTTACGCGCACGGCGATGACGCCGCGGTAAGCGCCGGGAGCGCTGTCTCGGACTACACCAAGCTCATGTCATCCACGATGCCAGCCATCGCAAATGAGATTCTGGATGCCGTGCCGCTGCGCCGGTACAAGTGCTTGATGGACGCCGGCGGCGGCAATGGAACGTTCCTGACCGCGGCTGCCGGCCGGGTTCCGGATCTGGACCTGATGCTGTTCGAGCTCCCGGCCGTCGCAGCGCTCGCCCGCGAGCGCTTCCGGGAAGCCGGCCTGCAATCCAGGGTTAGGGTCTTCGAAGGCGACATGAGGCGGGACAGCCTTCCCAAGGGCGCGGACGTGATCACACTCATCCGGATCATCCTCGATCACGCCGACGGCCCCGCTCTAGATATCCTCAAGAGCGCGAGACAGGCACTGCCGCCAGGGGGAGCGCTTATTGTCGCGGAGCCGATGGCCGAAACAGCGGGCGCAGAAAGCGTGGGAGCCTACTTCGCGCTCTATTTGCTTGCAATGGGCGGTGGCCGGCCGCGAACGAAGCGGGAACTAAAGGCTTTACTCAAGGCCGCGGGCTTCGACAGGGTCAAAGAAATTGACATTTATCAACCTTTGCTGACGCGCGTCCTGCTTGCAAAATGAAGATGAATGGGTAACTTCTTGTAAGTCCGCCTTGACAATCAACAGCGTCAATTTAGACTGACACTCCAGACCAGGCACCAGGAGTGCCTTGCCCATTCGGAGTTTTTCAATGCATACCTTGGCCATCGTTCTGCAGGAGCCAATGCGGATAGAGCTGAACGAGCTCAACCTGGCTCCGGCTGGAGACAACGATCTGGTCGTGGACGTTGCGTGGAGCGGGATCAGCACCGGCACGGAGCGCCTGCTCTGGTCAGGGCGGATGCCGCACTTCCCCGGCATGGGATATCCGCTCGTTCCGGGCTATGAATTGGTCGGGCGCGTCTCTTTCGCCGGATCGAGGACCCACTGCAAGGTTGGCGACCTCGTATTCGTGCCGGGCGCGCATTGCTATGGGACCGTCCGCGGCCTGTTCGGCGGATCGGCCTCCCGGCTCGTACTTCCCGAGACTCGCGCGCTGAAAATCAGCGAAGAATTGGGGCGGAACGGAATTCTGCTCGCGCTTGCGGCGACAGCCTATCATGCGATCGATCCCGGACACGGGCATCATCCCGATCTCATCGTCGGGCACGGCGTGCTCGGGCGCCTTCTGGCGCGCATTGCCATCGCCTGCGGAGCGCCCGCTCCCACGGTCTGGGAAAAGAATCCGATTCGTGCTTCCGGGGCTGAAGGCTACGCCGTCATTTCGCCCGATCTGGATAAGCGGAAGGACTACAAAGCCATCTACGACGTCAGCGGCGATGCGGCCTTGCTCGATACGCTCGTGATGCGTCTTCACGCCGGTGGAGAGATCGTGCTCGCGGGCTTCTACACCGAGCGGCCATCCTTTGCCTTCCCGCCGGCGTTTATGCGCGAGGCCCACTTCCGCATCGCGGCCCAGTGGCTGCGGGAAGACCTCGTCGCGGTCGCCGCCATGATCGAGGATGGGCGGCTTTCGCTCGACGGCTTGATCTCCCACACCGAGCCAGCCAGCAACGCGCCCGCTGCGTACCGCACGGCGTTCGACGACCCTGAATGCTTGAAGATGGTCCTGAACTGGAGTTCCTGCGCATGAGTTTGGATAACCGGGCTACGGTTTTCGAAAAGCAAAACGAGGCGCTTCGAGCAGAAGCCGCCGTCGAGCTTGACGCCGTGCCGACCGAGACCAAGCGCGAGACGCATATCATAGCGATCTACGGCAAGGGCGGTATCGGCAAGAGTTTCACGCTCGCCAACCTCTCGTACATGATGGCGCAGCAGGGCAAGCGTGTGCTGCTGATCGGCTGCGATCCGAAAAGCGATACGACCTCGCTGCTATTCGGCGGCCGGGCATGCCCGACGATCATCGAGACATCGTCAAAAAAGAAGCTTGCCGGCGAGGAAGTCCAGATCGGCGACGTCTGCTTCAAGCGCGATGGCGTGTTCGCAATGGAGCTTGGTGGCCCGGAAGTCGGGCGCGGCTGCGGCGGACGTGGCATCATCCACGGCTTCGAGTTGCTTGAGAAGCTCGGCTTCCACGAGTGGGGCTTCGATTACGTTCTGCTCGACTTCCTGGGCGACGTGGTCTGCGGCGGCTTCGGTCTGCCGATCGCACGCGACATGTGCCAGAAGGTGATCGTTGTCGGGTCGAACGACCTGCAGTCGCTTTACGTCGCCAACAACGTCTGTTCGGCGGTGGAATATTTCAGAAAACTTGGCGGCAATGTCGGCGTGGCCGGTATGGTCATCAATAAGGATGACGGCACGGGCGAAGCGCACGCTTTCTGCCAGGAAGCCGGAATTCCGGTTCTATCGGCTATCCCGGCCAATGACGACATCCGCCGGAAGAGCGCGAATTACGAAATCATCGGCCGCCCGGGAGGCGCCTGGGCCCCGGTGTTTGAATTGCTGGCGACAAATGTCGCCGAGGCGCCACCGGTCCGGCCCAAGCCCTTGTCTCAGGATGCCTTGCTAGGCCTTTTCAAGAGCGACGTTGTTGGGCGCGACGTGGTCCTGCAACCAGCCTCTCAGGCAGACATGCGCGGCGGTGAAGTTCCCGTCAAACCTTCCCTCGAAGTCATTTACGACGCGGCTTGAGGCAAAGTTTATGACCGCATTCGACACATCTCCAACCGCGCCCTCAGTGCCCTCCCAACCCGGAGACGGCCAGGGTTGCCATGCTGGCGCGCCGGAGATGAAGCGCGCGGCCGCCGCGGCTGGAAAGAGCGAAATCCTGGAGCAATATGCCAAGGATTATCCGGTGGGGCCGCACGATCAGCCGCAGAGCATGTGCCCGGCCTTCGGATCGCTTCGCGTCGGGCTTCGCATGCGCCGGACCGCGACCGTGCTGTCCGGATCGGCCTGCTGCGTTTACGGCCTCACGTTCACATCGCACTTCTATGGTGCGAAACGCACAGTCGGCTACGTCCCCTTCAACTCGGAAACGCTCGTCACAGGCAAGCTCTTCGAAGATATCCGGGAGGCCGTCTTCAAGCTGGCTGACCCGGCTCTCTACGATACAATTGTCGTGACGAACCTTTGCGTTCCCACCGCATCTGGCGTGCCGCTCCGGCTGCTACCTAAGGAAATTAACGGCGTCCGCATCATCGGCATCGATGTTCCGGGCTTCGGCGTTCCGACGCATGCCGAGGCGAAAGATGTGCTCGCCGGCGCCATGCTGCGCTACGCACGCTTGGAGGCGGAACAAGGGCCGGTGCAGGCACCGCGCACGGAACGCACAGGGCGCCCAACAATCACGTTCCTGGGCGAGATGTTTCCGGTCGACCCTGTCACCATCGGCATGATGCTGGAGCCGCTCGGGCTCGCCGCCGGTCCTGTCGTCCCGACCCGCGAATGGCGCGAGCTTTATGCCGCCCTCGACTGCGCTGCGACGGCTGCGATCCATCCTTTCTACACGGCTTCAATCCGTGAATTCGAGGCTGCCGGCCGCACCATCCTCGGCAGCGCTCCCGTGGGCTACGACGGCACGGCGAGTTGGCTTGAAGCTGTTGGAGAGGCCTGCGGTGTTGGCAGGCCAGCCGTAGACGCCGCTCTCAACCGGATTCTCCCCGGCGTGCGCGACGCGATCGCCAAATCTCCCATTGCCGGCCGCGTCACGGTCTCGGGCTATGAGGGCTCCGAACTGCTTGTCGCACGCCTTCTCGTGGAGTCCGGCGCTGATGTGCCCTATGTGGGCACCGCCGCGCCCCGGACGAAATGGTCCGAAAAAGACCGCGAGTGGCTGGAAGCAAAAGGCGTTCGCGTCAACTATCGCGCCACGCTCGAACAGGATCTCGCCGCGGTCGAGGAATTCGGCCCCGATCTCGCCATCGGGACGACTCCCGTCGTGCAGGCCGCGAAGCAAGCCGCAACGCCGGCGCTCTATTTCACGAACCTCATTTCGGCGCGCCCGCTCATGGGCGCGGCGGGCGCCGGATCGCTGGCGCAGGTTATCAATACAGCCATCGCCAGCAAGGGCCGCTTCGACGAGATGAAGTCTTTCTTCGAAGGCGTGGGCGAGGGACATACGGCTGGCGTGTGGGACCAGGCGCCTAAGGCTCCGCCGAAGAAGCACGAGATCGCCGTCCGGAAACCCTCGGCAAAACTGCCAGAGGAGGCGATCGGATGCTGATCTCCGACCACGACCGGGCAGGGGGCTATTGGGGCGCGGTGTATGTCTTCTCCGCGGTCAAGGGGCTACAGGTGATCATCGACGGCCCCGTCGGCTGCGAAAACCTCCCTGTGACGGCGGTTCTCCATTATACCGATGCTTTGCCGCCGCACGAACTGCCCATCGTGGTGACCGGCCTATCTGAAGAGGAACTTGGCCAGCACGGCACCGAGGGCGCGATGAAGCGCGCACACAAAACGCTCGATCCGAAGCAGCCAAGCGTCGTCGTCACCGGCTCAATCGCCGAGATGATCGGCGGCGGCGTGACCCCCGAAGGCACGAATATCCTTCGCTTCTTGCCGCGTACCATCGACGAGGATCAGTGGCAGTGCGCCAACCGCGCAATGACGTGGCTTTGGACCGAGTTTGGCGCCAAGCGCAAGTTGAAGGCCAAGCCTAAGATTGAGGGCGCGAAGCCCAAGGTCAACCTCATCGGACCAAGCTACGGCATGTTCAACATGCCCTCGGATATCGCCGAGATTCGCCGTCTCGTCGAGGGTATCGGCGCGGAAGTCAATCTGGTCTTCCCGCTCGGATGCCACTTGAACGAAGTCCCCGCGCTCGCGGCCGCAGACGCCAATGTCTGCCTCTATCGCGAGTTTGGACGCGGCCTCTGCGAAGTGCTCGACAAGCCCTACCTTCAGGCCCCCATCGGCCTGCATTCCACGACAAAGTTTCTCCGGGCGCTCGGTGAGATTCTCGGCATCGACCCCGAGCCTTTCATCGAGCGCGAAAAGCTAACCACGATCAAGCCCCTTTGGGATCTGTGGCGCTCGGTGACGCAAGACTTCTTCGGGACTGCGAGCTTTGGGATTGTCGCGAACGAAACCTATGCCAGGGGCGTCCGGCACTTCCTTGAAGGCGAGCTCGGCCTGCCTTGCACGTTCGCTATTCCGCGCCGGGCGGGTGTGAAGCCGGACAACGAGGAGGCCAGGAAGCTCATCCGTGAGAAGCCGCCGCTCGTTCTGTTCGGCAGCTACAATGAGCGCATGTATCTGGCCGAGGCGAAGGGGCGGGCGATCTTCATCCCCGCGTCTTTCCCTGGCGCAATCATCCGGAGGCACACGGGCACGCCCTTCATGGGCTACGCCGGCGCGGTCTACCTCGTCCAAGAGGTTTGCAATGCCCTCTTCGACGCACTTTTCAACATTCTGCCGCTTGGGACCGACCTGGACCTGATCGATGCGACGCCGTCACGGATCAACCGCCAGTTGGCTTGGGACGACGACGCAAGAGCGCTCCTCGATGAGATGGTGGAGGCTCAACCGGTCCTCGTCCGCATATCGGCGGCCAAACGGTTTCGGGACGCCGCTGAGACCGCAGCTCGCGAGGCCGGGGAAAGCCGCGTGACAGCGCGCCGCCTTAGCGTTTCTTCCTTCGCCGCGGAAGGCAGGGCGGCATGAGCAGGGATCCATGGACAAAGCAGAGGGCCGAGGAGGGCAAGGAGCAATGAATACCTTTCCGTTGCACGCCGCTGACACTCGCGCAAGGCATCGGGCAAACGAGGCCAGAGAGTTCAGGCTTATGTTTTTTCTAGCATTCCTGCTTTTCCTGGGCGCCGGTGCCGTCAAACGGCTGGCGGCTCCGCTCAGCGGCGGCGCACAGCGCAAATCGCTCATAGCGGAGGCGAAAGCGGCAGCGAATACCTGCCTGCCCTTTGCCTTCATGAACTGAACATTGCCCGGGCGACCGGGCTGACCTACTCCGCGGCTAACGCCGCGGCTCACCTGGCCGCCGGGGTCGCGCGGCACGCAGTTAGTCAAACACCGGAGATCACAGCCATGGCTGACGAACGGAAAGATGTCTCCCTATCGGGCTTGACCGAAGGCGAGGCGAAGGAGTTCCACAATATATTCGTGGGCAGCTTCATCGTATTTGTACTTGTGGCAATCATTGCGCACTTCCTCGTATGGCAATGGCGCCCCTGGCTTGCCCCATCCGCATCGCTGGAGTCAATTCAAACGGCCGCGCTTAGCGTCGCTCAATATCTTAGCTAGGAGAAAAAACCATGTGGCGCATTTGGCTTCTCTTCGATCCCCGCAGGGTTCTCATCGCGTTGGCTTCCTTCCTTTTCTTGCTGGCGCTCCTGATCCACTTCATCGTGTTGAGCACGGATCGCTATGGTAGTGCCTGGATTGACGTCGGCCGGAAGCCGGCTGTGGCAGTCCAAAACTCTCCTCTTCCTCCGAGCCGTTGATAGCCGGAGCTACAAATTGAAAGCGGACGGGGATCTTTACCTCATCCGCCTTCATGGTTCATGACAGGAGGCAGGGCCATGTCTCGCCTCCTAAATTGGAGGTGAGCAATGGCACTGCTCAGTTATGAAAAGAAATACCGCGTCCGGGGCGGCACCATCCTCGGCGGCGATCTATTTGATTTTTGGGTGGGCCCCTTCTACGTGGGCTTTTTCGGAGTTACCACCGTCTTCTTCGCGGCTCTTGGCACTTTGCTCATCGTATGGGGTGCTGCCATTGGGCCGACTTGGAACATCTGGAGGATCAGTATCGCCCCTCCGGATCTGAAGTATGGGCTGGCACTTGCTCCTCTCGCTCAGGGAGGGCTCTGGCAGCTCATCACGATTTGCGCGATTGGAGCCTTTGTATCCTGGGCTTTGCGCGAAGTCGAAATCTGCCGGAAACTCGGTATCGGCTACCATATCCCCATCGCGTTCGGTTTTGCGATTTTCGCCTATATCGCTCTCGTGGTGATACGCCCCGTGCTTCTCGGCGCTTGGGGACACGGCTTCCCATACGGGATTCTAAGCCATCTCGATTGGGTGTCGAACGTCGGGTACCAATACCTGCACTTCCACTATAATCCGGCGCATATGATAGCCATCACTTTCTTCTTCACGACGGCCTTGCTTTTGGGAATGCATGGCGGCGTTATTCTCTCCGCGCTCAATCCTGGCGGAAATGACACCGTCAAGACGCCGGAGCACGAAAGCGTCTTTTTCCGCGATCTCATCGGCTACTCCGTTGGGACCCTGGGCATCCATCGTCTTGGCCTGTTCTGCGCGGTGAGCGCAGCGTTCTGGAGCGCGGTCTGCATTATCATAAGCGGCCCGTTCTGGACACGTGGCTGGCCAGAATGGTGGGGCTGGTGGCTCAACCTTCCAATCTGGCGATAGGCGGCGCAAACGGTCATGGCTGAATATCAAAATCTTCTCACACAAGTCCAAGTCCGGGGGCCCGCGGAAATGGGCTTCCCCCTCAGGAAGAATACCCTGGGCCGGGATGGCAAGCCGATCTTCGCTTACCTGCTCGGTATCCTCGGCGAAGCCCAAATCGGACCGTTTTATCTTGGTCTTGCCGGCGTGGCGTCGGTTATATCCGGCTTCATTGCCTTCGAGATCATCGGTCTCAACATGCTCGCTTCGGTGCACTGGAATCCAATCGAGTTCATAAGGCAGCTTCCCTGGCTGGCGCTTTATCCGCCAGCGCCCGCTAACGGGCTCCACCTTCCGCATTTGAACGATGGCGGGTGGTGGCTGATGGCGGGCTTCTTCCTGACGTTGTCCATCCTGCTCTGGTGGGTCAGGGTGTACAATAGAGCGCGTCAGCTCGGCTTGGGTACGCATGTCGCGTGGGCCTTCGCCTCCGCGATCTGGCTCTATCTCGTCTGCGGTATCATCCGCCCCGTTCTCATGGGCAGCTTCAGCGAGGCAGTGCCTTTCGGAATCTTCCCCCATCTCGATTGGACGGCGGCCTTCTCGATCCGGTACGGCAATCTCTACTACAATCCGTTCCACATGCTCTCGATCGCCTTCCTCTACGGCTCGGCGCTTCTTTTCGCCATGCATGGCGGGACCATCCTCGCGGTCAGCCGCTACGGTGGCGATCGTGAAGTCGAGCAGACCGTCGACCGCGGAACGGCTTTGGAACGGGCTGCGCTGTTCTGGAGATGGACCATGGGCTTCAACGCCACCATGGAATCGATCCATCGCTGGGCTTGGTGGTTTGCCGTGCTCTGCACGCTGACCGGCGGCATCGGCATCCTGCTGTCAGGTACGGTCGTCGATAACTGGTATCTTTGGGGCATCAAGCACGGAATCGTGCCGACCTATCCCGATGTTTATCCGCATGTCGTTGATCCGGCTACACTCACGGGAGCACCGCAATGAAAAAATACGGCTTAGCAATACTTGCCGTTGGCGTTGTTCTGATGATCGGTATCGCCTTCACCTTCGAGCGTCCGCCGGTCGAGACGGTTCAAGTCGGGTATCGTGGGCTTGGGCAGGTTCAAGTCTACAATGTCAGAGCATTGAACAGCGCTAAGAACAAGGCGCTGAATGCGGTGCCGGAGCCTGAAGACAAAATCGATCCGGCAGGAACTCCTTCGTCCAAAGCCTATCAGAATGTCCAAGTTTTGAAGGATCTGGACTCCAATGAGTTCCTCCGCCTCATGAACGCCATCACGAAGTGGGTGTCGCCCGAACAGGGTTGCGCTTACTGCCATGGCGAGGGCGGCAATTTCGCCGAGGATACCCTTTATACAAAGGTGGTCGCCCGGCGGATGCTTCAAATGACGCAGAACATCAACGCGAGCTGGAAGCAGCACGTCGCAAACACGGGGGTCACCTGCTATACCTGCCATCGGGGGAATCCGGTTCCGCAGAACATCTGGTACTCCGAGCCAAGCCCGAGTCGTGGACTTGTGAACAACAACAACGGCCTCGGCACCCCGTCCGTCGCGGCCGGCCTCACCTCGCTGCCCAAGGATCCCTTCACTCCTTTCTTCTTGGGCGACCAGGAAATCCGCATCATACCCACTGTTGCGCTTCCCAACGGTAGTGACCGCAAGTCGATCCAGCAGACGGATTGGACCTATGGCTTGATGATTCACATGTCGGAGGGCCTCGGCGTGAACTGCACCTACTGCCATAACACGCGCTCGTTCTTCTCGTGGGATGCAAGCCCACCGCAACGCGCGACCGCGTGGTACGGAATCCGCTTGGTTCGCGATTTGAACAAGCAGTACCTAGAGCCGCTAACAAGCAAGTTCCCGCATTCGAGGCTTGGTCCGACTGGGGACGTCGGCAAAGTCAACTGCGCGACTTGCCATCAAGGCGCATACAAGCCACTCTATGGGGCGAGCATGCTGCCTGACTACAAGTCTCTTGCAGGGCCAGCCCAAACGGCTTCTGTACAACCGGCGAAAACACGCTAACGACTATCGAGCCGGGCCGTTTCAGGGAATGTCTTGAAACGGCCCGGCTTTTGCTTGCCTGCGGCAAGCAAAGAAACAGCCTGCGACGTTCGTCCCCCCCGCGAAGGGCCCTGAAAAAAGTCTTAGTTGATATGAGTCAATGCCGGCAGACGCAAGCTGCGACTTTAGTTGCAGGGTGGTGATCGCAAGCTGGACCTCGGGAGCATAAATGCCGATAAACCTAACATCGAGCAGAGAATTAGCCGTGAAGCCTCGTCTCTTCGCCGATACCGGCGACGAGGCAGAAACGCTCGTCCCCGAGGTGGCGCCGGCCAAACCGCGATCCGGTAAAGTTCAGGTGCCGCAATATCTGAACGCTCATTATTGGTGGGCGTATGTTCATCCGAACGCCGTATGGTTTTTTGAGCGCCCGTGGCTGACGAACCTCATTCTCTGGGGAAACTATCCCAAACTGCTCAACGCCGCGCTCGCGGAATTTGAGCGGCCGCTGGCGGGACGCACATTGCAAGTGGCCTGCGTCTACGGCGAGCTGACCCCGAGGCTTTGCAAGCAAATCCCTGAAGGCGAGGGGACCCTCGACGTTGTCGATGTGCTTCCGATCCAGCTGGAGAACCTCGCGAAGAAGCTGCCGGAGGATTCGACGGCGCGATTGCTGTGCATGGACTCCACGAATTTGGACGCGCGCACGGCAAGCTACGATCGCGCTCTCATATTTTTCCTGTTGCACGAACAGCCTGTAGCGGAACGCAAGAAGACCTTAAGCGAGGCGATTCGCGTCGTGAAGCCGGGCGGCAAGATCGTGATCGTGGACTACGCGCGGCCGCGCCCATGGCAGCCGCTTCGTTACGTTATGCAGCCTCTCCTGGCTCTCCTCGAACCCTTCGCCCTCGATCTCTGGCGCGACGAGATCGCCAAGTGGCTTCCGGCAGGCGCCAGGGTCAGGCTTCGGAAAGAGACCTTTTTCGGTGGCCTCTATCAGAAGATCGTCCTCGACCTGTAGCAAGCCGTCCGCCGGCTCCATTGCAAGGCTTGCGTATTCCGTCTAGGGCGCAGCCTGCATGGCGGAGTTTCACGGCGTCATAAGACGTTGCGCGGCACAGCGAGCGGGTGCTCTTTCGCGTTTTCGGGCTAGCCTTTGTGCAGAAAAAAGCCCAAATCAACGCATTACAGTCTGCCCAAGGCGAACGCTTAGATCGAGCACCAAGGCTGATGAAATTACGCGCGCTTGCCCTGTGCACGCTCCTCACAATGACAATACCGGCGCTTGTTTCAAGCGGGGCGGCTCGGGCTCATCCGCATGTCTGGGTGAGTGTGGAAACCGAACTTCAAACCGGTCCGAACCAGGAGATCACCGGGTTCCGGCATAAGTGGACTTTCGATGAGCTCTACAGCGAGTTTGCCATTCAAGGGCTCGATATCAATGGCGACGGCATCTATAGCGAAGAAGAATTGAAGCCGCTTGCGCAGACGAATGTCGAAGCGCTGAAGGAATTCGAGTATTTCACGTTTCCATTTCTTGGCAATGCGAAGCTCCCGCTTAAGGAGCCCGGGACCGATTACCGCCTCGTTTATCACGACAAGCTTCTCACACTCTATTTTACCTTGCCGCTGGCAACGCCGGTGCCGCGCGAAAAGTTTAAGGATTTCAGTTTCGCAATTTACGATCCCGGGATGTATGTAGCGATGACCTTCGATAAGAAGGCGCCAGTAAAGATCGCATCGGTCACACCCTTTCCATGCAGGGCTCATGTTGGCGGCCGCCAGCCGGGGCAGGAAGGGAAACTCGCCCAACTTGGCGAAAATATCGACCCAGCCAGTAATCTAGGCTTACAGTTTGCGGAGCGCGTCACGATCGATTGCAAATAAGGCGGCTCTAGCGCAAGATTGGCGATGAAGTAGCGGAAGCTCCGGAATCGGTCACAGAAACCGTCGAGGAAGAAACGCATGACAGGGAGCCAAGGGATAAAAGCTTGCGTTTTTGACGCATATGGAACCCTTTTCGATGTCCACGCCCCGGCGGCGGCCCTCTCCGCTGAGCTGGGTGATGGGAGCGCCGCCATCTCTGCGGAGTGGCGGGTCAAGCAGCTTGAATACACGTGGCTGCGGAGCCTCATGGGCCATTATGTCGATTTCGCGCAAATTACGGCCGATGCGCTCGACTTCGTGCTGGCTGCTCGCGGGCTTTCTGCCGCGACTGTCCGCGACCGGCTTCTTTCGCTCTATGCGTCCCTCAAAGCCTATCCCGATGCGGGACCATGCCTCGAAGCGTTAAAACATGCAGGCGCTCGCACGGGCATGTTGTCGAACGGCTCGCCCGCGATGCTTGCGGAAGCCGTGGCTTCGGCGAAGTTCGACGGCTTGTTCGACTATATCCTGTCTGCCGACAGCGTGCGCATCTACAAGCCAAGCCCGGAAGTCTATGCGCTGGCGACGAACGCCCTAGGGCTTGAGCAGGCGGAAGTCGCCTTCGTCTCCGCTAATGGATGGGACTGCTCGGGCGCCGCTGCTTTCGGGTTCCGCGTCATCCACGTCAACCGCTTCAACCAGGGCGATGAACGTTTGGGCGCCGGCCCGGCCGCCCACGCCGCCAATCTGAGCGAAGCCGGAGAAATTCTGACGGCAATGCTCACATAGTTCAACCGTTCGAAATAAATGAACTGTTGAACTTAGCGTGAACCATGCCATCTTTCCGGCATGAGAGACGAGACGCTTGCTGAGACCGAGCCCTTAAAGCTTGAAGCCGTGCTTTACGCGCTCAGCGATCCCGCGCGCCTTCACATCGTGCGGAACCTCGCGGAGAGGGGGGCGCTCGCTTGCTACGCCGCGGTCTCGGGTCTCGATCTTCCAAAATCGACCCAATCCCACCACTACCGCATCCTGCGCGAGGCCGGCCTCATCGCGCAGCGCAAAGAAGGCGTGTGCTTCATCTCGACCTTGCGGAAATCGGACCTCGATGCGCGATTCCCCGGGCTTCTCGATGCTGTGCTGCGCGCCGCAGGTTGAGTTTGCACGCCAGTCCCATCGGATAGAGTTTCGGCGCAACCCTTCCACAAAAACGCCACGCACATCGCGTTAATCTCTTGCACGTATCCACCCTGCCACAGGAGTGGTCCTGTAAAACAGTGCCAGAGGAGCCTATGCGCCGCGTCCTGGTCTTCCTCGTTCTCGCTTCGATGCTTCTGCCATCGCTCGCCGCCCCGCCGGCGCCAGCTTCGCCGCCCTCAGGCGCGCCGGATGCGGTGCTGAAATGGATCAAGGGCTACCGCGCGAAACCCAATCCGATGGCTGTGCCGATGGCCATCAAGGCCTTGAGCGCCTACGGCACGATCAAAGATCCCGATACGTCCGGCGTTTACGTGGGGTTCTTCGCTGGCGTCCTTCATGCCAATCCTGACAAGGCGTGGACCGTGATCGAAAAAACGCTTCCCCTCCCGTTCGAGGACCAGTGGATCGTGATCCGCGCGCTCGCTTTTTCGGACGTGCCGCAGTGGAAGGATCTGATGCGAACCTTGGCGCTTCGGATTCCCGAACGCCAGGTGATGATGCAGCGTTATTTGGACGGCGACCTGCCAGCCCTCAGTCAGGTTTCGCTTGAGCCTAAGCAGCGCACGAGCATGGACAAGGTGAAAGGCTTTTTCAGCGGCGACTGGCTCTCCAGCACCAAAACGCCGGTGAAGCGCCAGATCACTTATCAATCTTCCCCCGAGTTGATCGACGCTCTTTGGGGTATCTATTACGCCACGGGCTACGACGGCGCCATCGCCCAGATCGTGGTCCTGCTTCCATGGTCCAAGGATCGCGACGTGATAGAGAAGCTGACGATCGGCAGCATGGCGAAATTCACGCTGGCTTCGAACGCGGCCCGTGACGCCGCCCTTCTCGGTGTGCTGAAACGCCTGCAAGAGCATGAGTCGAAAGAGGTTAAACCGATATTGGCGGAGGTGATCGAGGCGGCCGAACTGGTCGACACGTCGCGCCTTGGCAAGGAAGCGGTCGCAGCTCTTGACGAGTTGAAGAAAAAAGGACCGGCCTCCACGCGCGATTTGATGACTTGGGGCGCGGTTGGCGAGGCGGCACTTTCGTTGGGGTGCCTTGGCCTTGCAGCCGCCGGCCAGGTGGAAGCAGGCATCCCTTGCGTGATTGGCGGGGCTATGTCCACGGGCGCGCTTCGCTACATAGGCAGCAACAACTAGGACTTTTCAGCGCGCGTGCTACCTGAAATGCTTCGATAGCTTGAGCGCTTGCGCCTGGTAATGCGAGCCTATGCCATGCCCGTAAAGCTGCGCGGGGAGCGCCGTTAGCGGCTCGTATATCAGCCGGCCTATCGCCTGCCCGTCCTCCAGGATAAAGGGTACCTTGTGGCTACGGACCTCGAGCACGGCGCGGCTGCCATCGCCGCCGGTCTCGGTCATGCCGAAACCGGGATCGAAGAAGCCCGCGTAATGAACGCGAAACTCGCCCATCAGCGCGTTGAACGGCTCCAGTTCCGCCGCGAATGTGGGCGGCACGCGCACGGCCTCCTTCGAGGCGAGAATATAGAATTCGTCCGGGTCGAGGATGAGGCGCTTGTGCGGTGTCACCGTTAGCGGTTCCCAGAATTCATCCACGTCATAGGCGCCGGTCCTATCGACATCGATGACGCCGGTATGGCGCTTCGCGCGATAGCCGATCAAGGGGTAAGGGCCGCCGCCAGACAAATCCACCGATAGAACGGTCTCGCGAGGCTGACCGCCTGCGGACGGTGCCTCACCCACGGCCGCGGCCGCGCTGCGAAAGCGGATTTGCGACAGCCGCGAGCCGGTCCGAACGAGGATGGGAAAGGTTTGCGGACAGATTTCCAGATAGAGACGGCCCCGGTATCCAGGCACGGTCTGATCGAAACCGGGCGCGTGATCGGCGATCATGCGCGTGAAGACATCGAGCCTGCCGGTCGAGCTTTTTGGATTGGCGAACCCCGTCAGACCGGGCGGAAGCGCGAGATGCTCTTCGACCTCGGCCACGTAGACGCAGCCGGTCTCCAGCACAGCGCCATGGCTGAGTTCGATCGTGTGCAGCAGGAAGCGCTCGATCTGCTCCAGGGTCGTCAGCGAGGGTCCCGGCATGAAGCTCGCCCGCACCCGGAAGGCGCGCGCGCCGAGCCGCAAGTCCAGGCTCGCGGGCTGGACCTGCCCAGGCGCAACCGGCTTTCCCGCCGCAATAGCGCCGGTCTCAATCAGCGACCCGATTGCCTGCGATGGAAGAATGCCATGTGCCGCCATGCCTTAGGAATAGGCGATTTTGGGGCCGGGGAACAGGGCATTCGGCGGGGAGTGAACTGGAATAAGCGCGAGGCAAGAAACATTCATGCCTAGATGTTAGTGTTTTCATGAGCGCCTTCCGGCACACGGGAGCGGCTGAGTCCTGCGGCCGGAGTCACTCTCCCGCAAGTATTCGTCCCACCGAATGGGGTACAAAACTTCCAAGCGCCGGTCTGTTGTCTACCAGTATCGGCTAAACTTTTCTAAAAGTATAGGTCAAGTGTCCGATGTAGCTCGATATCGCGGGAACGCAGGTGCCTATGAAATGCGCCACGTCTTGACGGTGCCACTCAAAGCCAACGGCAGGGAAAACTATACTGGCCAAGCTCACGCTTATAACCCAAACAAGGCACAGGGCGACCATATTGACGATGACGAAGCGGACGCTCTCCGCAGCGACGCTCGCGCCCGAGCGCCCGAACACGAGCGTCCGGAACAAAATGAACGCCACAACCATGCCGAGCAAATAGGCCGCCACAATAGAGAGCTTGAAGCCAATCACCGGCGTAAGCAGGTAACGGCTGGAGAGATTGACAAACGCTGCTAAAGCGCCAGCCGAGAGAAAGCGGATGAAGCGGAGCGCGGAATGCTCCGATCCTCCCGAAGCGGAAAGCGGGATTTCCTGTAAGGCCGAAGGTTGACCCTGGGGCGCGGTCATTTT
Organism: uncultured Alphaproteobacteria bacterium; assembly: GCA_963817705.1. Lineage (GTDB taxonomy): Bacteria > Pseudomonadota > Alphaproteobacteria > Rhizobiales > Rhodomicrobiaceae > Rhodomicrobium. The sequence continues at coordinate 307,660 of CAWFPF010000002.1, forward strand.
GAGAGCCTGGTTAAATGGAAATTTCTACGTTTTCCGGATTGCGGAGGACTCGGCCGGGACAGAGTGCACCCTGACCTTGCTTTTCGAGCGCTTTTGCCGCTTGGAGTGCTCCGCGCCGCGGCTCTGTGGAATTGGTTACACTTTCGGGCCGCTTCCGTTGCGGTCTGGGCCTCTGGCCCCCAAAGAATGCCGTAAGCTAGCAGCGCCTCGCCGCCCGACTTCACCGCCATTTCTCTAATCCTGACTGAGGCTCCGGGCGCCGCAAGGCCCAACGTGGCGGTACTGGCAGCTGCTTCGGAGCCGGGCAGTTCTGCCGTCAAGCCGCGAGTGCCGTGCCGTCCCGATCAATGGCAAGCGGCCAGCTCAAAGTCCGGGAACTTATGCATAACTTACCTTTAGATTGTTAGATGCCATTGCTCGTGTAGCGCGACGGCAGAAAAGCGCCAAATCCAAACGGGCTCAATCTCAATATTTCTGTGAGAATATGGTGCTTCAGCCACACCGGGCAGCTCTGGCCCATGTAACCGGGCAATATGTTCCAACTGCGAGGCGAATCGATAAGCCGGATGCATTGAATGCTGCCGCACGGAGCGCGCGGCAGCGAACGGCTGCAATTACTTGAGCGGAGTCGCAGGCGGAGGCGGTGCGTAGGGCCGCGGGCCGTCGCAGCACGGACCAGGCCCGTATACGGGTGCGTAATAGGGCCCATAATAGTAGGGACCGGGTACATAGGGCCACGGACCCCAACCCCAGCCCGAACGCCATCTCCATCCCGGACGCCAGCCTGGGCCGCCCCAGCCACCTCGCCAGCCAGGACCTCCACGCCAGCCCCAACGTCCGCCACCCCAGCGTCCACCAGGACCACCCCAGCGGCCGCCGCCGCCATATCCGGCCTTTGTCATCTGGCTGTCCGGGATGGCGTTTGCCTCATGGCTAGCGGCGCCAGCCGTTCCCGCCGCAGCGCTCGCCTGCGGCGCGGTGGCCACCCAGAAGAGCGAGACCAAAATCATGGCCATCGCCATGACCGTCAGTTTTCTCATTCGGTGTCTCCCTCGCTCCCGAAGGAGCGAATATTGAATAACCCGTATCGATCGGAGAGGTCAGTTCATAGGCAAAAATGCACGTTCACAAGCGGTTTCGTGTAACGAACGTTACCGTTCTTAGCTTACGCGACGCCTACGCTGTTCAAAGCCGCCGCTCGCATGCAACCATTCGAGGTGTAGTGTCAAAAACGCATCGTTGATTTGGATACACTTTCCAGGCACATGCGATCATCTCGGCTCATCCCTGCATAAATAATCTTCCCCAATTTCTCCCGCCTACGTGTTCCTCGCCGCGCCCACCATGTCGAGCTTCATCACCGGCGAAATCATCCCGATCCTCGGCGGATATAAGGGCGGTTAGCACGTGCCCGGTCCGAAGGCTGGGCCCGCCTCTGTGGATGCGCTTTATAAAGACGCCGCAATGCGGTACATCATAGGCGCCATAAAGCGCGCTCTCCTCATGCCGGCACACGATTATGCAATCCGAAAGTCACACCACCCCGGCGCCAAGGGTCGGCTTCGTCAGCCTTGGCTGCGCGAAAGCGCTGGTCGATTCCGAGCGGATTTTGACGCGGCTCAAGGCCGAGGGCTATGTCATCGCGCCGAGCTACGATGGCGCCGACCTTGTGGTCGTTAACACCTGCGGCTTCCTCGACAGCGCCAAGGCGGAAAGCCTGGAGGCCATCGGCGAGGCTATGGCTGCGAACGGCCGCGTCATCGTGACGGGCTGCTTCGAAGTCGAGGACCAGCGCATCCGCGACGCCTTCCCGGATGTGCTCGCCGTGACCGGCCCGCACCAATATGACGCCGTCCTGCAGGCGATCCACGCTGCGGCGCCCGCACCGCACGCGCCTTACCTCGATCTCGTGCCGCGCGCCGGGCTTAGGCTGACGCCGCCGCATTATGCCTATTTGAAAATCTCCGAAGGCTGCAACAACCGCTGCTCCTTCTGCATCATCCCAAGTTTGCGCGGCAACCTCGCGAGCCGGCACGCTGGCGATGTGCTCGCCGAGGCGGAAGCGCTCGCGGCGGGCGGCGTGAAGGAGTTGCTCGTCATCAGCCAGGACACCAGCGCCTATGGCATCGATCTTAGATATGCGGAGAGCGAGTGGCGCGGCCAGCCCGCGAAGGCGCGGCTGACGGAACTCTGCGAAGCGCTCTCGCGGCTTGGCGTCTGGGTGCGGCTGCATTACGTCTACCCCTATCCGCATGTGGATGAGCTGCTGCCGCTCATGGCGGAGGGCAAGATCCTCCCCTATCTCGACATTCCCTTCCAGCACGCCGCGCCTTCCGTGCTGAAAGCGATGCGCCGCCCGGCGAACCAGGAGAAAACCCTGGAGCGCATCGCTCGCTGGCGTGCCATCTGTCCCGATCTCGGCCTGCGGTCCACCTTCATCGTAGGCTTCCCCGGCGAAACGGAAGAGGATTTCGCGCTGCTCCTGGATTGGCTGCGCGAGGCGCGGCTGACCCGCGTCGGCTGCTTCAAATACGAGAATGTGGAGGGCGCCGCGAGCCGGTCCCTCGACGGTCACGTGCCGGAGCCGGTGAAGGCCGCGCGATACGAACGCTTCATGGCTGTGCAGCGCGAGGTGAGCGAAAAGGTGCTCGCTTCGCAAGTGGGCAAGACGCTCGATGTGCTCATCGACGCGGTGGACGGCGATCGGGCAACCGGCCGCTCCGCCTGGGACGCGCCCGAAATCGACGGCTGCGTTCACATCGGCAAGGCCTGGCGGTTGAAACCCGGTAGCCTCATCCGCGCCAAAATCACGGGCTCCGGCGCGTACGATCTCTGGGCTCGGCCGGCGTAAAGCAGCCCTCTCGGTGTGGCTGCGCCGGATAGGCGGACCGCGGCACTCGCGAACGAGCGCGAAAAAAAATCCGAACTCGTTGACCACTCAGACCGGGATGACCGGCACTGACCAGCCTTGACCCGGCCAACCAGCTAAGTTTCTGGTATAGTGGATATTTCTAGCTGGCCCGATCAAGCCTGGCGATGAGAACAAAGGGGTAGCGATTTCCTCCATTGCTCGACGGCTTGCAACCGGCCGCACTGCGCGGAAGGCGGCCACAGCTTTTGCGCGGTTGTTTAAACACTTCAGATAATTATAGTAAAATCTTATCCTATCCATGGGAGTTGCAAACGTTATGCAAACGAATCAGTTGCTTAGCATCACCTTCCTTGCTGCCGCGCTGGCTTCCGGGGCGCACGCCGCGGACCGGACCGGAGTGACAGCCGATAGCATAAAGATCGGCGTGTTCGGCCCGCTGACCGGACCGGCGAGTGTGGCGGCCAAAACGATCTACGGCGCTGTTGCGATATACAAGGACGTTAACGATCACGGCGGTATTCACGGCCGTAAGCTCGAACTGATCGTCGAGGACGATGGCTGCGATGGCACGAAGGGCATCGCTGCGGTCAACAAGCTCATTGCTCAGGATAAGGCATTCCTGCTGCACGGCGCGTACTGCAGTGCGGTAGCCCTTGCCATAAAACCGGAGATCGCGCGGCACCCGACCGTTCCCTATATCGTGCTCAACGCCGCCAATCCCGCGATTTCTTACCCGGTTCTTCCGAATATCTTTCAAGCCACGGCCACGGCTAAGATATTGGGCGAACAGATGGTCGAGTTCGCTCTCTCGAAGCCGGGGGCCAAGGCGATCGCAATCGTGAAGCATTCCGACAATTGGGCGGGCAGCTACTTCAACGCTGCTGTGGACAAGCTCAAGGATCACGGTATCGAACCGGTCAAGGTTCTAGCGTTCGAGAGGGGCTCGACGGATGCGACAGTCCAAGCTTTGGCCATCAAGGAAGCCCATCCGGATGCCGTCCTCGCCCTCCTCTATCCCGCAGAACTCGCGATCTACCTGAGGGAATCCTATAAGTTCGGTGTGCATACGACGACGGTGGCGACGACTGCCGTTTCGCTCGAAGATACCGACAAGAGAATTGGTATCCCGGCCGCCGTCAAGGATTTGTACATCGCCTACAATTTATCCGGCACCATCACATCGCCTCAACTCTCGAAATACGCGGAGATATTCAGGCGGTATTACCCATCGGAGTCGCTCGATGCCCAGGCCTTCGACGCGATGGGCGGCGCGATCGCAATCGTGGAGGCTCTCAACAGATCGGGACCTGACGTTTCGCGCGAGAGCTTCCTGGCGGAGATGGAGAAGCTTACGAATTTCGACACGGGCGTTCAGGCTGGCCTTCTCAACTTCACGCCCAGCGATCATGCCGGATTGAAAACCATGAACATGATTGCCCTCGTCAACAAGAAACCAACCGTCTTCTCGAAATACCCGTCAGTACAGCAGTAATTGCTCGCCTCGATCAATCTTTGCGACTTTGAGGGTCATCTCATGGGTTTGGACGGCTTGAGAAAACAATCCGTGCGCGAAAGCTACGATCGCGAGGCTGAGCTTTACAGGCGCTCGTCAGATGTTCAGCGCATCAATCTTGCGGCCTTGTTTGCCTACGCGCGTCCCAAGATCGAAGTTCTGAAGCCCCGGAACGTCATCGACATTGGCTGCGGGCTTGGACCTGCGATCGAGGAATTGAAACTTTTCAGCCACTTCGACGATGCCGGGTATCTCGGCATCGATCTTTCACCGCAAATGATCGCCCTCGCAAAAGATATCCACCGGCACGAACGGGTTCAATTCCGCGCCGGCGATGCAGAGGCCCTCGACGTCCCGGACGGATCGATGGATCTGGTGATCGCGAATGCCATGATCCATTGGCTCAATCAACCGAAGCTTGGCAACACGCCGGCCCGCGCGCTGGGCGAGATGCACCGGGTTCTGAAACCTGGCGGTCTTGCAATCTTCAGTACGCCGGATATCGAAGCCCTCCGGTTCAGGATGGTCTATTGGGAGACCGTTCGCCGTTGCTCTCACGAAAGCTACTTCAACGGGACGCTTTACAGCGACGATCCTCTGGGATCGCTGCAGCTGTTTGAGCTTGTGGAGTTGCTGAAAGCGGCGCTGTTCCGGGTGGAGATCGCAACAACCTATTATCATACGTACGAGTTTTCGTCTGCCGCCGAGTACGCCAGCTCTGTGAAAGCCTACGGATACGGCGCCTATATGCTTCCCTTCGCGCCTGAGATGCACGCCACCGTCTGGGACGAAATCGTCGCGGCATTCGAGAAATCGATCGGCCCGGGGCCGTATCTCCATGAGATATACCAGAATTATGTGGTGGCCAGGAAGCCGGATGAATAGTTCCCCGCCCGTACCGGGAGTTCAGACGAAAGCTCCCGGAATCAGCTGTTCGCCGAGCGGATCGCCGCGATGACAGCCCCTGTCACGTCCCGCGTCGACGCCGTGCCGCCGAGGTCCGGCGTCAAGGTTCCGCCCAGTGCCGTAACCATCTCGATCGCGTTTGTGAGCCTCTGCGCGGCCTCAGGCTCACCCAGATGGTTGAGCATAAGGCACCCGGTCGAAAAAGCGCCGAGCGGATTGGCCACGCCCTTTCCAGCGATGTCGAAGGCCGAACCGTGAATGGGCTCGAACATGGACGGGTTCCGGCGGGTGGGATCGAGATTGGCTGTGGCGCCGATGCCAAGGCTCCCGGTCAGCGCAACGGCGAGGTCCGACAGAACATCCGCATGCAGGTTCGAAGCGAGCACCGTATCGATGCTCCATGGCTTCAGAACCATGCGCTGCGTCATGGCGTCGACCAGGACCCAATCCACCTCCAGGGCCTGATAATCCATGAGAACGTCCTCGCAGACCTCATCCCAGAACACCATGCCGTGCCGTTGCGCGTTCGACTTGGTGACAACGGTGAGCTTCTGACGCGGCCGCGACAGCGCCAGCTCGCAGGCATAGCGCGCGATGCGCTCGACGCCCGAGCGCGTGAAAACGGCGACATCCATGCCGGTCTCAAGAGGAAGCCCGCGATGTACGCGGCCGCCGATCCCGGCATATTCGCCCTCGCTGTTCTCGCGGACGATCACCCAATCGATATCGCGGGCCAGTTCCGGCCGCAGCGGCCCTGCGATCCCCGGCATGAGCCGCGCGGGCCGCACATTCGCGTATTGGTCGAAGCCCTGGCAGATGGCCAGCCGCAGCCCCCAAAGCGTGATGTCGTCCGGAAGCCCGGGATCGCCCGCCGAGCCGAAGTAAATGGCGTCATAGCGTTCGAGCTGGGTCAAGCCGTCGGCCGGCATCATCAAACCGTGCTGGCGATAATAGTTGGAGCCCCAGTCATAAGCGGTGAACGACAGGCTGAAGCCGCCATCCTCCAGGGCAAGCGCAGTCAGAACCTCGCGGCCGGCTTCGACGACTTCCGGCCCGATCCCGTCGCCGCCAATCACGGCGATCTCGTAATTGCGCTCCGCCATGCTCATCGCTCCCCATCGCGCCATTTTCTGACCGAACCCGGCTCCGCCGATTTCCAGTTCGCCGCAACCTGTTCGAATTATAGATCGTGCTATGTGTGTCTGCTATCCGAACATTGTAAACGGGAACGGCGGCAGGTTATAAACATAGATAAGCGTGCTTAGGTATCCAAGATGCCCTAAGCCGTCAATGAATTTGATGGTTTGCCAAATTGTAACTTCGATAAGCTCGATTACCGGCCCCGCTGCGCCAAGGAGCCCTAGGCGTTCGACCGGCGCGCGCGATAGACCTCGATCATCTCTTGCATGGCGCGCACGCTGTTCTTGAGCTCAAACCAGTAGGGAACCGGCAGCTCCAGATTGAAGATAACGCCGGGCTCGAAAGCCAAGCTGGCCATCATCCCGGGCCATGGCAAGGTCCCCCACCCTAGCGGCAGGTGCAGGTCGCCGAGGCCGTAAGCCACCCGCTCGGACCGCGTATAGGTGTGGAACTGCGCCGGATCGCCGAAGGAATCATGGATGTGAAGATGCCGGGCTACCGCGCCCAATGCCTGGACTTCCTCCATGAAATCCACCCCACGCGCCTTGCAGAGGAGGGCGGCGTGGGAGAAATCGACGCAAGCGCGTATATTGGGGTGGCCGATGGCTTCGATCTCCCAGGCGAGCCGCGAGGGCAGTGCCGTGTACGCGTCCGCTTCGCTGGTGAATATGTTCTCAACGGCGATGATAATGCCATGCGTCGCCGCGATCTCCCCCAAGGCGGCAAACGCCTCGCGCTGGCGGCCGAAAGCCGCTTCATTTGCGGCGTCGCTTTGGCCCCGTGTGTGACCCGTATGCAAAATGAGGTGGACCACGCCGAGTTCGGCCGCCACCTCGATTGTTGCCTTGGCGACGTGCATATGGCGCGCGGCGATTTCTGGCTCATGCATGAAATTGATAGCGAGCGGTCCGTGCGCGGTGTAGCCCAATCCGCGGCCGGCAATGGCGTCCTTTACCCGCCGCACCTGTTCAGGAAGGACACGCCCGCCTGCGATCAGGTCCATGGCGCAAAGGGGAAGCTCGACGAACTCGACGCCGAGTTCGACGGCTTCATCAAGATTACGCCTGAACTGCTCGAAATCGGGGTCTTCGCAAACGCCGCTCGAAAATCCGGCACCACGCACTGCCGCCATAGGTCACCTCGTCCTTGTTAATGCCGGCCCGCTCGACGGAATGTAAGCGCTTGAGAGCCCTCAGCCAAACTGCCAGGCCGCGGCAGCGTTCCTTCTGGGAGGTGGGGATCAGGGTTCTTAGCAGCGGCGATTTCTATGAGACTGTAACCATGGCCTGCGGCAACTCGATGACATCGGGCAAAAGGATGATGCAGGAGCCGCCGAGCGAGCCTCGCCAGACCCTTCCACGCACTTGCAAACACATGCTGCCGGCCCAACTCTGGGTTCACGTCTGTTTGGGCCTGATCGAAGCGTTTTTGTTCACTCTTACCGGGCTCTGCGCCGTTAAGAGGTGGCTTAAGGGGGACGATTGAGATGGCAAGCATGATCATTCTCGATCTGATGGGCGCTGTTGCCCTTCTGCTCTGGGGCTTGCACATGGTCCATAGCGGGATCGTGCGCGCTTTTGGCTCTGATCTCAGGCGCTTGCTCTCGCTGGGCCTTCGCAACCGTTACTACGCTTTCCTGGCGGGTGCTGCCATCACGGTCCTGTTGCAGAGCAGCACGGCCACCGCGCTGATGACTGCGTCCTTCGCCGCAGGCGGCGCCGTCGGCCTCGTCCCGGCGCTCGCGATCATGCTCGGCGCCAATACAGGCACGGCTCTGATCGTTCAATTGCTGTCGTTTAATATTTCGGCGGTGGCGCCCCTCTTCTTCATTGTAGGGCTCGCCGCTTTCCGGCGCGGCAAACGCACCCGCACGCGCGATATCGGCCGCGCCATTATCGGTGCCGGCTTGATGCTTTTGTCCTTACATATACTGCTCGACACGCTCGCCCCTGCGGAGGACGCGCCCGCCGTGCGCAGTCTACTTGCGCTGATCACGCAAGAGCCCATTCTCAGCGTCGCGATTGGCGCCGCCCTTGCTTTCGCGGCTCATTCGAGCGTCGCGGCCGTGCTGCTGGTCATGTCGCTGGCCTATTCCAACTTCCTCATGCCGGAAGCAGCTCTGGCGCTGATCGTTGGGGCCAACCTCGGAAGCGCGATCACGCCAATGGTGGAAGGCGGCCGGCCAGGCGACCCGGCGAGCCGGCGGGTTCCGTTGGGCAACCTCATGATGCGGGCGGCCGGCTGCGCGGCTGTTTTACCGTTCCTCCATCCCATCGCCACTGAGCTCCTTCGTATCGAGCCGAATCCATCGCGAATGGCGGCGGATTTTCACGTCGCATTCAATGCGGCGATCGCGCTTGTTTTTATCTTTCCCTTGGATCGCATCGCGTCGCTACTGACCCGCTTGCTCCCTGACCAGAAAAAGCCCGCCCATCCCTCGCGGCCCCTCTATCTCGACGAAGCATCCCTGTCGATGCCTCCGGTGGCTCTGGCCTGCGCCGCGCGCGAAACCCTGCATATTGGCGACGTGGTCGAGACCATGCTCCGGCAGTCGATGACGGCGCTCATGAGCAATGACCGCAAGCTTGTTGCCCAAGTCAGCCGCATGGACAACATCGTCGATCGCTTGGACGAAGCCGTGAAGCTTTACGTCACGCAACTAACCCGCGAGTCCCTGGATGAGGCCGATGGGCATCGAGCGATGGAGATTATTTCCTTTTCCATCAATCTCGAGCACATCGGCGACATCGTCGACAAGAACCTGATGGAATTGGCGTCGAAGAAGATTAAGCGGCGGCTGGCATTTTCCGCCGAGGGAGCGGCGGAGCTTGCGTCCTTTCATCGGGAAGTGCTGGAGAATCTGAAGCTTGCTTTCGGCGTGTTCATGTCGGGCGATGTGAAAATCGCGCGCCAGCTCATCGCTGAGAAAACGAAGCTTCGCAATGCAGAACTGAATGCCGCCGAGAGCCATTTCGCGCGGCTTCGCGAGGGCAGGCCCGAGAGCATCGAGTCAAGCTCGCTTCATCTCGACATTCTACGCGACCTCAAACGTATCCATTCGCACATCTGCTCGGTCGCCTATCCGGTGCTTGAGCGCGCGGGCGAGTTGCATCCAAACCGGCTCAAAGCGATAGAAGAGGGCGCCGTGACCATACAGGAAGAATAGGGCGTTCCCGGTCAGTCAGCGCGGCTTGCGCGGGGCCGGCGGCTCGTCTTCGAGGGCACGATAGGCTGCACCTTCTAGATCCTCGAATTGCCCTGATTTAAGGGCCCATAAGAAAGCCGCGAGACCGCAGCCACCGAGAAAGAGAGCTACGGGGACGAGCCAAGCAAGCGAGGTCATGCCCCTAACTCCAGCTTTGCCGTGCGTAGGCGCAGGGCGTTGACGGTGACGACGATAGAGGAGGTGGACATCGCTATGGCGGCGATCAAGGGCGTCACAAAACCCGCCATGGCGAGCGGAACGAAGAGCAGATTATAGCCGAAGGCAATCGCGAAATTCTGGAACGCCATGCGCCGGGTCCTGCGCGCCGTTGCGAGGAGTTCGGTCACGGCCATGAGCTTCCCGCCCTGGAAGACCGCGTCGGACGCCGTTTGACTGACGTCGGCAGCGGTGGATGGGGAAACCGAAGCGTGCGCGGCCGCGAGCGCCGGCGCATCATTCAAGCCGTCGCCGGCCATGAAGACCCGATGCCCCTCAGCCTTCAAAGCCTCAAGCCGCTCGATTTTCTCCTGCGGCTTCAAACCGGCTTGCCACTCGTCGATGTGCGCGGCGGCAGCAGCGGCTTCCACCGGAGCCGCGCGGTCGCCCGACAGGAGCAGAACGCGATACTTGGCCCGCCGCAACGCCGCGACGGTTTCGGCTGCGTCTTCGCGGATCGTATCCTCGAAGCGAAATGCAATGGGCTCCAAGCCCGGCCGGATATACCAAAGCGATGCCGTGCTTGCCCGTTCGGGATCGACGCCGCACCAAGCCGCCGAGCCGAGCCGCTCTTCGCCGCCTTCCAACGCGCGCCGCAAACCGGCTCCGGGCGATTCTTCAACGCCAGAAACGGCCTGGACGCTGCCAAAGCGCTCCTTGGCCGCTGCGGCAACGGCCTGAGCGTAGGGGTGACGGCTTGCAGCGGCGAGAGCGGCCGCCGCGCGCAGATCGTCCGCTTCTATAGCCTTGCCGTTAACCAGCGATGGTACGCCTGCCGTCAAAGTGCCGGTCTTGTCGAAGACAACGGTGTCCGTTTCCGCCAGCCGCTCCAAACCGTCCGCCGCCTTCAGAAGGATGCCCTTATCGAAGAGGCGCGCGGACGCAGCGACTTGAACCGCTGGCACCGCGAGCGCGAGCGCGCAGGGGCAGGTGATGATAAGAACGGCGATGGCGATGGTGAGCGAGTATTCCCATCCGGCTCCGGAAATCATCCAGCCGGTAAAGGCCAAGAAGGCAAGCGCGTGAACGGCGGGCGCATAAATCGAGGCGGCGCGATCAGCGAGCCGGACGTAACGCCCGCGTGCCTGTTCTGCGGTTTCCATCAGCCGCGCGATTTGCGCCAGCAGCGTGTCGGCTTCCGCGGCGCGGGCTTCCATTTCGACCGGACCGCCCAGATTCACAGAGCCCGCATAGACGGAACCGCCAGCGGCGAGTTCGCGCGGCATGGTTTCGCCGGTGATAAGGCTTTCGTCGATTGAGGTTGCGCCATGCGCGATCACGCCGTCGGCCGGGAACCGTTCGCCCGCGGCCACCGCGATGCGCATGCCGGGCTCGACGAGCCGCGAAGGCAGCCGCTCGATGGAGCCATCGCTTGCGATGACATGCGCCCATTCCGCTTTCAGCCCAAGCAGGTTCTCGGCGGCGCCGCGCGCTCTCGTCCGCACGCGCTGATCGAGATAACGGCCGATGAGCAGAAAGAACAGGAGCGTGACCGAGGCGTCGAAATAGACGTGGCCGCTGCCCTTTAAGGTCTGGTACAGGCTCATCAGCGAGGACAGAAGGATCGCGAGCGAGATGGGCACATCCATGTTCAGACGCCGGCTCTTCAGCGCCTGCCATGCGGACTTGAAGAACGGTTGGCCGGCATAGGCGACCGTAGGCAGCGCGATAATGGCCGAGATCCAATGGAAAAGCCCGTTTACGGGATCGCCAGAATTTGAATCGCTCGACCAGACCGAAACTGAAAACAGCATGATGTTCGCTGCGGCGAAGCCGGCAACGGCGAGCCTTGCGAGGAGGGGCCGGCTATTGTCTTGTGTGCCTGCAATGGCTTCCGGCGCAAGCTCGGCGGCCTTAAAGCCAACCGCGCCCAGCGCGTCGATCAGCTTTGGGGCGCCCGCCTGCTGTGCGCCGTCGAATACGACCGTCGCGCGCCGGGCCGATAAGTTTGCGCGCGCGGATACAACGCCCGGCACGCCAGATAGAGCCGCCTCGACTTTGCGCATGCAACCGCCGCAGACCATGTTTTCCACGGCGAGCGTGACAGTCTGGGACGCGGGCGGGATTACCGGTGACTTGGCCGCGCTCTTGGCTATGGGGCGGCTCGTGGAAACACCTAAATCGAGGCCGCGATCGAGGGTTTCGCCATCGCTTCTACTATAGGCTGGGGCCGTTTCCGATACGGCTAGTGCGCTGGGCCGATCCATAGGCGTTCCTTTACACGGTAGATGGCCGGTTCGCTACCCGGGCGGAGTTTCTGAGCCGTGAAAGCCAAGATCCATGCTCCGGCGGATGGAGATGCGACAGTGGCCTCATACCGGCCCGTGTCCACCTCCTTGAAAGCAAGCGCGAAATCGCCGCTTGTTGCGGGCCGCTCAAGCCTGCCATCCAGTACGAGACCGGCTACCGGAGAGCCGTCCGCGTTCGCAATGCTCACGGCGACGCGCGAGCCTCCAGCTACTTCGGATTTGTGGGACCAATGCAGCGCCTCCTGCGTGCGCTCTTCAGCAAGCTTTGCATTATAGCGCAGGCCGGCCTCGTAGGTCGCGCCTCTTTCCTCGCCGGGGAGCGTGCTCAGCGCGGCGTACAAGAAATAGCCATTCACAGCGAAGACGATGCCGAAAAAGCCCAGAAGGATATAAAGAACATGCTTCCCTGTTAGGCGGGTCTCCATGGCAACTACGCTCACTGTCCGGGTCCTCTGAAGTTGGTGCTACGCTTTGTTTCTGTCCCGGCCCCGGTGTCGCGCACCGTAAAGCTCATTTCGGCCGATGCTGGCAACTTCGCGGCTTCCTCACCGGGGATTGTCACGTAGACCTTAAGGGAACGCACGTCGTCGGGTTTGACTTCGATCAAGGGGTCGGTGCCCTCGATGCCGACATAGGAAAGGCTTGCGCCATGCAGGCCCGAAACGCCAAGGGCAAATTTCCGGGAGTCATGCTGCTTGTTGATCAGCCGCACCGTGTAACCGTTTCGGATCGCGCCGCCGCTGAGTTGCACATAGAGGGGATTGCGATCCGCCACCACGTTCACGTCGAGAACCGTTTTGCGCGAGAGGCCAAACAGCATCACGAAGCAGACGACAGCGAAGGCCCCGGCATAGAGCATGGTTCGCGCGCGGATCGTACGGTAGGGGACGCGGTCGCCATGCGCTTCCGCCTCAAGATTGCGATAGGTGTCGTAGGCGATCAGCTTCGTTGGACGGCCGACCTTGACCATGATCTCGTCGCAGGCATCGATGCACAGCGCACACTGGATGCATTCGAGCTGCGGCCCGTGCCGGATGTCGATACCGGCGGGGCAAACCGCCACGCATTGACCGCAATCGACACAATCGCCGCGGCCTTCCCAGGTTTGGCCCTTCTTATGCGCGCCTCGCGGTTCGCCCCGGAATCCCCGATAGGTGATGAGGAACGAGTCGGCGTCGAACATCGCGCCTTGGATGCGCGGCCAGGGACACATATAGGTGCAAAGCTGCTCGCGGGCCAAGCCTCCAAGCACGTAGGTCGAGACGGTGAATATGCCTAGAAAGATGTAAGCGATCGCCGGTGCATTCCCCTGCCAGAATTCGGACATCAGCGTTGGGGCGTCGCGGAAGTAAAAGACGAGCGCGCCTCCGGTCAGAAAGCCGATCAGGAGCCAGCTCAGATGAGTGCCGGCGATGCGGAAAGCCTTGTTGAACGACCACGGCGCCTTAGCGATCCGCATCCGGGCGTTGCGGTCGCCCTGCCAGAAGCGCTCGACCATGATCATCAGGTCGGTCCACACCGTCTGCGGGCAGACATAGCCACACCAGATGCGGCCGGAAAGCGCAGTGACGAAAAAAAGCGCCAGCGCCGATAAAACGAGAAGTCCGGTGATGAAGTAGAATTCCTGCGCCCAGATCTCAAGCCAGAAGAAGTAAAGCCGCTGATGGGCAAAGTCGAGGAGGAAGGCTTGATCGGGCAATGTAGGGCCGCGGTTCCAGCGAAGCCATGGCAGCCCGTAATAGATGCCGAGCGTCACGATCATGACGGCCCATTTGATCTTCCGGAATTTACCGTGGGCCAGCTTGGGATAAATCGGCTCGCGGGCCTTATAGAGCGAGCGGTTCTCTTTTGCGTTGACGGGCTTCGCGTCGATTTTCGGGATGCCCGGCGCGGCTTCCGGGCTCATCGAGGCGGCAGATGGCATGTCCGTCATAGCGTACTCCAAAGCCAAGGCCCGGGCGTAAGCCTCGTCGCAACAGCACATGGCTTGCCTAATGTATCCCCGCCCACCAAGGCAAAAAGTGCGTCACTTTATCATGCGTGGCGCATCGATTTGCTGGTTGGGCCGGTCTGGACTGGCCCAACCTTAAGAGCTTATTGCCCGCCGCCGAGCGAATGCACGTAGACGGCAAGCTCCTTGATCGTCTCCGGTTCGAGACGGCCGGCCCAAGCCGGCATGACGCCCGAGCGGCCCTCGGTGATCGTCTTCACGAGATCAGCCTTGGTCCCGCCCCATTGGAAGATCCCCGATGTCAGGTTCGCGGAGCCGAGTTCCTTGTTCCCCTTGCCGTCGTCGCCGTGACAGGCGGTGCAGCCGCCGTCGCCCGCGAATATGGCCTTCCCGCGTTCAGCGGCCGCCGCATCGGACGAGCGTTTGGAGAGCGAAAGAACATATTCGGCCACGTCGCCGATCTGAGCGGAGTTCAGAACGCTCGCGCGTTCCGGCATCCCGCCGCCGGCTCCGCGCGCGTCGGTGTCATTGCCATTGCGAACGCCGTGAAGGATCGTCTGATCGATCTCCTCTAGCGTGCCGCCCCAAAGCCAGTGATCGTCGTTCAGGTTGGGAAAGCCTGCGCCGCCTTGCGCGCCGCGGCCATGGCAGCCGGCACAGTTGTTTGCGAAGGCCGAGCGGCCAACAGCGATGGAGAAGTTCAGGAGTTCCGGGTTCGTATTGATCTCCGCGAGACTTCGCCTTGGCGATCGCTTCGTTCCACTTGCCCTGTGCCTTCTTATCCTCGGCCACGGCCGCGTTCACGGCGGCGCGCTCGCTATAGCCGAGCATGCCCCTGGTATAGTCCGAGAACATCGGCCAGGCTGGGTAAGCCACCCAATAGCCGACCGCCCAGACGATACAAATGTAGAACACCCAGATCCACCAGCGCGGGAGCGGCGTGTTCAGCTCCTTGATCCCGTCCCAGGAATGGCCGGTCGTCTCGATGCCGGTGTGCTGGTCGATTTCCGGTTTATCGGCCATTGCTGCCTCCGAGGTTCAAATCGTCTTTTTCCAATGGGATGCGGCTGGCCTCCTCGAAGCCCTTCTTGTTGCCCGGCCAAAAAACGAAGACCAGGACAAAGGCGAAGAGCGCGATAAACAGGAGCAGGCCTGCCATGCCGAAGATGGACTGTGCGGAATTCGTAAGTCATGATCGATCCTCAGCGCAGGTTGGGGCCAGATTCATCGTACTTGGCGAAGTCGACGAGCGTTCCGAGCATCTGGAGGTACGCCACAAGCGCATCGAGTTCGCTGACTTGACCGGGCTTGCCGTCAAACTTGCGGATCTGCGCCTTGGGATAGCGTTGCGCCACCGCGGCTGCGCCGGCGCTGTCCGGATCGGTCTGCGCAACCAGGTCCGCTTTCGCGTTCTCGATCTGATCGTCAGTGTAGGGCACGCCGACGATGTGAAGGGTCTTCATCTTCTCGGCAATGTTGCCAGAGTCCAAAGCACGGGCCGCGAGATGGGAATAGCCCGGCATGATGCTTTCAGGCACGACCGAACGGGGATTGGTCATGTGCGCGGCGTGCCACGCGTCGGAGTACTTGCCACCGACGCGGGCGAGGTCTGGCCCCGTCCGCTTCGAGCCCCATTGGAAGGGGTGATCGTACATGCTCTCGGCGGCAAGGCTGTAATGCCCGTAACGCTCGACCTCGTCCTTGAGGCTGCGGATCATCTGGCTATGACAGAGATAGCAGCCCTCGCGGACGTAGATGTCGCGCCCGGCCAATTCGAGAGGCGAATAGGGACGGATCCCATCCACCTTCTCGATCGTCGATTTGAGATAGAAGAGAGGGACAATCTCGACGAGGCCGCCAATGGCGACCATGAGGAGAATGCCCACCAGTAGGAGAAGCGAGTATTTCTCGAAGGGTGCGTGACTGAGTTTCATGATCGCCTCCTACTCGGCCGGAAGGGGCTGCGGACCGCGCAATTCAGGCGCGGCGGCAATCCGGGGTTGATCGGCCACATCCACCGGCTCGTCGCCGCGGATGGTGCGGAAGATGTTGTAGGCCATGATCAAGCTGCCCAGCACGAAGATGCCGCCGCCGATTGCACGGATGATGTAGTAGGGGTGCATCGCCTCGGTGCTCTCCACGAAGGAGTATTGCAGAATGCCGAGACTATCGGTGGCACGCCACATGAGGCCCTGCATGATGCCCGACACCCACATCGCGGTGATGTAGAGCAGGATTCCGAGCGTCGAGATCCAGAAGTGCCACTCGACGAGCCGCTGCGAGTAAAGGCCCTGACGCTTCCATAGCCAAGGCGTGAGGCAGTAGACGGCGCCCATGGACACCATGCCGACCCAGCCCAGCGCGCCGGAATGCACGTGGCCGATGGTCCAGTCCGTATAGTGGGAGAGCGAGTTCACCGCGCGCACACTCATCAGGGGGCCCTCGAAAGTGGACATGCCGTAGAAGGCGACGGAGACCACAAGGAAGCGGATGACGGGATCGGTGCGAAGCTTATCCCACGCGCCAGACAGCGTCATGAGGCCGTTGATCATCCCGCCCCAGGACGGCATCCACAGCATGATGGAGAAGGTCATGCCGAGCGTTTGCGCCCAGCCCGGAAGAGCCGTGTAGTGGAGGTGATGCGGGCCGGCCCAGATGTACAGGAAGATCAGCGTCCAGAAGTGGACGATGGAGAGCCTGTAGGAATAAACCGGCCGCTCTGCCCGCTTTGGAACGAAGTAATACATGATGCCAAGGAAGCCGGCGGTGAGGAAGAATCCGACAGCGTTGTGGCCGTACCACCACTGTGTCATGGCGTCCTGGACGCCGGAATAGACGACGTAGCTCTTCGTTCCGAGGAATGAAACCGGCACGGCCGCGTTGTTAACGACGTGCAGCATCGCGATCGTGATGATCATGGCAAGGTAGAACCAGTTCGCAACGTAGATGTGCGACTCCTTGCGGGTCATCAGCGTGCCGAGGAACGTCAGGAGATAGGCCACCCAGACGACTGTGATCCAAATGTCTACATACCATTCCGGCTCCGCATATTCCTTGCCCTGCGTGACGCCGAGGACGTAACCGGAGGCCGCCAGAACCAGCATGAGCTGCCAGCCCCAGAACACGAACCAGGGCAGCCAGCGGCCCCAAAGGCGGGCGCGCGACGTGCGCTGCACCACATAGAAGGAAGTCGCGAGCAGCGCATTGCCGCCGAATGCGAAGATGACCGCGGAGGTGTGGAGGACCCGAAGCCGCCCGAAACCGGTCCAGGCAAGATCGAGGTTCAGCGCCGGAAAAGCGAGCTGCCAGGCGATGATATCGCCCACGAGGAACCCAATGACACCCCAGAAGACGATCGCAATCACGCCAGCCTTGATGACGTTGTCATGATAGGCGTTGAGATCGGCGGTCTCGGTGCCGCTGAATGCCTTGAAGGCCATGAAAATAGCGCCGGCCAAAGCGAACACGGCAAATACAATGCCGTGAAACTGCATCACAGGATCATCGGATTTCGCCGCAATAAACAAACCAAGGGCTATGCCGCCCACGGTGGCAAGCAACGCCACCCAATCGAAGAGGGCGCCTCCCGCCCCCTTCCTCATTGCAACTTCCATGTTATTCTCCCGTTAGAACCGGCAGCCGAGGCGTCCACAACCTGCACAGCGGCGGACAATTGCGCCCGCTTTAGAACCCTGGCTTTGATTTTGGTCAAGATCCGGGTGCGTATTAGCGCCGCTTTAATGCCGCATTAACAAAAATTTACGGCTTAGCGACAGTTTAGCCGCGGGTTGCATGGCTGGCATCGCAAAAACGCAGCGCTGTGCGGCCGTTGATCTTGATCAAGGCGCGCGGCTGCCAGCGACGCATGCTTCAGCTGTATCGGAAGCTGAAAGATCAAGCCAGCGTGAACGGCAGGGCCGGTAAACAGGCAGAGCATCGGGGAGGCAGCAGCCTGCAACCCTTGGGTGAGGCATTTCTTGCTGCGCTCGACCGGGACCAGGGGCGCCTGCTGCGTCTATGCGCCGCACTCGAAAAAGTAGCGGACGATTTGCCCGCAAGCCATGGGCAGAGAAGAACCGCAAGGCTCGTTCCGTTTTTGACAGCAGCCTTCGAAAGACACATTTTCATGCACGAGAAATACTTGTTCCCGCTCGTGAGAAGTCTTGCTGGGCCGTCGAAGGATACTGTCGAACCCATCCTGTGCCAGCTTGAACTCGAACATGCCACCGATCACGGCCTTGTGCTTGAGATCACCTCCGCCTTCGTGAGCAGCGGCAAGCCGGGTGCCGATGTACTCGGATATTTGCTCCGGTCGTTCTTCGAAAACTACCGGCGCCACCATAGCTGGGAGCGCAATATTCTGTATCCGATTGCCAAGAAGCATATCGGCCGCGAAAACGTGGAATCTCAGCACGAGGCTCTGTTGCGCGTTTCTCTCGGTCTTGTCCGGTGAGGTTAAGGGCTAGACCTTGACCAGCGGCGCTTCGTACGCTGCCTCTTGGAGGGCGCGCAAATCGGGAATCACGATCTCGCGATAGTTGACGAGCCCGATGACACCCTTGGTCTTGAGCCGGGTCATCTGGCGGCTTACCGTCTCGATGGTCAGCCCGAGGCAATCGGAGATTTCGGAGCGCGATAGCGGCAGCTGAAAACGGACCTCAGCGGGCTGGCCGGCGTGGGCGCAGCCCATGTTCGGCACGCGCTTGGCGATCATCAGCAAGAAGCTTGCGACGCGTTCCTCGGCTTTCTTGCGGGCAAGCAAGAGCATCCATTCCTGGCAAGCATCGAGCTCGCTGAGCGTGAACTGGAAAAGGCGATGTTCAAGGCCGGGCTGATCCGCAAGCAGTTTTTCAAAGTTGGCCGCGGGGAAGACGCAAAGCTCGACGTCGGTCGCGGCCTCGGCGAAATAGGGATTGTCCTTGCGGAATGCCCGTCCCAGAAAATCCGATGCGAATAAGAGGCCGATAATGTGCTGACGCCCATCGTCGAGCGTCTTAGTCAGTTTGACGACCCCGGACACGATGTTGCCGAATATCGTATGCGCCTCTCCCTCGCCGAGAATCATTTGCCCCGCGCGAATGGTCCGGCGTCTCGACATGCGATTGAGCGCCTGGATGTCACTGGGGCTCAAGGCGTCGCAAATCGCGCGGTGCCGGATAACGCATGTGCCGCAGCGCGTGGTACTTTCGACGTAGGACAACGAGTTCTCCCTTGCTCACGGGATGCCTCAGCGGGCTAACTGAGGGGAAGGCCTCATGTTAACAACAGATTGTGCCCTATGAGAAGGACCAATTGATCTGAATCAAAGGAGGCCCTTATAAGGGTCGATAAAATCCAATTGGGGAAACTGCGTCCAGGGAAAACTACACGATGACCGACACTTTAGAGCCGGCCAT
The DNA here is from genome assembly GCA_963817705.1 of uncultured Alphaproteobacteria bacterium. Taxonomy (GTDB): domain Bacteria; phylum Pseudomonadota; class Alphaproteobacteria; order Rhizobiales; family Rhodomicrobiaceae; genus Rhodomicrobium. The sequence goes on from CAWFPF010000002.1 coordinate 327,108, forward strand.
GATGTCACATGGGCTGGCGCAAGTTCCCGATGTCCGCAGGGTGGCGTTCGACGCGCCCTGGAATTGGCTCGGTGCCGGCTGGCGCGACCTGTGGTCCGCCCCGCAGATCAGCTTGGCGTATGGGGCTGCGTTCACGCTGGCAGCCTACGCATTGGTTACGGGCTTACTGCGAAGCGACGCGCTACCGTTGCTCCTCCCGCTCGCGGGCGGTTTCTTGCTGCTCGGGCCGCTTCTGGCGGTGGGCCTTTATGAGGTCAGCAGGCGGCGCGAGACGGGTACCGTGGCCACTTTCGCGGACGTTCTCCATGCGGGGAAAGGCTCCCGTGGCCAGCTTGCGCTTTTCGGGCTGCTCCTGCTCCTGATCAACTTCGCTTGGATGCTGGTCGCTTTCCTTCTGTTCATGCTGTTTTTTGGAAATGCTGCCTTCCCACCCATTGAGGAATTCATTCCGACGCTGCTCTTCACCGCGCACGGCCTTAGTCTGATCGTGATCGGCACGGCGGCCGGCGCCGTCCTCGCGGCGATCACCTATGCCGTTTCGGCGATTGCGGTGCCGATGCTCCTGGACCGGAGGATAGACGCGGTCACCGCCGCGATCATGAGCGTGCGGGCGGTCCGGCTTAACTTGCCCGCGATGCTGCTTTGGGCGGCTTTGATCCTGGCGCTTTCGGCAGCGGGGCTTGTTGTGCTGTTCGTAGGCCTCGCAGTGACCTTTCCGCTGATCGGGCACGCCACCTGGCATGCATACCGGGAGTTGACTGGGACGCCGGATTGTCCTTCGTAGCAACCGCATACCGGGCTGGTTTACTTAAGCCAAGCAACAGCCCGGCACGGATCGGCGCTGCCCCTTAGCAAACCGCTGCCAACGAAATGGACCGGGGTCCTTGTCCCGCGGTTGTTCGGAAATACGAAACGCTCTAAGGAAGGGTTTCCGTGAAGCCGGTTCATATCGGGCTTGCCCTCCTCGTCGCCGCCATTTGGGGGCTCACATTCGTCGTCATCAGCGTCGGCTTGCGGGACTTCCCGCCTTTGCTGCTGGCTTCGCTGCAATTCGCGGTGGCGGCCTTGCCCGTCTTCTTTCTGCCCCGGCCGCCCTTGTCAATCGCGAGCCTGGTGGCGATCGGGCTGGTCTGGTTCGCCGCGCAATTCGGCCTTCTTTTCACCGGGATGGCAGTTGGCATGCCGGCCGGCCTCGCTTCGGTCGTTTTGCAATCCCAGGCTTTCTTCTCCATCCTCATCGCCACCCTGTTTCTGGGCGAGCGGCCCAGCCACCGTCAGCTCATCGGAAGCCTTGCCGCGTTGACCGGACTGGCGGTGATCGGAGCGAGCGCGGGCTCCGGCGGTTTTACGCTTACCGGCTTGCTGCTGACGCTCGGCGCCGCCTTCGCCTGGGCCATAGGGAATGTCTTGCTTCGCTCGTCCGGCAAGGTGGATATGCTGCCGGCGGTCGTTTGGCTCAGTGTGGTACCGCCGCTGCCGCTTCTGGGACTATCGCTTCTGATCGAAGGGCCGCAGGCCATAGGCGTCGCGCTATCCTCGGTGAGCTGGACGGGTGTCGCTGCCGTGGCCTATATCGGCATCGCCGCCACGATCGCCGGGTTCGGAAGCTGGGGGCATTTGATCAAGCTCTATCCGGTTTCGACGGTCGCGCCGTTCTCTTTGCTGGTGCCGGTGTTTGGCACGCTGGCTGCCGCAGCCCTGCTCGGCGAGCGGTTTCCGCCGCAGCGGCTGGCGGGGATGGCGTTGATTGCCGCCGGCTTGGCGATCCTGACGCTGCCGCCCCGGCGAAAGCGGATTGCAATTTTGACGAATTTCCACGAGGGATAGGCCAAGCGCGAGCGGCCGCGTGACGGCGGCGCGATCATCGGTGCGAACTGAGGCCCGCCGCATGAAATCCGAGTGTTTGATTGTCACCCAGTGCTTCTACCCCGATGTGGGCGGTATCGAAGGGCTGATGACCGGACTTGCCGGCAACTGCTCCTCAGCCGGCCGCGCTGTGACCGTTCTCGCCGACCGCATCCGGCACCGGCCAGCCACTCCAGCGCCGGCCAAGCCATACGCCATCGTCCGTTTCGGCGGTCCCCGGCCCTGGCGGCGCTGGCGGAAGAGAGACTGCCTAGAGGCTATCGTGAGACAGCGGGGCGACGGTATCGCCGGCATTTTCGCCGATTCCTGGAAGAGCATCGAAGCCCTGCCGCTTCACCTCGACAGGCCTGTCACAGTCCTCGCGCATGGCATGGAATATCCATCAGATGCCTCGCCCGCCAAACGCCGGCGTATCCTTGCGGCACTTGCGCGAAGCGGCTCCGTTATCGCCAATTCCCGTTACACCGCCGGCCTCGTCCTGCCTTATCTGGGCGCCCATGCGAATAAACTTCAAATCATCCATCCGCCCATCGCTCCGCTAGCGGAGCCGGACACCGGCGCGCTGGCCGCAATGCGGGAACGTCTCGGTGGGCGCCATCCTGTCCTGGCCACAGTGTCCCGGCTTGAGCCGAGGAAGGGGATCGATTCCGTCATCCGTGCCATGCCCGATGTGCTGCAACGCCATCCCGGTTGCGTTTATGCTATTGCAGGTGGGGGCGGCGACCGTGAGCGCCTGGAACAGCTCGCCTTAGCGCTGAATGTTCGGGAAGCGGTTGTTTTCCTCGGCCGCGTGAGCGGCCCGGAGAAAGCTGCGCTGCTGGCGCAGGCGGATATCTTCGCAATGCCGGTGCGGCGTGAAGGCCAGTCCGTCGAAGGGTTCGGGCTGAGCTACTCCGAAGCGGGGTGGTTCGGGGTCCCCTCGCTGGCGGGGCGCGATGGCGGTGCGGCCGATGCCGTGCTGGATGGGGAAACGGGTCTCCTCTGCAACGGCGCGGTCCAGGACGAGGTCACGCGGAGCTTGATCGCTCTTCTCGATGACGAAGCACTCAGAAAACGGCTCGGCGCGTCAGCACAGCGGCGGGTCCAGCGTGAGCTCGTCTGGCCGGTGGCCATCGATCGCTATCTCCAGAGCTTTCAGAAAACGGGTTATGACGCATCCAGCTAAACGCTTCGCTGCCGGGGGGGAGACCCCTCACCCAACCCTCTCCCCGAGGGGAGAGGGCTTAATCGGGCGTCCCTTCTCCCCTCGGGGAGAAGGACAGGATGAGGGGGGACTTCGGAAGTCATCAGCCGGACTCATACGTCCCCTTGCCACGGCAGCCCGTGCCTCAGGAAAGCGGCGCGGCAGGTATTGGCCATGAGGTAAGCGACCGTCATCGGTCCCACGCCCCCAGGCACGGGCGTGATCGCACCCGCAACACGCCGGGCACTCTCAAAATGCACGTCGCCAACGAGCCTCGTCTTGCCATCCGCGGCCGGAACGCGGTTGATGCCGACATCGATGACGATGGCACCCGGCTTGATCCAAGCGCCGGGTATCATCTCCGGCCGGCCCACCGCTGCGACGAGGATGTCGGCATTGTGCACGGCGCTGCGCAAATCACGTGTTTTGGAGTGCGCGAGCGTCACCGTGCAATCGGCGGCCAGCAAGAGATGCGCCATCGGCTTGCCCACGATGTTGGAGCGTCCCAGCACGGTCGCATTGAGCCCCGCGACCGTGTCCCTCGCGCTGTGAATAAGGTGCATGCAGCCAAGCGGCGTGCAGGCAACGAAACGGGGTTTGCCGATGAAAAGCTGGCCTGCATTCAACGGGTGAAACCCATCCACGTCCTTCTCCGGCGCAATTGCCGCGATGGCCGCCTCGGGGTTGATGTGCGGCGGCAGTGGAAGCTGAATGAGGATACCGTCCACAGCCTCGTCCGCATTCAACGCGGCGACAAGATCGAGAAGTTCGCGTTCGCTGGTGCCGGCATCGAGCCGGTGTTCCGCCGAATGAAAGCCAAGCTCGCGGGCGAGCTTCAGCTTGCTTCGGACATAGACCTGACTGGCCGGGTTTTCTCCCACGATAACAACCGCGAGGCCGGGAGCCCGCTCTGCAGCCGCAACGAATGCCGCGGCGCGCGCCGCAACGGCCTGCCTTACTTCGGCGGCAAGAGCCACGCCATTCAGAACAACAGCCTCACTCATAGTCCGTGCCTTTCGCTTTTTTATTGGGCGCGCTCGAAGGGGCTGCCAACAGTGCGCCGAGTTTCCGCAGGAGTGCCGCACCATCGCCAGCGACGGCAACCGATTTCAGCCGCGACTTCGCGCCCGACGCAATCGTGACCGTTGTCTTCGGCACGCCGAGCCAGCCGGCGATGAGCGCGATGAGCGCGGCGTTCGCCTTTCCATCCTCGGGCGGCACTGTCACATGTGCTTTCAGCACGGGCTTACCTCCGTGCTCCTCGATGCCCGCGATGCGCGCCGCGCTGCTTTTTGGCGTGAGCCGCACGTGAAGCACAAGGCCCTGGGCGCCGGGCGAGGCAGGGAGGTCCATGAATGAAGGCGTACCCGGATTAGATCACGTGGGGAGCAAGCCAGCCGTAGATCACCACGTCGCGCAAAAAGACCAGGCCGAGTATGAGAACGATGGGCGAGATGTCGAGCCCGCCAAGATCGGGCAGCGCGTTGCGGATCGGCCTCAGCGCCGGCTCGGTCAGGCGGTGCAAGCTGTCGGCAACCATGTAGACCGCGCGGTTGCGGCGGTTCACCACATCGAACACGATCAGCCAGCTCAGGATCGCGCTGATGATCAACACCCAAATATAAAGGCCTATGATCATCGCGATGAAACCTAGTAGTGGACCCATGGACCTTGCTCCCCGCTTTTCAATCCGGATTCTCTACAGTGCGCCGTCCCGGTCTGCAAGCCATCGGGACGCCGCAGGTTCTTTGATAAGTGCTCGTTTGGCAAGCAGATGCAAGGGGTTCGTCCTCCTGCGCTGCTCACGCCGGCGGAGCGTGGCACGGACGAAACCTAAGCGCTTCAGCTCCGTTTTCATAGACGAGAGATCATAGTGATTCGCAGCAGTGGTAATGCGATTATTACGGGCGCGGCAACTGCGCGCGGTTCTTCGTTGCAACGATAAGAGAAGCCCCACCGGCTTCGGATGGAGGAAACGCGGATGATGTGTCAGCCGCCGATGTGCGTCTGCGCTGTAATGACCGCTTGCCCGGCGTCGGCCGGACAGCCTTACTCCCTCATCCCAGGAGGATCAGCATGGCGCTTTTGATGCCGGAGCCCGAGGAATCGATTCTGAAGAACCGGGAAGAGTTGGCGCGCGCGCTGCGCCGGATCGTCCCCTTCGACAATGTGATCGACGATGAAATCGAGTTGCGGGCGTATGAATGCGATGCCTTCACGATGTACAGGCAGCTGCCGCTGATCGCCGTCCTTCCGGAAACGGTGGAACAGGTGTCGCGCATCATGAAGCTTGCCGCGGACATGAACGTGAAAGTTGTGCCGCGCGGCGCGGGAACGTCGCTTTCGGGCGGGTCGATGCCGCTCGCCGACGGCATCCTTCTCGGGTTGAGCAAGTTGAATGCCGTGCTCGAAGTGGATTATCCGAACCGCTGCGTCCGTGTGCAGCCCGGCGTGACCAACCTCGCGATCACGAAAGCCGTGGAGCACGAGGGCTTCTATTACGCTCCCGATCCATCGTCGCAGATCGCCTGCTCCATCGGCGGCAATGTCGGGGAGAATTCCGGCGGGGTCCATTGTTTGAAGTACGGTCTGACAGCCAACAACATTCTCGGCCTCGAAATGGTATTGATGGGCGGTGAGGTGGTTCGGCTCGGGGGCAAGCATCTCGACTCGGAATTCTACGATCTGATGGGCCTGATGACGGGGTCCGAGGGTTTGCTTGGCGTCATGACCGAGGTCACTGTCCGCATTCTGCAAAAGCCCCAGAGCGCGCGCGGGCTTCTTCTCGGGTTCCCGAGCGTGGAAGCGGGGGCGGGTTGCGTGGCGGCGATCATCGCGGGCGGGATCATTCCGGGCGGCCTCGAAATGATGGACCGCATGGCCATCATCGCCGCCGATGACTTTTCGCCCTGCGGATACCCCCGCGACGCCGAATCGCTCGTGATCTGCGAGGTGGATGGCACACCGGCCGAGGTGGATCATCTGATCGGCCGGGTTTCGGACATCGCGCGGAATGAGGGGGCCACCTTCATCCGGATCTCGCAGAGCGAGGAAGAGCGGCTGCAATTTTGGGCGGGGCGCAAGAATGCGTTCCCGGCCGTCGGCGCCATCGGCCCGGATTATCTCTGCATGGACGGCACCATCCCGCGCAACAGGCTCGGATTCGTGCTGGATAAAATGCAGGAGCTTGCGCGCAAACACGGGCTGCGCGTCGCGAATGTCTTCCACGCCGGCGATGGGAACCTGCACCCGCTTATCCTCTACGACGGAAACAAGCCCGGCGAGACGGAACGGGCCGAAGCCTTCGGCGCCGATATTCTCAGGCTGTGCGTCGAAGTTGGCGGTGTCCTGACCGGCGAGCACGGCGTTGGCGTCGAAAAGCGCGACCTCATGCCCACCATGTTCAACGAGATCGATCTCGAACAGCAGCAGCGGGTGAAATGCGCCTTCGATCCGAATCACCGGCTCAACCCCGGCAAGGTTTTTCCCACGCTCAGGCGTTGCGTCGAACTCGGAAAGATGCACGTCCACAAGGGCCAGTTGCCTTTTCCCCACCTACCGAGGTTTTGACGCGATGGAGACGCTCTTTCCGCGAGACGAGCGCGACGCTGCCGAAGCCGTCACCAGTGCCATCGCCAACGGCACTCCGCTGGAGGTGCGCGGCGCCGGGACGAAGACCGGCCTCGGGCGGCCAGTCGAGGCCAGCTTCTGTTTGAGCACAGCGGGGATGAACGGCGTGTCTCTCTACGAGCCGTCAGAACTCGTGTTGTCGGCGGGGGCGGGCACGCCGCTGCGCGACATTACGGATCTTCTCGATGCGCGCGGGCAGGAATTTGCTTTCGAGCCCATGGACTACGGCGCCCTTTACGGGAAGGCCCCCGGCTCCGGCACCATCGGCGGCCTCGTAGCGGTCAACGCGTCGGGTCCGCGGCGCATCAAGGCCGGCGCGGCGCGCGATCACCTGCTCGGTTTCCGCGCGGTCAGCGGGCGGGCGGAAGCCTTCAAGTCCGGCGGCCGCGTTATGAAGAACGTCACAGGCTACGATCTCTCGAAGCTCGTGACCGGATCGCATGGCACGCTCGCCGTTCTGACCGAGGTTACCGTCAAGGTTCTTCCGAAAGCGGAAGCGGAAGAGACGCTCCTGATGCTCGGATTGGGGGACGTGGAGGCGATCGGGGTTCTGACCGAAGCGTCCGGCCGCCCGCATGAAGTCTCAAGCTTCGCCCATGTACCGGCCGCCGCGGCAGCTTCTCTTCATGGCACCTTCGGCGGCCAGAGCGTCACCGCTCTAAGGCTTGAGGGACCGCCGGTATCCATCGCCAAGCGAAAGCAGGATCTGCTGGCCCATTTCAACGCACGCTGCCCTGAGTCCGCCGGTCTCGAAGCGGCCATGTCCAGCGCCTTCTGGACAAGCCTGCGCGACGTCACCCCGCTGGCCGCACTCGATGCGGATATCTGGCGTCTCTCCACAGCCCCCACCGATGGGCCACGCGCCGTGGAGTCCCTCAAACGGGGCGGCATTCCTCTCAGGAGCTGGTTCTACGATTGGGCCGGCGGTCTCGTCTGGCTTGCGACGGAGCCTGCTCCGGACAGCCACGAAGAGCCTATCCGCGCCGCCGTCAATGCCGTGGGCGGCCACGCAACCCTCATCCGTGCCGCAGAAAGCGTGCGTGCCGCCGTGCCGGTCTTTCATCCGCAGCCCGCCGCCCTTGCGGCACTTTCCGCGCGTGTGAAGAACAGTTTCGATCCTCAGCGCGTTCTCAATCGCGGACGCATGCGGGAAGATCTCTGATGCAAACCAACTTCACCCTCGCTCAGCTTTCCGATCCAGGCGTGGCCGAGTCCGAGCGCATCTTGCGGAAATGCGTTCATTGCGGATTCTGCACGGCGACCTGCCCGACTTATGTGCTTCTTGGCGATGAGCTCGATTCCCCTCGCGGGCGCATCTATTTGATCAAGGAGATGCTCGAAAAAGGCCGCCCGGCCGACGAAAAGACCGTGAAGCATATCGATCGCTGCCTGTCTTGCTTGTCGTGCACGACGACCTGCCCGTCGGGCGTCGATTACATGCATTTGGTGGACCGCGCGCGCATCCATATCGAGAAGACCTACAAGCGTCCGCTCGCAGATCGCGTGTTGCGCCGTATTCTTGCGAGGGTGTTGCCCAACCCGGCGCTCATGCGGGCCTCCCTAGCGGCCGCTGTGCTTGCCAAGCCGTTCAAGAGCATCGTGAAACGTTTTCCGAACGGCGAGCGAATGGCGGCCATGCTTGACCTCGCGCCGTTTCCAACATCCGGCCGGAGCGGCGCAGCGGAACCGTTGCCTGCGAACGTAGTCAAAGGCCGTGTCACTCTCCTGGCGGGCTGTGCCCAAAGGGTTTTGCAGCCCTCCATCAATCAGGCCGCGGCGCGTCTTCTCGCCCGCCACGGTATCGAAGTGGTGCCCGCAACGGGAGAAGGATGTTGCGGTTCGCTCGTCCATCACATGGGCCGGGAGGAGGACGCCCTCGCCTATGCCCGGAAGAACATCGATGCTTGGATTGCACTGATGGACCGGGGCGGTCTCGACGCCATTGTTATCACGGCATCGGGATGCGGCACGACGGTCAAGGACTACGGCCACATGTTCCTTGAGGATAAGGAATACGCGGCGAAGGCGAAGCGGGTGTCCGCCATCGCCAAAGACATCACCGAATATCTGGCGGCGCTCAATCTGTGCCCTCCCGCCCGCACGACCGGACAGGCCGTCGCCTACCATTCGGCTTGCTCCATGCAGCACGGGCAAAAAATCAAGGAGCAGCCGAAGCGGCTGCTGGCGCAGATGGGTTTCACGGTGAAGGACATCCCGGAAGCACACATCTGCTGCGGCTCGGCCGGCGTCTACAATATCCTGCAGCCCGAAATCGCGCGCAGGCTGCGCGAACGTAAGGTTGCCAATATCGAGATGACGAAGCCCGCTATTATCGCCACGGGCAATATTGGATGCATGACCCAGCTCGGCTTGGGCACCGCTGTGCCGATTGTCCACACGGTGGAGTTGCTCGATTGGGCGCAGGGCGGACCGCTTCCCGCCGCTCTCGCCATGGCCGGATTTGGCGAGCAGTGCTCTTCAGGTTCATGACGGAGTCAAGTCTTCGCCCAAGCTCAATCTCCTAGGCGGCGCTTCCAATAGCCCGGCCTCCTCCTGTAATGCGACAGAGCGAGGACCTGGATCTCGCCGCCAAAAATCCGGTAAACAATTTTGATAGGGAAAGCCGGGAAGAAGGTAACGCCGCGTATTGCCTGGCGCTGAAGGCCAAGCTTCTGGAAACTCCACAATTTGCGTGCGGCCGTGCTCGACCGCGAGTAGAAGCCGGCCGGCCCAAATCCTTCGAGATGTCCCGATAGTAAGCAGCTACATCCGAAAGCTCCTTAAGAGCAAGCGGATGAAATCGAACGATCACAATTTGGCGCGAAGGGAGCGCAAGGAGTCATCGAAGTCTGCCAACTCGACTTCGCCGCGATCGATTTCGCCCACGCGGCGCTTAATTTCCTCTTCTAAGTTTTTGTCCATCTCGGGCGCTGTTTCGTGCATCATGACAAGCAGCAGATCGCAAAGATCGGCCTGCTCCTCCGGCGTCAATTGCCGCGCCTGGTCAGCAAGGTGCTTCACTCGCTCGTTCATGGTGCAAATATGCGCTTCGCTTGGATGGTAGGTGCGGCTTCGCTCGGAGTTAGGCATTCACCGGCATGAATCACGCTGGGCGCGTCAGCCGGATCTTGTCTTCGCGCCCTGAGATCAGGTTGCCGATGTTCTTCTGATGCCGGGCGAAGAGCAGCAGCGACAACGCAAGCACGAGGACCGAAAGCGCGGGCGAGACCTCAATCAAGAGGAACACTGGTGTCAGCGCCGCGGCCACAAGCGCGGACAGCGAGGAGTAGCGGGTTACGATGGCGACGCAGAGCCAGGCGCCGCAGAAGAATAGCCCAGCGGGCCAGTATAGGGCAGTGACCACGCCGATATAGGTCGCGACGCCCTTGCCGCCCTTGAAGCGGAGCCAGACCGGGAAGAGATGCCCGATAAAAGCACCGGCCGCGGCGAAAAGCGCCGCCTCCAGCCCGAAAAACTGCCGGCACAGGAGCACGGGCACAAACCCCTTGGCAGCGTCGCAAACGAGCGTGAGCGCCGCCAAGCCGCGGCGTCCGGTGCGAAGCACGTTGGTGGCTCCGATATTGCCCGAGCCTACCTTGCGGATGTCGCCCGCACCGCCGAGCAGGCTAAGGACATAGCCGAAGGGGATGGAGCCCAGCGCATAGCCCGCGAGGAACGCGCCGGCGTAAACCAGCCAGGGCTGCGCACCCAGCATCACCGCGAACCACAAATCCTTTTCATTCAACGCCACAGCACAACCCCGGTCATCCAGCGCCGCGAGCCTATCCGGATTCAACCGCGCCTGCACGGAAAAATACAGGGAGGTTTAGGCGGCCTCGGGACGCGGTTCTGGCGCCACGGACAGACTTGCGGCGGAGGCATTATCAGAAGGCGGTCCTAACGTTTGGGCGCCGCACAAGCGAACGGCCACGCGCAAACCGCCCTCCGGACGGTTCTGCAAGACGATGTCCCCGCCATGGCTGCGAACGATGGAGCGCGCGATGGCAAGACCCAGACCGACCCCGCCTGTTGTTTTGTTCCGCGACTTCTCAAGCCGCACGAACGGCTTGAACACCATCTCCATATCGCCGCGCGGTATTCCCGGCCCATCGTCGTCGACGAGGATCACGGCTTCACCCTCTTTGCACTCGACCGACACGCGGGCGCGTTGGCCATAGGTGACGGCGTTCTCGACGATGTTGCGGAGCGCCCGCTTGAGGCCAACCGGGCGGCATCTTATGGTGAAACTTCCGGTGTCGGCGCAGGTCACGTCCAGCGCGGCGTCGGCGAGATCGGCACACACGGTCGAGACGAGTGCCCCGACATCGACGAGCCGCGTCTCCTCATGCGTCGCCTCCTCGCGGGCAAACGACAGCGACGACTCGGCCATGGACAGCATCTCATCGAGCGTTTCGAGGATTTTATCGCGGATTTCCTCGTCCTCGATAAACTCCGCGCGAAGCTTCAGGGTCGTGATCGGCGTGCGCAGATCGTGCCCGAGCGCCGCCAGCATTTTCGCACGGTCGTGCACGAATGTGGTGAGCCGCTCCTGCATGTCATTGAAGGCACGGATGGTCTCGGCGACCTCTCTTGGGCCTTTCTCATCGAGCTTCGCGCTCGTCTCGCCCCGGCCGAGGGCCGAAGCGGCGCGGGCCAGCTCCTTCAACGGGCGGGTCAAGCGGCCTAGCACGAGAACGATGCCAAGCCCCGAGATCGCCGCCATGGTGGCGAACTGGATGAGCAGCGGAGTGGCCGGCGGCGCAAAGCCCCTGGGCATGACGACGACGTTGAGCCAGTCCCCCTTTTGCAGCGGAACCGAAACATGAGCGTAAGTGGGGCGGCTGGGCGGCTTCGGAATGATCGAACTTTTGGGGAATATGGTTTTTTTCACGTCCCGCCAGAGGTCGCCGAACAGCAGCTCCATCTGCGTTTCTTCGTTGAGTGAGGTATATACGGTTATTCTGACTTGATCGGTGCTTTCTCCGAAGACTTTCTGGACCTCTTGCTGCAGGCTTTCGCTGAGAGCGCCTGTGACCGGATTGGATGGCTTCGGCTCGATCGCGAATCGAAGGGCCCATGTGTGGGCTGCTTTGAGAATCTTCGCGTGAGACTCGGGCGGCACAGTTTCGATCACCTCCTTGACCGTCGCAATACGGGTGAGCATGTTGCGAAACCATTCGCTTTTCATCCTCGCGGTGTGATCGTCCAGGAGCACAAGGAAACTCGCCCCCTGCGAGAGCAGCAGCGCCACAAGCGTCAGGAGAATGAGCTGCCCCTTGAGGCTTCCGGGGAAGAGCCGCATCACATCTGTTCCACGGCGCCGACGAACTTATAGCCTCCGCCCCAGATCGTCTGAATGATTTTTGGGTCTTTCGGGTCTTCCTCGATCTTACGCCTGAGCCTGCTGACCTGATTATCGATGCTGCGGTCGAAGAGATTGGCTTCGCGGCCGCGCGTTATATCGAGGAGCTGATCGCGCGTGAGCACGATATTGGGCCGGTGAAGGAAGGCGGAAAGGAGGAGATATTCGCCATAGGAGAGAGGCGTTACAATTTCACGGGAGTTGATGAGCTCACGCCGGTCCGAATCGAACACGAAGCGCCCGAATCGCAGCCGTTCTCCGGGGGGCGCATCGCGGCTGGGCGGCATACTATGGGCGCGGCGGAGCACGGCACGGATACGCGCCAGAAGCTCGCGGGGATTGAACGGCTTCGTCACGTAATCGTCCGCGCCGACCTCAAGCCCGATGATTCTGTCGGTTTCCTCGGCGACGGCCGTGAGCAGAATGACCGGCGGCGAGGATGTTTCGCTCAAATACCGGCACAGCGAAAGCCCGTCCTCGCCCGGCATCATGATATCGAGAACGATGAGGTCGAAGGCTCCGGCTTTGAGGTGGCGGCGGGCGTCGGCCGAATCGGCAGCGGTCGTAACGCGCAGCCCATGCTTGACCAGGAATTTGCCGAGCAGGTCGCGGATTTCCTTGTGGTCGTCAACGACGAGAATGTGATGTGTCGACTCCATGGTCCTCTCCTTTGGCATATTCTTATTGTGCTTGCGGCCTCGCGCAGCATGAATCGTGTAATTCGTTATGTCAAAGAGCTGAAATGTCCCGCCGGAGGCGCCGTGGCAGATGCCGGACGCAGGCAGAATCGCAAAATGGATTCAAGATAGTTGTCATGTGTATAGCGCTTGTAAAGAAACACTGTGCGATTGCGTTTGTGCGTTCAAGAAGGCAATTTGCGTGTCAGAGATTCGGAATAGCATGGCGAACGGAGATTAGCATGTCACCACGCTGTCATAAAACCGAAGCGATACTGTGCTAGGCTACAGTTGAGCTTTGGGATGGCGGAACAACCGCGATCCGCGCCGGGTTAGTGCCAGCACCCAATTCTGGGTCAATGTGCCGGTGGTGCCGGAAAATCAGCCGATCGCAATCTATTTGCCGGGAATCGCCTCGGGGCCGGAGAGGTTTTGATGAAACCATTTGTTTTGGGCTGGCGCGAATGGGTTGCGCTTCCCCAGCTCGGATTGCCAGCCGTCAAGGCTAAAATCGATACAGGGGCCAAAACCTCCGCGCTCCATGCCTTCTCGATCGAGACGTTCGGCCCCATCGAAGCGCCGCGCGTCCGCTTCGGCGTCCATCCCGTCGATTACGACTCGAATGTCGAGGTGTGGTGCACCGCGAAGGTGGCGGACCGGCGGCAAGTTCGCAGCTCAAACGGTCAAGCCGAGCAGCGCTACATCATCAAGACGCCGATCCGGATCGGCGACCGCGAATGGCCGGTGGAGATATCGCTCTCCAACCGCCACCACATGGCGCACCGGATGCTGCTTGGCCGCAGCGCGCTCGACGCCGCCCAGCCCGTCACGATCCATCCCTGGTCCGAGTATCTCCAGGACAAGCTGAGCTACGATGCGTATGCCGGCCAAGAACTCAGCGCGCCGCTCCAGCGCTCGCTCAGGATCGCGCTCCTGACCATGGAGCGGGAGAACTTCTCCAACCGCCGGTTCATCGAGGCCGCGGAGAAGCGTGATCACGTCATCGAGCCGATCAACACGCTGCGCTGCTATATGAACATCAAGTCGATTGCGAGCGCGGTCCACTATGAGGGCAAGGCGCTGCCCAACTACGATTTCGTCATCCCGAGGATCGGCGCGTCGATCACCGAATACGGAACCGCGGTCGTCCGGCAGTTTGAGATGACGGGCGCGCAGGTCTTGAATTCGGCGCATGCCATCGCGCAAAGCCGCGACAAGCTCTTCGCGCATCAAATCATGGCCATGCACAAGCTGCCGATGCCCGACACGGCCTTCGCAAGCTCCCATCACGACACCGAAGACCTCATCAAGATGGTGGGCGGGACGCCGCTCGTGATCAAGCTCCTGCAAAGCACGCAGGGCAAAGGCGTGATCCTGGCCGAGAACCGCAATTCCGCGTCGTCCGTGATCGATGCCCTGCGCGATGCCGATGCGAGCTTCCTCGTGCAGCAGTTCATTCCGGAGGCGGCCGGCCAGGATGTCCGTTGCATCGTGCTGGATGGAAAGGTCATCGCGGCCATGGTGAGGCGCGCCGGCGGCGGCGATTTCCGCGCCAACCTCCACAAGGGCGGCATCGCTTCGGAGGCCAAATTGACCCCGGAAGAGCGCAAACTCGCCATCCGGGCCGCGAACAAGCTCGGCCTGAAATTCGCCGGCGTCGATATTTTGAGGTCCGGGAAGGGCCCGCTCCTGCTTGAGGTCAACTCGTCGCCCGGGCTTGAGGGGATCGAACGGACGGCCAGTGTCGATATCGCCGGCCATGTGCTCGACTATATCGAGCAGCGCACCTTCCGCACGCGCCCGCGCCTGAAGAAGGTGGCTTGAGGCGGTGTTTGCTATAGGCTGATTGCGCTGGAGAGGGTGTCCTATGGCTGAGATCCATCCCTTTTACGAGACGCATCGCGGTGCCATGGAGGCCGCCATTCGACAACGCCTCGATCTTGCCGAAGCGGCGTTGCGCGAGCGTGCGCAGCTCTCCAACCTCGACAGGATCAGGCAGGAGGTGATGGACGAATTCGAAATCGTGCTCACCCAGATGCCCTATGTTGGTGGCGCGGCAAGCCGCATGAGCGATTTCTTTATGCGTCTGATGGGCTTTATGGCGATCGGCCGGGTGCTCCGGCGGCACGGCGTGCCGCTGTCCATGATCGGCGACATCGAGCGGGAAAGCTACGCAGCGCAATTGCTCACCGTGCCCGAGGCCGAACGGCTCGCTTCGGGGCGTCAGTTCATGTCGGCGGAGAACCAGGCCTTCCTGCGTGAGCAAGCCGTCAAGAGCCACGCGGAAGAATATCCGGACGATTTCGTCTACGATTTTGTCGAACCGGGCCCCAACGATAGCTTCGCATTCGGCATCGACTACAAGGCCTGCGGCTTTTGCAAATTCGCTGCCCGGCACGGAGATCAGGAGATTCTACCGCACATTTGCGGGCTCGATTTCGAAGCCTACGCAACGCGCGGCATTCGTCTGGAACGAACGCAAACGCTGGCAGGCGGTGCGAGCCACTGCAATTTCCGGTTCTCGCGGCTCCGGCCGGAGTAGGACCACCTGCGTGTGCTCGCAAAGCCGGCCAGGGACGCCGCACCGGCGGCAAAGGGCGTGCTCGCTCCGGTCTGTTAGCAGTTCAAGCAACCGCCGTTGCCAATGGCGCGCATGAACCGGGATTTGCGGGTTGCTCCCCGCTATCGTGCGGGGCGAAAAGGTCGAACTGGGTCGATAGCGGAATCGGCAGTTCTCTTCGCCAATTACATAGCGAATGGCGGCTTTCGGATCTAGGACCGATCATTTAAGATTGTGCGGATATTTGCCCGCGCTTGACCCACGGCCGAAGTCGCGGAGGGAGAGTTCCTTGTAAGCCTTGATGTCTGCTGTAAGTCTGTTGGCAGCTACATGGTCAGGGTTATCGCCCGGCCGCCGCACGCTCTTTGTTGAGCTTGAACAGCCTCTCAAGGATCACGTCATCAGGCAGGCCTTCCGCGCCCCAATCGGTCCAGCCGTAAGCAGCGGCGACGGCGCGATCCAGCTCTTTGTGAGCGATGTCAAGCCATGCGGGCCGCTCATTGTAGAGATCGGTCAGCGTGCGCTCGCGAAGGAGTACAGCAGCAGCATCGTCCTTCGGCAGAATGCGGTCGGGATAGCCCGGAACCACTTCCGCCACCCGCCTGATTAGTTCAGGTGGATTGAGCCAATTGTCGCGCATGTTAATAAGCCTTTTCGCCGCCGCCGCAATTGCGATTGATCGAGGATCGGCCGCATAATCATCGGCGGGAATATTTGGCGTCATCCCCTCAGGGAAGGGGTACGTCTCAAATACTTCAGTGTGAATGTACTCGGGATCATTCCCTACGCCGTGGCGCCCTCCAAATCGGAGAGACCAGACTTCATGGATGCGGGATTGCAGTATGCCCAAACACTCGTCGTCGGCGCGAGCAATGGCAACCAGTCGCGTATCTGGAATTACAATTCTGGGCAGATAAACGAATGTTCGATACTTTCCCACCCTTGGCGTGGCGATATATCGAGAAAGGTTCGAAAGTGCCCTCCTCAGATGAGGACGGGGACGCTGCATCAACCACCATAGACGTTGTAGTCTTGGTTCATTGGCCCGTGCAAGGGGCTCGCCTGCCGCAAGTAAACGTTGATTTTGCTCATGCCATGCTCTCCTTAAATGCTCGAATGGTGCCTGGAACATCGTGGCTTCCGCCTCTGTCGCCCCGGCAGGGAAGTCGATAATCCACGTATCGCTGCATTTATCAGTCAGATCATCAGCATTGCGCCACGGCCTGAGAACTAATTGGTTGTGGCTTCCATCGGGATTGCTTGGAAGGGCCAGCCATTGCCGCGCGAGTGTTCCAGAAACTTCGAACGGCCCGCCACTGATGGTGCCTTGAAATGCAACTTTTTCGTTTTCCTCTAGGCCCTCTGGCAATTCAGTCTCATGAGATGCGAATAGCTCTGGGGCTATCGTTGCAACTGGGCGGCCGTCCAGCTTCGCGGTGCCTGACTTCTCTCCTGTGAAGCAAACAAGCGATACGCGAACATCCGCACCTTCAACCGTCCATTCTTCGTCGGACCATGCCTCATATATCCTGCCATTCTCAACAATCGACTTTAGGCACTGGCGGCTGGCTCCGCGGCGAATAGCCTGCGTTGCCACCAAGCCAACCCGACGGCACTTTTCAGCTTGAATTTGCTTATGCGCCTTGAAAAACCAGTACACGACTAGGTCCGAGGCACCCGCGACTTGACCGCTGAACGTCGCTCTGAGTTGGTCCACATACCCTTGTCCAAGACGGCGGATCATTTTGCGATTACCGAGGAATGGCGGGTTGCCGATGATGACGTCTGCAGGGGGCCATCCGTACTCGGTGCCGTCATCCAGAAGTGCGTCATGGCAGCGGATCGTGTCGAGCGGCTTCAGGATCGGGTTACGCGAAGCGTCGAACCCGTGCTCGCGCATCCATTGGATCTCACCGATCCATACTGATACACGCGCAAGTTCCGCCGCGAACGGATTGATCTCGATACCAAGCATGTTCTCGGGGCCAACCACCGGCGCTGCCACACCGATTGCGAGGCCGTACTCCTTGCCCAACTCCTCTCTTTGCTGATTTGCCTTCAGCTCTATGTCCTTAAGGGCCTTCAGTCCCAAGTAGAGGAAGTTGCCGGAACCGCAGGCAGGATCGAGCACGCGATAATTTCTGAGGCGGATCTGAAAAGTACCCCATGCGTGTTCGGCCCTACGAAGAGCGTTTTCTTCGCGCTGCCTTTGAGCCCGGTAGAAGCTTGCGGCCTCCTTTTGCGATTTTGGGCGTGCCTGTCTGGCCGTCTTGGCCGTTGCATACTCCGCCTCGATCTCCGCTCTGACGTTCTCCCACTCTCGCGTCAGCGGCTCGATGATGACCGGGTTCACGATCATCATGATCTTCTCGGGGTTGGTGTAATGGGCGCCAAGTTGGCTGCGCTTTGATGGGTCTAGGCCGCGCTCTGAACAGCGTGCCCATAATGGACGGGTCGATGTTCGACCAATCCTGCTCTGCGGCGTTCAGTGCCGTGCGGATTTCGGCTGCTTCCAGCGGCAGGGCGCCACCGTCGTCGAATAGCCCACCATTGAACCATTCAATCGCGTCATAGCCTACTCGGCCACCGCGATTTGCCATGGCGTGGAATAAGTCGCGTGCGTTGGCCTGGAAGCTAGCCGGGTCGCGTAGGCTTGCTTGCAGCATCCTCTTGAACATACCGCTTGGCAACAGCTCCACGTCCTCCGCGAACATGCAGAAAACCATTCGGTTCACGAAATGGGCGACCTTGTCCGCAGGATGGCCTCGTTCGCGCAGGCTTTGCGCCAACATGACAAACTCTTTCGCAACGTCTGCGGTGAGATCGGCGCGCTTGCGACCCGGCTTGAACGCTTCGACCTCGGTCGGTGAAAACGCCTTCTTCAGCAACGCTCGACGACGGCCGTCGATTAGGTCGTCGAAGGTGAAAATGTGGGTCTCCTGAATCATGTTGGTCCAGGAGGTATGAATTTCGATTTTCTCCATGTCGGAGACGATCAGAAGGGGCGGATTCTCGAGTGCGCCTTGATAGAGCTTGAGCTGCTTCAGCGCGGTCGCGAGGTTCGCGTGCTTGCCCTTGTACTCCCAAGCAAAGCAACCCCGCTTCCAAACGTCCGCCCAGCCGTCGCCGCCGCCCGTCTTCGAGGCACCCTTCTTCGAACGTGAACCATTCGCCCTTGGGATCGGCGCTAATGGGGTCCTGCGTCCCAAGGACGGCGCACAGATCGTTGAAATGCGACTGAGAGGCCGAGCGCTCTTTTAGCTCAACAGCGCGCCATTTGGTGATGAAGTCTTGCGGTTGCATTCTGTATCGCTCGGCTGAGGAAGCGGTGGCGAGTGCGCAGTGCCCTACCTAGCATCGCGAACCCTTTGCCGGACATGCTGCCGAGAAGCAGTTGCACGACTCGCAAGCCGCGATCAAGAGAGCCATGTCTCTTCGTGGCCCGCTCTAACCATCTAAGGCTTCGATCTGTGGTAGTCTGCAAAGCGATCAGAAAGCGGGCGTGCCGATCTAACAAAGTAGTTGATGCTACTTAGTCCGTTTCCGGCCCTGTATCGCTCTTTCTTCGCATCAAACTTGGACGGGCTGTATGTCTGTGTGTATGAAATCATTGCCTTTGAACAACAAGGGCTCACCCTTATCCTTGGCCAGCCCATAAGCGAAGCAATCGCCAAAGTTCAATTGAGCGGGATGGCCGCTGCCTTTGCCAAAATCCCGGTAGGCCTCACGCGCGATTCTCACCTGCGCCTCGGTGACGGGCTCAATGATGAGGCCTGCCGCTGCGATGAGTTCATCGAACTTTCGGCTGGCAACAGGATCCCGGCTGGCATCGATAACCACGGCAGCTTCGAGGAAATTGGCAGCCGATAGGCAGCACCGGGCGGCATTTTCGATGGCCTGAGCACAAAACATGGCCTCGGGTTCGTCGCGCAGGATCGCGATCAGCGCCGAAGTGTCGACGATCATCGCGGCAGCCCATCCTCGCCGTAGAGCAGCTCACCGTGATCCATGGAGCGAAAGGGTTCTTTCAAATGAGAGGCGCAATCTCTGCCGATGGTCAGCAGACGGTCCGCTAGGCGCTCCCCCCGTTCCTGGCGCAGACGGTCAACGCGCTCGCGAAGCGCCTTGGTCACAGCCGCCGTCATGCTTTCCCCCGTGAGCGCGGCAAGCTCCTGCGCGAGCCGGTGCGCCTCCGGGTTTTTGATATTCAGGCTCATAATAATACCTTTCTACCATTAGAAGGTGCCTGTCTACCCTACAAGGTTTTTCCACCCACCGCAACACATCGGCTCATCGCGAGACGGCCTTTGGGTATCCGAAGAAAAGATCGACATCCAAATCCTCGCGAGCCTCGTTACGCGCAACTGAGCCGAGCAGGAATAGGCGCTCGACGCCCAGCTGTTTAAGCTCCGGCTCGTGTTGCTTCAGGCAGGCGATGGCTTCCTCACGTTTCATGCGAGCATATTAGCAGGGCCGGGGCCATACCCCCCGTCATGGTTAAGAAGGCGATGGTTAATTGACGCGCCCGAGAATATCTCCTCGCCGGGAAAATCGCCCAAAAACGCGATTCGGCCTATAAATCTGCGATTCCCAGAACGGGTTAATGTTAGAAAATTGCCCGAGTTTACTAAAAACCCAAGCCAGAGGTTGCAAGAAACGTCCGTGCACACACCGCCGGCATCGTGAAGAAAGAGCAAATATGAACGCACAGCTCAGCTCATTTTTACCGATGAGTCAGCCTATATGAAAGCATTCCCGGCGCCGCCCGGTCTCGCGTCTACAGCACGCCGAGCTTCTTCTGCAGGCTTGAGGACGAGGTTGTATACTGGAAAACGATCCGCTTGTCCGGGTAGACATAGCGGTGCGCCCGCTGCGCCATCAGCGCGGCCTCGTGGAACCCAGACAGGATCAGCTTGAGCTTGCCGGGATAGGCGTTGATGTCGCCAATCGCGAAAATGCCCGGCTCCGAGGTCTCGAACTTTTCCGTATCGACCGCGATCAGGTTCTCATTCAGGTTCAGCCCCCAATTCGCGATGGGACCGAGCTTCATGGTCAGGCCGAAGAACGGAAGCAGGCGCTCGGCCTCGATTTCGAACTCTTGCTCTGGGCCGCCCGCGACCGGTCCGCGCACGGTCAAAGCCCTGAGCGCACCGCCTTCGCCGTGCAGCCGCATCACCTGCCCCTGAACGAATTTGAGCCGCCCAGCCGCCACCAGCGCGCGCATCTTGTTGACCGAATCCGGCGCCGCGCGGAAGTCGTCGCGCCGGTGGATCAGCGTCACGGATTTCGCCACCGGCTCCAGATTCAAGGTCCAGTCCAGGGCGGAATCGCCGCCGCCAACGATGACGGCTACCTTATCGTGGAACGCATCCATCTTGCGCACGGCATAGAAAACCGATGTGTCCTCGAAGGCTTCGATGCCCGCAAGCGGCGGGCGCTTCGGTGTAAACGAGCCGCCACCGGCCGCGATGACAATGACCTTTGCGTTGAAAACCGTGCCTGCGTCCGTCGCCGCCTCAAACCCGCCCTCGATGCGGCGCAGCGAGTCGATGCGCTGGCCGAGGTGAAAAACGGCGCCGAACGGCTCGATTTGCTTCAGGAGCCGGTCCGTCAGTTCTTGGCCGGTAACCACGGGCAGCGCCGGGATATCGTAGATGGGCTTTTCCGGGTAAAGCTCCGCGCATTGCCCGCCCGGCTTGTCCAGGATGTCCACCAGATGGGCCTTGATGTCGAGGAGGCCGAGTTGAAACACGGCGAAGAGGCCCACGGGGCCGCCTCCTATGATGAGCGCGTCGGTTTGAATCGGTGATGTCATTGTCTTCGCCGCGGCTGGTGGAGCGCCGCCTGTCTCTAAACTCAGTTTTGATGCTCGGGAATGCGGACAACAAGACCGTCGAACTCCGGCTTGATACGGATTTGGCAGCTCAGACGGCTTTCCGGGCGGACATCGAACGCGAAATCGAGCATGTCCTCCTCCATGGGCGACGGGCTTCCGGTCTTCTCCCGCCACGCCGCGTCCACATAAACATGGCAGGTGGCGCAGGAGCACGCTCCGCCGCATTCCGCGACGATCCCCGGCACAGCATGCTTGATGGCCGTCTCCATCACGGTCTGGCCAGCTTCGCCCTCAACCGTATGGACCGTCCCGTTGTGTTCTATGTAAGTGACTTTTACCATGGCCAGCTTGATTCGCTCACAGGCTTCATGTGTAGGGGAGAACGGCGCGAAATTCAAAGCTGCAATATCGGCGTTCTACTCGCCTTCGCAAGCGTAGCGGGGAAAACTGAAAAAAGTTGTGGTTTCCTGCTGCAACTAGAGAGACAGTTCGTGCGAATGTCGCGAATCGCCATATTTATTGCTGACGAAACAGAGCGTTAAAAAACCGTTGTATGAACCGTTCAAGTTGTTGCGCCTTTCGTAATCTTTTTTTAGCCTCAAAAATCCACTAGCGAGAGCGCAGTCTGGCGCTGTCCGAGCGCGAGTTTGAGGGGTCATGAAGATCTGCCTAGAGTTTATGCGTAGCGTCGCGGCTATGAGTCCGAACCGTCGCGGCCTTGGCGGTATCCCGGTCATATCACATGAGGTCAGGACGGCCTGATGAGTCAGAAACAAGCGATCTCCCAGACGCCCATCGAATTGAAGCCCGAGGATGAGGCCAAAGCGCAAGCAGCCGCTTCGCAGGGCGGTCCCGACGCAAGTGCGGCGCGGGCGCCTGCCAGTGACATAGAACAGAAGGCGGCTCCGGCATCCAACGCTGGGCGTCCGTCTTCTCCAAGGCGGCTTCAGGATGGGCGCGACACGGCCGTGCAGGTGCCTGGCGGCCCATCGGGAGGGCGGCCTTCCGCGCAAAAGCGCCCCGCAACGGCGGCGCGGCCCCACATTCCAGCCAACGACGATATGCCCTCGATTGGCGGCTTGATTTACGCGCTCCAGCAGCGGCCATCCAGGTCTCCCTTCTTGATCGCGCTCATCGGGTCGGTGGTGTGGTTCGTGCTCGGCCTCGCGCTCTCTTGGGCCGTCTTCCAGAAAACGCTCGACGTCTCAGGCAGCACAGCGGATTTGCTTTCAAACCCCGCCATTGTTGCCGTCATCGCGACGATCGCCATTCCAATTGCGCTCCTTTGGTTCCTCGCTATCCTCGTTTGGCGCGCCCAAGAGCTGCGCCTCATGTCGTCGGCTATGACCGAGGTTGCCGTCCGGCTTGCTGAACCCGATCGCATGGCGGAGCAATCCGTCGCGTCCTTGGGGCAAACGGTCCGGCGCCAGGTGGCGGCAATGAACGACGCGATTTCGCGCGCTCTCGGCCGGGCCGGTGAGCTCGAAGCTCTCGTCCATAATGAGGTCGCCGCGCTCGAACGCTCCTACACCGAGAACGAGAACCGGATCAGGAACCTCATCAGCGAGCTTGCGAGCGAGCGCGAAGCGCTGGCCAACAACAGCGAGCGCGTCAGCGAGGCGCTTCGCGGCATCGGCAGCCAGGTTACACGGGAGATCACGGCCGCGAGCGAAAAGGCATCGCAGTCGCTAAGCCACGCGTCGTCCTCAATGACGGAAGCCTTCTCGAACCGCGGGCAGAAGATCACTGCCGCGGTGACGGCCGCGGGCACCGCCATCGACGAAAAGCTCGCCGAGCGCGGAGCACGCATCACGGAGCAACTCGTGAAGCATGGAGCGCAGGCGGCGGAGGCCTTGCGTATGTCGAGTTTTGAGGTCACCCGTGCCATTCAAGAGACGTCGGATCGCACGGCGGCGGCGATTTCAGCGAAGGGCAATAGCCTTGTTACGTCCGTGGTTGGGATGAGCGAGCGGGTCGGGCGCGAGATTCCCGTGCTGCTTGAGAAGCTCGGCGCCGAGCAAACCCGGCTCAGCTCCATTATCGACGGGGCGACCCGCAATTTGTCCGCGCTGGAGACTGCGCTAACCGAGAAGACGCAGTCTCTCGGCGTTACGCTCTCCGATCGCACGACAGTCCTTCAAACAGTGCTATCCGAGCATTCGAAGCAGATCGATTCAACGCTCTCAGAGCGGATCCAGGCGCTCGAAACGATTCTCAGCCGCCGCGCTCACGGTTTCGAAGTGAGTTTGAGCGAACGCACGAAGCAGCTCGATTCGACGCTCGCTCAACGCGCGCAGGCTCTGGAAGCCGCCGTTACGCACCAAAGCGGGGCCATCCGCGATACGCTCGACAAGCACTCCGGCTCCATGGAACATAACCTTGCGCGGCAGGCGGCTTCAATCGAGCGCATCGTCTCGTCGAACTCGGCCAACCTGCAACGAGCCGTCGAAGAGCTTGCCTCCCGTTCGTCCAGCGGCTCCGATGCGCTGTCGGGGCAGGCACGGGTTCTTAAGGAGGTTTCGGCGACCTTGATGAACCAGCTCGGCGGGTTGACGAAGCGCTTCGAAGAGCAAGGCGCGGCGCTCATCAATGCCTCCCGCACCTTCGAAGTGTCGAACTCCAAGGTCAACTCCATGATGGAGGCGCGTCAGGCCGGCTTCAACAAGCTGATGGAGAGCATCGGTGCGAGGGCGGGCGAACTCGACCGCATGATGAATTCCTACTCGAATATGCTGGAGCAATCCCTCAGTCAGGCGGAACTTCGCGCACGAAAGGTTACCGAGCTTCTCGCGAAAGACTCCGCCGAGAAATCGCAGACGGCGATCCGGGAGATCGAGCGGCTACGTCA
This sequence comes from uncultured Alphaproteobacteria bacterium, assembly GCA_963817705.1. Taxonomy (GTDB): domain Bacteria; phylum Pseudomonadota; class Alphaproteobacteria; order Rhizobiales; family Rhodomicrobiaceae; genus Rhodomicrobium. The sequence goes on from CAWFPF010000002.1 coordinate 351,070, forward strand.
CGACGCTCAGGCACATACGCAGCAAGCCGTCACGGAGTTGCAGGCGAATTTCAGCTCGCTTTCAGACCAGGTCTCAAACCAGCTCACGTCTCTTTCATCGAAGTTTTCCGACACCACGCGCGTTGTGCGCGATAACACCCGGCGTGCCGCCGTCGATCTCGAATCGGCCCAGAACGAGCTGCAGCGCCACGCGAAGGTTCTGCCGGAAACTGCGAAACAAAGCGCCACCGCCATGCGCCGGGCTTTGCAGGATCAGCTTTCGGCGCTCGATGCCCTGTCCGAACTTTCAAACCGGCAGGCTTACAACACCTCGGTTTCGGTTCCAGAGCAGCGCAGCGAGCCTCCACGTCCGGTGCCTCAGCAGCCTCAGGAAGCCCCGGCCTTCCCGCCGCAACAACAGCAGCGTCCCGCCGCCTACGATTACGGCCAGCCGCCAGCGGACAAACCGGCCTGGGTTCAGAATGAGCCGACGCCGCCTGCCAGGACATTCCAGCCGGAGCCTCCTCCTCCTCCCGCACCTCCCGTTCAAGCTTTTCCGGAGCCCCAACCGGCGGAACGGCGCACCCAGTGGTCACTTGGAGATCTGCTTGCGCGGGCTTCGGAAGGTGACGCACCGTTCCAGGATCGCGACGACTCATATGGCTTTCCTCCTTTTGCGCAGCCTTTCCCTTCGCGAAGCGGCGGCGCGCAACCCGAACCGGCCGGACTCGACTTCACAATGGCCGATATCGCTTCGTGTATAGACGACCGGCGGGTGTTGGACGTCTGGCAGAGGCTGAAGCGAGGTGAAAACGAGGTGCTCCAGCAGCGCGGTCTCTATTCCCGGCAGGCTCAGTCCACGGTGGACCGCGTCCAACGCCGGTACGAGACCGATCAAACTTTCCGCAATATTGCCGAGAGGTATCTCGCGGACTTTGAAAAGATGCTGCAGGACGTGAGCCGGTCCGATCCACGCGGCGCCGCTGTGCAGGCTCGACTCGCTTCCGACGATGGCCGCATCTATTTCGTGCTTGCGCATATCAGCGGGCGGCTGGGTAGCTAGCGGCCGCCTTTTTAGGGCCTGATATGTGGCCAATCGTGGAGCGGGCTGATTTTCTTCCCCGCTCCTCGGCAAGTCCTAGCTTTGGATAAAAACTTATCTCATCCGTCTGCGACTGCGAGCACACCTCGAAAGAGAGAGGGCCACTTCGTGCGCCAGGGCCGCTTCCCCGTCCGGCTTCAATAAATCGACCAGGAAGCGGTTTCGCTCGTGCGTAGATGCTTAACTTGAGCTGTCATGCCGCCGAAGCGGCAAACGCGATCTCAGTCTCAGAAGTGGAAGCAGTATTTTCTACGCTTGAGCCGCCGGTACGCGGGCTGAGCGGAGTGGTTGCGGGGGCAGGATTTGAACCTGCGGCCTTCAGGTTATGAGCCTGACGAGCTACCGGGCTGCTCCACCCCGCGTCACACAGTTGACATAGGCCGATCCGCGCGAGACCGCAACCGTCATTTGCCGAAAAGTTTGAGGCTGATGCAGAAGCCGGTGGCTTGGCATGCTGCTTTCGATGTCCACGCTGGGGTGAAGACCCCCTCACCCAACCCTCACCCCTCGGGGAGAGGGCTTTTCCGAGCGTTCATCTCCCCGGGGGAGCACAGGTTGAGGGGGCACTTCGGAAATAATCAGCCGGAATTGCTATAATGCGGCGCCAAATGCTTCCGCGAGGGAAGGCCACGCCGCGCCTTAACGCAATCTGGCGAATCTCTCTTTACGCGCGCCTCGCTTGGGCTTAGGGCTTGGGCTGCGCCGTCACGGAAACAGGGGGTTCTCCAATGGCTTATCTTTATGACACGCTCATGTTTGTGGGCCTCTTCGCGATCATCAAGGCCGTGCAGATGATCGCGAGCTTCGCCTACACGACCTATAAATCGCTCACCATCCATAAGAGTTGGGCGCACGCATTCTTCCCGCCCTTGCGCGACCGTCTGCGCTACGGGTTCAAAGGCGACATGTTTTATTTCGCGGCCGGCATATTCATCGCGCTTTCAGCCGACAAAATCCGCACATTGATCGCGGCTTAATCTTTCGCGCGGGCCCGGAAAGGCAAGCCAGCGCGCCATGCAAGGCGGTTTGGGCCGGAGAAAGGGCGCCTCATTCGCACCCCGCAAAAGCAGTGGCTTATTGCGCCCGCTCTACCGAAGTCTCCGCGTCCACAACCTCTTCGACCGGCCCCGGACAGAATGCGGGAGCCAGAAGAAGTCCGCGCCCATAGACGGGGTCCCGGCCTGGCTCCCCTAGGTCGAGGATTTGCATGCTGCCGAGCAGGTCATCTTTGTTGCCGGTGAGCAGCTCCCTTGGCATCACGGCAAGCGTTCCCGTGACGTGAGGCGCCGCGAAGGATGTTCCGGTATGGTAGCTTTCGCGTCCGCTCGGTGCGGCCGACAGGATGTCGACTCCAGGTGCCGCGACGTCGATATGAGGGCCGCGATTTGCGTAGCGGTAATTCCGGAGATCCTTGGTCACGGCGGTCACTGCGATCACCTGCGGGTAGGCCGCGGGAAAGGCAGGTTCCGCAACGGGGCCCTCGTTTCCGGCGGCTGCCACAAGCACGGTACCGCTCGAACTTAGCGTTTCGATCGCTTCTCTCACAAGGTCGTCGGGCGGCCCTGAAAAACTCATATTGACGAGCCTGACGTGATTGTCTTTCATCCAGCCAAGCGCTCTGTGCAAGCTGGCTGTGTCTGCCGCCATGGCCCCGTCTTCCTCCGTGTAAAAAACCGTGGCGACGAAGAATTCCGCATCGGGGACAAGGCCGGGTGTGCCTCCGGTTGGATTGCCGGCCAGGATCGCCAGAACCCCCGTGCCATGCCAATCCGGTGCGGCAGGCTTCCATCGGGAACGAAGCTATCGCGATGAATGTGGCGCCCTTTGAAGGCGGGATGACCGATATCGATTTCGGTATCGATGACACCGATTCGCAACCCCTTGGCGCACTCGCCGAGGTGTTCCTCCCACTGGATGAGCGGGCGTGAATAGCAGCGTTCGGGCGGACAGACATTCGGAGAATACGGTTCTCCTGCGGGTTTTTGAGGGGCGGCACCGGGGCTCATTGAGGCGCGGTAAAGCCGGTAAACCTTGTTGAGTTCGAACCGATGACCCGGTAACTCCTTGCTGAGAATTTCTTGAGCGCGGATGGCATCGGTATTGGGAGGCGTTAGGAGCCGGATAACGCGCGGCAGACCGCCAGGCAGGGGTCTCGGACTGCTTGTCCACTTTGAAACCGAGCGCTTCCGCCCGTTCCAACGATTTCGGATCGAGGTTGACGCCAAGAATCTCGAACGGGGCGAAGGACAATCCTGCGATTCCCAGCTTTGTCTTCGCCATGACGCTTGTCCCGTCCTCTGGGGCTATCGTCAGGGCGTGCTTGAAGCGGCTTTCGGTCGGGAGGACCTCCTTGTTGAGCAATTCGCTGGGAGTCGAGCGTTCCGAAATCGCCCGTTCAACGGATTCAAAATGCGCGCGGCCAAAAAGCTGGCGATTTTCCCTTTCGCTATGCAGCGGCTGAAGAAAGCTCCAGCCGGTCCGGTAGCTTGGATGGGTTTCGAAGTCGCCCTTGCCGTTGAGCGGGACGTGGACCTGTACCGCCCTTTTTTCTGCGTCGAAGCTTACGGCGACCTGGTGCCCTTCCGGTCCAATGCCCAGCCGGTTCTGGTCCTTCTGGGGATGTTGGCCCCAGCGACGGCGATGGTGTTGGGCAACGGTAGGAATGCTCGTGGCGCTCCACGGGTTGCTGCCTTGAGCGTGAGAATCGGCTGCCGCCGCCGCAGAAAATGATCCGAGTTCTTCGATCTGAAACGGATGATGCCCAGCCGGCCCGCAAAGTACAAAGCCAGCCAGAAGAGCAGCCGCGCCGTAGCGAATTGTTGAGCGGATAATCGGCATCACTCCGAAGTCAGCCGGCAGTTGCAAATCCCCCCCTTTCAAAAAACGCCCGGATTGAGTGAAAATTCCAGAATCGGGCCGAAATTAGAGCGTCTTCATTCAAAGAGAATTCCCTCAGCCCCTTTTTTGACACTGCGGGGCTTGACCCAGCCATCCAGCAAGATTTGGATATTGACGACATTTATGGATGGCCCGATCAAGCCGGGCCTTGACTTTAGGAGTGATGCCAAGCGCTTTTAGCGGGAATGACCGCTCCAGCTCTTCGGCCGAAAGCACTCCAGGAATAAGCCGCAATCGAGTGCGATGACTTTGGAGCTTGCGCCAAGCTGCCGAAGCGCCGCGGCTGTTTGGCGATGTTGACCGCCGGCGTCACCTTTCTGCCGTTGAAACCTCACTTTGGACAATCTTCGGCGTAAACGGTTGGCCGGAAAACGGATCGTGTGGGCCGGCTGCTGGATAAGCGCCGCGCCCGCTGCTTTTGGCGGACCATGGGACCTACAAGCGATTTTTCATTTTTGGGATTGTTTCTGCAGGCGCATCCAGTTGTACAGGCTGTGATGCTCGGCCTCATGATGGCGTCGGTCTGGTGCTGGTCCATCGTGATCGAGAAGTCGCTCGCCTTTTCCAAGGCGCGCAGCGAGACGGACGAGTTCGAGCGCGTGTTCTGGTCTGGCCAGTCGCTTGACGAGCTCTACCTCGCGATGTCGCAGAAGCATCCGGGCGCGATGGCCGCGCTGTTCGTCGCCGCGATGCGGGAATGGCGCCGCTCGATCGAGTCCACAGCGAAGCCACTGGCCGGCGTGCAGATGCGCATCGAGCGCGTGATGGAGGTGACGATCACGCGTGAGATGGAGCGGCTGGAGCGGCGGCTGCTATTCCTCGCGACGGTTGGATCGGTCGCGCCCTTCGTTGGCCTATTCGGCACGGTCTGGGGCATCATGACTGCATTTCAGGGTATTGCCGCCAGTAAGAATACAAATCTCGCTGTGGTTGCACCGGGCATCGCCGAGGCGCTGTTCGCCACCGCGCTCGGGCTGCTTGCCGCAATTCCGGCCGTTATTTTCTACAATAGTTTCAGCCAATCGGCGACGCGGCTCTCGCAGCGCTTGGAAGCTTTCGCGGACGAGTTTTCGGCGATTGTTTCACGCCAGCTCGATCTGAAAGTATAGCGCGGCGGAGGCAGCTTTATGGGTGCATCACTTCAGGCGAGCCCGGGAGGTCCGAGCGGCGCAAGACGGCGGAGAGGGCGGCGGCACAAGCCGATGGCCGAGATCAACGTCACGCCCTTCGTGGATGTGACGCTGGTGCTCCTCATCATCTTCATGGTCGCGGCGCCGCTCTTGACCGTGGGCGTTCCGGTCCATTTGCCAAAAAGCCATGGTTCGGAGCTGAAAAGCGACAGTGAGGCGCCGATTGTTGTGACCCTCGATTCTCAGGGCAAGATCTTCATCCAAGAGGCGGAAATACCTCAGAGTGAGCTTCAAGGAAAACTACAGGCGATTACCCAGGCTCGCAAAGGCCAGGAAGAAGCTATATTTGTGAAAGGCGATCTTGGTACGAATTACGGCAAGCTGATGGAAATGGTGGGAGTGATAGGGGCCGCAGGCTTCAACAACATTACGCTGGTGACTCTCGACTACAACCAATGAACGCGAACGGGGATAGAAGGTGCGATACGGCCTGATAGGCTCGATCCTGTTTCACATCGTGATTTTCGGCGTCGTGATCTTCAACTTCACGAGTAGCCGGAAAGTCGAGGTTGTGCCGCCACCCGTCCCGGTCTCGGTCGAGATCATGTCCCCGAAGGACTATAGCGAGCGCCAGGCGGGCAAGGTGGACGGTACGGCCGAAAAGCCCATCGCGCCTGCCGAGTTGAAGGCGGCCGACGCAGCAGCGAGCGCGAAGAAGGACGTCGAGCCGAAGCAGCCCACGCCCAAGCCCGCCGAGAAGGAAGCGCTCCTTCCACCGCCTCCGGCTCCCGAGCCCGCCGCCGCTCCTCCGAAGCCCGTCGAGGTGGCGAAGGCCGAGCCTCCGGTTGAAAAACCCGTCGAGAAGCCGGTGGTGAAGCCCGTTGTGAAAAAAGAGCCGGCACCGAAAGTAGCGGCGAAGCCCAAGCCCAAGCCGGAGCCTAAGCCGAAACCCGAATACAAATTCGACCCGGGCCGGATCGCGTCCGATCTGCATCAGGACGAGCCCGATACGGCACGTCAGCGCGCGGTTCAACCCAGCATGGACACGCCGCGCTCCAAAGTCTTCTCCGACCGTCAAACCGCTCTGCTGAACCGCGACCCGAACGCGGGCGCGCCGTCCGGCGATTACGACCCGTCGAAGCCTTGGCGGCCAGCAAGCTCGTTGCAGGATCAGGCGATGGGCATTACCGGTGCAACCGGTGCGATGAACGCCGGCTCCTGCGCCGACGCTGTTCAAAGCCGGATTGAGCGGAATTGGGACCTGCCGATCGGCCAGCAGTCCGCCGAGACCGTCATCGTGCGCTTGCGCATCGAATTGAACCGCGACGGCTCGCTGCTGCGGCCGCCCATGGTCATGGACCAATCCTTCGCGCCGGGCTATCAGGCGATGGCTGACGCCGCCGTGCGGGCGGCAATTCGCGGCCAGCCCTTCATCATTCCACCGCAGCAATACGAGCAGTGCCGCGATATGATCCTGCGTTTCAACCCACGCGAGATGTATGGCGGCTAACTTATGCGCACTTCCCTTCCCAGATCCCGCCTTTTTGCCCTTGTTCCCTCGCAAGAAGGTAGTGGGTGCCTGCAAGCGGGAGCGGTGAAAGCCGAGTCGAAGCGCACCCTAAGTGATACAAGGTGTGGCATGGATGTCGCAATCGAGCCGCAGCCCTTTTTTACCTGACAGAATAAATCGCGACGGCGTGTGCCCAAATCTTAAAAGTATCCACTTCCCCCGCGGGAACCCCGGCTTGACACGAAATACCGTCCTTGCTAGCAACCTACTTTGGCCCCTCTGTCCTGAATTAAAGTTCAGGTGCTGCTTCTTGAGGGCCCGCGGCGCTCGATTAAAAGTCTTCGTCGGCAATCAATTTGGCCCATGGAGTGTAATATATGTCCGCTCGTAAGGTCCTAAGATTTTCGAGGATATTTTATTCATGGCAACTTCGGAAAAGTTTGGTTCCGTCTTACATGCCCGAGGATATTTCCATAGAAGTAACGAATACTTGCAATTTCCGATGCCACTTCTGCCCCCAATCCGATCCGAAGCACCATGAGTTGGTTCCACGAATTTCCTTGGAACCGGACCGTGCGGAACAGATTTTTAAAAACCTCAGGACCGGGGGAGTCGAAACAGATACGCTGCATTGGACGCTGGATGGCGAACCTTTTATGAATAAGCAATTCCATATACTCTGTAGTATCGCACATAAACACAACTTCCTGAATATGATTTTCGCGACTAACGGCATGCTACTGACACAGGAGCGGCTGAACGAACTTCCATTGCCGGAGAATGCAAAATATACATTTACAATAGACTACAGTGCAGACAAGGAATACTTTGAACACGTTAGGGGCCGCAAGGGTTCCTGGCAGATTATCCAAGATAACATCAAAGCATCGCTTAAAAATAGAGATCACACTCGCATTTTTTTCAAGGTTACTGACATCACATCCTATAAGACTCTAGATCCTGCCGCCAATGCCGAGGCATTTCGCAACCTTCAAAAGCTGTTCGAATCAAGCGGTGACCGAATTAGCTTCCACACCAAGACGTTTCACAATTCTGCGGGCTTAACCCCCAAGCTTGAAAATCCGAACACGCAAAAGCGATACTACACGTGCCCTTACCCCTGGACATCTTTGGTCATCGCATCGAGCGGGGACGTTGTCGCTTGCTGCCGGGATCTACGGCGTCAGACTGTCTTAGGAAACGTATTTAATCAATCTGTCCCCGAGATATGGTGCGGCGCCGCGTTCCAAGAATTGCGTAAGAATTTGGCTGACCGCACGCCTTGGAAGTCGGCCGCCTGCGATGGCTGTGACATGCCTTATGACGCCAGCAAGTTCTCACTTAGAAATATTGTGAGAACCGCCCGCAACCGCCTGCAAATTTTCTCACGCCGATGAGTACCTGGTGGGGGCTTTTCCGGGCTGTTATTCTGACAGCGGCTCTATTGGCGACGGCCCATGCGGCGCCGGTGGAGATCGAGATACGCCGCGGCCAGGTGCGCGCCATTCCCATCGCGGTCGCGGAATTCTCGGGCAGCGCCATCGCGCCTGAGATGAGCCAGATCATCGCCGCAGATCTCGACCGCTCAGGGCTGTTCAAGCCTATCGATCCCGCCGCCTTCCTCGAACGCGCTGCTAGCGTCGACGCATCGCCACGTTTCGAGAACTGGAAGGTCCTCAACGCGCAAGCCCTGGTCTTGGGCCGCGTCACCGATACGGGCGACGGACGGCTCCGGGGCGAGTACCGGCTTTGGGACGTTTTTTCCGGCCGTCAGATCGCGGGCGAGCAATTCTTCATCCCGGCGAACGCGTCGCGCCGCCTCGCGCACATCATCGCGGACTCGGTGTACGAACGGCTCACCGGCGAGAAGGGCTACTTCGACAGCAGGATCGTTTTCGTCGACGAAACCGGCCCAAAGGATCATCGCGTCAAGCGCCTCGCGATTATGGACCAAGACGGCGCCAATTTGCGCCTCTTAACCCAGGGGCGCGATCTGGTGCTGACGCCGCGCTTTCATCCCCTGTCGCAGGAGATTACCTACACCGCCTATCGCGACGGCGTACCGCGTGTCGTGTTGCGCAATATCCTGTCCGGGCAGGAGCAGACGCTTGGCGATTTTCCGAATATGTCGTTCGCGCCACGGTTTTCTCCCCAGGGCGATCGGGTTGTGATGAGCCTGCAGGAAGGCGCCAATTCGAACATCTTCGAGATGGATCTGCGCAGCCGTCAGATCGTGCGGCTCACACAAAGCGCCGCGATCGATACCGCACCCTGTTATTCCCCAGACGGCCGGGCGATCGTGTTCGAGTCCGACCGCGAGGGCAGCCAGCAGCTTTATGTCATGAACACAGGCGGCGGCGCGCCGCGGCGAATCACCTATGGCGAGGGGAGCCATTCCACGCCCGTCTGGTCGCCGCGCGGCGATCTCATTGCGTTCACGAAGCGTGTGCATGGCGGCTTTGCCATCGGTGTCCTCCGTCCCGATGGCTCAGGCGAACGCATTCTAACCGAAGGCTACCACAATGAGGGCCCAACCTGGTCCCCCAATGGCCGCGTCATCCTGTTTTTCCGCGAGAGCCAGGGGGAAAACGGTGGGCCGAAGCTCTACAGCATCGATTTGACCGGGTATAATGAGCGGCAGTTGCCGACGCCATCCTTCGCCTCGGACCCGTCCTGGTCGCCGCTCTTGAAATAGCCGGCAGAAAGTCGCTGGCGGCGTTTCCTTTGTAGGATTCCGTATTGGTTTGTGTTTCAATTTAAAGGTGCAAGAGTTCCGGCTCTTGACAGCAGCCGTTTGCCTTAGAGTTCCGTCTCCACCGTGAACAAAAGGGAGTGAGACATGAAGGGCCTGAAGACCGTGATGGTCATTTCTACCGTTGTCGCTATCGCGGCCGCGCTCAGCGCTTGCCAGAAGGCAGCAAAGGAGACGCCTTTCATGTCAAGCGCCGCGGGACAAGCACACGCGGCGCGCTAGCCTCATACCTCGCAGTCAGGTATCCACTCAACAGACTGTTCCCATCATTTTGGAAGGGCCCTCGCGCAGCGGCAAGCTGAGGCTGGACTTGCGTTAAAAAAAAAGCCGCTCGTAGAGAGCGGCTCCTGGTCTGCAAAGCGTGCAAGAAGGGCGATTACTCGGCCCGCAAATTGCTCACTGCGGTCTTGCCGGTGCGGCGATCCTCTTCGGTATCGAACGACACCTTCTGACCTTCGACAAGGTTGCGGATGCCAGCGCGTTCAAGCGCGGTTGCATGCACAAATACGTCCTTGCCGCCATTATCCGGTTGAATGAAGCCAAAGCCTTTTTGACCGTTGTAGAATTTAACTGTGCCCGTGTTCATGGGAACTTCCTTTTCGTAACTGGGTGCAGATCGTTATGGCGGCGCGCGCGCTGCCAAAACATTTTTCGTCGATTTTTGGTGAGATAGAGCGCGCCCGGCTACGCCAAGGGTCTAACGGCCTCGTTTTCTGGCCAAATTCGATAACGATATATAGGCGGGGTTCAGTTGGATGGCAAGTCTACTCCTCGCGCGATCCCCCTCAGCCGCGATCTGCCGGCCGGTTGCGGGATCGCTCAGACTTCATCGGTCCAGACGCGAAAACCCGACAACACGCCGGGACCAAAGATTTGCGTAAGAGGTACGTCGGCCGCATCTCTACCCTGTGCGATGAGAATGCGCCCGAACCGGATAGCATTGTTGCGCGGGTCGAAGGTGTACCAGCGTCCGCCGAGATAAACCTCCATCCAAGCCGCATAGTCCATGGGCGCATAGGGGGGAGGAAGACCGATATCGCTCACATAGCCGGTGCAGTAGCGCGCGGGGATATTGAGGCAGCGGCAAAATGCGATTGCAAGGTGAGCGAAGTCGCGGCAAACGCCTATGCGCTCGGCGTAGGCCTGGGCCGCCGTACGGGTGGGGCGGGCGTGTTCATAGCCGAAAACGAGATGGTTATGGACGAAGTCGCAGACGGCTTGGACGCGCTGCCAGCCGAGAGGCGTATGCTTGAAGAGACGCCAGGCGTCTTCCGATAAGACGTCGGTTTCGCAATAGCGGCTGCCTTGCAAAAACTGAAGCGTTTCCGCGGGCAAATTTTGCACTTGATGCTGTATGGCATTAAATTCCACCGGATCGGATGCGCCGCTATCGCGGACGATGGTATCTGTACCAAGAGTGAAACGCCCCGCAGGGGCTACGAGCCGGTTGCACCAATTGCCGAAGCTGTCCCGGTAGCCCTCGACGGGAACGGCCGGGTTCGTCACCAAGTGATCGGGGCGCTCAAGATCCGAGAAACGGGAGAAATGCACGTTCAGCGTTGCAATCATTGGCGTCGGTTGCGGAAAGTCGAATGTCAACTCAGAGCCGACACGGATTCGCATGATCGCTCCCTGCTCATTAGAGTTAAACGAATGTAGCACTCGGCTGCGTATGTTAAAGATGAGAAGGCGGCCATTTGGCTGCCTTTTCGCTTTGACTCTGAGCCCTTGCTAAAAGATTACGCTGTTTGGGACGAAAGCGAGCCGCCATGCCGCCTCCGAAGGGTATTTTCCAAGCGCCTCCGCACGATGCGGAATGTGTCGCGAACCGCGATCTGCATGGCGTCGTGGCGTCTGCCCGCGCCGGGATCGTGACTGACGTTGATATCGGGGCCATCTTCAACCGTAATGCGGACACGCAGCCGGTACGGATCGCCCGAAAAATGCTTGGCTCGGGGTTGGGTCACAACGATCGTCGATGAGGTGACCGGGGCTTCGACATCGCGAAGGTTCTCTACTTCGCTGCGAATGTAGCCTTCGATCAGATCGGATTGCTGGACGCCTTCGAAGGTGATTTGGATCGTTGAGAGCACGGTATAGCCTCCCTGTTGACGGCGCGCCGGGCGGGCCGCGTTTGTGTGCCGGGGATATTCGTCCGCCGCTGCGGCTTAGCTTAATATTCTTCGTTTTGGGATCGCGGCGAACCCGGTTCCAACATCACAAGGCCTGGCAGCCTGAACATGATTTTGCCGCAAGCGATCCCGCTCGCATTCGCGGCCCGGTGAGATTGTAAATGGGGAGTGCGGTCCCGGACTTAAACTGAGGCCCATTGGCACCACTCGCCATCCATACGGCCGGCGGGATCATATTCCATTGAAGTTGGAAGAAAGAATAAACCGCCGCTCAGGTGGATAAATCGCCGGTTTCCTTCAGCCCGCCACTGGTGAAGCGCCTTGAAGTCATTATCGAAATCTCACCAGTCTTGCGAATGCACTTAGGATTACCCATCTAACAGGAGACCGGGCAGGCCGATAGAGGCGCTTTACCCCCGCTTTGGCTTGTTACGGCTCTTTCCCACTTCGCAGGATTGTTCTGCCGCGAGCGGCGCGAATTGCCGGAAAGCTGTGCAACTTACCTTGCCGGCAGGCAAGGCGCAACAAAGGGTGATCAGTAAACATGACCGCATCCCGATCGAAAGCCGAGGAGCGCTACGCGGAAATTCAAAAGCGTGAGCGTGGCATAAGGCAGGAGCTTGATAACGCAACAAGGCTTCGATTGGAGAAGGCTGCCAAACTGCGGCAACTCCGCCTGACCAAAGAGGCCGAAGACGCGGCAGAGAAACAGGCTGCCAAAGACATCAAAGCCGCGGGAAAGCGCGCCTTCAAGAAAGCACGCCCCAGCGCTTAGCGTCTCTAAGTGGCGCGTTATCGATGGCTTTCGGATTCCGAACGCTTCAATTGACCCATGACTTGAGAATGCCAGTCCGGGTCCAGGGAAACGCTTAGTATCGTAAGGCAGTTGCTACACATAAATTGGATTGCGGGACAAGTTCTGCCTGAAATTTCGTCCCTGGCTCGAACCGGCTCGCAGGCAATTGTCACGACCTTTTCGCATTTGGGGCACTTTCCCGGCATGCTTACCTCCGCGACAGCTCAATCCAACCAAGCTACAAGTCCGATGACATTCGCTTATACCATTACCCGAGGGCAGCCGGCTCTTCAATTCGTCATGGCGTACGCAGGTATAGCGCCTAAGCTGCCCCGTCGCGGCTTATTGCCAAATGCGGCACGATCGCCCCGGCACGAAGTAATCCAATTCGAACGGCGGCATTTTCACATCTTTAAGTGTCGCAAATTGTACGGGAATATTTCTGCTTTACCGCGCGTCAATGTGGGACATCATGGCCACAGCGAACTTGGTTTTCAGCTCCGCCCAGCACCGCATCGCATTAATAGCCACAAAATGGCCCGGGAATCGGGCTTTACAATAAGCATTCCGTTAGGGTTTCCTAGTCATTGTGCACGCAGTGGTTGTGTGCAACAGGAGGCAGAGTCCGAATGCGCCCACAGATAAGCTTTTCCATCCTCGCCGCCTGCGTTATGACGCTCTTGCTGGCAGCGTGTGAGAAAAATGCGCCGGCTGCAGGCTTCGGGCTTGGCGCCAACAACGCGGGAAATTTCGCGCCAGGAAGTGTGCAGGAATTCAACGGCCGCATCGGCGACACCGTTCATTTTGAGACCGACAGCCCGGAACTCACCCCCGAAGGCCGCTCGATCGTGAGCGCGCAGGCCGTGTGGCTGCGCCAATATGCGAACTATCCGATCGGCATCGAGGGCCACGCGGACGAGCGCGGCACCCGTGAATACAACATCGCGCTCGGAGCCCGGCGCGCGGAGACGGTGAAGAGCTTCCTGATCTCGCAAGGCATCGACCCGCGCCGGCTGCACACGGTTTCCTTTGGCAAAGAGCGGCCCGTCGCCGTATGCGACAATATCACATGCTGGTCGCAAAACCGGCGCGCCGTGACCGTGCTTGGCGGCGGCGGAGCGGTCGCATCGAACTAAACGGGCCGCTCCTTCGCCTCTGTGCCAGATATGCTCTTAACTTGTTGAAATGACCTATTTTTTTGGGAGGGTGGAATGAAAATCGCCATGGCATGCAGTGCGTTCGCGTTTTTGGTCCTAGGCGTAGAAAGTTCAACCGCCCAAATCGTCGAAGTTCGCCCCTTGGCGCCCACTTTCGGGAGTGCCGGGGCTGTTGCTGGAGGCGCTGTCACTCCCTTGACGTCTCCGTCGTTGGGTTCGGCGACGCTGCCCAACGCTCCCACTGCCGTGTTGCCACCGCCGCCCGCTGCTGCCGCCGCGGCGCCAAGCATCCACTGCCATTACCCGGATAAGCTCGTTTGCAACAGCAACAATCAGTGCTGGACACAGAAGAGCGATACGCCCGTTTGCACCGCGCACTGAGGGCGCCGTTCGCTTCGGGGTTTATCCGGCGCTCTCATCCCGGCTCACCTTGTCTTTCAGACCGGGCGGCATGCTCGCGAAATGCTTGGCCGCGTCTGGCGCGCCAAAACGCTCGGGCAGCCGGCCCAGCTGGCCACATCATGCCCGTGCGATCAATGACACGCCGATGAATAGCAGTACGGCCAGAACGAAGGTACGAAACTGTGAAGCGGGGATATGCCGCCTCGCCCACGCCCCGAGTTGCACGCCTAACAAGGCCGGCACAACGGCCAAGACCGAAAGGCCGAGGTCTGGTGCCGTCATCATCCCCATTGCCCAGAGCGCAATTCCGAGAAAAAGCGACGCGATGACGACGGCGAGGTTCACGGCCTGGACGAAAAGGCCGTTATCGAGTTTTAGCGCCAGCATATAGGGCATCAGCGGCATGACCTGCGATCCGGTGAACCCGGTCAGAAGCCCGTTCAGCAGTCCGACCGGAACCTGCGCCATCTGGGCGGCCCTTGGCTGAAGCTCGAACGAGGGTCTCAGAAGGGACTGTGTGGCATAAGCGGCGATGATGATGCCAAGGATCTGCGTAGGCACCCGTTTATCGACCCACATCAGAAGCGCGATGCCGCCGAAGATCCCGGGCAAGGTTGCGGTGTAAAGCGGCCAAAACCGCTTCACGGCACAGCCGAGTGAGCCCGCCGTGCACAACACGGCGACGTTGCTCGCCATGGCGGGCACGACGAGCAAGACGATGGCCGTCTTGAGACCGGTGGCAGCCACGAGAAATGGCAGAGCGCAGGAGGAGTAACCGATCCCGGTTGCACCCTTGATGATGCCCGCAACAAAGAGACCCGAGACAGCGAAGACGATCAGGTTTTCGTCCATGGTTATGCAATGGCCGGAGATTTCGACGGTTTACACGGAGAGCGGGAGTTCTAGGCGAAGGCGGGCGCCTTATCGCCAGACATGTCAGATCTTTCAACAAGGCGGATCGGCATAGCGCCTCTCGCGCCGTTTGCGATCGAGGGGACCCTCGATTGAGCATCCCCTCACCAGCATGGCCGGCCGACCGCAACGCAGCAAAGTTCCGTTCCCCACCACTACCCAACCCGCATCACATCTCAAACTCAACCGGAACGAGCGTGATGTACCACAACCTTGACGTGTTTAAAAGCGAAAAATACACCCTCTTAACGACGATTTGCTGTTCCGATTGCGCTTGCTAGGCCCTTCGGTTGTATTGATCCTGTTTCACACGCGGATGCCATGGACATGAGTGACAGCCAAAGTTCGGGAAAGAGGCGGCGTCTCATCGCGCTGTTCATCCTTTGGGGAGCCCTGGGGGCTTGTATTGTCCTTTGGCTTCTTGCTCCGGATTTGCCGCAGCGCGGAAAATGCGCCGGCGCAAGCGGATTCGGGCTTGGCAGCATTTTCGTCTCACTCGCTTCCAAAGGATTTTAGCACACATCCATTTGAACGCGGCGCTGCCCGAAATCGCTTACCTCCCTTCGCCGTCTTGCTTTAAAGAAGCGGGATCGACCCCAACGAGGGAGGATCTCATGACCCGCTTCGGGCTTTCCATTTGTCTCGGCCTGTTGACTGTGTGCGGACACGGTGCGATGGCACAATCCGCGAAGCCTTATTGGCCGGCGGACGCGCAGGTGTTCTTCGTCGAACCCAAGGATGGCGCAACGGTGAGCAGCCCGGTCAAGGTCGTCATGGGCGTCAAAGGGATCGGGATCGCGCCCGCGGGCACGGACAAGCCCAACACCGGACATCATCACATTCTCATCGACACCGATCTGCCGAAGGGCGAGGCCGCGGATTATCCGCTTCCGGCCGATGACAATCACAAGCACTTCGGCAAGGGGCAAACCGAAGCGGAACTCACGCTCGCACCGGGGACGCACACGTTGCAGCTTCTTGTGGGCGACGCCAATCACATCCCGCACGACCCCGCGCTTGCTTCGCCGAAAATCACCGTAACGGTCAAGTAGCGCTTCAGGCGCTGCGGGGCCGGCGCATTCTGGGCAATTTGCGAGGTGGAATGGGGCTCAGGATGAAGTGGGTGCTGTCACCTCGTTGCGCCTCATGGTGAGACTGCCGAACCATGGGCAACAAACTTCGTCCGGTACTGGCATTTTGCCAGCGCCGCCGTCGATCGGGGTGCCCCCTTTTAACATAGATCAAATCCCGGCATCGGCGCTTCCTATAGGGTAACGGAAACCAGCGGCGCGGAGCTTTAGAGATGGAGCAGACCCAGAAAGCGGCTGGGACGGCGGTTCTCTCGCCCGGCGGCCTCCAGGCTCTCATCGAGGCGCTCGCCGGCGAAGGTTACACCGTGCTTGGCCCTACAGTGCATGACGGCGCGATCGTCTATGACGAAGTATCGGGCGTTGCCGAACTCCCTTCCGGGTGGACCGACCGGCAAGATGCCGGGCGCTACCGGCTTGAGAGGCGCGAGGATGGCGCGCTCTTCGGTTTTGCCGTGGGCCCGCACTCGTGGAAGCGGTTTCTGCATCCGCCCGCCGAGCATCTCTGGACGGCGCGCAAGACCGCCAGCGGCTTCGAAGTCACCGGATCGGACGGCCCGGTCCCGAAATATGCGTTTCTTGGCGTGCGGGCCTGCGAAATCGAAGCCATCGCGATTCAGGACCGTGTGTTCTGCGAGGGGCAATACCGCAACGAGGGCTACGCCGGCCGCCGGGCGAACGCCTTCGTTATTGCCGTGAACTGCGGCGTGGCGGGCGGCACCTGTTTCTGCGTCTCGATGCAGACCGGGCCGAAAGCCAAGTCCGGCTTCGACGTCGCTTTGACGGAACTTGTTAGCACAGAAGGCCACGAATTCCTGGCCGAATCAGGAAGCGAAGCGGGCGCCGCGCTCCTGGCAAAACTGCCTCAACGCCCCGCGACGAACGCCGATCTAGTGGCCGCGGACGCGGTGGTATCGGGCACCGCAAGTCAAATGGGCCGCAGCCTCGATACGGCCGGCCTGAAAGAGCTGCTGCAATCCAACCTCCGGCATCCACGTTGGGACGAGACTGCGAAGCGTTGCCTCACCTGCGGCAACTGCACCATGGTCTGCCCAACCTGCTTCTGCACCACGGTTGAAGACCGCAGCGATCTCACAGGCAACACCGCTGAGCGGGTGAGGGTGTGGGACTCCTGCTTTACGATGGAATTTTCCTACATCCATGGTGGCAGCGTCAGGAACACGGCCAGCTCTCGCTACCGCCAATGGATGACGCACAAGCTCGCGAACTGGTTCGATCAATTCGGTACTTCGGGGTGTGTTGGCTGCGGGCGCTGCATCACCTGGTGCCCGGTGGGCATCGACATCACAGAAGAGGCCGCCGCGATCAGAGGCGCCCAACAGGCGAAGGAGGAGCAAAATGGAGGGTCTTGAGAGAATATTGAAGGAGCACCCCTTCTTCGCGCCTTTCGCCAAGGAACATCTCGACCTGCTGGTGGGCTGCGCGCGCAATCACCGCTTTGCCGCTGGGCAGTTCCTGTTCCACGAAAGCGGCCCGGCCGACGAGTTTTTCCTTATACGCCATGGCAAGGTTTCGCTTGAGATTGCGCCACCGGGCGGCGAGCCGATCGTCTTCGAGACTCTGAAAGACGGCGATATCGTCGGCGCGTCATGGCTCATTCCGCCCTACCGCTGGATGTTCGACGCCCGCGCCGGCGAACTGACGCGGGCTATCGGCCTCGACGCGGCGTGCCTTCGCGGGAAATGCGATGCCGATCCCCGTCTCGGCTACGAAATGATGAAGCGCTTTCTGCCCATCCTTGTCAGCCGGCTCCAAGCCACAAGACTTCAGATCCTGGACTTCCACGAGAATGCCGCAAGACTCGAAGAATCACTGACGTAAGCTTGACAATAGCCGATCCCCTCGTTCCCCAGCTCTACCGGGTGGAAGAAGCTGTCCGCGAACTCGTTGATCTTGCGACGCTCAGGATCGCGCCCGTGTCTGGTACGCGGCCGGCCTTCAACGCCGGCCAATTCAACATGCTGTACATCTTCGGTGTTGGCGAGGTGGCCATCAGCATGAGCGGCGATCCAGCTGAGGAAGGCGCTTTCGTCCATACCATCCGGAATGTCGGCCTCGTCAGCGGCGCGCTGACCAAGCTGGAAGCCGGGGCGATGATCGGGGTGCGCGGCCCTTTCGGGAAGGGCTGGCCGGTCGAGGCCGCGGAAGGATCGGACGTCGTGATCGTCACGAGCGGTCTCGGACTCGCGCCAGTGCGCTCGGCGATCTACCGGATTCTCGCAAATCGCGAGCGCTATGGGCGGATTGCCATACTCGTTGGCTTTCATAGCCCGGACGACCTGTTCTTCCGGCAGGATCTGGCGCATTGGCGTCAGCGGCTCGACGTGGGCATCGAAGTGACCGTCAGCCATGCGGGGCGGGGTTGGCGCGGCAATGTGGGTGCTGTGAAGGATCTGATCCAGCGCGCCTCTTTCGAACCGCGCGAGACCTTTGCGATGGTTTGCGCCTCGGAGGTCAAGATGCGTTACATGGCTGGCGTGCTCAGCGATATGGGCGTTGCGGCAAACCGCATCTATTTCGCGATGGAGCGGAACATGAAATGCGCCGTTGGACTTTGTGGCCGCTGCCAGTTCGGCCCCGATTTCATCTGCAAGGACGGCCCCGTGATGCGGTTCGATCAAATCGGCCGCATCCTCGCTGTGCGTGAGGTCTGATCGTGAGCGAACGCGCGCGCCCCAAATTGGCGGTCTGGAAATTCGCGTCCTGCGACGGCTGCCAGCTCTCCTTGCTCGACTGCGAGGATGAGCTGTTGACGCTCGCGGGTGCGGTCGAGATCGCAAACTTCCCCGAGGCGTCGAGCGCAATGGTGCCCGGGCCTTACGATCTCAGCCTCGTCGAAGGCTCGATCACGAGTGAGCACGACGCGGCGCGCATTCTCGAAGTGCGAAAACAGTCGAAGCGTCTTGTGACCATCGGAGCCTGCGCCACGTCCGGCGGCATTCAGGCGCTCCGCAATTTCGCGGACATCAAGGACTACATCGCCGCCGTTTACGCGAAGCCCGAATACATCCAAACGCTCTCCACCTCGACGCCGATCTCGGCGCATGTTCACGTGGACTACGAGCTTCATGGCTGCCCCATCGACAAGCGGCAGCTCATCGAAGTGATTGCGGCCTACCTGGCGGGACGCAAGCCGGCGATCCCCTCCTATAGCGTCTGCATGGAATGTAAGAGGCGCGGCTCGGTCTGCGTCATGGTGCAAGGCATGCCCTGCCTCGGGCCGGTAACCCACGCCGGATGCGGAGCGATCTGCCCATCCTTCCGGCGGGGATGCTACGGGTGCTTCGGCCCCATGGAAACGCCCAATACCGCGGCACTCGCGAGGGAGTGGCAAGCGCTGGGCGCCACCCCGCGCGATCTCGTTGGCGCCTTCCGAAGTTTCAATGCCGCAGCGGAGCCCTTCCTCAAGGAGAGCGAAGCCCATGCCGGCTAGGACGATCACGGTCGATATTCTCGCCCGGGTCGAGGGCGAGGGCGCGCTCGACCTCGAAATCTCGGACGGGCGCGTGACCCAGGCGCGGCTCAGGATTTACGAGCCGCCGCGGTTTTTCGAGGCGTTGCTGCGCGGCCGCTCTCATGCCGAGGTGCCCGATATCGTAGCGCGGATTTGCGGCATCTGTCCCATCGCCTATCAAATGAGCGCTGTCCACGCGATCGAGAATGCCTTTGGCGCGACGGTGGGCGGACAGCTTCGGGCTCTGCGCCGGCTGATCTATTGCGGCGAATGGATCGAGAGCCACGCCCTGCATGTCGTGATGCTGCACGCGCCGGACTTTCTCGGCTATCCCGACGGCATCCAGATGGCGCGCGATCATGGCGATGTGGTGCGCAATGGCCTCGCCATCAAAAAGGCCGGCAACGAGATCATGCGCGTTCTCGGCGGGCGCGAAATCCATCCCGTTAGCGTGAAGCCGGGCGGCTTCCATCGCGTTCCTACGCGCGCCGAGCTGGCGCCCCTTTCGGAGACGTTAAAGCGGACGCGGGACTTAGCGGAGGGCCTTGTCCGATGGACCGCAAAGCTACCTTTCCCCGATTTCGAGCGGGACTATGAGTTCGTCGCCCTGCGCCATCCGGAGGAGTATCCCTTCAATGAGGGGCGCCTTGTCTCCAACCGCGGCCTCGACATCGATATCGCGGATTACGACGCTGAATTCGAGGAGCGGCATGTCGAGCATTCAACCGCGCTGCATTCGATGCTCAAAAAGCGTGGCGCCTATCTGGTCGGACCGCTCGCGCGCTATGCCCTGAATTTTGACCGTTTGCCCGAGCCGGTTCAAGAGCTGGCCCGCGAGGCCGGACTCGGTCCGGTTTGTAACAACCCGTTCCAGAGCATCATCGTGCGGGCCGTCGAGATCGTCTATGCCTGCGGCGAAGCTCTGCGGATTATCGCGCAGTACGACCCGCCGGCCAGCCCTGCGGTGGAGTTTCAGCCGCGCGCGGGCGTGGACTTCGGCTGCACCGAGGCACCGCGCGGTATTTGCTGGCACCGCTATGAGCTTGAGGCCGACGGCACAATTGCCCGGGCCCGCATCGTTCCACCCACCTCGCAGAACCAGCCGAGCATCGAGGCCGACCTCGCAGCGGTCGCGGGTACGCTCCTCGACCAGCCTGACGACGCAATCCGGCACCGCTGCGAGCAAAGCATCCGGAATTTCGATCCCTGTATCTCCTGCTCCACACATTTCCTCAAGCTGACGATAAACCGCTCATGACGCCGTCCGGCAAGCGCCGGGTGCTTGTGGCCTGCCTCGGCAACCCGGATCGCGGCGACGATGGCATCGGCCCCCTGGTGGCGCGCGAAGTCACGGGGAGGCTGCCGGGCGGTGCCGCGCTTCTCGTGCGGAGCAGCGATATGGCGGCGCTCGTCGAAGACTTCGCCGGTTTCGATGCTCTGATCTGCGTGGATGCCGCCGCGCCCATGGGGATGCCGGGACGTATTCACCGAATCGATGTTTCGAGCGGCGAGCTGCCGCGCGGACTGCTCTCCACCTCAAGCCACGGCTTCGGACTCGCCGAGGCTATCGCGCTTGCGCAAACGCTCGGACGCGCGCCTGAAGAGATCATCGTCTATGCCATTGAGGGCGAGTGTTTCGGCGTTGGCGCGCCGGTTACGCCGGAGGTTGCGGCGGCAGCGAGCGAAGCCGCAGCGCGCATCTTTGAGGAGGCTACAGTCTGCCTTTCCAAGTCGGAAGCGGTGGAAGTTCCCCCTCACTCTGTCTCTCTCCCCTTGGGGAGAGAGGACGCTTGAAACTCCCTCTCGCCTAGCGAGGGGTCGTCTCGCCCTGGGATAGGGCCGTAGACTGCTCCCTCTCCCCTTGGGGAGAGGGCTGGGGTGAGGGGGTCTTCCCAAAATTCGTATGCTCCAAAGCCCTGCTTCAGAAGCTTCCGCCGGTCGTCCAACCTGAACCGCTGCTGCGGCGGTCCCAGGAGCCGGGGCGTCCCCAGGGGGCAGGGAAGCTCGCGCGCCTTCCCCAGCCGCCGAAATCGGGGTCGGAGCGCGGCATGGGATAGCGGTAATTGTCCCGCAAGACGCGGTCGAGTTCCGAACCCGTGAGCGCTCCTCGCAGAATGCCGCCAATGACTTGTGTGATGGCATCCTGGGCGCTGCCATAGTTGCCCATCGGATTATCGAAGCCGGAATTGCGCGCGCGATCGCGTGCGCCTTCGAGTTCGACGCGGCGTCGGGCCACCTCGCGGATCTGCGCGCGGATCCCGCTGACCTCGGCATCGGACTTCTTCAGCGCGTCTCGCGTCCTGCCGATCGCCATGACAAGCTCGTCATCGTCTTGAGCCGGTGTCCGCAGCGCGTCCTGGTAAAGCCGGTCCAGGTTTTCCTGCGTAAGGGCCTGAGCGAGCAACTCCACAGCCCGGTTGAAAACGGCGTCGTCACCCGTGCCCAAGGCCACTTGCCTTTCGGCTTCGATTTGGTGCAACTCGGTTGTAATCTTCAGCACGGCGTCTGCCGCAGCCTTAACCGCTACGTTCCCCGCCTCGACTTGCGCCTCGATAGGCTCGACCCCGTCGGCGACCAGAGCCTTGCGCTCCAGCATCAGCACGCGGTCCTGGCTCGCCCCGGCATCCCTTTGCTTTTCGCTGGCGTGCTCTCTCAGCCGCAGCGGGATCTCGCGCAGCATCGTATAGTTTGCCCTCGCGCCAAGATAATCCGTGAGGCCCGCGACCATCCGGTCGAAATACCGGACAATGTTCCAACTCTTGTCTTCGGCTTGGCCGTGCTTCTTGTTCCACAGATACATGAAGAGCGGGTCGTCTTCGTAAGGCTTCCTTTTCTCCGCGAGGTCCGCCTCGGAGCGCGAGGCTTTCTCATCCGCATTGGCGGCGATCTTCCTGGCGGCTTCGAGAGCGGCCTGGGCCGCCTGCCAATCCGGTTCCTCCTTGATCCGGTCCGCGATCTTGCGCCGAAGCTGATCGAGTTCTTCGAGCTTATGAGCGAGGTCCTGGTCGCATTTATGTTTGGCCGCCTCGGCCTCGTTAAGACGCTTCTGGGCATCCTCGCGCTTGCGCGACAGCTCTTCCAGGGCCTCCCGGTGACTTTCGATCATGGCGACGGCCCGCCGCTCGGTCGCGTCGAGACCGGCGATCACCTTATCCCGGATGAGCCCGTCCAGTTTGATCCGGGCCAGGGCTCGAAACGCCTGCGCCTCTTCCCGGCGCAGCCTCGCGGCTTCCTCCATCGCCGATTGCAGCGTGGAGTTGAGTCCTCCTTCATCGGCGCGCACCCGGCTGATGGCTTGTTCGACTGAAAAAAGCGCGTCGCGGCCCGTAAACATCGCTTCTCCCTCACCAACGGGTAATACGTCCAGCAAGGACTGGCATCAGGAATTCCGGGTTCACGGAGCCGCGCTGCTTCTCGGCTAGCCGGGCGTTTTGCACAATTCCATTTGCCGATTTGTCCTTCCGGATGGCATCGAAAGTGTCCAGCGGGACACGGACCGCGAATTTGGACACAGTCTCTGTCTGATTGGTCTCGTCATTCCGGACGGGAACTTTGACCGGGTTGCCTTTCGGATCGACGGCGTTCACCACAACGAAATACGCACGTCCCTGGTAGCTGGGATTTTCCCGGTAGAAGCCGGTTTGATCCTCGGGCCGTCCCGCAATGCGAAGCGAGTATTCCTGGCGCAGCGTATTCGAAAGCTCGTCCAGGCTGGCCACGGACACCTTCGCGCCGGCTGCGTTGCCGCGATCCAATGCGGCACGTCCCTCGGCAAAAAGGGCGTCCGCACGTTGCCGGGCCTCGGGGACCTTGGCATTTGCAAGGATCGCGTTGTGCGCGGCGGCGAGTTCTTGGGGCAGTGTTTGCGTCAGTTCGATCCGAGCCGCCTCCACCCTTTGCCGATGCGGCCTCGCGACGCCGAGATAATAGGTGCCGGCGGCCAGACCCAAAACGGCGAGGCAAACGCCCGACCATTTTCCGATCGCAGCGCGAGTTACCCAAACATGCGCGAGCCAACGCTCGAAACCGGGTTTGGGCGGGGTGTAGACGAAGCGGCTTTCCTTGAGCGCTTTCACGCCCTGCGCGATCACGCTGTCTGGAACGTCGAGACCTTGGCTTTTATAGAGCGCGCGCAACCGGCCGATGAGTTCTTCTTCCCGTACCTCGTCGTTGAGCTCCCGTTCCACGAGACGCTCGCGATGGCGCAGCGTGTCAACGACATCCATCGCCATCATCAGATCGTCGAGCTTGGCCGGGGCAGGCTTCCCAGCCCCGGCAACGGCTTCCTGCGGCATCACAGAGGCAGAGCCTTACCGTCCGCGACGAGCTTGGCGATCCGGCGCTTGCCATCCTCGACGGCATCGCGAATTTCAGCGGAGTTCTGGGTTGCGAGCTTGCGCATCTCCTCGATGATCTGCTGAGAGCGCTCCTGGAAGTTGACGACCGAATCCACCAGCTTCTTGACCGCGTCCGCCCGGATGGTCGGCCCATAGCCCGCCTTGACGGCCTCTTCCTGCACCTTGTCTCCAACCTCGGACAGCGACTCGAGCGACTTCGAGACGCCTTCCTTCATGGCATTCACCGTTTGCGTCGACTCGTGCAGCCCGAACATGCCAGTGAACGAAGCCTTGAGCGCGGTCAGGACCGAGTCATTGGTCGAGAAGAAGGCGATGGCTTGCGCGTAAATGCGCTCTTTGGCATTGGTCGTTTGCTGAAGACGCGCCATCACGACCTCCGATGTATTGTAGGAGATCGTGAGGTTATCGGACAGATCCTTGGCGATCTGGTAGCGCTTCTCCTCATCCTGCACGCGGCGGAGGTGCTCGTCCCTGGCGAGTTCGAGCCGGGCGCGTTCGGCAGGCTCAGTGCCGGCGTAATGGGCAACCTTATCGGAGGCTTCCGTCAAGCCGGCCCGCTCCTGCTCAAGTTTACCGGTCGCGGTCTTCAGCACTTCAAGCGCGAGCACTTCCGCCTGCTTAAGCGCGCCGCGGTAGTCGCGATAGGCCTCGATGATCGTCTGCTCGCGCTCGATTTGGCCCTTGGTGTCTTTCGTGACGTCGAGGTATACGCCCTTAACCTTGTCGAACCGGTCTGCGATGTCGCCGCGCGATATTTTCATCCACGCATTGGTGGCGCGCTCGAACAGGTCGATCTTGTTGTCTGCGAGTTGATCGACCATGCGCTTGGCGTCGTCGCGTATGGAGTTGAAACCGCCGGTTATTTCCTTGTAGCGCTCGCCGATCGCCATATTGGAAACCTGCTCCCGCACAATCTCGTTGAACACGGAGGCCTGACCGAGAGTCCGCGCGATCGTCTGCGTTTTCTCGGGCTCCATGTCCGCAATTTTTTCGAGAAGCGAATTGATCGGTGCGGGGTCGACCTTGGTTGGCATAAGCCCTGCGTCGCGCAAAGCGCCGACGGCCTTATCGAGATACTGCATAGAAGAAGGCACGGCAAATTCGGCCATCGGATCCTCCTGAGCCAAAAATTTCTTTTCATAATACAAATACATCGCAGGAGGCCTGCTCCGCGATACTCACGGCAATATATGCTTACCAGATGCTGTAATATGTGAAGTTATATCGATAAGTGGGGATCATTCGTGGCTCCGTGCGGCATTCCACTCGGGCCACTAAGAATCTTGAGGAAGATAAACCACACAGTTCCACACGCTGTTCCAATTGCCGAACTCAGCGGGCAAAGCCCGCCATGTGATGTTGTGAACGGTGAAATAGTGCAGCGCTTCCAGAAACTTGCGATCGTCGTGGCCGGGCTCGCCCCGCTTGGAGCGAACCGCCCGGAACACCTCGATAGCAATGTCCCAATCCTTCTCCGACATCTGCGTCAGCATGACCGGCCCTCCCAAAGCCGGTCACCCATGAATCACTGAAAAACTGATTTGGGAATCCATATTCGTTCTACTTGCGACAATCCGTCCACAGCGCTAGATATTGAGATCGAAGCTGATCTCCGCCTCACTGAGTATAATGCCGCAGCGGGCGGCACAGGCCTCGCGCTTGGCGAAATGAAGCGCCGAGGCAAAGGAGCAAAAAACTCCGGCGTTTAGGCCAAGCTTGTCCCGCACAATCCACCGGCCTTTGTCATCATGCCCGACGACGAAGTAATTCGTCGCAGCTTCGGCAGCTGCGCCTTCTAGGATAGTTTCGCCACGACCCAGGCGTGATATTGGCAGGGACATGTTTCACCGGGCTCCGGCCTATTATCACCACGACCCAGTTAAAAATGTTTACCTACGAAATCCATCGCGCCAGCAAGGCCCGCTCATAGAAGAATCATAGCCCATTGCAATGGCCCCAACGCCCAACCGCCAACAAAGCCTACCCTGAAGCAACGGTAAAGTTGCTCTCAGAGCTTGCGCGATATAAGCGCATAATGCCCTATTTCATCACAGCGGCGTTGAGAATGCTGACTCGACGTAGGAGGGTTGCGTCTTGACGAGCCACTCGCCGCCCGCACCCCCCTCGGGCAGTGCTACCGCTGTGGAGCAGCAAATATGATTTACTTCCGATGCCGCCTTGCGCGCAGCGAGTCCGCGGACGGGGCGCCGGTGATCGATCGCTTTCAGCCCCACGGTCTCAGCCCAGGCATAGTCGCCAAGATGAGATTTTTCATCGGCCCAGCCTGTACGGGCTGGGCAGATTTTACAGTAATCGAAGAATTTGCCGGCACGGTCGTCGTTAACGCTTGACCTAAGTTTTTGGTAAGGCTCTGAATTCCAGATGGCGTTGAAGTTCCCGTTCTGCTTATAGATGCTGGGAAAGCGCAGCGCCTCCCAACCATAATAACAGGGCATGATCTCACCATTGGTATCGATCATAACGAAATGCCATGGGTAAGCGCAGGGTTTGGGCCGTGAACGAAACCTCTGTTCCTCCGCGGTGGCCGGAGGCATTATCAAGCGGAACCCCGGGAAATCGCGCGCGGCTTTGAGCGCTTCGTTCCTTACCCGCACATAAAGATCCTGATGATAGAACAGGCTTTGATTAGGGTCCAAATCATTGGCCAGCGATACATAATCACAATTGAGGCGGGCCGCGCCGCGCTTGCCCCAATATCGGACCGCCTCGGGCAGTTCTTCGATGTTGGAGCGCATAAGCGCATAGCGAATAAAGATGCGTGGGATTTTCTTCTTAAGTTCCTGCCTGAGCCGGAATACCATATCGATATTTGCAAGAATCGTCTTGAGGTCCGCGTTTGTGCGAATGGTTTCGACAGTTTCTGGCTTGATGCCATCGACAGAGAAGCCATGCATGTCGATGAGCCCCTCTTCTACGATGGTGCGGACACGCTTTTCCTTAAGCAACATGCCATTCGATAGAACCCGCGTCTCCACGCCGTAGCGCTTGGCGATTCTCAGCATTTCCTCCAGATCGGTGTGGAGATAAGGTTCGCCGCCGGAACTAATTTGGAGCACGCTTGCTGTTGGAAGAAGCTGTCTGGCTGCACGTTCGAAATTTCTTAAGGAGAGCCGCTGGGCGCCAACTGTCTCGTAATCCTTGCAGAACGTGCAAGCCAGATTACACGATTTCGTGATGACTATATCTACAGAGGGAGGCATTGAGCTAAGGGTCGTTCTTCCGGATAATGATCCTAACCTACTGACCACTTTATTCGTAAACTTTTTGAAATGAACCATAATTCCTCACGTAGCCGCGCCGTAAACGCAAACAGGGAGGCTTGCTCCGTGTAATGAGCCTGGCAGCATGTTAGTTTTTCTTGGGAAGATGCCATCTATGGGTGCAGGCTAGCGCAGGCTGCTCGCGCCGGTAATGCACCTAAGTATCGTCCAAGTTGAGCACTGCCATTTTAGAGAAGCTGTTGCGAAAAAGAGACAACATCAGCACGCCGGCAGGCACAGAACTTCGCGCATCCTTCTTCGGATCTGCATCAAGACGAGCGAGTGAGGCGCGCTGATGAATGGCCATGCGTTCGCGCGGGTTGATGCCCAGCTACGAGGCACCCAGCGGGGTCCACGGCGCGCGCCACCACGTTCATAAAAGAATTACCTTCGTTGAGACGTTCGTACACATCGCCGCCACTGAATCCATTGCTGAGGCCACCGGCACAAGAAATGTTATAGCGTTACATTTTTATGCCTTGACAGCCCGGCCTTTCGTCAAGGTAGATATGGTGAATATAGAAATAAAGCTGCGCTTAAGTTCTTCGCCCACAGCAGGATAAGGCAGGTTCACAATGCGAACGGTAAGCATAACTGTTTTCGTAGCGGCGTTCGCCTCTCTATGCACCCCGGCGCTCGCTGACGAACACCGCCAGCTCGGCGCGCATGTGCATGGGCATGGGCGTTTGAATATCGCCATCGAAGGCAGGAAGGTTTCCATGGAACTGGAAGTGCCTGGCGCGGATATCGTGGGTTTCGAACACGAGCCCAGCACGCCGGATCAGAGAGCTGCCATTCCCGAAGCGAGAGCGAAGCTGGCAAACGCTATGGCACTGTTCGCCCCGGCGCCCGGGGCCGGGTGCGAGCTCGAGCATGTGAAAGTCACGATCGAAACCGGAGACGGGGAAGAGCACGAACACGAGCATGGTCAAGAGGCAGAGGACCATCATCACTCGGAGTTCCATGCCGAGTATGCTCTGGAATGCCGCTCGCCTTCACGCCTCAATTCTATGAGTTTTGACTATTTCAACGTCTTTCCGGACGCGCAGCAGCTCGACGTTTCGGTCATCGCTCCCAAGGGCCAGTCGAGCTTTGCGGTGACGCGCGAAAAGCCAAGCCTCGATCTTGCGGGGATCATGTGATCGAACTGAAGACAGCCGTTCACCCGGACGGGAAGCCGGAATCCCCGCATTCCGCGCCTATCGTCCGGATGAGGGATGTTCGCTTCACCTGGCCGGGCCGGAACGCCTTTACGCTCAGCGTCGATGCTTTTACACTCTTGAGAGGCGAAAGGCTTCTGCTCGTCGGCCCCTCTGGAGGCGGCAAGTCCACTTTTCTGAGTCTGCTCGCAGGCATCGTTACGCCACAGCAAGGCGTCATCGACGTGCTCGATACCAACATTGCCCGCCTGCGGGGTGCCGCGCGCGACCGCTTCCGGGCCGAGCATTACGGCATCATCTTTCAGATGTTCAATCTGCTTCCCTATGGCTCGGTGATCGACAATGTCGTTCTTCCGCTGAGCTTCTCCCAAACGCGGCGCAAGCGGGCCGAAGCGCAAGGCGGCCCAAAAGCAGCCGCAGCCCGGCTCCTGGAGAGCCTCGGTATCGAGAAGGAACTGACCGATGGCGCTTCCGCGTCGAGCCTCAGCGTGGGCCAGCAGCAGCGCGTTGCTGCAGCGAGGGCGCTGATCGGCGCGCCGGAGCTGATTATCGCCGACGAACCCACCTCTTCGCTCGACCGCAACCGGCAGCAGGTTTTCCTCGACCTCCTGTTCGCCGACATCGCTGCGGCCCATGCGACGCTAATCATGGTGAGCCATGACGAAAGCCTGGGCGGCCGGTTCACCCGCGTCGCTGCTCTCGCCGATTTTGCGCAGACCTCACGCGGGCGGCTGGTATGAGATTGGAGTTGAAGCCCCCCTCACTCTGTCTCTCTCCCGAAGGGGAGGGAGGACGCCCGAACCTCCGCTTCCCTTTGAGCGTGGCTCTTCTCTCCCTCTCCCCCTGGGGAGAGGGCTGGGGTGAGGGGGTCTCCCTATCGCACCGGGGGAGCGCACCATGATCATCCTGCGCCTCGCGCTGCGCTCGCTCGCCAACCGCTGGCTCGCCGCACTTCTGACGATCCTGTCGATCGCGCTCAGCGTCATGCTCCTACTCGGCGTCGAGAAAGTCCGGACTGGGGCACGGCAAAGCTTCGCCGACACGATTTCTGGCACCGACCTTATCGTAGGGGCACGCAGCGGCAGTCTGAACCTTCTGCTCTACTCCGTCTTCCGCATTGGCAATGCAACCAACAACATCACGTGGAAGACCTACCAGGACATCGCGGGCCGGCCGGAAATAGACTGGATCGTGCCGATTTCGCTGGGCGACAGCCATCGTGGTTTCCGCGTCATGGGAACCACGCCAGATTATTTCAGGCTCTATCGCTACCGCCACGGCAAGGCACTCGCTTTCGCATCGGGCGGCCCATTCGCGGACCTGTTCGACGCCGTCATCGGCGCCGGCGTGGCCACGGAACTCGGCTACAAGACCGGCGATAAGATCGTTGTCGCGCATGGGCTCGGCTCGGTTTCGTTCCTGGAGCACGACGACAAGCCCTTCCACGTCTCGGGCATTCTCGCCAAGACGGGCACGCCGGTCGACCGCACCGTACACGTCAGCTTGGCCGCCATCGAGGCCATCCACGTCGATTGGCAGAGCGGGGCGCGGATTCCGGGTCAGAGCATCTCTGCGGACGAGGTCCGGCAGATGAACCTGGAGCCGAAAGCGATCACGGCGGCTTTCATCGGCTTGAAATCGAAGCTTGCCGCGTTCAGGCTGCAGCGGGCTATCAACGAATACCCGGAAGAGCCGCTTTCGGCGATCCTGCCCGGTGCTGCGCTTCAGGAGCTATGGGGCCTCGTCGGGACCGCCGAAACGGCGCTTTCTGCCGTGTCCGGCATGGTCGTCGTCACGGCCCTTCTTGGCATGGTGACCATGATCCTGACCACACTGAACGAGCGGCGCCGCGAGATGGCGATCCTTCGCTCAGTGGGCGCGAGGCCGATGACCATCCTATCGCTGCTTGTGACAGAGGCCGGCGTCTTGACTTTCCTCGGCGTGGTGCTAGGGACGGTTCTGCTTTACGGCGCGCTGCTTCTGCTGCAGCCTTTCATCGACCGCACCTATGGGCTCCATCTCGCCGTCGATCCGCCCTCGGCGGACCAACTCACCATTCTGGGCGCGATTGTCGTTGCGGGATTCGTTGCGGGGTTGCTTCCCGCGCTTCGCGCCTACCGTTTGTCGCTGGCCGATGGGATGACGGTAAGAACCTAACGGAAAGAACCGGTATGCTTCGCCTTTTCCGCTCGATCGTCTTTTGCCTAGCCGCCATCTTCGCCCCCGCCATGGCGGCGGACAGCGAGCCGCCGATGGAACTCGTTTGGGCGAAGCTGATGCCGCCAGCGCCTCCGGTCCAGTCCATGAAAGCGAAGAGCTTCTTGTCCGGCGCAACGCCCTTTGCAGGGGCTGGCGGCAGCGAGCCGCCGCCGCCGCCCACCATCGACGACAGGCGCTGGATGTCAGAGCGGCGGCTTCAGCCGGGCGCCAATGTTCCCGCCGCTATCGTTCCCGAACTCGATGGCAAGCGCGTGCATATCGGCGGGTATGTCGTTCCGCTCGATTTCGAGGCGACCACTGTCAAAGAATTCCTGCTCGTGCCTTTTGTCGGCGCCTGCATCCACGTGCCGCCGCCGCCGCCAAACCAGATCATCTATGTCAAGGCCGCGAAGGGCTTCGATGTCGCGGGCTCATTCGATCCTGTCTACGTGACGGGCACGTTGAAGGTCGCGTCGCAATATACCGGCCTCGCCGAAACAGGGTACACCATCGACGCCGATAAGGTGGAAACACGGAAAGAATAGCCCAGGCGGACGCGGGGCGGAAAGCTATCGCTTCGTGGGCGTCAATATGATTGCTTTGGCGCGGTCTGGGGTATAAGCGTAACCCTGGCCGGTCCCGCCTACGATCGGCTTCCGCTGGTACCGGAGACATTGCTCATTTCATCGGCACCTCGTCCAGCGGCGGCAAGCACCATCGGACATTCCCTCTGCACTTTTAGAAAGACGTAACGGATTAGGAGCCTCTCAAACCTTCTCCCGCCGGGAGGCGGATCAAAAATAGTCTGGTTTGAGTTAATTTCTGCGGTCTTATTTGGAACGAAGCTCGCGCCCGGCCCAAAGAGATCAGTCAAGCATTTGTTATAAACCCGATCTAAAGTGCCCGCGCAGTCGCAGAGGCCTACGCATCCAACTGAACATCAAGAAGAGTGAGTTCAAGCCATGGGATTTATCAAAGCAGTCCTTTCGTTGATCATTCTCCTGATCATCGTGGTTTTTGGCTACTGGCTTTACGCCGCCTACGCGCTCACGCCAGACACGCCATATTGGGCTGACATCAACAGCAAAATGCCCGACTCTCTTCGCCGCTACGCCTGCGAGGAGATGCGCAAACACGAGACCGCCCCGGTCAAGAGCTGCGAAGGCTTCTGACAACTTTCCGTTTCCGCACCCTTGAAAGTACGGAGCTGGACGCGGGGCGAAACAGGTCTATTTTAGTCCGGGTCTGCGCAAGCGGGCCCGTTCTATTTTGGCTACCGAGAGAGGAGCGCCCTTGTCCGGTCTTCCCGTGACGGATCTGGTTCTGATTGCCGATTTTGGCGGCCAGTTCACGCAGCTTATCGCGAGGCGCGTGCGCGAAGCGAACGTCTATTCCGAAATCGTGCCCTTTCACGCCGCCGCGAAGGCCGTTGCGGATCTGAGCCCCAAGGCCATCATCCTCTCCGGCGGCCCGGCGAGCGTCTTCGACCCCGGCGCGCCGCAAGTTCCCGGCGAAATCTTCGCGGCGGGCGTACCCGTGCTTGGCATTTGCTACGGCCAGCAGGGCATGGTCGCGCGCCTCGGCGGTCTGGTGCAGCCCGCAACCGAACGGGAATACGGCTCCGCCCTGATCGATATCAAGGCCGCGTCCCAGCTCTTCGAAGGCATAGCGGCACCGGGCGACAAGGTCCCAGTGTGGATGAGCCATGGCGACCGCGTCGCGGCGTTGCCGGACGGTTTCGTGCCGGTCGCGGCGACGCGCAACGCGCCTTTCGCGGCGATCGCCGACGAGCGCCGGCGCTTCTACGGCGTGCAATTCCACCCCGAGGTCGTCCACACGCCAAGCGGGGCGGCAATCCTCCAGAACTTCCTGCATCGCATCGCAGGCTGTGGCAAAAGCTGGACGATGGCCGCCTTCCGCGACGCGGAGATCGCACGCATCCGGGAGCAGGTTGGCGGCGCGAAAGTGATTTGCGGTCTGTCCGGCGGGGTCGATTCCGCGGTGACGGCCGTGCTCCTTCACGAGGCGATTGGCGACGCGCTGACCTGCATCTTCGTCGATCACGGCCTGCTGCGGCAAAGCGAAGCGGAAGAGGTCGAGCGGCTCTTCCGCACAGCTTATAATATTCCGCTGATCCATGTGAACGCCGCCCCGCGCTTTCTGTCCGGGTTACAAGGCGTCACAGACCCGGAGCAGAAACGCAAAACCATTGGGCGGCTGTTTATCGATGTGTTCGACGAGGCCGCGCACCAGGTTGGTGGCGCGGAGTTCCTGGCGCAAGGCACGCTTTACCCCGACGTGATCGAAAGCGTGTCCTTTCATGGCGGACCGTCCGTCACGATCAAATCGCATCACAATGTCGGCGGCTTGCCCGAACGCATGAAGCTCAAGCTCGTGGAGCCGCTCCGCGAGCTGTTCAAGGACGAGGTGCGGGCGCTCGGCCGCGAGCTTGGCCTGCCGGATGCGTTCGTGAAGCGGCATCCGTTTCCCGGACCTGGCCTCGCGATCCGCATCCCCGGCGCGATCACAGAGGAAAAGCTCGCCGTCTTGCGCAAGGCCGATGCGATTTACCTGGAAGAACTGCGCAACGCCGGGATTTACGACGACATCTGGCAAGCCTTCGCCGTGCTCCTCCCGGTGCAGACCGTGGGGGTGATGGGCGATGCCCGCACCTACGACTTCGTGCTTGCGCTGCGTGCCGTGACCTCGGTGGACGGCATGACCGCCGATTTCTACCGCTTTCCGCTGGATTTGCTCGGCCAGATTGCGACGCGCATCGTCAACGAGGTAAAGGGCGTCAACCGCGTCGTCTACGACGTGACCTCGAAGCCGCCTGGCACGATTGAGTGGGAGTAAACTGAACCCGTTTGCAGTTTTCTACAAATTCGAATAACTGATACTTTCAGCGCTTGAGACATCTTCATATGATACCCGACTATCAATCCCTCATGCTTCCTGTGCTGGAGATAGCTGCAAATGGGGAAACCTCTGTTCCAGAGGCAGAAGCCAATGTGGCTGAACGTTTTAGTCTGACAGAGGGGGACAGGGAGGAAATGCTGCCAAGCGGCAGGCAGCGCGTTCTCCACAACCGCATCCACTGGGCCAAATTTTACCTGACCAGAGCGGGGCTCATTGAAAGTCCAAAGCGAGGACGCTTTATCATCAGCCTGGCGGGCCGGCAATTGTTGGCAAAGCCGCCCAGTAAGATAGACACTCAGTATCTCCTGACGATACCGGCGTTCCGAGAATTTTACCGAAATGATCACTCTGCTGATACGGCAGACACAGCCCAACCGGTGTCACAATCAAACGCGACTCCGGAAGAAGTGGTTAAGTCAGCCTACAATAGTGCAAAAACTGCCTTGAGCGCTGAACTACTTGATCGTATTCTACAAAATGGCCCGAGCTTTTTCGAGCGTCTGATCGTCGATCTCCTCGTCGCTATGGGATATGGCGGCTCGCACAAGAATGCGTCCAAACAGCTGGGGCGGTCAGGAGATGGCGGTGTTGACGGCGTAATAAACGAAGACCTGCTTGGGCTGGATAGAGTGTACGTCCAAGCCAAATGTTACTCACCCAATACATCGGTGGGTCGTCCAGAGGTTCAGGCTTTTACGGGCAGCCTTGTTGGCCTGGGCGCAATGAAAGGTGTCTTTGTAACCACATCGACGTTTTCTGCGCCCGCCATCGAGTTTGCGTCACGCATCCCACAGCGCATCATTTTGATTGACGGAAAACGCTTGGCGGAACTTATGATCGAGCACTCCGTCGGGGTCCGCTCCAGCCGCATTGTCGAATTCAAGCGATTGGACGAGGATTTTTTCAGTGAGGAATAATCCCGGCGCCGGCGCTGCGCGCGCTTCAGGATTGTGTGCTGTTCCTTTAGGCCTGGAAGCTTGGCTTGGCCGTGCTCACTGCGCTTGAACTGGCCGGATATTGGCCGTACATTGCGGTACGGAGACATGCCATGGCAAACGCAGCATCGAAATTGGGCCGCAGCCGCAGCGAGCGCCTTGAAGCGCGGGTGACGGCGGAGCAGAAAGCGCTGATCGAGCGGGCTGCCGCGCTGCAAGGCCGGACGGTGACGGATTTCGTCCTCGCGAGCGTTCAGGAGGCCGCGCGGCGGGCCATTGAGGATCACGGCCAGCTCGAATTGTCTGTGCGGGACAGCGAAGCCTTCGTCGAGGCGCTTTTGAACCCCAAGCCCGTCAACGAGCGCTTGCGCGAGACGGTGCGCCGCTATCGTGAGACGGCGGGCGTTTAGACGGTGCCCATCTCGCCGGAGGGAAGGCCGCGCGTCGAGGCGCTCGGCCCCGGCCATAACCGGAATACCTTCACAAGCGGCGCCGAGGCGCTCGATCGCTATTTGCGGACGCAAGCAAGCCAGGACGCCCGCAAACACATCGCTGCGCCTTTTGTCCTCGTTCTTCCCGATGGCATGGTTGCAGGCTATTACACGCTCTCAGCCACAGCCGTGAAGCTTGCGGAGCTGCCAGCCGAAGTTTCCCGCCGCCTCCCGCGCTACCCCATCGTTCCTGCAACCCTGCTTGGCAGGCTCGCCGTCGATAGGCGGTTACAAGGGCGCGGTTATGGGCGCTTTCTCTTGGCGGATGCACTCTTCCGCGCTCTGCGGAGCGAAATCGCATCCTTCGCGGTCATTGTGGAAGCAAAGGACGATGCGGCCCGGCGCTTCTATGAACGCGAGAGCTTCTTGCCATTTCCGGAGATGCCGATGAAGCTGTTCCTGCCCATGGCCGGCATTGAAAAGCTATTCGCATAGGGCAGCCGGGATTTACGACGGCATCTGGCAACCCTTCGCCGTGCTTGTCTCCGGTGCGGAACGGTGGGCGTGATGGGCGATGGGCGCACCTACGATAGCGTGCTCGCGCCGCGCGCCGTAACCTCGGTCGACGGCATGACCGCCGATTTCTACCGCTTCCCGCTGGATTTGCTCGGGCAGACTGGGCCCGATTGAGCGGGAGTGAAGGAAATCTGTGGCCGTTTGGAAAAGTGGCCTCAAACGGGCGTGCCAGTGCGATCAACATAGACACTGCTGGCGGTGCCGGCAAATGTGTGTCTAGATCGTCTTGTCTTTGCAGAGTTTCTGTCCCAAGAACCGGCTACTTCTTTTGGAAAACTCTGTAGCTCTTTCCCTCAAGGACTTCCATGAGCCAGCTGCCCCCCTGTCCCAAATGCTCGTGTGCATTCACTTATGAAGAGGGCAGCCTGTTGGTGTGCCCGGAATGCGCTCACGAGTGGAGCGCCGGTGCGGGCGCCCCCGCCGAAGAGGGCGCAAAGGTTTATAAGGATAGCGCCGGCAACGTGCTGCAAGACGGCGATACCGTCACCGTCATCAAGGACCTCAAAGTCAAAGGTTCCTCGAAGGCCGTCAAAGTTGGCACGCGCGTGAAAAACATCCGCCTTGTCGATAGCGACCACAACATCGATTGCAAAATTGACGGCATCGGCGCGATGAGCCTCAAATCGGAATTTGTGAAAAAGGTGACGTGATTGATTGTAAGGCTGTTTGTCTCTACCTTAGGCCGCGACCCGTCTGCCCTTCTGACGCGGGAGTAGCAATGCCGCCAGAACTTGAAGTGGAGCGCCGGCTCATCGTCGCGCTGGATATGCCGGACGCGGGCGAAGCCTACGCCTTTTGGCAGGGGCTGGAGCTTCCGGGCGCGGTGGCGAAAGTCGGGCTGGAGCTGCTTTACTCGGGCGGTGTCGAACTTGTCCGCAAGCTTGCCGCAGAGGGCGTGCGCGTGTTCGTGGACGCCAAGCTGTTCGACATCGGCAACACCGTCGAGCGCGCCACCGCGCGTGTTGCCGCGCTTGGCGCAACCTTTCTGACGGTGCATGCGCAGGACAGGGACACCGTCGCGGCCGCGGTCCGGGGCCGGGCCGGCACGGACCTAAAGCTGCTGGGCATCACGCTCCTAACCAGCACAAAGCCCGAAAGCCTGGGCGGTCAAGGCATCTCCCTTCCGGCGCACGAGTTGGTGCTCCGGCGCGCCGGCTTCGCGGCCGATGCCGGTTTCGACGGCGTGGTTTCCTCGCCGCTGGAGGCACGCGCGCTCAAGACGCGCTTCGAGAACAGGCTCGCGGTTGTCTGTCCGGGCATCCGGCCCCAGAGCGAGCGGGCCATCGGCGACGATCAGGCGCGAACGGCTACGCCGGCGGAGGCTCTGAGGGCGGGCGCGGATTACATCGTTGTGGGCCGGCCCATCACGCAAGCCAATGACCCGGCCGCTGCGGCTCGTGCCATCGTCGCCCAGATGGCCGGAGCGCTGGAGGATAGGAACGGCCTTGCAACGCGCTGACACCTGTTCAAGACGACGGCCCAACACCGGTTAGCGAGGCACGGCATGGCGCAAAGCTTCACCACCTACCCCGCGGACCTTCCCGTTCCACAAGACGATGGCGCGGCGGCCCATCTCAAGGGCCTGACCTTCCCCTCCGTGCCGCTGCCCTCCACCGATGGCGGCATGGTGGATGTGGCGAAGCTTCCGGGCCAGACCGTGCTCTATGGCTACCCGAAGACCGGCGTGCCCGGCCAAGCGCTGCCCGAAGGCTGGGACGCAATCCCCGGTGCGCGCGGCTGCACGCCCGAGACCTGCGCTTTCCGCGACCACTTCACCGAACTGAAAGCGGCCGGCGCGGGCCACGTTTTCGGCCTTTCGACGCAGGACACGGCCTATCAGCAGGAGCTGCACGGCCGGCTGCATCTGCCGTTCCCGATCCTCTCCGACGCCAAGCTCGAACTCACGCGCGCGCTCAGCCTGCCCACCTTCGAAGCGTGGGGCGGCACGCTGATCAAGCGCATCACGCTCATTGTGCGCGACGGTCGCATCGCGCATGTGTTCTATCCGATCTTCCCGCCGGACGGCCACGCCGCCGAGGTGCTGGCTTGGCTGCGCAAATAGTCGAAGCGCTGATGCCCAGTAGCCGGGGCATGGCAGCGCCTCCAGCGCAATGATTGTTGGCAACTTCGGACGAGCTATTACTAACTATCTCTTCGGCGTCACGAATCGTTTATTAGCTATTCTTACAAGTTTAAATCCAGGTCGGACAGCATGCGCAATACGGAAAGACGAATTTTTTTCTATGAAATCGAGATAGGCTACCCTAAGCTTCAGCTATATTTTTGTTATTGCATTTTGTCTGGCAAGTATATTTATTAGTACATTGCATGGCATATATTTTCTATGTGAGAGAATGCATCAGCCCCATTGATAGAACCATGGAGACGCCTGTTGATTGGGCAGCCGATGCCCAACGGGTCGCGGGACTCAGCCTGATCGAATTCAAGTCAATGCAACGCGCCGCCCCGCCGCACGCTGAGATCGGCCTCGAACACGAGTTTGAGCACAGCCTTCGCGGCGGGACTGCGCGAGGCATACTCGCTGTAGATCGGCAGGCTGTGGATTGTGAAGGCGAGCCGGTCGCATTCGTTTACCGCAAGCACGCTCCGGAAGCGGTTCTCGAATTCAGCATCGAGCTCCGCGCCCTTGGCAAGCGCCCAGTCCTGCATCTCCAGTGCGATGCGCTCGATGATTTGTGTGACACTGTCCGGGAGCTGGGCATATTTGCTTTGCCCGGCCACAAAAAAACCCGCAGAATAAACGTGGTAGGAAAGGGTCAGGTATTTTTGCACGTCCTGCAGGTGAGCGCCGTAAATCAAATCGAGCGGGGTCTCAAGGCCGTGGATTTTGCCCGCCTTGATCCCGGCATAGACATCCCTGAACTCCATCGTGATCGGCTGAACGCCAAATGCCTCGAACATTTTGGTGCGCCACTCGCCATTGGGGACGCGCAGCTTCAAGCCCTTCAAACTTTCCGGCCCGTTGATCGGATGTTGATTGTTGATGAGATGGCGGAAGCCAAGCTCCCACATTGCGAGAACGAAGTACCCCTTCTTCTTTGCGGCGGGCCTCAGATCGCCGGCCAGAAGCCGGTCGCGGAACCGTTTGACGTGATCGCGGCCGTGGACGAGGAAGGGCATTTCGAAGACCCCGAACTCATCGGCGATCGAGGACATCGGCGTCGAAAGGATGGAGAAATCCACCTCCCCGGTAAGGAGCTTCTTGACGACTTCGCTATCCGATCCGAGCCCGCTGCCTGGATAAAGGGCGATCCGGACCGCGCCGCCCGTCTCCTTCTCGACGCGACGCGCGAATTCTTCGGCCGTCAGCGAATAGAGCGAACCCGGTGCGCCAATATGGCTGAGCTTCAGCACGAGAGGATCGGCGAAGCACGAACCGGCCGGCCCGAAGACCTGCAGGAAGACCAAGAGAACGAGAACACACCGCTGACGCATTGGGGACCACAGGTTGAACCAGGATAAGATTGCGGCTTTTATCCCAAAATTGCCAGACTGCACCGTGACGGGTGGCCGCAAAAGGTCATAATATTCCCAAGATCCTCCTTCCCAAGGGAGTTCATCCAGCCTAAAAGCGGGTCTCGATGGCTACGCGTGTGTCTGGTCCATTCACATTGAATGATTTTCCAAGAGGCGAGGAGCTCCCAACCGTGACCTTGAAGACCTTGTGCACCGGCGCGATTGCGCTGACGCTGGCATTCAGCGCGAACTCCGCCCATGCCGCGGGCCCTGTGGCACGCGTGAATGGAGCCGATATCACGGAGGCCGAGCTGACATTCGCCGAAGGTGAGGTTGGGTCCGAGATTGCTGGGCTTCCCGTCGAAGCCCGCCGCCGCGTCCTGCTTGAATATCTCGTCGAAGCACACCTTTTCGCCGAAGCCGCATCGAAGAACCAGCTTGCCGCCGGCAAGGAGTTCGAGGAGCGCCTTGCTTATTACAAGCTGCGGGCGCTTCGCGACACCTTTTATGAGAAGAGGGTCCGCGACGCCGTGACCGAGGCGCAAGCCAAGGCCGCTTACGAAGAGCAGATCGCCAAGATTCCGCCGGAACCCGAGGTGCGCGCCCGGCATATTCTCGTGAAGACCGAGCAGGAAGCCAAGGACTTGGTGAAGCAGCTGAAAGCGGGCGCGGATTTCACCGAACTCGCCAAGAAGAGCTCCGACGGCCCAAGCGCCCAGACCGGAGGCGATCTCGGCTATTTTTCGCGCGGCCAGATGGTGAAGCAGTTCGAGGACGCCGCTTTCACGCTGAAGCCTGGGCAGATTTCCGATCCCATTCAAACCGAGTTCGGCTGGCATGTCATCAGAGTGGAAGATAAGCGCAACCGGCCCGTCCCCGGCTTCGACGAGGTCAAGGACCAGCTGATGGCCTCGCTCGTGCAAAATCAGCTCAAGACAATCGTGCAGGGTTTGCGCAGCTCCGCCAAGGTGGAGATCGTGGATGCGGACCTCAAGAAGTCCATTGAGGATGACGCGCGCGCTGCGGCTATGGAAGTGCCGGGCGATCAAAAACAGCAGTAAGTTCGAGGAGTTCGCCGTAAGTGGTGGCGAAAGATCATAAGGTTTCGCCGTTCGCGCCCAGCGCGCCGGCGCTCTTGCCCCCGATAGCGGGGGTCCGGCTGGCAGTCGCCGAGGCCGGCATCAAATATGCGAATCGTGCCGATGTCTTGCTTGTGGTCTTTCCCGAGGGGACGCAGGCTGGCGGCGTTTTAACCCGGTCCAAGACTGCGTCGGCGCCCGTCGATTGGTGCCGCACCCAGCTTCTGCATGGCGAAGCGCGGGCGCTAGTAGTCAATTCCGGTAACGCGAACGCCTTTACCGGCCAGCGCGGACGCGACACCGTGAAGTTCACGGCGGAGTTCGCGTCCGAGGTCGCGGACTGTGACCCGGAGCACGTTTTTATTGCCTCAACCGGGGTCATCGGCGAGCCGCTCGACCCCTCCAAATTCGAGGGCGTCTTGGCGAAAATGGCCATTGACGCGCGGGAAGACCGTTGGAACGAAGCTGCGCGCGCCATCATGACCACCGACACGTTCCCCAAGATGGCGGTCAGGCATGCCCTCGTGGGCGAGGTTCCTGTGACGCTGAATGGGATCGCCAAGGGTTCCGGCATGATCGCTCCCGATATGGCGACCATGCTCAGCTTCATCGTGACCGACGCGGCGATCGAAGGCCATGCACTCACGGCTCTCTGCAAGCGGCACGCGATCCCGACGTTCAACTCCATCACTGTGGACAGCGACACGTCCACTAGCGACACGCTCCTGGTTTTCGCAACGGGGGCGGCCGCAGCTCATGGCGCGCCACGGATCGTGAGCGCCGACGACCCCGAAGCCGCAGCTTTTTCGGCCGCGTTGCTCGCGGTCATGCACGACCTGTCGCTGCAAGTGGTAAAGGACGGCGAAGGCATCTCAAAATTGATGGCCATCCACGTCGAGGGCGCGGAAAGCGACGAGGCCG
This sequence comes from uncultured Alphaproteobacteria bacterium, assembly GCA_963817705.1. Classification (GTDB taxonomy): domain Bacteria; phylum Pseudomonadota; class Alphaproteobacteria; order Rhizobiales; family Rhodomicrobiaceae; genus Rhodomicrobium. Next base: position 391,739 of record CAWFPF010000002.1, read on the forward strand.
CGCGGCGGATCGGGCTCGCCATCGGCAATTCTCCCCTCGTCAAGACAGCAATGGCCGGCGAAGACGCGAATTGGGGCCGCATCGTCGCGGCGGTCGGCAAATCCGGCGAAGCGGCAGAGCGCGACCGCCTTTCGATTTGGTTCGGCGATATTCAGGTTGCGCGGGAAGGGTTGCGGCATCCGGATTACGAGGAGGCCCAAGGCGCGGCCTATGTCAAGCGCGGCGAGATCGAGATTCGCGTCGATGCCGGCTGCGGCGGACCGGGGCGTGCGACGGTCTGGGCTTCCGATCTCACACACGAGTATATTGCGATCAATGCCGACTACCGGAGCTGATAGGCCTCTCGTGGCCCCGCCGATTGTCATGGTTGCCGCCGTGGCCTTGATCGACACCGATGGCCGTGTGCTTCTTGCCCAGCGGCCGGCGCACAAGGAGCTTGGCGGCCTTTGGGAGTTCCCAGGCGGCAAAATTCAATCCGGTGAAACGCCCGAATTAGCGCTGATCCGCGAATTGAAAGAAGAGCTTGGCATTGACGTCCCCGTCCGCTGCCTCGCGCCCCTGACCTTCGCCAGCCATACTTATGAGCGCTTCCACCTCTTGATGCCGCTTTACATTTGCCGGAACTGGGACGGCGAGCCGGAGCCCCTGGAAGGTCAGAAGCTCGCCTGGGTGCGAAAAGACAAGCTCCGCGATTACCCCATGCCGCCCGCAGACGAGCCGCTCATCCCGATCTTGCAGGATTGGCTTTAGCAGTCCCCCTCGTCCCTGAGAGGCGGGGTGAGGGGCTTTGGCGGTGTCGAGTGAAAGTCACGAGTTCTAAGACCGCGATTCTTGGGATCTTGCCATCGACTACGATAGCGGCGCGGGCATGACCCTGGGTGGAAAAGGGCACGCCTGCAGGCCGTTCAATTTTCTAAAAGGTAGGCGATGGAATTCCGGCTTTCGCCCGTCAGGCGTAGCGCCGGGAGTTATATCGATCCCGGCGCGAAGCGTACTGTTCCCGGCGCGGCTCATAGACATTCACTTGCCCGAACCGCTTCGCCAGCAGACCGGCGACAAGGCCGCCGGCCGCCGCGGCTGCCGCCACACGGAGTGGCCCGTAGCGCCGGACAGCCTGTTCGATCTGATGGCCGACATCTTCCATCGATGGTATCTGGCCTTGAATAGCCTGCATCGGGTCGGTCAGCGCCAGCCTAGGACTTTGGGGTTTCTCCCTTGTAATTCCATAGGCGATAAGCACGGTCAAGAATCCCGCCAAGGCCAAAATCCCCAGCATGATCAGAGCCGACCAGATTGGATTTTGCGTCCATGTATTGAGAGCCCAGAAACCGGCCAATATCCCGAAGATAGCCGCCACTAGGAAGATGCTCCCAGCCACGCTCAACACGAGATACTTCGTCGTCAAATTTTTCACGTATCCGCCCAAGCGCTGGCTTGCTACGCCGGCGGCCACTAGCCTCAGAGCTGCTCCGAACATGGGCGTTACCTCTTCAACGGGTCAGAAGCGCACCGATCAGGAAGCCCACACCCGCGGCGATAAGGGTGGCTTGAACGGGCTTGTCGCGAATTTGCTGCTCGATATCGCCCATGTTGTCCTTGACGGTTTGGCGCACATCCGAGAGCTTGTCTTGCGCCATGGACCCATACTTGTCCGTGAGGTCCTTGACCTGCCAGGCGCAGATCCTCGATGTCTGTGTGTCCCTTGTCGGCAGCGTAATCGGTGGTCGCGTTCAAATCGTGAATCGTGTCTTTAGCCATGCGGTGTTCCCTTCAAAAATGGCGTTCAAGGCGCGTGCCTAGATCAGCTCGCGCAGGCATTTGGAGAACGCCGGGAAGTGGCAGGCGTTCCATGACCACTCGGTTGGCGGTAATTTGTTCTGTGAAATGACGATTGCGTCAAGCGGTTTCGCTCGCGATCTTCAAGAACTCCTTTACGTCAGAGACGAGATATCCTTGCCGGCTTGCCGCCGGGCAGACATGATTTCAAAAATGGCTGAAGGGTAACGAGGATGGTCAGCGCGGAGAAGTATATTCCGGAAATCGAGAAATACACAGGTCCGGTCAACGGAGAGGCGGTTGCAGGCATTGTCAGGCATCTGGGTATTGCGCTCCGGAACCGCAACTCTTCCTATGTCGCAAGCACCGATCCTGAAGAGTTGAAGCGCGTTCGCGAAAGCTGGCTCAAGAAGAAGCTTAAGCTTTCCGCCAGCGACGCCGAACTCGATGGAGCCATTCAGGCGGTCGTCCAAAAGATGAAGGCGGATCGCATGAAGGAGCGCGTGACAGTCTATTATCTTCTTGCCGAGCACTTTAACAAGCTCGGCGATCTCACCAAACCTGCGGTGGCCAAGAAATAGCGGGCGCGAGCTGAGCTACGCCGCGCGTTCCCCTGCTTCAAGCCGCGCCAATGTTTGGCCGGCAAGCATGTGTGCGAGGTGCAGCGCCCTATCCAGGCGCTCCCCTGCGAATATGTGGGAGAGGTGCAGGACTGCGGAGAAAAGTCCAGCCCCGCTTGTGGGCGCCTTCGCGCGTCCGGTGCCTATGCCGCCGGAAAAGCAAACCGCCGCGAATTGCAAACCCGCAGCCGCCTGAAGCCTCGCTTTCAGCCGGGCAAAATCCTCCTTCGCCGCGATCAAATCGCAATGTGTGACGGCCAGCACGCCTCGCGAAACAATCCGGGGGGGCAGGCGTGACCAAGCGGCGCGCTCTGTTTCGCGCCAGGCTTGCGTCGCAACCGTGGCCCAAATAGCGGCATCAATTCCGTGGGCGAGCGCTGCCTCGGGATGTGTTGGAAACAAAGGGTTCGCGCTGCCTGGGAAATCTAAGAGTTCGACGCGGCGAAGGAACTCGCTCGGCAGCCCCACTTCCAGCCGGACGATGCCTGAACCTGGGGTACGGCTCGGCGAAAGGGGCACCCGCTCGCCGCCGGGCAGAAGTGCGCGCACAGCCGGATAGGAAGCGTGGTAGAGGAGCGTCGGCAGCCGTGTGTTGGCAACGGGCGACGCCGGCAGCGTGAGGCCGCCAGAGAGAAAATTAGCGATCGAGGATTTTCCCGAATTGGACTCTCCCAAAATCGCAATGCGGAACGGACGCGAGGCTGCCCTTGCGATGCGCCCGATGGCGCGGGCCGGGGAAGCTAAACCAGGATAGGACTTCGCCGCCTCGTCAAGCTCTTTCCGCGTGATGGCAAGGCTTTCCAGGAGAGATTGTAAACCTGCCTGCAGCCGCTCTCCCGTTGCCACGCCGTCCTGCGGCGCCAAGAGTTTGCCAGTACCGGTCATCCGGATTCGCCCCTGCATCTGAGGTTGAAAGCGCACTTGCGCCCGGTAAGAGGGATTATCGCAGAGGTTGTTGGCCAAGTTTTGGCCTGCCCTGCGCCAAAGGACAACTTGAACCCGCTTCGCCATGTCGGGCATGATGGCGGTGGGAAAAGCTTGGGAGGCCTGCCTATGAAGAGCTTTTGTGTGACCGCATTCGGCGAACCGCTTCAAGCGCTGGAAGCCCCAACGCCCGAGCCAAAGGGCACCGAAGTTCTTTTAAGGGTTCTCGCGGCGGGCGTCTGCCACAGCGATCTTCATCTGTCCGAGGGCGGCTACGACCTCGGACAAGGCAAACGGCTCAATGTCGCGGACCGTGGGGTCAAGCTTCCGCTCACCATGGGCCACGAAGTCGTTGGCGAGGTGGCCGCTTGGGGGCCAGACGCAAAGGGCGTGCAGGCGGGCGACGTGCGGCTGGTCTTTCCATGGATCGGCTGCGGCGAGTGTCCAGCCTGCCGGCGTGGTACCGAAAATCTCTGCCGCGCGCCCAATTGCGTTGGCGTGCACCGGCCCGGAGGCTATGCCGGCCACGTCCTTATTCCCGACGCCAAATACCTCGTCGAAATCGCACCGCTGAGCCCGGCCCAAGCGGCGCCCTTCGCCTGCTCCGGCTTGACCGCTTATAGTGCGCTGAAAAAGCTCGGTTCGCTTTTGAAGGAAGCACCGGTGGCCATCATAGGGGCCGGCGGCGTGGGGCTGATGGCCGTGTCGCTCTTGAAAGCCATGGGCGGCGCCGGCACCATCGTGGCCGACATCAGCGAAGCCAAACGCGAGGCCGCGCTCAAGGCAGGCGCCATGACCGTGATCGACGCCAAATCGCCGCGCGCCGTGCAAGAGCTCTCGGCTGCTGCCCCGGACGGCTTGCTCGCCGTTGTCGATTTCGTGGGATCCGGCGAGACGGCAATGCTCGGGATCAACGCCATGGCGCGCGGCGGCCATTATATCGCCGTCGGACTTTATGGCGGCGAATTGATCTACCCCATGCCCTTTTTCCCCATGAGGGCACTGACGATCCAAGGGTCCTATACAGGTAGCCTGGGCGAACTCAAGGAGTTGATGACGCTCGCAAGGCAGGGTGCGATCCCACCCGTTCCGGTCCATACCCACGCCATGGAAGATGTGAATGCCGTGCTTGCCCGTTTGCGGGCCGGCGATATTGTTGGGCGGAGCGTGATCGTCCCGGCCTAGGCATTTCCGGCCGCGATCACGCTAACTGTTTTGGAAGACTGGATCTCCGGAGGCGGTGCGATCGCTGCCCTTTGCCGTGACGTGAAGTCGCGTACATGCGCCGCTCAAATGTGCACAATTCCCAAAAACTGGGTATAAGTTGCAACAGGAGGGGCCACACGCCCTCAAAACGAGATTTCTGTTCTGGCACATCGGCCAAACTTAGGCTATGCCTTATACATCATGAATATATCACTGAGACTTCTTAGATATGTTACGGCTGCTGCTGATTGTGGTAACGTCACGGAAGCCGCCCGCAGGTTGCAAGTTTCGCAGCCCTCTGTTTCCGCAGCGATTGCTGAGCTTGAGCAAATGCTCGGCATCACGATATTTGTCCGCCACCATGCCAAGGGCGTTACGCTGACCCAGGCGGGTCAGAGGTTGATCGCGGAGTCGAGACTGCTTCTGAAACATGCGGAAGAGTTTTCAAAAACTGCGGAAGCGCTGAGCGACACCGAGCGCGGCGAGATCACCGTGGGATGCTTCCCAACGCTGGCAGCGCGGTTCATGCCGTCGCTTATGCTCGAATTTTCCGAGCGCCATCCGCTGATCACGCTGCGCCTAGAGGAAGGCGATCAAGAGCAGCTCATGCGCGATCTGGCTCAAGGCCAAATCGAAATGGCGATCACCTATAGCAATGGCGTGCCCCCGGGCTTCGATAGCAAACCGCTCATCCCGCTATCGCCCGTTGTGGCGCTCCCGACAAACCATCGCCTCGCCCGTGCCAGCGATGTCAGCCTCACCGAGTTGGAGAGCGAGCCTCTCATCCTGTTCGATAAAGGCGCCTACGTCCTGTCTCTTTTCGATGCCCTCGGGCTTCGGCCCAATATCGCGCTCCGCCTGAAGTCGTTCGAGCTCACGCGCGGGCTTGTGGGACGTGGCCACGGCTACGCGGTTCACGCCATCGTGCCGCTGACTTCGACGACTTATGACGGCAGTCATGTGGTCATCAAGCCGCTGCGCGACAAACTCCCGCCGGCGCAGGTCGTGAGTGTCACGCCAAGCTCGCACCTCGTGCGTCCTGCCGTCAAGATCTTCGCGTCCTTCATCGCGGGCGCCTTGGAGCGGAGCTACTTGAACGACGAAGAGCCGGAAACCGTGATGAAGTCCTCGGCCGCTTGACCGGTGACAGGATTACCGGGAAGCGGTTTGACATTCCGCTCATGTTATACCATTACATCGGTGACTTAGTTTTTTAGGCTCACCAATGGCAAGTCATCTTCGTCTGTGGCCGATGTCCGCTTTCTTGGCCGCTGCGATTGGCTTGGCCGCGCCCGCCCTATCGGCGCCTCCCCGCGTCGTCGCCACGATCAAGCCCGTTCACGCGTTGGCGGCATCCATCCTGGAAGGCGTCACGGAACCGAAGCTTCTGGTCGAGGGCGCCGCGTCGCCTCACGTCTATGCCCTGAAGCCTTCCGGCGCCGAGGCACTCGGCCACGCCGATGCTGTGGTTCGGGTTTCTCCCAATCTTGAGGTGTTTCTCGGCAAAGCGATCCAAACGCTTCCAGCTCACGCGCGCGTCATCACTCTTGAGCAGGCGCCGGGACTTTCTCTCTTGCCGGTTCGTAACGGCAGTGGGCACGCGGGAGAGCATGAGGATCGCGAAAGGGCGGGCGCCGATGTCCATTTCTGGCTCGACCCGCTGAATGCAATCGCGATCGCGCGCTATCTTGACGCCCAGTTTTCGGAGATAGACCCTGAAAACGCGGCTCAATACCACGCCAACGCCGAAAAGCTTGAAGCGAAATTGTCCGCGCTCGACGTAGAGTTGAGAGCCAAGCTCGCCGGCCTTTCTGACCGCCCGTTCATCGTGTTCCACGACGTGACCCAATATCTGGAGAGGCGTTACGGCTTGAACGGCCTTGGCGCGGTGACCCTCAGCCCAGAGCGTGCGCCCGGCGCCAAGCGCCTCGAAGCCGTGCGCGCCACAATCGAGCGGGCGAAGGCGATCTGCGTGTTCTCCGAGCCCGAGTTTCCTCCCAAGCTCCTGGATACGCTCACGGCAGGAACCCAAGCGCGACGAGGCGTTCTCGACGAAGTGGGTGCCGCGATTCCCGCCGGCCCCGATCAGTACTTCGCACTGATGCGCGCGAATGCCGGAAGTCTTGCCGCCTGCCTGAAGTCCGAAGGCTGACGGGCTAAAACAGGCGATTGATACGGCATCGAGTCCCCCCTCATCCTGTCCTTCTCCCCGAGGGGAGAAGGGACGATGTTTCCCGCCCGGAGCATGGAATGAGCGTTCTCTCTCCCCTTGGGGAGAGAGACAGAGTGAGGGGGTCTTTGGTGCTGATTGAAAGCAATGTGTTCTAATACGCGGCGAGCCAATCCGGAAGGACCGCTAGGGCTCCGGCGGCGATCGCGGCACCGTAGGGAATGGTCGAAGATCGCGGGATGGGCAGGCCAAACCACGCCCCAATCCCACTTGCCGCGAGATAAACAAGGCTCAAGACGCCGCCCGCCAGCGCAACGGAGGCGAGGAACGGCAGAATATTCTCGAACCCAAACCACAGCGAGGCGCCGGCGAGCAGCTTGGCGTCGCCACCTCCGAGCAGGGAGTGAGAGAAGAGCACAAAGCCGGCGGCAAGAATGGCACTGGCACAGACGAGGTGAGTGAGGACGTCTATCGCCGGGATGCCGGCCGCCGCGGCGAAGAGGGCGAAGCATGCGGCGAGGAGAAGGACAATCGCGTTGGGGATCGACCGCGTCACGGTATCGACGGCGCCAGCCCATACGAGCAGAACGGGGAGGGCTGCCGCCGCCATGGCGGTCATGGGTGAAAACACCGGCTTTGCTCCCGATGCGATCCCATCAGCTCATCGCGTGAAGATTGAACGAACGCAGCATGTCCCTCAGGCGCTCGAACATCACCTTCACCTCATCGCTCATTTGGCCGGCAAGGGTAATCATCGCGACGCAAATACCGGCGGCGATCAAGCCGAGTTCGATGGCGGCGGCTCCCAACTCGTCGTCCAAAAACTGCTGCAACTTCGTACGCATGGCATCCTCCAAGAAACCGGTCTACCTTGCCGCTATGGGCGGCGCCTGCGTGCACCTTAGAGGCGGTCCACTTAAAATCGATTTAATTCAAACTGTCGGGATTCCGAATATTCCGGGATGGTTATCAGGGGTTTAGGCGCGATGCTTTGCACTTCCTGAACGCGCCTCGCAGAGCGGCTCTCGCATGCCAAAGGACGGCTGGCGCAACACGAAACTGCATGCGAAAATCCAGCCTCCCTCTTCCCAGGAAAGGCATCCATGCGCCCCATTCCGATTGGCACACGCGGCACCTTCATCATGCAGGTCGAGCCCCACCATCTCGCCAACGCGTTCAAGGACCCGATCCTGCCGGAGGTGTTCGCGACGCCCATCCTGGTCATGGCGATGGAGAACGCCGCGCTGAACGCGATCAAGCCGTATCTGGAGCCTGGCGAATGCGCGCTTGGCACGGAGGTCAATATCAAGCACGTGGCGGCGACGCCGGTCGGGCATCGCGTGGAGGCGGTTGCGGTTGTGACCAAGGTGGAGGGCCGGCGCATCGAGTTCGAGGTGAGCGCGCGCGATGGGACGGAGGAAATCGGGAGGGGTACGCATGCGCGGGCGGCGGTGGATGTGGCGCGGCTAAGCAAGAGGCTGGCTGCGAAATCCGGCAGCAGTGATTGATTTTTCAAACGCTTGGACTTCTTGGGGTCGGATGCGGTTCTCCCGAATTCATCGCAGTTCCATGCGCGGCAGGACGGCTTCAGGATTCAAAACCGGTCTTCTCCGCGAAGATCGAAACCACCCGGCCCCTAAATCTATCCTTTGTATCCATATTCGCTTGCGCGATGGCTTGGCTACCGATAAAGAAGGCTGTTAGGTCTTGGTATAAGGGCGAAAGGCATGGTTCGCGTGCTTATACTGGTCTTGGTTTTGCTGCTTGCAACCCAGACAGCTATGGCCGAAAAGCGCGTGGCGCTGGTTGTCGGCAATGCCAAATACATCTATGCTGGAACGCTTGCCAACCCGGTCAACGATGCGAGCGATATGGCCGCAGCCCTCAAAGGCGCGGGCTTCACCGTCGTCGCTGGCTACGATCTCGACAAGCCAACTCTTGAGAAAAAAATCCGCGAATTCGCTACCGCGCTCTCCGGCGCCGATACAGGCGTCTTTTTCTATGCCGGTCATGGCCTGCAGGTGGCGGGCACGAATTACATCGTCCCAATTGACGCCGAACTTTCATCCGCCGATGCGCTGGAGTTTGAAATGATCAAGCTCAACTCCGTCCAGCGGATAATGGAAGGCACTTCCAAAACGAACATCGTGTTTCTCGATGCCTGCCGCAATAATCCTCTCGCGCGCAATCTGGCCCGAGCCCTTGGCACGCGCGGCGGCATTATCGGCAGGGGCCTCGCTCCGGCGGAGTCGGGGGTTGGCACACTAATCAGCTTCTCGACGCAACCCGGCAATGTAGCCCAAGACGGTACGGGTCGGAATTCGCCTTACACAGGGCCGCTCGTCAAGCGGATCGCGACGCAGGGGGAAGACATACTCTCGGTCCTGACCGCAGTCCGCAACGATGTCCTGGCAGCGACCAGCGAGCAGCAGGTGCCATGGGAAAACCATGCGCTGCGGGCGAAGTTTTATTTCAACCCTGGCTTGACGCAGCCCCAACCTCAAACGCCCATGAACGAGACTGCGCAGGCTTGGTCTGAGGTGAAGGACTCAGACAGCATTCCCGCCCTTGAGGCATTTCAGAAGCAATACGGAGCATCGAATACGTTTTATGATGTGCTCGCGGAGCAGCGGATACAAAAGCTCAAAGATAAGCTGCGGGTACAAGGTCTCAAGCCTAAAGAGGGGATCAGTTTTGCGGAAAGATTAAGGACGGAAAGCCCGCCTTGCACGTATTCGCCCGAACAGTTGAAGGCGTGGAAAAAAGCCAATCTAAATACTCCACCGGGATGCACAGCGCAATGAGAGCAACTTCAGAACCGGATTTCGAATTCGGGCCTTATAGCGGTCCATAAGGGTGCGCGCGAGTGATTTTGGGCAGCGCATTCCCCCGCGGTTCGTCAGTTATGAGATCCAAAAGCAGGCATACCCAATTGAGCACTTTTCGAGAACCACCACTTCCGGTCCCGGCCTTTTAGCGCTCTCTTAGTAGTGGACGAATTTTCTGAAGTCGCCGCAGCGAACCTTCCTACAGACTACTGTGAAAAGCTCAACGAGGTCATTGTCGAATTGATCCAGCGTGAAGACTTTGCCGTTCTCTTGCACGTACCTTGCCCAATGCTTCATATGCGCTTCGTTCAATGCCTTGATGCTAGCCTGGGTCGAAACGGATATTGATAGGCCTACGCCAATTGCTTCGTTGAGCAGCTTTTCCAAGTCGTGGTAACCGAACCTTCCTTTGAAGGTGGCGTCATCATCGATAGCGTGTGCGGTTGCGAGGAAGGCCTTCAGCCCGAGTTCGACAGCATGGCAGAACGAGGAATAGCGCGGCCAATAAATACCAAGCTCCTGCTCACGCTCGCGCAAACGGCGCTGCGCGTCGAAGTACTCCTCAGCTCGGTCGAAGACATACTCCGCATAGAATCTCATAGCGAACTTTTCCTGCTCCCAGCACGGTGAAACCTAAAGCATCGGTAGGGAACTTTAGCGTCAGCGCTGCCCCAGCCATGAGCCACAAAATTTATATGATCTTCACGGAAAGCACGAGCGTCGGAAGCGAACTTTTCACAAGCGCATAGGCGCGCCCGAGCATTTACCGCCATGTCTCTTCATTATCACTTATCGTCGGCGCGTAGGACGTCGGTCAAAGTCCGGAATCGGCCTTCACCAGCTGTTCGTGGCTTCAGTTGGCGAGCCTGGAAACAAACTGATTCTCGCCTGTGACGCAATTTGGGGCGCCGTCATCGCGCGGCGGCCCAAGCCGTCCCGGCGATACGGGGCAAAACTAGTTAATCCCAGGACGGTAAATGGCGGCCGTTTTCCATATCCTGACGCCGCGAAAAGGCTCAATTCGCGCGTTCTCGCCTATGAATCCCTGTTTCTGAAAAGGGGTTAAATATATTTCCGATTTGGAATTAACCACGATGGGGCGTCGCGGGCTCAGCGAAACGCCCCGCGGCTGCCAGATTTACTGCGTTATATCAGAGGCTTAGCCCGCTTAAGCCTTTAGCAAGGCGCTTTCGCTCACGATGGCGCCGTAAGGAAATGCAGCCCGGCGGACAAGCATGACGGCGAAAGCACCGCGGCGAAATCGGAATCGACCCTTGCTTAGGAAACCCCGCGGCTCGTGATAGCGCCCGACGCTACGAGTTCGAGCAGGAGCGCCATGGTCGCTTTGCCCGAACAGGCGAAAGGATTGAGTTCGGCCCGCTCGGAGTATTTCAACAGTAGCGCGGGGTTCACGCTCTCGATGCTGACCTGGCCCATGGTCCAGCTTCCAAAGTGCCGCTCGGCAATTTCTTCGTAGACGAGAAGCCGGACGTCCCGATGGCGGCTGTCCCGGACGATGGTGTTGTAGAGCTCGCAGACCGCATCGCGCCCGCCCTCGATGACCTGGACGAAACTGTCGCTGGTGCAACAGAGGAGGCCCGTGATGCCCTTGGCGGGATTGTTTTTGCGCGACTGCTCCAGGATTTCATCGAGAACAGGCGCGGCGAGCGGCAGCGCTGGGCGGCTGGCATAGAGACATCGGACGAGCATCGCGGCCTCAATTGTTCAGATTTATCAATGACAAAAACTCGCGGCGCAAGGAGGCGTCCTTGAGGAAGGAGCCGCGCATGACGCTGTTGACCATCTTGGAGCCGCGATCCTTTACGCCGCGCCAATGCATGCAAAAGTGGTCGGCCTCCATAACGATCGCGAGCCCATCCGGTTTCACCGCTTCGATCAAAAGCTCCGCCAATTGGATGATGGCTTCCTCCTGGATTTGCGGCCGGGTCATGATCCATTCGGTGAGCCGCGCATATTTCGACAAGCCGATCAGGTTCGTATGCAGATTGGGCATCACCCCGATCCAAAGCCGCCCCATGATGGGGCAGAAATGATGGCTGCACGCGCTGCGCACAGTGATAGGGCCGACGATCATGAGTTCGTTGAGCGCGGCGGCGTTTGGAAACTCGGTCACCAGCGGCGGCGGCGCGTACCGGCCTTTGAACACCTCGTTCACATACATCCTGGCGACGCGGCGGGCCGAGTCTTGCGTGTTGTGATCGTGATCCGTGTCGATGACGAGGCTTTCGAAGACGCCCTGAACTTTCCCGGCGACTTCCTCGATCAAGCCGTCCAGTTCGCCCGGTTCCAGGAAGGCGGAGATGTTATCGTTGGCGTGAAATCGCTTTTTCGCCGCGCGCAAGCGATTGCGAATGCGCACGGAGACCGGCAGCTCCAGACCGCCGGCGGGATCGTCTCGATTGCTGCCCATTGCTTGCCCTCCACCAGCCTTATGCCATGAACGCGGCGAAAAATCCGTTGCGTCTCATCTTGCTTCAAAGCTTGTGCGATTTGACATCTTGCCGGGCTCGTAATCAAGCAGCCATCCGCGAAGTTGCGAAGATGGCTCACGGAGCCGGCCCTTTTGTACTTGAGACGCTGCATTCGGCGGCGTCTCAGAGCCTCATCCAGAGGAGCCGCACAGCGGCGTCTCGAAGGATGAGGTCCCGTGAATGGAGGATAGCGACCGCGGACATTCCAATGCGCTCTGCGCCCTTTCCCGCCGGCGCACGCCTATCCGAAGCTGCGATGCCGAAGCCGAGCGAAATTTTTTAAGTACCGGCTTTCGCAGTTCAAAGATTTTGTATAAAATTGGAAGTGCCGGGAAAGGGCCAGCTATAAGGTCAGCGTTCATGAAGTTTGCTTTTTGTATCGCCTCCCTATTCTCTCTCGCTGTTTGCACGGCATCGAATGCCGGCGCTCACTCGCCAAATGCCATGGGACTCGATCAACCGCACTCGGCAGTCGTCAAAGTGCACTGCTATGACGATTGCTATACGCATAGCCGGTGGCGGAGCCATTACCGCTGGAGTTCCCGGGGCGATGGCTATTGGCATGATCGCCCGGAGCCCCCTCATCGCTGGTACCCGGATGAAGGCTATTGGCACAGCCGTTACTGGAGCCATTACCGCTCGGGATCGTACCACCGCCTTTGGAGACCATGCAGCCCCTGCGAATGGTGACCGAACCGGTCTCCGCCTTGACACGAGTCTGCCACGCTTCGACCGCACTGCCGCCCCGGAGCGTAGGCATGGTTCGAACTCCAAGCAGAAGCTGGCGCGGGATGATCCCCCCCAAGCCCAAACCCATCCCGCGCCAGCCTCTGCTTGCACGCGCCTAGCACACCCGGATAATTTCGCCACAGCAACTCCGCGGCGCAACGCTGCATCCATAAGAACGGCAGCGGACGATTTGACACGATTAGCGTGAACTGCATCAAGAAATCGTTGAAGACTCTCCTGCGCTCTTGACAATGGCTCTGGGCAAGCTACGTTCTGGCTTCGTTCTCTCCCAGCCGTGAGTTTGAAAAATGAGTATGATGTTGGCGTTAAACCCCAGAATTGGGTTTCTTCGCATTGTTTTTCCCGCAGCCCTCGTTGCACTATGCAGCGCGCTCTTGCCCGTGGGCGCGCAGGCGCAAGCTGACCGCGGAGGCATGCCGGGCGACTTCGATTATTATCTTCTCGCCCTAAGCTGGTCGCCGACCTACTGCAATGGCCAGAACGGCGACGAGGAGCGAGGACGTGACGGAGATGGCGGCCGCGGCCGGGACTCCTACAGTTACGGTTTTAACGGCCGGAACCAAGACAGGCAGGATTACGGACGGCGGGGAGGCGGCGATGAACAATGCAGCGGGGCGCGCCCCTATGCCTTTGTGCTGCACGGCCTTTGGCCCCAATATGAGCGAAAAGGCTGGCCCGAGATGTGCAACAATGGGAGCCAGCCCTGGGTTCCCGGCGAGACGATCGATCGCATGATGGACATCATGCCAAGCCGCCGCCTCGTTATACAGGAGTATAAGAAGCACGGCGTGTGCTCGGGCCTCGATCCGCGTCAATATTTCGACGCGGCCCGCCAAGCTTACCGCAGCATCCGCATTCCCGAAGAATACCAGGATTTATCCCAGCCGCTGACCGTATCGCCGGAAGACGTCAAGAAGGCTTTCCTGGACATCAACAAGCAACTGACCCCTGACATGCTGCAGGTCGCGTGTTCGCGAAATCTACTTCGCGAGGTTCGGATTTGTCTCACGAAAGACCTGACGCCGCGCCCCTGTTCGCGCAATGAGATCAACCGTCGCCTTTGCACCTATGACACAGTGACGATGCCGCCGGTGAGGGGCGGTGGAGTAGGTCCTCGCGGCGGCCCGTCCTACGGTCGCGACAACCTCTAATCTGATAGCCAACCTGAAGCGGGCGGCCCATGGGATCGCCCGCGAACCGGATCGCCCGCAAACCGCTGCTACGGATTGAGCGATGCCGGCGCGGCGTGAGCGAGACTGACGTCCTCTGCGCGAGCCGCGGGTGTCCTCGCGACCTGTTCGAGAATGTTCGTTTCGAGATGGAAGCCCTGAGGCAATCTCTCACTATAGGCTCTCAGAAGGGAGACCATCGCTTGCGACGAATAAATCCCCTCCAACCGGACGGAGTTATCGCTGACTTCCACGCTCCCAGCGCGGAGAAGCGAGAGCATCTCCAGTGCAACCTTCGTGGCCGCGATCCAATCGCGCGGTTCTCCCTTTGCAAACTCCATCCCATTGTTCACTTTGATATTTTGGAAGAGATTCTGAGCATGGCTGCAGAGAACCTGATCCTGCCCGTCGGGTACGTGTCCGCTCAAGGTCACAGTTCCGGTTTGCAACTGCGCGAACCAAACGAAGGGATGGACGTCGTGTGGTTTTAGTGTCGCTTCGAGATTGACACCTTTTGGCGCCTCATCCCGGAGCTTTTTTTGGACACCCGCGAAGTCGTCGCCGGATTTTGTCACCCCCTCGATCACGATGGAGCTGTTGCGCAAAACGGCCGCGCCGTATTCGAGCTTCCCAAGCTGACGGAGTGCGAAGGTCATCGCAGCGAGCCAGTTGTCGCGGTTCGGCACGCCCGCATCCACCCGGCTTTTTTCGGCAGCGACAGCCGCTCCCGGGGAGGTCGCAGCGGCTACGCCTTGCAGGATTTTAAGATCGCTTTCCGAAGGAACCTGCCCTTTTATCGTGATCGCTCCGTCCTCCTTGACGATGCGGGTGATATAAGGCTGGTCGATCTTCTGGGCGTCTTTCAGCGGAGGCGCATCCGCCTCGCCATCATTGTTGACCACGCGGAGAACGCGGTCGAAGGCGGCCAGATACCACGGCCTTTGAGGCACCGCGTGTGACGGATTTGCGCAAATCGCTCCAAAGCAGAACAAAGCGGATGAGAAGACAGTCAGGTTAAGACGTCCTAACGTCATTTCGTGAACTCCCACCGCGTTTGACGTTCAATTGTCCTGCATCTGCAGGGGCCTCTTGACCGGAACATGCTCGTCGCGGAAGTTGGGTCCCTTTCACAAAGCAGGAAAGAATCAACTGCTACGGCAGCTTGCGCTGCCGATGCAAAACAGCACCACTCTTCGGTAAATGCGACTTTAACGGAAGGATTCAAATATTCCAAGCGCGTCCTAACGCTTTTTCGCCGCTTTTTTTGCTTGCGTGGCGTTTCGAATCGAAAAGCCCGGCCGAAGCCGGGCTTTCCTGTGGGCAAATTGAGGCGCTGCAGGCTATTCCGCGGCTTGAACGTGCGGTGACGCTTCGGCAGCCTGCAAATCGCCCTCATTTGTGGAGGGCAAGGCTTTTGCAGAGGATTTGCTGGTCTCCTGCAAAATGAGATCGTCGCGGTGCGAAGCCACACGGCGCAGCTGGCTGATCATGCCGCCTGTGCCGGCCGGGATGCAGCCGGCCCACAATGACGTTCTCTTTCAGCCCGTCCAGCGTATCGACCTTGCCGTTGAGCGCGGCCTCGGTCAGCACGCGCGTCGTCTCCTGGAAGGAGGCGGCCGAGATGAACGACCTCGTCTGCAAGCTCGCCTTCGTGATCCCAAGCAGCACCGGTACGGCCGATGCTGGCCGCCCGCCAGCGGCTTCCACCGCCGTGTTGACATCCTCGAATTCGAGTTTGTCGACCTGCTCGTTCTTCAGGAACTCCGTATCGCCGGCATCGGTGACCTCGACCTTCTGCAGCATCTGGCGCACGATTACTTCAATATGCTTGTCGTTGATCGTCACGCCTTGCAGGCGGTACACCTCCTGGATCTCATTGACGAGGAAGGAGGCCAGCTCCTCCACGCCTTTGATCGCAAGGATGTCGTGCGGTGCTGGGTTACCGTCGAGAATGAACTCGCCCTTCTCGATGCGGTCGCCCTCTTGCACGGCGAGGTGCTTGCCCTTCGGCAGCAAATACTCGACCGGATCGATGGCTTCGTCGTCGGGCTGAATGATAACCCGGCGCTTGTTCTTGTAATCCCGGCCGAAATGAACCGTGCCCGAAATCTCCGCGATGATGGCGTGGTCCTTGGGACGGCGCGCCTCGAAAAGCTCGGCAACGCGCGGCAGACCGCCGGTGATGTCACGGGTCTTGGCGCTTTCCAGCGAAATACGCGAAAGCACGTCGCCCGCTTTCACTGCCTGCCCCGGCTCGACCGACAAGATCGCCTCTACCGACAACAGGTAGCGCGCTTCGCCGCCGCGCTGCAGCTTCAGCACCTTGCCGCCCGGCTTGTCCTTGATGATAATGGCAGGACGCAAGGCCGAGCCGCGCGGATTGGCGCGCCAGTCGACGATGACGCGATTGGTGATGCCGGTCGTCTCGTCGGACTGCTCGTTCACCGAGATGCCTTCGAGGAGGTCTTCGAACTCGACCACACCGTCCGTCTCGCTGATGATCGGGCGGCTGTACGGGTCCCATTCGGCTAGACGCTGCCCACGCTTGATCACATCGCCATCGTCCACCCGGAGGTGAGAGCCTTGCATAATCTTATGCACGGCCCGCTCGCGCCCGTCCTCATCGAGGATGACGACCGCCATGTTGCGGCCCATCGCGACAAGCCGGCCTTGGCTATCGCGCGCGGCGGAGCGGTTGCGGATCTTGACCCTGCCCGAGAAGTTGCTTTCCACAAAGGAGTTGTCGGCAACCTGTGCCGTTCCGCCGATGTGGAAGGTGCGCATTGTCAGCTGCGTGCCTGGCTCGCCGATGGACTGCGCGGCGATGACGCCCACAGCCTCACCGATATTGACCGGCGTACCGCGGGCGAGATCGCGGCCATAGCATTTGCCGCAGATCCCGTTCTTAAGTTCGCAGGTCAGTGCCGAGCGGATGCGGACCTCTTGAACTTGGGCCTCATCGAGCAGACGAGCTTGGGTCTCATCGATCAGATCGCCAGCCTTGACAAGGACCTTACCCGTGGAGGGGTGAAGCACGTCATCGGCGGGGACGCGTCCGAGGATACGATCGCCGATGGAGACAAGCACCTCACCAGAGTCGATGACGGCTCCGAGTCTGATGCCATTATCCGTGCCGCAATCGTGCTCGGTGATGATGCAATCCTGCGCCACGTCCACGAGACGCCGGGTGAGGTAACCCGAGTTCGCTGTCTTAAGCGCCGTGTCGGCCAAGCCCTTGCGCGCGCCATGGGTCGAGTTGAAGTACTCGAGGACCGACAAGCCCTCCTTGAAGTTGGAGATGATCGGCGTTTCGATGATCTCGCCCGATGGCTTGGCCATGAGGCCGCGCATACCGGCGAGCTGCCGCATTTGCTTTTCAGAGCCGCGCGCGCCCGAATGCGCCATCATATAGACCGAGTTGATCGGCTTCTCGCGGCCGGTCGCCTTGTCGTACTGCACGGCCGAGATGCGGTCCATCATCTCCTTGGCGATGCGGTCGGTGCATTTCGCCCAGGCGTCAACGACCTTGTTGTACTTCTCCATCTGGGTGATGAGGCCGTCATTATATTGCTGTTCGTAGTCGAGAACGAGCGCCTCGGTGTCGGCGATGATCTTTACCTTCGTTTCGGGAACGAGCATGTCGTCCTTGCCGAAGGAAATGCCAGCCTTATAAGCATGGTGGAAGCCAAGACTCATGATCCGGTCGCAGAAGATCACGGTCTCTTTCTGGCCGCAGGAGCGATAGACCGCGTCGATCATGCGCGCGATGTTCTTCTTCGTCAGAAGCCGGTTCACGAGATCGAAGTTGATGCCCGGCTTCTTCGGCAGATGCTCCGCAAGGATCATCCGGCCAGGCGTCGTGTCGTAAACTTTCGAGAAGGGCTGCCCCTTTTCGTCGACGCTCTTGTACCGGCCCTTGATCTTGGCATGCAGGGTGACGTTGCCTGC
The DNA here is from genome assembly GCA_963817705.1 of uncultured Alphaproteobacteria bacterium. Classification (GTDB taxonomy): domain Bacteria; phylum Pseudomonadota; class Alphaproteobacteria; order Rhizobiales; family Rhodomicrobiaceae; genus Rhodomicrobium. The sequence goes on from CAWFPF010000002.1 coordinate 409,622, forward strand.
CGCCAAAGCATGCTGGATTTCAGAGACGCTGCCGAAAATCCGGCCCTCGCCCGGTTCCTTGTCCATCACGATGGAGAGATAATAGAGGCCGAGAACGATGTCTTGGCTCGGCACGATGATCGGGCCGCCATTCGCGGGATGCAGGATGTTGTTGGTCGACATCATTAGCACGCGCGCCTCAAGCTGGGCTTCGAGGCTCAGCGGGACGTGAACGGCCATCTGGTCGCCGTCGAAGTCCGCGTTGAAGGCCGCGCAGACGAGCGGATGGAGCTGGATCGCCTTGCCTTCCACAAGCACGGGCTCGAAGGCTTGAATGCCAAGCCGGTGCAGCGTCGGCGCGCGGTTCAAGAGCACCGGATGCTCGCGGATCACCTCGTCGAGGATATCCCAAACCTCCGGACGCTCCTTCTCCACGAGCTTCTTCGCCTGCTTCACGGTCGCCGAATAGCCCTGCGCGTCAAGCCGCGAATAGATGAACGGCTTGAACAGCTCCAGCGCCATCTTCTTCGGCAGGCCGCATTGATGCAGCTTGAGCTCCGGGCCCACCACGATCACCGAGCGTCCCGAATAGTCCACGCGCTTGCCGAGCAGGTTCTGGCGGAACCGGCCCTGCTTGCCTTTCAGCATGTCGGCGAGCGACTTCAGCGGACGCTTGTTGGCGCCCGTGATAACCCGGCCGCGGCGGCCATTGTCGAACAGCGCATCGACGGCTTCCTGAAGCATGCGCTTCTCGTTCCGGATAATGATGTCCGGCGCGCGCAGCTCAATGAGGCGCTTGAGGCGGTTGTTGCGGTTGATGACACGCCGGTAAAGGTCGTTCAGGTCGGACGTCGCAAAGCGGCCGCCATCGAGGGGCACGAGCGGGCGCAGCTCCGGCGGGATGACGGGGATGACCTTCATGATCATCCATTCCGGCCGGTTGCCGGACATGATGAAAGCCTCGATCACCTTCAGGCGCTTGGCGAGCTTCTTCGGCTTGAGTTCGGTTGTCGCCTCTGCGATTTCCTGGCGGATTTGCTCGCGCATCTGGTCGAGATTGAGCGCCATCAGCATGTCGCGCACGGCTTCGGCGCCAATGCCCGCCTGGAAGGCATCCTCGCCGTACTCTTCCTGCGCCTTGAGGAAGTCCTCCTCGGACAGGAGCTGGCCTGCCTTGAGCGGCGTGAGCCCCGGCTCGATCACGACATAGTTCTCGAAATAGAGCACGCGCTCCAGATCCTTCAGCCCCATGTCGAGCAAAAGGCCGATACGCGACGGCAGCGACTTCAGGAACCAGATGTGAGCGACCGGCGAGGCCAGCTCGATATGGCCCATGCGGTCGCGCCGCACCTTGGTCAGCGTCACTTCCACGCCGCATTTTTCGCAGATGACGCCTTTATACTTCATCCGCTTATATTTGCCGCACAAACACTCGTAGTCCTTGATGGGACCGAAGATTCGCGCGCAGAATAACCCGTCCCGCTCCGGTTTGAACGTGCGGTAGTTGATCGTCTCGGGCTTCTTGATTTCACCGTAAGACCAGGAAAGGATCTTTTCCGGGCTTGCGATCGAGATGCGAATCTGGTCGAATACCTAAGTCGGCACCTGTGGGCTAAAGAGATTTGTGATCTCTTGATTCATCCGTTGCTCCTATGAGCCGCCCCCGCGGCTTTGTCCGGCACAAAGTTGTGTCCGCTTCTGCGGACGGCGGGGCCGCTTGCCCCGCATCTCGTTCCCAATACGCCGATTGCGGACACCGGCCGGAAGCCGATGCCCGCTGCAGTTTTACTCAGCCGCTTGTTGCGAGGCGCGGGACCGCCTCGGCAGCGCGTATTGCGGCGGACGTGAGGCTGCCGTTGGCTGCACCTCTATGGCCGGTGCCCTGGACTGCTTCAGTTCTACGTTCAGGCCGAGCGCGCGCATTTCCTTGACCAGCACGTTGAAGCTCTCGGGCACACCCGCCTCGAACGTGTCGTCTCCGCGAACGATCGCTTCGTAGACTTTGGTCCGTCCCGCGACGTCGTCCGACTTGACTGTCAGCATCTCCTGCAGCGTGTAAGCCGCGCCGTAGGCTTCGAGCGCCCAGACTTCCATTTCGCCGAAGCGCTGGCCGCCGAACTGCGCCTTGCCGCCCAGAGGCTGCTGCGTGACAAGGCTGTAAGGCCCGATCGAGCGTGCGTGGATCTTGTCGTCCACAAGGTGATGCAGCTTGAGCAGGTATTTATAGCCCACCGTCACCTTCCGGTCGAAAGGCTCCCCCGTGCGTCCGTCGTGGAAAGTCACCTGGCCGGAGGTGTCGAGCCCTGCAGCCTTCAGCATCTCGACGATATCGGCCTCGCGGGCACCGTCGAACACCGGCGTCGCGACCGGCACGCCCTTGCCGAGATTCTCGGCAAGTTCCACGAGCTGGCTTTCGCCGAGAGCATCGATGGCTTCATCGTTCCGGTAAGCCTTGGAAACCGCGGCGCGAAGATCCTCGCCACGCTGCTTCACGCGGTAGACTTCAAGCGCTTGATTGATGATGCGACCGAGACCGCGCGAGGCCCAGCCGAGATGGGTTTCCAGAATCTGCCCCACATTCATGCGGCTCGGAACACCGAGCGGATTGAGGACGATATCGACGGGCGTCCCGTCATCGAGATAAGGCATATCCTCCACGGGCACGATGTGGCTGACCACACCCTTGTTCCCATGGCGGCCCGCCATCTTGTCGCCAGGCTGTATCTTGCGCTTCACCGCGACGAAGACCTTGACCATCTTCATGACGCCGGGGGGCAGCTCGTCGCCCCGCTTCAGCTTGTCGATCTTGTCGACAAACCGCTGTTCGAGGCGCTTCTTCGCGTCGTCGTATTGACGGCGGATGGCCTCGATCCCGGACATGGCGTGCTCGTCCTTGAGCGCGATATCCCACCATTGGCTGCGCGGTACGTCGCTCAAGAGTTCCTCGGATATGTCGGTGCCCTTTCTCAGGCCCTTGGGGCCCCGGGCCACTTCCTTGCCCATGAGGATATCGTGCAACCGGCCATAAACGTTCCGGTCGAGGATGTGCAACTCGTCGTCGCGGTCCTTGGCGAGGCGTTCGATCTCCTCGCGCTCGATGGCCATGGCGCGCTCGTCCTTCTCGACGCCGTGCCGGTTGAAGACGCGCACTTCGACGACCGTACCGGCCACGCCGGGCGGTAGACGGAGCGAGGTGTCGCGCACGTCGGAGGCCTTTTCGCCGAAGATGGCGCGAAGGAGCTTCTCCTCCGGCGTCATCGGGCTTTCGCCCTTCGGCGTGATCTTGCCGACAAGAATGTCGCCCGGCTGAACCTCGGCGCCGATATAGACAATGCCTGCCTCGTCGAGGTTCTTCAAAGCTTCCTCGGACACATTCGGAATGTCGCGCGTGATTTCCTCCGGCCCGAGCTTCGTATCGCGTGCGGCGACCTCGAACTCCTCGATATGGATGGAGGTGAACACGTCGGTTGACACGATACGCTCGGAAAGCAGGATCGAGTCCTCGAAATTGTAGCCCTGCCAAGGCATGAACGCGACGAGCACATTCTTGCCGAGCGCGAGATCGCCGAGGTCGGTCGAAGGACCGTCCGCGATGATGTCCCCTCGCTCGATCCTGTCGCCCACCCGGACCAGAGGCCGCTGATTGATGCAGGTGTTCTGGTTGGAGCGCTGGAACTTGCGCAGATTATAGATGTCGACGCCCGACTTGGACGGATCGGTTTCATCGGTCGCGCGGATCACGATACGGGTCGCGTCGACCTGGTCGATGATACCGGCGCGCTTGGCACCGATAGCGGCGCCGGAGTCGCGTGCCACGATGCTTTCCATGCCCGTGCCGACAAGCGGTGCCTCCGCCCTAAGAAGGGGCACGGCCTGGCGTTGCATGTTCGAGCCCATGAGCGCCCGGTTCGCGTCGTCGTTCTCAAGGAACGGAATCAGCGCCGCCGCCACCGAGACAACTTGCTTCGGCGAAACGTCGATGAAATCGGCCTTGGCGTTGGGGACGAGCGAAACGTCGCCCTGGTGCCGGCAGATGATCAAGTCTTCCGCGAAACTATTGTCAGGCTTCAGCTCCACATTTGCTTGCGCGATGTGATAGCGGGCTTCCTCCATCGCGGAGAGATAAACCACCTTGTCGGTCACCTTGCCGTCTACGACACGCCGGTACGGGCTTTCGATAAAGCCGTATTTGTTCACGCGCGCGAATGTCGCGAGCGAGTTGATGAGGCCGATATTCGGGCCCTCCGGCGTCTCGATGGGGCAGATGCGGCCATAATGCGTCGGATGGACGTCACGCACCTCGAAGCCAGCACGCTCACGCGTCAAGCCACCCGGCCCAAGCGCGGACAGGCGGCGCTTGTGGGTGATTTCCGACAGCGGGTTCGTCTGGTCCATGAACTGGCTGAGCTGCGAGGATCCGAAAAACTCGCGGACGGCCGCGCTGGCCGGTTTCGCGTTGATGAGATCCTGCGGCATCACCGTGTCGATATCGACCGAAGACATACGCTCGCGAATGGCGCGCTCCATGCGGAGCAGGCCCAAGCGATATTGGTTTTCCATCAACTCGCCGACAGAACGCACACGCCGGTTGCCGAGATTGTCGATGTCGTCGACATCGCCGCGTCCATCGCGCAGATCGACAAGCGTGCGGATGACCGCGATGATGTCATCCTTGGTCAGAACGCGCATCTCGTCCGATTGCTCGATTTCGAGCCGGATGTTCATCTTCACGCGTCCGACCGAGGACAGGTCATAGCGCTCTTCGTCGAAGAACAGGCTCTTGAACAGCGCGCGCGCCGCATCCTCTGTCGGGGGTTCGCCCGGACGCATCACGCGGTAGATATCGAAAAGCGCATCCTGCTCGTTCTGATTCTTGTCCACATGCAGCGTGTTCCGGATGAAGGACCCGGTGTTCACGTGATCGATGTCGAGCACGGGCAGTTCCGCCACTCCAGCCGTGCGCAGTTTGTCGATCAGCTTCGCGTCAAGCTCATCGCCGGCCTCGGCATAGATCGCGCCTGTCGACATATTGACGATATCTTCGGCGAGATACCGCCCGAAGAGCGCGTCGTCAGGCACGGCCACGGCCTTGACGCGCTCGGCCAGTTGACGAACCGCGCGCGCATTCAGTTTTTTGCCGGCCTCGATGACGACCTCGCCCGTGTCGGCATCGTAAATGTCCTGCACCGCTTTCACGCCCCGCATCCGGTCGGCGATGAACGGCGTGCGCCAGCCCTGAGCCGTCGCCTTGAAGATGATGCGCTTGTAGAACGTGTCGAGGATGTCTTCGTTATCCATCCCGAGCGCATAGAGCAGCGTCGTCGCCGGAAGTTTGCGCTTCCGGTCGATGCGGGCATAGACAATGTCCTTCGCATCGAACTCGAAATCGAGCCAGGAGCCGCGATAAGGAATGATCCGGGCCGCGAACAGAAGCTTCCCCGACGAGTGGCTTTTGCCGCCGTCATGGTGGAAAAATACGCCGGGTGAGCGGTGCATCTGGGAAACAATCACGCGCTCAGTGCCGTTTATGACGAAGGTACCGTTCGACGTCATGAACGGGATATCGCCCATATAGACGTCCTGCTCCTTGATGTCGCGGACGGAGCGCGAACCGGTCTCCTCATTGACGTCGAAGGTGATAAGGCGTAACTTAACCTTCAGTGGGGCGGCGTAAGTCATGCTCCGCTGCTGGCACTCGTCGACGTCATATTTCGGCGGCTCGAAGTCGTATCGTACAAATTCGAGTTGCGCTTTGTCCGAGAAATCCTTTATGGGAAATATCGAGGCAAAAACAGCTTGCAGACCGGTGTTTGGCCGCCCGCCAACCGGATCTTGCACCATAAGAAATTGATCGTAGGATTGCTTTTGCACCTCGATCAAATTCGGCATTTCAGCGGCATCGGCAATATGTCCGAAGCGCTTGCGGATACGTTTACGGCCGATAAACGTCTGCGCCATTTGATCTCCTCATTTTTACCGGCGTCGGCTTTCCATCATACGCCACGCGCGCCGTGGCGTTAGGGAAGGCCTAATTCTGGGAAGCCACCTGATATGGCGTCCCATTAACGATTTACAAGCCCTTTTATTCGTTGCTGCCGCCAACCCCATTGGGAAGCTTCTGACCAGACCCGGCACTGGGCATGCTGTGTGCCGGACAGGCTGGCTGGGCCTGAGCCCAGCCACAACGAGCAATGCTACTTGATTTCGACCTTGGCGCCCGCAGCCTCGACCTTCTTCTTGATCTCCTCGGCTTCCGCTTTGGACACGGCTTCCTTGATCGCCTTTGGAGCGGCTTCCACCAAATCCTTCGCCTCTTTCAGGCCAAGGCCAGTGATCGCGCGAACCTCCTTGATGACGTTGATCTTCTGCGCGCCGGCTTCGGCGAGGATGACATCGAACTCCGTCTTCTCCTCGACAACCTCGGCGGGAGCGGCGCCACCGCCGCCAACTGGCATCGCAAACGCCGGCATGGCCGCAGCCGCGGAAACTCCCCATTTGTCTTCGAGTAGCTTCACAAGATCGGCCACTTCAAGAACCGTCAAGCCTGACAGCTCCGTGTAGAGTTTTTCTAGTTTCTCAGACATTTAAGACCTCAATGCATTCCGTGATTGGTTGGTGTTGGAGACCCTGCCTCAAACCGTCGCGCCGCCTTCTTGCTTTTCCTTGTATGCTTGCAGCACGGCCGCAAGGTTCTGTGCGGGCGCGTTAAGCTGCCGCACAAACTTCGAACCGGGAGCAAGGAACACGCCCAGGAGCTTGGAACGAAGCTCTTCCATCGAAGGAATGGCGGCCAAAGCCTTCACACCATTCGCATCGAGAGCCTGACGCCCGAGCATGCCGCCGACAATGACGAACTTGTCATTGGTCCTGGCAAAATCGGAGGCCACTTTGGCCGCTGCCGTGGGGTCTACCGCAAAAGCGATACCCGTTGGCTCAAGGAAGAGATCCGCACCGGCGCCACCTGCGGCGTCATCAAGTGCAATTTTGGCGAGACGGTTCTTGATGACTTTGAACTTGGCCCCAGCGTCGCCCATTTTGCGACGGAGGTCGCTCATTTGCGCTACGGTCATGCCTTTGTAGCGCGCCACCACGACAGAGCCGCTTGATTTGAAGATGCCGTTGAGGGACTCAACCATCTCCTTTTTTTCAGCTCTATCCACCGCTCTCTCTCCATTCAATTGGCGGGGCGCGACCATTCGCGATCCGCCGCTTCGATCACGCCGCTGCCTCGTGAAAGGCGAGCGACCGCTCAGTCCTGTCCCGAGGCGTGATGCGACACGATCCACCAACCAGCCGGAGCTGGCCGTCGAAATCGACTGCTATCCGTTCCCCGTCTCATGCTGGCGAAATTAAGCCTCTGGGAAATCCCTTTGGCGCCAGCAATCTCGGACAGGCTGCCCCCGGTTTCCCGGAGACAGCGGCCAAGCGCGTTGCCGCCCTTGGCCAATCGGACGGCGAACCGTCCGAAACTTTCTAACCTGCACGAATCGCCGCCCATTGGGCGGCCTCCAAAAACACTGGATGGCCGGGCGCCCCGGCCATGACTAATGCGCTGCCGCCGCCCCGCTGCTGACCGATCCAGGCTCGATCTTAACCCCTGGACCCATCGTCGAGCTGAGGGCGACGCGCTTCAAGAACGTTCCCTTTGCACCTGCGGGTTTCGCTTTTATGACTGCATCCGCAAAGGCCTTCACGTTTTCCACGAGTGCGTTCTCGGAGAAGCTTGCCTTCCCGATGCCGGCATGCAGGATGCCGGCTTTTTCGACCCTGAACTCGACCGATCCGCCTTTTGCCCCGCGTATGGCCTCGGTGACATCCATGGTCACCGTGCCCACCTTCGGGTTCGGCATCATGCCGCGCGGCCCAAGGATCTTACCCAGCCGGCCCACGAGGGGCATCATGTCCGGTGTAGCGATGCACTTGTCGAAGTTGATCGTCCCGCCTTGAACCTGGGCTACAAGGTCCTCGGCTCCAATGACGTCGGCACCAGCCGCTTTGGCTTCATCCGCTTTCGCGCCGCGCGCGAAGACCGCAACCCTGACCGTCCGGCCCGTGCCGTTCGGCAACGAGCACACGCCGCGTACCATCTGGTCGGCATGGCGCGGGTCAACGCCCAAATTCATCGCAATTTCAATCGTCTCGTCGAACTTCGCCTTCGCGCGCTCTTTTACGAGCTTTACGGCCTGATCCAGGGGATAAAGCTTCTCGCGGACGATCGCCTTCTTGGCCTCGCGTAACCTTTTTCCGTCCATAGCGCTTACTCCTTCACCGTGAGGCCCATGGAGCGGGCGGAACCAGCAATGATTTTGGCGGCCTGGTCGAGATCGGTAGCGTTGAGGTCCTTTATTTTCTTCTCCGCGATATCACGCACCTGGGCCATCGTGACTGTACCCGCCGAGCCGACGCCCGGGGTCTTGGAACCGCTCTTGATCCCTGCCGCCTTCTTCAGGAAGAACGACGCGGGCGGCGTCTTCATCACGAAGTTGAAAGACTTGTCCTGGAAGTACGTGATCACCACCGGAACGGGAGAGCCGGGCTCCATTTCCTTCGAAGCCGCATTGAAATCCTTGCAGAACATCATGATGTTCAGGCCGCGCTGACCGAGCGCCGGGCCAATCGGCGGCGACGGGTTCGCTTGGCCCGCAGGGACCTGCAGCTTGATGTAACCGGCAACTTTCTTTGCCATTTCATCCTCTTAAGGGCTTCGAGCCCTGGGTTTGAGGGATGTGGTGCGGCCCTTTGCGCTTGCCTGGCGAGCAAGCGCGAACCTCCCACAACAAAAGCCAGGCAACGAAAAGCCAGCGCTCGCCGCGCTAGACCTTCTCTACCTGACCGTACTCCAGCTCGACCGGGGTTGCCCGGCCGAAGATGGAAACCGCAACCTTGAGCCGTGCGCGCTCCTCGTCGACTTCCTCGACATGCCCGTTAAACGACGCAAACGGACCGTCGGCGACGCGCACCTGCTCTCCGATTTCGAAGGTGACGGACGGTTTCGGCCGATCCACACCTTCTTTCACTTGATTGAGAATGCGCTGAGCTTCGGCCTCGGAGATCGGCTGCGGTTTATTGTCCGCGCCTAGAAACCCGGTAACCTTCGGCGTATTCTTGATCAGCAAAAAGGCCCTGTCGTTCATGTCCATCTTGACAAGGACGTAACCTGGGAAGAACTTACGCTCCGTGCTTACTTTCCTGCCGCGGCGAACCTCGACAACTTCTTCCATCGGCACCACGATATCCTCGAAGCACTCTTCGAGGCCCGCTTGTCCCGCCCGTTCACGGATAGCGTCCGCCACCTTTTTCTCGAAGTTTGAATAGGCGTGGACGATATACCAACGTTTTCCCATTAGTCTTACTGCTTTTGGTTAAGTTTTATCTAAGATCTAATGACCAAGGTTTAAAATTAAGCCAATAAGACGGCTAAAAACCTGATCGGCGAGTAGGAAGAACACGGACGCGAACACGGCCATGGCGACAACCAGTATGGTTGTGACCAAAGTTTCCCGGCGCGAAGGCCAAACGACCTTTGCGCCTTCCGCCCGCACCTGCTGCAGATACTCGAATGGGCTAATGCTTGCCATTTCTTCCCAACGCCAACGCGAAGCCGCTTTGCCTTCGCCGCAATTCCGTTAATCTTTGCTGCCCCGATTTTCCTGATGTCCTGCCAGTATAAGTGGCAGGAGTGGAGGGACTCGAACCCCCAACCCCCGGTTTTGGAGACCGGTGCTCTAGCCAATTGAGCTACACTCCTCCATCCAACCGGTTTCGAGCAAGCCTCCCGGCCACTTGGTTTCAATGCCAAACAACCGCTCATGCCTGCTGCCGATGCATACCAGTAGTAGGGGATTGATAGCTATCACGCCAAGAGGCGCGATGCCAAGCAATTTTCGCCGCATCGCAAAACAAAATTTGAACTTGTCAAGCGTGAATCCACAGGCGGTAGATAAGCCGGATTTCGTTTTTTTCGTTGAGCGCTGACCCAATATTGATAATGTGTACGCTGCGCGGGTGTAGCTCAATGGTAGAGCAGCAGCCTTCCAAGCTGAATACGAGGGTTCGATTCCCTTCACCCGCTCCATAAATCCCGCGCCGTCACGCATGTACCCCAAGGCGAATTGGATCTGCGGTAACCGGATTCCTCAACCGCTACGGCTTCTAAAGAGAGCGATCAGGTTAACAATCACCATATTGGTCTAATTCGCTCATGGATCGACTGCCGCGCACAGCGACGACTTGGGGCCATACGCTATTCGTGCCGTATCATCGAGCCTTCGTGCCGTGACGCCGAGCCTATGAGGAGCGATTTTAGGCTGAGGCGCTCTAAAGCTGGGGCGGAGTCCGAGTGCAAATCATCAGGCGGTTCCAGGCGTTGATTTCAGCGACCGCAAAAGAAAGGTCGGCCACTTCCTTTTCCGGGAAATGCTGACGCGTTTCGGCGTACACTTCATCAGAAACGCCGCCTCCGGTAAGGCGTGTCAGAGCTTCCGCCCAAGCCAAGGCGGCACGCTCTTTCGGGCTATAAATCGGCGCTTCGCGCCATGCGGCGAGAAGGTGCAATTGGTCCTCGCTGACCCCATGCTTACGAGCCAATGGAACATGCATGGCGATACAGAAGGCGCAGCCGTTGATCTGCGATACACGCATCTTGACCAGTTCCAGCAGCCCAAGTGACAGGCCGCTGTTTTGTACATACGAGTGCACTCCAAGCATGGCTTTGTAGCCGCCGGGAGCAACTTTGGTAAGATCGAGACGTTGGTCCATTATTTTGTCCTCAAATTGCCGAGTTAGGTGGTTCTGCCCAGTGGAGAAGTCACGGCAGTTTAACTGGCCTTCGCCGGGACGTGATCCCACGGCGGCTTAAAGTCGTTCCGCCAGCCGCGTCGCGATTTGGAGGGTGAATGTGGCTGGTGCCTGCCGGGCTGGGGCGCGACTATCTGTGTTTTACAGGGCTGGAATCGGGATTGCGCGATGACCGCAACGAGTCATTTTGGAAAGCACCCTACTCCGGAGACCGGCGCAGGTGACAGAACGGATTGTTCTCGTTCTTACATGTAAATATAGATGAATGGCGGGAGTGACGGCAGTGAATCAGCCTAGCAAAATCATAGGCTTGGACTGGCTAACATGCAATTTTGGCCGCACTGCTTTGGAAGAAGCATTTTGAATATTGGCTAACTCCCATAAGCGCGAATGCAAGTGGAAACGACTATGGTTGTGCCGCCGATAGCGGCCCAATATCGATGCCCGAAGGCAAACCGAAAGTGCGGATGAGCGCCATCCTGGCTAGCACAGCTGGGTCGAGCGTGTCGGCTGGCGCGCCGGCCGTTGTTTGAGGGATAAGCGCATTCCCGATTGAAGGGCCTGACCCAGCCTGCTGCCCATTAAGGATCAGCGCGTTTTTTGGGATCGCGGGCGTGGCAGGGACGCTTACGTAAGCATAGGGAGTGTTCCCGGCCGATTCGATAGAATCGGTTTCCGCCTGGGGAGGATTCTCGTTCTTCCGGATAGGTATTGTAATTAAGTGCGGCCCTGAGAACATCGGCGTTGTCTTTGTGGTTGTAAAAGCTTGAGCCTGGCTTTGAAAAATCAGGAAACCAGAACTCTTGCCCGTCGGCTTCCTGCGTCAATTTTTCTGGTCCGCGCACATAGTATTGCGTGACTGCCGCCGCCTTTTGGTCATCGGTGAGATAATTCCAGGCCGTCGGGGTCATATGGCGCTGGTAGAATTGTGTCGCCTCCGAAGCGAGTAAGCCAGCAACATTCGCGGTAACTGGACTGTTAGAATTTCGGAGATCGCTGATAAACTGTGGCAGGTTCCCACTATATTTGTTGAGGTCAAGGAAGTCGTCGTCGCTCTTGTATTGGGCGTTATAATTATCGAGGAGCGAGATTGCTGTGCGAAGTTTGATGTTTCCAGGCCCCACATCGAACAGCATGGGGTGCGAGATGGCGCTGCCGCCTGGATACATCAGAGTTTCGGGATCGAGTTTGTTGGTAGCGTCATACATGCTTCTCAAATTCGAATCGCTGAAATACGGAAGTATATAGGTTTCCGTCTGCCTTATAGGGTTTCCAATTATACGCTTGGCCTGGTATGGATAAATATCGGATTTTAAAGTCTGCTCGCGCGCTATACCCGCGGCGACCGACAATGGCGAGACGCCGACAGAGCCAGCGACGAAATTAATTTCATTGGCATGATCGCTCAAATACTGCAACGCTTGTGGAGAGTAACGCAGGGGATATTCGGCCATACAAACACCTATCCGACGCCATCATTGAAATGCGTCATGTAAACCGTCGCAGCGTTCAGCGCGCATTGTAAAACTAGCATAAAAATGTAAATTTTGTTTGGTTGGTAATCGGGCTTGTTGGTTAGTAAACCTGAGATGCATTTTGTGCCGATTATTGAACCGGACAAAAGCGACGGAAAGCCTATGCCTACCAAGAACGGCAACAAAATAGCCGGCGGAAATTTAGCAGAAGCAGGCGAATACAGAATTTCTAAGTGAATAAATATTAAAATAAAAGCAATGAGCCCTGGAAATGAAACGGCCAAGAGTATTGATCTGAATAATTGTCTACTAATGAGATAGATAACAACAAGTGCGACCGCGGCACACGCTCCCATGTTCCAGGGGGCCAGCAAAAACACAAATACGTCCCCAAACTGATCCGTAACCATGCTCACCGCCTCCGGAGTTGCGACAACTGTGTTTTAAGCCCAGCCCGAGCTTTCAAACAAATTCGCAGCCATGACAAGCGGGCTTAAACGGCGACAAGCGCAATTCAACACAGACCGAAGTGGAGAAGGCAGCGGCCCCGGCAGTGCGTGTCAATGCGGGAGATGCCCGCTTCGAATCCAGAAGTGATATGAGACCGGGCCCAGGAATGTTAGCCAATTTGGCGAGTAAGCGGCTGATCTATATCAGTTTTCCAAGTAAAATGGCGGGAGTGACGGGACTCGAACCCGCGGCCTCCGGCGTGACAGGCCGGCGCTCTAACCGACTGAGCTACACCCCCACACAGGGCTGGCAGGCCAAGGCGCCGTGCCATCCCTCTACATAACGCGCGGCGCGGCGCTACTCAAGCGCTAGTTTTTTGTCATGCGGCGAGGCGCCGGTCAGAATGCATGCTGCCTTAGCGGCGGAATGATGCCAATGCGAGCGCGTGCTCTGCGGCAATTTAGTCTCGTTGAGGAGCGAGGCGTTGCGGCGTCGTGCTTGGCCACGTAACATCGGAACCTCAACAATTCGCCGGACTAGGGGAAAACGCACATGGGATCCAATGCGCCGCGCGCCGCGGGCCGTCACTTCTTGCAAATTCCTGGGCCGACCCCCGTCCCCGACCGCATCCTTCACGCCGTGGCGCGGCCACTGATCGACCATCGCGGCCCTGAGTTCCAAAAGCTCGCCCTGCGCGTTCTCGAAAGCATCAAGACCGTCTTCAAGACGTCCGGGCCGGTCTTCATCTATGCATCGTCGGGCACCGGGGCCTGGGAAGCGGCGATGACGAACACGCTTTCGCCCGGCGACAAGGTGCTGATGTTCGAAACCGGTCAGTTCGCGACCCTGTGGCGCAATATGGCGGAACGCATCGGGCTGAAGCCGGAGTTTATCCCCTCGGATTGGCGTGTAGGCGTTGACGCGGCCGTCATCGAGGCACGGCTCGCGGAAGATCGCGGCCACGAGATCAAAGCCGTTTGCGTTGTGCACAGCGAGACCTCCACGGGTTGTGTGTCGTCCATTGCGGCCGTGCGGCGTGCCATGGACGCCGCCGGCCATCCAGCCCTTCTGATGACCGACACCATATCTTCGCTGGGTGCCATCGACTACCGGCACGACGAGTGGCAGGTGGACGTAACGGTGAGCGGCTCCCAAAAAGGCCTCATGCTTCCGCCCGGCCTTTCCTTTACGGCGGTCAGCGCGAAGGCGCTCAAGGCTACGCAGACGTCCAAGCTCCCCCATGGCTATTGGGACTGGAAGGACATGCTCGCCAACAATGAACGCGGCTTCTTCCCCTACACGCCCGCGACGTCCCTGCTCTACGGCCTGGACGAAGCCATTGCGATGCTGCACGAGGAAGGCCTCGACGCGGTTTTTGCGCGGCACATCCGTCATGGCGAAGCTTGCCGCCGCGCCGTCAAAGCCTGGGGCCTCGACCTTCAGTGCCGCGACCCCGAATACTATTCGCCCACGGTGACGGCGATCCGCGCGCCGGAAGGCCACAACGCCGATCACATCCGCGCCGTCATCCTCGACAATTTTAACATGTCGCTTGGAGCCGGGCTCAATAAGGTCGCCGGAAAGGTGTTCCGCGTCGGCCATCTGGGCGATATGAACGACCTCACCATTCTCGGAGCGCTCTCCGGCGTCGAGATGGGGCTTGGCGTCGCGGGCGTTCCGCACAAGCAAGGCGGGGTCCAAGCCGCGATGGATTATCTTACGGAGGCGGCGCGCAACAAGATCGCGGGCTGACGCAATCTGCGGCGCGGCAGGCCGGTGCCGGAGGCCAGCGCTGGAGGCTGGAAACCAGCGGGTGCCGGGATCCCGCAAGGCTTGGTAGAGGAGCCGGAACCAGGGCAGGACAGAGCCGCTTACCGTGGCTACACCTTCTTCCCTCGCGATGGGGCCAAACGGCATGCCGCTTCCAGATTGGGCCTTGAGAGGCCGCGAAACATGGCGCTTCCGCGGTCAGGAGCGGCCGCCATTCGCTGCGATCCCTGAGGCTTGGCAGGAGTCCGTCTGGGACTACCCACGCCCGCCACGCATCGCGCCCGATCCGCGCGAAGTCACGGTGTACCTTGGCGCCGTTGAGATCGCGCGCTCCAAACGCTCGATGCGCGTTCTTGAGACCGCGAGCCCGCCCGTCTTCTACATACCGCCGGGGGACGTTCGTATGGAGCATCTCGAACCGGAGGCCGGCGGCTCTCTTTGCGAATGGAAGGGACAGGCCGCTTATTGGTCCGTCGCCGTTCCAGGCCACAGGCTCGCGCGCGTAGCCTGGAGCTATCCCGATCCATTCCCCGAATTCGAAGCCATTCGCGGCTACGTCTCGTTTTACCCGGCGCAGCTCGAATGCACCGTCGCGGGCATCCGCGTCCTGCCGCAGCCGGGGCGGTTCTACGGCGGCTGGGTGACGCCGGAGATCGCCGGGCCGTTCAAGGGCGAACCTGGCTCCGGGGAGTGGTAGCTCGCGGAGTTTGGGGCGTCCGGCGCGCGCTCTACTTCAAAAAGCCTTCGAACTTCTTCTTGAATTTGCTGACGCGGCCGCCGCGATCCAGGATCTGCTGATTGCCGCCCGTCCAGGCCGGATGGGTCTTCGGATCGATGTCGAGGTTCAGCTTCTGACCCGGCTCACCGTAGGTCGAATAGGTCTCGAACTGCGTACCGTCCGTCATCACAACGGTGATCTTGTGATAATCGGGATGAATATCCTTTTTCATGGCTTGTCCTTGCCGCGCGTCGAACTGCGCCTTGTATTCGGTGGATTGCTGTTGCTATACAGGACGAAGTGAGACGATGACAAGATCGAGCGTCATCCCGCCGCGCGCATTGTGCGTTTTTGTTAGCGCAAGCGCGGGCGGCGACAGTGAGTTCAGCCTGTGACCCTTCAAGACATCGACGGCCGCGCCCCGAAGCTTCCGGCTTCGAGCACAGCAGAAACAATTGAACTCCCCGCAACCGTGGCTCCTCCGAAGCGGCGAAGTTTGAAGCCGCTTGCGCTTCTGAGGCCCTACGTGCTGAGGCACAAAGGGGTCGCGCTTGTCGCACTGATAGCGCTCGTGCTGTCGTCCGGCGCCACGCTCGTACTGCCTTTTGCGGTGCGGGAAATGATCGACCGCGGTTTTTCGACTGAAAAACAAGGTCTGATCAATATCTATTTTGGCGCCTTGTTTGCGGTGGGCGCCTTGCTCGCGGTATCGAGCGCGACGCGGTTCTATTGCGTATCCTGGCTTGGCGAGCGTGTCGTGGCAGGCGTCCGCGCCGATGTGTTCCGGCACCTCACCCGGCTCAGCCCCGCTTTCTACGAGCGGACGCACTCCGGCGAAATCATGTCGCGGCTCAACGCGGACACGACGCAAGTCAAGGCCGCGGTTTCCACAAGCTTCAGCCAAGTGCTGCGCAACAGCGTCACCTTTATCGGTGCGCTCGTTCTCATGGTTGTGACCAGCCCTAAGCTGAGCCTGCTCGTCCTCTTGGTCATACCTCTGATCGTCGTGCCGCTCATCCTTTATGGGCGCACCGTCCGCCGTTACAGCCGCAAGGCACAGGACGAAATTGCGGCGTCGTCCGCCTTCGCCAGTGAGAATCTCGCCGCGACGCGCACCATGCAAGCGTTCACGGCGGAGGATACGGTGGCGAACCGGTTCGATAAGGCCATCGAACGCTCCTTCGAAGCGGCCGTATCGCGGACGCAACGCCGCGCCATGCTCACGGGCTCGGCCATCTTTCTGATCTTCGGCAGCATCGTCGGCGTGCTCTGGTATGGCGCCCAGGATGTCATGAACGGAAGCATGACGAGCGGCGCTCTGGCTCAGTTCGTGCTCTATGCCGTACTGGCGGCCGCCTCGCTCGGCGAGTTGTCGGAAGTCTGGGGCGAATTGCAGCAGGCGGCGGGCGCCGCCGAGCGGCTGGCCGAACTCATGAGTGTGCCGGCCGATATCGTCGAGCCCAAGGATCCCCGTCCCTTCCCCGAACATGCGAAGGGCGAGGTCTCCTTCGAGAATGTCTCCTTCTCCTATCCACTCCGGCCCGCCAAGCACGCGCTCCACGACGTCTCTTTCGTCGTGCGGCCCGGCGAGCGCGTTGCCATCGTCGGCCCGTCCGGCTCCGGGAAGACTACGGTCTTCAACCTGATCTTACGGTTCTACGACGCCCAGCATGGCAAGGTGTTTGTCGACCGCGTGCCTGTGGAAAAGGCTGGCTTGACAGCCTTGCGCAAACGGGTCTCGCTTGTGTCGCAGGATACGATCGTTTTCGCCGAATCCGTCATCGACAATATCCGCTATGGCACGCCGGATGCGACCGAGGAGCAGGTGAAGGCAGCCGCGCGTTCGGCGCTCGCGAACACGTTCATCGAGCAGCTTCCGGAAGGCTATAACACACTTCTCGGCGAGCGCGGCGTGATGCTCTCGGGCGGCCAGCGCCAGCGCATCGCCATCGCGCGCGCGATCTTGAAGAACGCGCCGATCCTGCTGCTCGACGAGGCGACAAGCGCGCTCGACCAGGAGAGCGAGAAGCTCGTGCAGACCGCGCTC
This sequence comes from uncultured Alphaproteobacteria bacterium, assembly GCA_963817705.1. GTDB lineage: Bacteria > Pseudomonadota > Alphaproteobacteria > Rhizobiales > Rhodomicrobiaceae > Rhodomicrobium. Next base: position 426,858 of record CAWFPF010000002.1, read on the forward strand.
GACCGCGTGATGCGCGGGCGGACGACGCTCGTGATCGCGCACCGGCTTGCGACCGTCATCAACGCCGACCGCATCCTTGTGATCGACGGAGGGCGATTGGTTGAGGAAGGCACGCACGCCCAGCTCATCAATGCCGGCGGGGTCTACGCGCGGCTCGCGGGCCTTCAACTTGCCGCGCCGGAGGGCGCCGCGCTCGCGTCTTGAGACAGAGTGCCGCCTGATGCCGATCAGCGCGATCTCAAGCGGATTGCGCTAATCGAGCGACCGGGCTAGGCGGAAACCGTAATTGGGGTGATGAACCGCCGTCTCGGCCGAGGCGCGGTAGGCCGCGCGGAGATGCAGCGGACTGCCGCCACACGAACCGCCGCGAATAGTCCGAAATCTACAGTTTCCAGCGGTTCTCACCGAACTAGTTGAGAGCGCATCCTTGTAATCATACCAGCAATCCGCCGTCCAGATCCAAACGTTGCCGAGAACCTGATAGAGGCCCCAGGGGTTCGGCTGAAAGGATTTCACCGGCAGCGTCTTTTGCCCGTTTTCGTCTTTGAAGTTTGCTTGACCGGCTGCGATCGAATTGCCCCACCAGAACCGCGTCGCCGTGCCTGCCCGCGCTGAATACTCGAACTGGGCCTCGGAAAGCAGCCGGTAGGTCTTGCCCGTCTTACCCGAAAGCCATTTCACATAGGCTTGCGCATCGTCCCAGCTCACATTGATGACCGGACGGTCGTCTCGGCCCCAACCTTCATCGCTTGGCCTGTAATCGCCGCAGCCGCCATCCGCAACACATGCATCCCATTCCGCGAACGTTACTGCGAACCGTCCCACCGCAAAAGGCTTGGCGATTGTCACCCGATGCTGCGGAGCTTCCCGCTTGAAATGCTCTTCCCAGCCTTTTCCAAACTCCTCGGTAAGCGCGCGAACTTCGGCGTCTGTCGAGCCCATCAAGAAGCTGCCGGCTGGAACCGCCACCATCTCCGGGCAGTCCGGGCAATCGTTGAAGCTCTGGCCAGACCCCGGCTTGATGCACGGACTCTTCCCTACTGCCACGGAAACCAGGAGATGACCGTCGGCGCAAAATTCGCCGTCGGGTAGTTTTGGCGCGGTATTCGGTGCGTTGAGAGCGTCGAGCGGCATCGCCGCAGCTGTCTTAGCCGGTTTCGGTTGCAACTCCTCGATCCGCGCTTGCGCATAGTCGGCATAGCGGCTCGATCCATGCCGCCGTAGGAAAATCTTGAGCATGGCCACGCTGTTCTTGTCCACAGCGCCCCATTCGCGCGCGGCATCCTCCTCCGCGTCCCGCGCCGGAGGCTGTGCCGGCTTTGCCGCCGCCTCCCCTCCCCTCCCCGCGAGATAGACCTCGGGCAGTGACGGAAAAGATAGCCAAGGGTCTTGGCCAATAGCGAGCTTCACCTTGAGCTGCACGTTGCGGAACATGGCCACCGCCTCTGTGCCGGGCTTGACGAGTTCCGCGGCCAGCGCCCGCGCATAGGGGCCGCCGCCCTCGCCCGCGTCCGAAGCCGTCTGCTTCAGCCCCGTAGAATAGGCGATCAGGAGGCCCGCCGCCTGCGCCACCGGCGCGAACCCCTTCTCCGCACCCAGAGCTTTTTGTCCCGTCGCCGAGAGCCGCAGCTCGTTGCGGCAGGCGTCGAACACCACGTAATGGGTCGCCTGCGGCGCTTGCCGCGAGAGCTTCTCGATCACATCGCTCTGCTCGAAGGCGTTGCTCCATAGATTGGGGTCGTTGGCATCGGCAACGTCGGCCGGCACAAGATAGTTGATGCCGGTGTCAGGATTGGCGACGCCGTGCCCGGAGTAATAGAAAAAGCTAATCGCCCCAGGCCCGGCCTTGCGGACCTCCGCGACATGGCGCTTCAGCGCGCCGGCCAAGTCGCGGTAGCTTGCTTCCTTTATCACGGTCACGGTGAAGCCGAGCCGCTTCAGCGCCGCCTCGATCAGGGCTACGTCCGTGTGCGGGTTCTTGAGCGGACCGACCTTCTCGGTATAATTCTGGTTGCCGACGAGGAGCGCGATGCGTGGGGCATCCTCGGCGCTAAACGCCGCCCAAGCGCTACAGAGAACCATCATCGTCCCGATGATCAATGCCCGGACCGGTCCCACAAAAAGGCTCCCGTCTGCCATTTTCTCACCCATACACTTTTTTGGATGGAAGCGCCAAATGCAATTCGCCGGAGCTGACAGTCCGTTAACCAAAGCTTGTGCTTGGCGCGAACTTTATTGTGGCCGCCCCTTACAGCGCCAGAGGGCCGGGACTAAGTGAGTTGCATCGAACGGGGACGCCATGATGAACAAGAAAAATCAGCTCAACCTGACCTATGTCCTGATAGCGTTCGGGCTTCTGCTCATGTTCCAATCCTGGTGGACCTTCTATAACGAAGTCGAGCAGATTCCTTATAGCAAGTTCCAGCAGCTCCTTCAGGCCAAGCAGATCGACAAGGTGAAGGTTGGCCCGGCGCAGATTCAAGGCGAGTTCAAAACACCGCAGGACGGCAAGAAATACTTCAGCACCAACCGTGTCGATGTGCCGGTTGCCGATGAGCTGCAAAAGTACGGTGTCGATTTCAGCGGCTCCACGGGCCAGAATTTCCTGCGCGATATCCTATCGTGGGTATTGCCTGCACTCATATTCTTCGCCATCTGGGCCTTCTTCATCCGGCGGATGGCGGACAAGCAGGGGCTTGGCGGCCTGATGAGCGTGGGCCGCTCGAAGGCCAAAATCTACGTCGAGACGCAGACCGGCGTTAAATTCGAAGACGTAGCGGGCGCCGACGAGGCGAAGGGCGAACTGAAGGAAATCGTCGACTTTCTGAAAAATCCGGACCAGTACGGCCGGCTCGGCGCGCGCGTGCCAAAGGGCATCCTGCTGGTCGGGCCGCCCGGCATCGGCAAGACGCTGCTGGCGCGCGCAGTGGCGGGCGAGGCGGGCGTGCCGTTCTTCTCGATCTCGGGCTCGGAGTTCGTGGAGATGTTCGTGGGCGTCGGCGCCGCGAGGGTGCGCGATCTTTTCGAGCAGGCCCGCAAGATGAAGCCCTGTATCATCTTCATCGATGAGCTCGACAGCCTGGGCCGCTCCCGCGCCGCTGGCGCAATGGGCGGCGGCAACGATGAGAAGGAGCAAACGCTCAACCAGTTGCTTGCGGAGTTGGACGGGTTCGATCCGCGCGAGGGTATCGTGCTCCTGGCTGCGACGAACCGGCCCGAGATCCTAGACCCGGCCTTGACCCGAGCCGGCCGCTTCGACCGCCAGATTGCTCTCGACCGGCCCGACCGGCAGGCACGGATCGCGATCCTCAAAGTCCACATCAAGAAGGTCAAGGCGGGGCCTGGGATCGATCTCGACCGGATCGCTTCGATCACGCCCGGCTTTTCTGGCGCCGATCTCGCCAACCTCGTCAACGAAGCGGCGCTGGCGGCAACAAGGCGTGGCGGCGATACCGTGACCATGGACGATTTCACAAGCGCCGTGGAGCGGCTCGTGGCCGGCATCGAGAAGCGCTCCCGGATTTTGTCGCCCAAGGAGCGCAAGGTCGTCGCCTACCACGAGATGGGCCATGCTCTCGTTGCTTCCGCTTTGCCGGGAGCGGACCCGGTGCACAAGGTCTCCATCATCCCGCGCGGCATCGGCGCCCTGGGCTACACCATGCAGCGCCCAACCGAAGACCGCTTCCTAATCGAGCGGAGCGAACTGATCAACCGCATGGCCGTGCTCATGGGCGGCCGCGCCTCGGAGGAGATCATCTTCAACGAGATCTCGACCGGCGCCGCCGATGACCTCGACCGGGCCACCGATATTGCCCGCCAAATGGTAACGCGGTTCGGCATGGCGGAAGCGCTTGGGCAGCGGGTCTACGAACCCCAGCGGCAGGCGTTCCTGGGCGAGGCGATGGTTGGCATGCGTCCCAAGGATTACTCCGACCAGACAAACCGGGAAATCGATATCGCGGTGCGAAAGCTGATTGACGAAGCCTATGACAAGGCGAAAGCAACACTCAACGAGCGTCGCAAGGATCTTGAGCGGGGAACAGCGCTGCTTCTGGAAAAAGAAACGATCACGCCGGAAGACTTTCCGCCGCTTGAAGCCAAAAAATCCGCCGCCGAGGAGCTGCTCGCTGCGGTTCAATAGAGGCTCGAACCGGCGGCAGCACTACCGCCGGGAACGATTTTAAAACGGATAGGTCGGCCTTGCGGCTTTCTATTGCGCCATGCCCGAACACGAAGGGCGTCATGCCATCTTTTCGAGGATCGTTTTCATTTCCGCGGACCCGAAACCGCGCAATGTTTGGGTATGAACATTGCCCTGCGCACCAAGGATCAGTCCAAGGGCGGTTGCGGCCCTATCGTCCGGCGTCTCGATCGTTGCAACGAGATCGTAAGCGCCAAGCGTCCAGTACATATCCTTGACGGTCACGCCAAGCTTTTGCGCATGCTCCTTGAACGCCTCCGCCCGTTTCACGGTGTCCCTAACGTTCCGAATTCCTTGATCCGTGAAGGTCATAAGAGTGATGTAGGTTGCCATTTGGGGTTTCTCCAATCCCCCGTTCATTGTTCATTGACGTTATCATGACGCGCATAGAAATTAAGATATTGTGCCGGCGTTAAGAAATAAGTGGTTTCCGAATTACAGAGATTGTCGAAGTGATGACTTCATCGAACGCCGGCCCGGCCGTATAGTTTGAAACGCGGTCGTGCGAGCTTGCGTTGGAGTGACCTATTGCCGGTGGAATTATTGGTGCATGGAACATGTGTCGCGTTGGGCCGCCGGTGCGCGCTTCTCCGTGGGCCGTGCGGCGCGGGCAAGTCGGATCTCGCGCTGCGGTTTTTGTTCTTGCCCGAGGGCTCTCTTCAGGCACGGCCTGCGCTTATCGCCGACGACCAGGCCATCCTGCGCCGTAGCGGCAGGACAATCGTGGCGTCTTGTCCTCCTGCGCTCGCCGGGAAAATCGAAGTGCGGGGCGCAGGCATCGCGCGGCTGCCCTTTACAGTAGGTGAGGCCGAGTTGAGGCTCATCGCGGACTTGGACACCTCAAGCGACGAGCCGCGATACCCGGATGGCGATCGCTTCGAGACTGTCCTCGGTTTGCCCGTCCGCCATATTCTCCTCAATCCGTTCGAACTTTCGGCTCCGATAAAACTTGCACTTATCATGCAGAACTTTTTCGCCGTGGAGCCGGATTAACCGTCTGTATCCTGTTGGCAGCCGATATAGAGCTTGAACCTGAAAGGGATGCGGCTCAAAATACCTATGGACACGCATTCCGGCGAAGAAATAATCCCTAATCCGCGGGCCCGGGGAATAGCATGATTGGCCTCATTGTTGTAACGCATGGCAATCTGGCGACGGAATTTGTGGCGGCGCTTGAGCATGTGGTGGGGCCGCAGCAACAGGTGGCACCCATATCGATCTTCCCGAACGATGACATGGAGGAACGGCGCAACGCGATCCTCGATGCGGCCAAGGCCACCGACTCGGGCGACGGGGTGATCATCTTGACCGACATGTTCGGAGGGACACCCTCAAATCTTTCGATTTCGGTGATGGATGCCGGAACTGTCGAGGTGATCGCTGGAGTGAATCTTCCAATGCTTGTCAAGCTGGCCCGGATCCGCGAGGAAGTTGCGCTCCCCGATGCGCTCAAACAGGCGCAGGAGGCGGGCCGGAAATACATCCACGTGGCGAGCCTGGTTCTGAATGCCCACTAAGGAGAAGATGAACAAGACTTCGAGGGCCGCTCGAAGCCGGATCGCGGCCGAAGGGGTCCGACGGCATCGAACGGCCGGGGCTGACGGCATCTATCAGTGCCTGGCCGAGGTAACGATCGTGAACAAGCGCGGCCTTCATGCCCGCGCCTCCGCGGCGTTCGTGAAAACCGCAGAGCAATTCGATGCGGAAATCTACGTCACCAAAGACGGGCAGACCGTCAGCGGCGGCTCGATCATGGGCCTTCTGATGTTAGGAGCGAGCCCTGGGACCATTATTCTTATCGAGACCGAGGGACCTGAGGCCGAGGAGGCCTTGGAAGCCCTGACCGCGCTGGTGGAAGCCCGCTTCAACGAAGAAGAGTAACTGCGCTCTATCTAGCCTGTTTATAATGGTCCTGGCATTGCGGGAATAAATCTTTTTCGTGGCCTGCCAAGCATGCCTTAAGGTCCCGCGTCCTTGTTTTTCTAATATCCCTGCAGTATTGGTCGATATCTAATTTGCAAACCTTAGAAAGACTGTAACTCGTCTGAGCCTCTGCTTCTGGAAAGAGCAGACAAAGCGCGATTGCACTTAGAATTATGGTTTTCATCGGACCCTCCCAATCTTCAATGCGGGCTGTATAAGCGTGCGCTTGGGCGAAATTGGGACCGCGACGGCAATCCTTCCGTGGATTTCACGCCGTTCATGGAAGCGATGAGCACAGACGTGACATAAAGCGATGTTTATGTCTTTATTGCTTTTTGTGAGCGCGCGCGCTACGACTGCGGGCGAAAGCCTAAATCGTGCAATCTTGAAGGGACGAAGGAGACATCCGTGTCATCATCCGCCTATGAAACCTCGCAAAACTTCGCCGTGAAGGACCTCAGCCTCGCCGGTTGGGGCCGCAAAGAGATGGAAATCGCCGAGACCGAGATGCCGGGCTTGATGGCGGTACGCGAGGAGTTCGGGAAAGAGCAGCCGTTGAAGGGCGCGCGGATCGCGGGCTGCCTGCACATGACGATTCAGACCGCCGTTCTCATCGAGAGCCTGCAGGCGGTTGGCGCTGAGGTGCGCTGGGCCTCTTGCAATATCTTCTCGACGCAAGATCATGCCGCTGCCGCTATCGCCGCCAAAGGTACACCCGTCTTCGCCTTCAAGGGCGAGACGCTCGACGAATATTGGGAGTTCGTGGACCGCATCCTCGAGTGGCCCGATGGCAAGCCCGCTAACATGATCCTCGACGATGGCGGCGATGCCACGCTCATCGTTCAGCTCGGCGCGGAAGCGGAGACCAAGCCATCGGTTCTCTCCGATCCGAAAAGCGAGGAAGAGGCAAGCCTGTTCAAGACCATCAAGGCGCGGCTGGCCAGGACCCCCGGCTGGTACTCGAAGGTGAAAGCCAGCATCAAAGGCGTATCGGAGGAAACGACAACCGGCGTGCTGCGCCTCTATCAGATGGAGAAGAAGGGCGTGCTGTCCTTCCCCTGCATCAACGTGAACGACAGCGTGACCAAGTCGAAGTTCGACAACCGCTATGGCTGCCGCGAAAGTCTCGTCGACGGCATCCGGCGTGGCACCGACGTGATGATGGCAGGCAAGACCGCCGTGGTTTGCGGTTATGGCGACGTAGGCAAGGGCTCGGCGCAATCGTTGCGCGGCGCTGGCGCGCGTGTTGCCGTCACTGAGATCGATCCGATCTGCGCGCTGCAGGCCGCGATGGACGGCCATGAGGTCGTGACGCTGGACGACGTCGTTGACAAGGCCGATATTTTCGTCACCGCGACCGGCAATCGGGACGTGATCACCCTCGACCACATGCGGGCGATGAAGGACATGGCCATCGTCTGCAACATTGGCCACTTCGACAACGAGATCCAAGTTGCCGGCCTGCGCAACCTGAAATGGACCAACGTGAAGCCGCAAGTCGACATGATCGAGTTCCCCGATGGCAAGCGCTTGCTGTTGCTGTCCGAGGGCCGGCTCGTGAACCTTGGCAACGCGACGGGGCATCCGAGCTTCGTCATGAGCGCGTCGTTCACGAACCAGGTACTGGCGCAAATGGAGCTTTGGACCAACGCCGGAAACGGCAAGTATCAGAACAAGGTCTACACACTGCCGAAGCATCTCGACGAGCGCGTTGCACGCCTTCATCTGGCAAAGCTCGGCGTAAAGCTGACGGAATTGAGCCAGGAACAGGCGGCCTATATCGGCGTACCGGTTCAGGGGCCGTTCAAGTCAGAGCTGTATAAGTACTAAACCGATATCGCCCGAGCGGCCGTTCAAGCCGGCGCGCCGCTCCGTTACGACAAGGAATCCGCAGGCGGCCGCTGGTTTGCCTGCGGGCTTCTTGGCTGCCTCTCCCAATGGAAAATTTGCGAAGGTGTGGCGCGCGTTAGCCAACTCCACGGCCATGAATTGAGCTCAGCGCCGCCGCCGTTTCGTCGAAGAGCTTTGTCAAGCTGAACCTGCGCGGGTCTTTTTCAAGGGAGAGACGGGATGCGGTTCTTGAAAAGCCGGGCGTCAAGCCTCGTGGCCATGACGCTGCTCGCGATTGCGTGGACCATGGTTGAGGCAAATGCTGGCCCGCGCGAGATCGATGCGGCCGCCTACGCAACGATGGAGCGGCTTTTCTACCGGGTGACGGGAACCCGCGAGCTTGCGAATAGCGCTGCGGGGGTCTTGGTGTTTCCAAGTGTGGTCAAGGCCGGCTTCGGCTTCGGCGGCGAGTATGGCGAGGGCGCGCTCCTCGTTCATGGCCGGAACGCCGGGTATTACAACAATGTCTCGGGTTCGGTCGGCTTGCAGTTCGGGGCACAATCACGGTCTGTGATCATCATGTTCATGACGCCCGAAGCGCTTGACACGTTCTCCCGGCGGAATGGCTGGAAGGTGGGCGTGGACGGCTCTGTCGCCGTCGTCAACGTGGGTGCGGGCGGCGCCGCCGACACCAACACGATCCGCAGCCCGATCACCGCTTTCATCTTCGGTCAGCGCGGGCTTATGTGGAATCTCACGCTTGAGGGCTCCAAGATCAGCCGGATTTACCGGTAGCGGCTTCGCGTCGCGTCCGTACGCGGGCTGGCACCGATCTTGCTGCCAGTTGTGGATGGAAGACAAACCATCCTCGAACGTCATTTGGCTGAATGCCGGCGACGCGATTGGCTTCGGCGATCTGCCTGAGGCCATCGATATCCTTTTGCAGCGCGGCGTGATCGCCTATCGCACCGATCCGGCGCATGCGGATGCACTCTTCCGCGAGGCGCTCGCCGCCGATCCCAGCCAGCTGCCGGTCTACTTCTGCCTTTATAAAACCCACACTTATCGCGGCCGGCTTGACGAGGCGCTCACCGCAGCCCGCGCCGGTCTCGCCGAGGCGGCGCGGCAGGCCGGATGGAGCGCGGATTGCCAGGAATGGCCGGTGCAGTTCTCGCCGGATGGGCCGGGCCGCTTCGCACTCTACACGCTGAAGGCGCTAGCCTTCATCCATTTGCGCCGGGAGGAACCGGACGAGGCGCGTCAGCTTCTCGACATTTTGGCGCGGGTCGACCCAAGCGGGGCGGTTGGGTGGCCGGTCGTCGCCGCCTTGGCCGAAGGGGCGGTAGAGGGATAGGCGTACTGCGACCTTCTTCTCATGGAGCGGTCCGCGACTACAGACTCTTAGCGCAGTCACTTAAATATGTCTCCCGCTGGGGCTAAACGGCTTTTACGGATGCTTTTGGTTGCGGCAGATTTAGAGATAAGATAGCCCAATCGTTAGTTAACGTTAGGACTGCCAGGCAACGAAAACGAACTCAAGAAAGTGAGCACGGGCACGGAGTATCCAGGTGGCTGATATTTTCATTTCTTATGCGAGGGCGGATCGCGGGTTAGCGCAAGCGTTAGCTCAGGACTTGATTTCGCAAGGCTATAGTGTCTGGTGGGACACTGAACTCGTCGGTGCCGACGATTTTTACGAAGTCATACTGGACGCACTTCAGCGCGCAAAGGCTGCAATTGTAATCTGGTCGCAAGTGACGACGAAGTCCCGCTTTGTGCGCGACGAGGCCCGTTTTGCTATGCATCTTGGAAAGCTCATCGCGGTTAGGGTCCCCGATTTAGACATCTACAATATTCCCTTTGGTTTTCAGGGGCAACAAACCGATGATCTAAATGATCGGGAGCAGATCTACAGAGCGGTAGCAAAGCGTGTGCGCGGCTCCGGCCGGCCCCGCTGGCGGGATGCTGCTTCGGATGGACTACAAAGGTCCGTTCCAGCCAGCGACTGGAATCGCATTAAGACAACAGGCAACATCTACGATATTATCGCGTTTCTTGAATCAAACCCACCTGATAGCGAACGGCAATCGGCGCTCTCTCGTTTGAAACAACTTGCCGCGAGTGCAAATCCCTCACGCAAGCCGACCCAGCGGCCGCAGCCGCGCCCGCTGGGTCAGATGATCTTTATTTCCTATCGGCGCTCGGACGCCGCTCAACTGGCTGGGCGCATATATGATAGGTTGCGTGTAGATTATCAGGATCACGACATTTTTTTTGACGTCGACTCAATACCATTGGGGGTAAATTTTGAGGAACATATAAGGGGTGCCGTTGGTCAATGCGCTGTTATGCTCGCCGTCGTGAACAAGTCCTGGGTCAATCCGGCTTGGGTTAGCAGGAGATGGTGGTTTCAAGGGCGTTTGCAGGCGGAAGACTACGTTCGCACTGAGATCGAAGTAGCTACCGAATTCGGTGTTCCAATTATTCCTGTACTCGCAAGTGGTGCTGAGATGCCGAAGCTATCCCAGCTGCCCGCGTCGATATCGGATTTCGTAAGATTAAATGCCGCTAGGGTGCGGGATGGCCGCGATTTCCACGGCGACATGGACAACGTTTTGACGCTAGTCAGAGCTTTCCGCGATCAGTTATCAGATAAAAAAGATACAGTAATCCTTCCTAATTGAACATGTGACACCTTTCACTTCGATTTGGGTCCCTATTAACCCCGGCCGCCGCCAAGACGGACGACTTTTTTGGAAACTGGTCGAACGTCAACCCCGTACGCGAGACATCACCTCCGTCATGATCCGGGCCGATCGCGGGGCATTAAGGGGAGCAGGTCAACACCGTCAGCGGCGATCCTTATCGGGACGGTCAAGTGCTCACTGGCAGTTTCGATGCGGGCTTCGCCAGAAAGCTGCTCATCCTGCGCTGGTTCGGCCCAAATCGCTTGCGTTATGAAGTGCTCAACCACTTCAAGGACGGTTCCAACCGGTCTGACTATTACGTCTCCGGGGAACTCACCCGCAGCCGGTAAACAGTATTTTGCGGGCAAGCGTCACAACTTAAAGTCCTCCAACGGCGCGTTTCAGTGCCGCCGCCACCAGCGATGAGGCTCATGCCGCCCTTACGCAAATTTTATTATGATCTGCCGGCGCGAGCGATAGGGAGCCGGACCGAGAACATCGCACCGCCGAGAGTTGAATCGCCGATCGAAATTGTGCCCCCGTGCGCGCCCGCTATCTGCCGGGCGATGGCGAGACCGAGGCCTGAGCCGCCTGTCTCCCTGCTGCGGGATGTCTCACCGCGGTAAAAGGGTTCAAAGACGAGATTGCGCTGCGCCACCGGTACGCCCGGCCCATCGTCCTCGACACTGAAAACGAGCCATGTTCCAGCGGTGCCAAGGGAGAGTGTTGCACGCGTTCCGTAACGCAGAGCATTGTCGAGGAGATTCGCCACCAGCCGTCTCAGGGAGACGGGATCGCCGAGAACGGTGCTGCCGGCATCGTCGCATAGGAGCGAGGCTTCGAGTGGCTGACCGCAGCGCTCCGCAAGTTCGGCCTCGATCAAACCGCGGAAGGCAAGAAGTCTCCGTCTTTCCAAAGATGCGCTCCCCCGGGAGACGGCCAGCGCATCGTCGATGAGCCTCGTCATATCGTCCAGATCGCGCTCGGCCTTAACCTGCTGCTCCGGCGGCGATATGAATTCGATACGGAGACGGAGCCGCGTCAGATAGGTTTTCAGATCGTGCGATATCGCGCCCAGGAGCAAGGTCCTGCTGGCGAGCAAATCGGCGATTTTGGCCTGCATCTCGTTGACTGCGGCGATGAGCGCTTTCGTCTCCCGCGCCCCCCCTGGAGCGACCGCGACCGGCTTTGCTTCCGCTGAGAAACTCTGAACAGCGAGGGCAAGCGCCTGCAAGGGCCGTGCTTCCTTCATGATGGCCCTTACCGCGATTATGCCAATCACGGCGCCGATGACACCGATCCAGAAGCCAACCGGCAGTCCAAAAAAACGGACGATCTCGGACCGGCTTTCAAAGACCGCAAATCCGCCGCCCGTCAAGCCAACAGCCACGAGCACGGTCGTGCGCCGCGGCTTGATCGCTTCGCTAGACTTCGTGATTTGCTCTGCGGGCTTGCCCGAGACCTCGTCCCAAGCGAAAATGGTGTGTTTCCCTGGGCTTGAGAAATACTGATCGATGAACCACTCGACGCCGGGCATCCTTTTGCCCTCGCCCGGTGCCTTGGGCAGGCCATCCGTCACTGAGACTTCCAAGAGGTCGGAGTTTGCCGCGCGGAGAACTTGGCTCCTGCCACCGCGGGGCAAGCGATCGAGGAGTTCGACAATGGCTGCGATCTGGTCCGGCAACGCTAGCCGCGGCGAGGACCCCGTGCGTCCGGCGCGCCCAACAATGGCCGCCCCAGTACCAAGGGCTAGGCTTGCGAACAAAACGAGCAGGGCAATCAACGAAAAGCCGGCCCGCAATACCCAGCCTTCCGAACATCAGACCTCTTTCACGGGCTGGCTCAGCACGTACCCTGCATTTCTGACGGTCTTTATGAGCGTTTGCCCATCCGTTTCGATCTTTTTCCTTAAACGGCTGAGCTGGACGTCGATGGTGCGATCAAAACTCTCCGGTCTGCGGCCACGCGTCCAATCCATCAGTTGATCGCGGCTGAGCACGCGGCCTGGATGACTGAGAAGACAGGCAAAGAGATCGAACTCTCCGGAGGTCAGCTCGATCGGGCCAAGGGACATGGATTCGACCGACCTTGCGTCGAGGTCGACCACAAGATCGAGGACCTGGAGCCGTTTGCGTTCAACTGGCGGCGGCTCGCATCGCCTGAGGATCGCCTTGATTCTGGCGAGCAGCTCACGCGGATTGAAGGGCTTCGCGAGATAATCGTCGGCGCCCAACTCCAATCCGATAATGCGGTCGATCTCCTCGCCTTTCGCCGTCAGGATGATGATCGGGACACGGGACGAACTGCGGACGCGCCGGCAAATCGACAAACCGTCCTCGCCCGGCAACATTAGATCGAGGACAATCAAATCAGGGTTGCCAAAAACACGGCAGAAGCGGTCGTAGGCCGGTCCACCATCGCAGGTTTCGACCCTGAAATCGTTGCGAAGAAGATAGTCCTTGAGCAGATCGCGAATTTCACGGTCGTCTTCGACGATCACAATCTTAGGCTTGGTGATCATGCCTTAGCTTAGTTTATGGGTGGGAGGCGCGAACACAGCAAAAAGCGCCGCCGTTACAAAATGTAACAAAGCGGGGCATTTCCGGAGACATTCAAGCAAAACGGCTGAGCTACCGTCTTGAGCATCGCAACCCGATTGTTCCGGAGACTCTCATGACACTCAGATCCCATCGATCCCATCCTGTCCGCAGCGCGCTGTTCGCGCTCGCTGTTTTGACGCCGGGTTTCGCTTTGGCTCAATCTTCGAATCCGGCGCAGCCGTCACCGTCCGAGGTCAACCTTCCGGCCCTTCGCGCGGCCCGCGACGCCTGCGTGGCCGATGCCGCGCGCTTGTGCCCGGGCGTCATTCCTGGCGGCGGCCGGATTATACTCTGTCTTGCCTCGCAGGCCGATCAGATCAGCGAGGGCTGCCGGACTGCGATCAAGGCCGCACGCGCAATCTGGGGCAATTAACCCATACGGCCGGAGCGGCCTACGGGCCACGCCCGTTCCGATTGCGAAAACGCCGCAATGGATGCCGGCACGTCGGCTGCGGTGGACCCAGGCTAAACGGCAATAGGGTGGGCAGCGATAACGAACCCCGATTTGCAAACCTCAGATCCGATTTCTTTGCCGGCCCTCATGCTCTGATCCATTGATAGCACGCGGGGGGAATTCTACGACTTCTTGCGTTTCGTGGTCTTTGAAGGTTTCGAGGCGCCCTTGCCGCTTCGCTTTGACCCAGGCCGGGCGAGCCCTGCCGAGAAGCGGCCATCGCTGAGCATATCGAAGCGCAAGGCGCCCGCTGCCGGGTTGGCTTCTACCAGGCGAACCTCGACCTTGTCGCCGAGCCTGAAACTCTCCCCCGTGCGCTCGCCGACGAGCGCGTGCGCATTCTCGACGTGCCGGTAAAAGTCGCGCCCAAGCGTCGCGGCGGGCACGAACCCGTCGGCACCCGTATCGCTGAGCTTCACGAACAGCCCGAAGCGCGTCACGCCCGAGATGCGCGCTTTGAAAGCCTCGCCCACCCGTTCGGCCAAATGCATGGCGATGAGCCGGTCCACGGTCTCGCGCTCCGCCGACATGGCTTTGCGCTCGCATTGGGAGATGACTTCCGCGATGCGGTCGAGCTTCGAGCGTTCGTCATCCGATAACCCGCCCTCGCCAAGCTTGAACGCGCTCACAAGCGCGCGATGGACGATAAGGTCGGCGTAGCGGCGGATGGGCGAGGTGAAATGCGCGTAGCGCCGCAGATTGAGGCCGAAATGCCCGAGATTGCCGGGGCGGTATTCAGCCTGTGCCTGCGAGCGGAGAACAACCTCATTCAGAAGCTCTTCATGCTCGGTGCCCGCGACCTTTGCCAGGATGCTGTTGAATTGATGGGGGCGGTTGAAGCCCGTCTTTGGCGCGTTGATGCCGATGCTCGCCAGGAATTCGCTGAGTGCCACCAACTTTTCGGAGGATGGCGCGTCGTGCACGCGATAGATCAGCGGCGATTTTAGCGCCTCGAGCGCTTCCGCCGCCGCGACATTGGCCTGGATCATGAATTCCTCGATCAGCCGGTGCGCTTCGAGCCGTTCGGGTACGATCACGCGCGACACAAGCCCGCGCTCGTCGAGGATGATCTTACGCTCCGGCAAATCGAGATCGAGCGGCCCGCGCCTTTGGCGGGCTTCCTTCAAAATTCCATAAACCTGCCATAGCGGCCGCAAAATGGACTCGGCGAGCGGCGCGGTCTTCGCGCTGGCCTTGCCGTCGATGGCCGCCTGGGCCTCCTGATAGGAAAGCTTGGCCGCAGACCTCATCGAGGCGCGCATGAAGCGGTGCGAGAGCTTCTTTCCGTTGCGGTCGAAGGTCATGCGCACGGCGAGGCAGGGGCGCAGTTCGCCTTCGCGCAGCGAGCAAAGATCGTTCGACAGTTTTTCCGGCAGCATCGGCACGACGCGGTCGGGGAAGTAGACCGAATTGCCGCGAAGGCTCGCTTCGTGATCGAGCGCCGTCGCCGGCCTCACATAGAAGGACACGTCGGCGATGGCCACAACAGCAACCGCGCCGCCGTCATTGGCCGGATCGGGATCGGGCGCGGCCCATACGGCGTCGTCGTGGTCCTTGGCGTCGTGCGGATCGATGGTGACGAGGGGAATCCGGGTGAGATCTTCCCGCTGCGCCATGGTCAGCTCCGGCAGCGTCTCAAGCTCCTCAATCGCATCCTCCCCGAAGCGGTCGCGCAGACCGTGGTTGTGGATCGCAATCAAGCTGACCGATTTTTCGCCCTGAGGATGTCCGATCCGCTCGATGATCCGGGCTGCCTGGCCGCCCCGTCCGCGCATCGCGCAAGGTCTCGAAGCGAACAAGCTCGCCATCTCCGGCGCCGTCCATTTCGCCGTCCTGGACGGGCAACTCCCGCAAGTCCTTCTTGTCGATGGACTCGATGACGAAGCCATGCCCGCCTTTCCGCAAAAGGCCAAGCTGGCGCGGCTTGTCGCGCGGCAGCTTTTTGATGGGCGAGGCAATGTAGCCGAATTGCTCCTCGCCATCGCCCGTTTCCTCGATCGATTCCCTGAGGCGGGCCAGCACGTGATCCCCCACGCCGATGGCTGGGCCCGAATATTGCCGCGTCATCTCCACAAGAATATGCGGCGGCGCGCCGTCGTCCTCGTTCCAGTGCAAGGGCACGCCGATGAAATCGCCGTTGCGGTCCTGGCTCCGGACGGCGATGACGCCAACTTGGGGTAGCATCTCCTTGCGCATGCTCCGCCGAGTGTCCGCAATCAGTCCGTCGGCGGCAAGCTCTTTCAGAATGCGTTTGAGATCGATACGGGCGGAGCCCTTGATGCCGAAGGCCCGCGCAATCTCGCGGCGCCCGATATTTCCAGGAGATGATTGAATAAATTCGAGAATAGTTTCTTTCGTCAATGAACCCGGCCGCGCGCCTTCCGCGCGCTTGGTGTCTGCTTCCATTTCGTCTTTCTTGCGCGGCACGGGCTAGGGTGCCTCGCTCGCCGCTTTTGCTGGTGTCTTTCGAGCCGGAGGTTTCGGCTTCTTGCCGCCTTTCGGGGCTTTGCCCTCATCCGCCGGCGCTTTCGGCTTGGCTGCTTTGGCTTTGGCGGCCGGTTTTTTCTTCGTTCCGCCGCCGTTTTCCATCCGCGCAGCGATGATGCGGACTGCCTCCTCCATCGTCACGGCTTCCGGAGCCACCCCCTTCGGCAATGTCGCGTTGACGGCCCCGAACTTGATATAAGGCCCGTAACGGCCCGACAGCACTTCGATCTTTCCGCCGCGTTCGGGATGCTCGCCGAGAACCTTGATCGGGGCAGAAGTCCTCGCCGCGCCGCCCTTGCCCCCGGTTTTGGCTTCCGCAATGAGGCTCACCGCGCGGTTCAGGCCAACGGTTAGAACCTCTTCGGCATCGAGTTTGATGTATTTGCCCTCATGCTCGATATAGGGACCGTATCTCCCAAAACCAGCCATCACCGGCTTGCCGCTCTCGGGGTGGACGCCAACTTCGCGCGGCAGCGCCAAAAGCTTGAGCGCATAGTCCAGGGTCACCGCCTCGGTGCCGATCCCCTTCGGGATCGAAGCGCGCTTTGGCTTTTCACCCTCTTCACCCTCGCCGAGCTGGATATAGGGACCGAAGCGCCCGCTCTTCATATAAACGGGCAGTCCCGTCTCCGGATCGCTCCCGAGAGAGACATCGCTGGGCGCCGCTACGGCCTCGCCATTGCCATCGTCGCCGGTCTTGAGCTGGCGCGTGTAGCGGCATTCCGGATAGTTCGAGCAGCCGACAAAGGCGCCGAACTTGCCCACCTTCAGCGAGAGCTGACCCTTGTTGCACAGCGGGCACAGCCTCGGATCCCCGCCATCAGCCCTGACCGGGAAAATATGCGGGCCGAGCAGTTCGTTCAGCGCGTCGAGCACTTGGGTGACGCGCAGATCCTTGATCTCGTTCACGGCCCCAAGAAAATCGCGCCAGAATTCCCGCAGCAGCTCTTTATAATCGAGCTTGCCATCGGAGACCTGATCGAGCCGGTCTTCGAGATAGGCGGTGAAATCGAATTCCACATAGCGCTTGAAAAACGCTCCGAGAAAGGTGGTGACGAGCCGCCCCTTGTCCTCGGGCATCAGCCGCTTCTTCTCGATCTTCACATATTCGCGCTCGCGCAGAAGGCTCATCGTGCTGGCATAGGTCGATGGACGGCCGATGCCGAGACGCTCCATCTCCCTGATCAACGTGGCCTCGGTGTAGCGTGGCGGCGGCTCCGTGAAGTGCTGGGCCGCCGTCACGCCGGCGTCGCGAAGCTGCTCCCCGCGCTCTAGTTTGGGCAGATTGCGGCTGTCCTCGTCCGCGTCATCGTCGCGGCCTTCCTCGTAAAGCTTTAGGAAGCCGTCGAACAGCACGACAGAGCCTGTCGCGCGCAAGCCGTACGACTGACCGTCGCGTCCCTGGGCAGAGATCTCGGCCGTCGTCCGCTCGAAATCCGCGCTCGCCATCTGGCTCGCCACCGCGCGCTGCCAGACCAGCTTATAAAGCCGCGCCTCCTCGGCGCTCAGTCCCTTGACCTTATCGGGATGCCGGCGGAAATCGGTGGGCCGGATTGCCTCGTGCGCCTCTTGCGCGTTCTTGGCCTTGGTCTTGTAGAGGCGCGGTGAGTCCGGAATGTACCGCTTTCCGAACTGTGCCTCGATCTGGCCGCGCGCCTGGCTGATCGCCTCCGGCACAATCTGCACGCCGTCGGTTCTCATATAGGTGATGAGACCCACCGTCTCGCCGCCGATGTCGATACCCTCGTAAAGCCGCTGCGCGATCTGCATGGTCTGCCGGGGTGACAGTCCAAGCTTGCGCGATGCCTCCTGCTGGAGCGACGAGGTCGTGAAGGGTGGCGCGGGATGCCTTTTGTGATCCTTCGCCTCGATGCTTTCGACGCGGAAAAGCTGGCCGGTGAGCGCGTCGCGATAGGCATGCGCGGTTGCTTCGTCCGGGATGTCGAACTTGTCGAGCTTCTTGCCGCCCAGCGCGGTAAGCCGGGCGGGGAAAGCCTCGCCGCCGGCCTTCTTCAGGTTCGCCTCGACCGTCCAATATTCGCGGGTCCTAAAGGCCTCGATCTCGGCTTCGCGGTCGCAAACAAGGCGCAGCGCGACGGACTGAACGCGCCCCGCGGACCGCGCGCCCGGCAATTTGCGCCACAACACCGGGGACAACGTGAAGCCCACGAGATAGTCGAGCGCGCGCCGGGCGAGATAGGCGTCGACCAAGGGCTCGTCGATTTTGCGCGGATGGGCGAACGCGGTCAGCACTGCGTCCTTGGTGACAGCGTTGAATGTGACGCGTTCGACGGAAACGCCGCTCAGCGCGCGCTTCTGCTCCAAAATCTTCAGAAGGTGCCAGGAGATCGCCTCGCCCTCGCGATCCGGGTCGGTGGCGAGGATCAGCCGGCTCGCGCCCTTTACCGCCTTAGCGATTTCGTTCACTACCTTTTGGGAGTCCGACTCGACCTCCCAGCTCATCGCGAAATCGCTATCGGGCAAAACCGATCCGTCTTTGGCCGGCAGATCGCGCACATGGCCATAGGATGGGATGACCTTGTAGTCGGAGCCCAGATATTTGTTGATGGTTTTCGCCTTTGCGGCGCTTTCGACGATGACGATGTTCATGGACGGTGGCATTCTGCTTTCTGGCCTTGGCCGAGGCGTACACTTTGGCCGGGACACTCAATCCTTCAAGTCCGCGCTGGCGCCGCGGCCCTCTTGCAAGCCGCTCTATTCAATATCGATGGCCACGCAGCGCAATTACGGAAGACCGGTTATATCCGGCCGTTTCATGATCCGAATATGACAGGCTGCACTCCGGCAAAAAGCATAGAGCTTGAGCAATCCTCTCCCGCATCAGGGGGGCGCACCAAGCGCAAGCACCGGCTTCCGCCATTCTGGTTCGAATCCTGTATTGCTCCCAAGACTCAATAAATCAAGCTTGAAGCAACTTTGCACAGGTGACGCTTGTTTTGTCACCGTCATAGGCGCGATCGGCCAAGACCCAGCCTGCAAGGTGCCGAACATATCGGCGGCTTCGCGTCCATCGTGGGCTTGCCCCTCGCTGAGTTTCAGGGCAACCGGCAGGCCATCGGCATCGACAAGCACATGGACTTTCGTCGTCAAGCCGCCGCGCGAGCGGCCCGTGCAACGGGATCGCTCTGTTTTTTTGGGCCATTGGCGGCGTGTTGATGAACGCGGATCGAGGAGGAATCGATCATCTGAATGTCGCCGTCGTAAGCCTTGGAAACAGCTTGTAAAAGCCTGTCCCAGACGCCCGCCTTGCGCCACCTGTTGAAGCGGTTCACGCAGGTGGTCTAGGGGCCATAGCGCGCCGGAATGTCCGCCCAAGGCGCGCCGGTCCGCAATCGCCAGAAGATGCCGTTCAAGACGCGCCGGTCATCCACCCGCGCGACGCTGCGAGGCTCACAGACCACTCGAAATCCGTCAGATCAAAGCGCGCCATCGCAAGCTCCTTTGGGGAGCTTGAATCCTGTTCGCCTGATTTTGGAATCATTTTTATGGGTATGTGACCTAGTGCTGCATCAAAAGCGGCAAGTCCGCATGGTCGAGCATGTAGCGCGTGACGCCGCCTAGAAGCGCCTCGCGCCACTCGCCATGGGCGTAGGCTCCCATCACAACAAGATCCACGCCAAGCTCATGAGCAAGCTGCAGAAGTTGTGCGCCCACGGGGCCGTCATGGCTCGGTGCCGCGTGCGCCTCCGCCTTGATGCCATGCTCAATAAGGATGTCCGGAATCACCGCTTCTTTGACATGCGCTCTCAACACATGCACCACCTCCGCCTTGGCGAGGATCGGCATCGCGGCCAGCACAGCCTTCGGAGCGCGCAAATCGTCCTTCCAGGCGATGGCAACCACGCGGCCAAACTCACCCGTGCTTCCCGGTGGTGCGACGAGGACAGGCCGCGATGTATCGAAAATCAAGGCATGAAGAGCGTCGCGGGCTTTGCTGTTGTGCCTCACACTTGCGGCAACCGCTGAGGAATCGGACCGGCGGCCCTGCTCTGCGACGATCTGCATGATGTCGCCTTCCATCTCGATGAAGCGGGTGGCTATCCCCTTGGCGGTGGATTGCGCCTCCCACTGCCAGGTCATCGCCATAACCTCGCTCACCCAGGCCTTCTCCGCGGCCCGGAGCCTCGCTTCCTCGGCATGGGTCATAGCCTGGTCGGCTGCCATTAACTCCGAGACGGGAGGCGTTCGCACCGCGAGCGCATTGATCGTTCCTCCACCGCCCACGCTAAGGAGGCGTGCCGCGCTCGAAAGCACGCTGGGAACCGTTTCCGGGCGGTCCAGAACGGCAAGAACAACCCCACCCATGGCTTTTCCCGTTGCAGCGGCCTGCGGAAGCCGTGCGCCGCTATTGATGGCCTGCGCTCCCGCGAACCCCAAGGTTACAGCCAGCAGGCATAGGATAACCGACAGGGCGACATTTGCGAAGGCTTCAGCGATCTTTCCATCGCGGGCGAGGTCCAGGGTCTGCAAGCTGAAGGATGAAAAGGTTGTGAACCCGCCGCAAATGCCCACCATTACGAAGGCGCGGGCATCGGGATGGGCGGATAATCGTCCGTCGCTCGCCGTCAGCGCGCCGAAAAAGCCGATAACGAACGATCCCAGGATATTGATGAAGATCGTGCCCCAAGGGAAATTTGGGCCGAGCGCGCGGACCACGGCATTGGCCATTGACGCACGGGCGACGCTGCCAATAGCGCCGCCAAGGGCGATGTACAGGTAAGTCAACATGGGCTTGATGGCTCGAGTGCTGTGCTTTGGGCTCTCAAACGCGTTTGCGGTGTTCTTTCCTAACGCGGTTCAGGATGAATACGCAAAGGAGAACGTCATGGCAGGGCGGCTTCAGGGCAAGCGTGCGCTTATCACGGCGGCGGCCCAAGGCATCGGGCGGGCCGGCGCCGAAGCCTTCGCACGCGAAGGCGCCGAGGTCATCGCGACCGACATCAACGGGGACAAGCTGGGGGAATTGAAGGGCGTGCCGGGCATTACGGTGCAAAAACTGGACGTTCTCAACGGCTCAGCTATCGAGGCTTTGCCGGGAGAGATCGGCGCCGTCGACGTTCTCTATAACGTCGCAGGATATGTGCATACGGGCACCATCCTCGACACGAGCGACGAAGATTGGGACTTCGCTTTCGCGCTCAATGCGCGCTCGATGTTCCAACTGATCAAGGTATTTCTGCCCGGCATGCTGAAGAAGCAAAAAGGCACGATCATCAACGTCTCGTCGGTCGTTGGGGTTAAAGGCATCCCGAACCGGTTCGTCTATTCCGCAACCAAAGCTGCCGTCCTCGGCATTACAAAATCGGTTGCCGCCGACTTTATCAGGCAAGGCATCCGCTGCAACGCCATCTGCCCCGGTACGGTGGAAACCCCTTCGCTCGAAGAGCGCATGCACGCCATGGGTAATTATGAGACGGCCCGTGCCGCCTTCGTTGCGCGCCAGCCCATGGGCCGGCTCGGTTCGCCAGAGGAGATAGCGGAACTCGCCGTTTACCTCGCCAGCGACGCGTCCGCTTTCGCAACGGGGCAGGCCTACGTCATCGATGGTGGCATGTCGATGTGAGAGAGCCGCAAGCTCGCCGGGGCGAACTTGCGGTACGTAGGGGTTAGGCTCTAAGCGCCGGAAACAATCGTTAAAGCGCTCAATTCCGTGCTCTCGCTGTCCGGCTTCAAGAACACGACGGATAGCGGCGGGACCGCGAGCACGATCGAATGCGGCTGGCCCTGCCAGGCCACGGGTTCGGAGTGCCGGCCGCCAAAGTTTCCGAGGTTACCGCCGCCAAAATGGCTTGAGTCGCTATTCAGGAGTTCGCGATAGAATCCCGGCGCCGGCACACCGAGGCGATAGCCCTCGCGCGGAACAGGCGTGAAGTTAGCGGCCACCACAATGAAATCGTTCGGATCGCGGGCCCGGCGCACAAAGGAAACGACGCTCTGGTCCACATCGTGGAAGTCGATCCACTGGAACCCTTCCCAGCTCATATCGACCTCGTGCAGCGCAGGCTGCCCGGCGTAAAGCTTATTGAGTGACCTTACAAAGTCTTGAAGCTTGCGATGATACTCGTGATCGAGCAGCGGCCAGTCGAGCTGCCAATCATGGTTCCACTCGTTCCACTGGCCGATTTCGCTGCCCATGAAGGTCAGCTTTTTGCCGGGATGGGCATACATATACCCGTACAAAGCCCGCATATTCGCAAACTTCTGCCAGTAGTCGCCCGGCATCTTGCTGAGCATCGCGCCTTTCCCGTGCACGACTTCATCGTGCGAGAAGGGCAGGATGAAGTTCTCGGTGAATGCGTAAAGCAGCGAGAAGGTCAGGTTGTTGTGGTGATAACGGCGGTAGACCGGATCTTGCTCCATGTATTTGAGCATATCGTGCATCCAGCCCATGTTCCATTTGAGATCGAAGCCGAGGCCGCCGAGATAAGTGGGGCGCGAGACCAGCGGCCACGCGGTCGATTCCTCGGCGAAGGTCAGCGTGTCCGGGTATTCGAGATGGACCACCTCGTTGAACCGCTTGAGGAAGGAGACGGCTTCCAAATTCTCGTTCCCGCCGAACTCATTGGGGATCCATTCGCCCGGCTGCCGCGAATAGTCGAGATAAAGCATAGAGGCGACCGCATCGACGCGCAGGCCGTCGAGATGATACTTATCCAGCCAGAACAGCGCGCTCGACAACAGGAAGGCACGGACTTCATTGCGTCCGAAATTGTAAATCAGGGTGCCCCAGTCCTGATGTTCGCCCTTGCGCGGGTCTTCGTGTTCGTAGAGGCAGGTGCCGTCGAAGAAGGACAGTCCATGGCCATCTTTGGGAAAATGCCCCGCGGCCCAATCCAGGACGACGCCGATTCCGGCTTGGTGAGCCTTATCCACGAAATAGCGGAAATCGTCCGGCGAGCCGAAACGCGAGGTCGGCGAAAAATATCCGGTGGTCTGATAGCCCCAGGACCCGTCGAAGGGGTGCTCTGTAATGGGCAGCAGCTCGATATGGGTGTAGCCCATGTCCTTGACGTAGGACACGAGTTCGTCGGCCATCTCGCGATAGCTTAGCCAACGCGCGCCGATAGGGTCGTCCTTGCGCTTCCAGGAACCGGGATGGACCTCGTAGACCGCGATGGGTGCGTCGAGTTTTTGGCGCTGCTTCCGCGCGGCCATCCACTCCTGATCTTGCCATTCGTAAGTGTTCAGATCCCAGACGACCGATGACGTGTTGGGGCGCATTTCCGAGAAATGAGCGTACGGATCCGATTTGACGGCGAGGTAGCCGCTGTGTCGCGACTTGACCTCGAATTTATAGAGATCCCCCTGATGGAGCCCGGGGATGAAAATTTCCCACAATCCCGACGTGCCGCGCGGTCTCATGGGATGGCGGCGCCCGTCCCATTGGTTGAAGTCTCCGACGACGCTGACGCGCTCGGCATTGGGCGCCCACACGGCGAAACAGACGCCTTTGATGCCCGCGTGCTCGATCACGCGTGCGCCGAGCTTCTCATAAAGCCGGAAGTGGTTGCCCTCCCCAAAGAGGTGCAGGTCAAAGTCGGTGAGAACAGGCGAATAGCGGTACGGATCTTCAGTTTCGTATGTTTGGGGCGCGGCACCGTTTAGGCCGTAAAGGGTTATGGCGAGACGGTAGGGAAAGAACTCGGTCTGATTGCGGATCACAGCTTCGAAGAAGCCGTCCTGATGGACGCGATTCATCGGATAGACTTGGTCGCCGCTGACGGCGGAGACCGCCAAAGCTTGGGGCTGGAACGTGCGGATGACAATGACTGGCTTGCCATCCAAAGCATGCTGGTGAATTCCCAGGATGTCGAAGGGCGTGCTGTGGTAGCCGCCAACGATTGCGGCCATCGCGCCGGGGTCGGCGGTGGAGGCGAACGGGTCCGCAGCAGCCGCTGGGTTTACAGGCTCGGCCACGAGCTCTGCATAGGCCGAGCCGGGTAAAGACTGAATGGGCTTTATCACGGTCATACCAATATTCCTTTCCTCACTCCGGGCCGCTGCGAAAAAAAAGCGAGCCCGGCGGACTTCTCCAGACATGATCTCATTTACGAAGGTGGCACCGGCATGACGGCACCACGGGGGCGCGGGATCAGTCCCCATCCCCGTTTGCTGCACGGCGCTTTTCCCTCGCGGCGCGCTGACGCTCTACAAGCTTCACCGAAAGGATCGAAAGCTCGTAGAGAAGGAGCGTCGGTATAGCAAGGCCGATCTGGCTTACGACATCGGGAGGCGCAAGTATAGCCGCTACCGTAAAGATAATCACCACGGCATAGCGCCACTGCTGGCGAAGCCACTGCGAAGAGACCATGCCGACGCGCGCCAGAAGCGTAAGCAGAACCGGAAGCTGGAAGCAGAGGCCGACCGCCAGGATGAGCGTCATGATCAAATGCAGATATTCGCTGACGCGGGCCATAAGCTGAATATCGACGGTGCCCTGTTGCTGCATGGACAGGAAAAACCGCATGGCAAGCGGCATGACGATGAAGAATACGAGCGCCGCGCCCATGAAAAATAGAACGGGCGTGGCGATCAAAAACGGCAAAAAGGCCTGTCGCTCGTTCCGGTACAGGCCGGGCGCAACGAACATGTAAAGCTGTGCCGCAAGCATCGGGAAGGAAAGCACGATCGCGCCGAAAAAGGCGACGCGCAGCTCGGTAAAAAACATTTCCTGGGGCGCTGTGTAGATCAGCTTGATCTGGGTATCGCTTCCGACGGCGTAGCGATAGGGGATAAGCAAAAAATTATAAATATCCTGGGAGAAGGCGTAGCAGAATATGAAGGCAACGAGGACGGTGAGAATGCAATAGATCAACCTGCGGCGAAGCTCGATCAAATGCTCGATGAGCGGCGCCTTCGTCTGGTCGATGTCGTCTTCGGGATTTGCCACGGCCATTGGATATTAGCTCAGGCTACCGGCGCGGCGCGATCTTTTGCGGTCTCGTCCACTGGCTTTTGAGGCCCTTCCACCGATGCCGGCGGCATTGGGGCAGGAGTGCCGGCGGCAGGTTCTGTACCATGCACGGGAATCTGAGGTGCGGGCTGGCCTGGCTGCGACACGGGTCTCGGCGCAGAGTCCTGGTTGATCGCCCGGTCAATGCTCGCCTTGAGCTGGTTTGCGGGGTTCAGCGCCCGGAAATCCTGGATGTTTTTATGCAGATCCTCGTAACCGGAGTCGCGCATCAACTCCTCGAAATGGCGGCGGAATTCGTCGGCAGAGCGCCGCAGTTTGGCGGTCATACGGCCCAAATTGGCTAAAACCGCGGGCAGTTCTTTCGGGCCGATGAAGATCAAGGCCACAACCGCTATCAAAAGGAGTTCAGACCACGCGATATCGAACATGTCAAAACCGTCGCCTCATCGAAAGCCGGCTGATGCGCGCCGTCAAACCTTCGTTCCGGTTTCCGTGTGGGAACTCGCTTCCGTCCGCGCCGGCTCGTGATCAATCGGCTTTGGTGGAGCCGCTTGCACGGGCGGGGCCGGGGCCTCGTCTTCGGACATGCCCTTCTTAAAGGCTTTGATGCCCTTTGCCACGTCTCCCATCAGGTCCGACACTTTACCCTTGCCGAACAGAAGAACCACCACCAGCAATACGAGCATGAGCTGCAGTGGGCTCCACGCAGGTCCGAACATGAGATTTTGGGGCATCATGTCCATGTCAACTCCATCCGCCGCGCCTCGATAGACGCCAGCTTTTTCAATCGTCGCGACAGATCTGAACGTGGCCGCGCGGGAACGGCATGTCAAGCGCGGTGACTTTAGCAAAGCGTATATAGCTGAAACTTAGTCATCGGCCGTGCGCGTTTCATGGCAGCCGGCTGACGCTCATGGTTCGAGACGGACCGCCAACGAATGCCTGGGGGATTCATTGGCGAATTTTGCGACCGCCCGGAAATGGCGCTCAAGGCCGAAGGAAGCCGAAGCGGCCTTGGAAACTTTGTTAGATCGGTGCGCCCGCTTTCGTATCTCGTTGCAGTCTACCTTGGATTGAGCTTCAGACGGTGAAGGTGGGCCAGGGGCGCACGAACGAAACTCGCGAAGGGTGCGCCGTACAATGTTCTGTCTATCCAGAAGCGGACTTCGCCTTGCGCCGGGACGCCACAGGAACGCGGGTCAAGTCGTCAACCGCCTCCAACCTGCAAATTTCCTCCATGAACGCGGAGCGCAGTTGCGCGGCTTCTTCTTCCGGCAGCCAGTTGGTCATCTGCGGGAAGACGGTCTTCCAGAAGGCGACCTCTTTCGCCGTCCACGGCATTTCCCTGGCGATGCGGGCTTTTTCCAGAACCTTGTTGACCTCGGCGCGCACTTTGGCGAGCGAGGGCGCGTAAGACTTTGGCGGCGGCGGTCCGAAAAGATCGGGCTGCGTGCCGAAGAGGCCGGTTTGAGTGCTGCGCGACATAGGGCTCCACGAGGCAAATGCGAATCGTTTTATATTTTGCCTCACCACGTCCGCAAATGCGCGTGCGCGCTCTAGTTTTCCTCTGTCTCCTGCGCTGTCTCCGCCGTGCCGAGCGCGCCCGCGGCGAGCAGTTGCTCATGCTCGATGAGCGTCGCGCTCAGGATCGCGTCCAGCACCTCGGCTTGCGCGGGCTCAAGAGCGACGAGGCGGCCGAGCACATGGAGGAGGTCGAGCAGGTCGCTGGTGTACTCGGCGAGCCAGTGGCCGGGCTGGATATCGGACAGCGGCGAGGGCGGGCGGCGGTCGCCGATGATCGGGCGGCGGCGATCCTTCTTGCGATAGCTGAACCATTGCTTCAGCACGTTCATGCCCGAGACGTCGTAGTCGACCATGGCTTGGCTGACATTTTCGACATAGCCCTTGCCGACGAACAGCCGGCGGGCAGCAGCGTCGTAGCGCAGCTCGTTGGGGAAGTCCTCGGGCGTTGCGGGGATTGCGCCTTCGCGGGGGATGGTCGGGCCGTTTGCGGCAAGGCGCGGCGGTCCATGCGGCCGGCCTGCGTCCTCGTCCACCATACGCTCGCCATAGGTGTGCAGCCAAATTACCTCGCGTCCGAGCGCGCCGGCCCGCTCGAACAGCTCCGCTTGCGCCGTGATCGGCAGCCGCAGACCGGGGCGGACGAGGTCGGCGCGGAAACGTGCCGTGAAGGCAGGATGCGCCATCACGCCCGCGATGTAGGCCATCATGTCCTCTGGCGTGGTGGTGCGACCGTAGGCGAGCGCCAGATGCGCGAGGAGCGAAGGCTTGATGTTGGAGACGGTGGCTTCGGCGTTTCGCCAGAGCGGATACACACGGCCGCCGCGTCCGTGGTAGTGGTGAAAATCGGGAATAAAGCCCGACAATGTCAGTGATGGACCGTTTTCGGGGTTCGATCTTCTGGCGCGTAAGAAAGATCTGGCTGTCCGAGTGCGCATTCCACAGTGATGGGTTCGGTCGATTGATCAACCGATTGTCAGGAATGATCCATTGTCTATCAGAGTTCGGAATGCGTATCGCTTGGTCGCAATCACGTCATCCTTGTCTCTGCCACTGGTTCCAGTCTGGCCTCGTGCCCAGCAAAGCCCCTTGAGAAGACTTCGTGTTTTCGCCACTCTCCTTCGCAGATGCGGATGAAACAAGTCTCTCTTTCTCGCATCATTCGACTCTGCAGTCAAGTCGCGCCCACCGTTCTTCGAGCGATCCCACATCCGGCGCAATGACCCACGTTCGTCCCGGCATCACGCCGGAGCCGTGTAGACGAACACGTCCTCCAGCATCGGGAAGGTGCGCCCACGCACTGTTGATCCGGCAGAAACGGCGCGCGCCAGTCGGTCGGACCGTCCACCCATCCGCCGCCTTAAGCGTCAGTTTCTCCAGAGCCGCGAACTTTCCTCGCTCGCGATGACCTTCGGGAGGGCCATGAATTCCAGCTTGGCGGGCGTGCTGCGATCCTTGTTCGGCGTGCGCGCGGCCAGCACGATGCACACCGGCTGCTGCACGCCCTGGAAGATCCGCGTGTTGACCTCCGGCTGGTGGCCCTCCGGGCGAGCAATCGATCACCCAGATCGCGTCGGCAGTCGCGGCGCAGATCGTCGCGCATCTTCTGAAACCGGGCCCATTCAGAAAGCCCGCGACCGTGATGAAGCAGACGATACCCGATCGTCTGGCGTTTCGCGCCCACCGCCTCGCGATGCCCGAGCCGAAAACCTTCCACGTCGCCCACCGCCAGAAATAGACATAGAGGTTCTTCAGATGCTTGGCGTGGGCGCCGACGCCCCAGTCCGGCGGCGGCATCCAGCGGTCCATGCGGCGAGCTTCGTGCCGCCGGCGAGCACGAACTTCCCTCCTCCTCGATCCAGCCGCCGCGCCCTTTCGCCTTCTCCTTATAGGGCGGATTGCCGATCACGACCGTGATCGGCTGCTCGCGCTTGATGCGGTTGGCTTCCTTGCGCGAGTCGGCGATTGGCGCCACCATGGTCGAGAATTGCGTCTCCGCCGCATAGGGATCGCCGAGCGTATCGGTGATGTAAACGTTCGGCAGCGGCGCGGCATCAGCGTGCCGACGAGCGCTTGCATCTCCGCGATCAAGCGCAATTGCGCGACGGCGAACGGGCCGAACTGCATCTCGAAGGCGAACATGCCGTCGAGGCGGCTTCGCACGTCCGCCGCCACGGCGCCGGCGCCCTTGTCGGCCTCGACGCTCCTGGCGATCTGGCGCAGCACGCCGAGCAGGAAGGTGCCGGTGCCAACGGCCGGATCGCAGATCGTCACGTCCGTCGCGGCGAGCCCGTCGCGCTTGTTGAAGAGTGCGGTCACGCAGCGCCTCGTCCACCAGCCGCACCATCGCGTCCACGACCTCGCGGCGGCGTGTAATAGGAGCCTGTCTGCTTGCGCAGATCGTTGTCGTAGACTTCGAGAAAATCCTCGTAGAAATAGAGCCACGCATCCGCATCGCCCTTCGAGAGGGATATCCCAATCGACGACGTTCGAGCACGCGCCGGAGCGTATCGAGCGCGGACGCCAGCGCGGACTTGACGTTCTCGTCGTCCACCAGCAACCGCAGGGCGGTGCCGATCAGCCCGCTCGCCTTCCGCAATTCCGTCGCGGCATGATCGAGCCCGCCGGCAAGGTCGATTTTTCGGACGCGCGCCACGAGCAGCCCGAAGGTGACCGCCTGCGCGTAGCCGTCGGCGAATTGCTTGTTGGTGGCTTCCGGAAACAGCAGGTTTCGCCATTCGCTCGATAGCGAAGCGAGGCCGGGGTTGTTGCGGTCCAGCTCTTCCGTGACCTCCTCGCGAAGCAAGCGGCACAGGCGCGCGGCGATACCCGCAAGCTGTTTCGCACTACGCGGCGCTATCGGTGACCATGCGAGGAAGTCCGTGAACAACCCGAGGAGAGATGACGGAGCGGCGAGCTTCGCGCCTGACTTCTCGATATCGCCGTCGAGCGCGACCGACGCTTTCAGCTCGCCATCCTGCCAGAGCGTGAAACCGTTGCCGTCCGTATAGATGAGGTTGGGCAGCGTCCTCAGCTTCTGCCACTGCTTCTTGTCATGCTCGTCCGTGAACCTGCGCGGATCGTATCCCTTACCGGGCGCCTTGACCTCGATGAAGCCAGCGAGCGCGTCGCGGACCGAGACGGCGTAGTCGGGCCGCGAGGACAAATGCGCCAGCGTCGTCTCTCCGACCAGCTTGACTGTGTTTTTGCGGTGACCCGCCAGTTCCCCCAACTGCAGTACAAGCGTTTCAAGGGGCGCGCGAAGCTGGTCCTCCGGTGCGCCCGTGACGGCCGCGTTCGCGAGCTTGCCCTTGGCCGACGCGCCAAATTGAGAAACGATCTCTGCAAGTCCGGTCATGCTCGCCCCCGCGACAGAATAAGGCAGTAGCTATCGTTGGGCGGATCGGCAGGTCAATACAACAAAGCCGCTTTTGACCCCAGACAGTTAAACGGCGGCAAGAGCCGCGAAGAGTTTATGCGCCACCTAGCTAGCGAAAGCCCCGCCCCCGTTGCGGGGGAAGATGGTAAACCGGCGCGGTAAACAGGCGGCCTCATTCTCGTTTTTTTCCCGCTTTTTTGCTACCAAAAACGCGATTTGACCCTCAAAAGGCACGTTCTGAAAACGGGTTAAATATATATTTTAACGTTAGCGAAGGCTTACCCGTTAAGGAGAAAACCGAGCGTTTTTTACGCTTCGCTAACCTTTCAGCCCCGCATGGTTCGAGCCGGCCCCGCAGGCCTCCTCGCCATGAGGTTCGGCAGTGGACTTAACCCGCGGATGCAGCCCGCACCGGCGGGTCTTCTTGGGCCTGGTCCTCCGGCTCGGCCTGAAGGGGCTCCTCTTCCTCCGGCGTATGCTCACCGGACGGCTCGTCCTCAAGCGGTTCCTCATCCTCACGCAGCACGGCGCTGTCGTCGGGCTCCGGCACCATGAATCCCGGTGGCAGATTGCTGTCGAGAAGGCCCGCGCCCTTCAGCTCGGCAAGACCGGGCAAATCGCGGATGGAATCGAAGCCAAAATGTTCGAGGAACGCTTCCGTGGTGCCATAGGTTACAGGCCGGCCCGGTGCGCGCCTTCGCCCGCGCAGCCGCACCCAGCCGATTTCGAGCAGCACGTCGAGCGATCCCTTGGAGGTGGTTACGCCCCGGATTTCCTCGATCTCGGCGCGCGTAACGGGCTGGTGATAGGCAATGATAGCCAGCGTTTCGAGCGCCGCCTTCGAGAGCTTGCGCTGTTCGACCGAATAGTGCTCCAGGAGGAACGACAAATCCTCCGCGGTGCGGAAGGCCCATTTGCCGGCCACGCGGACAAGATTCACGCCGCGTCCCGAATAGAGGCTCTGCAGTTCTTCGAGGAGCGGGCCGACATCATCCTTGGCGCCGAGATGCTTGGCGAGAGAGGCATCGTCGAGCGGTTCGGACGCGGCGAAGAGAAGCGCCTCCAGGATCCGCAGCTTCTCACGGCGCCCAGCCGACGGCAGCTTCGCGATGTTGGAAGGAAGCGGAAGTGTTAGAATGGGCACATTTCCACCGCCGCTTGCGCCGCCCGGCTTGTTGCCGTCTTTGCTTGCCATTGCAAACCTTCCGTTATCCCCAACTTTCTTCAGAGGATAGTTCGCCTGATTTGCACACTTTGCGCAACAAAAAGCCTGCAAAAGGATCGCCGCTGGCAAAACAACAGAATGTCTGCCTCCTGCGGGGCCGGATTGGAGGGAAGAACCTTGCCGGCTAACGAAGTTCCCTCCGTCTAAGTTTTGCTCGACGCCAAGCCTGCAAGCCACCTCCTTGATAACCGCCACGCTTGTTGCCAAGGATGAGCTTTTCGGAGATAACTTCCTATCGGTGAACGCAGTGTCAATATTTCCTGGTTTCTCCAGCCTGGCAGCTTGGGCTTAACTCGGTTGAATGGACTTGCCATGAGATTGTCTGCAGCTTTGGTGGGACTTCTTGCCGTCGCTTCTCCTCACGCGGCCTTCCCTCAGGGTCTGACACCTGATGACATCGTGTCGAGCCTTGGAGGCAGCGGCGCGGCGCCGTCTCCCTCGGGCGGGCTAAGCACGGAAAGTATCGTTTCGACGTTGGGAGGCGCCCCGGCAGCCAAAAATGACGCTGCCGGTCAAGCGTTGTTCGATAAGGTTCAGGAGAAAGCCAGAACACGGTCTTTTACGGTTAAAGATCGTGAAGAAGTGCAGACCTATTCTGGCGAGAGACCAAAGGTAAGCATCGAAGTTTATTTCGACTATAACTCTGCAACGATCACAGAGGCCTCAAAAGCAACTCTGAATACACTGGGTCAGGCCTTGCGAGATCCAAGACTTGCGGGTAAACAATTCATCTTCCGTGGCCACACCGACGCTCGCGGCAACCCAAGCTACAACGATGTGCTTTCCGACCGGAGAGCGGAAGCGGTCAAGATGTATATAGTGAACTCTTTCGGGGTGAACCAGAACACCATTGCATCTATTGGCGACGGTTCACGCAATCTGAAAAACCCCGGCAACCCTTTCGCGGATGAAAACAGAAGAGTCGAGGTGGTCCGCTCGGATTAGCGCTTGCCGGCACGCAGTGTCATCATGGCGCCGCTGTTATTGGAGCGGCGTCATGTATTACAAGTTCGAACGCGGAATAAAGTATTCGGAACCTGCTGGCCGTTAACTGGAAAATTCGCTTGAGCCAACGCTTGCGTCCAAGTATCAACGAAATCATAAAGCAAGGGTAGGGAGTTTATGACTAGGATGCGCTCTTCATCGGGCCCGATGGTCCCCATACAGATTTTCGCCGCCATGCTTACGGGAGCGGCGGTTCTTGCGTCTCAACCCGCTGCCGCTGTCGAGATGCGGGACCTGGTTGGGGACTGGGCCATTCCCGACACGCATGAGACGTTAACGATCCGCCGGAATGGCGCTTGGTATCATCCAAAATATGGCCGCGGCAAGGTCAGGGTAGGGACCGACGCGGCGGATATCGTGGTCCATTATGAGGGCATCGAGACCAAGTGCTCTTACCGCGTTTCCGTCGCCGACGGGGGAAACACCCTGATTTTCGCTACCGCCGACACTAGGCAAGACAGCGACCGGTGCCCAGCCGGCCAATTCAAAAATGTCGATCGATAAGCTCGTAGATTGGAGATAGCTTAATGGCTATACGTACCGCCGTTCTCGCGTCATTGATTTCGGTCGTGGCTCAGGGTTCCGTCGCTACCCACGCACAGACCACGCATGGAGATAGGGCGCTCAACTATCTTCTGGGGCAGTGGTATACGGAAAAAGGCCGGGTGATCGAATTTTACATCACCCGCGACATCCCGAAATTTTCCGACGCGGCTGGCCCCTCCAACACCTATGTTGGCAGCTACCGGGCCGGAGAGGGCGGTGCGGACTATGTGCTTGAGTATCCCTTCGGACTGAAATGCTTTTACAATGTCCGCACTGGCTCGGGCTCCGACTTCAAAGAAATCGTGCTGGCCCTTCGCAATGCAATTCCGGAGAAAGATGGGGAAATCTGCATTCAGGGTGCGCTTCATCGCCAGGCCGATACGAGGTAGAGCAACCGATCTCCTTTACGTCTTCAACTCGCCAATTTTGGCGCGGTAGCCCGCGCAAGCGGGCGCTATTTCGGGCTTGTAAAGCTATGGGGCTGCTGCGTAGTTTATTACTTGCTCTATCGCTTGCATTGGCGCCTATAACTCAAGTGATGGCGCAAGGATATCCCGACCCGATCAAAGAGCTTGCGGGCGAATGGGATGTGAAGGGGGCGACGACATCAATCATTATTCTTCCCAATCACATCGTACAACATTCAAGGTTTGGCCGCGGCGATATCAAATGGGATAACGCGGATTACTATAACATATCTTTTCGCGACCGGTCGATGGAATGCCACTACATCCTTAGAAAAGGGGATACGGCAAATCAGATCGAGATGCTCCCGGCGCTAAAGACGGAGCCCTCCGAATGTGACTTGGGCGAGCTCCGGCGCGTTCCGCAGAGCGAACCGCCGCCGAAGCATCCGGCGTCGAATGACGGGTCTTCCCCCCCGAAAGTACTGGACCCTAACCCTAAACTCCCAGCTCCCGTTGCCGAAACCGTCCATCCCGGGAGCATCATCCGGGATTGCGATCAATGCCCCGAAATGACGGTGTTGGGGGGTGGGGCCTTCACTATGGGCTCGCCAGTCAGCGAGGCCGGACGCGATCCCGACGAAGGTCCTGTCCATAACGTTACGATTGCTCAGTTTGCGATCGGCCGGTTTCCGGTGACTCGCAAACAGTTCGCCGCCTTCGTGACGGAAACCGCCTATAAATATGCAAATAGCTGCCATATCGAGGTCTCTGGCAAAGTCCAGGACCGCACCGGCCTTTCGTTTCTTAATCCCAGCATAGCCCAGGACGACTCGCATCCTGCCGTCTGCGTGAGCTGGTACGACGCCCTCGCCTATGTGAGCTGGCTCTCGACGAAAACGGGCAAGCACTACCGGCTACCCAGCGAAGCTGAGCGGGAATATGCCACGCGCGCCGGCACCTCTACTCCCTATTTCTTCGGCGAGACCATAACAACCGCCGAGGCGAATTTCGAACTCCGGCTTGGCGACGGTGAGCACCACAGTGCTTGGGAAAGGAACGATCCCTGTCGAAAGCTTTGCGCCCAACGCGTTCGGTCTCTATCAAACGCACGGTAACGTCGCAGAATGGACGCAGGATTGCTGGAACGCCAGATACGATGGCGCGCCTTCGAATGGGGCCGCCCGTGCTACCGGCGATTGCAAAAAGCGCGTGTTGAGAGGCGGTTCCTGGGGCTACACGGCGAAGGACTTGCGGTCGGCATACAGAGAAGCTTTGCCGGCAGGCAATCGCTACTTCCATGTGGGCTTCCGCGCCGTGAGAGCGGTCGAGAACTAGACTTTGTATTTGGGCGCCCGTCATAGGGCGATGAAGAAACGGCCGCAACATGCACTTTTCCAATTGCTGCTGCTTTTCGATTTCACGCCGCAGTCTCCTCATGGCCGCGATCGGCGCCATGGTCACCCGCAGAGCCAGCGCTCAAAGCCTTCTTTCCCTCGATGCAAAAATTGCCTGCAGTTTCTATCCTAACGATAAGATCGCGACGGATCTGTACAGTTTCGAGTCCACCGATGAAGCCCGGCAGGTTGTAACTCGGATTACAAATGCGGTGGGGCTAGAGCCTAATTTCAAGGTGCTGCAAGCCAATGTTCCAAACGCTGCAGCCGTTATAAAGGAGCAGCAGCGCCTTATTCTCTATAGCCTTGTCTTCATGGAACAGATCACGAAGGCAACTTCCACCGAGTGGTCGGCCTGGACAATTCTCGCCCATGAGATTGGCCATCATCTCAATGGGCACACCTTGTTGGAGGGGGGCAGCCGTCCCCAGCTCGAATTGCAAGCCGACCGGTTTGCCGGGCACGCGGTCCGCTTGATGGGAGGCAGCCTCGAACAGGCTTTGGCCGCTTATCAGAGCATGAGCAACGAAGGCACCGGCACGCACCCCCCAAAAAGTGCCCGGCTAGAAGCCGTCAGCAGCGGCTGGACATTGAAGACCGCCCTTGGCGCGGCGCCATCCGGCAGCGAGCGCGTCTTGCGGGAAGTCATCGCCATCGTCGGTTCGGGAAGGCTGCCGCTTGAGAAAATGACGCCGGCGCTGAGTGCCGCTGCAAGTAGCGGAACGCAAAGGGATTGGGAAAATCTGAGGCTTGCCGGAGTCATACAAGAAATAAAACTAGAAGGACAGCATTCGGGTGCGGACGGGATCGCATACTCTCTCTTCGGCCTAAGTTCGGATAGAGGCAAACTGAGCTGCGTCATTGGATTAACCAAAGAGGGCCTTCTGTCTTCCTTCTATGTCAACTGAGAGCTTCACGTATAAAAAGAGGGGAAGCGTTTCTTATGAGACTATATGTTGTACTCTGCCTCCTTCTTGCCGTTTTCTGTCCCGCCCTAGCGCAGAACCCGCCCTCGATCGATGCCGCCGCGAATGGTGACGGCGGTGCCGCGTTTTCGTGGACCCGGGATTCGCTAGGGAACGCTGTTCCACTTCCCTTGCCCCGCGCATCCGCACCAAAAAATGGCGCTACCATGGCTCCGGAAGCGGCGCCTGCGCCCGGAAGTGGATCGGTGGCCGGCGAGTATCCGAAAGGTGCGGAGTCTATCAAGCCCGATTTGCAGAAAGAGCATATATCCTTCCGCGGCAAGAAAAACAGCGGCGAACAACCCGCTGCGGCAGCGCGCGCCTACCCTCAGTTCGCAGGGGCCTTAGGCGCCCCCTTCAACAGCTCCCGGCTTGTTCCGGCAGATGCGCGCCTAGTCTACCCATATCGCGCGGTCGGAAAGCTTTACTTCAAGACAGCGGCAGGTTCGTTCATCTGCTCCGGCTCGGTAATTGCCCCTCGCCTGCTCCTCACGGCAGGGCATTGTGTCCATGACGGCAGCAATGGGTTTCACAGCGGCTTCGTTTTTGTTCCCGCACTTTATCAGAAGAACGCGCCACTCGGGCTTTGGAAGTACGCCTGGGCGATCACCACCGCGGAATGGTCGGCCTCAAAAGGCGAAGTACCAAATGGCGCCGATTTCGAAATCATTGAGCTTCGCGATCAAGAGTTCGAGGGCAAGACGAAGAGGATTGGCGACGTTACGGGGTGGCTCGGCATTCAGTTTCACGGAGTCAACGATCATATGAAGTTGCTTGGTTACCCTGCCAATTTCGATCAGGGGCTGGAGATGCACCAAGTCAACTCTCAGTATTTCAAGGCCGATAGCGAAGGGAGTTTCATCAACGGATCCGATATGTCCGGCGGTTCAAGCGGCGGGCCTTGGGTGGTCAACTTCGGTATCATTTCGGCGGGCCAAAGCATCGAAGGCCTCAATACCGTCGCCGGGGTGACGTCATACGGACCAACCGATGCATCCCTGAGCTACCAAGGAACTTCCACCCCGAATAACAGCCTCGAAAGCATTTACAAAATTGCGTGTGCGCATAGGGAAGGGAATTGCGCAGCCAAGTCCACCGCGCCGGGTGCCGAAAAGAAGATCGCCGCGGCTGACTCCCCCAAACCGGCGGCATCTGAAACCGCGAAGACCGGCATTGCGGGAAGCGGCGAGGAGGAATATTCAAAACCGGCAAGACCTGGAACAGCAGATACGAGTAAATCCGTGACAAGCGCGGCTGTTGAGCCGTCCGCCTCCGGTGAGGATAAGGACAACAGCGCTTTAGCCGGACAATGGCTTATCGGCGAAAGCGGACAGATTTTGCAGATCGGCGAAGGTGGCCGGTGGTTTCACCCAGTCCACGGCGCGGCAAAAATACGCAAAGCCGGCGACGCGGCAGATATAAAGGTGTTCTATGAAAATGGCTCGGCACAATGCTCCTACCGGGTGACGCTTGCCGGCAAAGGCCAAACGCTCATCCTATCTGCAGCCGATACATCGCAAGATCCCGATTACTGCCCTGAAGGCGATCTCAAAAAAATCGACGGCAGCTCCCGCTGAAGGCGCGGTCCCAGATCGCCCTTTTCGTCATGGCCGCGCTTGATGCGCCCATCCAGAACAAGGGTGCATGCTGTACCAACGTGCTCCAAACAGGGAATGGGCGCGCGCAGACCTCAGCCGGCGAGCTGGGCCGCGAGAAAGCTGCGGATCGCCTCGCGTGGGGCGTTATGGGCAACGAAGGCATCGCCAAGGCTCCGCATGAGGATGAGCGTCATCCCGCCATCCTTCACCTTCTTGTCCTGCTCCATATAGGCGAGAAGGCTTTCAAGTTCGGGGATGCGCCCTACCTGGCGCTGCAGGCTGGCAAAACCGGTGGCGAAGCCCAAGCTGTCGAAATGGGCTTTCAAGCGATCGCCCACCGAAGCGGCGCAGAGCCCCTGGCTTGCCGAAAACCTCGCGGCGAGCACCATGCCGAGCGCAACGGACTCGCCATGCAGAACATCGCCCGAATAACCGGCCCAGGCCTCGACGGCATGGCCGAAGGTGTGGCCAAGATTGAGAAGCGCGCGGTCTCCGGTCTCGAATTCATCGCGCGCAACAATATCGGACTTCATCCGGCAGCTCGTCTCGATCGCGTAAGTCAGCGGAGCGGTATAGCGCGCAAAAACATGGCCGCCATTCTCTTCGAGCCACTCGAAGAACGCGGCGTCGCCAAGGGCGCCGTACTTCACCACTTCGGCATAGCCCGCACGGAACTCGCGCGCCGGCAGTGTATCGAGTGTCGCAAGATCGGCGAGCACGAGCGACGGCTGATGGAAGGCGCCGATCAGGTTCTTGCCATGGCGCGCATTGATTGCGGTCTTGCCGCCGACCGACAAGTCGACCTGCGCCAGAAGC
Source organism: uncultured Alphaproteobacteria bacterium (assembly GCA_963817705.1). GTDB lineage: Bacteria > Pseudomonadota > Alphaproteobacteria > Rhizobiales > Rhodomicrobiaceae > Rhodomicrobium. Next base: position 464,831 of record CAWFPF010000002.1, read on the forward strand.
GTTGTCGGGACCTGGACCAGACGCACGCCGCGCTTCAAAATCGCAGCGGCGAAGCCTGCCAAATCCCCTGTCACACCGCCGCCAAGAGCGATCACGGCGTGTCTCCGCTCGATCCCCATATCGAGAAGCGCATCACACACACGCTGAAGCTCGGAAAAACTCTTGGTGCCCTCACCTGATGGGACGAAGCAAATCTCCCCAAGGAGAAGACCGTAATCCGAAAGCCCCCGCTCAAGCTCGTGAGCGTAGGCGCTTACGGTTTCGTCCGCCACGATGGCAAAGCGAGCGCCCGGCAGAACATGCGCAAGATGGCGTGGCGCAGCCGCAAGGAGCCCGCTTCCGATGAGGATGGGGTAGCTGCGCGCACCGAGCTGCACGTCCACCTGTACAGGTCTATCGCTGCTGGCGTCCGTCATGGCTGCACTTCCTGAGGGAGCGCCGCGGCAGCGCTTTCGTGGTTCGCTGCCCCGCTTGCCAGAAACGAAGCCAGCATCGCAAGCATCTCCTCTACCACGGCGTCATGGGGAGCATCGCGGCTTTCAATCACGAGATTGGCCTCGGCATAGAAGGGGGTACGCTCCCTAAGGAGCTGTTCGAGAACGGCGCGGGGCTCGGCGGTCTTGAGCAGCGGCCTGTTATCGCGCCGGGATACACGTTGCAAGAGAAGCTCGACGGGCGCTCTGAGCCAGATGGAAACGCCACACCTCGCGATCTCTCCCCTCGTCTTGGCAGAGAGAATGGCACCGCCTCCGGTGGAGAGCACTTGAGGACCGGTTTGCAACAGCCTGCGGATGACTCGCTCCTCGCCTTCGCGGAAATAGCCTTCGCCGTGAACCCGGAAAATGTCGTCGATCGTCATGCCGGCCGCCTGCTCGATCGCGGTGTCCGCGTCGTTGAACGGCAGATCGAGCGCAGTCGCGAGGCGGCGTCCGATCGACGATTTGCCCGAGCCCATCATCCCGGTCAGGACGAGGCTCCGGTGACCGAGCGCTTTCCTGACTGTCCGGGCGATGGGCTCCGGCGGGGCGCAGTCTTGGCCGGCGGTCACGGATCGCTCACCCTTCAACTTGGAGTTAATCATAAAGGCGCAACTTAGGCCCTCAGCGCATCCTTGACAACCGGCGCGAAGAACGGCAGCCCAGTAGGGACAAAACCGGGCCGGAGGCCGCCATGCCAACCCTGATCCGCTTCTTGACCGTCGTTGGGATTCTCGCCGGGCTGTTTTACGGCTCCATGTTCGTGCTGGCAAATTTCTTCGAGCCGCAGGAGCATGAGATGACGAAATCGATCCGCGACGTCAAAGTAAAGTAATGCCAGAGCCTCGCGGCGTGGGCCTCAGACCGGAGGATGAAACGCTGATCGAGGCGTTTCTGCATATGATGCGAGCGGAGCGCGGCACGGCGTTCAATACGATTTCGGCCTACAGGTCGGACTTGCGCGAAATGTCGCGGTTCCTGGCCGGGGTGCGCAGCAAAGGCTTCATCGCTTGCGAGCGGCCAGACTTGGAAGCCTTCTTCGCGAGCCGCGCGGATGACGGGCTGAGCGCCAATTCCGCGGCACGGAAGCTCTCATGCCTCAAGCGCTTCATGCGCTTTCTCGTGGCCGAGGGCAGGCGGGCGGCCGATCCCGCCCTTCTCATCGATGGTGCGAAAGCAAGGCGCCGCCTGCCCATGACCTTGTCAGCGGGCGAGGTCGAACTGCTTTTGGACGCGGCGCACGCAGCCGCCGAGCCCGCGACCGGCCCCGCGCGGCTGCGCGCTTTGCGCCTCGCCTGCCTGCTTGAGGTGCTCTACGCCACGGGCCTGCGCGTCTCCGAGCTTGTCGGCCTGCCTCGCGCCGCGCTCAAGGGCGACCAGCGCATGTTGACCGTGAAGGGCAAGGGCGGCCGCGAGCGCATCGTTCCGCTCAACACCAAGGCACGCGAGGCGCTCGACCGCTTTCTCGAAGCCACGCGCCCCGCGCAGACCAGCCTCTTCGCGGAGCCGAAATGGCTGTTCCCCTCCTGGGGCGAGGCCGGCCACTTCACCCGGCAGAAGTTCGCCCGCGACCTGAAAGCGCTCGGCGCCCGCGTGGGCCTTGATGAAGAGCGGCTGTCCCCGCATGTGCTGCGCCACGCCTTTGCCTCGCACCTCCTCGACCGCGGCGCCGATCTGCGCGTGCTGCAGACACTGCTCGGCCACGCCGATATCTCCACCACGCAGATCTACACGCATGTGATGGAGGAGCGGCTGAAGCAGACCGTGTTCGATTTCCATCCGCTGAGCGGGAAGGGTGCGGAGGAGTAGCTTAGGCGCGCCAGGGCGCCTCTAACCCCAGCGGCTGAACGGCGACGGCGAGGACGAAGCCGGAGGGGTTTCCGCATCCGGTTCGCTCGGGAAGCGGCCGCCGCTCAAGAGGCCGCCGGCAACGTCGATTGCCATGCGCATCGCGATGCTGAACAGCACCAGCACGATCTGATTGGGCTGCAAGAAGATGTCCACCCAAACCATGTAGCTGTCGGGGAGGCCCATGAGCGAGATCTGATCGCGGATATGCTGCGCGCCGGCGAGCAGGTCCCGCATGGTGGTCGGGAAGTGGATGGCCGTGTAGGTAAAGACGATCAGCGCAAGGATGATCGTGACGGCAAAATTGGACAGCGACAGAAAATATCTTAAGGCATGCCTCATGGTTCGCTCCATTGGCCGGATGGCCGGCCTGCCCGCATGTTAAGTCAGATATCAAGGCGCTGTTTGACCCCGGTCTTTTTCGCGGAGGGACGGGCGTTTGTGAAGCGCGACTTTCTTCCGCGTGACGGCTTTGCCTCGCTCAATTGGCATCGCCGCCAGCGGGAAGAGGCCGCGGCTTGTCCACTGAGGCCGGGCCAGCGGCAGCAAACCCTTCCGCTGTCCGCCACGCATCGAGCGCATCGCGTGTGACCTGATACTCCACGAACCGGCGATGCTCCTTGAAGCCGGCGCGGGCGTTGATCGATCGCATGGCCGCATTGGTTTCGGCGTTGCCAGTCCTCATCGCCTCAGCCTCCGGATGGTGGTCATGGACCTGCCGCAAGATCCGCGCCTTGAGAGCACTGGCAAGACCGCGCCCGCGCCATGGCCGCGCGACAGCGGTCAGTTGCTGATAGACAAAGCCAGGCGTGCGGCTGTCCCACATGGCTTCGGTCAGTCCAGCGACGTTTCCCGCTCCAGTGCGAAGCACAATGAGGTGATGCGCACCACCGGTCCGGTTCAGCATTTCGTACAATTCGTCGTAGCCTTCGATTTCCCAGCGGACAGGCGCAATCTCAAGCTCACCCATGGGCACGTCCGCAAAAAGAGCCGTGAACTCTGGCAGCATGGACAGCAGCACCTCTCGCGGAACGCGGCCGGTGTAGCAGTCCCAGGCTGAGACCAAGAGCGTTGGCCGCTTCTTCCCATTGGCGTAGGTGAGCCCAATCGAGCTGCTGCAGGGGCGCGCGGCTTGTGACGGTTGTGAGCTTGGGAATGGCGCCGGCGCTCCTCAGGAAGGCATGGCCGGGCTCTGTTTGAGTTGACAGCGTTAGCACCGTTTTGCCGAGCCCGCGCATCAGGCTATGAACCTCGCGCAGCAACAGAGCTGCCTGCACCGTGGCGGCGCTCCTCGGCGCGGACTGCGCCCCGGGCGAACAGGAAAGGGGCGTGCTCGCCGGCGTTTGGCGTTCCGGGGCGGCGGAAGAAGGCATGGGCGTATCCAATCACCTCCGGGCCGGAGAGCGCCATCCAGTGCCGTGACGTCGTGAAAGGGGTCGGCTCGCCGCCATTCGGCTTCGGTTTCGGCGTCGCTCAGCTTTGGATCGTCCGGGTGCAGCTCCGCTGCAACAGCCCGCCAGCAGGCATGATACGAAGCCCAGAGCTCGGGGCTCGCAGTGTGCGGATCAAAGGAACAAATCTCGATTGCCATCTGCTCCCCAGGGTTTTGAGGCTCGGTTCGAGGGCGTATTTTGCCTAAAATTGTCCCGGACGCCACCCGCGTCATGCCTCCCGAACGGCCATCCCTCGCGTTTCCAACGGGAATCCGCGCACGCGATCCCGCTTCTTTAGCCGGGTGGGCGCTCGATTGGGAAATCGTACCGCCGCTTGTCCCTCGCGGGCATGTAGGTGAAGTGCCACCACTCCCGCGCATAATTCTCGAAGCCTTCAGGTTCGAGGATGCCTTGGAGAAGCCTGCGGTTCTTGCGCTGCTCCGGCGACGCTAAAGGGGAGGCGGTATTCGCCTTGGGATCGAAGCAGTCGAAGGCCGTTCCCATGTCGAGGCTGTTGTCTGGCTCACGATCCGAAGCGGGGGATGTGCAGTCGCCGTTTGCGGACGCAGAGCCGGTTGGCGAGGGGGACGCGGTTGGGACGATTGTCACATCGATCGAGGCGCCGGTCGAATGCCCCGATCGAGAGGCGATGTAGCCTGGAACGAGCTGCGATTTCTTGAGGTGCGGGAGGTAGAGTTTGGCGTCTGCGTCCGCAGGCTTGGCCGCCCACGCCATGAATGCGCGAACCGCGCCAACGGGGCGGTAGCAATCGTAGACTTTGAGAGAATAGCCTTGGCTTAGCGCCTTCGTCTGCGCGCGGCTCATCGCTTCGGCAGCGCCGCGCTGGAGAATGCATTCCGGGGCTTCGTATCCCGGAACGGGTTTGCCCGTGAAATTCTTTGCCGCCGCGTAGCGCATATCCTGAAGGATCGAGGGCGCCACCTCGCGCAGATAGACAAAACCGCGCGGCAAATCTTTCGCGGCGGCGCGCGGCGGTTCCACTGCCGAACCTATCGCGAGGGCGCTTGCAAGAGCGGCAATCCTAACAAACATCGGTCAAAAGCCTAACCAAGGGGGAAAAAACTGCGTTCGCACAGGATGACATAATCCTTTTCTGGGCCGGTTTAAGCCGGATCGCGGTTAGACTTGCCGCGCTTTCCACCGGCCGCTAGGCAGGCCGTTCAGGCTTTACAAGTTCCGGACCATGAAGGGCCCCCATTTAAGAGATGGCAGCCGGCGCCAGAACAGAACCGGCGTGCCAAGAATCGCCGCCACGAACAGGCTCATCGCGCACTTCTACAAGGCCGATCCGGAATACGGCCTTGGCGTGGCAAAACGCATGGGCATCGCAGCAGACGAAGTGCAGCCGCAGAATAGCCTGCCGAAAGAATAGGGCGGACTTGGGGTATCGCCCTATTCTTCAAAGACTTTTGTTGCAGGGAAGGAAGAACTGCCAGTGGGCCGCATCTCACGAAACGGCGCGATTCCCTTCAACGGTTTTCCTGGATCGCGTCAGCGGTGCATTCGCGGTGGATCGTATTCGGATTTCGTAGAACGGTTACAAATTGCCAGCGCCAGAAAAGCAACAAGACCAGACGGCCGTCATCACCCGCCTTAGGGAGCCTTGATTTCCACCCCAACGTCTTTGCATTTCTCGAACAGGAAGTTGTTGATCGCGGTTACGACGCCGCTTGAGATGACGCCGAAATTGGCATCGACCGCGGTTGCCGACCAGATCGCGGATTTCGCGAGGATCGGCGCTTCGATCGAGCCCCAGCCCATATCGACTTTCACCGCCTTGCCGCCCTCGAAATTGACCACCGGCTCGATCGAAAGCTTCAAATCGTACGCCGTGCCCTCTTTGGGGTCCTTTGAGTCGAGCTTGCAGCTGATATTGTGCTTTTTCAGCTTGAGCGTCGCCTTGGGCTGGGCGGCGGCCTCACTTATGGCGGCGCGGTCGAGTTCGATATCCGCACTGCACTGCGCATGGCCCCAAGGCCAAGTCAGCTTGTCGCGCAGAAAGCCGGCCTGAATTTCGTCTGCCAGCCAGGTCTTGGTCACGGCACAGGCGATCGGAGCGCCGTCAGAGGGCTGAGCGAACGCCTTGCAGATCTCGGTCTTGCAAGCCTTTCTATCCTCTTTCTCCTGTGCGATACGGGCCGCGAGTTCCGGACTGACCCCGGCACTTTCGGCCAGCGCCGCGGCAGGGGACAAAAGCATGATAGCCAAGGCGGCGCCCCGCACGAAATCAAGGCGTTGCAGAAAAGCTTCTGGAGAAGACATGAGCTAACCTAAACACAGTTGGCGGTCGATTCCCCATGCTGCCGCACTTTGGGAGAAGACCCGGTGAGGTGACTTCGGATATCTGGGAAACCAGAAGATTAGACGTCCCCTAACTACGCTATACACGAGGATAAACGATGCGCAAGCCGTTTTTCACCTTCGAATTCGAGTTCCGCGCTCAGAATCCCGCCCGCGCTTAAATCCCACCATGCGCGCTCGATCAGAGCGGCCGAAATCCGCTCTCCGAACAGCACGACGGGGATGGTTCTGAGCGCGATTTCGATGTCGAGGCGGGGGCTTGCATGGCGAACATACCAAACGTCGAGCGCGGCCTTGTCCTCGGGTGTGATACCGCGGCCGCCGACCACCTGCGCCCAGCCGGTGAGACCCGGCCTCACCAGCAAGCGGGCGCGGTAGGTCTCCGATTGATCGCGCGGCAAAAGGGGGCGGGGACCCACGAAAGACATTTCCCCCCGCAAAATGTTGAAAAGCTGCGGCAGCTCGTCGAGGCGCAGCCGCCTCAAAAAGTTGCCCGCCCGCGAAACACGCTCATGCTCCTGCCGCCGGCTGCCATCTCTTAAATGGGGGCCCTTCATGGTCCGGAACTTGTAAAGCCTGAACGGCCTGCCGCCGAGCCCCGGCCGCTGCTGCCAGAACAGAACCGGCGTGCCAAGAATCGCCGCCACGAACAGGCTCATCGCCACAATCAAGGGCGAGACGAGCACAAGCAGCACAAGCGCGAGAAGGCCATCGCATGCTCTTTTGACCGCCCAATAACGCTGCTGTGCGATACGCTCCAGCACGGCAGGAGGCACATCAAATCTCTGCCCGTTTATCCCGGCAGATATTGGCCCTGGGCCACGGTCCTCAGGCCCCTCAAGGTCGAGGTCCAAATCCTCGGTGAGGAGGCGAAGCTGAATGTTCCGGCTCCGCTCCACGCAAAGAAGCGCGGTGCGAGCCTCGGCGGAAAGAGATTTGAAAGCGGTGGCGACAACGATGCGGTCCACGGCGACACCATGTACCTCCAGGCTGTCGAGGATGGTCTCGATGGATTCGGGCGAGCCAAGCACCGGATGGGTGGCCATGAAACGCCCGGCATGACGAACCGACCGTCCAATCAGGCCCGCGATCCTGATCTGCCCCGGCGCCATCTCGGCAGCGGCCTGAAGATAAACCTCGGTGAGCCTCGAAATGCCGACGATCAATACCGTCAGCCCCGCCTTTTCTTTGCTGCCGGTTCTCAGCAGCGCGGCCGCGGCTTTGCGGCGATGGCTGAACTCGTGACCCAGCTTGTGTGTGAGCCTGGTTACGATCAAGAAGGCGGTGCCGGTAAGAAACTGCAAAATGGGCAAGGACCGCGCAACGCCGTCGAGCCGGTCATAAGCAAAAGCAACGCCTACGGTGCCCGCGACCGTTGCGGCCATCGTGCAGGTCACGCGCACCAAGTCTGAAAGCGTGCTGAAACGCCAGATGGACCGGTTGAGCCCCGCGAGACTGAAAGCTGGAGCAGCAATAACAACCGTCGCCAGGAGGTAGGGCAGGAGTGCCTGGAGCCTATCCCCGGAAACCTGGAAATTCTCGCGCAAAAATAACGCGGCGATTGTAGCCAGAATGACAGAAACGCAATCAATCGCTAACTGGGTGAAGGGACGCATCGAAAACCGGAGCCATTTCAATTCAAAGCGTAGGCTAGGCTTTCGCGCTTTTTTCAATATTATGGAAGCTCTTTAATTTCAAATCGGCACAATTATCCACAACTTTTGGTGGTGCTCTGCCTCGTCCTCCCGGTTCTCGAACCTGGTATGGGCCGCCTGAATGTAAGGGTAATGCCTTGAATTTTCGTGAGCCTTGGCTGTAGCCGCCGTATCACCTGGAAAACGCTTACGTTTCTCTCCGGCTGAGGTTTGAGTGTAATGAAACCGCGTTCCCTGCACAATCACTTCGAGGGTGCTCGCAGCGATGAGCAGCCGCCATCCCAGAACAAAGCTCAGCGCCGGGGCGCGCAATGACAGGAAGGCCAAAACAGCCGAGTCTGAGGTTATATCCGGGAGATTGGCTATCGACCTCGATGCAACCCGCCTAACTTTTGGGCAAAATTGGTCACAATTCGCGGAAACCGGTGCCAATTTGCCACCCGGCAAGGAATGCTTGCCACTATATCCCGCCGTAGTTGCCGTGGCATTCCGACTCTCGTAATCATCTCATCGTGCACAACTCTGCGTTGCATTCGCCGGCTTACGGGCGACGCTAAATCGAGAGACCAGGATGAGAGCCTACACGATCCTCGCAGCACTGACCCTGCTGTCGGCGAGCAATCTGACAGCGGCTGCCGATGGTTCGGTCAGCGCCAAAGATAAGCCAGAGCCGGCGGCCCCGGATTTCGATATCGCTTTTGGCGGTTATACCGCATCCGATTATATCTTCCGGGGCATCAGCCAGTCGGCGCGATGGCCCTCGGTCTCGGGCTATACGGAACTGCGCTACAATGTTCAGCCCAACATTCAGCTCTATGCCGCCAACTCAATCGAAAGCATCGACTTTCCGAACCGTTCAGCCGCGGAAGTGGACTTCTATGGCGGCATCCGCCCCACCGTAGGGAAGCTCGCCCTCGATTTCGGCTTTTGGTACTACTGGTATCCTGGCGGCCGTCTTTTTAATGGGGAACCGGTCAACGGCATGAACGTAGGCCCGAACCCAAACTGCACCAACGGCTTCCGGTTTCCCGGCGGTTGTAATATCGAGGAAGCCGACTTGAGCTTTTGGGAGGTGTACGGCAAGGGGGTCTATACCGTTAACGATACGCTCGCACTCGGCGCCAATGTCTATTACTCGCCATCATGGGAGAACTACGGGGCGGATGGACTCTTCGCATCGGTGACCGCGAAAGCGACGCTGCCAAATGCCTGGCTCACAACCGTGCTCCCGTCAGGGACAGGAGCATTCGTCTCTGGCGAATTCGGGCATTACTGGTTCGGCCAAACGAATGCCTTTTACAACAATATCGACCTGCCGGATTACAACACCTGGAACCTGGGCTTGGCCTTTACCTGGAAGGTCTTCACCCTCGATTTCCGGTACTACGACACCGATCTTACACGAGCAAACTGCAATGTGCTGACCTCGGACCATACCGCCACATTCAGTCCCAGTAACATCACGTCCATCAACCCGAGCGGCTTGGGCTCGAGTTGGTGCGGCTCAACGTTCGTCGTGAAGGCCGCGTTCGATCTGACGGTCAATACGAATTTGAAGTGATTTGGGCCACGGCGGCCACCCGCTTATCGCCGCCACACGGCCCCGCAGAAGGCCGTTTGGCTAAAGTTTGAGTCATGTCATTCAACGGCGGCTCAACATTCAAAGCGATATGAGCCGCTGTATTGATTTCAATCAACAATTAATTCAGCCGCGCAATCCCACATTGGCATCGTCGTGTGCAGTTGGGAGTCAGTGCGATGAAACTTGATACCGGAGCAAAGGCCAAGCCGGGTTGGACGAGATGTTTCGCCGCCCTGGCAGCCTTCGCGGCAGCATCGCTTTTGGAGCCCGCGGCCGGCGCCGCGCAACCGGCGATGACCCAAGACGAGGCGCATGCGATTGCGGTCGAAGCCTACCTCTACCTCTACCCGCTGGTGATCATGGACATCACCCGGAAGCAATCCACGAACATCGAAGCCGGTAAGGAACTGGGCAAAGGGCCCATGAACATGTTCGTGAACATCCCGGAATACCCGCCCGCTAGCTTCAAAGGCGTTGTCCGGCCCAATTTCGATACGCTCTATTCCAGCGCATGGCTCGATCTGACCAAGGAGCCGCTTGTGGTTTCGGCCCCGGACACGATGGGGCGCTATTATCTTCTACCGATGATGGATATGTGGACGGACGTGTTCGCATCACCCGGCTGGCGCACGACCGGCACGCAGGCCGCCAATTTCCTTGTGACCCCGCCGGGCTGGCAAGGTGACGTTCCCGAAGGCTTCAGCCACATCAAGTCGCCCACGCCCTATGTCTGGATCATTGGCCGCACCAAGACCGATGGACCGCAGGACTACGAGGCCGTTCACCGTATCCAGGCGGGCTACAAAGTAACCCCGCTCTCTCAATGGGGAAAAACGCCGGAACAGGTGAGCGTCACGGTGGACCCGTCCATCGACATGAAGACGCCGCCGAAGGTCCAAGCCGATAGCATGGCGGCTGACAAATTCTATCCCTATGCCGCCGAAGTCCTGAAGTTGCAGCCGCCTCATATAACGGACGAGCCCATCGTTGCGAGAATGAAGCGGATCGGCATTTCCCCCGGAGAGAGTCTGCAATTCAATAAGCTCGATCCGTCGATCAGGACAGCGCTGGCGAACGCATCGGAGGACGCACATAAGCTCATGGCTTGGAAAATTCCAAGCCTCGCCCGCGTGGTCAATGGGTGGTCCATGAACACCGATACCATGGGGGTTTATGGCAATTACTACCTCAAAAGAGCCATCGTTGCCCAGGTTGGCCTTGGCGCGAATTTGCCCGAGGATGCGATCTATCCGCTCAACCTCGCGGACAATCTCGGAAATCCGCTCAGCGGCAACCACAAGTACCGGATTCGTTTCGAGAAGGACGGTACGCCGCCCGCCAATGCGTTCTGGTCGGTCACGCTCTATGACAAAGAGGGCTTCCCGGTTGCGAACGCGCTGAACCGCTACGCGATCAGCAGCTGGATGCCGCTTCAGCGCGAGGCAGACGGTTCCCTCGCCCTTTACATCCAGAGCGAGAGCCCGGGTCCGGGCAAGGAAACCAACTGGCTGCCGTCGCCCGCCGGGCCTTTCAATCTGACAATGCGGCTGTATGCCCCGAAGCTGGAGGCATTGACCGGCCAGTGGAACCCGCCAGGCGTCGAGCGCGTCGAGCAAAAGGCAAGCTCTCAGCCCAGGTGATGGAGGGAAAAATGAAGATCGGGATCCCTGTTCGGTTTCTTTGTCTAGCGCTTCTTGCCGTGTTGGCGATGGGGTCATGCTTTGCCGGAGCAGCTGGCAAACCCAACATCATCCTGATCGTGTCCGACGACTTCGGTTACGGAGACGCAGCGCCCTACGGAGGCGGACCAGGGCGCGGCATGCAGACGCCCAGCCTCGAACGCTTGGCAAACGAGGGGATGACCTTCTTCTCGTTCTATGCCCAGCCAAGCTGCACGCCGGGCCGCGCGGCGATGCAGACGGGCCGCATCCCAAATCGCAGCGGCATGACGACGGTCGCCTTCCAAGGCCAGGGCGGCGGATTGCCGGCGGCGGAATGGACGTTGGCTTCGGTGCTTAAACAGGCGGGCTACCGAACCTTCTTCACCGGCAAATGGCATCTGGGGGAAGCCGATTATGCGCTGCCGAATGCCCAGGGCTATGACGAGATGAAATACGCCTTTCTCTATCATCTCAACGCCTACACCTATGCCGACCCAGCGTGGTTTCCCGATATGCCGCCGGAACTGCGCGCTATGTTCGAACGGGTGACGAAGGGCGCGCTGTCGGGCAAAGCCGGCGAAGCGGCGCAGGAGGAATTCAAGGTCAACGGCGAATATGTAAACACGCCGGACAAAGGGGTGGTTGGGATTCCGTTCCTCGACGAGTATGTCGAAAAAGCCGCCGCGGACTACCTCGACGGGGCTTCAAAAGCGGGCAAGCCGTTCTTCATGAGCGTCAATTTCATGAAAGTGCATCAGCCGAACCTGCCGCACCCGGACTTCATTCACAAATCGTTATCCAAGAGCAAATTCGCGGACTCCATCGTCGAGAACGATACGCGCATCGGGCATCTGCTTGACAAGGTTCACGCGCTTGGCCTCGATAAAGAACACCTACGTCTTTTGGACCACCGACAACGGCGCCTGGCAGGATGTTTATCCCGACGCGGGCTATACGCCGTTCCGCGGCACCAAAGGAACGGAGCGGGAAGGCGGCAACCGGGTCCCTGCTATAGCCTGGGGTCCGGAAATATCAAGCCTGGTACGCGGAATTACGACATCCTCGGCGGACTTGACTTCATGGCCACCTTCGCCTCGCTCGCAGGCACAAAATTGCCGGATAAGGACCGTGAGGGCCAGCCGATCATCTTCGACAGCTTCGACATGTCGCCAGTCCTTTTCGCAAAGGGCAATTCGCAGCGGCAATCCTGGTTCTACTTTACCGAGAACGAACTGAGCCCCGGCGCGGTACGCTGGCACAATTACAAGTTCGTGTTCAATCTGCGCGGCGATGACGGCCAGCAAACGGGCGGCCTCGCCGTCGACACAAACTTGGGCTGGAAGGGGCCTGAGAAATACACGGCGACGGTTCCGCAAGTCTTCGACCTGTGGCAGGATCCGCAGGAGCGCTACGACATCTTCATGAACAACTTTACGGAAAGGACGTGGATGGGGGTCGTTATGGGCGAAGAGTTACAAAAGCTCATGAAAACCTATGTCCAATACCCGCCGCGTAAGCAACAAAGCCTCACCTATACGGGTCCGATTACGCTCTCGAACTACGAGCGGTTTGGCTGGCTCCGCGAGCAACTCAAGAAGGAAGGTTTCAACCTGCCGCTCCCTACCGGAAATTAGAGGCCCGTGCGTGGCGGACCTGCGGATTATCCACTATTTGAGGGAATCGCCGCCCTAAGATTGACGCTCAATGCCATCAAATGTATATGCAAGCGGAGATCGTCTGCTCTTGCAGGCTGGGCTTCTTTCATCCAACAGAGACACTGACAGCGCGGGCTGCCCGTCTGCGCAGGACAAACCGAGACATGGCGAATACAAAATCGGCAAAAAAAGCGGCCCGTCAGGCCGAACGGCGGACGCTCATCAACAAATCCCGGAAGAGCCGCTTGCGGACTTTCGTACGTAAGGTCGAGGAAGCCATCGCTGCCGGCAACAAGGATGCCGCCAATGTGGCTCTCCGCGAGGCGCAGCCTGAGATCATGCGCTCGGCGACAAGAGGCATCATTCACAGGAACACGGCGTCCCGGAAAATCTCGCGACTCTCCGCGCGCATCAAGGCGCTGGGAGAGGCTGCGTAGATTCGCCAGCACTGATGCCGATTTGCATCACTGCTCGGCCCTACGCCGACGAAATCGTTGATTATCAATCCCTTGGCAGTTCGGCGTCCGGCCCACCGGCTGGGAAAATCCTTTCTATTGCCAAAAAACTCTTCTACCTCAGATTGCAGTCAAACAAAGAAAAAGTGTTAACGAATCGTTAACTTTTTCAAGGGCTTGCGCTTCATCCCCGCTTTCTTCAGACGGCTTGGTTCAAGGCGCGGCACCGCGCCGCGCACCGGGTTGACCCCTGCCACCGCTCTTGCGCGGCCCGGACGTCCTTTGTATGCTTACCCATCCGAACGGGGAATAATCCCCTCCTGATAGATGTTTCTGTGTAATGCGTACCGGGCTCGATATGTGGAGTGGCCTCCAACATACGGGCATCGTTGTCCATTGATCAGGCGACGGAAGGACGGTGCGCGGCCCGGGTGCTTCTTGGCGTCCGTTGCATCCTCTGTCCGTTATGCATTGGGCAGGAGGAAGACGAATGCAAAGCGAATGCCTGGCGGTATCGCCAGACTTGATTTGTTCTTATGCATGGAAAGTCCCGGCTGAGCGGCCGGCGATATTCGAGCGCGCTCAGCGCTTGATCGCCCGCAGCGAAGAAAAGTCAAGCCGGGACGCCTCGAAAGCCGAGCACCCCTCCATTCCGTGGAAGGCTTATCTCGCTTCGCGGGAGTTTCAGCACCTTTCATCGGATCTGGCAGAGGCCCTGTTTGCACAGCAGCCTCCGGCCGGACGCGGGCACGCCGCGCACCCGGGGAGCCTTACCCTAAGGGCTGGAGCTGGGGCGGCAATCAAACCCGCCCAAGGTTTGCTCGCGCCGGTTCTGCCGGATGACGGCCCTGAACAGCGGCCGGCTTCGGCCTAGCACACTGGCGCGCATCCCCACTTTCCGATTTTGAAAGCTGAAGCCCCACTGGGCGGCGAGGTATTTTACAATGGAAGCCTTAGAGGTCTCGACTTCGACGATCGAAAATAAATGGCGGCGCATTCAAAGCCGCCTGCGGGCTGAACTCGGAGACGACGTTTTCACGAGTTGGTTTGGACGGGTCGAACTCGAGAACTACGATGGCCGCGTGGTCCAGGTCTCGGTGCCGACCAAGTTCCTGCGCAATTGGCTTCAATCTCATTATTCGGAGAAACTGCTGGCCTGCTGCGGCACCGAACTGAACGGGGTCAACCGGCTTGAGTTCCGGGTAAGGCAGCCACATCTCGCTCCGGTAGAGAAGCTGAAGCCCGTTTCGCTTGCGAAAGAACCTGCGTCCCCGAGGCCTCACACCTTGCCCGCCGTTCCCATTCCCCTTCGCGCCGTTTCCTTGCCTGTCCGCGACGGCCGTACCGGGCTCGATGGCTTCGAGGGATCGCCGCTCGACCCTCGCTACACGTTTCAGTCCTTCGTGGTGGGCGCATCCAACCGCCTCGCCCATGCCGCCGCCCTTCAGGTCGCAGAGAGCACCGGCGAGCAGCCTCTGAAATATAATCCGCTTTACATCCATGCTCGCGTGGGCATGGGAAAAACGCATCTCCTTCACGCCATCGCCTGGGAAATGAAACAGCGCATTCCTGATGCGAAGGTGCTCTACCTTACGGCGGAACGCTTCATGTACAGCTTCGCCGAGGCTCTTCAAACGCGCGACGCGCCAGCCTTCAAGGAGAAGCTGCGCACGATCGACCTTCTCCTCATAGACGACATGGAGTTCCTGCAAGGGCGGACCTTCCAGCAGGAGTTCTGCCACACGCTGAATTCCATGATCGATGGCGGCAAACAGGTCGTTGTGGCCGCCGATTGCGCGCCGCTCTTGCTTGAAAGCTTCGACGCGAGGATGCGTTCGAGGCTCTCCGGCGGCTTGGTCGCGGAACTGGCTCCACTCGACTACGATCTCCGGTTGAAAATCCTGGAGAAGCGCGCGGCCGAGAAAATGGCATCGTCCCCAGGCTTCGACATTCCCTCGGATGTGCTCGATTATCTCGCCACGCAGCTTACGGAAAACGGCCGGGAACTTGAGGGCGCCATCACCCGCCTTCACGCCACCTATCAGCTCACCGGAGAAAAGGTGACCTGCGACGCGGCTGAGAACACAATCGGCGACCTCATTCGCTCGAAGGAGCCGAAACGGGTCAAGATCGACGATATCCTCCGCATCGTGGCGAAGCATTACGGCGTGCAGCGTGGCGATCTCTTGTCCAGCCGGCGCAATCAATCGATCGTCCGGCCCCGTCAGATCGGTATGTATCTCGCCAAGACGCTAACATCGCGCTCGCTTCCCGAAATAGGACGGCGCTTTGGCGGCAGGGACCACACGACCGTGCTTCACGCGATACGGAAAATCGAAAACCTCAAGCAGCAAGACGGCGTACTGAAGGACGAACTCGATTCGCTGTCCCGGATGCTTAAGGACGGAGCCGTCTAGGAAAAAGCGCCAGGTGCACGGCACCGCTGGACTTGACAGATCCTGTGCAGCGGTCATTCTTCATGGACAATCAGAACACCGCCTGAGCGGGGTATTCAAGTCACCATGCGCTTCGTTGCCGACCGTAACATGTTGCTTCGCGCCCTTGGACATATCACGGGCATCGTCGAGCGGCGTAACACCATTCCGATCCTCAGCAACATTCTGGCCGCTGCGGACGCTTCCGGTGTGTTGACCCTCAAGGCGACCGATCTCGACATGGAGGCCGTCGAAACGCTCCCGGCCAAGGTTGAGGCACCGGGCGCTATAACGATTTCCGCGCATACCCTGCACGATATCGTCCGCAAACTGCCGGACGGGGCGGAGATTCGCGTCGAGCGTAAAGGCGAAGAGGGGCGGCTCAAGATCACCGCCGGCCGGGCGAGCTTCGAGCTTGCGATTCTGCCGGCGGCCGAGTTCCCGGACATGGGGCAGGCGGATCTGCCTCACCGCTTCATCGTCGAGGGCTCCGAGCTGAAACGGCTGTTCGAAAAGGCCCGATTCGCGATATCGACCGAAGAAACACGCTATTACCTCAACGGCATTTATCTGCACCGGGTCGAGGGCGCCGGCGGTGCGAAGCTCAGGGCGGTCGCCACCGATGGCCACCGGCTTGCCCAAGTTGAGACGGAGTGCCCCAAGGGAACCGAAGGGATGCCTGGCGTTATCGTCCCGCGAAAGGCCGTCGCCGAGGTCATCAAGCTGCTGAGCGATAGCCAGTCCACAGTCGAAGTTTCGCTTTCGCCAGCCAAAATCCGGTTCGCGGCAGGCGATGTGGTGCTGACCTCGAAGCTTATCGACGGATCATTTCCCGACTACGCCCGCGTCATCCCTACGGGCAACAAAAAGCTTCTGCTCCTTGAGAATGCCGATCTCGTCAAGGCTGTCGACCGGGTTTCTACGCTCTCCTCCGAGAAGGGCCGTGCAGTAAAGCTCAACGTCAGCGAAGGGCGCCTGATCGTCTCGGCGAACAACCCCGACTCGGGCTCTGCAACGGAAGAAATATCGGCCGATTACCGCAACGAGCCGATCGAAATCGGCTTCAACGCGCGCTATCTCCTCGATATCGCGGCGCAGATCGATGGCCCCAAGGCCATGTTCAAACTGGCCGACGGATCCTCACCAACGCTCGTCGCCGAGGAAAGCGACTCGACCGCGCTCTATGTGCTGATGCCGATGCGCGTCTAAGTTTTGGACATCTCCGCGCTCGCTCTAGCTATGGCTGACCAATTACCCCTCACCCTATCCCTCTCCCATCGGGAGAGTGAACGCAGTTGCGCTCTCAACAGCTTGTTCGGGGGTCCCTTCTCCAGTGGGGAGAAGGACAGGACTAGGGGTCTTGAGAATCATTGTGACGCTACTCGCGATGCATGACCCGAATCGCACATCTCCATGGTTGACCTGAACCGCTTCTGGATCGCGAGGCTCATGCTCGCGGACTTTCGTAACTACGAAACCGCCGCGCTGACTTGCGGCCCGGGTCCCGTCGTCCTCGCCGGCCCCAATGGCGCTGGAAAGACCAACTGCCTCGAAGCCATCTCATTGCTTACGGCGGGGCGGGGCCTTCGTTCCCTGCCGTTTCCCGATCTCGCCCGCGCTGGCGGTCCGGGCGGCTGGGCCGTCGCCGCGAAGCTCTTCGCCGATGCCGGGGAAACGCAAATCGGGACGGGTATTCAAATGCATCCAGGCAGTGTGCTGGGCGCGCGCACCCCGCGCACAGTCAAGATCGACGGCCGCAACGCAAAGGGCTCCGGCGCCTTGTCGCATATCCGGATGCTCTGGCTGACTCCCGCGATGGATAGCCTGTTTACAGGACCGGCCAGTGAGCGCCGCCGCTTCATGGATAGGCTCGCGCTCGGTCTCAACCCGGCTTATGCAAGCACCGCCTCGATCTTCGACCGTGCCATGCGCCAGCGCAACAAGGCACTTGAAGCCTTGAGTCCGCCACAACTTCTGGATAGTATTGAGGTGCAAATGGCCGGAGCCGCCGTGGCCATAGCCGAAGCGCGCCATCGGGCCATTCAAAGCCTCACGTCCGAAATCGCTGCGGAACGGGATCGCGATCCGGACTCGGCTTTCCCCTGGGCGCATGCCGCGCTTGTGGGGCATCTTGAAGGCCAAGTTGAGTGCGAACCGGCAGAGGATATCCGCGAGTCCTACCGGCGTCTCCTCGCCCAATCGCGTGACCGCGACCGCGCGGCGGCCCGGACGCTCACGGGGCCGCACCGGAGCGATCTCGATGTGGTTCACGGGCCAAAAGGGTTGCCCGCGAAAATGTGCTCGACCGGCGAACAAAAAGCGCTTCTTGTGGGCCTCGTGCTGGCTCAGGCGCGGCTCGTGAAACGGGTGACAGGAGGATTGGCCCCCCTCGTTTTGCTGGATGAAATTGCGGCGCATCTCGATTTGGCGCGCCGTCTCGCGCTGTTCTCGGCCATTGCGAGCCTTGGCGCGCAGGTGTGGATGACGGGTACCGATTTGGAGATATTCACGGCCCTCAAAGATATGGCCCAGGCCCAGTTTTTTCTTGTGTCAAATGGGGTTTTCGCCCCTTCGAGCGATGCAGAAACCGGTTCGAAACCCTAAATAACAGTGTATCAAAGTGCCGCCCAGCCGGCGGCCGAATCAGGTGTCATTCATGGAAGCAGCACGGCGCATCGACGAGGCGGCAGAAGCCTACGGCGCAGACAGCATTAAGGTCCTGAAGGGCCTCGACGCGGTCCGCAAGCGTCCAGGCATGTATATCGGCGATACGGACGACGGTTCGGGCTTGCACCACATGGTGTATGAGGTGGTCGACAACGCGATCGACGAGGCGCTCGCCGGCTATGCCGACCTTGTTTCCGTCAAGCTGAACGCCGATGGCTCCGTCACCGTGGAGGATAATGGGCGCGGCATCCCGACAGAGATCCATACCGAGGAGGGCGTTTCCGCCGCCGAGGTCATCATGACCCAACTCCATGCGGGCGGCAAGTTCGACCAGAATTCCTACAAGGTATCGGGCGGCCTGCATGGCGTCGGCGTATCCGTAGTAAACGCGCTTTCGACCCGGCTTGAGCTGACCGTCTGGCGCGGAGGCAAGGAACATTTCATGGTCTTTGCCGATGGGGTCCCGGAAGCCCCGCTGAAAGTCGTGGCCAGCACGCCGGGCAGAACCGGAACGCGCGTCACCTTTACGCCGAGCACCGCGACCTTCACGATGATCGAGTTCGACTATGCCACGCTGGAGCACCGGTTGCGGGAACTTGCCTTCCTGAACTCGGGCGTCCGGATCGTGCTTTCGGATCTCCGCGGCGTCGAGCACGCGCCAAAGCGAATTCATGTATGAAGGCGGTCTCAAGGCGTTCGTGCAGTATCTCGACCGTGCCCGCACGCCGCTCTTGCCGGAACCGATCTTCATCAAAACGGAGCGCGAAGGCGTTGCCGTAGAAGCCGCGCTTTGGTGGAATGACGGCTATCACGAAGGCGTGTTCTGCTTCACCAACAACATTCCGCAGCGCGACGGCGGCACGCATCTTGCCGGCTTCCGCGCGGCGCTCACGCGCACGATCAATACCTACGCAACCTCGTCGGGCGTCGCCAAGAGGGAAAAGGTGCAGCTCACGGGCGACGACGCGCGCGAGGGGCTGACCTGCGTGTTGTCGGTGAAGGTCGCCGACCCAAAATTTTCGAGCCAGACCAAAGACAAGCTCGTGTCTTCGGAGGTCCGGCCCGCCGTCGAAAACATCATGGCGGATACGCTCGGAACGTGGTTCGAGGAGCATCCCGTCGAAGGCAAGCTCATCCTCCTCAAGGTTGCCGAAGCGGCAGCGGCGCGCGAAGCCGCCCGCAAGGCCCGCGAGCTGACGCGGCGCAAAGGTGTGCTCGACGTCGCGAACTTGCCCGGTAAGCTCGCCGATTGCCAGGAGCGCGATCCCGCAAAATCGGAGATTTTCCTCGTCGAGGGCGATAGCGCCGGCGGCTCGGCGAAGCAAGGGCGCGACCGGTCGAACCAAGCCGTGCTGCCGCTACGGGGCAAAATCCTGAACGTCGAGCGCGCGCGCTTCGACAAAATGCTGTCGAGTCAGGAAATCGGAACGCTGATCACCGCGCTTGGAACGGGCATCGGCCGCGACGATTTCGACCTGTCGAAGCTGCGCTATCACCGCATCATCATCATGACCGACGCCGATGTCGACGGCGCCCATATCCGTACGCTCCTGCTGACATTCTTCTATCGCCAAATGCCGGCCTTGATCGAATCCGGGCATATCTATATCGCGCAACCGCCGCTTTATAAGGTCAAGCGCGGAAGCTCGGAGGATTATCTCAAGGACGAACGCGCGCTCGAGGATTTCTTGATCGATGGCGGGCTCGACGGCGCCGTGCTCATTCTTGAGCGATGGCGAGCGGCGCGCCGCCCGGGATGTGCGCGCAGCCGCCGAACGGGCGCGAGGCTTCCGCCATGTGCTGGAAGCGCTTCATCCGCGCTACGAACGCAGGGTGGTCGAGCAGGCCGCCATCGTCGGGCTTCTCAATCCAAAGCTTGCCGATCAGGACGAGGAAGCCGCGGAACTCGCGGCACAAACCGTTGAGCGTCTGAAAGCGCTGTCCGAGGAGACCGAACAAGGCTGGAGTTTTTCACGCAGCCCGGATGGCGGGTTTATTTTCGAGCGCGAGGTGCGCGGCGTGAAAGAGTCTCACACCATCGATTGGGCGCTGATCCAGTCGGCCGATGCGCGGAAGCTTCACTCAATACCACCCCGATTTCGCAGCGCTTTTCTCGGGGAAGGCCATGCTGGAGCGCAAAGCCATCCAGACGCCGGTGTTCGGACCGCGCTCCTTGCTGGATGCGATCTTCGCTGCGGGCCGGGCGGGCGTCACCATGCAACGCTACAAAGGTCTCGGCGAGATGAATCCCGAGCAGCTTCGCGTGACCACCCTCGACGCCAATGTCCGCACGCTGCTGCAAGTCAAGCTCGGCGAGTTGAACGACGCCGACGAAATCTTCTCCAAGCTCATGGGCGATGTGGTCGAGCCCCGCCGCGAGTTTATCCAGGCAAACGCGCTTTCGGTGTCGCACCTGGATATTTAGCTGGCGGCGAAGACAAAGTCGGCGCCCGGAAGTGGATCGGCCAAATCATGGTCACGTGGGTCCTTGTTTCCGCGCGCCGAGCAGGAAGCGGATGACATAGAAGCTCGTCTCGTCCTGAAGGAAGGCCATGGCCGTCGCGGAAGCCGGCTTTCCCGGCATCATTGACCTATTGGTACACATCCGCGGAACGGGCCAAGATGATTGGGCTGTTCATGAAGGCCATCGCACTTTTCCGGGTCATCGGCGCGCCGCTTTCGAGCTGGATCCTTGTCACTTTCGCAGGCGTTTCCGGCCTTAAGAGCTGGCAGTGGCTTTTCATCCTCCAAGCGCTGCCCGCCATTGTCATTGGCATCGCCACCTACTTCTATCTTACCGACAGGGCGCATGACGCCCAGTGGCTGATGGACGACGCCGCACGCCTTGCCACAGACGCGAGCCGCGAAGCGATCTGGCAAATTCACGTTCGGCCAATCCCTGAGACATCCGGCCGCTGGCAGGGAAAAAGCTTCATCGATGGCGGACGTGCGGGCCGCCTTATTCATGGGCGCTATGGTAGCCATGGGGTTCAATCCACCCCTGAAAGCCTTCCGGAACCGCCTTCCGCAGCGGGAAAGGCCAAAAAGGTCGCAATCATCGCCGTTGCCCCGAAGCTGCTGACCATCTCAACGCCATCTTGAGAGAAAAAAAACCATGGCAAAACGCTTGACTGCTAAGACAGTCGCTGAGGAGGCCGAGTCTCGAAGGACGAGGTCGCGAAAAAGGCGAAAGCTCTGGCGCCGAGCACAAAATCATGCAGGCTGCAGCACTTCGATAGTGGCATGGCCGCACTTGACGCGGCCATCCAGCAAAACACTGATTTTCCGTAGCTTAGTCAAGCCCGGCCATTACGCCATGCCGGACGTCACCCCTATTTCAAGATCAGCCCAAGTTTGACGAGGCGGGAGCGTACGCCGCCCTCCTGCCGGCCAAGCGCCGCAGCGATGGCTTTTACACTTTCGCCGCGCCTATAGCGGGCTGATATATCCGCCTCTTCTTCCGGTGCCCATTTCCTGTAGGCGCTTCCTGCCCGGCCATTCGTGGCCGACGGCGCAGTTGCCCCAACCGGAGCCTTCAATTCGCGCATATAGGCGCTCTCAAGAGCCCCCGCCTCGCCTCGGGTCCTTGCAAGCCGTTCGCTCTCCACTTCCGAAGAACGCCGGAAACTGGCATCTTTGGCTAAGGCCTCGGGATGAACGCGCAGCGCACGCTCGTTCCAGCCGAGAAGATGCAGGCCGCTCAGGCTCCGCACGCGCGAAAGAGCGACATAGCCTTGGCCGTATTCGAAGGCATGCGAGAGATCCATCACCGCCGCGTCGAGAGACATGCCCTGGCTCTTGTGCACGGTGATCGCCCAGGCGAGGCGCAACGGCACCTGCTCGATTCCCGCTTTGACGCTGTCGTCTTCGTTCACCTTCCATTCGGCGGGCTTTGCGAAGACCGTTAAGCCGCTTTTTGTGATCACAACGGGGTAACCGTCGTCGCGGTCGAAATCGGAGACCACGCCAAGCGTCCCATTCACAAAGCGTCCGTCCGGGTCGTTTTTCGTGAACATGACCGCCGCGCCGATTTTCAAATCGAGGCGTTCGGGCGAGAGGCAGCCGCGCTTCAGGCCATCCGCCAGCAGCTTGTCCCCCATCGATGTCATATGGAAGCTTTTGGTCTCTCCGGGCAGCTTGATGAGTTCCGCCTGGTTGATGCGGTCCACGTCCATATTGTGCGTGAAGAGGCGGGTTACGCTGCGCGGCAGGCTGTCCTGGGCGATGCGCCGGCTAGCCAGCAAGCCGAGATCGGCTTTGCCGCAGCGGTTCGAGCGGATGGCTGCGAGGAGGCTCGAAAATTCGCTATCGGTTTGGCGGTGCTGCTCCGTCAAATAGCAGGTCGATGGATCGAGATCACGCCAGGCGCGGGAGGCATAGGCGAAAGGCGAATTGTCCTCTTCGTCCTGACTTTCAATCTCGGGCCCGGCCCGCTCGTCGCGCCGGACGACCGGCGGGAGCTGGAAAAAGTCGCCCACGAGCACGGTCTGCAAACCGCCAAACGGCGCGCTGGACTTGCGCACATGCTGGCAAACCTGTCCGACGGCGGAGAGCGTTTGGCCCGACAGCATCGAGACCTCGTCGACGACAAGGACACGAGCCTTTTTGATGCGGTCCGTGACCCGCCGGTTTTTTGTTATCGCCTCCATGTCCGCACTCGTGATGTGGGAGCGGGTGCCGATGCCGCTCCAGGCATGCACGGTTGTGCCGCCGAGCTGCGCGGCCGCGATGCCGGTCGATGCTGTCAGGCTGACGGGCACGTTCTCGCGGCGCAGATAGCCGACGTAACGCGCGGCGACATAGCTTTTGCCGCTGCCGGGCTCGCCAGTCAGAAAGACGCTGGCGCCGGTTTTGAGAATTTGGAGGGCTTCATCTTGCGTCATGAGGACATTCTGCACGGGTCCTTAAAACCAGCACCTTAGAGTGCCGCGCCTGAAATTGGAATTGCAGGTTTCCTTTTCCGCCGCCGTTTTACAGCCGCTTAGCGAGCTTCGGAGCGGTCGGGCCAAATCACGGCCTCAAGCCAGATTGATATCCGCTTGTTCTTCGGCCAATGGGAAGGGCTTGGCAAAGCGAGAAAATCAGGTACACTTCAGAAGAAGGGAGAAGGTTTCGCGTCGATAGCTCCAAGAGCGAAGGAGATGTTATGAGGTTTTTTCCTCTCGCATGTGCATTCCTAATCGCATTTTCTCTGAAACCCGCCTACGCGCAAGCTCCCGACTTTTTTCATGACAGAATAGACACAATTGCAGGCAAGTTTATCAACTTGGATATTCCGGATTTGGAAAAAATTCAGCTTCCGCAAGCACAGGCTGATGGCTCTTACATCTTCATCTATGTCTGGCTCCCCAAAACCCACCGGCCAACCAC
This sequence comes from uncultured Alphaproteobacteria bacterium, assembly GCA_963817705.1. GTDB lineage: Bacteria > Pseudomonadota > Alphaproteobacteria > Rhizobiales > Rhodomicrobiaceae > Rhodomicrobium. Next base: position 488,390 of record CAWFPF010000002.1, read on the forward strand.
CGCTTCCTTCGAAGCCAATGTCGGCGACTATTTCGATGTCTTGGGTGCCCAGCAGAAGGTGTTCTCGGGCTGGTGCTATGGAAGGAAACCGGAAGCGCACATTCTCAAAACCGGGAACGGCGAAATCGGCGTGATGCGCATCTGGGCTGTCGGCTTTTTTGGGCGTGCGCCACGCCGGAAATGCCAAGGCGGCCTTCCGGGCGTCGCGGGCCAGCTCGGCCACACACAGGTTTTCAAGGACCCCAATTCGGGACTTCTGTCGATGGTCCGCTCCGGCCACCCCACGCGCTTCCCGCTGGTGGAGGAGCAGTAGGGCTTTTCAATCCGGTTTTTTTCGACGGCGCAAATCCGGCCGGCGCTCATTCGTGAGGCGTTCCGATTGTTCCCGCCGCCATGCGGCGACACGGGCGTGATCCCCGGACAAAAGAACCTCGGGAATCTCAAGGCCCTCCCAGAGGCGTGGCTTGGTGTAGTGCGGATATTCGAGGAGCCCGTTCTCGAAACTCTCTTCGGCCAGCGAAGCCTCGGCGCCGATCACGCCAGGCAGGAGGCGGATACACGCATCGATCAGAACCATGGCAGCAAGCTCGCCGCCGGATAGCACATAGTCGCCGATCGAGATCTCCTCAAGCTTGCGCGCCTCGATGACGCGCTGATCGAGCCCTTCGAAGCGCCCGCAAAACAGGATGACGCCAGGGCCTGCAGCCAAACTCCGGATGCGCTCCTGTGTTAGCGGCGTTCCGCGGGGTGAGAGATAGATGCATGGCGCGTCCGGCGATCTACTACGCGCCCCATCGATGGCGGCCGCCGCCACGTCCGCCCGCAAGACCATTCCAGCGCCGCCGCCCGCCGGCGTATCGTCGACGGAGCGGTGCCTGCCTATCGCAAAGTCGCGGATGTTGGAGAGCGTGAGCTGCCAGACCGCCTCCTCAAGCGCCCGGCCGCAAAGGCTCAAGCCGAGCGGCCCAGGAAACATCCCGGGGAACAGAGTCAGAACCGAGGCTTGCCAAGGTGCCATCGTCTTGAGTTCACCCGCGAGTCCAAATGCGTTGCCACTTAAGGTGGCTGCGAAGAGTGCACGCATTGAATGCTGGCCTCACCATGACGTGTAACGCTAACTCCACCTTATCTCATTCTAAGTTGAGACTGTGAACGCGTTCATAAGAAAAGCGATATCCTAAGTCAGCCGGAGGATGGACCGGTCCTCACCACTTTCTAATCGTCGCGGTAGATGCGTTCGCGCCGCTCATGGCGCTCCTGCGCTTCGAGGCTCAGCGTCGCCACCGGCCTCGCATCGAGCCGCTTGACCCCAATCGGCTCGCCGGTTTCCTCACAATAACCATAGGAGCCATCGTCGATCCGGATGAGAGCCGCATCGATTTTCGCGATAAGCTTGCGCTGCCGGTCTCGCGCGCGAAGCTCGATCCCACGGTCGGACTCATAGCTCGCCCGATCAGTCACATCGGGATGCTGTTCCAAATCCTGCAAATAATCCAGAGTTTCCTTGCTTTCCCGAAGGAGTTCTTCGCGCCACGCAAGAAGTTTTTTTCTAAAGTAAGCGCGCTGGCGCTCATTCATAAATGGTTCGTCTTCCGACGGCCTGTAATCTGGAGCCAGATCGGCGCCGCCCATGTCGCCTCCTTTTCGCGAGGCGCCTTCCGGTTGCGGCTACAACCCGGTAAGACGCGGAAAGCTCACAATCGCGGTGATTTTCAAGCGTTATGACCTTCAAAGAGGGTTAAGTCAAGAAGTGTCAAAACCGGCAATCCTTATGCCACAGCCTCAGCTTGCAGGTTGCGTAATTCCATTGACCTCGCCACATTCGCTGCTTAAGCCCAACTCGAGTTTCAGAGCGTATCGCGTCTTTGATCGCAACGCCGCGCCCTGACTTCATCAGGAAACTTCAAAAAGGGAAATCACCATGCGCGTTTATTACGATCGCGATGCCGATATCAATCTCATCAAGGGCAAAAAAGTCGCCGTCGTAGGCTATGGCAGCCAGGGCCATGCTCACACGCTCAACTTACGGGATTCGGGCGTGGCGGAAGTGGCTGTCGCCTTGCGCAATGGGTCGGGCTCGGCGAAGAAGGCCGAGGCGCAGAAGCTCCGCGTCCTGGATGTGGCCGAGGCCGCGAAGTGGGCCGACGTGGTCATGATGCTGACCCCGGATGAGCTTCAGGGCGATATCTACCGCGATCATCTGGCCGCCAATATGAAGGAAGGGGCGTGCCTGCTCTTCGCCCACGGTCTCAACATTCATTTCAATTTGATCGAGCCGCGCGCCGATCTTGACGTTGGCATGGTGGCACCGAAGGGTCCGGGTCATACGGTGCGGTCCGAGTATGTCCGTGGCGCCGGTGTGCCTTGCCTGATCGCGGTCGCGAAGGACGCGAGCGGCAATGCGCATGAGCTTTGCCTCTCCTATGCCAGCGCCATCGGTGGCGGGCGCGCCGGCATCATCGAGACGAGCTTCAGGGAAGAGTGCGAAACGGACCTTTTCGGCGAACAAACCGTGCTGTGCGGCGGCCTCGTGGAATTGATGCGGTCCGGCTATGAGACCCTGGTCGAAGCGGGGTACGCACCCGAGATGGCCTATTTCGAATGCGTGCACGAGGTGAAGCTGATCGTCGATCTCATTTACGAGGGCGGCATTGCGAATATGAACTACTCGATCTCGAACACGGCGGAGTACGGCGAATATGTTACCGGGCCGCGCATCGTTGATGCCCGCGTGAAAGATGCCATGAAAGCTGTTCTGTCGGATATTCAAGGCGGCAGGTTCACACGCGAGTGGATGCTTGAGAACCGTGTCAATCAGACGAGCTTCAAAGCCATGCGCGCGAAGTGCGACGCCCATCCCATCGAGGAAACCGGGCGCCGCCTGCGCGCGATGATGCCTTGGATCGCCGAGCGCGCGCTGGTCGACAAGTCGAAGAATTAGCGCGAATCCAAAGTCAGGATCACAAACACGCTGCCGGCGCGCACGCCGGTAGCGCGTTCACTGGCGCGATTGCAGGCGCAGATGTGAGCCGTTTCTGGAGTGCGCCGGGAAAAGTGTGAAGCGGTTTTCCGGCAAAGACGCCCAGAAAACAAAAGGTTAGAGCCCGCTTTTGATTCCATCAAAAGCGGATGCCTTTAAGGCGAAACGCTTCCCCTCATGGCTCGAGACGGCCTTCGGCCTGCTCACCACGAGGGGAAGGGAAGGCTCATCATAGTGGGCCGTCAGCGGGGCGTTCTCATCTGAGGAGCCGCCATCGGCGGCGTCTCGAAGGGTAAGGCTCCGTGATAAAGCAAGCAACAAACGGGGCAACGGTTGCCGCCCGGGTATCGGCACAGCGGCCCGGCCACTGCAGGCCGGGCCGCTATTGAGGCCTAGTGCTGATGATAGAGCGCCGGAGCCATGCGCTTTGGGAAGTCCAGAACCGCCATGACGAAGCCATTGGAATCGTCGAGCGCTTCCTCCCACACAGACATGTAGTCCGGAAGCGCCGGAAGAACCCGGCCCACGACATCGCCTTGGTCGAAATGCAGCTCCGCTTCATACTTCCGGCAAAGCCGCTGCATCTTATGGTTTTCCGCGAGGCAATTCATGTAGAGGTGCGAAACGCTGCGATTGCGCGCCGCGCGGATGATCCTGCCAAGAAGCTCCGTGCCGACCCCGCGGTTTTGATAGTCGCGCTCGACTGAGAATGCCCCTTCGGCATCCACGGACCAGATATCGCCGATCTGGCGCATTTCTGCCGCAGCGTGCATCTCGCCATCGGCGGTAAAGAATCCATACACAAGGCAGCGCATGTCTCCAAGACGCGACGAGTAGTCGACTATAAAGTCATCGCTGACAATCATTCCAAATCGCATCCTGCGATTGTCGCGATCGAGCCTCAAAAGATGGTCGCGGAACTTATCGCTTTCCTGCAACCACATACGTCTTACCGTTCCTCCCCAGATATGAGATTCGGGCATGAGAACCCCTTTCTGGGTTATGGCGCCAATTTGGGCTTGGCACCTTGCTATGGTCGAACCGTCCCGATATGGTGCGCTGCACAATGATGCGAAGAGAGGTCATGGGACCTATGACTAAACGTCATGACGTCCCGTTAGCGCCTTCCGGTCGATCCGAACCCTCCAGTATCACGCGCCGTTATCTCAAGCGTTTCCGCTTTTTCCAGCGTGATCGATGCAACCGGAGATACCACGAGCTGGGCTACTCGCTCCCCGCGCTCTATCGTGAACACGTCCTTGCCGTGATTGATAAGAAGAACAAAGATTTCGCCCCGGTAATCCGCATCGATGGTGCCTGGCGCGTTGAGCACCGTGACGCCGTGGCGATGCGCAAGCCCGGAGCGCGGGCGTATTTGCGCCTCCAGCCCGGCTGGCAGTTCGATCGCTATCCCGGTCGGCACCAGGACGCGCGCGCCGGGAGCGAGACGCAACGCCGCATCCTCTGGCACGGCTGCCGCGAGATCGAGACCGGATGCGAGGGCGCTCCGGTAAGACGGCGGGGGCAGGCCTTCGCCATGAGGCAAGACGCGGTAGGGGACGGCCGTCATGACTGGGGAACCGCATTGAGCGCGGTTTCCGCTGCGGTTGCACTTTCTAGACTCAGCCACGCCGCGACCGCTTGCATGAGGCGATCCGCGACTTCGTCCTTCGACATTTCCGGCCAGCTTTGAACACCCGCCTTCGTAATCACATGCACCGTGTTCCTGTTGCCGCCAAAAACACCGCCTTCGGGCGACACATCGTTGGCGACAATCCAATCGCAGCCCTTGCTTTCCAATTTCTTGACCGCATTCGCGACCGCATTCCCCGTTTCAGCCGCAAATCCGATGACCAGAGACGGTCTCTTCCCAGTCCGCTTCGAGATTGTTTTCAGGATATCGGGATTTTCGATCAGACGAAGCTGGGGCGCCGATTCGCCCTTTTTGATCTTCACGCTCTCCACGGACGCAGCACGCCAATCGGCGACGGCCGCACTGAAAACCGCAACGTCGGCTGGAAGCGCGAATTCCACCGCCTCAAGCATCTTCTGCGCCGTCTCGACATGAACGGCTGTGACGCCAAGAGGAACCGGCAAGGCACTGGGCCCGGCCACGAGCGTCACCCTCGCGCCGAGCCGCGAGGCGGCGGCGGCGATGGCGTAGCCCTGTTTTCCGCTGGAGCGATTGCCGATGAAGCGGACGGGATCGATGGGTTCATAGGTCGGCCCCGCCGTCACCAGCACATGCCGGCCTTGCAGCGGTTTCGATGCCTCGCTCGCGAGAAGATCTCCGGCGGCGGCGAGAATCTCGTCCACTTCGGCCATGCGGCCCATGCCCCATTCGCCGCAAGCCATCCCGCCCTCGTTCGGGCCAACGAAATGGATGCCATCCGTCTTGAGCTGGGAAAGGTTCCGCTTCATCGCGGGGTGTTCCCACATGCGCCAATTCATCGCAGGGGCGGCGAGCACCGGCTTATCCGCCGCCATCAGGACGGTGCTGGCAAGATCGTTGCAAAGCCCGTGCGCCATTTTCGCGAGAAGATCCGCCGTCGCGGGAGCGACGATGATGAGATCGGCCTCGCGCGAGAGCCTGATATGACCGATCTCAGTCTCGTTCTTGAGGTCGAACAGATCGGTAAACGCCGGCTCTTCGGACAGGACAGCGGCCGAAAGCGGCGTAACGAAGTGCTGAGCGGCAACGGTGAGGATGCATCGCACCTTTGCCCCGCGCTCTTTGGCGCGCCGGATGAAATCCAGGCACTTATAGGCCGCTATGCCGCCGCCTATGATGAGGAGGATCGACTTTCCCTGCATGGAGTTCCCTGCCTTTCACGGATCATATCCCGATGCCAGGCAGGCGTCATCCTAGGCAGAAGGCCTATTCGGCGGGCTTATAGAACCCGGTCGTGGCATCGAAGACCAAGGGAACTACGCGATTGGGGTTTGTCCCGCGGATGCGACGCTCTGCGCGGCGCAAAGAGGAATCGACCCGGTCGGACTCGCGGCGAACCCAACGGAAGGCGAAGTAAAGGGAGACTGCTCCCAAGGCGAAAACAAGAACTTGTGGCATGACTGACAACCCTGCTGCTGGAAAACACAAACCTGGCGCCCCTCCAGGTCTACAAACCAAAACGCGCCCAAAGAGCACGCTCCTCTAACGCCGAGATCACATCACCAGCTAAGCCTTGAGCGAAGCCGATGCCGTAGTCACCACCGGAGAGCGACACGCCTACACCCGTTCTCCGGCGTAACAATCCACGCTCCGGCGCGACGAGCTTGAGCCGCACGTCGTCGCCATAGAGCGAACGCATCTTGGTCCTGATGTCCATGATGCCATCGATGAGCCCAAGCTCAAGCGCCTGACGCCCCGACCAGAATTCGCCTGTGAATAAGCGGTCGCCGGCGGCGGCGATCCGCGGCCCGCGGCTCTCTTTCACGAGCGCGATGAAATCCTCGTGAACCATCTCCTGGATTTTCTTAAGCCTTGAGATTTCGTCCGGATTTTCAGGCTTGAAGGGATCGAGCTGAAACTTGTTCTCGCCAGAGGTGTAGACGCGGCGCTCTACACCAAGCTTGTGGATAAGGTCGACGAAGCCGAAGCCGGCCGACAGAACGCCGATAGAGCCCACAAGCGAGGACGCATCCGCGTAAATCTCGTCGGCCGCGCAGGCGATCATATAGCCGCCCGAAGCCGCTACATCCTCGGCGAACACGTAAACCTTCCGGGATTTCTCAGCCGCCAGCGTCCGGATACGCTCGTAAATGAGCCGGGATTGCACAGGCGAGCCGCCGGGAGAGTTGATCTGAATCGCCACTGCCGGGGCATTTTTGACCGAGAACGCGCGTTCGAGGGCGTTTGCACACGCGGCGATGGAGAGGCCCGGACGCAACGGGGTCGCCGCGCCGATGGTGCCGGTGAGGCGCAGAACCGGGATCAGCGTCCCTTTCGAGCCAAACGGATTGACCTTTTCCCAAAGACTGCCGAGCCCGAAGCCGGGAAGACGCTCGCTATCGATCCGCATGAACAATCAACGTGTGACCTGCTGAATAAGACGCCCTTCAGATGTGTACGGGGCGTGCGTTAACAAGGCTTGCGAGGCGCAATCGAACTTTCCAGCTGTGTCAAAAAAGCCCGCTGCCGTCCCGGAGGATCGCTCGCGCGGCACTTGTGGGCGTGCCATCGGCTTCGTGAAGCACAAGGCCGGACGCGAGGGACAGCGGTGCACGGCTGCCTTTTTTTCCTGACATGACGATCCGGATTGCCGGCGCCCCGGCTCCGGGGTGGAGCGGGATGAGGTGTAAGCCTCCGAAACGTACACCGGCCGCAAGCAAAAGCTCCGGCAGAGCCTCAGCCGTATGGATCACCGTTGCCGTCCCGCCCGGTTTCGCCGCGCCGGCGAGAAAACGGAACCAGCCATCGAGGCCGCCCTCGTCCATGGCCCGCGAACGGGCTTTGCGCGCATCGTTCGAAAGCCTTGCGCGGCCGTGGGTATAGAACGGCGGGTTAGCGATCACATGATCGTAGGCCTCGCGTTGGAGGCCTGCGCCTTCCAGCACGCTCCATGGCGCGGTGACATCGGCGGCGATGGCGTGGAAAACCTCTCCGAAACCGTTCGCGATGGCATTCTCCTGGGCAAGCGCCGCAAGTTCCTCGCTGGCCTCGACACCAGTGACGTCGATCCCGCTCACGCGTGCCAGAAGGCAAAGCGAGGCCACGCCCGCGCCGCACCCGGCTTCGAGAACGCGGTCGCCGGGCTTGGCCGGACAGGCCGCTGCAAGAATCACGGCATCGAGACCCGAGCGGAACCCCGTCTTTGGCTGGCGCACATGCACCCTCCCATCCAGGAACGCATCGCAGGTTGTGGCGAAAGTCGTTGCCACGGTCCAGCCGCCAGCCTAAAGCCGATGGGCGCCGGACCGGGCCTTTGCAGCAAGATGTTCAGCCAGTCCAGCTTCTGTTAGAATAGAAACGCTTTCGTTCCAGTCCTCTTCGGCGATCAGCACGCGGCGCGGAAAGGCACCGATCGACCCCTCGACCGAGCTGACGTGAAAATCCGCAATCGTCAGGGGTATACCGGCCTCGCTCAACAAGGAGTTGACATAAGTGAGGAGAACAATATCCGTCGTACGGAGCAACTCAGCCATGTAAAGTGCCTTCGAACCGGGGCGGCATTGGGGACATTAAGCCACGTGGCATAATTTAGCAAAGCGGTGTTTCACTAGGATGCTGGCGAGGTGTGCCCTAAATAAGGGTATGCATCGTCACACAGCGGAGGAGAGGATGAGCTTGGTCTTGCCAGTTGAGGAGCGCCATGACCCGTCGGCGGCCCTGGAACCCCTCCTGCGCCTTGTCCAGGCCGACATGGCGCAGGTGAATGGCATTATTCTCTCGCAGGCTCGCTCCGATGTCGAGCTTATCCCCGAGCTTGCCCGGCATTTGATCAATTCCGGCGGCAAAAGGCTGCGGCCGATGCTAACCATCGCGGCCGCCAAGCTTTGCGGCTATCCCGGCAGCGCGCATATCAAGCTCGCCGCGAGCGTTGAATTCATGCACACGGCAACCCTGCTTCATGACGACGTTGTCGATGAAAGCGACATGCGCCGGGGCAAGAAAAGCGCCCGCATCGTGTGGGGGAACCAGGCGAGCGTTCTTGTCGGCGATTTCCTTTTGGGCCAGGCCTTCCGCATGATGGTGGATGTGGGCTCACTCCCCGCGTTGAAAATTCTCTCCGACGCCTCGGCCGTGATCGCTGAAGGCGAAGTCATGCAGCTCGCAGCCTCGAAGGACATGGGAACCACCGAGGAGAATTATCTCGCCGTGATCTACTCGAAGACGGCAGCCCTTTTCGCAGCGGCCTCGGAAATCGGGGCCGTGATCGCCGGACGGAGCGCCGCCGAGCAAGACGCCTTACGCCTTTACGGCACGAACATCGGGCTCGCCTTCCAGCTCATTGACGACGCGCTCGACTATTCCGGCGAGGCGGCCATGCTTGGCAAGCACGTCGGGGACGATTTCCGCGAGGGCAAGATTACGCTGCCGGTCGTCCTGTCATACCGGCGGGGCTGCGCCGAGGAGCGCGCCTTCTGGCGGCGTACCCTCCAGGACGGCGACATTCGCGAAGGCGATCTCGCGCACGCCATCGCGCTCATGAGCCGCCATAACGCGATCGAGGAGACAATCGACCGCGCCCGCAGCTATGGCAGGGAGGCGCAGGCGGCGCTAGCAATTTTCCCGGCCGGCGAGGCCTGTGCCGCGCTGCACGGAGCGGTGACGTTCAGCGTCAGCCGCGCGCATTGAATGCCGCCTGCCCGGCAATCGATACCCTCGCAGAAGTGTCAGGCAGTCTGTGCAGCCTAAACGCCTGCTCATTACGGCTTTCTCCGGCTAAAACCCATGGCCGTGGAGAGTGGCTCACATTGCTTCCAAATCTGTGCAGACACCCTGAACCTCAGAAAAAAAATGTGCAGCTCCCGGCTTACTATGACAATGATGCCACAGCCCAAGCTTATGGTAAATTTGTAAGGACGGCGTAAGGATTTAAGCCGTACTTGATCTGTTGGGCACGAGTTTGGGGGGTGGGTATGTGCGACGCTGGCAAGCGCGCCGTAAACGGTCGAGTATGTCTGTTGAGTTTCGGTCGAGCGGTTGTGTTGGCAGGTTTCGCTGTTACTCTGGCCTCGTGTGCTGTGGGCCCGGATTTCCAGCTTCCAGCCGCTCCTGAAATCGGCACATTCACGGCTGACCGGCTGCAAGTTTCGAATTCGGCGGGGGGGAAGTCGCAGCGTTACGCGATCGGGCTGGATCTGCCGGCCGAATATTGGACGCTGTTTCACTGCACAGCCTTGAACAGTCTCGTCGATCGTTCGCTCAGGGATAATCCGAATATCGACGCCGCCCGCGCCGCCCTTCGCGTGGCGCAGGCCAATATGTATGCGGAAGTTGGCCAGCTTTTCCCGATGGCAACCGCAAATTATAGCGGCACCGGGGGAAGAGTGGCGAGTCAGGTCTCGTCACCTCTGAACTCTTCCAGCAACTATTACACTCTGCATACAGGCCAATTCAGCGTATCCTATGTGCCCGATATCTGGGGCGGCACGCGCCGGCAGGTCGAGAACCTCGAAGCCGTCCGCGATAATCAGCGCTTCATGAACGAGGCGACGTTCCTCACGCTGACATCGACCGTCGCTCTTGGCGCAATCCAGGAAGCATCGCTCCGGCAACAGATCGGCGTCACGGATCGCCTCATTGTCATCGCGCGCGAGATTCTTACAAAAATCAAGGTACAAAAGGAGGCGGGCCAGCTAACCGGGCTCGATGTGGCGGGGCAGGAGGCGCTTGTCGCTCAAACCGAGGCCACACTGCCGCCGCTCCGCAAAGCGCTCGCGCAGCAACGCGATGCGCTCACGGCTTTGTCCGGGCATCTTCCGGGTGAAGGCTTGCCGGAGCGCTTCGAGTTCAAGGACCTCAAACTGCCGCGCATTCTGCCGGTCAGCCTGCCCTCCAAGCTCGTTACACAACGGCCGGACGTCCGTGCGGCCGAGGAGAATATGCGGGCGGCGTCGGCGCTGATAGGCGCTGCCATCGCCAATCGGCTGCCGAATTTTTCGGTGTCGGGCGACATCGGAAACAGCGGGACCCAGTTCAAGAATATTTTCAGCAGCAACCCCGCCTTCTATTTCTACACGGGGCTTGCGAATGCATCGCAAACGATTTTCGACGGCTTCACTTTGCAACAGAAGCAAAGGGCGGCAGAAGCGGGCTTCGATCAAGCGGCGGCGCAATACCGGCTCGCGGTGCTGACCGCGTTCCAGAACATGGCGGACTCGCTTTACGCGATCAAGCACGACACAGTCGCTCTCCAAAAAGCGATTTTGGCCGAAGAAGCAACCTACAAGGCCCTTCATCTCACGCGGATCCAGCTCGACCAGGGGCAGATCGCCTTTCCGCAACTCCTGGCCGCTCAGACATCCTATCTGCAGGCGGAGTTGACGGTCATTCAGGCTCAGACGAACCGGTATGCCGATACGGTCGCCCTTTTTCAATCTCTGGGCGGCGGCTGGTGGACGAGAGAGGCACCGGCTTCCTCAGGCGAGCCAAGCACGTGGCTGGCCAGCGTCACTGGCCTCGAGCCTGATCCGAACAAGACGGCCTATCCCGGAGCCACGCAAGCCAATGCGCGCTAATTTCTCGGAGGTGGGCGCATGAAATTCGCAAGGCTGATCTTTGCCGGGATGTTGAGCCTTCCGGTTGCAGTTTTTCTTCTCGCCGCCGGTCAGACCCATTATGACGCGGCCGCCGAACGGACCGGCGCTTCGCTGGAGAAGGCGGAAGCCGCTGTCGATTTGACCTGGACACAGCTTTCGCCGGTGAAGACCGAAGCGGTCGCGTTGCATGTGTTTCCCATCGAAAAGCAAGCGGTGGGCAGTATCGACTTTAACGAGGAAATGCTCACCCAGGTGTTTACCCCTTATCAGGGACGTATTCTCAAGGCGTTTGCGAGTGCCGGCGGCGAAGTGAAGAAAGATCAGGTTCTGTTCACCATCGACAGCCCCGACCTTGTTCAAGCGGTCTCCACGCTGATCGCTGCTGCTGGCGTTCTCGATCTGACCGCGAAGAACCTCGAACGCCAGCGCAACCTCTATAAACAAAGTGCCGCCGCTCAGAAGGATTATGAGCAGGCCGTCTCCGACCAGCAAACCGCGGAAGGAAGCCTGAAGGCCGCGCGGGACGCGGTGCGCATCTTCGGCAAAACGGATGCCGAGATCGATAAAATGATCGTGGACCGCAAAATCGATCCCGTCCTCGTAGTGCCAAGCCCGATTTCCGGCCTTGTGACCGCGCGCGTTGCCGCCCCTGGCCTCCTCGTGCAGCCGGGCAATCCGCCCGCGCCTTTCACGATCGCCGACATTTCCACGATGTGGATGCTTGCGAACATTCCGGAACGGGAGATCGCCGATTTGCGAACGGGCCAAGACGTGACGGTGAGCATTCCCGCACGTCCCGGCAAACTCTACAAGGGCAAGATTTCAACGATCGGGGCGACGGTCGATCCCAATACACGGCGTGTTCTCGTGCGCTCCGAGATTGCCGATCCGGACCACGAATTGCGGTCGGGCATGCTCGCGAATTTCTCGATTACGATAGCGGCACCCAAGACGGCGATCGCCGTTCCCGAGAGCGCGGTCGTCCGGGAAGGGGATGGGACGATGACCTTATGGTTCACGAGGGACCGGCACCGGTTTACGCGCGGGCCGGTAAAGACCGGTCTCTCAAGCGGCGGCTTCGTGGAGATCGCCGAGGGGGCTGGACTCGGGGAAGTCGTGGCGACCGAGGGGGCTATTTTCGTCGCCAACGAGTACGCGAATGGCAATAAATAAACAGCACAAATGCGATGGCTACTGCAAGTCCGGTGGAAACCAGACCGCCAATGCATCTATTCTGGGCGCCATGTTGCTTGGACGGCACTGTCAAGTGTTGAATGATAATTCGAGAATGAAGCCATAATATTCGACAAATCCAAAAATATGAATTTTTTATCTCGATGCGCATTTGTAATGTGCATGTAAGCTTGCAAAAATATGACTAGACCTTAGCAACATCGCTGCTGCTGGCAACGGGCTTCCTCGGACATGAGCGCGAGCGCATGCCCGCGCCCCACTTCCGGTGCATCAAATCGATCTGCGAGGTCTCAGGTGCTGAAGCCACTGATTTCATTCGGGCTGACCAGGCGCCCGATCGTATTGCTGATTCTCCTCGTCTTCATCGGCGGAGGAATTCTTGCATTCACGCGGCTCAACATCGAAGCTTACCCCAACCCGGCGCCGGTCATCCTTGAGATCACGGCGCAATCCTCTGGTCTTTCAGCCGAGGAGATGGAACGGCTTTACACGATACCGCTGGAGGTTGGCCTTGCGATCACTCCCGGCCTTGATAATATACGCTCTACGTCCTTTTATGGGCTTTCATTCGTCCGTATGACCTTCAATTATGGCGTCGACTATTACTTCGCTCTCGAGCAAACTCAGCTCAACATCACCCAGAACGTCACTCTGCCGAACAACGTGCTCCCGCAGATCCAAGGGTCGAGCCTCGTCGGTGAAATCTTCCGCTATCAAGTCACCGGTCCTCCGCACATCGGGCTGACCAATCTGCGAACGATCCAGGATTGGGTCTTGCAGTTGCGTTTGCTGAATGTCCCTGGTGTTGTTCAGGTCAACACCTGGGGCGGGACGACCAAGGAGTATGAAGTCGAGGCAGACCTCAACAAGCTGGAGGCCTATGGCATCTCGATCCAGCAACTCGTTTCAGCGGTTGGAAACTCAAACCTGAATGTGGGCGCGCGGACGATCAATGTCGGCAAGCAGTCCGTCAACATCCGCAGCGTCGGCTTGATCGATGGCGGCGGCGATACGGATCTGACGCAGGGCTATAAAGTCAAGGACATCGAAGCGATTACGCTGGGTCAGTATAACAACGTTCCGGTGCAGGTCAAAGACGTCGCTAAGGTCTATGTCGGCTATCAACCGCGCCTCGGAAAAGCGGGGCGCGACGAGATTGAGGACGTTGTTGCCGCCATCCTGGTGATGAACCGCACGCTGCATACCAACGATGTCGTTGCCCGCATCAAGGAAGAGGTTGCAAGAATCAATGAGGACGGTTCCCTACCGCCCGGCGTAAAGCTGGTGCCCTTCTACGATCGAACCAGCCTTGTGAACGTTACGACTGCAACGGTTCTGCACAATCTGCTCTTCGGCTGCTTGCTCGTTTTTTTCATCCAGTGGGTTTTCCTTGGCGATCTGCGAAGCGCGATCATCGTCGGCGTCAATATCCCGTTCGCGCTCTTCTTCAGCATTATCATCCTCGTCTTGCGGGGAGAGGACGCGAACCTTCTTTCGCTTGGCGCTGTCGACTTCGGAATTATCGTCAACTCGGCCGTGATCCTTGTCGAAAACATATTCCGTACGTTCCAATTGCGAGAGCGTGAGCATCTGCTCCGGGGCACGGAGTTTCTCGCCGATGCGCCCGATCAAACGCAGCTGACGCGTTTGCGCCTGATCTTTGCCAGCGCCATGCAGGTGGATAGCGCCATTCTCTTCTCCACCGCGGTCACATTGGCCGCCTTTGTGCCGCTCTTCACGATGCAGGGCGTCGAAGGTCAAATCTTCAACCCCATGGCGCGCACCTACGGATACGCCCTTTGCGGCGCGCTGCTCGCCACCTTTACGATCACGCCCGTGCTGGCGTCCTATTTGCTGCCGCGGCATGTCGAGGAAACGGAGACCCTCCTCGTCAGGGCTATCCGCTGGGTCTATACGCCGATCCTGCGGGCATCGCTGGCTTTCCGGAAGTTTGCCGTGCTGACGGGCCTCGCTTTCGTCGGTCTCTGCGGGTTCCTTGGGAGTCATCTCGGCACGGAATTTCTGCCCACCCTCGAAGAAGGCAATCTCTGGATCCGCGCCTCGATGCCGCCGACCATCTCGCTCGAAGCGGGCATGCCTGTCGTGAACAGGATGCGCGAAATCCTTAAAAGCCATCCCGAGGTGATCACCGTCGTCTCTCAGCATGGCCGGCCCGACAATGGCAGCGATGCCGCGGGCTTCAACAATGCCGAGTTCTTCGTGCCGCTGAAGCCCTTCGACGAGTGGTCCCCCGGGCGAACCAAAGACCAACTCGTCAAGGATCTTCAGGAGGAGTTCGCAAAGGAGTTCACGGGCATCGACATGAACTTCTCCCAATACATCCAGGACAATATCGAGGAGGGCTTATCGGGGATCAAAGGAGCCAACTCCGTCAAGATCGTCGGCCCGGACCTTTTCAAGCTGGAAAAGCTCGCAGACCAGGTCCGCGCTCAGATGGCCCAGGTGAACGGGATCACCGATCTCGGCATCTTCCGGGTCCTCGGTCAGCCGAATTTGAATATCCGCGTCGATCGCGACAGGGCCGCGCGCTATGGCCTCAACTCGGGTGACGTCAGCAATTATGTGCAAACGGCATTCGGAGGCAGCGCCGCAACGACGCTCTACGAGTTCAACCGCCAATTCAATGTGAATGTCAAAGCGGCTCCCGAATTCCGAAATACAATAGAGGCCGTGAAAGATGCCAAGATCGCGTTCGCGAACGCCAATGGTAACGGATACATCCCGCTCACGGATGTTGCCGATGTCACGCTCGATACCGGCGCCTCATATATCTATCACGAGCGGGGCAATCGCTTTATTCCCGTGAAATTCAGTGTCCGCGACCGCGATCTCGGCGGCGCGGTTGAGGAAGCGAAAGCGCGTATCGCCGAAAATGTGAAATTGCCGCCGGGCTACAGGCTGCTTTGGGCGGGCGAGTTCGAGGAACTGGAAGCAGCCCAAAAGCGCCTCGAAGTCATCGTGCCGATCAGCATCGCGCTGATCCTGATCCTGCTGTACGGACTCTTCAATTCGCTGCGCGATAGCCTTCTCACGCTCACCGGTATCCCGTTCTCCGTGGCGGGCGGCATTCTCGCGCTCTGGCTCGCCGGAGAAAACTTCAGCATCTCCGCAGCCATCGGCTTTGTTTCGCTGTTCGGTGTTTCGGTGATGGACGGCATTTTGATGATGTCGTTCTACAATGAGGTGCATAAGTCGGGCGCGAGCAGCCGGGAGGCCATGTTCGAGGCCGCGACTCAAAGAATGCGCCCGATGCTGATGACGGCTCTGTCAGCGGCCATCGGCCTTTTTCCCGCGGCGCTCTCGACTGGAATCGGCAGCCAGGTGCAGAGGCCGCTCGCCACCGTCGTGGTGGGGGGCATGCTGATCGGCCCCCTGATGCTCTTGATCGTGGTGCCGGCGCTTCGCCTGCTCTTTCTCGGTGAGGACGAGGCGGCGCATAAGGAACCGGAGAAAACGGAAGCCTGACCGTGCAGGTGAGGGCTTTGACTGCTAGAAAATCACGCTGGGCTTTAGTTGGCCGGGGCTTACCGCCGGCCTTCTTCGGCCGGCGGGCTGGCGTGATGCGCGCGCTTATGACCTCGCCACGGCGCAGCACGCGAAGGTGCGATTCGCGTCCGATGGAATTGCCGTCGAGGATGCGATGGATGGCATCGACCGAAGCCACATCCTTGCCATCGACCGAGAGAATGACGTCGCCAGCGCGCAAGCCTGCCTTCGCGGCGGGTCCGTCCGGCATGATTTGCACGGCTTGAACGCCTGCCGGGATGGAGATGCCGTAACGCGCCGCCGCCGCCTTTGGAAACGGTGCGGTCTGCCCCGCAAGCCCAAGATAGCCGCGTACCACGCGCCCTTCGCGCATGAGATCGGGAATGACCCGCTTCGCCGTATTGATGGGCACGGCAAAGCCCGTCGCGTTGGCACCCGCGATGATGGCCGTGTTCACGCCGATAACGCGGCCCCGGCTGTCGAGGAGCGCACCGCCGGAATTGCCGGGGTTCAGCGCGGCGTCGGTCTGTATGATGTCCTCGATCAAGCGGCCGGTCGTCGCCCGCAAGGTCCGGCGCAGGGCGCTGACCACACCGGTCGTGACCGTCGCCTGCAGGCCGAAGGGATTGCCCATCGCAACGACGAGCTGCCCGACGCGCAAGGCATCCGAATCGCCAAGCTCGACTGGCGCGAGGCGCCCGCTCCCGCCATGCACCCGGATAAGCGCGGTATCCGTATCCGCATCGCCGCCAACGAAATCGGCCGTAGCGGTGCTGCCGTCGGCAAACAAAACCTCGATCGCACCCGCGCCCTGAACGACGTGATTGTTGGTCAGCACATATCCGTCGGGTGTGATAACAAAGCCGGACCCTGCACCGCCTTGAATGCGCGGATCGCCTTGCGCGACCCCCGGTTTTGCCTTCCGCTGAATGCCAACCATCGCACCCGCAACACTATCCACGACTCCGGTCACGATGGTGGAATAGGCGTCGAGCGCCTCTTGCTCACGAAGGTCCGGGCCGGTGCTGCGCGCGGCATTTCCGTTCAAACCGAAACTGATGGGAATAATCATCGATGTCCGTTCCCCTGCGGCAACCCGCCGCGTAGGGGGTGATTTGGTTAACGGCGCGGATTTGTCAATCGCGCCCCTCCGCGTCAGCCGGCCGGGTTTTCCTTGCAAACATGGTCTGGCAAGCCCGGCTTTTTTTCTTCGGGAAGCTCGAATACCGCCAGATAGGCCTCGCTCCCCTCAAGCCGAAAGGACGCAGTTTCGATATACCCCAGCGACTCGGCCTCGCAGCGCAGAAGCGCGGGCGGCGTGCCGTGCTCAAGCGTGGGCCGGTTTGCGTCGACGATGCCGATCTTCGCGCCGGGTTTGAGCGCGGGCGCGAGATTGTAGAGAAGCGCGAAGGGCTCGGAGATTTCATGGTACATATGGATCAGGATCGCGCGGTCCAGCGCGTGCGGCGGCAGCTTTGGATCGGCCGGCTCTCCCGATGTGACCGTGACATTGGTCAGATGCAGTCTGCGCACGGTCGCTTCGAGGGATCGGAGGTATGCGGGCGTGATGTCCTCCGCGATAAGCCGTCCGGAAGGCCCAAGCAGAGGCGACAAGCGCGTCACGTAATAGCCGCTGCCCGCTCCTATATCCGCGACCGTCATGCCGGGCTCGATACCAAGAAGACGGATGACCTGCGGGACCTCTTTGACGGCGTCCCGCTCGTCCTCGCTGTGCCAGATCGGGCTGACGATGCTGGCTACCGGCCGGTCCGGCTTCGGAAATGCGCGTGTTGGGAGGGTATCCGCGCCGCCCATTTGCGCGGCCGCGCTCGCGCCCGTGGCAAGGACGATTAAAGCCGCCAGCAGTAGGCTTACTCTCATGTTTGCTCTCCAGAATCGGAACCCCGGCGATGGGCTCCGGTTGGACACTTTGTTCGCGACCAGGAGTTTGCAATGGGCAAAACGGCCTAGAAAACCGATCCCAAGCTCTGGGAAAAGGTGAAGGAAGAGGTCACGGAAGCAGCAAAGGCGGGCGCCGCGGCCAGTGGTCGGCGCGCAAGGTCGAGCCCGTCTTTTTTGAGCGTTCGAAACAGCTGTTCGATCCGCCAGCGCAACCGGTAGAGGCGCTTTCCCTATTGCCCACGACGACGATTTGCTCAGCGCTGCCAAGCACTTCCGCTGCGCTTTCGGCCGCTTTGAGCCAGCGCGCACTTTCCTTGTCCTCGAACCGCCGCTTGGTATGGTCCTCTGGCATAAAAATGGGGTTATCCCGGGCGCCAGAAACCTCCATCCTGAGCCGGAACAACGCGATCACATAGCCGCTCGCGGTGCGTGGGAATCTGCATTTCTATCGCTACTGGAGTATCTCGCCCCCGGCGGCGCGATACTCCAAGCGTGGATGAACTTATTTTCCGCTTGCCTGATCGCTGCATCAAACCCATTTCTGCGTAGTAATTTTAGGGGTTTCGCAAGCGCCATGTATCGCCGTAGCGCCAACCCGCATATCCAGGTGACTTGACAAATGGCTATCTCGCTCTTCGGCGGCGCTTCCGCCAAAAAACCGGAAACCGCCGGCGATCTCATCAAGGAGACCACCACGAAGACCTTCGTGGCGGATGTGATCGAGGCTTCCCGCAAGGTCCCGGTCATCGTCGACTTCTGGGCACCTTGGTGCGGCCCTTGCAAACAGCTCACGCCAGTCCTTGAAAAGGTGGTGCAAGCCGCGCGCGGCGCCGTCCGCCTCGTCAAGATGAACATCGACAATTATCCCGAGATCGCAGGCCAGCTCGGTGTCCAGTCCATCCCTGCCGTGTTTGCGTTCAAGGATGGACAGCCGGTCGATGGATTCATGGGCGCGTTGCCCGAAAGTCAGGTGCGCGCCTTCGTGCAGCGGCTGACCGGTCCGGGCGGCGGTGAAGACACTAGCCTTGAGGATGCGCAAGCGGCGTTCAATGCCGGGGATTTGAGTGGCGCTGCGGCGCTTTATGCAGGCATACTGCAGGCCGACCCCGAGAATGTGGAGGCCGTTGCAGGGCTCGCAAAGTGCTACGTCGCGACCGGGGACTTCCAGCAAGCGGAGCGAACCCTTGCGCTCGTTCCAGCGGCGAAGCAGACCACCGAAGCTTATCTCGGTGCGAAGGCCGCTCTTGAGCTTGCCAGGAAAGCGGGGCCGAAGCCCGATCTCAACGCTCTTCAGCAAGCCGTGTCGGCCAATCCCAGCGATTGGGAGTCGCGGTTCAAGCTTGCGATTGCCCTGCATGCGAAGGGCAAGC
Organism: uncultured Alphaproteobacteria bacterium; assembly: GCA_963817705.1. Classification (GTDB taxonomy): domain Bacteria; phylum Pseudomonadota; class Alphaproteobacteria; order Rhizobiales; family Rhodomicrobiaceae; genus Rhodomicrobium. The sequence continues at coordinate 507,548 of CAWFPF010000002.1, forward strand.
GGCAGGAAGCCATGGATAATCTGTTCGAAATCGTGCGAAAAGATCGGGCCTGGAATGACGACGCAGCCCGCAAACAGCTCGTGGAGTTTTTTGAAGCCTGGGGAGCGAAAGATCCCTTGACCCAGGCGGGGCGGCAGCGCTTGTCTTCGCTTTTATTCGCATGACAATGCGGTTTCGCCGCGAGGAGGCAATTTTGGGTATCACCGACAGGTATCGTGCGATCGCCGATCTTCCGGCAAGCCTGCCTGTGTTCCCGCTGCAGGGCTGCATCCTGCTTCCGCGCTCAAGTCTGCCGCTTAATATATTCGAGCCGCGCTATCTCGCCATGGTCGACGATGTCATAGCGGGCAATCGCATTGTCGGTATCGTTCAGCCGCTCGGCTCACAAGAAGAGTCCCCGCAGGCCATGGGGCACCCCCTTCGCCAGACCGGCTGCGCGGGCCGGCTTTCCGCATTCTCCGAGACCGAAGACGGCCGGCTTCTTATTACCCTCACCGGCATTTGCCGTTTCGACATCACCGGAGAAATCAAGACCGGCAAGCCCTACCGCATTTGCGACGCCAATTTCAGCCCCTATCTTAAGGATCTCGTGCGCGGGCACGGTCAAAACGCCGTGGATTGGACCCGCTTTCTTCAGGTGTTGAAGGCTTACCTCGACGCCCGAAAGCTGACGGCCGACTGGGAAAGCATTCAGCGATCGCCGACGGAACTACTCATCAACACGCTCTCCATGATAAGCCCCTATGGACCTGAGGAGAAGCAAGCGCTGCTTGAGGCGCGTGACCTCAAGGCGAGGGCGGAGGTTCTGATGGCGCTTGCCGAGATGGAGATTGCAGCGACGGATTCGGGCTCCGGTTCGAGCTTGCATTGAAATACAAGCAGTTTAAGACCCCTCATCCTGTCCTTCTCCCCGAGGGGAGAAGGGACGCATGCGCTACTTAGGGAGAGGGCCGGGGTGAGGGGGTCTTAAGACCCCAGGAAGGACCAAAGATATGGATACCACGTACGACAGCGAGGAAGTCGATCCGCTTCTGCTTCAGATCCTGGTTTGCCCGCTGACGAAACAGCCGCTGCACTACGACCGCGCGGCGCAGGAGCTTGTGAGCAAGGCGGCGGGTTTGGCCTATCCCATACGGAGAGGCATTCCGATCATGCTTCCGGAAGAGGCGCGCAAGCTGGAAGATGGTGCGCCTGGAAGTGTCAAACCGGACGGCCTTTGAGCATCTTGGGAATCTCGCCGGTCAGGCCAGCGGCCTCTTTCATCAGAAATGTCTTCAGCGCCCCCAGACGGTTGACGGCGCGCAGACCGCTGCTTCGCAGCATACGCAAACCGATATTTCCGTTCGAAAACAGCGCGTTGATCGCGACCCCCGATGCCGCGGAGGTTGTGCTGTCGAACCGGCGCCAGCGCTCGTAGCGCCGGAGCACGCTCAAGCTGCCGATGTCGAGACCGAGCCGGCCGGCATCGATCAACGTTTCCGTCAGAGCGGCGACGTCTTTCAGCCCATGATTGAGACCCTGGCCTGCGATCCAATGCAGGCCATGCGCGGCGTCGCCTGCCAAAACGAACCGCGGGGCCACGAAATCGCGGGCGAACGTCATGGCCAGGGGATAAGCCTTGGGTTCCGATAGAAGCGTGAGCGCGCCAAGCTCCGTTCCAAGCCGCTGGGACAGCTCGTCAAGTACGGACTCGCGATCCTGGGAAAGGATCCGGCTCGCAACGTCTGCGTTTTCCGTCCAAACGATGGAGACCCGGTTTCCTGTCATCGGCAGTATGGCAAAGGGACCGGCAGGCAGGAAATGCTGGCGTGCGATGCCTTCGTGAGGCAGCTCCGTGCCCACGGTCGCGACGATGCCTGCCTTGTTGGAGGGCCAATTCGTGGTCTGAATGCCGGCCATGTCCCTCAGCTTGGACTGCCGTCCGTCCGCGGCAACGAGCAGCTTCGCGCTGAGTGCCGCGCCGGAGGCGAGCCGCACCGCAACTTCGCCCTCGCCGGTTTCAAAGCTCACGACGCTGTCCGGCGCGAAAAAGGCGATGTTGGGCGCGCTTTCGAGCGAGGTGGCGAGCGCTGGCAAAAGATCGGCATTCTCGACGATATAAGCGGTTGGCTCGCCGCCGGGCGCATCGTTCGCATCAAGTCCGATGAGCGGTGGCCGGACCGGCACCTCTAGCGCCGAATCGGTGAGTTCAATGCGTAGGACCGGCTGCGCCTTATCCGCGATCGCGGCCCAGACCCCGATCACGTCCAGCATGGCCTTCACCGAAGAGGTCAGCGCCACCGTGCGGCCGTCCGATCCACCCACACGCCCCTTTTCGAAAGGCCGCTGCTCGATGATTGCAATGGAATAGGCGCCGGGAGCCATGGCGCAAAGCGCGCGTGCCAGCGCGAGCCCGACAAAGCTTCCACCACAGATCGCGATGTCGAAACGGTTTGTCTGACTAGCGTTCACGTGAGCCTCTTCCCTTCTGCGTCTTGTGCCGGCTTGACAGCGCTTCCAGAACGCCCGTTATTTCTTAGACATTCATGGGAGCGGCTATGTCCGGCGTCGACCTACTTCTAACCACTCTCGACCTAGAGCAGCTAGAACAAAATCTGTTCCGCGGACGCAGCCCTCAAAACGGCTGGCAGCGGGTGTTTGGCGGGCAAGTTGTGGGGCAAGCGCTTGTCGCCGCCGAGCGCACCGTCGACGATAAGGATAGGCTGACGCATTCCCTCCATTCCTATTTCCTGCGGCCGGGCGACCCAAAAGTGCCCATCATCTATGAGGTCGACCGCATCCGCGATGGCGGCAGCTTCACGACCCGGCGGGTGATCGCCATCCAGCACGGGCAAGCGATTTTCTCCATGGCCGCTTCCTTCCATGCGGCCGAGCCGGGCTTCGAGCACCGGCTCCCGATGCCGGATGTGCCATTTCCGGAAGATCTTCCGTCCGAGGATGAGCTCAAAGCGCGGCTTCTGCCAAACCTGCCGGAGGCAGTACGCACCTATTGGGAGCGCGACCGGCCCATCGAGCTTCGGTTTGCCGACCTTTCGCGTTTCTTCTCCGCTGAAAAGGCCGATCCGAAGCAATTCGTCTGGATCAGGGCGAACGGCACTTTGCCTGCCGATTTCAGGCTGCATCAATGCGTGCTGGCTTATGCGTCCGATTTTTCGCTCCTCGACACGGCGCTGATCGCACATGGGCGCGTGCTGTTCGACCCGAATCTCCTGCTCGCGAGCCTCGACCATGCCGTGTGGTTTCATAGGCCCTTCCGAGGCGACGAATGGCTGCTTTACGCGCTGGACAGTCCGAGCGCGCAAGGCGGCCGTGGCTTTTGCCGGGGCAGCATTTTCGCGCGCGACGGGAGGCTTGTGGCATCGGTGGCCCAGGAGGGTATGATCCGGGAGAAAAAGCCGCGCTAGGGGCGGCGAAGTCCCCTCACTCTGGCTATCTCCCCGTGGGGAGAGAGGACGCCCAAAATAACCGGAGAAATCTTCCCATGAGAAGAGCGGGAGGAAGAGCAGCGCTCCTTGCCTCTTGGAGCGCCGGCGGCGGCCTTTTCTGCCTCTCCCGTTGGGGAGGAAGGGGCTGAGGCGACGAAGGGCTTCAATCGCGATCTAAAGCGCAGACTTGGGCTTATTGGATGCCTGCATTACGGATGTGTAACTGGCAATCGTGCCCGAATGGCTTAACTCTAATCGCAGTTGGAGAGGGGGCGCGGCATCGCCGGCCCTAATTTGTGCCTTTTTATGCGGTGAATGCCGCCCGAGTACCGGCCAGGATGCTGGCTCAAACGTTAACCTTGGTTCCAAGGCCGCAACGAATACCGCACTATGACAGCTTATATCCTTCGCCGCCTAGCCCTGATGATACCCACATTGCTTGGGATCATGCTCTTCAGCTTCATGATCATTCAATTTGCACCGGGCGGCCCCATCGAGCGCATCATCTCGCAATTGAACGGCACGAATGTTGACGCAACCTCGCGTATCAGCGGCGGGAGCGGCGACCTCTCCCGCACGGTCCAGCCGGGCGCCGATACCGGGGTGAACTCGCGTTATCGCGGCTCACGCGGCCTCGACCCGGAGCTGATCAAGAGCCTCGAAAAGCAGTTTGGTTTCGACAAGCCGCCCGCCGAGCGCTTCTTTTTGATGATGAAGAACTATTTAACGTTCAATTTCGGCCAAAGCTATTTCCGGGATGTGAGTGTGCTGAAGCTCATCGAAGAGAAAATGTCGGTTTCGATTTCGCTTGGCCTTTGGCTGACGCTGCTCACCTACGCGATCTCGATTCCGCTCGGTGTGCGAAAGGCCGTTATGGACGGCTCGAAATTCGACATCTGGACCTCGACGGTGGTCATTATTGGCTACGCGATCCCGAGCTTCCTGTTCGCCATCTTCCTGATCGTGATCTTTGCGGGCGGCTCCTTCCTCGATTGGTTTCCGCTGCGGGGGCTTCATTCCGATAACGCCTCGCAGTTGAGTTGGCCCGCCTGGATCGCGGACTATTTCTGGCACCTCGCGCTACCGGTCGCGGCGATGGTGATCTCCTCGCTCGCAACGATCACCTTCCTCACCAAAAACTGCTTTCTGGATGAGATCCGCAAGCAATACGTCATGACCGCGCGGGCGAAAGGTTTGAGCGAGCGGCGCGTCCTTTATGGGCACGTCTTCCGCAACGCCATGCTGCTGGTGATATCCGGTTTCCCGGCGGCCTTCATCGGCTCGTTCTTTACCAATGCGCTGTTAATCGAGACCATCTTTTCGCTGGACGGGCTGGGGCGGCTTTCCTTCGAATCCGTGCTCAACCGGGATTACGCCGTCGTTTTCGCCACGCTCTATATCTTCTCCGGCATGGGGCTGCTGCTCAATCTTCTGTCGGACCTGATTTACACCTGGGTCGATCCGAGGATCGATTTCGAGACGCGGGAGGTCTAAGCGATGGACATCAAGGTCGACCGCACCTCCGCGCCCCTCGAAGCCGCGACGCCGAAGATTGTGGCCGCGCCCGCGAAGTCCTGGTTCAAGCTCTCGCCGATCAACCGGCGCCGCCTCCATACCTTTAAGTCGAACAAGCGCGGCTATTTTAGCTTCGTGGTGTTCACGGCTCTTTTCCTGATAACGCTGTTCGCCGAGTTCATCGCCAACGACAAACCGTTCCTCGTGAAGTACGACGGCGCGTATTACATGCCGATCTTCAAGATGTATACCGAGAAGCAGTTCGGCGGCGAGTTCGAGACGGAAGCCGATTACCGCGATCCGGCGGTCAAGCAGTTCATCGCTGAAAAGGGCGGCTGGATGGTTTGGCCGCTGATCCCCTATAGCTACAGGACGATCAAGCTCGACATGCCGGTCCCGGCGCCAGCGCCTCCCTCCTGGGAGAATTGGCTCGGCACCGACGATCAGGGCCGCGACGTGCTGGCCCGCGTGATCTATGGCTTCCGCATCTCTGTTCTGTTCGGCTTGATATTGACCGTATTCTCGGCGCTGGTGGGCGTTACGGCGGGCGCGGTTCAGGGCTTTTTCGGCGGCTGGACAGACCTCACGTTTCAGCGCTTCATCGAGATCCTCGGCTCGCTGCCCCGCCTTTACATCCTCTTGATCTTGTCGGCTATTTTGGCGCCGAGCTTTTGGACCCTGCTCGGCATCATGCTTCTTTTCGAATGGACGGCCTTCGTGGGGCCGGTGCGCGCTGAGTTCTTGCGCAGCAGGAACTTTGAATATGTGCGAGCGGCGCGCGCGCTAGGGCTTTCGAACTCACAGATCATGTTCAAGCACCTTCTGCCGAATGCCATGGTGGCGACCGTGACGTTCCTGCCCTTCATCCTCGATGGTGCCATCGCCGCATTGACCGCGCTCGATTATCTGGGCTTCGGCCTGCCGCCCGGCTCGCCGTCGCTCGGCGAGTTGCTGCAGCAGGGCAAGCAGAATTTGCAGGCGCCATGGCTCGGGCTCACAGCCTTCTTCGTGATCGGGCTCATGCTGAGCCTCCTTGTGTTTGTCGGCGAGGCTGTCCGCGACGCGCTCGATCCGCGCAAGACTATGCGCGATCCCGTCGTCGCCGTGCCAGACGTTTAAGATGATTTTAATTGGCGAAGTCCCCCCTCATCCTGTCCTTCTCCCCGAGGGGAGAAGGGACGCTGTTACGTTCGCCTGCGGGAGTTCGAGGGTCCTCTCTCCCCGTGGGGAGAGAGACAGAGTGAGGGGGTCTTGGAAAGAAGCGCGTACATGGCACCTTTGATCGAAGTTAAGAACCTCAGCGTGCGCTTCCCTGCCTCGGCGCCGGGCGTGCTTGCGGCACGCAATGTCTCCTTCGACATTAAAAAGGGCGAAACAGTTGCACTGGTTGGCGAGTCCGGCTCGGGCAAGACCGTCTCCGCGCTCTCGATCCTGCGCTTGCTACCGGCCGGCGCTCACCATCCAACGGGCGAGATCCTGTTCGAAGGCAACGACTTGCTGCGCGCGAGGGAGTCCGAAATCCGGCACGTGCGCGGCAACCGCATCTCCATCATTTTCCAGGAGCCGATGACCTCGCTCAATCCGCTGCATTCGGTCGAGAAGCAGGTCAGCGAGGTCTTGAAAACCCATCGCGGCCTGTCGAATGGGGCCGCCCGGAAGCGCACGCTTGAGCTGCTGCAAAAGGTCGGCATCAACGATGCGGAACACCGGCTTTGCGCCTATCCTCACCAGCTCTCCGGCGGCCAGCGGCAGCGTGTCATGATTGCCATGGCCCTTGCGAACGAGCCCGATCTTCTCATTGCGGATGAGCCGACGACCGCGCTCGACGTCACGATCCAGGCGCAGATCCTCGATCTGCTGAAGGATCTGCAGCGCGAACTTCACATGGCCATGCTGCTGATCACGCACGATCTCGGCATTGTGCGGAAGATGGCGAGCCGCACCTGCGTTATGAAGGACGGCGAGGTTGTGGAGCGGGGGCCCGCGGAGCAGGTGTTTACCGCGCCTCAGCATCCCTACACCAAGCGGCTTCTCGAAGCGCAGCCAAAGGGCGAGCCGCCGTGCTTTGACGAAAAGGCGCCCGTGATTTTGGAGACGGACAGCCTCAAGGTTTGGTTCCCGGTCAAGGCCGGGCTGCTGCGCCGCACTGTCTCCCATATCAAAGCTGTTGACGGCGTCTCCTTCGCGCTGCGCAGCGGACAAACGCTCGGCATCGTGGGCGAATCCGGGTCGGGCAAGACCACGCTCGGGCTGGCGATCCTGCGGCTTGTCTCCAGCGACGGGCCTATCGCTTACGTGGGCAAGCGCATCGACGGGCTGAAATCGAACGAGATGCGTCCCTTGCGCCGCGAAATGCAGATCGTGTTCCAGGACCCATACGGCTCGCTCTCGCCGCGGCTATCGGTCGGGCAGATCATCGAGGAGGGCCTCTTGATCCAAAGCCCGGACCTCACTCCAGAAGAGCGTCGCGAGCGCGTCTCTGCCGCGCTGGTCGAGGTCGGGCTGGACCCGGATTGGCAGGATCGCTACCCGCATGAGTTTTCCGGCGGCCAGCGCCAGCGCATCGCCATTGCGCGCGCCATGATCCTGCAACCGAATTTCCTGATGCTCGACGAACCGACGAGCGCGCTCGACGTTTCGGTGCAAGCGCAGATTGTGGACCTTCTGCGCGACCTCCAGAACAAGCGCGGCCTCGCATACCTCTTCATCAGCCACGATCTAAAGGTTATGCGCGCGTTGGCAAGCTATGTGATGGTGATGAAGGACGGTATCGTCGTGGAGGAAGGCCCGACTGCCGAAATCTTCGAGCGCCCGCGCACGGACTATACGAAGGCGCTCATTGCTGCCGCCCTCGACCACCGCACGTTGAAGGTCGAAGCGGCTTAAACCAAACCGCTAAGCGGATGCGCTTGGCCTCCTCGCCGCCAGCCTTTCAAGTATTTCTACCTAACCCGCTCATTACCGTTTCGCCGCAGCGGCTCTCCGGAGCGCCCGTATTCACTGGCACGCGCGTGCCAGTGCAGGCGCTTTTTGACTATTTGGAAGGCGGCGATCCTTTGGACGAATTCCTGCAGGACTTCCCTCATGTCAGCCGGGAGCACGCCATCGCCGTGCTCGAACGTGCAAGATCAGCACTTTTGGAAAATTCTGAGGCTGCTTAGGGTTGCGGATAGGTCTAGGCGGCGGCCCGGGAGAAACCTACCCTCGCTTCTTGGACCGCCCACCGCCGCGCGATTTTTGGCCCTTGCCCCGTCCGGGTGGGGTGCGCTGAGGTGGCTTCCTGGCGTTGACCGCTGCCAACGCCGCCTTCGAGGCTTCCGCCTGAGAAACGGGCTTTTCGACCGCGCCCGCGTCCGCCGAATCCTCGTCCTCATCCTCGTCGCTTACCGCCGGCGGCGCTGCTGGAGCAGACGGGCGCGCGGCGACTTTTTGTACCGGCTTTGCCTTGTCCATTCCGCTCCAGTCGCGCTTGACACCAATCAGGATCAGGAACGGCGCTGCGATGAAGACCGAGGAATATGTGCCGACTAGAACACCGAACAGCATGGCAAAGGTGAAGCCGCGGATCACTTCGCCGCCGAAGAAATAAAGCGCGAGCAGAGCCATGAACACGGTGCCGACCGTCATGATCGTGCGCGACATGGTCTCGTTGACCGAGAGATCGAGAAGGTCGCCCAGAGGCATGCGCTTGTAGCGCCGCAGGTTCTCCCGGATCCGGTCGTAGATGACGACGGTATCGTTGATCGAATAGCCAAGAATGGTCAGAAGCGCCGCCACGATGGTGAGATCGAAATCGAGCCGGAACAGCGCAAACACCCCTATCGTGAAAAACACGTCGTAAATCATCGACACGATGGCGCCGAGAGCGAATTGCCATTCGAAGCGGAACCAAACATAAGCGAAGATAACGAGGTTTGTGAAAACGAGGGCCCAGATCGCTGAATTGATCAGTTCCTTCGACACGGTGCTTCCGACCTGCTCACGCCGAAGCTCTTTGCTTCCGGTTGGAAGAACGCCGAGCACTTTTTCCGCCGCCGTCCGCTGAGCGTCTGGGCCGCCTGCTTGCTCTGGGAAACGGATCAAAAAATCGTTGGGCTGTCCAAAATTTTGGAGCTGGATCTCACCAAGGCCAAGTCTTGAAAGGGCGGTGCGAAGCTCTGCCGCATCGGCTGGCCCTGGCGTCTCGATTTGCATCAAGGTGCCGCCCTTGAAGTCGATGCCGAAGTTCAGGCCGATGGTCGAGAGCAAGACGATTGTCCCCACGATGGCGAATATCGACAGCGCAAGGCAGAGCTTGAAATACTTTACGAAGCGCAGATTCATCTTCTGCGGAAGGCGGAAAAGCGGCTTCAAAATCATGGCTCAAACCATCCGGCGCTAAATTTCGAGAACGGCAGGGCGCGTCTCGCGCAGCCATGTCGAGACCATCAGGCGCGTGACCGTGATGGCGGTGAAGAGCGAACTCACGATGCCGAAACATAACGTCACGGCGAAGCCGCGCACCGTGCCCGATCCGAAGGCGTAAAGGATCAGCGCGGCGAGGAGCGCGGTCAAATGCGAGTCGATGATCGTGCCATAAGCGCGGTCGAACCCCGCTTCGATGGACGTGATGATGCCGCGGCCGCCTTTCATCTCTTCGCGTATCCGCTCGTAGATCAGAACGTTGGCATCGACCGCGACGCCCATGGTCAGCACGATGCCGGCGATGCCGGGGAGCGTCAGCGTCGCGTGGAACAACGAGAGGCACGCAATAATGATCGCGATGTTGACCACGAGGGCCACAACGGAGAATAGGCCGAACAGCCCGTAAGACGCGATCATCAAGCCCGAGACGGCAATGAAGCCGACGATCCCCGCCAGCTTGCCGGCCTCGATCGAGTCCGCGCCGAGGCTCGGCCCGACGGAGCGCTCCTCAATAATCGAAAGCGCGGCGGGAAGCGCACCGGACCGCAATAGGAGCGCGAGGCGGTTGACCTCGTCCTGGCTAAAGTTCCCGGTGATCTGGCCCCGGCCTCCCGGTATCTCGGAGCGGATGACCGGCGCGGAAATCACTTTGTTGTCGAGGACGATCGCGAAGGGTTTGCCGATATTCTCGCGTGTAATGCGCGCAAAGTTGGCGGCGCCGCGGCTATTGAATTCGAAATCGACGGCGCGCTCACCGATCCCGCCAGCGCGGTTGTCATAGCCCGCATAGGCGTTCACGAGATCGTCGCCACTCACAATCGCTTCCTTGTGGACGAGAACGAAGCGGCCTGGATGCTCTGTGTCGGCAAGCAGCACATCGTCCGGGGGCACGCCGCTGGTTTGTGCCTCCTCGGCGGTGATCGATTGATCGACGAGCTGGAACGTCAGCTTTGCGGTGGTTCCGACACGAGCCTTCACTTCCGACGGCGCAAGCCCTGGAACCTGGATCAGGACACGCTCCTGGCCCTCTTTTTGGATCGTGGCCTCGGTGGTGCCCGTGGGATCGATGCGCCGCCGGATGACCTCGATCGATCGGGTCACGGCGTTCTCGATCCGGCGTTGCAATCCGGCGGGCGTCGGTTCGATGGTTATCACGCCATTCTCGCTGCCGGTCACTGAAAGATCGTATCCAGCGCCGGAGCCGCTGCCTCCGCCGAACAGCGACGCGGACAACGGCTGAGCAAGCTGCTTCAAGCGGGTTAGAGCGGCATCCAACTTGCCCGGATCCCTCAAGGTGACCCGCACTTGATTGACGGCGATCACGACGCCGCTATGGGCGATCTTCTCCTCGCTCAAGGCGCGGCGTGCATCCGTCTGCAGCGACTGCAGCCAATCCTTCTTGAGCTGCGCAGTGTCGATCTGGTAGAGGAGCGATGTTCCGCCTCGCAGGTCAAGGCCGAGCGGCATGCGCGGCAGTTGCGCCCAGGACGGCAGGCTTTCGTAGGTCGAAGCCGGAATCAGGATCGGCGAAGCGAAAACCACGGACGCAACCGAAAGGAAAATCGTAAAAAGCGCGCCCCAGCGGGAAAAGTGCAGCGTAAATCCGGCCATTGAAATCCGATCCTTTATGCCCTGCTAAGCCCGGCGCTTGAAAGGTGACAAGAGCAGGGCAGCTGCAAACCCCAATTCAGCCTTTCGATAGGCCGCGAAACAACGCTTGCGAGGCTGCGGACAGGCGTTCCTTCTCCCAGTGGGAGAAAGACAGGACGAGGGGTAATAAATTCTGGCAATAGGCCGCAACCCCTCACCCTGTCCCTCTCCCTCCGGGAGAGGGGACGCCGGCCCGAGCCTCGCGTCCGTTGGCCAAGCAGCAAAGCTCTTTTTTCAGGCATTTGGCTGTGCCCCGTTGCCGTCACCGCCTGTCTGCGTTCCGGCCTTTGCCTTGTCCTTGACGGGTTCGCCCTTGGCGCGCACATCGGTGATGGTACCCTTCAGGACGCGAACTTGACAGTTATCGGCGATTTTAACCCTAAGCTCACCGTCAGTTCCCACCCGAACGACCTCGCCGATAATCCCGCCCGCGGTGACGACGGTGTCCCCGCGCTTGACGGCCTCGATCATGGCTTGATGCTCCTTCATCTTCTTCTGCTGCGGGCGGAACACGAGCAGATAGAAAATGCCGAAGACGAGGACAAGCGGGAAAAGAAGGCTCACAATCTCCGGGCCGGCGGCGCCTGAAGTTTGAGCGAATGCAGGAGAAATCATCGAGAACCCCCGTCTTGTGCGGAAAAGTTTTGCGCGGCATGGGCGGCGCGCTGCAAGCGTTTTAGTCTTATAGCGGCTTGCTTGAAGTTGGCAACTTTTAGGCAATGTGCCATTGCGTCTGTGGTAAAATAGCGCAATATGCGGGCTTCTTCCAGGTCCAGGGCGCCGCAGCGGCCTGCTTTTACCCTCAAGACCGGCCCTATGACAAAGACTTCGCCCTCGCTCGACGACACGCTGTTAAGGATCGCCGTAGCCCTGGAACGGCTCACACCCCCGCCACCCGCCGTGCCCGATTTTGAGGCGGCGGATGCTTACATTTGGCTGGCCGAAGAAGGCCGTTTTCTTCCCGTCGTCCATGTGAACCGGATGCCCATCGCGCTTTTGAAGTCGGTTGACCGCATGCGCGATACTTTGCTCGTGAACACGGAAAACTTCGCGCATGGACTTCCCGCCAACAACGCGCTTCTCTGGGGATCGCGCGGCATGGGCAAAAGCTCGCTCGTGAAGGCGGTCCACGCCGAGGTGGCTGAGCAGCAGAAGTCCGCTTCGGCGCTTCCGCTAAAGCTTATCGAAATCCATCGCGAAGACATTGCAAGCCTGCCGCGTTGCCTCTCGCATCTGCGCGGACGGCCCGAGCGCTTCATCCTATTTTGCGACGACCTGTCCTTCGACGCGGACGACACCTCTTACAAATCTTTGAAAGCCGTGCTGGAAGGCGGCATCGAAGGGCGCCCCGCCAATGTCGTGTTCTACGCCACCTCGAACCGCCGCCATCTCATGCCGCGCGAGATGATGGACAACGAGCGGGCAACCGCGATCAACCCCGGCGAGGCCGTGGAGGAGAAGGTTTCCTTGTCCGACCGCTTCGGTCTTTGGATCGGTTTTCACAACTGCAGCCAGGCCGATTATCTCGGGATGGTGCAGGGCTATGCAGCCCATTACGGGCTCGACTATCCGCAGGAGAAGCTTCGCACCGAGGCTCTCGAATGGTCGATGACCCGCGGTTCGCGGTCCGGGCGCGTGGCTTGGCAGTACATCCAGGATCTCGCCGGCCGGCTGGGCAAAAGGCTCGACTGAGCCTGTGAGCCTCTGCACCTGACCGCCGGCGGGCTTTCAACTGCGTCAGCCACCATTGGCGGATGGACAATGGTAGTCGGAAGGGCTCCGGCATAAGGGCTCATCGCTGCTTGGGCGCCTGTTGACGAGCACGCCCTGATCGTTCCTATCGACGGAGTCCTGCGCGCGTGACCTCGAAAACGAAGGCGAAGCTGAGGTCATTCCGGCCAGTATCACGGCCAGTGCCAAGAAGGTTCTCATTTTCCTGTTCCTTTTTGCGGGTTTGCAACCGGCTGCAATTGAAGGGATCAAGCCCTCGTTGCGCAGGCGGCATACCCACCAAGACCAGAAATCAAGCGCGATTATTCCTTGAGAGCGATCACCTCGGCGTGAGCGATTACTCAGTCTTGACGAGACCCGAGAATGCGGCAATGGCGAGCAGGCTTGCCACCCATCCGAAGATCAGCTCAGCGAGCACAAGCGCGCCCGTGCCCCAGGCCGGCACTGTGATGGCGTATCCGCTCGAAAGTTCCAAGCGCACCGCCTTCTGCATCGGACCCCAGCTTTTCTCCTGCTGCAAGTCGACAACGGGAAGCAGGACGTTGAAGGAATAGACCCACGGATTGAATTGCGGGTATTCCGCAAACTTGCCTTGGACCTGGTCCGTGCAGCGCGTCCAGTTCCCGCCGTTCTCTGGGCGGCACGCGTTGAAGTCCGGATGCAGGAACACCTGCAAGTCGCGTGGCGCGAACACACCTTTCTCTGCGGCAAGCCCGAAGTAATAGCCGCAGGCGAGACCCACCGCGGCCATTATGAAAAGCACACGCAGGGGCCGGTAGCCATGCCCGATGAGAAGGCCGCCCGTCGCCGCCCAGATCAGCGCCCCGGCCGCGCGGAATGCTGCGCGCGGACCGGAACGCCACTGCCCCTGCCGTCGGCGGATGAGAAAGCCCTGGCGCTCTATCGCAAGCTGTCTCGCTTCTTCCGGATGCCCCATCGATCTCAGGACCTTGATGAGCTGCTCGAAAGGTTGCGGCTTGAAGTCGTTCCCCATATGGGACGCGGGCTGGCGCTTGAGCCAGGCTTTTCGGACATTTGCCTCAACCGGCGCAACGCCTCCGAACCGGTCATAGGTGAAGCCGTCGAGGTGAATGACATTCCTAGGGCCGCCCTGGACTTTCGTTTGCGGCCAAGACTCCCGATTGTCGACGAGAACGCGCACATGTGCGCTCTTGAGATCGAGTGAACCATTGATGACGGCAGCGTCCCCATCTTTCCGCTCAAGCGGAGCGGTGATCAGGGCGCCGCTCACCTCGGCGTTCACGAGCGAGATCGCATCGTCCGAAAAATCCTCGCGGCCGGCGGCCTTGGACGCCTTTCCGTTTACCGCGCTGAAAGTGCCGCCCCGGCAATCGATGTTGCTTCGGACCCGCGCCCCGTTGAGTTGCACACGTCCGGTTGCTTCGAAGCCCTCGGACAGATAGATGTTGCCGCCCGCTTCCATGCGGGTGAAGCGGAGCGATGTGGCATCGCCCACGCCCGCCCAGCGGAATTTGGCGTTCCTGCAATCGACGTCGCCGCCGATCTGCGCGCCGGAGAAGGAAAGCTCACCCTCGCAATGTGCGTCCCGGAGGTAAAGGCTGCCGCTTAGAGTCAGACGATGGCACTTCAGCGCGCGGATGCTCCGGTCCCATCGGTCGGTGCGCCCAAGCCGCGATGGATCGAAGCCCGGATTGAAAAAACCCTCGGAGCAATCGAATGTCCCGCCGATCTCGGAATCGTCAAGCAGGATAAGCCCTTCCGCCCTGAAGCCGCGCCTGAATTCGACATTGCCGCCGGCCGTCAAGGTCGTCAGCTCCGCGGCGATGCGCTGGGAACGCCAGGGCCGTCCCTTGATGACACTGCCATCGCAAGAGAGCGTCCCCGCGATTTCCGCGCCGTGAAAGCGGATGGTCTCGCCGATCGTGGTTTGCCGCATCAGCAGGCTGCCGGAGATCTTGACGCCGTCGCCGCGAACCCATGCGATGACCGAGCCGTCGAGGCAGATGACTTTGGTGCTGGCATCGGAGAAGCTGATCCCTTCGCCGATTCTGCAATCGAGGAGCCAAAGGGGCCGGATGTCCTTTGTGCCCGCGAGGTTCAACTCGCCCGTGACATAGGCGCCCTGCACGCGCAATCCGCTTTCATGGACGGGCGCGGCTGTGCCGCCGCCGAGGGCGAGAAAGCGAAGGAAGTCTGCCCGGACTTCAGTGGCTTCCGAAGGCTCGTCCGGGCGCGAAGAACCGAGCGAGCAGAGTTTGCCCTTGGCAGCCGCAGCCAGGATCCTTTGCTCTGCCGGCTGCAACGGTTCGAAGTCCCGCAAGGAAATCACGTAAGAACCTCCCCTGAGCGCGCCGGATTGCAAATTATCCGGTTCGGCAGGGATCGCAACCAATCCAAGGCTGAGCTTTCGTTCGGACGGAAGGGAGGGGGCAGCGAACCTTCGCCCCGGCGTTAGTGCGCCGGAGCGTTGTAAAGCGCCGAAAGTTTTTGGATCGCCGGAGCGTCGAGGGGTTCGCGCGGCTGCAGAGCAGTGCGCACCGCAAGCAGTGCGCTTTGGGCCTCCGCCACGGCGGGGTGGCCCGGGCCAAACGCGCGAAGCCGTATACTCGCCGCCCGTTCAAGGAGGGGTTCGGCTTCTGCAAAGCGCCACTGTTTCAGATAGAGTATGGAAAGATCGTAGAGGGCGCTTGAAAGAAAGGGGTGGTCCGGACCGAGACTTCTCTCGGCGGTTTCGATGGCGCGTTTGAAGAAGGTTTCGGCTTCGGCGGATTCTCCCTGCTCGGCGTAACTCACGGCCAAACCGAGCGTCACCGTTCCGGTCCAGCCACCCTCCAGTCCGGGCACGTTTTCCGCCGCCTTCAAGGCCCGTGTGAACCAGGCGATGGCATCGGCTTGCCGGCCACGGGACCGGTACAGAAGCGCAAGATCGTTGCAGGCTCTGCCGAGGCTGGGATTGGATGGGGGAAGGCTTTGGCTGGCGACTTCCGCTGCAAGGAGAAGCAATGGCTCGGCCTCGCTGAAGAGTCCCTGCGCGTTGTAGGCGGCCGCCAGCGTCTCAAGGGTTTCAAAGACGCGGCTCTGATCGGCGCTTTGGTCTTGAGTGAGGCGCGAAAGGAGCAGGAGGCCTGTTTGAACCGCTTCGGAGTAGCGCCCCTGCCGGCCGTAGAAACTGGTAAGGTTGTACAGCGTCTCCGTCAGAGAAGCAGCACCCAATTCCCCGGATTGCTCAAGGGCGCTCACCGCTTGCTTGAAAGACGCTTCGGCCTCGTTCGCCCGGCCGCCCTCCGCAAGGAAGAGCGCGAGCCGTTGTGCCATCGTGCCAATCTGGGCTCGATTGATCTCGGGAGCGCCGCTGGCAACCGAAAGCGCCCGCTCAAGAAGCGGTATAGCCTCGGACGCTTTGCCTTCCGCTCTATAGAGCAAGGCGAGATTGTTCAATCCCATCGCCAGATTCGCGCGCTGGGCCGGCATGTTTTTCTCCGAAATGCTCACCCAGCGCTTAATCTGGATTTCCGCCTCGGAGAAGCGGCGCTGCCGGTAATAGAGCGAGCCGAGACTATCCGCGGCCGGGATGAGGGCGGGCGTATCTGGCCCCAATGATTTTTCCGTCAAGACAATCGCCTTCAGGAAAGCGAGTTCGGCTTCCTGATCGCGGCCTGCTTGCTCATAGAGCGAACCTAGCCTTTCGAGCGCCCGTGCCACGGAGGGGTCAAAAACGCCGCGCCGCAGGCTCGCCATGGCCACGGCGCGCCGCCCAAGCTCCGCCGCATCGGGCAAACCGCTGGCGGGGCCAGCATCTGCGATGGCGGTAACGGTGTCCCGGTCTTCTCTCGCGGCGTGTGCGCCCTGGGGCATAAGTCCCGCGAACGTGGCCGCGGAGAGACCGGCGATAAGGCCGAAGAGAACAGGAGATCGATAAGCGGCTTCCAGCACTGCGCAACCCCTCGAATTGGAAATCCAATCACGGGAGAATCACGCGAAGAGTTAAAAAATGCAACCAAAGATTGTGGAGATCATAGAGTTTTAATAGTAATCCATCGAGCTTATACTAAGCTATTCGTGGTTTTCTGCAACCAACGCGCCATTCAGCGCGAGCTTGAACTCGCTCTTCTCAAGAAGAGTGTGTCATTCAAGAACCCGGACATTCTTTTTGCCTGTCAAAATAATCTTCGGTAGAAATGACCGCTTGCGCCCGGCTAACATGCCGCACCCGCGTGTCATGTCAGCGAGCTGAAACGGCAACTGCCTTGATGAAGGCAGTCGCCGATCCTCTCAGGTCATGTGCGCCGTCGACCGGTAAAACGCCGCAAGCGCACATGCGAAAACGAGAAATCCAATGGCTGCCGAAAGTGTGGAATGGCCCACGTTCAAGAAGGCGAGCGAACCCGTTTTACCCGCCGTCGCATCGGATGCCGCGACGAGGACGCCGGCCAGGCTTTCTCCCACGAGGAAACCCGACGCAATCAGCACACCCCGGCGGCGCACCTTTGACGCCTGCTCTCCCCCCCTCACGGCGCGCTCCGTCGCCCAGCCCACCATGCCGCCGATGGCGATCGTCACGGAAACCGAAGACGGAAGATACATGCCGATGCCCACCGTCAGAGCGGGCAGCGAATAACCCTTGCGCCGCAGCCAAGATTCAAGTGCGACGAGCCCTACGCCGAGCCCAGCGCCTATGAAGACCATGGTCCAGTCGAGCTGCCGGTGAACGATCCCATTGGCAATCTGAGTCATCAGCGCGGCTTGCGGGGCGGCCATGGCGTCCTGCGGGTTCATGCCGGGCCGTGGAACCGAACCGGCAAATCCGTACGCCTCATATAGAAGGTCCAGCACTGGCGCGATGGTGATTGCGCCGACGGCCACACCTATGATCAGCGCTACCTGCTGCCGCCATGGCACCGCGCCGACGAGGTTTCCGGTTTTCAGATCTTGCAGGTTATCGTTCGCGATGGAGGCCGTTGTGACGATGATTGAGGTCATGAACAGTGTCAACGCGACGATAAAGCGGCCATGGCTGCCCGTGGAAGCGTGGGGAAAAGCGAAGGCAAAACCGGCCGCCACAAGGATCGTGCTCAGTATCCCGATGCCCGAGACCGGACTGCACGACGAGCCGAGCAGTGCAGCCATATAGCCGCAGGCCGTAGCCATCAGCAGCCCGAGAACCGCGGTCAGAAGCGTAATGGCAAGGACGGGCCAGAACTCCGAAATCTGCGCCGTCCGCAAACCAGGCGAAGAGCCCGGCCGTGAACAGACACAGAGCGGCGATGCCGGCGCCAACCCAGGTCATGGGTATATCGCGGTCTTGCCGGTGCGTGATGCCGCCGTCGGCTTGCAGAGCCGAGCGGATGCTTTCGATCATGGGCCGAACCAGTGTGACGACGGTCCAAAGCCCTCCGGTAGCGATGATTCCCGCGCCGATCAGCCTGACTTTTCCGGACCATACGTCTTCGGCCGCCGCTGCGGTTGCTCCGGATGGCGAAGGGTGTAGCGTCATGAGAAGGGGGACAGCAATGCCCCAAGCGATGAACAGGCCGAGGCAAAGGGCTAGGCAGGCCCCGATGCGAACGAGATAGCCGACGCCGATGAGTGCCAGCGACAGGCTGCCGCCTATCGTGAACACGGCGGGGCCAAAGACCGCGGACCCTGCCAGTTTTTCGGGAAGCAGCCTGAAACCGGTTGTGATGAGGTTCAGCAAAGCCGCAACGCCCGCGCTGATGCCAAGCTCGCGCAGTCCGCTTTCGCCGCCATCCCCTCCCCCGGCGTCGCCCTTGTGCCCGGCCTTGAGGACTTCGGCTGCAGCCACGCCCTCAGGGAACGGCAGATCGCTCTTCACCACCATCACGCGCCGGAGAGGCACCGAGTAGGCGACGCCGAGCAGCCCGCCGAGGAGACAAACCGCCAAGGTCTGCCAAAGCGGAAAGTGCTGCCAATAGCCTATGAGGATCAGACCGGGAAGAACGAGGATGACGTTGCAAAGCGTGCCGGCCGCGGATGCCTGCGTCTGAACGATGTTGTTTTCCAGGATGCCGCTGGAGCCGAGCACCCTCAGCACGCTCATCGAAATGACCGCCGCCGGAATGGACGACGAGAACGTCATGCCGGTCTTGAGTCCGAGATAGACGTTCGCGGCCATGAACACGACGGTGATCGCGGCTCCGAGAATCATGCCGCGCACGGTCAATTCCGGAGCGTGCTTCTGCTGAGGCTTGTTCAATGGAATGCGCCCTCAACCGCTTCCGGCAATGTCCCTAGACCCGGACGCGCAACGGCGCGGGCGTGACTCTCGCGAACCGCGCGCACGATGCCGATCGCACATGCCGCATGGCCTTCGCCGGCATGCCGCAGGCGAGCGCTTGCCCGGGTTATGAGATGTACGCCTGACGGCATCGATCGAGCTTTGAGGCTGAAACCTCTCAGTCAATGTAATTTCTTGGCGGCCTGTTCCATCGCCGCGCGATTCCGCAACTCCGTCCCGCACTCGCCTCCCCCGGCGCCGAAAATGAAGCTATGGCCAGAAAAAGGGATTACTCCTGTGCGAACAGATCGCGGTAGGTTTCGCGAAGGACGTTCTTCTGGACCTTGCCCATGGTGTTGCGGGGAAGCTGATCGAGAAAGAGCACACGCTTCGGCAGTTTGTAGTTCGCAAGCCGCTTTTTCAGCGCCTCCAAGATGGCCGCCTCGCTGAGCGTACTGCCAGCGTTCCTGACCACGGCTGCGACGACGCCTTCGCCGAAATCGGGATGCGCGACGCCGATCACAGCGCTCTCAAAGACCCCATCGAGCGCGTCGATCTCGCTTTCGACCTCCTTGGGGTAGACGTTGAAGCCGCCAGAGATGACGAGGTCTTTGCCACGCCCAGCGATGTGCACATAGCCTTGCGCATCGATCTTACCGAGATCGCCGGTGATGAAGAAGCCGTCCTCGCGGAACTCGCTTTTCGTCTTTTCCGGCATGCGCCAATAGCCTTTGAAAACGTTAGGCCCGCGCACCTCGATCATGCCGATTTCATTGGGTCCTAAGACGGCGCCCGTTTCCGGGTTGGTGACGCGCACGGCGACATCGCGCAACGGCAATCCGACCGCGCCGGGGACGCGCTCGCCCTCGTAGGGATTCGAGGTGTTCATGCCGGTCTCCGTCATGCCGTAGCGCTCTAGGATCGCGTGCCCGGTACGCGCGTCGAATCCGCGATGGGTATCGGCCAGGAGCGGCGCGGACCCGGAGATAAAAACGCGCATGTGCCGGGTGGTTTCCGCGGTAAGACGCGCATCGGCGAGAAGCCTCACATAAAAGGTCGGCACGCCCATCATGGCGGTCGCCCGCGGGAGCAGCCGGAAAACCTCGTCCGCGTCGAATTTCGGTAAGAACAGCATCGAGGCGCCCGACATCAGCGCGACATTGCTGGCCACAAATAGGCCGTGCGTATGGAAAATCGGTAAGGCATGCAGAAGCACATCGTCTGCGGTGAAGCGCCAGGTCTCAATCAGCGCATGGGCGTTCGAGGAGAGGTTCCGGTGCGTCAGCATTGCGCCTTTGGACCGGCCGGTGGTGCCAGAGGTGTAAAGGATCGCGGCCAGATCGTCTGCCGCGCGCGGCACGCCGGCGAACGCTGGCGGCTGTGCGGCGGCAAGAGTCGTCAAGGAGCCGTCACCGGAAGTTCCGAGCGCGTAGCAAAGGCCAGCCCCCGCTGCCGCGCAGAGCTTCGCGCCGGCATCTTCATTCTCCGGCCGGCAGACGAAAACCGTAGGCTCCGCATCCCGCAAAAAATAGTCGATTTCGGCTTCGGTGTAGGCGGTGTTGAGCGGCAAATAAGCCGCGCCGGCTCGCAGGCAAGCGAGGGCAAGGATGAGAGCCTCGGGAGACTTCTCGACCTGAACGGCGACGCGGTCGCCGGGCTTCACCCCGCTGGTGACAAGCGCATGAGCGAATTGCGCCGAGAGCGTATCGATATCGCCGAAGGTGTAGCGCTTGCCGCTCGCGGTTTCGATCGCCGTCTTGCCGCGGTCATGCCAATGGGCGTTGAGCTCAGAAAAAAGATTAGCTGAATCCTGCACGTTGTTTTCCCGTATCGCATCCTGGACTGGCGTAACAACACTGGGATGCCGGTGCAAGACTACTCAACGCGGTTGCTTTGGCAAAATGCAGGGCTTTGAGCGGCGGCTCTTCAAACGGTGGGACAGAAAAAGCGGAACAGAGCGTGTTCGCTAACATTAGAGGCGCGAGAGAACCCATGAGGTAACAGTCATGAAAACAGTCGCTTATGCCGCCGCCGGCCTGCTCACATCGCTGCTCCTAGTCCCTGCAGCGTGCGCTCAATCGCAGGCCGATCAAAGTCAGGGACCAAATCCAGGCAGCTACGACACAGGATACCAGGATGGAATGCGAGCCGCCCGCGAGAAGTACGCCGCCGATATCATAGAACGCATGCGGGGAAGAAGCGAAAACGGCGAAGATGAGGACGAGGACAGCTCCGATAGCGGGGCGCATTTCAGGCTCATCAGGGGAAACGCGAGGCTCGATGTAAAATGCGGGTCCGAGGATTCGACCGAGAAGTGCGTCAAGTCCGCCATCATGCTGATGGATCGCGCCGGCCTGGAACGCAGGGAAGCCAAGGCTGCGCCCCAACCCCCGGCTGCTGGATCGTCCGCACCCGCGCCAGCGCCGAAGCGGCAATAAGTTGGTGGGCCGGGTAAATCCCGGCTCCCTCTCGCGCTCACGGCATCGTAGCGCCGGCTTGGGCGGATGCGGCTCTCATGCCGGCAGGGATCTTGAAGTCTTGCGCCGCCACCCCTCGCATTTGCGCGGCCGTTTTAGGCAGACCCGTCCTGTTGCCGTAGTCGGGGATGCGGCCGTACTCTCTTGCCTCGTCGGTGGAAAGCGTTTGAGCGCAGATCAAATCGATGGCGGCGATCACGGCCACAGAAGCGAGCGCCGCACCGGCGGCCGGCTTGCGGCGGCTGGAGAGGAAACCTGCCAGCAATGCGGCGATGTCCAGGCCGTCTCCGGCGACGCGTGCCCAAACGAATGGCGCCGGGTTCCGCGTGGAGAGGATAGCCACGCCCGTGGCGATCTCGCGAAGCCCGAAAAACGCGATCGTGGATTCGCTGCCACGTAACCCGAGAAACCGGGTAAGGCGACGTGGCGCCGCGATCTGGATGGCGCCGAGAGCGATGCTGAACCATCCGAGGCGGCGGGCGAGATCGCGTGCGGACCTGCTGTTGGACCGTGGCAGGCTGTCAATGGCCTTTGAGATAGCTTCGATTGCAAGCATCAGATCGCTCCTCCCGGCTTCATGACGACCTTCACGCATCCGTCCATTTTGTCGCGGAAGGTCCGGTACATTTGCGGGCCGTCGCGCAGTGCAACCTTGTGGGTGATGACGAAGGACGGGTCGATCTGACCTTCCTCGATGCGCCGCAGGAGATCGCCGGACCAGCGGTTGACATGGGTCTGCCCCGTGCGCACGGTCAGCCCCTTGTTCATCAGGGCGCCGAATGGGACCTTGTCCAGCAGGCCGCCATAGACGCCGGGGATCGAGAGGACACCCGCTGGCCGGCAGGCGAAGATCATTTGCCGGAGGACGTGAGGACGGTCCGTTTCCAGCATGAGCGCCTGCTTCGCGCGGTCATAGATGGAATCGAAGGATGCCGTGGCGTGCAATTCGAGGCCGACGGCATCGATGCACTTGTCGGGCCCTTTTCCGCCGGTGAGATCGTTCAGGCGCTCGAAGACATCCTCGTGCTCGAAGTTGATGATGTCATCGGCGCCTCCCGCTTTCGCCATCGAGATGCGGTCAGGCAACCGGTCGATCGCGATCACCTTCTTGGCGCCGAGCAGCACCGCGCTGCGGATGCAGAATTGACCGACAGGACCCGCGCCCCAGATCGCCACAACATCGGTGGGCTGGATGTCGCATTGCACGGCGGCCTGCCAGCCCGTGGGAAAGATGTCGCTCAGGAAGAGGACTTGCTCATCCGTCAGATTGCCGGGCACCTTGAACGGCCCAACGTCGGCGAACGGCACGCGCACATATTCCGCCTGCCCGCCGGGATATCCGCCTGTAAGATGCGTGTAGCCGAAAAGCCCTGCCGTGGTGTGTCCAAAGGCTTTGTCCGCCAAATCCCTGTTGCGGTTCGTGCGCTCGCAGACCGAATAGTTGCCGCGCTTGCACTGCTCACACTCGCCGCAGATGATGGTGAAGGGCACCACGACCCGGTCGCCCACTTTCAATTTCTTGTTGTCGCGGCCTACCTCCACGACCTCGCCCATGAACTCATGGCCCATGATATCGCCATGCTTCATTCCGGGCATAAAGCCGTCATAAAGGTGAAGGTCCGAGCCGCAAATGGCGCAGCTTGAAACCTGCACGATGGCATCGCGGCCATCCTCGATTTTGGGGTCGGGCACGGTTTCGTAGCGGATGTCGCCGGCGCCCTCCCAGCATAGTGCTTTCATTCCGATCAATCCTCTCCCTGGAAGCAGAACGGTCGCGTCAAGAGGCGCGATACTGCGTGCGGCCCTTCAGAGGAGGACAGATGCGGGCGCTATTTGTTTCAGCAGGCTTGCAGCCTTTTCTACATGGAAAGACGTGCGGCAATCGATCGGACGGCCGAAATATTTCTGCGTGTACTCCCACCCGCGAGCGCGCTATGTAAGTGTGGTATCGCGAGCCCTCGCGGCCGTGACCCCCTCGCAGCGATGAGGCCGCACGCCATGCCAAAGATCACACCCCATGAAGCGCTCATCTATGTGATGATCACCATGTCCGCCGCGGACCGGCAGATATCGGATCACGAACTGGAGCGGATCGCGCAAATCGTGCGGCAATTGCCCGTGTTCATGGGCTTCGACATCAATAACCTCGCCAAGGCCGCCGAACGGTGCGGCGATCTCCTGAGTGACGAGGATGGCCTTGAGGAATTGCTGCAATTGTTGGCCGATGCGCTGCCGAAGAAACTGTACGAAACGGCTTATGCCCTGGCCGTCGAGGTCGCCGCGGCCGACCTCAAAGTTCCGGACGAAGAAATCCGGCTCCTGGAGCTGTTGCGCGACGCGTTCCATCTCGACAAGCTCGTCACCGCCGCCATCGAGCGCTCGGCGCGGGCTAGGCATCAGACGATTTGATTCGCCGCTTCACTCCGTTCCGGGCCGGATACCATTTCACGAAGAGCAGCCCAGAGGGCGCGAATTTTTCGCATCGGAGCATACTCGCCCAAAAAATTCCGAGCCGTCTGGTGCTGTGAACAGAAATCCAGTTCGCGGGTAGGCTGGTGAGCCTGCAAATGATCCGGGCCAGTCATCGTCCCGTGCAAGGCGGCCGTCGCGATCTGTTCACGAGTTTTCGCCTCATGGTTCGAGACGGCCCTTCGGTCACCCTCAACATGAGGCGAAGCCTTCGAGCCGGCCTCTAAAGCCCCTCGAACAGCGCTGTGGAGAGGTAGCGTTCAGCGAAGGACGGGATGATGATCACGATATTTTTCCGCTCCAATTCGGGGCGCGACGCAACTTCGAGGGCAGCGGCCACGGCGGCGCCCGATGAAATACCAACCGGGATGCCCTCCAGCCGGGCGAGGTGACGGGCGGTTTCCAGGGCCGTGGCACTGTTCACCTTCACGACTTCGTCGATCACGCTACGGTCGAGAACGCCCGGCACGAACCCTGCGCCGATCCCCTGTATCTTGTGGGGGCCCGGCTGGCCGCCTGACAACACGGGCAACTCCTCAGGCTCGACCGCAATTATTTTCACGCCCGGCTTGCGCTGCTTCAGCACCTGGCCAACGCCCGTGATGGTGCCGCCCGTACCGATGCCGGACACGAGAACGTCGACAGTGCCCGCGGTGTCATTCCAAATCTCTTCCGCCGTCGTGCGCCGGTGGACCTCTGGATTGGCGGGATTCTCGAATTGCTGCGGGATGACGGCGTCCGGTGTCTCAGCGAGAAGCTCGTTAGCCTTGGCGACTGCGCCTTTCATTCCGAGCGCTCCAGGCGTGAGCACAAGCTCGGCTCCGAGCAGCGCAAGCATTTTGCGGCGCTCGATCGACATGGTTTCGGGCATGACCAGAATCAGCCGGTAGCCATGTGCCGCCGCGACGAAGGCGAGAGCGATGCCCGTATTGCCCGAAGTGGGTTCGATGAGAATGCTCTTTCCCGGTGTGATCCGCCCGGACGCCTCAAGCGCCTCGATCATGGCGACGCCGATGCGGTCTTTCACGCTCGCGATGGGATTGAAGAATTCGAGCTTCGCAAGCAGGTTCGCGCGCACGCCCTTTTCCCGCGCGAGCTTATCCAGGCGTACGAGAGGCGTATCTCCGATTGTCTCGGTGATCGAACCGAAGATGCGGCCGCGGCCTGGAACATGGTTGCTGGCCGTTTCCGGGTCGGTTTTCTCCACGGGAACTTTCGGATTTGCAACACCGGCTTCCGGTTTCTCTGGCGATCCCTGGCCAAACAATCGAGTCAATGCACTCATTTCTAGCTCTCCAAACTGTACGGTGATCGAGAGAGAGCTTAAGCTTACACTGATTATTTCGCTAGCGCCTGGCCCATTTGGATTGTTAAAAAGTAAGGGATACTCAAAGAAAACTACGCCTGAGATGGGGCTTCGTTGGTACTACGATTTGCAGCAAAGCTGTTGCCGGAAACACTTATCCAGGAGTACATTTTCCCTATTTTCTTCACCAAGACGATGCAGCCGGAACTTTTTTCCGCTTAACGCCGCCATGCGAGAAGCCAAGTAAGGGCCAGGGGCCACACTCGGTAATTGTTTCTCTATAGCAAGCTATTTTGCAACTATTTTGTCTTTCTTTCGGCTTAAATGGGCGCTTGCTCGGGAAAATTATTCTCCCAAGCGCGCAACTCCGGTATGATCGCGCAGACGAAAGCCAGGAGGGGCGATGCTATCCCCAAGCGAACCGCAGCCAGAAATCGAGTTGGAAAAAAATTGGGTGCTCCCTCAAGAGGCCATCTGGCCCCGGCTGGTAGTGGAGGCAAAGGAAGCCGCTGAGCGCGATCCGGCACTCGTGTCCCTCTATTCTTCCATCCTCAAATCGCCAAGCTTGGAAGAGGCGATGGCCCGCAGGCTCGCTGCACGGCTAGCCAGCGCTGCCCTCCCCGCCGGTCCGCTCGCGGCAGTGCTGCTAGAACCTTTGCGCGCGGATCCTTCGATCGCCGCGGCCGTATGCGCGGACCTGACAGCGGTGGTCGAGCGGGACCCAGCTTCCGGCAGGCTGCTGGAGCCGTTCCTCTTCTTCAAGGGATTTGCATCGATCGAGGCCCACAGGCTCGCGCATTGGTTCTGGATGGGCGGACGGCGCGACATGGCCTATTACCTCCAAAGTCAGGCATCGGAAGTGTTTCAGACCGACATTCATCCCGCGGCGCGGTTTGGAAAGGGCATCTTCCTCGATCATGCGACCGGTTTCGTGGTGGGCGAGACGGCCGAGATCGAGGATAACGTCTCGATCCTTCATGGTGTTACGCTTGGCGGCAGCGGCATTGAGAAAGGCCGGAGGCATCCGAGGGTTCGCACCGGGGTGTTGATTGGGGCCGGCGCCCAAATCCTTGGCGGCATCGAGATCGGCGAGTTCTCGAAGATCGCGGCCGGCACGCTCGTCACGCAATCCGTTCCTCCGCGCTGCACGGCGGTGGGCGTTCCCGCGCGCTTTATCCAGGGTGCGGGGTCGGCCAATCCGGCAAAGACTATGGACCAGAATCTGGCCGGCGGAACCTATAAGTCGTTCAATTACGTGATTTAGCGCACGGCACCTCTGCCGTGGACTTGCCTCCAACTTGTTTCACCGGAGAATGCCGGGCTGCATCTGCAGCCACAATGCGTTGCGATTTGGTTTTGATATAGAAAAGTAACTCAGCGCCGAAGACACTAGCGCGGCGGAGCCAGAGCGTTGATTCTCCCGCTACCGGCCCGCTTTATGGCGCAGAGGACTCGTCCTTTTAGCCAACTCCCGTTCGATCAATCTTCCGTATGTTCGTCTGGCCGCATGGCTACAGTCTCAAAATCGGCGCGCCAAGCGACCATTTACCCGAAGCGGCCCCTCCGCCAGCCTGACTGGAGCGTTCCCTAGCGCGCCGCTGACCGGGCGCCCCTATCGATCGGAGAGAACATTTTGGCAGACAGCTCTGACAGTGACGTCGAATTCGAATCTCCTGAAACCGGGCAGGACCGCGAGGGCAACCGGTTCTCCCGGCGGGTGCAGCGTTATGCGCGCGTGGGCACGAATGTCGGCGGCGTGGCCGCGCGCATGGGCGCGAATTTCCTGCTTGGTTCCAAAGACCAGCAGAGAAACGCCGCGCAACTCGCGGCCGCGCTTGGTGGTCTCAAGGGCCCGTTAATGAAGGTGGCGCAGCTCATCTCGACCATCCCCGACGCGATCCCGCCTGAATATGCCGCCGAACTTGCGCAGCTTCAGAACCAGGCCCCCGCCATGGGCTGGCCCTTCGTACGGCGCCGCATGGCCGCCGAGCTTGGCCCGGACTGGCGGGCGAGGTTCCAGGGTTTCGGCGAGCAGGCCGCGGCCGCTGCCTCCCTCGGTCAGGTGCATAAGGCGCAAGGCTTGGACGGGCGCCCGCTCGCCCTGAAGCTCCAATATCCGGAAATGCAATCTGCGGTCGAGGCCGATCTCAATCAGCTTCGCATCGTCATGGGCATCTACAAGCGCATGGATGCCGCGCTCGACACCTCGGAGATCGTCGGCGAGATCGCGGCGCGCCTTCGAGAGGAACTCGATTACGGTCTCGAATCGCGTCACATGGCGCTCTATTCGCGTATCTTCCGGGGCGACGAGTCAATTCGCGTGCCGGAACTGTTGCCGGAGCTTTCGACCAAGCGGCTTCTGACGATGACGTGGCTCGATGGCGGGAAGCTGCTCAATTTCAAAAGCCGGCCTTTGGAGGAGCGCAATATCATTGCGCGCGCCTTGTTCCGGGCCTGGTGGTATCCCTTCAGCCATTACGCCGTCATCCACGGCGATCCGCATCTCGGCAACTACACGATCTTCGAGAAGGACGGCCGCGCCGCCGGCATCAATCTCCTCGATTACGGCTGCATCCGCACCTTCGAGCCGAAATTCGTAGGCGGCGTCATCGATCTCTATCACGGCCTGCGCACGAAAGACCGCGCGCTCATCGTGCACGCCTACGAGACCTGGGGTTTCCGGGGGCTTTCCAATGAGCTGATCGACGTCCTCAACATCTGGGCCGGCTTCATCTACGGGCCGCTCCTTGAGGATCGGGTCAGGCCCGTGGCGGAAGGCGTGAAGCCCAGCGAATATGGCCGGCGTGAAGTCTATCGGGTTCATATGGGTCTGAAAGAGAAGGGGCCAGTGAGGGTACCGCGCGAGTTCGTGTTCATGGACCGGGCCGCGGTTGGGCTTGGCGCCGTTTTTCTGCATTTGGCAGCTGAGATGAATTTCTATCGGGAATTCAACGAAGTGATCGACGATTTCAAGCTGTCCGAGACCGCGGACCGGCAGCGCGAGGCGTTCACAGCCGTTGGAGTGCCATTGCCAACTGCCGGGGGGGAGTGAACAGAAACGGCCGGAAAGCATTGGAGCAAAGCCGGGACACTGCCGGCACAACGGAGTTGCTCCAATGCTCAGAAGCGTCTGGTTCAGTCTCGCCGTGTTCGTCGCGGCTGCCGTCTTGGGGTCTTGGTGGCTATCGAAGGAAACCGATTTCGCCTGGTGGCGTATCGTCGGGCTTGGATTGTCCGTTCTGTTTCTCGTCTTGATATGGCTCCGGCCTGGAGTTCGGCAGCCCAGGCGGCCGCCTCTTTAATGAGCGCTCTTGCGCCTTAGCTTCATCTTGCCAGACTTTGCCGGCTAACAGGCCATACTGTTTACAGTTCCCGGTCATCGTGGCGGTGGCCATCCGCGCCGCGCAACTACACAAAACTTATCTCATCAATGGACATTTCAGTCCTGTTGTGTTTTCTATCGTTGACGAATTCGAGAAAAGTATTCTCAAAAATCGGTCATGTTGAACAGGAGCTGGCGTTGCTCACGAACAAGGGCAAATACGGCTTGAAAGCCTTGGTCTATCTCGCAGGGCTTGGACCGGGCGAAATCGCGCAAGTCGGCGACATCGCCAAATCGAACGGAATCCCCAAAAAGTTTCTTGATCAGATCTTCTCGGAGCTTCGAAAAGCCGGGTTCGTCCATTCGAAGAAGGGCAAGGCTGGCGGATATGCTCTCGCCAAGCCAGCCCACAGTATCAACATCGGTCACGTCATCCGCGTCCTCGATGGCCCTCTTGCGCCAATTCAGTGCTCCAGCGTGACGGCCTACCGGCCTTGCGACGACTGCACCGACGAAACGCGCTGCCCCGTGCGGCTACTCATGCTGCAGGCGCGCAATGCATTATCGGCCGTGGTCGATACATGCTCCCTGGCGCAGATGCGCAAGTTGGCCGAACCCTCGGAACTCACTCTCATGTACGATATCTGACAAAGCCCGCTCCCGGTGTCAGGAAGCGGGCTTTGCGCCAATGCATGCATCTAGCGAGCGCTTTACATCCCCTGCTTCTTAGCCTCGGGGAGATTGCGCACCTGATCGCCATTCAGCTTAAGCCGGATGCGGTCTGCCAGCTGCTGGATCTTATCGGCGTCGATCGTCACGACCTTATCGCCGATACCCAGAAACCGCCCGACCTGGATTTGCACGGATTGCAGCTTTCCGTCTGCACTCCGCTGCGCCTCGATAACCCGGCCGAGATCGCTGCCGTCGGCGCTATAGACGGGCATGTTCTTCAGTTGTGCGATCTTCTGGCTCACATTCTGTATGGCTGCGACCACGCTCTGGCAGGTGGGCGAGAGCGAGGAGCTCTTTTGCACCGCACATTCGCCGATCTTGTCCGCGTTTCCGCATTGCTGCTTGATACCGTTCCAGCATTCGTCGGCGATGTTCTCGACGGTCTGCCGGATGTTGCGGGACACGCGGAACAGCGTGAAGCGGCAGCGGCGGCTCAGGAGGTCTGAGTGCGCGCGCATACAAAGGGCGATGCGTCCCTGACCGGGCGAAACATCGCCGCAAAAGTGCTCGATGTCGCCGCCGCAGGCGTCTTCGACGGTTTCAATGCCGGAGGCGATGCGGTCGCGGAGATCGGACTGAGCAAGGCGGTCAAGGAGATCGCCACGGCCGCCACGGCCACCCTCTTCGCCATAGCCGCTATCTTCCGCGCCATACGTATCTTCGTGAGCATTGGAGGACTGTCCGCCTGAGGCGTTTTGCTGCGGGCTGTTGGACGGGGCGTTGCGATCAGCGCCTTGGCCCTGCTGAGCGAACGCGGTGACGGGCGCAATGAGCAGAGCGGCCGCCAGATAGAGAGCTTTCTTCATGGGCATTTCCTTTGTGTAATCAGGGGGAGCGCGATCAGCCTCTGCCACCGATGCGGTCACGGAGCTTGTTCAGGGCTTGGTTGACCTTGGGATTGCTGCGCAGACGATCGAGAATGAGGTCGCGGACGTCTTCGCGGTCCATCATCTCTTCGCCGCCGCCGTAGCGGTCAGAGAGGAGTTCGCGCAGATCGCCCCCGCGTTCGTCCAAACGGTCCATCAAAGCGTCACGCAGATTTTCGCGGCTCCCCAAGCGGTCCTGCAAAATGTCACGCAAATCCTCGCCGCGGCCTTCCATGCGGTCCGCAATCAGGTCGCGCAACTCGTTGCGACGTTCTAGCCGGTCAAGAATGTGGTCGCGCAAGGCACGGCGGCGTTCCAGCCGGTCGAGGATCAGGTCGCGAAGTCCATCCTGTCCCTGGTAGCCACCCTCTTCGCCGCCGAAGCGGTCAGCGAGCAGATTGCGCAATTCTTTGCGGCGCTCGATCCTATCCATGATGCGGTCGCGCAGGCCTTCATGACCTTGCCAGCCGCTCTCCTCGCCGCCGTAGCGCTCCGCGAGCAGGTTCCGCAGCTCATTGCGGTGTTCGATCCTGTCCCTGACGCGGTCTCCCAGGCCTTCACGTCCTTGCCAGCCGCCTTCTTCGCCGCGCCAGCCACCGTCTTCGCCGCCGAAGCGGTCCGCAAGCAGATTGCGCAACTCATTGCGCCGTTCCAACTTGTCGAGGATAAGGTCACGCAAAGCGGCCCGGCGTTCGAGCTTCTCCAGGATGAGGTCGCGGAGGTTGCCGCGGTCTTGCATCCTATCCCCCATATTCTCCCGCCAGCCGCCGGCATTTTCCATCCGGTCTGAAATCAAATCGCGCCATCCTTGTGCGAGTGCGGCGGGCGCGGTTGAAAGGGCTGAGGCGGCAAGCATAAACGCGACTGCGATCGTAGGTGCTCGCTTCATTAGGTGCTCCTTAATAGAATAGCCATGTTTAAGGCTGGCTTTTGACTTGGGTTGGAGCCCGTAAAATTAGGGCATTACCGTCATACCGGGTTGATAATTGTCAAAATCATGAAATGCAAAATCAATCTCTCTTAATATAGTCTTGCCTTACCCTCGAAATAAACTGCAATAGAGATGGTCTTATCAACAGTATATTAACCGAGGCCGCAATACGTAGCCTGAGCAGAATGGAGCCGTGCCATAGGCTTTGTGGAGGGCGAGAATCCAAGCTATGAGAAGGCTATGACTGGCTCGTCTCCCTACATTGCGCTTCTGGCCTCGGTCCGGGCTTTCGCGGCTCTCAGCGAGGCGCAGTTCCAGGCGCTTTACCAAGCCTGCGCGCTGAAAGTGCTTGCCAAGGGCGAGGCCGCGTCCATTGCCGGGGCCACGGTCGAGGAACTGGCAATGATCGTCTCCGGGCGCGTGGGCGGGCTGGAACCGGGCTTGGCCGAACGGGGGCAAGGCGAGTCCATCGAGGCGCTGGCTTTCTTCTCACGCAGCCCCGCGGAAGCGACCACCGTTGCGTTGCGGGAGACGGTGCTGCTCACCCTCGGGCGGGGCGATCTGCTCGACGCCCTCCGCGCTGGCGAGGGCCTGGTGGAGGGGTTTCTGAGCCTGGCTTGGCAGGACGGCGCATCCATTGCTCCGGTGGCGGCAAAGCTCTCCCGCATCGTTATCGCGCCCGGAGGCTCGCTTGCACAGCTTGACCCTTCGATCCGCGAGGCTCTTCTCGCCAGCCTGGAAAGCGCGGGTGAGATTAGACTGCTTCGCCCTGGAAGCTTCGGCGCAGGACTGCCCGGCGCGATTTTGCTCGATGCGCCGGACACCGCGCATTGGCTACAAGAGTTGGAGCTTGAGTTCGATCTGACGATAACCATTGCAGAGGAGGCGGATGCAGAATTCGCGCGTGAAGCCATCCGCGAGGCGGACGCCATCCTCTTCATCGCAAGTGCCGGGGATGGCACCCTCTCCGCACTCGAAAGCTATGCCTTGGAGGTGCGAGGCGGGCACAACTGCCGCCTCGTGCTTGCCAAGGGCGCGGGCAGCAGCGTCAAGAACACGGCCGGATGGCTGGAGTCGCGCCCCTATCGCTCGGTGCAGGCCATCGATTTTGGATCGCAGGAGGCCACGCGCTCCCTGTCGCTGGAATTGACCGGCAAAGGCAGTGCCATCGCTGCGTCCTCCCGAGGCGTCTACGCCGCAGCAATTCTAGGCGTGCTGCAAGCCCTGGAGGATCGCGCCCGGCCGGCAGTATGCCTTGCGGCCGCTGGAAGTGCCGTCCTGCCCGCAGGCCTTATCGCATGTGGCGTCAAGCTTGCGGTCATCGAGGAAATCTTCCGGGAATTGGCCAACCCGCTGCTGTGGAAACGCGCGTCGCGCATCGAAGCGGGCCTGTGCGACCCCGCAGCCCTCGATAACTTCCTCGTCGGCGCTCTGCATGGCCTCGAAATCCCGACCGCGAGCCGCTTGTTTGCGGCGGTCTCGTACTCGCTTTCGACCGGCTCGCCCGAGATGCACCGCGAGGGACGCCTGCATGGAGCGGTCCGCGCCGGCATTGCACCGGCCGGCATCTTGCCGCCGCTTGTCTTGGACAGCGGCGCGATTCTCGTCAGCGGCGAAAATGAAACCGAAGCGCTCATTGCAGCTGCTCGCGAGTTAAGCAATGTGCCCATAACATTCATTCGGGCGCAACTGCCGGCGCTCGGCACCTCGCCGATGTCCTACCGCAGCTTGACCGGCGTGTCGCAATTCCGGCTACCCTTCCAATCCCAGCCCGCGATTGACAAGCGCCTGCGCCTCGAATCCGTGCTCGGCGCCGCCGCCGGCAGCGGCCTTGGCATCGCCGGGCTGCGGTCCTTCACCATTCCAATCCCCGATGGCGTCATGCCCATGGATTGGCAGGAGTGGGTGAGGCTCCGCGATACTGCTTACACCTGGACTTCCGGGGAACTTGAGGCCGCCGGCCAGGCTTGAACCTCTTAAAACAAGGGCCGGGAGGCCGGAAAAAAAGCATGAGCCGAACTTCCAAACAGCGGGTCGCGGAAAACGGCCGCCCTGACGGCTTGCCCGCTCAGGCAACGGCCGCGCTCCGTTTCACAGCGCGCCTGCCGGGCAGGGTCGTGCAGCACACGATCCAGGCTCTGTTTGCAATCTTCGTCGTCATCCTTCACCCGCAAGCCAAATGGCTTTTCAGCCTCATTGCTAACTCTGGCGTCGTCAGACGCTATATCAAGCCAAGCTTGCAAACATTCATCACGACTATTTATGAGCCTTACTTCGACTATCTTAGCCGCCTCTCGCCATTCTGGGCCACCTTCAGCATCGTCCTTCCCCTCACAATCCTTGAACCCGCGAAGACCTATGCGACGATCCTCATCGCGGAGCGTCCCAAGACCGGCATCGTGCTTTGGCTTGTCCTGCAAGGCCTGAGCCTTGTCTTGATCGACCGCACTTGGAAGGCGGTCCGCCCGCAAAGCCGCAAAATTAGGCTTGTCGCATATGTGCACGCCTGGGGCTGGCTCAATGTGGCCCATGGCAAATATTGGATCGAGAACTCCACGCTCTATCGTACAGCCCGGATTTGGAAGCGGCAGGCCCGCCGCGCGGCGCGAAGCCTCTTGGCCGCCCTGCTGCCCCAATGGCCGCGCAAGGCGCCGTGACTAGGGCAAGCATCCCCGCCACAACGAAACGTGCTGCCCGCATGGAACCGGCTCTTGCGCCGGCGGTGTCACCGTGCCACGAATGTACTTACTCGGCGCCAGTTCGCCCATTTGTGGAGGCTTAGCGATGTTCAGGATTGAGAAGAAGGGGCTCCTGAGGCGGCGCCGGCTCGTGGCGGATGCTGTCCTCACGGTGGATGATTTCGATGCTATCGCCGCCGGACTTGGCAAGACGCCGGCCCGGGCGCGCAAGACCGGTCTTATTGCGGCTTGCCAGGCAAAGCAGCCAAAAACCGTTGAGACCCGCTGGAACGGCGAGGTGACAACGAACACCGCCGGGACTGGCGATTGGATCGTCACCAACCTTGACACATACAAGAAGCCGCTCCGCGATGGCGCGAACAACATCAACCAGTATGCGGTGCGCGCCGAAACTTTCGAGCGGCTTTACGAACGCGTTATCGGAGAAACTGAGTACGGGCCGGTGTTCGAGGCCAAGGTTGGAGGTATGGCCGATGCTCTGGAACTGCCGGGAGGACTTGATATCAAGGCTCCGTGGGGAGAACGGCAGATCATCGAGAAGGGCTATTTGTTGCGGAATGGAGCGGACATCTACGGCATCGATGACAAGGCGTTTCGCTTCACTTACGAAACGTCGCGCTAAGCTAGGGCTCTCGCGGACTTGCCAACGGTGGCGAAGCTTGCGCAAGGCGGCCGGTGACGCCGTCCGCGGTCTGTTGCGTGGGGCTTGGCTCGCGTGCCGGTTTGATCCATCGCAAAGCAGGGAGCCGGCCCGTTGTTTACATTAAAATACCGAAGGATCTGCGGGATCAAATCGATGATTATGGATGTCTTGCGCCAGGAACATCGCAACATCGAGAAGCTGCTCCTCGTTCTTGAGCAGGAGCTGAGCGTGTTCGACCGCGGAGAGCGGCCCGATTACGACGTCATCTCAGAGGTCATCGCCTATTTCCAGGTCTATCCCGATTCTTACCATCATCCCCAAGAGGACAAGGTTTTCGAGAAGCTGAAGGCGCGCGATCCTGTGGCTGCTGCTAAGATCCCCGATCTCGCCACCGAGCACAAGCGCGGAGCTGAACGCTTGCGCCGGGTCGCGAAGGCGGTCGAGAGCGTGCTTATGGACCAGGAAATCCCGCGGTACACCGTCGATGGAATCATTCGCGACTTCATCGTGGACGAGCGGTGCCATATTGCGATGGAGGAGCAAGATTTCTTTCCGGCTGCGGTGAAGGCTTTGCAACCTCAGGACTGGGTGGAGATCGCCTCGTCGAGATTGACGGGCCACACCGATCCGCTTTTCAGTGAGGCCGTCGAAAAGAGGTTCGACACCGTGCGAAGGCATATCTTGCTATTGGAGCAGGAGGCAGAGGCGGAACGGGCCCGGGCGCTTTGCTGAAATAAACCAGGGGGTGCCAATCCCATCTCAACCGTTCCTAGTACACGCTTAGCCTGAGATTGAAGAGGGCTTCAGCCAAGGTCAGGGCTTGGTGAGCCACCAGTTTTTGGACGCCAGCGCGATCTCTCCGCTTGCCGGATCGATTTCGACCCCAGTCTCTTTGGGCTCCGGCCCGGTCTCCTGGGATAAGCTGGGCACTTCTGCTTATACAGATCCTGCGGGGCCTGCGGCGGCAGTGGCAGTTGCCACCGGCCCGTCAGAACTGAGGTAACCTCCGCCAAGGCCAAGGTCGAGGTCGGCCAAACGTACCCAGTCGTTGAGTTCCAGCGCCATGACCGAATGCACGCGGTCGGCATACTTACGCACGGCACCCGGTTCGCCACACGCGGCGCCTTCGCGTGCTAAGTCTAGACGTTCGCCGAGCAGGTCTTTGAAGTTTTCGCCCATGATTGCGTAGCGAGGCACATTGCGCTTGCACCTGTTTTGCGCCCCAAGCACAAAATAGTAGACCATTGCAGCGGCCGTCAAAGTCCCGGACAAGAGCAGCCAATAGTCCCAGTTCCAAGTCTCCACAAATCGGAGCAGCGATAGCCCATCCAGGAGCAGGCCTCGAACCGGGGCACTGGGCATGCCTTGCTCATCATAGCCGCCGGCTGCGCTGGCGAGGAGAACGGGTGCCAACAAGACGAATATTGCCAACGTACCGGCTCGCGCTAAAGAGGCGCGCCGGACGGCGCGTGCGTGCTCAGCGCCGCGCTTCAGAAAATACTCATGCTGCAGCTCGACTTGCCAGCGCCGGAAATATTCCAGCTTCAGCAGCAACACCCAGCAGCCCTCTCTGTCCCCGCTCGCCGGAGGGTGTTCGAGCACGCGACGGAATATCTCCCGCCGCAATGCCTCTGCCTTGGCTCGCTGTTGCTGCCAGGATAAGTAGGACCTTGCGGGTCTCAGTAGGGCACCCAGTATCGCCGCGGCGATGAGGCCCAAATAAACCAACCCCGGTGCATAGGTTTGCCATAACAGAATGACGTTTTCGCGGGAGACGCCTTCCAGGCCGGCGAGTGGCCCAATTGCGCTGGCCACTACTTTGGCAGGCACGACGACCACCGCCAAACCGGCGAGCACCGATAGCAGGATTGGCGTTACGGCAACGCCGGTTGCCCAATTGTATCGCCGCTGCTCCCGGATGGCGCTTTTGTCGGCCTCGTCGTAGGCCGCGACCGCCGTCTTCACGGAAGCTTTTTTCAGAATGCCAACGAGACGCCCGGTGTCAGGCATACAAACGAGCGGGTCGATGTGACGCTCCTCGAACTTGTCCGCAAAGAAATTGCAATTGCCCGGCTCGTTCCGACCGACGGCGTCGATGGCCTTCCCGATGAGAGCCGCACTTTCACTTCTCCAGGCGTCCCCTGACATGCGATCCCCCTCACCGAAATCTGCGCGCCACACAGCTACCTTATTCTCGCGGGGCAACAAATCAACTGTCTTTTCCTGCGCACGTCATTCGCGTAAGGATGGTTGAGTGGCAGTGCGGGGAGGGGACGGATGCGACAGCTTTTGCTAGCGGCGGTGTTTTGCGTTTTCGTGAACGGCGGCGTCCTTCAGGCTAAGCCGCAGCTTCGCGCCCTTGTCGTCGGCGTCGACGCCTATCCCGAGGTGCAGTTGCTCAATGCCTCGCCAAATCTGGCTAAACCCAGCAAAGATGCAATCGCCGTTGCTGAGAGCCTCGAAAAAAATCACGGGTATTCCGTCGATCTTCTTGCCGATCCAGCCGCTGGGCTTAATAGATTTGCCATTGAGGTTAAATGGGCGGAAATGTTGGACCGCGCCCAGGACCGCGACGTTGTTCTATTCTATTTCGCGGGCCACGGCGTGGAGTTGAAAGGGAACTACTATCTCCTCCCTCATGACGCTCGCTATCACTATGCCTGGCCCGATCAGGAGAGACTCGAGAAACTGACGGGCAGCTCCATAGAATTTCAGTCATTGCTTGACCGGCTTGGTGAGAAGCAACAGAAACTGGAGAATTTGGTCGGCATTTTCATTATCGATGCCTGCCGGGAAAACCCTTTCGACTTCACAGCTTTCAGCAAAGGCAAAGTCCTCATCCAATTGGGCCCGGATATTTCTCCAAAACGCCAGATCTTCATTATGTACTCGGCGGGATCCGGTCAAAAGGCAAGCGACGGAGCCAAGGATGCGCCGCATTCCGTCTTCGCGAAGGAGCTGCTTTCTCTCATGAAACAGCAGGACCTGCCGCTGAGCGATATGGTGCAGCATCTGCGCTTCGACGTTTACAAAGCTGCATTGCAGCTAAAGAACGCGCAGACACCGGCCTACTATGACCAGCTCCAGTCCCGGCTGACCCTTGCCGGCGAGCACGGAGACAAGCAAATATACGACGAGGCGAACCTTCCAGAAGACTTCTCCGAGCGCTCCCTGGCTCACCGCGACGTGCTGATCGAATGTCCCTACTGTCCCGAACTCGTCGTGCTGCGGACTGGAACTTTTCAAATGGGGTTGGCCGGGCATAAGGCGAACGAGGCGCCGCCCCATTCCGTCGTCATCCGGAAGAGGTTTGCCATAGGCAAGTTTGAGGTCACCAATCGCGAATGGAATGCCTGCGTTAGGGAAGGCGGCTGCGCGGGAAATCGCAGGCCAGACGATCTTAAGCCCGTGGCCGATGTCTCTTGGAACGAGGCCGATGGCTACGTCCGCTGGCTCAGCGTTAAGACTCACCACACCTACCGGCTCCCGGCCGAGGCGGAATGGGAGTATGCGGCGCGCGCTGGGACCGAAACGTTCTACTCGTTTGACGGCGGTGCCACGCAGCTGTGCGAGTACGCAAATGGCGCCGATCGCAGCATGGGCTTGCTGCCTTACACCAATCGCGCGTGCGACGACGGCGTTGGCCGGGAAACTTCAATCGTTGGACGCTACAAGCCCAACCCCTGGGGCTTGTACGACATGCACGGCAATGTTTGGGAGTGGGTGCAGGATTGCTGGCATGAAAACTATGATGGAGCGCCAGACGGCGGCTCCAGCTGGGACGACGCTCATTGTGTAAGCCGCGTCGCTCGCGGCGGCTCTTGGCGGAGCGGCCCAGAGGCCCTCCATAGCGCGGTCAGAAATGCTTTCCACCCAGGCCATCGCCGTGCGACGCTGGGCTTTCGGGTCGTGCGCGACATAAGCGACTAGAGCGCGTTGCGTATTGTTAGCGTCGCGGCGGCCGTGACGCACACGGCGGCCGGTCAATTCCCGGGTGGGCGTCCGGTGCTAAAACTTCCTCGCGACCACAAACTCCGCCGCTTCGGCCAGAATCCGGTCGCGCGGCTTGAACGGCGCGAGCGCGGCCAGCGCCTCGCCCTTCAGCTCCTGCAGCTTTTCGCGCGCACCATCTATGCCAAGTAGCGACACGAGCGTGCCCTTGCCGGCTTCCTGATCCTTACCGGTCGCCTTCCCGACAAGGGCGGCATCGCCCTCGACGTCGAGCAGGTCGTCGGCCAGCTGGAACGCGGCGCCAAGTGCATCGCCATAGGCGCGCAGCGCCGTCAGCTCCGCCCCCGAAGCCTCCCCCAAAAGGCCGCCCGCGACGCAGCCGAAGGTGATGAGCGCGCCGGTCTTCATGCGCTGCAAAAGCCGGATGCCGGCCTCGTCCAAGGTCTTGCCCGGCGCTTCGAGGTCGAGCATCTGACCGCCCGCCATGCCGGCCACGCCGCTAGCCCGCGCCAAATGCAATCCAAGCGCGGCCCTCACGGCCGGATTGCTGTGGGTGTCCGGCGCCGCCACGATCTCGAAAGCGAGCGTCAAAAGCCCGTCGCCCGCCAGGATCGCCGTCGCTTCGTCGAACGCCTTATGCGTCGTCGGGCGCCCGCGCCGGAGATCGTCGTCGTCCATGGCTGGAAGGTCATCGTGAATAAGCGAATAGCAGTGCACACATTCCAGCGCAGCAGCGGCGTTTAGCGCCTGATCGGGACTTACACCAAATAAAGCTGCGCTTTCAATGACGAGAAACGGCCGGAACCGCTTCCCGCCGCCTAGCGCACCGTATCGCATCGCTTCGAGGAGCCTTGGCGCGGCGCCTCCCAAAAGGGCGGGCGTCAGCCAATCTTCGAGATGGCGTTCGAGCAGGCTTGCATGCGCTTCCAAGCGTTCTGTAAAGGTCATGGCGGAAAAAAGTCCCAGCGGCCGGATGAAATCGCGCCCGCACCATGGACCAACTGAGTTATAGGCTCAAGCGAGTTTTCGAGCGTAAGCCATGGCAGACACAGCGACCCATCTCCCCGAAAGCGCCAATGCGCCGTTGGAGCTGCGCACCCGAGGACGGCGAATCTTGCACTACGCTGTTTTCGGCCTCGCTATTTTTCTCATCGTGCCTTATTACGTCACGTGCTTTTATGTGCTCGCCGATCCCCCTGTGTCGGCACTGATGCTGCAGAAGGCGCTCACGGGCCAGGGCATTGATTACGAATGGCGCGACCTCGACCGCATCGCCCCGGCCCTTGTCACGCAGGTGATCGCGGCGGAGGATGGGCGTTTCTGCGAACATTACGGGGTCGATTGGAACGCTCTCGATGCCGCCGCCGATGCCTTCGCCGAGGGGCGCCGGAGAGGCGGCGGCAGCACGATCACCATGCAGACCGCTAAGAACCTGTTCCTGTGGACAAAGCCGGCCTTTTTGCGTAAGCCGTTCGAGATTCCGCTCGCCTATTACATGGACTTCCTGCTCGGCAAGCGGCGGCTCATGGAGATTTATCTCAACATCGTAGAATGGGCGCCCGGCGTCTACGGCGCGGAAGCCGCTGCCCGGCATCATTTCGGCAAATCCGCTGCCGCGCTCACCGCGCAGGAGGCAGCCCAGCTCGCCGCCGCGCTTCCAAATCCGAGGCGCCGCAATGCCGGACGGCCCGGCCCGCGTGTCGTCGCGCTGGCGAACCGGCTCAGGGCGCGCGCGGCGGTGCAGCGCGCGGGCGCGTATTGCGTGCTTGGCGGTGTGAACGAACCGGACGGCCCTGACGAATAAGCTGAACCGGCTTGACGGACCGCCCGAATGCTGGCTGAACCGTCTGCGTTACCGCGAAGGGCGTAGTCGGAATGAGTGCGTCACCGCAAATGCGGATTTCTGCATTGCCCCGATGCGTGCTAAACTTCGCTATTACCATGCAGCCCGCTGGCGCAAAAAACCGGCACAACACAATGAGGAAACATGCCCACGAACATGTCACCGGAGATCCCGCAGGAAATGCGCGAACTCGCAGTTAAAAGCATCGATCAAGCCCGCGCGGCCTGTGATCAGCTCATGGAATCGGCTCACAAGGCGACTGAGATGATCAAGACGATCATTCCAGCAAACCCCGTGGCCGCTGGATTGACCGACGTCCAGGAGCGGGCGATGCGCTTCACCAAGCAAAACCTCGACGCGACTTTTTCATTGGCCAATGAGCTTGCCAAGGCAAGGGATTTGCAAGAGGCGATGCAAATACAGAACAGGTTCATGCAGTTGCAGATGCACGCCTATGCGCTTCAAGCGCAGGAGCTTGGAACTCTTGTTACAACGGCAGCACAGAAGGTGACCGAGCGCAGCTGACGGCGCACGTCTCCTCGCTCCTGTCGAAGAAACCGCCCGTCCCCTCTAGGCTTCCTGCGTTGCGCCAGTGCGTTCAGGGGCCGGGCGCTTTCGCATGACCGATGCCGTTTGCTTGATTTCTGTGCGCAGGGGCCAAGATTTCGAGGCGCCGGCATCGTCCCTAGACGCGGCCCCTACGAAACCGCATCTTCCGGCTCATCCAACCGGCTATTTGTAAGTGGGGTTTTGTAAAGGAGAAAATGAACCGTCTTAACCTTTTGCCGAAACAAATTTGTAACGATTTCTTTCGCAACGCGCCGCGCCGCGGTCAGGCGGTGGCCGCCGTCGACGATCACCCAGCGCCCCCGGCGCCCGAGGCGCACGATAATCGGCTCTGCGTTATTATACCCGTCCCGGCGTATGGAGCGCATGACCGTTTCGAGACGCTCACTGTCACCGCGATCCTCATTCTTGAACGGCAGCTTGTCGAGAGAGGAGACGGGAACCTCAATCTCCGCCATTTCTTCGAAAAACTGTACGTGATCGAGGTCGGCTGCATTTTCGACCCATTGTACGCTTGGAATCGGACATTTTGTCATGGCAGTTTCCCCGCGGCAGAGGCCGAATCTTCTGACGATGGCATCTATGTGCCCATAACGGCAAACGAATACAACATTGAAGCCTTTAAACTGCCGGCATTTTGAAGTTAGGTATTGAATTTAAGCAATTGACACCGTAATAATCTTGTAAGGATGAGCAATTTCAGTGCCCTTCCACCCCAAGCTGAGTCGCTGGCGAGGGAGTAGCGCCGGGTCTGCCGTGCAAAGATGCCGGATACCCGGAAAAAGCCGTTACGCCGGCTACAGTTGCACACTTTCTTTGTTTAAACGATTATTGCCTTTTTTTTGATAATCCTTCCCTGTTTGGGCCTCCATTTTCAACTTTGCAATGAAACAAAAATATGTAAACTTCTTTGTTGGTGACAGTTGTTCATTTAACCATATTGTGGTCACGAGAGTGGCTGTTACGGTCTGTTGCGCCGGAACACACCCTGCGTAGCCGTTTTTTATCGATCTAAGAAATCGCAAAAACCGAGGGTGCCGCAGTCCTATTTCAGTGGCTTGAGCACTCTCTTAGGATAAAGATGTGGTAGACCCCATGCCAGCCGGAAAAGAAGGGAAGGGCAAAAACAGCGCCCCTCGCACGAACAGCAAATCGATCGCGGCGGCGAATGCCTCCGTGACCGAGGTCAAACAAGGCGGCCAAGGCCGGGTTAAAGATCCGGCGCGGGATAAGCGTTTAGCCCGGAACCGTGTAGGACCGACAGGTCAGGGCCGGGTTAAAGATAGCGCGAGAGATAGGCGCCTCGCTCAGAACCGTCCTGGCCCGACTGGCCAAGGCCGCGTAAAAAATCCGAAGGAAGACCGCCGGCTGTCCGCCAACCGTGAAGGCCCGACGGGACAGGGACGCGTTAAGGATCCGAAGCATGACCGGCGCTTATCGGAAAATAGGCCTGGACCAACGGGGCAGGGCCGCGTGAAAGATCCAGCGCGGGACAAGCGCCTGCGCGACAATCGCACGTCATGATTGCGTGTCTTTTTACCACCACAACCAGATCCTTGGTGGAAAGAGGTAACAACCTGCGTGAGTGGCCTTGCGCATGGCAGAAGGCTGGCGCAGAATGCTCTTTAGTTCATTGGGTTTTCCAGGAGGGAACCGTTTTAGCCGGCCGTTGTTCCCGCGCTGTCGGCGATCCGCCCCCGTCTCGAACTTATGCCAGATCCAAAACTCATGCATATGACAGAACAGAGCCAACACGGCGCGTCCGGAAGCGCCGATTTCGAGACGCCGGAGGTTTTGCAAGACGAGAGGATTGCGGCCATGGTTTCGGCATATCTAGACGGGGAGTTGGCGGGTGAGGAACTCGCGCAATTCGAATCGCTCATGCAAAGTAATGAGGCACTTTCGCGGGAAGTGGCTGAAATGAGACGAATCGACCGCCAGCTTACTCAGCTCGGCGAGGACATTCTCTCCGAGCCGATACCGGATGCCCTTCTTCGAGCGCTGTCCCAGTTGAACCGCGAGTAAGGCTAGGCTGCGGACACGATCGTTCGCGGCGCCGGCGCGGTCATGCGGATGCTATCTTTGAACGGGAAAGTTAGAACGGCCCGGGTGCCGCATGGTTTCCGTTCATAGCGCACATCGCCATCGAGCTTATCGGCCATCCCGGCGATGATTCTTCTTCCAATCCCCCGGCGTCCGTTTTCGTCCCCGGCTATTCCGGCACCGTCGTCCTCGACAATCAGCTCTGCCACTGATTCCTTCGCTTGGAGGAAAATGCGTACCGGGCCCCGCCCGCCAGGATAGGCATGCTTTAAAGCATTCAAGATGAGTTCCGTGGCGACGATCCCAACCGCGACAGCGCTATCTGGGCCAGCCTGAATATGATCGTAAGTAAACGTGATAACGCTTTCCTCTCCGTGCCCACCCGCGGAGACATCCCTGAGATCGTGGATGAGGCTCGATAGGTAGTCTGAAAGCGAAACCCACCTGACATCGAAGGATGTGTAGAGCGATCTGTGCACCCGCGCGACAGCAAGAACGCGGCCATTGGCCTCCTTCAAGGCCGCTTTCACATCGGCGTTTCCGGAGGCGTCCCCTTGGAAATGAAGGAGCGAGGCGATCAACTGAAGGCTATTGCTAACGCGATGATTGACTTCGCGCAGGAGAAGTGCGCGCTCTTCGGCGAGCGCCTTGAATTGGTCCCTGGCTTCACGGACTTCGGCTTCGGCCTTTCCCTTGTCGCGTTTGATTGCCGTCGCAAACATCGCATTGGTTACGGCATTCTCGAGGAGAAGAAGGAAATCGCCGTGCACATCTTTCACGACGTAATCCGCAGCGCCCGCTTTTAGCGCCGCGATCGCGATGCGGCTATCCTGGCTTGCCGTGAGGTACACGATTGGCGGGGCATCTTGCCTGCGTTCCAGCGCGCTGAGCAGCGTGAGGCCGTCGTGTTCGGGTAGAACATGATCGAGCACAATCGCGTCGAAAGCTTCATTTAGCGCAGATCGAAGGCCTTCCCGAGCGGTGTTGACGCAGGTCACATTAAAGCCTGAGCGCTCAAGATGTTTGACGAGGAGCCTGCAAAATCCCTCGTCGTCATCGATAATGAGGATGCGAGGTTTACGGTTAGACATCCAAAGGATCCGGAACCTTGATCACCGAGAAGAAAAGGCCGAGCTGCTGAATTGCTGTCGCGAACTGATCGTAGTCGACAGGCTTCGTGATGTACACGTTGCAGCCGAGATCGTAGCAGCGCTGAATCTCGTCGTTATCATCTGCCGTGGTCAAGACAATCACCGGCGCCCGTTTGAAATGGCCGTCCTTCTTGAGATATTCAAGGAGATCGAGTCCTGAGACGTCGGGCAGGTTGAGGTCAAGAAGCACCAGTATAGGCTTGGCGCTATCCGGACGCTTCCGGAGGCCATCGAAGTAGCCCCTCGCCGAGGCGGCGTTCGCGAAATGGACAAGCTCGTTCGTCACGCCCGCCCGCCGGATGTTGCGCTCGATAAGCCGTGCATGTCCCGCGTCGTCTTCGATCATGACAATGGTCGCAGGCTGATTCATGCGGCTCCTTTATTTTGCAGCGCGAGCGTTCGCGGCAGCTTGACTTTAAAGACACTACCCCGGCCCAACTCGGATGCCACCTCGACCGTTCCGCC
Source organism: uncultured Alphaproteobacteria bacterium (assembly GCA_963817705.1). Lineage (GTDB taxonomy): Bacteria > Pseudomonadota > Alphaproteobacteria > Rhizobiales > Rhodomicrobiaceae > Rhodomicrobium. The sequence continues at coordinate 551,955 of CAWFPF010000002.1, forward strand.
GAGCCGTGTCACAAGGGCAGAGACATAGGCAAGCCCCATACCCTCGCCCGGCACATCCTGCAGGCCGGACCGGCGGAAAAGCTCGAATATGCGCCGATGATCCTTCGGATCGATCCCGCGGCCGTTATCGGACACCGTGTAAATCAGCTCGGCACCGGTCACGTATCCCCCTACCTCCACAAGCCCACTCCCGTCCGGCTTAAGAAATTTGATCGCATTCTCTATAAGGTTCGAGAAGATTTGTTCGAGCGCCAACCTGTCGGTCAAAGCGTCGGGAAGGGAGCCGGTTTTGACGGTGGCCGCCTTGTCCCGGATTTGGTGCGCCATTGCTGCAATCAGTCCCTGAACCAGGGCATGTGTATCAACGATTTCAACGCCAAGCGGCCGGCTGCCTTCCCTCGAAATGCGCAAGATGGCGGCGATAAGCCTTTCCATGCGTGTGATCGAGCTTTTGATAAAACCTAGAGCCTCATCGAAATCTTTCTGCATCGGCTCTGGCACCGGTTCGCCGGCCGCTTTGCTGAATTTGTCAAAAATCTCCGCCCGGAGGATTTCGATCTCCGAAGTAAAGCCCATGATGTTGACGAGCGGCGAGCGCAGGTCGTGGCTCACAATGTAAGCGAACCGTTGGATATCCTCATTCGCCCGCGTCAGAGCTGCGGTCCGCTGGGCAACCGTATTCTCAAGCTGAAGGTTGAGATCTGCGAGTGCTTCCTGGGCGTTTTCGGTTGCCGCGTTGGCCTTGAGAAGAGACAAGAGCGAAACAAACGAGAAGGTGAGGATAAGGAGAGTACCGATGCCGTCGACGATAGTCTTGAAACCTTGAAGTTGCCTCTCTCTTGCTTCGTTAGTTTTAATGAGCGTGACACCTTCATCTTGAACGCGGCGTACTTTCTCCTCGATCTCGTCCGTGAGTTTGCGGCCGAGCCCATCTTTCAGTCTTTGAATAGCGCGGTCTTTTTGGCCGCTGCCGGCGAGCGAAATGGTTTCGGCCATTTCGTCGAGCTTGGCCTGCAGCGGAACCAAAAGAGAGGCGATGGTCTTTGTCGAAGGCAGCTGTTCGGGCTCCTCCGCTATCAACTGCCGGGCAAGTGGCAGAAGCTGGACGCTCATCTCCTTGTAGGGCTCCAGGAATTCCGGCGTCCCTGCAATAAGGTAACCACGCTGGCTGCTCTCTACGGTCCTAAGCATTTGCACGAAGTAGGCCAGCCGGCCGTCGAACCGGGTTAGTTCGTCTGCCGTCTTCGCATCGTTGAAGACGCGCCTCGTGAGCCAAAATGAAAACAATGTGAGAAAGATAAGAATGATGGCCGCGGCGGCAATGAGAACGGTTTCCCTGGGCCTGCTCCGCATGAGCAGAGGCAATTTGCGGAGGGGATGTCCGGTTTTCACGCGAAGTCTTCCTGCGGCAGGCGCTGGCCTGGCTATGAGACTCGCTCAGGCAAAGCGTGCTCTCCGTTCGCATATTCCTCAAGCCGCTGACGGGCGCGGCTAAGCCGGCTTTTCACGGTGCCGACAGGACAATTGCAGACCGCGGCCGCCTCTTCGTAGGAAAGACCCTCTGCCGCAATAAGCACGATCGCTTCGCGCTGCTCCGGCACCAGACGGTTCAGGCTGTTCAATACATCCTGAAACTCGATGTATTTCTCTTGTGTAGCACGCAGCTCCAGGTGTCCAGGGTCAACCTCGTCAAGGGGAGCGGTTTGATGATATTTCTTGTAGCGGATGTCGTTGTAGAAGCTGTTCCTGAGGATCGTGAACAGCCACGCTCGCAAGTTCGTACCCATCTGAAACTTGTCGAGGTTGGATAATGCCTTGACGAGTGTATCCTGAACGAGATCGTCAGAATGCTGCGCGCTCTGCGTGAGCGAGAGGGCAAAAGCCCTCAAGTTTGGTATCCATTTGACCAGTTCGTCTCGCAGTGAGGCGTGATCGCTCATGATTTCTGTTCCTGCTTTGCGATCTCTTTAATGAGACGAAGCATCTTTTCCGGGATCGGTTCCTTAAGAACCGCCTCGTAAAAACTGACCACGCCAGCAGTGAAGCGAGCGTCTTCGACCCCGGCCGAGCGCCCATCCATGGCGCGCTCCGCTTTGAGCTTGGAACCGTCGAGAAAATCCCCGGAAAGAGAGCCTGCCCTTGCCGCCCACCCCTCGTTTTGTGCGCCTTGAGCTGGTTGAGGCTGCTGAGCCTGCTGTGCGGGCAGGGACGCCTTATCTGCGCCCTCATCGCGTTCGTTCATAATATTCAAATCCTTGTCGTCTGGAGATCGCCGGAAGCGTCGGACAGGTAGGATATTCCCATAAATCGGCTACAGCGTTGGAACACGGCTGGAACGAGTTTGTTGCAACGGTTCGACGGAGTCTCGGGTCAAGTTTGGGGTACAACGAATGTCGGTCTCACAATCCATCGCACCGCATCTTCCCTCGCTGCGCCGGTTCGCGCGTGCCCTTTGCGGGTCGCAGGAGAGCGGAGACGCTTATGTGGTGGCGCTTCTCGAAGCGCTCGTTGAGAATCCCGCAATGTTTCCGCAGGAGATGGACGCGAAGATTGCGCTCTACAGGCTGTTCCTCAAGATTTGGAACTCCGTCGACGCAAACGCGTTTCCAAGCTTTCGCCTGGAGCAGTCCGACGCCATTCGCGGACTGCAGACACTAACGCCGAAACCGCGGCAAGCCTTCCTGCTTCTTTCGGTCGAGGGCTTCGATTCCGATGCGATTGCACAGATCCTCGACACGGACGCCGCGGACGTAGCGCAGTTGGTCGCTACCGCCGATCATGAAATCGCAAACCAGATCGATGCTGCCGATATTCTTATAATCGAGGACGAGCCCCTTACTGCTGCCCATCTCGAAGAGCTTGTAACCGGTTCCGGGCATCGTGTGACCGGGATCGCGCGGACCCATCGCGATGCGCTGAAGCTGGCCCATGACACAAAGCCCGATCTCATCCTGTCAGACATCCAACTCGCCGACGGGAGTTCAGGGGTCGAGGCTGTGAACGAAATCCTAGGTGAACTCGAAGTGCCAGTGATTTTCGTAACGGGGCATCCGGAAATGCTACTGACGGGATCGAAGCCGGAGCCGACGTTTTTGATTGCCAAGCCCTTCAATGCTGAAACCGTCAAGGCCGTGATCGGGCAAGCGCTGTTTTTCGAGGTCCGCTCGCGGCAAAAGAGCAGGGCCGCGAAGCACGAAAACCGGCCTGCCTTTTAAACGCAAAACGTGGGCGCGCGTGTTCGTTGATTTGAAATCCCAGCCTTTACAGCGTACGCTTCCACCTCTGACGCGCGAAGAACCGGCAATCGCCTGCCCATCCGGAAACGCGGATGAGTGAAATCGCGGCCCACGCGCGGCTCCAAGCGGGTGCTAAACTCATGGATACGATTCCCACAGTCTTGATCCCAGGCCTGGGTGCAAGTGCACGGCTCTTCGGCGATCAAATTCCGGCTTTATGGCGCTTCGGGCCGGTGATCATGGCCAATCACACGCGTCACAATTCCATGACCGCGATTGCGAAGGACATTCTGGCCGATGCCCCGCCGCGTTTCGCGCTTGCCGGGCTTTCCATGGGAGGCTACCTCGCATTCGAAATCATGCGGCAAGCGCCGGAGCGCGTTTTGAAGCTTGCGCTGCTCGATACGTCCGCACGGCCCGATACGCCCGAGCAGACGCAGCGGCGGCGCCTCATGATCGGGACCGTTCAAGCCGGCGACTTTCGCACCCTTCCGGACCTGTTTTTTCCAACCTGGGTCCACCCTTCGCGCCGGCAGGACGCGAAGCTTAGGGCGATCCTCGGCGAGATGTTCTCAGATACCGGCCCCGACGCATTCGTCCGGCAGCAAACCGCCAATATGGCCAGGCCCGACTCGCGCCCCGGTCTCGCCGCCGTCAAATGCCCAACCCTAGTGCTGGTGGGAGATGCCGACGAATTGACGCCGGTCGCTCAGGCCGAAGAAATCGCGCAAGGCATATCGGGCGCGCGCCTCGTCACTGTCCCAGATAGCGGACATCTATCAACGCTTGAACGGCCGGATTTCGTATCGGCGAAGCTTGTGGAGTGGCTTGAAGGCAACTAACTGCGCGTGTCCTCGCCCTCCTCGCTCTCTGCGGCTTTGGCGCGATCCCAAAGCACCTGCATTTCGTTCAAGGACATATCTTGAAGCGCCAGTCCGGCTTCCGTCGCCGCGCGCCCCATGCTTTGCATTCTGCGCATAAATTTCAAGTTCGCAGCGCGCAAGGCCGCCTCGGCATCGATGCCTAAGCGCAAACCGAGATTGACGAGGACAAACATCACATCGCCGAACTCCTCGAATTGCCGCCGCTCTTTGCCGTCTCCAGCCGGTGCCGCAATCTCAACCTTGAGTTCTGCTAATTCCTCGTACATTTTGTCGAGAATTGGCTCGACGGATGGCCAGTCGAAGCCGAGTCTCGCAGCACGGCGCTGGAGCTTGGCGCTCTTCATCAAGGCAGGCAGCCCGGATGAAATTCCCTCGAAAAGCGACCCCTCCGCAGCGCCTTCCTTCTTCGCTTCCCGCTCTGCCTGCTTGATAGCTTCCCATTGGCCGGGCTGGGCGGGCATCCGATCCCCGAAGACATGAGGATGCCGCCGGATCATTTTCTCGCAAATGCCTCCCGCTATGTCAGCGAACGCGAAAAGTCCGGCTTCCTCCGCCATTCTCGCATGATAGACCACCTGAAGCAGCAGGTCCCCGAGTTCGTCCTTCAGATCGTCCATGGCGCCGCGCTCGATGGCGTCGGCCACCTCATGGGCTTCCTCGACGGTGTAGGGCGCAATCGACGCGAATGTCTGCGTTCGATCCCAGGGGCAGCCGCTGACAGGATCGCGCAACGCCGCCATAATCCCTATCAGGCGCGCCAAACCCTCTTGGGCCGCGTTAAGGCGGTCTTCATCATCTGCGTTCTTATCTTGGTCTTGCCTAGAGCCCATTGTCACCCTTTCTCCCCGGCAAACTATCAGCCCCGCTCCCGTTGACTGGGGAAGGCAAATCACATTAGACTCGCTTTCCCAGGGCAAAAAGCCCCAAGGCATTCCGATGCGCCTGCTCTCGTACATCCTTGATCTTATCCTGGAGGCGATGTCTCCAGAAGCATGTGCGCCTTGGCTTGCCTTCTTGCCGGATTTGACGACGATCCCGGGACGGGTGCCCTTCAGCCTTCAGAGGCTTCCCATCCTGCAACTCGCGTCTTGCCGGACAGCGCCGATCTCCGTCCTCGCAGCCCGGTTCCGCCTCGGACCCTATGCCAACGGCCCTCCTTAACGGAAAACAACGGGAACCACGGCGCGGCGCCAATCAATACCGTTCGCCATTTGTTCCTGCTGTGACCCTAACGCAGTTTCCTTGACTGTGGCCGGGTCTTTAATTGCGGATTTCGCATCTCGCATTTTGCGCCGGTGCGTATGGGTGTGATCCGTTGATCGTGCCGCACTTGGTCACTCAAGTGGTCCGGCTTCAAAGCGAAATTATGTGCGGTGCTTTTGCTCGAATTAGGGGCAGGTGTGCGGCTGTTTCCGAGCCTGGGGCCAAAAGCCTCGGGAATGGAAGGTTTGTCCGCTTTTTTGGCGGCGCAATTGTGCGCATGAAAATCTCAACCCATTGTTTTATATCCGTTTTTTAGAGATTGACCGTCGCGGATAGCCGCGCAAGCGCAGCGATACTATTCGGTTCGCGCTACGTCGTTGTAGCCACCCAACAGTGATGAACTCCAGATTTTAGAAATCGAAGGAAGGGCGCTTGGAAGAAAGCTGGCTTCGAAGCGCTATCGCGCCGTTCGCATAAGATGCATTATGGAAACTTTGGGAATCGGGCTCGAATTAAGTCTCGTAAAACTTCGCTGAAAAACGATTGAGCAAGCGTACGCCGTAACCCGAGGCCCAACTGTGATTGATATCGCTGGCCGGCGATGCCATAGCGGTTCCAGCGATATCGAGGTGGGCCCAAGGAACGCCCGCGTGCAAAAAGCGTTGCAAGAACTGCGCGGCCGTAATGGAGCCAGCATCTCTGCCGCCGATATTTTTCATATCGGCCGTTTTGGAATCCAAAGCCTTATTGTACTTCTTGGAGAGCGGCAGCCGCCAAACCGTTTCACCTGTATCGAGGCCCGCCTCCGTCAATTGGGCCGCCACAGTGTCGTCGTTGGCGAAAAGTCCGGCATTCTCCTTCCCAAGAGCAACCAAAATGGCGCCTGTCAGCGTTGCAAGCGTGACGATGAGCCTCGGGTCGAGGTGGGTTTGCGCGTACCACAGGAGATCGGCGAGGACCAAACGGCCTTCAGCGTCCGTATTGAGAATTTCGATCGTCTTGCCCGATGCCGACGTCACAATGTCGCCAGGCCTTATCGCCTGACCGCCCGGCATGTTTTCCACAAGTCCGGCGATACCGATCGCACGCACCGGCGCGGCCCTTCGCGCCAAGGCCATCATCGTGCCTGCTACAGCCGCGGCACCGGCCATGTCGCCTTTCATGTCCTCCATGCCTTGGCTCGGCTTGATGGAAATGCCGCCGGAGTTGAAGCAAACACCCTTGCCGACGAAAACGAGAGGCTTCACATCGCTTGCGGCGGTTGTCCCATCCCACCTCAGAATAACAGCCGACGGCGGTTGGGCACTCCCTTGCGCCACGGCGAGCAAAGCATTCATCCCAAGCGATTTCAGCGCATGCTCGTCGAGCACCTCGACCTTGAGCCCATCGGCTTCGAGATCGCGGAGACGGCTCGTAAACTCGGGCGGAGTCAGAACGTTGGCAGGCTCGTTGACCAGATCCCGGGCATAGCAGACGCCCTCCGAGACCGGCCGCCAAGCGGCAAAATCGCGGGCTAGGGCCTCACCCCATTTGGTGTGCATCGTGACATGCGCGCGCGAATCGTCTCCCGCGGCGTTGCCATCCTCCCCGTCGCCCTGACCCGAAGACTTGGACTTGTACTTTGTGAACGCGTAGTTCCGGAGACTAAACCCCAACGCAAATCCGAGCGGCGCTTCGGCGTTGAGCGGCTCGATTCCATCAAAAATCACATCGGCTTCGATGCCCTTGCCTTGAAGCTTACCGCGCGCGAAGCCGCCGAGATCAACCCAATCCTGCGGGCTCAGCGACTTGCTATCCCCCAAGCCAACGATCAGGAGCCGGGCGGCCCGGATGCCATGAGGCGCAAGTATCTCAATCGCGCTTTTGCGCTTGCGCTTGAAGGCACCGGCTTGCATGGCCTTGACGATGCCTCCGCCCATCTCCGCGTCGAGTTTTTGAAGGTGCGAGGGCAAGCCTTCTCCCTCCGCCGCGAAATGAACCAGGGTTGCGGCTTTAGGCTCGGCGCCGGTAGGTGCGAAGGAAATGCTGGGCAGGTTTGTCATTGGGATCGCGGCCGGATTGATCCGGACGGCTCGATTCGAAAGGGAGTTACGACCTTACAGGAAAGGCCCCGCGATTGCAAAGAGGCCCTTGGCCGAAAATGCGCCATGAAGGCATGAAAGCTGCGACTGGACCCTGTGCCGCAGGGTGCGCCATTCCCGCTGGAGATCAGAGCATGCTCGTTGCGCGATACATTTTCCGCCAGGCATTCTCAGCGGTCATCTTGATCCTCCTGTCGCTCACGCTCATTGTCTGGCTGACATCGGTCTTAAAAGAGATCAAACTTCTTACGTCGGAAGGTCAGACCTTCTTTCTCTTCCTTAAGATAACTGCGCTTGCCATTCCCAATCTTATCGTGATGGTCGCGCCGATTGCCTATCTGATTGCTTGCTTGCATACCTTAAACCGCCTGAACGGCGACAGCGAGCTAATCATCCTCTCCGCCTCAGGTGCGTCCGTCTGGCGGCTCTTCGTTCCCCTTTTTGGCCTTGCCACTCTCGTCGCGCTGGCGATCTTCGCGGCTAATCTTTTCATATTGCCTAAGGCGGCGAGTTTGCTGGGGGATTACGTATCTCAAGTTCGGGCCGACGTGCTAACGCAAGTGCTGCAACCGGGCAAATTTGAACCCCTTGAGCCGGGCCTTACTATCCATGCGCGGGACAAGGCTGAGAATGGCGATCTTTTGGACGTGGTCGTTCACGACGAGCGCGACAAAACCTCCATCAACACGATTGTAGCAGAAAGAGGCCAGGTGTCGACCGAAGAAGGCGGCCGCTCGCAGATGGATCTCTTTGACGGACAAATTCTCCGGAAGCAGGAAGAAAAGGAGAACGTTCAGTTCATAAACTTCAGAACCTACTCTTTCGACATGGGAGACTTTACCGCCAAAACCGGAAAACGCCAGATGAAGGTGCAGGAGCTCGGAACGATTGAGCTGCTTTTTCCCGATGCGGCCAGCAGCTATTATCAGGCCAATCGAGCCACTATGAGATCTGAAGTCCACCAACGCTTTTCGACGCCGCTTTACTCTTTTGCTTATGCCTTTCTTGCCGTGCTGTATCTGGGCCGGCCACGGACCACCCGCGAGGGGCGGACCGCTCTTCTCTTCACCGCATTCGCCATCGGAGCCCTGCTGCGTGTTGTGGGGATCGCCGGCGTCAACATCGTGGGCAAAAAGCTGTGGGCGCTTTCACTGATTTACGGTGTTCCCGGTGCCCTTATCCTGCTCTCTATTGCAATGTTAAGATATGATATCGGAGCGCCCGTCCTGACGCTTCCTAACCTGCGTCTTCCACCGGCTCTCAGATTTGGCCGGAGCAGCGCCCCGGCTCCAGGTGCGAAATGATCACGTTTTCCACAATCGGCCGGTACATGGCGAACCGCTTCGTTTCAACGATTTCCGGCGTTTTCTTGTTATTGTTTCTCCTAATTTTTTTTATCGACTTTGTAGAAGTCTTGCGGGTCGGGTCTAGCAGAAGCGATGCCGGCGCTAGCACGCTTGCCTTCGTCAGTTTCCTGCGCGTGGCCATTCTCACCGAGGTTGTGCTGCCGTTTGCCGTTCTTATCGGGACCATCGCAGCCTTTTTGAGCCTGAGCAGGACTTCAGAGCTTGTCATCATCCGCTCGGCAGGCTTGTCGGTGTGGCAGTTCATTCAACCCGCGCTTTTCGTGGGCGTTCTTCTAGGCGTATTTGCCGTCGCCGTATTCAACCCCGTTGCTTCTGCCATGAAGGCGGAAGCCGAACGCATGGAAACCGACATCTTCAAGGATCAGAAATCATTGGTCGCGACGACGGGAACGGGGTCCTGGCTTAGGCAAGAAGGCCACGACGGGCCTACGATTCTCCATGCGACAACGTCGGCTGACCGGGGCCTCAGTCTGGGGGGGGTGACCCTGTTGCAGTTTGACCGCAACAATAGATTTTATGAGGAGTTGGAAGCGAAAAAGGCGGAACTGCGGCAAGGTTATTGGCGGCTTGAGAACGTTTTAGTCCAGAGTGCAGGCACCACTCCCAGGCATTACTCCGAGTATTATGTCAGTACATTTCTAAGCCCCGCTCAGATTATGGACAGTCTCGGCTCGATTGAAACTCTTTCCTTCTGGCAACTTCCGGCCTTCATAGACTTTGCAAAAAAGGCTGGTATTAGAGCGGAGCGCTATGAACTGCAATACCAGCTCTTCCTCGTTCGTCCTATTCTTATGGTTGCGATGGTTTTTATAGCTGCAACTTGCTCACTGAAAGCCTTTCGCTTTGGGAAAATTCAATCTATGGTCCTGACGGGGTTAAGTGGGGGGTTTGGCTTCTTCATCTTTTCGGAAGTTTCGCGCAAGGTCGGTGCCTCGGGGCTTGTCCCCATTGCTGTAGCAGCTTGGGCGCCGGCATTGATAGCGCTGCTTCTTGCCGCGACCGCGCTCCTTCATCAGGAGGATGGCTAAGGTGGCCGAAGATGGAATTGCCAAGAAGCTTGAGAGTGGTGGTCGGCTTTGTGGAAACGGCGGCAAATGCTTAGCAAGGTCCGGATAGCTCTCCTTGCAGGGCTGCCATGGCTTGCCGGCTTGGCACATGCGCAGCAGCAATTACCGGGACAGGCAGGGCCTGCCGGCGAAACTGCCATTGCTAAGCAAGTCTCTCCGAACAAAGCTTCGCCTCTCCTTCTGCAAGCCGACGATCTTATTTACGACAACCGCAACAATCGCGTTATCGCCCGCGGCAATGTTGAAATCTATCAAGACGAGAATATTCTCCTTGCCGACCAAGTTATCTACGACAAGACGGCGAATACCCTGACGGCCATTGGCAATGTCCGCTTGAGGGAGACCGATGGCTCGGTGGTGAACGCTGACCGCCTTACCCTGAACAGGAATTTCCGGGAGGGTTTTGCAAGTTCGCTTCGGGCTCTAACCCAGGACGATACTCGTATCGCCGCCGCGAATGCGTATAAAAAGGGCAATCAGACCGTTTACGATAAGACCGTTACGACATCCTGCAAACCGTGCGAGGAGCATCCCGAAAGCGCGCCTATCTGGCGCGTCAAAGCCACGCGGGTCATACACGACAAGGACGACCAGAACTTCTATTTCGAAGACGCGTGGTTTGAGATTTACGGTCTGCCTATCGCATGGGTGCCGTATTTCTATACACCGGACAACACTGTCAAGCAGCGCTCGGGCTTTCTCCTGCCGTCAACCGGCTACAATTCGTCGACGACGGGTTATACTCTCGCCATTCCCTATTACTATGCCGTGTCTCCTAGCACCGACCTAACCATAACCCCGGAATTCACCAGTCAAGCGGGTTACCTCATGGAGCTGGACTGGCGTCAAAGGCTGTGGAACGGCTCGTATGAGGTGAAGCTCTACGGTGCTTACAATGACAATGCGGGAGACTTCCTTGGCGATAGGAACTGGCGAGGGAGCGCCGAGACAAAGGGCGACTTCGCGATCAACTCGGCTTGGCATTTTGGCTGGAATGCAATATTGGAGAGCGACTATACCTTCCGGCGCTTCTACGGCATCGATAGTATTTACGCAAACGAGCGCGTTTCCACTGTCTATCTGACAGGTCTTTGGGATAGGAACTACTTCAACATATCCGTAAACCGCTATGGTAACCTGGCGGGCGACACTTATGTTTATGAGACCAACAGTTATTTGCAGTCGACCAGCGCCTGGACGTTTCCAGTTATCGATTATAACTACGTTCATAACAAACCGGTATTCGGCGGCGAATTCAGTTTCAACCTGAACGCTGTAGCGTTGCAGGTGAGTGATCCCCCGAGCACAACGACACCCGGTGCCTCGTATCTGTCGAACGCGGATCACATTTCGACTGAAGCGCAATGGCGCAGGACGTTCAAAGACGATATCGGCGAGGTGTTCACGCCTATCCTTCAAGCGCGCGGCGACATCTACAGCGTGTCCGGTTTCCAGAACATCAATGAGGATCCTGTCGCTGGTGACACTTTCACCCGGCAAATGGTAACGGCGGCCCTCGATTACCGTTATCCCTTCGTGTCCAACTCCGGCGGCGTATCTCAAGTGATCGAGCCTGTGGTTCAGATCGTTTCTCACGCCGGTTCCGACCAGAACAAGAATATCCCGATCGAAGATGCGCAAAGCCTCATCTTTGACGATACTCTGTTGTTCGACTTGAATAAATTCTCGGGATACGATCAGGTCGAAACAGGCACGAGAACCAATTTTGGCGTGCAATACACTTTGTCGGCTTCCAACGGCCTGAGCTTCCGGACTGTCGTGGGCGAGAGCGTGCAGCTTGCGGGCGTGAATTCTTACGACATCCCTCTCTATTATGGTTCCGGGCTTGCGACCGCGCGTTCGGACTATGTTCTGGGTGCGTACTTCGACTATAAGAATTTGTTTCGCGTCACAGCACAGCTCCGGTTGAACGAAAGCGACTTCAGCCTCGATTACCAGTCGTATAGCGTTCAGACAAAACTAGGCTTCTTGCAAGCCGGTTTAAGCTACGAGTTCGATAGCCGGAATCTACGCGCCGGCGCCTACGCCGGGAAGCACTCCCATCCCGCTTTCGGTTAACAGCCAAGCCTCACAGCAGGTCGCCGGGTTTGCAGCACTCAAGTTGACGGACACGTGGACCATATTTGGCGACGCGCGCTACGATCTTGAATACGGTGAGCTGATCCGGAACAGCCTCGGCATTCAATATGCGGACGAGTGCTTCTCCTTGTCGCTGACCTACCAGCAAACCTATGTAACAATCGGCGACATCACCCCTGGAACTGCGGTTTTGCTGCGCATCGGAATCAAAGGCTTCGGCATGCAGACGGCGCCAACCTCGATTTACGACATATCGCCCGAAGCGCAAGCTTACCGATAGCGTGGTGAGGAGTGGGGTTTTCCCCCGAAAGAGGCCTATTTTGTGCCCGGCCCGAGTGACAAGCCCAGGCGAAGATGCCTATAAGGGCTGCGAAGCAAACTGTTGCCGCAAACCCAAGTCAATTTTACTCGATGCGAATCAGACTTCCTAGAAAGCGGATTTTTCTTACCCTCGCTGCCGCATTAGCCGCGGTGATGGGTCCGCATCCGGCTACCGCTCAGAATATTGTTGTGCTCGTCAATGACGAGCCCATAACGTCGTTCGACGTCTCGCAGCGCCAGCGCTGGGCTGCTCTCACAGGCGGCAACTTCGGCGAGCGGATGAAGGCTCACCTTACGGGCGACGCCGTCAACCAGCGCTTCCGGCAGATGATGATGGCGGCGAATCCGCGCTCACAAGAGGAGGCGCAGCAAGCCGCCGAACGTATCAAAAAAGAGCTTATAGAGGATGCGAAGCGCCGCGTGCTCGCCGACGGTGGAGGTTCGACGCGCAAAGCCGCCATCGATTCTCTGATCGAGGACAAGTTGAAACTGCAGGCCGCAAAAAAGCTCGACATCAAGATTTCCGATAAGGAGGTCGAGGAGAATCTTGCGGCTCGCGCGGGCGGCGAAGGCGCCGAGAAAAAGGCAAAGCTTGAGGAATTTTATCAGCGCTTTGAGAAAGACGGCATCTACCGCAAGACCATCCAGGAAATCTTCAGGGTACAACTCGCTTGGCGCGACGCCATTCGCAGGGTCTATGGCCCCCGCATTCAGTCGATGATGGCCTCGATCCCTGATGCCACCCCGGCGCCGTCTCAGAGCGACATGCACTTCAACGTGCGCGTGCTGAAGCTCGCGGTCAAAGATACCAACGATCAGAAAGCCGTGGGCGAGCGGATGCTTGAAGCGGAGAACCTGAAGAACAAATTTACGTCATGCTCGCAGTTACCAAAGGAGGCGACCCTTGTCGCTGGTGCAACGGTCAAGACAGTGGAGAAAGTTAAACTCACCTACTTCCCGAAGGACGTCCAACCCCTCATCGAAAAGGCAAGCGAGGGGCAGATGACGCCGCCTGTGCTCATCGGAAGCGCGGTCGAGTCGTACGCCGTGTGCCAAAAGGGTGTTATTGCTAAGCCCAATGCACAGCAGGCTGCGCAGAAACCAGACCTGCGCCAACAGGAATATGAACGGTTTTCTCGCAGCTATTTGCAGAACTTGAAGGAGAAGGCTGCGATCGATTACCGGGGATCGGAATAGACTGACAGCTCACAACGCAGAAAGCGCAAGAGGTGCTGCACAGCATCCGCCGCAGCCTTCCCTAGCAGTCACGATGGGCGACCCCGCTGGCATTGGCCCGGACATCGCCCTGCAAGCTTGGTTCGCGCGCGGCGATCGTCATTGCCCGGTCTTTTTCGTGATTGGCGATGCCGGTCTCTACGAGGCCCGTGCTGCCGTTTTGCCGGGCGGCCGCGCGTTGCGCGTGCAGCAGATCGCTAAGCCGGAGGACGCACCCTCCGTCTTCCCGGAAGCGCTCCCTGTTCTCCAACTCGATCAAGCCTTAGGTAGTGTCATCCCGGGCAAGCCTTCCGCCGCTCATGCCGGCGCCATCACCGGCTCTATCGAGCAAGCCGTCGCCCTCACTTTATCGGGGCGCGCCTCCGCCGTCGTGACCGGACCAATCGCGAAACATGTGCTCCTGCAACAGGGGTTCAAGCACGCTGGCCACACAGAGTTCTTGGCCGAACTGGCCTTGCGCTATGGGTATCCCGAAGCTTTTCCCGTCATGCTTATGGCATCGGCGCGATTGATGGCGGTTCCTGTCACGGTCCACATCGCATTGAAGGACGTCCCTCCGGCGCTAACGCGTCCTCGCCTTATCAGGACCGGCGAAGTGACAAGTGCCGCGCTCGCCCGTTACTTTCAGATCGACCAACCGCGTCTTGCGGTTTGCGGGCTCAATCCTCACGCAGGTGAGAGTGGCGAACTCGGCAGGGAGGAGATCGAGATCATAGCGCCCGCCATTGCTGAACTCCAGCGTCGCGGCATCCACGCGTCGGGTCCCTACCCAGCCGACACGCTATTTCATGAGGCGGCGCGAGGCAGCTACGATGCTGTGCTCGCCATGTATCACGATCAGGCGCTGATACCGTTCAAAACGCTCTCCTTCGAGGACGGCGTCAACGTGACCTTGGGCCTGCCCTTCATTCGTACCTCGCCCGATCATGGCACAGCATTCAGCTTGGCTGGAACGGGACGTGCCAACCCCACAAGTTTCATCGAGGCTTTGCGTCTCGCTAAGCGCATGCACCAAGCCGGCGCCGCCGCGGCCCCTATTCCCTCGCCGTGACGGATCGGGACCCCATTGCCTCCCTGCCGCCGCTCCGGGAAGCAATTCGCGAGGCTGGGCTTTCGGCCAAAAAATCGCTGGGCCAGAATTTCCTCCTGGATTCTTAACATCACGCGACGCATCGCACGCGCGGCGGGTCCGCTCGCGAATGCCGGTGTGCTTGAGATCGGGCCTGGCCCCGGCGGGCTGACCCGTGCGCTCTTGCTGGAAGGTACCCGAAATCTTGTTGCCATCGAGCGCGACGGCCGCTTCCGGCCGGTCCTAGCCCAACTCGAAGGCGCAAGCGAGGGACGGCTCAAGCCAATTTTCCAGGACGCGATGCAAACCGATTTCCGGGAACTGGCCAGCGCTATGCATCTGAACCGGTTGGTGGCCAACCTTCCTTATAACATAGCGACCCCGCTTATCATTGGATGGCTCACCGAAGAGAGCTGGCCGCCCTGGTTCGACAAACTGGTGGTTATGGTCCAAAAGGAAGTGGCGGAGCGCTTCGTCGCAGCGCCTGCCAGCGAAGCCTACGGAAGGCTCGCCGTGCTGGCGCAATACCGCTCGCGTCCTCGCATCCTCTTCACGCTGCCCCCGGCCGTATTTGTCCCGCCGCCAAAAGTCGCGTCCGCCCTGATCGAGATTGTTCCCAGGCCCGGCGCCACTGAAGTGCCTATTGCGCTTTTGGAACGGGTCACCGCGGCTGCCTTCGGTCAGCGGCGCAAGATGCTGCGATCAAGCCTCGCCGCGCTCGGTCCGTGGGACTGCGCCTCGCTCCTCCGCGAAGCCGGCATCGATCCCAGCGAGCGAGCAGAAAGGCTTACAGTTGAGGACTTTGTCAGGCTCGCTCTTTGTCTTGGGAGCCTTCGCGAGCAGACGCAAAGTCTGACCGGGCGGTGAGACTATCGACGAAACGCGCCAGTCCCTGCTGGCGGTGACGCTTGTGGCGCTCGGCATACAGGATGGCTCGCAGGGCGGCAAGGCTTTCGCCAATGTCGTGATTGACGATCGCGTAGTCGTATTCGCTCCAATGCGACATCTCAGCCGCCGCGGATTTGAGCCGTGCCTCAATGACAGCCTTGGAATTTGAATTGCGCGCATAAATCCGGCGCGAAAGCTCCTCCGCTGAGGGCGGCAAGATAAACACACGCACCGTATCGTCCGGCAAATACGCCGCAATCGAGGCCGCACCCTGCCAATCGACGTCGAACACGATGTCCCGTCCCTCGCTAAGCATTTGCCGCACCGGCTCCGCAGGCGTGCCGTAGAAATTTCCAAATACCTCTGCCCATTCCAAAAGTTTGCCGGCGTCGCGCAGCGCGTTGAAGCTCTCGCGCGAGAGAAAATGATAATCGGTCCCGTCTACTTCCTTGGGCCGCGGCTGGCGCGTCGTCACCGAAATCGAGTGGGCAAGATGGGGCTCGCTTTCTAGCAAAAGCCGGGCAAGCGTCGTCTTGCCAGCACCCGAGGGAGAAGACAGCACAAGGCAGAGGCCGCGCCGGGATATGCGATTGGGTGCGTCCGTCATTCCAATCTTTCCATGAGACGATGGGTTGGTCTAGGCTCGGCTATCGATCCAAAAACGTTATGCCCGTTTCTGTTTCAGGACTTGGTTTGAACGTCCAGCGATTTCTGCTGGATAACCGGTTTCCAATGGCGTCCCGGGCGAAGAAAAGTGCCAGCATCACCGGCGCGGGTTGCGCTGAGGCAGCGGCACGTCCACGGCCTGAAGCTTGTCGAGAGTCGTGCTGCTCCATCCGGCGGCGGGCGCGGGCGTGGGCGGATCGCTGTCGCGATCTCTCTCGATCCGGCGCCATTTCGCGACGTTTTTCTGGTGCTCGGCATAGGTTTCGGCGAAGGCGTGCCCGCCCGTGCCATCGGCCACGAAGTAAAGATCCGCGGTTTTTGCCGGATTGAGCGCCGCTTCGATGGCCGCACGCCCCGGGTTGGCAATGGGTGTCGGCGGAAGGCCTTTGTTCTTATAAGTATTATAGGGGTTATCGTCGTCGTCGAGTTCACTGCGGAGGATCGGCCGCCCGAGCGTTCCCTTTCCGCTGCTCGCTCCGTAGATAATGGTTGGATCGGCCTGAAGCGGCATGCCCTTCTTCAGCCGGTTCCAATAAACTGCGGCAACGCGCGGCCGCTCGTCGGCGCGGCTCGCCTCCTTTTCGACGATCGCCGCAATGTTGATGACGTCGTCAGGCTTGAACGATTGGAGCTCCCGCGAACGGGCCGGCCATAGCCCTTCCAGAAATCTCTTCTGTTCGCCCTGCATGCGCCGGATCAGTTCCTCTCGCGATGTCCCTCTTGCGAAACGGTACGTGTCTGGAAGAAGGCTTCCCTCGGGGGGGATCTCGGCAATGTCGCCGACAAGGTCAGGTTGGCTCTTGAGGCGTTCGACGATCTGGTAACTCGTCAGACCTTCCGGAAGAGCAACGCTATAGAGGATGGACTTGCCCTCGACGAGAGTGTCCAAAACATCCCGCAGGCTTGCGTTGACCTTGATCGTATACTCCCCGGCCTTGATCTTGTCGTAAACCTTGAAGTATCGCGACGCGATGAAGAAGGTCCAGCGGTCGTTGATGATCCCATCTTGCTCCAAACGCCGGGCGATGGCGCTGACACCTTCACCGCGAGGGACCACGAAAACGGTCGGATAATTGAGCGGTCCGGGTTGATCGAACTGCCGGCGGACGAGGTAGAAAAGCCCAGCTACGCAGATCATGACGATCAGAAGGAAGGTCATGAGCCGGTTAAGAAAAATAACGAGCGGATGCTGCGGCCGCTGCTTGCTGCCGCGCGGCGGCTCAGGGGCGCGCTCTGGCTCCAGGGCCTCCGAAGGACTGCGCGGCAAGATCGAGTAGTCGCGTTGCCCCCGGTAAGCGGTATTCTGCTTTGAAGAGCGGCTGTCACGTTTCGAGTTGTACACGTCTCGCGGCATGTGATCAGCTAACTCTCACGTTAACGGCGCCTTTCAGAGGCGGAGCTTCGCAGAAAAGTGTATACCCTTTCTGCACACGCAATGTTGCAAACAAACAAAGAGCAAATTTCGACCTCCCGCTGCCCCATTTCAAGAGGCGAGGTGACACGGCCCGGTTTAGTCGACTCGCCTGAAAATTAAGCTCGCATTCGTTCCGCCGAATCCGAAGGAGTTGCTTAGCACGGTGTCCACCCTCTTCTCCTTGGACTTATGAGGCACGAGGTCTATGGCAGTGCTGACGGAGGGATTATCGAGATTAAGCGTGGGCGGAATTGCATTTGTCTTGATGGCAAGGGCTGAGAATATCGCTTCTACCGCCCCGGCCGCTCCAAGCAGGTGACCCGTGGCTGATTTGGTCGAGGACATGGCCAGCCGGCCTGCGGCATTGCCGAACAACCGCTCCACAGCGCCAAGCTCGATTTCATCGCCCATGGGCGTGGACGTTCCGTGCGCGTTGACATAGTCGATATCCGACGGCTCGACCTTCGCGCGCTTCATGGCGGCCTTCATGCAGCGATACGCGCCATCGCCATCCTCGGCAGGAGCCGTGATGTGATAAGCGTCGCCGGAGAGACCGTAACCAATAACCTCGGCGTAGATTTGCGCGCCGCGGGCCTTGGCATGGTCGTAGCTCTCCAAAACTACCACGCCCGCCCCTTCGCCCATTACAAAGCCGTCTCGATCGCGGTCGTAGGGGCGCGAAGCCCGCTGCGGTTCGTCATTGAAACGCGTCGAAAGAGCGCGGCAAGAGGCGAAGCCTGCCAAGGCAAGACGGCAAAGCGGGCTTTCCGTTCCGCCTGCGATCATGACGTCGGCATCGTCGAGAGCGATCAGACGGGAGGCGTCGCCGATGGCGTGTGCTCCGGTCGAGCAGGCGGTGACAACCGAGTGGTTCGGCCCCTTCAGACCGTGCTTGATCGACACGTAACCCGAAGCCAGATTGATAAGGCGTCCTGGAATAAAGAATGGGCTGAGCCGGCGCGGACCCTTTTCGTGCAGCACCATTGCGCCGCGTTCGATCCCCTGGAGGCCGCCAATTCCGGAGCCGATCAAAACACCAGAGCGCACGCGCTCATCTTCGGTTTTTGGAGCCCAGCCAGCATCGGCAAGAGCCTGATCGGCAGCGGAAATTGCATAGACGATAAAGTCGTCGACCTTCCGCTGTTCCTTCGGTTCCATCCAGTCGTCGGGGTTGAATTCCCCACGCCCGGATCCTCGCGGGATGAAGCAGCCGATCTGGCACGCTATATCGGACACGTCAAAGTCCGTTACGCGCTTTGCGCCATTTTTTCCTGCAAGCAAATTTGCCCAGACATCGCCTGCGCCACATCCAAGCGGTGTGACGAGACCGATGCCGGTAATAACCACGCGCCGCATGCTACCCTCCGGCGTTCTCATACAAGATCACCGGCAAAAGGGCTGGCTCGCACTATCCGCCGGCACCGATGGCTCGCGCCCCTAAATTTAAGAGAGGATAGCGCGCACTCGAAAGCTTTGGCCATCAAGCCTTCGTCGAATGGCTCTCAAGAAAGCGAATGGCGTCGCCGACCGTCTGGATGGTCTCGGCAGCATCGTCCGGAATCTCAACACCGAACTCCTCTTCAAACGCCATCACTAGCTCCACCGTGTCTAAGCTATCCGCGCCCAAATCATCGATAAAGCTGGCATTATCCGTGACTTTATCGGCTTCAACGCCAAGATGCTCAACGACGATCTTTTTTACGCGGTCCGAGATATCGCTCATGTTTTCCTCACGGTTTCCCCAAGTGATCAAGCGCCTGACTTACATTCGGCAAGCGCGGTATACTAAGACGCCGAAACACATCGGACATGGGCCTGCACCCGGGCGCGAGAGGCTGGTAGCATTGAAGCTTGAGGGGCGGAAGCTTTTTTTTTGCGCTTTCGCCATTCTTTTGAGCTTTCTCGCCAACCAGGCTTGCGGCGCACCCGCATCGCGCGTAAAAACCGGCGCGAAGCGGTCAGACCATGACCATGCCACCATTAATGTGGAGCGTTTCTCCAGTTATATAACGGGCCTCGTCGCTCGCAAGAAACACCGCCGCGGCAGCAATGTCCCCGGGCTTGCCGAACGTGCCGGCCGGGATCGCGCTTGCGATGGCTTCCGTCTGTTTTTCCGTCAAGGCATGCGTCATCGGTGTTTCGATAAAGCCGGGCGCGATACAGTTTGCCGTGATGCCGCGCGAAGCGACTTCGCGGGCCAGCGATTTGGTCATGCCCACCAGGCCGGCCTTCGAAGCTGCGTAGTTGCCTTGGCCAGGATTGCCGGTGACGCCGCTAATTGAGGCGATGTTGACGATACGCCCAGCACGGCGCCGCATCATGTTCCGCAAGGCGGCACGGCAGAGTACGAAGACCGAAGTGAGATTAATGGCGATGACCTCGTCCCACTCCTCATCCTTCATACGCATAAAAAGGTTGTCCTTGGTCACGCCGGCATTGTTGACCAGAATGTCGACCTGCCCCATCGCGGCCTCGGCTTGCGCCACAAGTGCCGCCACTTGCGCACGGTCTCGCAAATTGCAAGGCAGCACGTGCGTGCGCGATCCGATCCTGGCCGCGACCTCTTCAAGTTTGGCTGCCCGCGTGCCGGACAGCGCAACGGACGCGCCCTGACCATGCAGAGCGACCGCGATCTCCTCGCCAATGCCACCCGACGCGCCGGTCACGAGCGCGCATTTTCCGGTCAAATCGAACATGACGCGCTTAGGCCTCCCCCCGCGTCTTCAGCCAATCGCCGAAGGCTGCGAGTTCCTCCACGGTGCCAATGGAGCGGGCATCGGCCTTGCTGTTGATGCGCTTGGCAAGCCCTGTCAGCACACGCCCGGCGCCGATTTCGAACAAGGTCGCGACGCCGTGGCCGAGCATATAGGTTACGGATTCACGCCAGCGGACAACGCCGGTGACTTGGCGCACAAGCAAGCTCTTTATCTCGTTCGTGTCAACCACAGGCAGTGCTGTGACGTTGCTGATGAGCGGCACGTCTGGCGCGGTGAGCTTCACCTGGTCCAGCGCTTCCGCCATGCGGTCGGCAGCGGGTTGCATCAGCGCGCAATGGAAAGGGGCGCTCACATTCAGCGGCACCGCCCGGCGTATGCCGAATTCAGACGCGAATTTAGCGGCCCGATCGATAGCGGCCTTCGAGCCGCTGAGCACGGCTTGGCCCGGTGCGTTGTCGTTTGCCACCTGGCAGACATCGTTATCCACAGCTGCGGCTGCAAGTTTTTCGGCCGGCTCAAGATCGGCGCCAAGGAGCGCCAGCATCGCGCCCTGCCCTGGCGGGACAGCCTCTTGCATGGCGCGCCCGCGAAGCCGGAGGAGCCTTGCCGTATCGGCGATTGAGAACACCCCGGCGGCTGCGAGCGCGGAATATTCGCCGAGCGAATGCCCCGCCACAAAGGTGGGTTTGATCGCATCGGTGCCGAACTCCTGGCGCAGTACGGCTAGAGTGGCGAGCGAGACAGCCATCAGGGCGGGCTGCGCATTTTGCGTCAGCGTCAGTTCCGCGTCAGGCCCTTCCCAAATAATGCGCGAAAGTTTCTCGCCGAGCGCGTCGTCCACGGCATCAAACACCTCGCGGGCGGCCGGATATGCCTGTGCAAGCCCCTGGCCCATGCCAACGGCCTGGCTGCCCTGCCCCGGAAATGTCAATGCAAAAGTCATGGTGGCCGTGCCGGTTTCCGCATTCCAAAAAGCCGTGACGGCAGTTCTGCCGGCCACGGCCTTGTGGCGCCAAAGACACGTTTCAGCGCGGGCTGTCAAGCCTGGTTTGAGCCAAATTCTGCGGCATGTTCGCGCCAGGACATTGGGGCCTCACGCGTTACGAGCAACCCCTGCCGGACCTATTTTGTTCTGTCTTGCTGCCGCGAATCTGCATGGCAAGCGGACGAAAAACGAATGCCGCGGCAGGTTCTCAGCAAACCACTTACGGCTAAATTCCCGAGAAATATATTTCCGGACGCGTCATCCGGGACCCGAGGATTGCACCATTTCGAGTACGAGGCCGAAGCATGTCCCCGAATCGCAGGCCGGGTACTAGTTTGTTATATTTTTAATGGCGTAAAACTAGGTGCAACGGCATTTTCGCCAAGATCCTAGGGGGTTGCGGCAGCAGGATTGGTTTGCTAGAGCATGGCGCGAGATTTCGGAAAGCATTTGTTCCGCGCCTGTGAAGAAGTTCACAAACTGTGGCAATAAGGCCTTCCTTCAAATTTTTAGATTGTTGTTAGCCCTGATCCTGCTATGGCTTGGCCAAAGGGGAGCTGCGGCGCTATGACACATGAGAGATTGGAGCATTTGTTGCAGGCCTGGGCGTTGTCGGCCGGGATTGCGTGCGTGATGATTTGTCTTGGTGCCGCCATCCCATGGGATGGTCCTGGCGCTCCAGCGTGGGCTTTGACAGTCACAAAGCTACTCGAAGAAAACAAGGAGGCACTCGTGCCTCATTTTAGTCTCAGGGACGGTTCCGTGCCCGCGATAAGGGCAAACGGCGAGTCCCTCCATACTGGCACGTCGAACGAGAAGACCTCAAGCCCTTCCGCCCGGTAGAATCGTGGCAAATCTTCGACGCTGGGCCAACGCGTGCAACCTGAACGGTGCCCAACGGCGCGCCGTCGCCTGAGCCCGGAAATATCGGGAAGCGCAGCGGCGATGCGATCTCCGCGCGCTTCAAGCCCGCGGTTGCAGCCCCAATCGCTGGCGCGTCGAGAGCGGAATCCTGCGAGTGGCCCGCCGATTCTGGGCCGTTGGGCGCCTGCTCTCAAAGTTTTGCACAAAAACAAGCAGCCCCGGCTTGCCGGGCTGTGGCTTCCGCCGGGAAATCTGGAAAAGCGCTCATTATATTCACGGCGATGGAAAGCCTCGATCTCAATCTAAGCAAAACCGGTGACCGCACCTTCGCTTACAAGGATGACGTCATCCCCGATCTTGCGGCGTGGTGCAGCCAAGGCGAGCGTTGCGCTCTCGTGACTTTGACGGGTGTGGACGGGAATGCGCCCCGCGCGGAGGGCGCGCAAATGGCGGTGTCTGAAAATGGGCAATGGACTGGCTATATTTCAGGCGGCTGCCTTGAACAGGCTATCGCAATCGAGGCGGTCGAAGCAATCAAGGCTCAGCGTCCCCGGCTTTTGCGTTATGGCAAGGGTTCGCCCTATTTCGATATCCGCCTGCCTTGCGGGAGCGGACTCGACGTCTTCGTTCAACCTGCCAGCGACATGGCGCTCGTTCAGGACATGCGCGCTCGCTCGGAGAGGCGCGAGCCGTTCGCCCTGCGAATTGGACTGACCACGGGTGCCCTCACATTGGAGGCGGTCGCGCACGATTTCGGGCCGGATCCGGCACCCACACCGCGAGGATAGCTCGTTCGTCCGGGTCTACACGCCCGCCCTGCGATGCCTGATCGTAGGATCGAGCCCGATTGCTGTGAAACTTGCCGAACTCGCTGCTTGCTCCAGCTTCGACACAATCTTTTGGGCGCCTGGAGCAGAGACTCTGCCCGGCGCTGCAACCGAGGGTTAGGGTCTTTCCGCTTCTGCCGCGGGCTCCGCTCAACTCAGATTTTTGGACGGCTGCAATCCTTGCCTTCCATGACCATGAACAGGAACTTCCGGTGCTGCAAGACCTTCTGGCCGGGCCAGCTTTCTTCATCGCAGCGATCGGCAGCCGGAACGCTCATGCGGCCCGGATCAGCGCACTGTCCGCATGCGGCTATTCCGATCGGGACATAGCCCGGATTCAAAGCCCCGCAGGTTTGGTCCCGGGGCTCAAGTCCGCTCCTCTCGTAGCTTTGTCGATCCTTGCGCAGGTTGTGTCTGCGGCGCGCGAACAGGGCATCGTTACCTAACCGGAATAAGGCTTCGTTTTGGCCGCCATGTCCAGATAAGGATGCTCATGCATTAAGCTTGCTAAAACAGCCGCCTTCTTCGATACTCCGGCAGCGAACCGTCTCGCAATGCAGGGCGCGCCGGTTGCTGGGCCATTTCAGCTTTCAGTATAAACATGAAGGGAGAACGTGATGCAAAACACGCCCAACTTCGCCGAACTTCCCGATTCCATTCGCGGCATCATGAAGTCCAGCATCGAACAGGCGCGCAAGGCCTTCGATACCTTTGTCTCGTCTAGCGAAAAGATGCTGACCGGTCTCGACACCTCCGCAAATCCTGTCGCCGACAACCTCAAGCACCTGAATGAGAAGATCGCGTCATTCACGCGGCAGAACGCCGAGGCAAACTTCAACCTCGCCATGCGGCTGGCCGATGCGCGTCAACTCAGCGACATCGTCGAGTTGCAGAATGCGCATGTCCGCGAGCAAATGGAGACGTTCAGCCGCCAGCTTGAGGAACTGCGCGAGCTAACCGTCAAGGCCGTGAAAGATGGCTCCAAAGTGGCGGGCACGGCGCTTCAAACGCCATTGAACGTTAACCCGTCGACCTTCTTCGGCGGTCAGTAAGGAAGCGGCCGCACCGCATAACGCCCAGCGGGTACCGTTGGGCGGAGCATGGTTTTTTTTATTTGCGCGATAGCCGGTTGGGATGATACCCCGGAAGGTGCTTCCGCGCCTTTCGGAGCGGCGGTCCCTGGGGCAGGCTGTGTGAGCATTGGTTAACGTGACGGGGCGCATCCTTAAATCCGGCACAATCCTTGCTTAAGAATTAGGCTGTTGGGGCCGGGCGAATGCCGGGCAACCGATGTTGTGTGAGTAAGGGGAAGCCGGACATGAAGAAGGATCTCACAGGGCGGCCGTCGACGGTCATCAGGGCTTGGGCCGACGAGGATGACAAGAAGATCACCATTCAAATAGAAGACCGTGACGGCGAGACACTGGCTTATATCCAACTCAGCCCCGACAAAGCATCCGACCTGTCCGACAATCTCGCCATCTACGCAGCCAAGCTGAAGATGGCCGCGCGCGAGAAAAGTGCACCGAAACTGACCGCCATGGGCCGGCCGTTTCTTTGCTAGCGAACAGGGCAACCGATTTTTTCCGCGCACGCGAGCGGATAGCTTGCGGTGCCGCGGCGCGGCGGGTATACAAGGCCCGCGAGATGTCGGAGTGTAGCGCAGCCTGGTAGCGCACCTCGTTCGGGACGAGGGGGTCGAGTGTTCGAATCACTCCACTCCGACCAACACAACAGAAGACTTAGCGCCCCGTTCGGAAGGGGGGGCGCAGTTATCTCCAGCTCCGGTATGGGCATTGTGCCTGAAGAGAAGTGCTGGCGTGATTGTGGCTTTGTTTGAGCGCCGTACCGTGCGGAGCCAGCTATCGCTTATGAAAGATTTTCCGGAATAACGGCTGCCCAAATGGAGTAACTCCGGGCCGCGTGCGTCCCGCACCAAGCGAAAAGGGCGGAAGGTAACGCCCCACAAATCCGGTTTGAAGCATTTTTGCTGGGCTCCCGGTTCGACCGTATGACAGTCAAGACGAATTTATTCTTTCTATTCAGACGCAATTAAATATTTCAAGAAATAGAGATGATCTTATAGAAATCGGTCAATCTCCTATTAGCCTGGCGGCTTCACATTGCCTCCCACAAAAATTGCAAGGGGCGGCATGATGCAAAAGTTTGCATTCCTCTTAGCATTGAGCATCATGAACGTTCCGGTCTCTGCTTCTTCCAGGGAAGCCTGCGTTGGCGGAATGTTGCAGAAGTCTCCTCATCACCCGCATGGAGGTCGTGAGCCTTCTTGCCCCCCTGCTCAATGCACTTATGTTTGTGTTGCTATTCCTGCTTCGTCAAAAAAAACCGGCGAAACTATTTCGGTTTACCCGGACCCCAGCAAATGGTTCAACTACGAATTCATAGAAAAGGGGGTGAGCGAGGGCACACAACAATATTGCTACAAGCTAAAGAACTGGAGTGACGTGAGCGATAGATCTTACAGCTTGTGCATTCAATATCAATACGAGTAGCAACCTGCTTGACAACTCAAGACAGAGGGGAAGCATCTTAAGGGTCTTGCAGCAAGCTTTCCGCGAGCCGGAACGGGCTAAATCGCGCGCGCGGGGCCAGGCTCACGCGCAAACCCCGAAACCTCGCGCGCTTTTGCGACGATTGGCGGAAGAACCCCGAGCACACGGTCTATCTCAGCGGTGCTATTCTCATGCGAAAATGAAAACCGGATCGCACCGAGCGCGGCTGTGAACGGCACCTTCATCGCGCGCAGCACATGCGAAGGCTCCGTCGATCCCGAGGCACAGGCCGAGCCCGACGATGCCGCGATCCCGGCCTTGTTCAACTCAGAAAGAATCACTTCGCCCTCGGCGCAATCGAAGACAATGTTGGATGTGTTCGGAAGCCGGTTCGCCGGATCGCCGGCAACGAAGCAGCCCTCGATATGCCGCAGCACGCCTTGCTCGAAGCGGTCTCGAAGTTCGCGGATGTGGCCTCCCGCGCTTGTGAAGCGCTCCGCCGCAAGTTCCGCTGCCTTGCCGGCACCAACGATCCCTGGCACGTTCTCCGTCCCGGCACGGCGCCCGCGCTCCTGTTTGCCGCCGCGAATCAGCGGATGGAAGCGCACACCTTTGCGCACATAGAGAGCGCCGATCCCTTTCGGTCCATGGAATTTGTGCGCCGAGAGCGACAGCATATCGATGGAGGTGGATTTCAAGTCGATCGCGATTCGGCCCACGGCCTGAACGGCGTCGGTGTGGAACAGTGCTCCGGCCTCATGCGCCAGCGCGGCCAGCTCAGCAACGGGAAAAATGGTGCCGGTCTCGTTGTTCGCCCACATGATCGATGCGATGGCGGTTTTCGGTCCGAGCGCTGCGCGGTAGGCGGCGAGATCGAGCCGCCCTTGGCCGTCTACCGGGATGATGTGGACCGGGACGCCGCGGCTTTTGGCGAGGTATTGCACAAGCGTCAGGATAGCCGGATGCTCGACCGCGGAGACGATAACCTCGTTGCGGCCGGGCTGAGCTTCCAAGGCCGACAGGATCGCCGCGTTGTCGGCTTCCGTGCCGCCGGAGGTGAACACGATCTCATGGCTATGCCCAGCGCCGATGAGCGTTTGAAGCTGTTCACGCGCGGCCCTCACGGCCCCGGATACGTTCGCACCGAAGGCGTGCGACGAGGACGCGTTGCCGAAATGCTCCGTGAAGTACGGCAGCATCGCGTCAAGCACGGCCGCGTCCATCCGTGTCGTGGCATTGTTGTCGAGATAGACCGGCTGCATGGCCGCCGGCCTAGATGCCGCCGTGACCAAGGACCGGCACGATGCGCAGCGGCATGCCGAGCTTGGCGATGAGCCGCTCCTGGATGCCGTGGATCGTGACGGATGCCATTTGGCAGCCGATACAGGCCCCGCCCATTTTGACCCTCACGATGTTGCCCTCGATACCGACGAGCTTGCAGTCGCCGCCGTCGCGCGCAAGATAGGGACGGATCTCGTCGATGGCCTGGCTCACCAGCCTGAAGCGTGCCTCCTCCGGCGTCTCCGTCGGAGCGGCAGCGGGCGTTTCGATCTGTTCGATAGTGTCCAGCATGGCGCTTGCTCCTGTTAGCCGAAGGATTTGCCGCAGGAGCAGCTCGATTTTGCCTGCGGATTGTCGAAGGTGAAGCCGGAACTCTGCAGCCCGATCACGAAATCGACCGTGGTGCCGGCGATATAGGGGATGCTTTCGCGGTCGACGAACACCCGCACGCCCTCGCGCTCGACGACGGCGTCATTCGGGTCCACCTCCGCGACGAGGCCCATCCGGTATTTGTAGCCGGCGCAGCCGCCGGTATCGACCGCTATGCGCAAGCCTTCGAGCGGCACACCCGCGCCCGAGATGGCGGACCGGACGGCGTTCACGGCACTTTCCGTGAGGTGGATCATGGCAAGGTCATTCCCGCTTGTTCCGAGGTTCGACGATAGTCAGCAACATGCGTGCCATCGGCATACCCTGTTGTTATATAGCCGCTTTTTAGTTTTTCTGGTTGTCGATTGCGTCATTGTCGTTTTTGCGACACGTCATGTTCGGGACCTGCACCACAGGCCGGCCATCGCTCACGGGACCGATCGAGTCCCTTCAAGACTGGAACCGCACAGTACGGTCGCGGACTCAAACTGCACGCAAAAGAAATTGTGGCAGCGGGCGGTTCCAGGCCGCATAATCAGTTAGGTGGCGGAAGCGCTCAATCAACTAAAGCCTGAGGACCATGCCGTGGCACCTTCGAAACTGATGATTATCAGGCATGCCGAAAAGCCGGGTGACTATAGCGGGCAGCAGCTCTCGGGCGTCGATTACACTGCGGCACATGCCGGCGAAGCTGGCAAGAGGCACCTGACGACTTTAGGATGGCAACGTGCTGGAGCGCTGACAACGCTATTCGTTTCACCTTGGGGTCCAAAGCCCGGTCTCGCAACACCCGACGTTTTATACGCTTCAGATCCTGACAAGGGGCGAGAGGCCGCGGATGAAGAGGGGAGTCCTAGTCATAGGCCATTTGAAACTCTTCAGCCGATTGCGGCCAAACTCGCCATTGAGATTAATACCGGCTATCAAAAAGACAGCTACGGCAGCATGATTGCCGATGCACTCACGAGGAGCGGCTGCATCCTCACAGCCTGGCAGCATGAGGACATCCCGCTTTTGAATAAGCTTCGAGGACCGGGGATGAGCCAGAGCATTCTGAACTCAGACCAACACCCCCCAAGACCGGCATCTAGGCATACCGGAACACTGGCCAAAGGATAGCAACGGCCATTCACGGTACGATCTGATTTGGGTTTTCGATCTCTCACCCGGAGATGGAACAGTGGTTAAGTTCAGTATGCACAACCAGTCGCTGCTCAGCTCTGACGAGGCTGGCATATTATAAAGGCGGCCGTGATGGGAGCGGTGAGCTGGCCTTCGCAGTGCCTATAGGCAAGCGCAAGCGTCGTGTTTTAGGAAAATGGTGCGTGACAGAAGCGCCACAGCAGATCGATGCATTGCTTGAGGTGCGTGCCCGGCGTTGAAAGCTGACGCGCCTATATTCGACGGCTTGATTCCCGTGTCACCGTCCGACCTTACGATCCGGTATCCCGCCCGCTCCAGGTGAGCGAGAATGTTCTCGGCTTGAGTTTTCCGGATCGAATCGTAACGCTCGGGCTTCGGGGATACCCGGCACGACTTAAGCGCCATTTTAAGCAGGAATACTAATTCCGCGTGCTCGCTTTCGAAGGGCATGCCTGATGTTCGCGCTTCGTTCCTGTGGCGGCAAGGCTAAGAGCGCCGGATCATTCATGGCGTGCACTTTTTTGTTGCAAAAAAGTCGCTTGACATCAACTCAAGTGCGGTGGCTTCTGATTCGGTCAAAGTATCAACGCCTTTTTAGAGCGCTACGTTTGACTATCGCATGAATCCGCGCACAGTGCGCTGACGATTGCGGGGAGATAAAGAGATGGCATTCTCTCTGGCGGATTTGCTCCGACATTTTCACGGCGGCACAAAAAAAGAACGGTCAATCTTCAAGACTGAAAAAGAAGCATATGAATTCTGTTTAAAGGCTTACAGAGACACTGGTGGAGTGACCCCAGAGCTTCGTCGCGCCTACGAACTTTACATGAAAAATAGCCAAGACGGATGTGATGATTTCTATGGGCCTCGGTCAGATTCACATAAGGGCACTTGGTGAAGCTTGCTCAATCGAGCATTTTCGCTGTGGCGTCGAGGAAATTGACAATTGGGTGAGGAACAAGGCCCGCAAGTTCCATAGCGACAATAGAACCAAAGTCTTTTTCGCCTCAGAAGTTGAGTCCAATTCCGTAATCGGCCTTTACAGCCTTTCAATTGCGCATGAGGTTGCTCCCGATATTGAGCAAAAGTACAGAGACATATATAAAGCGGGGGCACCACTTGTTTATATTAGCTATCTCGCCGTGCTGAGAAGCCGCCAATCACAAGGATTTGGAACTTTTCTTCTTCTCAATGCCCTGCAAAGAGCACACTTCGTATCCCAGAATGTTTCCTATTACGGGGTGGCGCTTCGATCTCTTAATGAGAGAACGACAGCGTACTACACCCGCTTTGGCTTTCGGCCCGCCGATAAGAACGCTCACCCGCTGCTGATCTTGCCGGTTTGGACGCTATTCGATTTATTTAGCCCCACGTTGCCGGGGTAGTCGAGGTGCCCGGCGTTAGCACCACTAGCACTCAACTGAAAGCCTCTTTTTGGGTACTAGACGGTTTGCGAGCGCCCAGCGGACTCGGTTCAAGACAACCGCCGTCGACCCCCGCAGCGCAACGCGGCTAGCGACCCGCAGGTGCGCGCGCTCGCCAGGAAGTAGGGGGTGCTGAAATGGCGGATGAGCAACTTTACGCCAGCTTCGCAAGGGTCCGGATTTCCGCCGCCGAAAGGTAAGGCTTGTCCGCCCAATGCCGCCTCGGAAGCACGCTTAGCATCGCCTCATAACGGTCGCGTGTGGGAAAGTGACTGTTCATCCCATCCATCAAACGAAGCGAGGCGAATCGGTTCATTTTCTCAGTGAGAAAGCGAGCGTAAGCCATATATGAGGTTTCGTGATTGCCATCGAAGCCGGGGAACCGCACATCGATTTCCTCGATGGTGGCTTTTTCCGCTGCGGATAGCCGGTCATAAGAAATCTGTATCCAATCAAACATCTCCATCACTCTGCCGACGTAATCCAGTTCCTCGTAGGGAAGCGGATTAGAAAGCGAACCGATGGCCTCATCTGCCCACATCTCATAATAGCCCTCTTGGACAATCTCGGCATAGCGGTTGAAGACAGCCAACTCCTGCGGCCGAAGGGCCGCCAGAATTTCATATTGGTTGATTAAAATCCCGGCGCTCGATATTCGACATTTGCAACTTGGCTTGCATAGGGACTCCTTTCGGGACTCAGCCGTCGGCCGCAATGATGTTCCGGTTTTGTCCCGATTCGCAAGAGGTGCTTAGTTTCTATCCCTCTGTTTTTTTTCATGACGCGCACGCGTTGACGCGCTTGCCGATGCCAGCGAACATGTATGGAAAGCGGGCACCGTTGTGAGACACCCCTGCGCGAATTGCAGGCGTTAAAGGGATGAATGGTGCGGTCGAGAAGACTCGAACTTCCACGGGTTGCCCCACTAGCACCTCAAGCTAGCGCGTCTACCGTTCCGCCACGACCGCAACGACTGGCAACTTAGTCAGGCTGAGCGATTTGTCTAACAGAAGATTTCAGGGCGCACAACCAAAACGCACCGAGGCCAGGAAAGGCCGAACGGCCCGGAAAAACACCACTGTACCCTTTTGCCGCAAATCCCTATTCTCTCTTTGATAACTGCCAGGAATGCGGCATAACTCCGTATCCTCCCGCTTAGGTTACCCCGCCATGAAAGAAATTATCGCCGAACTCGAACGCCGCCGTGCCAATGCCCGCCAAGGCGGCGGCGTCAAACGCATCGAAGCCCAGCACAAGCGCGGCAGGCTTACCGCCCGCGAGCGCATCGAGCTCCTCCTCGACGACGGCACGTTCGAGGAATACGACATGTTCGTCGAGCATCGCTGCATCGATTTCGGCATGGAAGGGTCGAAAATCCCCGGCGACGGCGTGGTTACCGGCTGGGGCACGATCAACGGCCGCATCATCTACGTGTTCGCGAAAGACTTCACGGTGTTCGGCGGGTCGCTGTCGGAAGCGCACGCGGCGAAGATGACCAAGATTCAAGACATGGCGCTGCGCAACCGCGCACCCATCATCGGCCTTTTCGACGCGGGCGGCGCGCGCATTCAAGAAGGCGTGGCGGCGCTCGGAGGCTATGGTGAGGTATTCACCCGGAACGTGATCGCGAGTGGCGTGATCCCGCAGATTTCCGTGATCATGGGCCCCTGCGCCGGCGGCGACGTCTATTGCCCGGCCATGACCGATTTCATCTTCATGGTGCGCGATACATCCTACATGTTCGTGACCGGGCCGGATGTGGTGAAAACGGTCACCAATGAGGAAGTCACCGCCGAGGAACTGGGCGGCGCCAGCGTTCACACAACGCGCTCCTCCATCGCTGATGGTGCCTTCGACAACGATCTCGAATGTCTGTTGCAATTGCGCCGGTTTATGGACTACCTGCCCGAGAACAACAAGGAGACCGTGCCGCATGTCCCGACCCGGGACAGCATCCATCGCATGGAGCCTTCGCTCAACACGCTGATCCCCGATAATCCGAACAAACCCTACGACATGAAGGAGCTGATCCTGAAGGTCGTGGACGAGGGCGACTTCTTCGAGATCCAGGAGAAATTCGCGCGGAACATCGTCACCGGCTTTGCGCGGTTCGGCGGCGCCACCGTGGGCATCGTCGCCAACCAGCCGATGGTGCTGGCCGGGGTGCTCGACAGCGACGCCAGCCGGAAGGCGGCGCGCTTCGTCCGCTTCTGCGACTGCTTCAATATTCCGCTGGTAACCTTCGTGGACGTGCCCGGCTTCCTTCCCGGCACCGCTCAGGAGTATGGCGGGCTGATTAAGCATGGCGCTAAGCTCTTGTTCGCCTTCACGGAGGCGACCGTCCCGAAAGTGACGGTCATCACGCGCAAGGGCTATGGCGGGGCGTATGTGGTGATGAGTTCGAAGCACATCCGCGCCGACGTGAATTATGCATGGCCGACGGCTGAGATCGCGGTGATGGGGTCGAAGGGCGCTGTCGAAATCCTTTACCGGTCCGAACTCACCGACAAAGACAAGATAGCCGGCCGCGTCAAGGACTATCAGACCCGGTTCGAAAATCCGTTCATCGCGGCCGAGCGGGGCTATATCGACGAAGTCATCACGCCTGCGAACACGCGCTATCGCGTTGCGCGCGCGATCAACATGCTGCGCAACAAGAATGAAGAGCTGCCCTGGAAGAAGCACAACAACATCCCGCTTTGACGATCTCAGCACGCGGCGGATTGCAAAAGCCGGACTTCGACATCGGGAAGCGCCTTCGCTGCGGCGGCGAGGCGCTTATCCGCCGTCACCAGGGGCGCTCCTTCGCTCCTCGCCAGCGCGAGATAGAAGCAGTCATAAACCGGGTGATTGAGGATAATACACAATTCCGCTGCGCTATCGGCGAGGCGATGCAAAGACGTTAGCACTTCGAAAAGACGTGGCAACTGCAAGATAGCTCCCTGAATTTCCGCAGGCATCATGAAACGGGCCTGCACGGCTTTCCAGAAGGCGTTCGCGGTTTCTGCCAGAATCAGCCCGGACGCTTAGAACAGGTTATTTTCACTCAGCAAAGCCGTCGCCGCGGGCCAAGCGCGTGCGGGTACAAACCATCGCGCCGCCACACTTGCGTCAACGATAAGGTTCGCACGCGAATGGCGGCGGTGAAGTCGAAATCCATGACGAGCCCTTATGGCCTCGCGAATCCGCGCCATTTCGGCAAGAATTTCGCCACGGCTTGGCTTCACCGCTTCCGTCAGAATTTCGCGCACGCTCTGCTCTAAGGACTTACCGGTCTTGAGTGCGCGCGCCTTCAGCCGCTCGATCACGCTGTCTTCAAGGTTCCGGACGAGGATTTGGCCCACGGTGTTTGCTCTATGCTATCGTCATGATAGCATAGGGAAGAACATACCTATTTTGTCAATATATTCGAGGGAGCGAAGATCCGGCGATCCGGATGCTCCGGCCTGAAGCCTAGACCGACGATCCGGCCCGGAAGGCGCGCGAGCGCTGGAATCCAATTCAACAAACGCAGCAAAAAGGGCGGATGCACGTCCTCTTTGCGCCCGAGCACGCCTTTGATGACATTGTTTTGTATCTTCACCTGCAGCGCCTGCGTTCGCTGGGTTGGCCGCTCGCGCCGCTCTTGAACGCGGGCGAGATCGGCGTCCGTGACGTCGCCCGCTCCAAGCGGCCTAGCCAGCAAGTTCGCCGCCGCGACCGCGTCTTGGATCGCAAGGTTGATGCCCACGCCACCGACGGGCGACATCGTGTGCGCGGCGTCGCCGATGCACAGCAGTCCTGGGCGATGCCAACGGGTGAGGCGGTCAACCCCCACCGTTAGCAGTTTGAGCTGGTCGAAGCTCTCAACCTCGCGGGAGCGGCCGTTAAGAAACGGCGCCAGTTCTTCCAGACCGTCCTGAAAGGCCTTAAGACCCTTCTGCTCGATCGCGGCAAGCGAGCCCTTGGCGATGACATACCCGCATTGCCAGTAATCGCCGCGATTTATCATGATGACGATGTGGCCCGACCCGAAATTACCGGCAGGATCCTCGGGATCGCCAGCGTGCCGGGGAAGCCGGAACCATAGCACGTCCATCGGAGCGCCGATGTCCTCGACGGGAAAGTGAGACTGCGCCCGCGTCATCGCGTGCCGCCCGTCGCATCCGATGATGAGTTGAGAAAGGATTCGTACCGGACCCTCAGGGCCATTGGCCAAAACCCCGGCGACCTTGCCGTCTTTCTCGATAAGGTCCGTCGCCGCGGTCTTCATCAAGAGCTGGAAACACGGGTAAGTCTTGGCCTCGCCCGCAAGGAAATCGAGAAATTCCCATTGCGGCATGAAAGCGATAAACTTCGCATGCGTTGGAAGGTGCGAAAAATCAGCGAAGGTCGCCTCCAAGCCGCCGTACCGGCCTTTCAGTGCGTAAGCCTTGTGATGAGGGCGCGCGAGCAGGCGGCTGTAAAGGCCAAGCTCGTCCATCACTTGCAGCGTCGATGGGTAAATCGTGTCACCCCGGAAGTCGCGCAGGAAATCCGCGTGCTTTTCGAGGACGGCGACTGGAACGCCGGCGCGGGCCAGCAAATAGCCCGTCATCATGCCGGCCGGACCGGCTCCCACAATGCAGCAGCGTGTTGTAAGGTCATTCACGGCAGTCACTCATGCGCTCGATAACGTAGGGTCAAAATGAATTTTGCCAGAAGGTTCCCGTGTGACCGCTCACGAGTCCTCAGTGACACGCAGTAATTCCGCGAGCGAGGTCACGGCCGCGTCCGCTATGCCGCAGGGCACGATGCCGGAAAAGTGCGAAAGGTCCGGGCAAATGTTGATCGCGATCCCGTGATAGGTCACCCAGCGCCGGACGCGTACGCCAAGGGCGGCGATTTTTGCGTCCCCTTGCGGTCTTTTGACCCAGATGCCTGGCCGCCCCTCCTTAGCTACGCCTTCAACGCCATAAGCCGAGAGGGCGGCGATGCCCCATGCTTCCAAGCGATGAACATGGCGCCGCACGTCGCGCCCGCGCTTATTGAGGTCGAAAAGAACATAGGCCACGAGTTGACCGGGACCGTGATAGGTGTACTGACCCCCGCGGCCGCTCGCATGGACTGGGAAGTGGGCCTCAAGCAAATCGCCGGCCTTTGCGCTTGTCCCTGCGGTGTAGAGCGGCGGGTGCTCCAAGAACCAGATGAGTTCCGGCGCCTTGCCAAGCCCGATTGCGGCGGCGCGCTCTTCCATCGCGGCCACTGCGGATTCATAGGCAACGGGCGAGGAACTCAGCCGCCATTCGATGGCGTTTGCCTCACCAAGGATACCGGCCTCCTCGCGCAGCCTATCCGCGAAGGCCAGGACGCTATCTTGCATGGTTCTCGACAGAGGGAATGGGCTCCACCCCTGTAGCCTTTACTGAAGCGTAATACGTCCCTGCCATACTTCCCTTGTCCCGCGTTGCTGTGGGGCCGGGGTGCTGTCCCGCGTTCACCCTGGTCCCCCACAGCCCAGGCGCCATGACACCGTTCCCCCCAAATTCCAGCGTTATCCTAAGACTTTAACGCATGAAATAACCCTTTATTTGGT
Source organism: uncultured Alphaproteobacteria bacterium (assembly GCA_963817705.1). GTDB lineage: Bacteria > Pseudomonadota > Alphaproteobacteria > Rhizobiales > Rhodomicrobiaceae > Rhodomicrobium. The sequence goes on from CAWFPF010000002.1 coordinate 587,164, forward strand.
CTTACTCTAAGTGTGTGCGCCTATCTCGGGATAGAAGGCACCAGCTTGCAGAATTTAACGCTTCGCTCACGGGTTGAGCTTTCTCATAAGAGAAACCGATCTTCAGCGAGTGGCGTTATGATCAAATCCCGATTTCTCCTTCAATGCGTCGCAGCCACGGTGGCTCTGGCGGTCCTGCCCGTAGCAGGCCATGCCCAGCAAAAAACCGCAAAAGCCTGCGAAATCCGAATGGAGGTCAAACAAGGCCGCCATCCAGGGCAGTGGCAAGACCAAGAAGGCCTTCATCGTCGAGTGCCGCTCCGGCACCGGACAAACAGCCGCAGCGCCTGCCCCGGCCACAACAACTCCTGCCACACCACAGGAACCTTCGCAGCCATCCCAGGCCGCGCCACGCAAGGCAACCCGGGAAGCCCCCGCAAGACGGGAGCGCCGCGCAACCGCAACCGGAGCCGGAGAATTTGCGACCGAACAAGAAGCCAGGGCGCACTGCCCAGGCGATACGGTCGTCTGGGCAAACACGCGCTCGAAGGTTTACCACTTCGCGGGCACGCGCTCCTACGGCAGCACGAAGAGGGGAGCCTTTATGTGCGAGCGGGACACCGTTGCCGCCGGCATTCGCTCGGCCAAGAACGAGAAGCGTCCCCGCTAGCGCATTGCCTCGTATTTGAAAACGCATCATCGCGAACGAAGCGCGGCGATCAAGCTGCCGCGCATCGCCGCGGCCTCGAAGGCCGCCGCAATATGAGGTCCCGTCTGATTAAGGGATCGGCCCTTCCTTGCGAAAGTGGCCGGATGGATCGCAGCAAGGCGCAGATCGGGGGGAACGGCGAGCAGCTACTGCGTCTTCTTCACGTCGCTCGAACCGAAGAGGCCGGAATACCAGGACGATCCGCTTTTCGAGTCGTCCTGTGACGCCTGCTTCTCCGGCTGTTCTGTCGCCGGACGCCAAGCCGCTGCTGTTTGAGCGGGCTGCCCCGGTACCGGCAGCGCAGCATTCTTCGGCGGAATAACCAGGGCCGGCCGGTCCGGCAAATCGGGCGATGGAACTGGCTTGCCAACCAGCGCTTCCTTGGCGCCGGAGAGGCCTAAATCCGTACCCCCGCTGCACCCCGCTGTGAGCGCACCGAAGGCCAAAGCTGCAGCCAAGCCTGCAAGCGAATTGCGCGATGCGAACATCGATGGATCGCTCCGAGTTGTTTTCTGAAATTAAGGAGTTAGGCTCGTTTTTCCGGCAGTTTTGTGACTTAGCACAACAGAGTCGTAAAGGAGCCCCGCCACGCCAGCAACAATCGCAACATCGGCTAGGTTGAAAATGTACCAATAGAACCCAGCCACGTGAAAAGAAAAGAAGTCGGCCACCGCACCATAGTGAAGCCGATCGAGGGCGTTGCCAAGCGCACCCCCCATGATAAGGCCCGCTCCTATCGCCGGGAGACGGCCTCGCAGATGTGCGAGCCAAAATGCCAACGCCAACACTGCAACCAGAGCGAAGACGGTAAGGACCAACCGGCCAGCACCGCTCTCTTGGTTAAACAGCCCGTAGGAGATGCCATGATTCCACACGAGCACAAGATCGAAATAGGGTGACAGCACGATTTTGCGGACAGGTTTCGCTTCGAGCAGACCTATCATCCAGGATTTGTGAACCTGATCGGCCGTAACCGCTCCCGCGGCAAAGACCAAGCCGAGCGCGCTATAAGGACCCCAGATTTGCATAAACAGGCCATTCCGTGTTGAAACGTCCCCCCGTCTCTAAGCCAGCCGGCCCCAAGGCACAAGAGGCGTGAGTTTGGGGCACGAAAACGCTTTTTACGCGTTTGTAACAAAAGCGTGACATGTCCAGATGGCCGGCCGGGTTATTCTGGCGCCCGGTATATGGTGCTATGGCCTTGAAATCCCTTGTCCCGAACAGAAATTTGGAGAATGCTGAGGGCGGGAAAGCGGTGTGGCGGCGGTTAAGCTAACTCCTCCGGAAGAGTTTGCAAGGCCGGAGAAAAATGCAAAGAAAATGGCATGGCCCCGAAGAGAGCTGGTATAGCGGTTCCCATGAAAACCGAGCGCAAGGTAAGAGCCGCATGACCGAAATGCCGAAGCATTTCCAGGCTGTGCGCGCTCCGCTTGCGGGACCGGCTGGCCACCCGGACGTTCGTCATGGGCGTATCGGCGTCTTGCTCCTCAACCTCGGCACGCCGGATGGGACAAGCTATTGGCCCATGCGCCGCTACCTCAAGGAATTTCTGTCCGACCGCCGCGTGATCGAGGTCAATCCGGTGATCTGGTGGTTCGTTTTAAACGCGGTCGTGCTGATGAAACGGCCCTTCACCTCCGGTGAGGCCTATAGGTCGATCTGGAACCGCGAGTTCGACGAATCCCCCCTTCGCACCATAACGCGCAGCCAATCCGGGAAGATTGCCAATCTTCTGAAGGCCGGCTCGCGCATCCGGTTCGACTGGGCCATGCGATATGGCAGTCCGAGCATCAAGTCCAGGCTCGAAGCGCTCCAGAGCGAAGGCTGCGACCGCATTCTCCTCTTTCCCCTCTATCCCCAATATTCGGCCGCGACGACGGCTACAGCGTGCGATAAGGCTTTCGACGCGCTGAAATCGATGCGCTGGCAGCCCGCAATCCGTGTCGTGCCGCCCTACTATGACGACCCGGCTTATATCCGCGCGCTTGCAGCCTCTGTGCTCGACAGCCTCGCCAAGCTCGATTTCGAACCCGAGACCGTCATCGCATCCTTCCATGGCCTCCCGAAAGACTATCTCGAAAAGGGCGACCCCTATCATTGCCATTGCGCGGTAACGGCGCGCCTTCTGCGGGAAGCGCTGGGGTGGCCCGAGGAGCGCCTCATTCTCACATTCCAGTCGCGCTTCGGTTCGGCGGAGTGGCTGCAGCCCTACACCGCGGACATGATCGAGCACCTCGCCCGGAACGGCGTCAAGCGGGTGGCCGTCATTACGCCAGGGTTCGCATCGGATTGTCTTGAAACTTTGGAGGAGATGGGCATTCAGGGCGCCGAAATGTTTTACGGGAATGGCGGCGAAAAATATGCGGCACTTCCATGCCTCAACAACTCGCAGGCCAGCATCGCTGCCTTTTCTTCCATCGTTAAGCGGGAACTTAGCGGCTGGGCCGATCTGTAAGGTCCCAGCCCCCTGGCCTAAAATCAAAATTCAACGAACTGCCGCCGGGACATCGCGGCGATCATCAAGCCGGCATAATGCTGGGCAAAAAGACGGTTATTCCAATTCGACCACGGAGTAATCATGTCCCGGCGAGTCCTACGCATTTTCAAGGTCCGCGAGAGCGGCAATGCCGAGTTCTGGATTTCGAACCTGATCGTCATGGCTTCGACGATCATCGGCGTCTACCTCGCCGCCCAGGCCGGCTTCACGACAGCCATGCAGTTCGAGATCGCAAGGAGCGAGCGCGACGGTTATTACATGCGCCGCGCGCTCCTCGACGAGGTGAAGGACAATCTCGCCTCGGTGGACGAGTGGAGCGCCGCCTTCGAAAAAACTCTGCGCAACCGCATCTCCGAACAGTATTTCCTGCCCTCCGACACATGGACGGTCTACTGGTCCGGCAAGAATGGCTGGTCGAACGCGGGCGTCGTTCCGGACGAGCTGAAAATGAAAACGTTCGTCTGGGAGACGATGAAGCAGCAGGCCATCACCTTCCAGCTGCCACCGGAGCTTTTGTCGGCCGTCAGGCGCTATTACGACAGCATGGACGGCAATATGAAGGACGTTCTTGGCCATGAGTGGAAGGCAGGACCGGCGGCGAAGGCCATCCTGGAGGACACCAAGCGCATGCGCGACGAGGCAATCCCGGCTTTCGAGAAGGATATTGCGGACCTGCGGGAAAGTCTCACGGCCAGGTCTGTGCCGGTGAAGTGAACGGCGGCTGTCCCGCCTGGGCTTGGGGCGGAGCCTGCGAGAAGGCTACCGCCCCGCACGCCAAGCCTGAAACCGCGCTTCCTTCCCTGCGGCGTCGACGGCCTCGAACGCCTCGCGCAGCGCCCGCTCGGCCTCGGCCCGTGCCAGCTCCGCGTGATGGGCCTCGTGACGGGTGCGCTCTTCGGCCTCAGCCCTTGCGTCGGCTGCCCGCTGAGCCTCGATCCGGGCCTGGGCCTCTATCTCTGCCGCCTCAAGTAGCCCAACAAGGTGTCGCTGCTCGGCCGCCAGTTGCGACTCCTTCAGCAGCCGTTCGCCCTTCTCCGGCCCGATCAATTCCAGCAGAGCCGGTATCTCTCCGGGCGAAGGCTGACGCAAATTGGCGGGCATCTCGCCCCAAACCAGCCGGTTGCAGGCCAGAACCCAGCGTTGAAGCTCGTTGGCCGCATGCAGCTTCGCGTTAGCGAGCTTGCCCGGCATCGACATGCAATGCGCCACCTCATCGGCATGCGCCGCCAGGACCATCGCGCCGATGGGCCCCGTATAAGCGAAACTGGCGTCGAATGGTGTGCTCATGGGGGCGTCCTTCTGTGGCGGGATGGAGGGCGGAACTGGCTCAGACGTAACGGCAGGCTACGCTTGAACAGCATTCCCCGCTGGCAGAGTCAACCCCGTGCGCGCCGCCGTCCCGGGTGTTCTTTGCGCGAGTTGAGTGCACTCGTTCCGGTCACGTTCACGTATCCATAACGATGGTTCAAAGTCACGAAAAGCGCGCGAATGCCGGCGAAAAAGGACGGCCTATGGTGTCGGTATCCATTCTACGACACCTTTTACACCCTCCTCTTCGAGAGGCATTTATCCCGCCCTGCGAGAACAAAAAGATAGCTTTTACGAAGAATGATGTGCTCGACTAAATCTCCCCCCCGGAAATTGGTATTTTTTCTGGGTCTCACTGGTGCTCTCCCTCCGGGCAGGAGAGCATATCTCTGCTATCATCCTAGTTTTGTTCACATGATATTCCCATATAAACATCATCTGGTCCGTATAGGAAAGTCATCTAGAATTGCTCGCGCCGGCTATACTGCCATCCACGGGACGCAGCACATCCGGTAGACGTGCACCGATAAGAAGACGCACGATGGCACAACATTTCGTGCGTATATCCTGGAGCAATCTCTTGGAAATTGTGTAAGTACCCAATCAGGGGTGCTTCAGAGTTTCCCGCCTAATTGAGACAAAACCGAAGCAATACAGAACGGAACTCTAAGGGCATGATGTCCAAAATGAGCCGAGGGGTCGCCGTTCGAGCCATCTTCGGCTGAACGGTAATCGTTTCGCGTTGGAGATAGCCATGCAAAAGCTGCGAGTCTTGAGTATTGCTATAATGGCGGTTTGCCTCGATGGAATGCTCAGTTTGCCGTCTCCGGCGCAGCAGACGGGCGCTCCCGGAAGACCCAACATCCTTGTGATCATGGCCGATGACATCGGCTACTGGAACATCAGCGCCTATAACCGGGGCATGATGGGCTACCGCACGCCCAACATCGACCGCATCGCAAACGAAGGCGCGATCCTCACCGACTATTACGGCCAGCAATCCTGCACCGCCGGCCGGGCTGCCTTCATCACCGGCCAAAGCCCCATGCGCACCGGCCTTTTGAAAGTCGGACTTCCCGGCGCAAAAGAGGGACTTTCAGACAAAGATCCCACGATCGCTGAATTGTTGAAGCCGCTCGGTTACGCCACCGGCCAGTTCGGCAAGAACCACCTGGGCGACCGCAACGAATTTCTTCCCACCGTGCATGGCTTCGACGAGTTCTTCGGCAATCTCTATCATTTGAATGCTGAAGACGAGCCAGAGCACCCGGATTACCCCAAAAACACCGAATTCAGAATGCGCTTCGGCCCGCGCGGCGTTCTGAGATGCACTGCGACCACAACCGAGAACTCCTGGCGAAGACCCCCGGTTTGGCGAGTGGGGCAAGCAAAGCTGCGAGGACACCGGACCGCTCACAAAGAAACGTATGGAAACGGTGGATAGCGAATTCTTGACCGCCGCGCTTAACTTCATGGACCGCGCCAAGAAAGATGGGAAGCCGTTCTTTGTCTGGTTCAATCCGACCCGCATGCACATTTGGACACGCCTTCCGCCCGAATATGAAGGCAAGACGGGTCTCGGCGTTTATCCCGACGGGATGGTGCAACATGATGGCCAGGTCGGGCAGCTCTTGAAGAAGCTCGACGATCTTGGCATTTCGAACAACACGATCGTGATCTACACAACCGACAATGGCGCCGAGACCTTCACCTGGCCCGACGGTGGCACAACGCCCTTCCGCGGCGAGAAAAACACAAATTGGGAAGGCAGCTATCGCGTGCCAGCCTTGGTGCGCTGGCCAGGATTGGTCCAGCCCCATACCGAGATCAATCAAATTTTCTCCGCGGAGGACTGGCTGCAGACTTTGACGGCAGCAGCGGGAAAACCCGGGATTGAGGCCAAGCTATTACAAGGATACGACGCCGGCGGCAAGACCTTCAAGGTGCATCTCGACGGCTACGACCAGCGCGACGTCCTCGCCGAAACGGGGCCGGACAAGCGCCGCGAGTTCTTCTACTGGACCGACGACGGCAATCTCGCCGGGCTTCGCTACGACCAGTACAAGGCGGTGTTCATGGAGCAGCCCGCGCATGGCTTGGAAGTTTGGATGAAACCTTTCGAGACATTGCGAGCGCCGAAATTGTTCAATCTGCGGTCCGACCCCTTTGAACGCGCGGAAAACGAGTCCGGCGACTACGTGAAATGGTTTGTCGAACACCTTTTCGTGCTGGTCCCCGCGCAGTCGATCGTCGCGGCGCATCTTCAAACCTTTAAGGACTTTCCACCACGGCAGAAGCCTGGAAGTTTCTCCGTCGAGCAAGTTATGGAGAAACTCACGCAGCAGCAAGGCAACAACTAGCGGCGCTTCACCGTTAGCGGTGTTACGACCTCACCTTTCTTTCGGCGGCCGAAGCTGCGAGTGTGACGGTCTGTTTTGGATCGTACCAGTCTTAGTCCTAGTCATACGCCTATGACGAAGCCACCATTGGAATCGGACACATTTCGCCGGATCGAGGTGATCACCGGCGTTGGCCGGCGGCGCCGCTGGAGCGAAGAGCAAAAGGCGGCGATCGTGGCGGAGACGCTCGAAGCGGGCGCTGCCGTCTCCGCGGCGGCGCTGCGGCACGGGGTCTCGGCAAGCCAGGTCTTTTCCAGTGCCTGCCAAATCGGAACAAACATACTGGCCAGTGTATTCTGGCGAGTGGAGAATTATCACGTCCGAATTGGATTCGTTTATGAGCGAAGTCCAAGTTGCCAAGAAGAGTATATAATATAGAAGTTGGAAGCAGCCTGCCTGCTATTCCGTACGGCTAAGATTAACCGGCGTCTCGTGAATGACATAACCAATGGAGGCAGTCATGAAAGTTCTGATGGTTATCACATCTCATGACCAACTAGGCAACACCGGACGAAAGACAGGCTTCTGGCTCGAGGAGCTCGCAGCGCCCTACTATGTTTTCAAGGACGCAGGCGTGCAGATCACGCTGGCATCGCCGAAAGGGGGGCGGCCGCCAATGGATCCAAAGAGCGATGAAACCGAATTTCGAACCGGCCTCACCCGCCAATTCGAGAAGGATAAGGCTGCGGAGGCTCAGCTCGACAAGACCATCCGCCTCGACACCGTCGAGCAAGAAGACTTCGACACTCTCTTCTATCCCGGCGGCCATGGCCCCATGTGGGATCTCGCCGAAGACAGTAATTCCATCAAGCTGATTAAGTTTTTCCTCGCCGCCGGCAAGCCGATCGGCATCGTGTGCCACTCCACCGGAGCGCTGCATCGCGTCAAGACGCCGGATGGGAAACCTCTCGTTGAAGGGAAGCAGGTGACCGGCTTCACCAATGGCGAGGAAGAAGAGATGGGCCTTACCAAAATCGTGCCCTTCCTCGTCGAAGATGAAATGTTGAAACTGGGCGCCGTCTTCTCAAAAAAAGCGGACTGGGCGGTTCACGTGGTTAGCGATGGCTTGCTGATCACCGGACAGAATCCAGCTTCCTCCGGCCCTGCGGCAAAGACACTGATGGCAGCGGTGAATCAAATGGCCGCATCCGCTCGCGCCGCTCGGGCGCTGTAGATCGAAACCGCCTTCGCTGTCAGCCGGGAGGCCGCCGCCTGCTTGAAAAACCATTGAGCACCCCGGTTGATGAAGAGCGAAATTATGTTAGGCGGAGATTCGCCGGCCATTATGGCCAGCGAAGAAATTCCATAGCCGGATTGGAGGCGTTTATGAACCAAGTCCAAGTCGAACAGAAAAACTATGAGATGCCGCCGCAGGATGGGTTTACCGTGGCACATTTTCTCACCGTTGCCGACGTCGAGCGATCGCTTCGGTTTTACGAAAAGGTCTTCGGAGGCCGCATTCTAAGCAGAGGCGACGGCAAGGGCGCGCCGGGTTACATTCAGATCGCGAACACGTGGCTCCTCGTCAACCCCGGGGGCGGTCCGACGCCCGACAAACCAACGGTAACGCTCAGCGTCCCCCCCGACCCCGATAAAGTCAGCAGCTTTATGAATATCCGCGTTGCAGATATTCAAGCCTCCTATGAACTCTGGCGAAGCCGGGGAGCTGAGTTTATCACTGAGCCGAAGCCCAAGTACGGCGAGACGCGTTGCTACATACGCGATCCTGACGGCTACATTATCGAAGTCGGGCAGAGCAATCCGGGCGTCGCTTACGGTTAAGCTTGCGCGACAAATGAAAGCGTCGCGGGACTGCCTCCATGTTGCGGAACCACGCTGTCGCGCGGCCTGGTTTGCCTCGGAATACTTTGCTCGGCGCTTCGTTGGGTGCGAACGATCTGCTCCGGCAGCGCTGAGCTTCCGTTCCGTTGGCGTCCACATGAGAGTTCAGCGGAACGAAAAACCAGTGATTTTTTAATGTCTTTGTGAGCGCAAAAAATTGGAGCCAGATTTGAACCCTTGACAAAAAAAGCCCCATACAAGGTAACGAAATGGCTGAAGCCTCTGATTAGCGTGTCACGAATTGGTGACAGCGCGAGTGTGCAGGCCGCAACGTGAGCGAACGCTGAGCAAACCTCGAAAAGGACGATGTGCAGGCCGACCCGGCAACCCTACCGGGGAAGGCTGATACGGCTGGGCGATTTGAGCGAAGAGGACGCCCAGACGCTGCACCGGGGTAGTGGCGGCAGCATGTACACAAGGAAAGCGTACGCAACACGGGAAGCCCCATGGCGTGGTCAGGGATGGCCAACCGGAAGCCCGCGAGGGACAGGCCGGGCGCCTTGGGGTGTCGGGGAGGTTCATAGTACCGCTGACGCCGGGTAACTCCGGTAGAGGGAAGGAGCCTCAGTTTAGGACAGACGCAGCAAGTGGTGAGGGACCTGGAGATTGGGCAACCTAACAACTCCGGAAAGCGTTCAGAAACTGCAGATGGCGTTACACGCGAAAGCGAAGGCTGAAGCCGGTTATCGCTTCTACGCTCTGTACGACAAGATCAGCCGCGAGGATATTCTGGCGCATGCCTATGCTCAGTGCCCCTCGAACAGGGGCGCACCGGGCGTGGACGGTCAGGACTTCGCGGACATCGAGGCGTATGGGGTGGAGCGATGGCTTGGCGAACTGGCGCTTGCGTTCAGGCAAGAGACTTACCAACCGGACCCCATCAGGAGAGTGTACATACCGAAGGCCAACGGCAAACTCCGGCCGCTGGGCATCTCGACCTTGCGGGATCGTGTCTGCATGACAGCAGCGATGCTGGTATTGGAGCCGATCTTTGAGGCCGATCTTCCACCGGAACAATTCGCTTATCGTCCTGGGCTCAATGCTCAACAGGCGGTGGCGCAGGTGGGAGAGCTGTTGTTTCGCGGGCACCCGGATGTCGTAGACGCCGACCTTGCGGACTACTTCGGAAGCATCCCCCACACCGAGCTATTGCAGTCGGTGGCGCGCCGGATCGTTGACCGGCGCGTGCTGCATCTGATCAAGATGTGGCTGGCATGCCCCCGTGGAAGAAACCGATAATCGAGGCCGGAAGAAACGAACAACCGAGGCGCGAGACAATCGGCGCGGCATTCCGCAGGGCTCACCCATCTCACCGCTTCTGGCAATCTTTACATGCGCCGGTTTGTATTGGGGTGGAAGAAGCTCGGCCTGGGGGAACGCCTCGGCAGCCGGATCGTGATCTATGCCGACGACCTCGTGATCCTGTGCAAGAAGGGCAAAGCCGAAGAGGCGCTGCAACACCTGCGCGCGGTCATGGGTAAGCTGAAGCTGACGGTGAACGATGAAAAGACACGAACCTGCACGGTGCCGGAAGGCGAGTTTGACTTCCTGGGCTACACGTTCTGCCGGATGTATTCGCCGAAGACCGGCCAGGCTCGCCTGGCGAACCGGCCGTCGAAGAAGAGCATCAAGCGCATGGTGGAGAAAATCTACGCCATGACCGATCGAACGGGGATTGGGCAAGAAACCACAGAGATGGTGGCGGCGTTGAACCGCACGCTGCAAGGCTGGGCGAACTACTTCAGTGTAGGATCAGACAGCCAGGCATATCGGGCGCTCGACAATTACACCGCAATGCGGTTGCGCCAGTGGCTGCGCATCAAATTCGACGTCAGACGACGCAAGGGCGGGACCTATCCACTCTCGCACCTTTACGGGCACTTCGGGCTCGTACGTCTGACAGCGCGAGGGCGTAGCCAGTCGTGGGCGAAGGCGTGAGGTCTTATCCAAGAGCCGGATGCGGGAAATCTGCACGTCCGGTTCGACGAGCGGGATGTGGAAACGGAGTCAAGGCTGGACCACTAAGGCACCGCTAGACGAAAGGGGCGGAAAACAGATATGTCCGGCCTAACAACTACCGCGCCACATCTCGACTTATATGAAAGCGCGGCTGTCAAGGGGTGTTTCGGCGGTGTTTAGCGATCTTGATAGCTCTTTCTTTCGGATAGGAGGGAGCGGTCAAGCTCCGCAGCCGCGAAGCGATGCGCCGAAGGCGTAGGGCTTGAGGGCGCCCTCCTATCCGAAACATCATCGAAGAGATCGCGAATACTTCTTCGTCAAGTACTCCTGCGTTTGGTTCTGTTCCCGATCCAAGGCGAGCCCTTTGCATGCGTGCGGCGCTCTCGCGGCACAAACTTATATCCGGCCGGGTACAACCCGTCCCAAGGTCCCTCATGCGCGTTGCGAGGGCGCGGGCTCCGAGGGCGATGGGACCATTCTCTACCGCGGCGTCTTTCAGCCATGTCGAGATCCGGTCACACATCGATCTTGGATTTCATAAGCTCCTGTTATCGGTGTTGGGTGTCCTTACCCTTTGAGAACGGCGCCTCGTGGAACCAGGCCTGTTTCAAGATAACGCCATAACGCCACCAGCAACTTGCGCGCCAACGCCACGATGGCGATGCGGCGAATACGGCCTTTTGTGGCGCCGGCACGCGCCTGGAACCAGACGCTCAAATCGCTGCCGGGCTGGTAACGCAGCCACAGCCAGGCGAGTTCGATCCCAGTAGTTCGCCCCTTGCTGTTGCCGGCCTTGCTGATCCCTTGGTCACGCGCCACGTTTCCGCTCTGGAATGGGCTCGGCGCGTAACCAACATAACTTGCGAGTTGGCGGCGATTGTTGAAGGTACGATGAAATATCTCGCCAACCAGCACCGCGGCAAACTCGGGGCCGATCGCCTTGAGCTTATGGAGATCCCGGATTTTCTTGGCGTGGATATGCGTGGAGGCTGCATCCTCAACAATCGCATCGCGATAGGCCTCAAGAGTGGCGATCATCTCAACCACCAGTTCGAGCCGTTGCAATTCCCGCTTGATCTCAGATTTTAGCCGGGGTGGAAGCGAGGCGCCTTGCGCCGTGCGTAACTGCTCCAGGCGCGCCGTGGCCTGCGGGCGCAACGGTTGGTAATCGTAAATGCCGTGGAGCGCGCAGAGCCCCTTGATGCGGTTGACGTGCCTGACGCGTTCCGAGATCAAGCGGTCCCGCTCGCGGTGCAGCCGGCGCGCATCCTCTTCGGCAATACTGGGGACCTGCACCACGCTCCACACTTTCGGCTCGCCGCGCAGATACGCCATCAGCGAGCGCAGAAGCCGCTCCGTGTCGATCCGGTCCGTTTTCACGCTCCGCGCCCGGCGATCCACCTGGAGGCTTGCTGGATCGATGACGAAATTGCGTATGCCATGCGCCTCAAGGAGCCGGTGCTCCGACCACATCTTCACAGGCATGTCGCGCGCAGGCATGATTGCCGCCGATGAGCAGCGATCGTTTCAACTCTAATGTTGACCTTAAGGTCAAAACCGAGGCCACGCCGATACGACGGATCGAGGTCATCACGGGCGTGGAGCGGCGACGGGAGTGGTCTGACGAGGAGAAGCGGGCGATTATCGCGGAGAGCTGCCAGGGCGGCGTCGTGATCTCGGACGTTGCGCGGCGTCACGGTTTGCGGCCTCAGCAATTGTTCAACTGGCGGAACGAGTTTCGCAAGCGGAAGACCGGGCTCGTGTGTGGCGGTACGCCGGCTTTCGCGCCGGTGATGTTCGCGGATGAACGTCCCGCCAAAGCGCCGGCGGAAGCGCCTGTTTCTGACGCTCCCCAGATCGAAATTGTGCTCGGTGGCGCGACGGTGCGCACGCGCGGCGCTGTCGACGCCAAGGCGCTGGCGGCGGTGCTGCGCGCGGTGAAGGCCGTTGCATGATCGTGCCGCCAACGAATGTGGGGGTGCTGATCGCTACCAGGCCGGTCGATTTCCGCAAAGGCGCCATGGGGCTGGCGGCGATTGTGGAGGCGGAATTTAAGGCCGATCGGTTTTCGGGGGTGATTTACGTGTTCCGCTCGAAGCGGGCTGACAGGATAAAATTGCTGTTCTGGGATGGAACCGGCGTCTGTCTTCTGATCAAGCGCCTGGAGGATGGAAAGTTTCGCTGGCCCAAGATCGAGGACGGCGTAATGCGTCTGTCGCCGGCGCAGTTGTCCGCGCTTCTTGAAGGGTTGGAGTGGACCCGGGTCCACGCGCGGCGAGTTCCGCGGCCCACCGCGACGCAATAACTTGCCGGCGCCAAGCGCGAACAATGATTTTAACTGGAAGCCGGGCGCAAATCAGTGAAACTGCCGTCATGATCGCAGCTTCGCCCGATGCGCTTCCCAACGATGCCGCCGCCTTGCGCGCGCTCGTTCTCGCCGAGCGGGCTGCGAAGCGGCTTCTCATGGAAGAGCGCGATGGGCTTGCGGCGGAACGCGACGCGCTCAACGCGGCAAACGAGAAGCTCCATCATATCATCGCCGTGCTGCGGCGGGCCCGCTTCGGGCGCAAATCCGAGCGGCTGAGCGAAGACCAGCTCGCTTTGGTTCTGGAAGAGCTTGAGACCGGCGGCGCTAAGGCGGAAGCCGAAGAAGAGAAAAAAGACGAAAGCCTGAAGCGGGAGCGGGCGAAGAAACGCCGCGCGAACCGGGGCGCGCTTCCCTCGCATCTGCAGCGGATCGAACAGATCATCGAGCCGGAGAACACGCTCTGCCCTTGCTGCGGCAAGGCCATGCCCATGATCGGCGAAGAGCGGTCCGAACGCCTCGACAAGATCCCGGCGGTCTTCCGCGTGATCGTCACTCGCCGTCCCAAATATGCTTGCGCGTGCGGCGACGCCGTGGCGCAAGCCCCTGCGCCGCCGCGGCTGATCGAGGGCGGCATCCCCACCGAAGCGCTCATCGCCGATGTGATCGTGTCGAAATACGCCAATCACTTGCCTCTGTACCGCCAGGCGCAAATCTTCTCCCGCCAGGGCATTCCTCTCGACCGCTCGACACTTGCGTCTTGGGTGGGCGCCGCGGCGGCCGAGCTGCAGCCGCTTCACGAGCGTCTCGCCGGCATCCTGAAGGGAATGGACAAGCTGTTCGCCGATGAAACGCGCTGCCCGGTTCTCGATCCGGGCCGAGGCAAGACCAAGCCCGGCTACTTCTGGGCTCTGGCCTGCGACGACCGGCCGTGGGGCGGGAAAACGCCGCCCGCCGTGATCTATTCCTACGCGCCGGGCCGCGGCGGCAAATATGTGGAGACGCTGCTTGAGGGCTTCTCGGGCGTTCTGCAGGTCGACGGCTATGACGGCTATAACATCCTTGTCCGTCCCGATCGCCGCGGCGGACCGGTGACGCTCGCCTATTGCTGGGCGCACTTGCGCAGGAAATTCTACGAGATCGCCGCCAAGGGTCCGGCGCCCATCGCCCAAGAGGCGCTGGAGCGCATCCGGAAACTGTACAAGATCGAGGAAGAAATCCGCGGCAAGCCGCCCGAAGAGCGACGCGCCGTCCGGCAGGCGAGAGCCCGGCCTGAGGTCGAGGCCCTGAATCCTGGTTCCACGATTGCCTCAAGCGCGTCTCCAAGGCGTCGCCGGTCCGCGACGCCATCCAATATGGATTAAACCAGTGGGACGGCTTGATCCGCTTCCTCGACGACGGCCGCATCGAGATCAATTCCAACTCTGTCGAGCGGTCAATGCGCCCTATTGCATTGAATCGCAAGAATAGTCTCTTCGCCGGACACGATCAGGGCGCCCAAAACTGGGCATGCTTGGCATCGCTCATCGAAACGTGCAAACTCAATAGCGTCAACCCGAACGCTTGGCTCACGGACGTGCTGACCAAGCTCGTCAACCGCTGGCCTGCGCGCCGCATCGATGAGCTTATGCCATGGGCCTACGCCGTCGCCCTGTGACGGAGCACCGCTTACCCTCAAGGAGCCGGTGCAGCCAGAATCCGTCATAGCCAGCCTCATAGCATGACATCGCGTCGACCGCCCGGCCGGTCTCTCGGTTGACACGTGTTTGCACCTCCTCGATCAACTTGAGCAGACCTTTCCAATCGCCTCCGTTCAGGGTGCGGCGGCTGATCTTTGACGAAAATGGCGTAATGAATCCAATAACCCAACTCTGCTTGCTCAATTCAATCGCAAAGAGACAGCGCGCCGTCTCGATATGCATTGCGGCGGGTGGGTTGATTACTCTGACCGTCATCAGGCTCTCCTATACCTTGGTGGTGGGGATACACCGAAACGGTATCGCCCCGTCCACCGCGCCTGCATAGGATCTCTACCATCTCCGGGCTTGCGGTTGCATAACTTATTGTTTCTGCTTTCGTGATCTGATTGCGGTCGATGCCTTCGGGACACTGGAACGGTGAAGGTGGGCCAAAAGCGGGCCTTATCACCCGTGCAATCGGAGCGACCATTGCGACCATGAAACTATATGGGGGGTGAATTACTCTCATTCTTCGAAGCAGCCAAGAAATAGCAAATTGGATCGTTGAAATGAATGTGAGATAGCCAGCGAGGGGGAGGGATAGGAGGAGGACCCTCCAAGATCACCGGCACGATCTCAGGAGCACGCGTCTTAGATTTCTTTTGGCATCGAAGCGCGTATTCAGCTTCCTTCAACACCCATTTGGATTGCCTCGCAGCTCGCGACCAGAACAGCAAAAATAGATCGCTCTCATCGATTTGTTTGAAGATCTTTCGCCGCCAGCGTTCACCTGGTTCGAGCGACAATACATCCTGGAAAACATCAATATGGGCGGCACGTAGACCCTGGGCTCGCTTTAAGACTTCGGTACGATCAGCGGAGGAATACGATAAGAATGCCTTCTGGTAGGGTCGCATAGGCTCCTGCATCGTTGGAGTACCTTTCTGGCGGGCGCTACACAGAATGTTCACTCGAACGCGCCCGACAACTATGCCATCAACCATGCACCTAACAACGGGCAAAAACTTCCGGCGAAAGGAATACCGTGGCATCCTGAGCACGAATTGTTCGCCGACCGGTTCGCCAAGCCAAGTAAGGGAGACGTGAGTCTCAGAACTTTTGTCTACGGCGAGGCCATCCGAATCTAGAAAGAGATCGACTTTAGCGCCCTCTTTGATCGGAGAATCCAATCCTCGAGTAATCTGCCGAGCCTCGCCGGATCGGATCTCGTCCACGAGTGAGGGCTCCACTTTTCCCGCAAGAGCAAACGCGGCTTGCGCATCGTGCTGTTTGTGTATGAAGACTTGAAGCATAAACCGCGCGCCTCTTCGCACAGCGGAGGGCGCGAATACACTGCAGTCAATGTGCTTCTCGCTATGGCGGCTCTCCTCCTGAGTCAGCATTGCCAGATGCTTCACGATATCAATCGTATCGGGATGCTCCCGACCAAGCGTCCGCTCGCTGGCATCGAGCGCGCGCCGATAAAGCAGCTCGGCCTCACCCTCAAAGACGTCGAGCGGCGGCAATGGCAGTGTCGCGACGCCGGGGCGCGCTGCGAGCGCTTGCGAGGCATCGCCTGGAACGGCTGTCGCGATCAGGCGAGCGTTCGCGGGCCACACGCGCGGCACCCAGGTCGCAAACCGGCCCTGCACGGTTGTCCCGAATTGGTCAAGGGCATCGACGAGCACGATGACCCGCCGCTGCGCCGCGAGCCTGCCAAACAAGGAATGGAAAGTCGTTTCGATGCTCTCGGGATCGGCGTTGGCGGCAACGCCTGGATCGGCGCCGAGTGCTGTGCCCAGCTCTTCGATCCAGCGGCGCAGCATGTCTTCGATCGATGGTGCCCTGGCGCTCGCTCCCGCCGCATGCGCGAGCACAAACGCGTCGCTCTGTTTCAGACGCCGGTGCAGCTCGCCAAAGATAGCGCTCTTGCCCGATCCAGGCGCGGCGGTGAGGCATAGACCCCACGCCGTCCCCTGTTGGGTTGGACTGAAGGCGAGCGCCTCAAGGCGCGCCAGAACCAGACGGCGGCCGACAAAATCGCGGGCCCGATCCTCGACGTAATCGTCGAGCGCGTTGCGTTCGACCTGCTGCCAAGAGATTTCTTCCTCGACGCCAGTCGAGTCGGCCGCCGCTTTAAGGTCGGCCCAAATATCCTCGATGACGGACTGGCCCCAGGCTTCGAGGCCGGTGAACTCGGTGGCGCTCGTTGTTCCAGCCGACACTATAGCGGCGCACTCGGCTGGGCAGTCTATTCTCGATTTCTTGCTTGAGCGCGTTCAGCCGCTCGGCCCGGTCAGCGGCGGCCGGATCGGCGTCGTATGAATCGGCATAAAGAGCGGCCAGCTCGGACGACATGCCGGCATAGGGGAGCGGCTCACGGAAATAGAAGAAACTGCGGGGCTGCCGCTCCGGATCGCCGAGCACTCCGAAGCTGATCTCAATGTCGGTTACGCTGCGGCCGGCAAGGTTGCCCTCGAAGCCCTCTTCGCGGGCAGCCGCTTCAATGCGCTCCACCGGCGGAACCCAGCCATAACGGTCGCCGAGCAGCACAATCAGAAATGGTCGGCAGCGCTTAACCTCAGCGAGGCAGACCTTCAGCACGTGCAGCTCGCGCTTTTGTTCATCGTCGTGCGAGGCATTTGCCACGCCGAGGCGCAGATCGACCCACTCAAGATGGCGGCGGCGGCCGCGAAGCCGTTCTTCCAAGGCAGGAAACACATGCGTGCGCAAATGATCGCGCTCGGCTTGCATATCGGCGAATGTGCTGCTGATGAAAATAGGCCTCGATTGCCAAGCCTACGCCATCTCCCCGCCATATCGGGCGCAAACCCACCGAAAACATAGAGGGATGTATAGAAACGTTCAACCTATCCCATCTGTGAAATCGTAAACTAAACGGCGAACGTTACACCAGTTGCTTGATTGCATTATATCGCGCCGAGTTCTGCAACGGGTCATTCGCGTCTGTGCGAAATTCGTGAACGTCTGCAGCAGCTTAAAAGCTGAAAGATATTCTCACCGGAATGCCCCCCAATGCGCCCGAGGCGACGTTTTAATCAAGGGGCTGAGCACGGCGGATTCGCCATGACAGCAATACCCTCGAATGCGGACGCGAAAAAAGCAAGTCTTGAGGCGTTCACCCATGCGAAGGGGATGTCGGCTTCTGTATAGTTAAGTATGTTACGTCCCAGCTGAGCTCGAACGACGCCCAGAGTAATCAAGTGAAGGTAGCCGCGGCACCGGCCAGCATTGCTAAAAAGAAAGGGCCCCGGTGTACGACTAGGGCCGTCAAGGGACGCCGGAAGAAGGTTATAGCTCGATTGCGAAAAGAAGCTCGCCGGTTTGCCTCTCCGTCCCAAGCAACAATCCGCCATTCTTCTCAATTATTTTCCTCGATGCGAAATTTGCAGGATGACAAGTCATCCTGACCTCACGCAGACCGAGTTTCTTCACCTCGTGCTTAGCCAACGCTACCATGATCGTTCCATATCCTCTCCTTCGGAACGGTCTATAGATTTCATAGCCAGCGTAGTACGCTAAGATCGGCCTCGGTGCTTTCCGGCAGGATGGACGATGCCGAATCTGGAACCACCCCACCTCAGAGCCATAATGATCGATCAGCATGAACGCCGCTGCGGGCGGTGCTGCTTGGGTTGCGGCCTGACGAAGATGCATACTCTAGGAAATCCACTCGAAGCTGATCAACCTGGCGCCATGCGCGGCTGGCTCAACAATAGGCAATAGCACTTTATTTAGCCACGCCTGTGAACAAAATGTAATCGATAGTCCATAGCGCAGGCGAATGTGGTGGCGCGGCAACGCTGCATGTCGTGTTTGCGTCGATGGATCGCACAAGAAAAGTGCGCACTGAGCGGAATCTATGCAAAATGGGTAGCGGTTAACAGTCTATAGGACGGCGGGGTCAGGGGTCCGGTGAAGCTGTTTCTAACTAAGTGCTGGCTGGTACCCGCACTCTTGGGTGTTTTCCTGTCCCTTCTCGCATTCCCGGAAGTGCGAGCGGCCAGCCCGCTCTACACCGATTTTTCCGGCACGGGCGAGCCCGATTTTTTCTCCCGGTTTTTCAAAGCCTATGCGGATGAGTGGGGTAAGTCCGAGCCGGTGACCGACCCAAGCGCGCCTGCCGTTGCAGGCCGGCGCCCGTTGCCCTTTCCTCCGATTCCGGAAACGCAACCGCCCTATCCCTTCACCGATTGGCCCTATGGCGGCGCCTCTACCATTGGGGCCAGCGTGCCTAACGCCGTGGATAGCCCGCTTATGACGGCGCTTGCCCCGACGGATTTGGGCAAGTGGCTGAACGGAGAGCATATTCAAATCTATGGGTGGATCAACGCTGGGTTCAATCTCAGCACGGCCGACGGGAGGAAAGACGGCAATTATCCGGCAGCGTACATGTATAAGCCAAATACGGGCGAGCTTGATCAGGCCGTTGTATACATCGAACGGGTTCCGGACACGGTTCAGCAGGACCATGTTGACTGGGGGTTTCGCATAGCTTCGAGCTACGGCGAGAATAACCGCTACACGACGGCCTACGACGTGGCGAGCTACCAGCTCCTCAAGAAAAACTTCGAGAACATCTACGACTTCCCCATGGTTTACGGTGAAGTCTACATTCCAGGAATAGCTGAAGGCTTGGTCATCCGAGTGGGGCGTTTCGTATCCGTTCCGGATATCGAGGCGCAGCTTACGCCGAATGACTACACCCACTCACACTCGATGACCTATGCCTACGACAATTACACCAATACAGGCGTTATCGCATCGCTCCAAGCGACGAAGAATTGGCTTCTGCAGGCAGGTCTCACGGCTGGAACCGATACCGTTCCGTGGAACGTCAAGGATCAGGGGGATCAACCCTCGCTTACCGCCTGCGCGCGCTGGAATTCGGACGATTCCTGGCACAATGTCTATGTCTGCGCCAATAGCATCAACGATGGCACGTGGGGCTGCAATAACCTGCAGTGGTATGGGTTCACGACCTATCGCGATGACCGAGTCATTGTGCACCTCCTTTTCAAGTGTTTGAAAACATTGAGATCTGATTTTCGGAATTAACCCGACACGGGCGGCCTTTCCGCGCGAGCGCGACGGCGACATGCTCGTTATCGAGGTCAGCGGCCAGGATCTGGTGCGGCGCATCGGGCATAATCTGCCCGCTTGCCAGAATGCCAGCCTTGATCAGCTTACGCACTTGATGGGAGCTGACGCCGAGCCGGGCCGCAGCATCGCGCAGCGTGAGCCACTCGCCATTCTTCTCGGCCGACAGATAGCCGTGGATGCCATTCACTCGGCGGACAGAACTCACGCGATGCGCCGTCCAGGTCTTGCCCTGACCGGTCGGCATTCCCATTCGGTTCAGCGATGCCGCGATGTCCTGGTCCGACCAGCGCCCCGCCATGGTGCGCATGACGGCCAGCGCCTGCTCGGGAGTGCAGCAGCCGTGTTCGCCGGTTTTCGGCTTCTTGACGCGCAGTTCGGAATGCTGGCCGCCTTTCCAATGGATGACGAGCACGATCTCGCCGGCAGCCTCGTCGACGTCGGCGACGATCTCCGTAATAAGCGCTCGCACCAGCCGCTGACGTGTCCGCATCGTCGTTTTCGGCGCTTTCCAGGCCGCAGTGAGATCATCGGCCAGTCCGGTCAAATCGGGGAGTTGCGGACCAACTTCCTGCGATTGCATGTCATCGAGGCGCTGCCGGCACGCTTCGACGCGCTGCAGCGTGGCCTCCCACGCCTTCTCCAGCTGCGCGGCGATCAGGCGGTTATCGGGATCGCAGGCTGCGTAGCGACGCTCGGCAAGGGAGGCGTCATACCGGGCTTGGTTTAACTCCAGCTCCGCAATGCGCAGCCGGTCTTGATCCTCCTCTCTCAGCATGCGCTCGGCCTCCCGAGCCGCCTCGATCGCCATCGGCGCCACAGCCCGCAGCATCTCGCCGGCCACGACGGCGTCGATCTGTTTACCGCCGAAGCCGAAACAGCGCTTCCGCCCCAACTGCAGGTTCGGCGTATCGCATCGATAGACCGGTCGCGGATAGCGCCCGTTGTAGACAACGTGGAGCCGGCGACCACACCGCGCGCAACAGATGAGGCCGCCGAGAAGGGCGCGCCCGCCACGGCCAGACTTCGTGTCGCCGGTCCACCCGTAGGCATTGCTGGCGAGCACCGCCTGATTGCGCTCGTACTCGGCCCAGCTGATGTAGCCTTCGTGATGATCCTTGATGAACACCTCCCACGCGTCCATCGGCTTGTGGTGGCCGTAGCTCTTGCGCGCCCGCCCATCGACGATCTCCGTGCGCTTTTCGCTCTTCCCATAGGCGTAGACACCGGCATAGAAGGGGTTCTTCAGAATCGCGATGACATTACGATATCTGATCGGCCTCCATTCGAACGACGTCAATGTTCTGCCGTCCGTTGGGTATGGGAAATGGATGTTCTCGGACGCCATCCATAACAGCGCCTGGCGGGCGCTGCCGAGCTCGCGGAACTTCTGGAACACGAGCCTGATCACCTCCTGCAGCCGCCGATCGGGATCAAGGCCGAGACCGACATGGCGGTCCCAGTTATAGCCGATCGGCGTCGAAATCCTCAGCTCGCCGCGTCTCGCCTTCGATCGCGCCGCGTCGTACATCCGGGACCGAATGACGCCCAACTCGAACTCGCTTATGCTGCCTTTCAGGCCGAGCAGCAGGCGGTCGTTGGGGCGGCATGGATCATAGACGCCGTCGAGGTCGATGACGCGAGCTTCCACCAATCCACACAGCTCGAGCAGGTGATGCCAGTCGCGGCCGTTGCGCGAGAGCCGCGAGGCGTCGAGGCACAGCACCGCGCCGACCTCCCCTGCGCAAAGCGCCGCGACCAGGCGATTAAAGCCCGGGCGGTCGACAGCGCCGCTCGCCGTCCGCCCGAGATCGTCGTCGATCACCTCGACGTTCGTAAAACCGCGCCGGCGTGCAACATCGACCAGCTCGTATTGGCGCCGCTGGCTCTCCAGGTTCGCTTGCACCTGCTGAGGCGTCGATTGGCGAACATAGACCACCGCCTTGCGCTGAAGCACGGTCGCCGGAAGAAGGGCGTCATTCGTCGTCATCGCCCGCCTCCGCCGTCACCGCGCCGCTCGCTTCGATCAGCAGCTGAGCCACTGCCTTGAGAACCGCTTGGCGCTGAGCCGCCGTCACGTTTTGAAGGCGGACGTCGTCGAGAACGAGGTCGAACTGGCGGGGCGGCGCCGGTAGAACAGGCCTCGGCTTC
This sequence comes from uncultured Alphaproteobacteria bacterium, assembly GCA_963817705.1. GTDB lineage: Bacteria > Pseudomonadota > Alphaproteobacteria > Rhizobiales > Rhodomicrobiaceae > Rhodomicrobium. The sequence goes on from CAWFPF010000002.1 coordinate 609,113, forward strand.
CGAGCGAGTTCCGATGCTCGGGTGAGCGGTAGCAGCGATCCCATCTTGATCCTCCTGCGTGACGATGTTGCCGTTCGCAGAGAGGAGCCGCGATTCGCTGGCCGTCAGCAGTCGGTGCAGGTCGGTCAGCGCCGCCAGCGAAACCTGGGGAAGTCCGACCTTGATGGAACTGCAATAAACCGGATCAAGCTTCCAGGCCGCCACCATCGTGACGACGCCGGGCTCGAGCTCGAGTTGAGCGATCGCTCCGGATGCCCGCTGCTCAATCAGAACACAACGCGTGCTCCGGCCGCACAGCGGGTGCCATGGATATTGAACAACGGCATTTTGCCCGATATGGGCAGAATGACCGCGAGATTACCGCCTGCTGCCAGACGATTGGACCGCGCGGCCGAAGGTAGATCCGATGCGCCGGTTCCGTGAGCCAGCCCGCCGCTTCTTATTTGCGGAGCAGGTTGGGAGTGTAGCCTCGGGCGCGGAGCCATGCTGCATCGACGGGCAAGCCTTCGGGCAGGCGCTTGGCGAGTTGGTTTAACTTTTCCTGCCGCTGTGTACCCATACTACAGTCCGGCTTCCTTCGATTGAATGCTAACCGGGCAATACCAGCTTCCAGGCAGCCCCTGCGAGAGTTGAGGACAGGCCGCAGAGGACACGCCGTTGAGGTCACGCCCTTGAGGGCACGTCCGGGCGGCCGAACCTTACCGATGGCCAGCCGGCGAGGCCGCAGCGTCCGTTGAGGGCACGCCGTCCGCTATGGACAGGCAGTTGAGTGCCGCGCGACAATCAAGGTGAGACTCGTATTGCCTCATTTAATGATGTTCCTGAGCGGAAGTCGTTTGCCTCATTGGGAATGTTCGCAGGCTTCTCCTGACTTTCGATGCCGTCACGGCATTCTTTTGTTCGATCCGCGCCGCTAGCATTCTTCCGCCCCGATCAGCACATACGCGGCGCCGTCGAGCGCAGCGGCTGTCAAGGACGGCCGCTCTCTGGCGGCCGCCCGAAGGGCTTGTCCTTGATAGACGCGAGCACGGCGGCAGATTGTGAGCTGCCGGAGCGGAACCTGCGCGTTACACGGCCAGCTCCGGTTCGTTCCCCTGTAGCCCAGCATCCATGTCTGAAAGGCCAAAAACCACATTATGCGCCATTTCACCCCGCCAGATTTTCAAGCGGCGCTGGAGCGTTCGCAAAAGGTGGCCGGCATAAGCGTCGGGATATTCTGCCTGGAGTCGCTCCAGCAACTCGCGTCCCGTTCGCCAGGGTTCCGCCTCGAACCAGGACCTTAATTGACCGGTCACCTGCGCAAAGGGGTCTGGCCGTCGCCGGCCGCGCTTCTGCGCTGGCTTCGGTCGCGCCGTCGGTCTGACTTCACCGTCCTTCCATGCGGTCCGCAGACCGGCCAGAAATTCCTCAATCGAAGGCGCAGTGACCTCGAAAGTAACGTTAGAGCTGTCCGCGATATCGACGAGATGCTGCTGCGCCGTTCGCATTTCGCTTAAAAGCCGCACCGGGTCCGGACCCGCCTGTAGGCATCTCAGGCGGTTGCGCACCTCCTCTTTAGTACGCTGATCCGCCAATAGCCGCTGACATGGCGTGGCCGGAGCATGGTAGCGTTTGCGCACCCGTGCCCCATCGCGTTCCTTTTCGGACAGCTTGAACGACGGCTGGAAAAAGTTCACGAACAGCCTGACCGTCCGATAAAGCCGCGCCAAGGCTTCAGCCGCAGGTAGCCCTTCAAGGCGCCGGTAGCCGACAATTCGACGGACGATTGCACCGTTTTTCTGCTCGACAAACGCCTGATCGTTCTTGCGATAGGGGCGGCAGCGCGTGAACTCGATCCCGGCTCCCTGGCAATAATCTCGCACGGTCTCGTTCATGAAAACGCTGTCGTTGTCCGTGTCAAATCCGAGAAGATCGAACGGAAGAAGCTTGCGAAGCTCCGTCAGAACTTCGCTTAAAATATTCTGCTCGCGGACCAGCAACGGCGCGCACTCCGTCCACCCTGTGGCGATATCTGTCAGAACCAAGGTCTGAACAAAACTCCCGCGTGCCGACGGGCCGCTATGCGCCACAAGATCGGCTTCGACAAAGCCTGGCGGTGGATCTCGCCAGTCCGAAAAGGTGCGGATCGGTATGCTGCGCCTGATTATCGATGACCCGGCCGGCCGGCGCCGGGTCCGGCCGGCTTTCTCACGCACCTCGCGTAACGCCCGGTCAATCGTTGCGGCGCTCATGGAAAGCAACCGCGCGCCGGCTTCGGGGGCGAGCTTAAGATGCCCATGCCGTTCCATCGCCTCGACAAGGATTGGAATAAGTGCCCTTAAACGCTTGCCGCAGACCCGATCCGACGCCTCCCAAACTAAAACAAGCGCCTCGCGGACATCATCGCCGTAAATCCTGCGCGATGGTCGCGCCGCCGATCGCCGCTGCATCCTTCCACCGAGAAGCCGCATCGCGTGCTTACGATGGAAACCCGTCACCGCTACAAACTCGTCCAGAATGCGTGTCTTCTCCCGGCGGTCACTACCACCGTACCGATTGACAACCGCAGCAATCAACTCGTCCCGCGTCGCCATGCTGACCCGCCTCATCGCCGCTCCCGATCCTAACTGGCCCCGAGGAGCAAATTAGATGAGGCAACGTAGCAATAGTCAGGAACAGTTCAGGCGAAGCAATGCGGTCTCACCTTGATTGTCGCGCGGCACGGTAAAGCGTATTGACGCGCTGTTCGACATCGAGCGCTCTATCAATGGGCTTTCCGCCAGCGAGCGCCTGCGCGTGCGGCAAGAACAAAGCGCGCCGCTCTTGGCCGATCTGAAAGCCTGGCTTAGCGAGGAGCGCTCACGATTGTCGCGCTCCGCTTCCGTCGCCAAGCCTATCGATTACCTGCTCAAGCGGCGGGATCGCTTCGCCTGCTTCCTCGACGATGGCCGCATCTGCCTTAGCAACAACTCGGCGGAGCGAGCGCTGAGAGGTTTTGCGCTTGGAAGAAAGTCGTGGCTCTTCGCCGGCTCGGAACGCGGCGCCGGCCGGGCCGCGTTTATGGTGACGTTGATCATGACGGCGAAACTCAACGGCGTCGATCCTCTGGCCTGGCTCGCTGACGTCCTCGCCCGCATCGCCGGCCTGCCGCAAAGGCGGCTCCATGAGTTGTTGCCTTGGGAATGGAAGCAGCCCAGCCTGCAACAGGCTGCGTAAGCCACCGCGAGCGTTCACGCCGCGGCCCTTGGCGGATGCTTACGCTTCAGGAACTGAGAGCTGCGCTTGACGGCAGGGGCATTTCAGTGGGCTACGGCACGCTGTGGCGCTTCTTCGAGAGGCGCGGGATCACACGCAAAAAAAGACGGCGCATGCCAGCGAACAGGACCGGCCCGATGTCTTGAGACGGCGCAAGGCCTGGTTCGACGGCCAGGTTGACCTCGATCCGGAGCGTCTTGTGTTCATCGACGAGACCTGGGCTTCGACCGCCATGGCTCGCCGATATGGCCGCGCGCCGCGCGGCCAGCGCGTGCGGGCTGGCGTCCCTTACGGCCACTGGAAGACGACCACGTTCGTGGCCGGGCTGCGCTTGACCGGCATGGTTGCGCCGTTCGTGCTCGACGGGCCGATCAACCGCAACGCCTTCGAGACCTACATCGCAAAGGTTCTCATTCCAGACCTGCGGCCAGGGGACGTGGTGATCATGGACAATCTCTCCAGCCACAAAGGGCCGAACGTGCGGGCCATGATCGAAGCCGCCGGTGCGAGCCTGCTCTATCTGCCGCCTTATAGTCCCGACTTCAACCCAATCGAGAATGCGTTCGCAAAGCTCAAAGCATTGCTCAGAAAGGCCGCCCAACGAAGCCTCGAAGGGCTTTGGACCACAATCGGAACGCTTCTGCACTGCTTTACCTCAGCAGAATGCGCAAACTACTTCGCTGCCGCAGGCTATGATGCAACCTGATCGGATTCCGCTCTAGTGTCTCAGTTTGAAATTTTGAACTATACACCTAATTAGAAATATATCCTGAACCCGAACAGGCACCACAAGACTGCGTTCCAGAGCCGCCGCAGTTTGCGCATGCATATCTTCCGCTGCCGCCACAAACCATACAGACAACTCCAAAAGTTGATCCTCCTCCGCTACAGCCATTACAAGAGGTCGAACCCTGGCCGCCGCAGTTGAAACAATTTGCGCGACCGCTTCCCGAGCATGAGCTGCAAACTTTCTTGTCCATAGCTTTACCTTTCAAGCTAGATATAAACTGAAGTTTACATTAATTAGAAAGCCAGCGCCACAAGCGGGTGCGTCTTAGTATGACCGGAAAACCGGACGGCGGGGCTAAGGACGATCCGAACAATAACTGAATCGCGCTCAGTGGGTGTGTAACGGTGTGACTCAGCTTGGCATGATTCTGTTGGGGTGCGAACGGAATTATTTCGACGTCATGATTGACATCGATGCAATACGCTTACGCTGGGACGCCGTCGGCTCCAAGCTCGATGAGCGAGGTCAGCGCTTGTTTGCGGCTGCCGAAGTTGCTGCGGCTGGCCATGGCGGTCTCAAAGCGGTTAATTACCGGACTCACCCGCTCGACGATCAATCGGGGGGAAGACGATCTCGATGCGGAGCCATTGGCGAAAGGCAGGGTTCGTCGCATTGGCGGCGGGCACAAGCCGGTTGCCGCCATCGATCCGGAACTGGTTCCCGCGCTCCGCACCTTGTCGAACCAGCCACGCTCGGCGATCCAATGCGGCCCCTGATCTGGGTGTCAAAGAGCATGGACAAGCTGGCTGACACATTGACGGGATGGGGCATCCGATCAGCGCGGACACAGTTGCGGTTTTTCACGTCAGTACAACCGCAAGGCGGACGAGGGTTCAAAGCACACGGATCGGAATGCCCAGTTCGAGTACATCAACACCAAGGTTATCGGGGCACAGGCCGCCGGACAGCCGGTGATCTCCGTCGACACGAAGAAGAACGAGCTGATTGGCAACTTCAGGAACGCTGGCTCCGACTACCACCCGAAAAGCGAACCCCAGCGGGTCAACGTGCACGGCTTCGTCGACAAAGAACTGGGCAACGCCGTGCCTTATGGTGTCTGCACGCAGCCAATGCCGGCTTTGTGAGTGTCGGCATTACGAGCGACACGGCCGAGTTCGCTGTCGCATCGATCCCGGTCCTGGTTCAAGCGCATGGGGCGCCAGCGCTATCCAAAGGTACGCGAGCTGACGATCACGGCGGACGGCGGCGGCGGGAAATCGCGCCATTGCATCCGGACATCAGGAAACCGGCCCCTTGCTGATTTCGGTGCGGCAAATGACAGCTTCTTTGCAAAAATAAATGGGGATTTACCTCCAAAGTCGGACGTCCGACTTTTTAAAGCTGCGCGTGTTCCCTATTTGGCCCGCCTGTCGGCGGTGAACTCCTTGAAATTCTTGGCGATCCCGGAGGGGCTCGAACCCCCAACCCCCTGCTTAGAAGGCAGGTGATGATGAAATCTCACGCCACTTTGTGCGACTATCTGTGGGCATATAATCGTCTGAAGTTATTGACTAAAAATCCAAATATAGGTGCCGCAACGTTTCATAAGATTGCACCGAAGCGCATGCTTCGATGGAACCTTGGTAGAACCTTGACGCGAGGTATCATGGTAAAAATGCTCTCCACGGATCGCGGATGCCACCTCTCAAAACCTGGTCCAGATGGTGCCCAGCTCGATTATTCGATTTAAGGCGAACGAGGCTTGCGCCTTCGTGTTAGCGCAAACCGTTTCGGCCACGTCGTAAAAAGCTGGAGCCTACTTTATCGCCGAAAGAGCGACGACAAGAGATGCCGCGTCCGCCTCGGACGCTATCCCGAAATGTCTCTCGCGCAAGCTCGTGTGGAAGCGCGGAAGCGGCTTGGGGAGGTCTCGTCAGGCTCGGACCCGGCAGCTACAATAAGGCTCCAGCGGGAATTTGCCACTTTCGATGAGATGGCCAAGTGCTGGTTGGAGCAATACGCGAAACAAAGGCGCAAGAGCTGGCGTGAGAGCGAGCGAATGTTGAGGCATGATATTCTGCCCAGGCTTGGCGCACTCAAAGTCGATGTCTCTGCGGCCGTTGGCGTGATTGTGGCTCGCGGCGCTGGTATTCAGGCCAACCGATGCCTGTCATTGACCAGGACAATCTATTTTTGGGGAGAGCGCAATGGATATACGAACGGTAATCCGGCTCTTATCGACAAGCCGGTTCAAGAGGAGGAAGGGGAGCGCACACTCAACATCGCGGAGATAAAGACGTTATGGACGAGCCTCGATGTATTTGGCGAAAACCAGGAGTTCGATCTAATTTTTATCGATATTCTGCGTCTGTGCCTGGTCTTGGGACAGCGTGTCAATGAGATCGCGCAAGCGCCTAAAGCAGAGTTCGATCTCGATGGGGCTATATGGAACATCCTTCCGAGCCTGACGAAAAATCGGCGGGTGCATCGATTGCCGCTCCCAGGCCTTACTGTGACTTTCCTTAAGAACGCATTCGCGCGAACGGAACAGTCGGCCTTCGTATTTAAAAGCCCTGCAAGGTTTGCTGACCATCCCTTAACAGACAAAGCTGTTAGTCATGCATGGCGGCGCGTCCGCGGATCGATAGGACTAAGCGATGTTACCGTCCACGATTTAAGGCGCACTTTCGGGTCGCTCGCCGGTGATGCCGGATTTGACGATTTCCAGGTAGGCTTGGTCTTGAATCATCGGAGCGGGCGCTCGAAAGTCACCTCGATCTATAACCGCTCGACCTACGATAGCCTAAGCGAAATATCTTGAAGCTGTGGAGCAAAAAGTCCTAGCAGCTGTCAAGAACTAGCACGGCGCACAAAAGGGACGCGGCCGGGCCTAGGACTTCAGCGCTAAACTTTGTCTGCGGTGGTGTTTCGCTGTTATGCGCCGCTCGTGCAGCTCGGCAAGGCTTTGATGGCGTGCATCGTGGTCGCTCATGCGAAAACGATGGACTGCTTCGCAGAAATGATCAAAATATCAATGTGCCGGGTCTATAATAATGTATGGTCCTTTGATCTGTTTCATAAGGCTCGTACCGGTTTCAGCCGGACGAGTGTCACCTGTGAGCCGACTTCTACGCGAACGCCATCGCGAGACACCGGCACATCGGTCCAGGCGCAGTCCTCGGCGAGGACCATCAACTCGGCAGTCGCAGCCGGACGGCCGGGTATAAAGATGACGGGCCGCGGCGCCACGGGGATATCCTCCGTCGTCGCCACGTCCCAGCAAGGCACCGCACGCCAAATTGCCAGAATGATGGTCCCGTTCGCCTTCTGAAACTGAAGAAGCCTTGCTGCAGGGGGCGCATCTCGAAGAGACACGCCGGCTGTCTCCGCGGTTTTGTGAGAACCCTCTCCCTCGTTCCTGAACGCACCAAGCAACGCGGCGACAGCTTGGAAGGCGGGCTTGGGTGTCCCGTCATTGCGGACAAGACCCCAATGGTGTTCCAGAATCGTCCGGATCAGCGCCGGCGTCCAGAAGTTGATAGAGAAACGTCCTCTGCACACCCGCTGCGAAATTGTTCAGGAGCAGGCGGGGTATGTAGATTGCCGCGGCGGTTTCCGACACCCCGCGTCCGTTGGCGGTCGTATTATTGTATCCGGTTTCGGTCGCCATTGCCGGCGCACCAGGTTTGAATACGTCGCGCATATTCTGCAGGTACCAGCTCACTGCGGCGTAGCGCTTTGCTGTCTCGGGTTCTTCTGCGTGCTGCACATAGGAATGGATCGCTACGATGTCGCAAAAATCCGCCGCCCCGCTGATTTTCCGCATATCTCCCGGCTTCCAGTCGAGCACGGTAGGCGACACTATTGGCAACTCGGTTGCGGGAAAGCGCGAGCGCAAGGCCTCAAACACCTCCCTTTGATAGGCGACAACCGCCGCGCTCCAGTCGGGGAGGGCGGCCTTCTGTGCTTTGAACCAGTCGCCGTCGCCTTCGTTCTGACCTTCGATCGCGGAAATCTTTTCCACGCCCAGCGCATCGATGTATTCCAGCATTTGTGTCATGGTGTTCGTCGCCGGCGACACCAGGAGGTGGCTGCGGATCGAGTAGCGGCCGAAGAGGTCCCTCCACTGGGTAAGGTCGTTGCGGGGACGAATCTCGTCCCGCAGGTGCCTGATGCCGCTTGCGCCAAGCAGGTCGCGCACGAGTCTATAACGGGACGCGTACGCTTCGCTGCTCATATGAGTGTTTATGCCGATGCTGTCGGCGAACGAGGCGGCGGAATAAACGCCGCTGCCGCGCGCAGGCCCGGCGAGTAGAGACGCCGCCGCACCTTGCAAAAAAACGCGGCGCGTAAGGGGCGGATTAATCATGTGAACAGTCCAAGATAACTTTTTACGAGCCCCGTCTTTCAAATGATTGAAGTCTTAACGTTTACAAGCAGAGCTCGTGTCTGTGGTTAATGCAGGCAAAATGCCTAGCTCGCGATGGGTCTTCTTTCCATCCGACGCCGCGAGGCCCTTTTCCGCCGGCAAGTCTAGATCACAAGGCAATTGGATACCCATCAAATCTAGAACTCCTTTTGGGAGCTTAAATCGCTTTTCGCTTAAACGCCGGTGAAGGCTTACCCGAGGATGGACGCAGTGTCTTAAACTTAATGTTTAAGCAAAAGTACTTAATAATCTAAGGCAAAAATAAGGCAAGCTGTCTTGTTAAAGTTGTAGTCGCCGGCTTGAAGAATAACCTACTCCCTTCATGTCCAGCTTAGGGAAGGCCGTTTCTGTGACTCTGATGGTATCCAGCACTCTTGTTTCCGATCCGCGCGTTTGCGCGGTATTTGATGGGATCCCTTCGAGTATCGCGATCTTGGATCTGACTGGCTCCATTATTTACGTTAATGCAGCCTGGCGGAATTTCGCAGCCGGGAATAACTGTTCGGATCCACGCGCGCACTTAGGGGCGAATTACCTTCGAGCGTGCGAGCGCTCTGCAGAGGCCGGCGACGAGTTTGCGAGCGAAGCGCTAACGGGCATCCGTAATGTGATCTCCGGCAACGCGAAGCGCTATATTCAGCGCTACCCCTGTGACGTCAATGGCGTTGAACGCTGGTTTATGTTGACAGCCTCTCGGGGCGCTCAAAGCTGCGAAATCGTAATTGCCCATGACGATATCACAGCGATCGTCGAGGCGGAAAACGAGGGTATTGCGGAAAGGTACATTTCAAGGCCTGCTTTTCGGGCCAACAACACTGTGATCGTTCTCGTTTATCCCAGCAGACTGATTTCCGAGGCACTGCGAAACCTACTCGATGACACGCCCCGCAGGTTTGTCATTAAAGCAACCAGCTTTAGAACTATCCAGTTTGAAGCGTTCAAGCCGGAGGACAAGCTGGTTTTTCTTGTGGGGGGCCGGAGCGGCGACGAAATCGTGGAAAGCGTTCGGGGTATCCGCCAGCGCCAGGAATCGGCACACATTGTTGTTCTTAGCGCCACCGGCGAGCCGGCTGAGGTAAAGCTTGCGCTAGAAGCAGGAGCGAATTGCTTTTTGCGGGATGCCATGACACCCCAAACATTGCTGACGGCAGTCGAGCTTGTGCTACAGGGTGAAATCATCCTTCCCGCCGAATTTTTGAACAGCCTGCCGAGTTTCGGTGGCGCGCCAGATAATGTTGCGGACTTCGAGCATCAAACCCCGGAGCAAAGAGAAATCGCCACACCCGGCGAGAATGGAAGAATTCTCACCCGAATTAAGCTTTCGGTGCGTGAGGAAACTATCCTTCAGGGTCTTGTCGAAGGAGCGCCGAATAAGGTCATTGCTCAAAGGCTCGGTATTACGGAGTCAACTGTAAAAGTGCACGTGAAGGCGATCCTTCGCAAAATCCGAGTCAAAAACCGCACTCAGGCAGCGATGTGGGCCGTTAAACACTTCACGGAGCCGGCGCCTCAACGGTGCGAAGTATCACTGGCACGATCCTGAATAACTGCGCGTGTTTCAGCACTCCTGTTTGAGAAGCGCATTGCAGCGAAAATGACTGCCAATCTTCCTTCAGTTCGGCATCATTCCGGATCGCCACGGAGGGATCTGGGGCGATCCTCGACTTGGTGGGATTGACCTTATAGCAATCGCTATCCCGCGCTTCCCGCTCAGCACAGTTTGAAAGCTAAACCCGGCATCATCCTGCTGAAGATCGTGTCCCATGACGTGGTGTAGCTGCCGGCTGGTATCGCCGATGCTCCGGCAGGGCCGGGAAGGTCAGGCAGCCACAGCGGGCAGCCCGGCGATAGGATCATCGCTCAAAGGCGCGATGGTTTCCAGCGTCATGTAGCGGGCGCGCTGCACGGCCCATTCGTCATTCTGTTCGAGCAGGATCGCGCCGATGAGGCGGGTAATGGCGGCTTCGTTCGGGAAGATGCCCACGACTTCGGTGCGCCTTTTGATCTCGCCATTGAGGCGCTCGATCGGATTGGTAACCGGTATGAAGATGGCGGTGCCGGTTTGTCCTGCTGCGGCTTCGTCCGCCCCAGCGTATGGTGCGACCATCGGGACAAGGGGCACCGGGAGCACGTGAAGTGGGCAGGCCGATGTATTCGATGAGCTGAGAGCTCGCGTTAGTAGCTGGCCGCCCCTGCGACCCACCCGGTTGCGCCGCGAGCGCGGATCCGTAGTTGTCGTGTGGCCCGCCGCTCCCATGGTTTTCAAACGTGGAGTGGACATGCGGCCTGGCGAGGTGGTGATCTGGCAGGAGGGACGGCTGATGCCAGTAGGCCGCGTGGCGATGACGCGGCCCGATCTGGAGGAGTTTGGCCGCAAGCTCACCAAGGATGACGAAGTTGTCATCGAGGCGACCGGCAACGCCATGGCAGTTGTGCGGGTCTTAAGCCCTTTTGTGGGCCGGGTCATCGTGGCCAATCCCCTTCAGGTGAAGGCGATCGCACACGCCAAGATCAAGACCGATAAGATCGATGCCGGGGTTCTGGCCTCGCTTCGCGCGGCCGATTTTCTCCCGGAAGTCTGGCTTCCCGATGAGGGAACGGAGCGGCTACGCAGGCTCGTCGCCAGGCGCAATCAGGTCGTCCGGCATGCGACGCGGGTGAAGAACGAGGTACACGCCATCCTGCACGCCTACCTCATCCCGCTTTGTCCCCACGCCAACATGTTCAGTGGGATCGGCCGCGCTTGGCTCGAACGGCAGCCCATCCCCGCGGACGAGGCCGAGGCGATCGGGCGGCATCTTCGCGAGCTGGACCGGTTGACCGAAGATCTTGCCTTGCTCGACGGTTGCGTCGCGGAAGAGGGTCTTCAGTCCGCGGCAGTCAAGCGGCTGCTCACGGTGTCCGGCATCAACCTGACGGTCGCCGCCGGTCTTGTAGCCGCGATCGGCGACGTGAAGCGCTTCAGCGATCCCGAGAAGCTCGTCAGCTATGTGGGGCTCAATCCCAAGGTGCGGCAATCGGGGCTTGGGATTGCCCAACACGGCCGGATCAGCAAACGCGGGCGCTCCCATGCCAAGCTGAAAGCGGGACGGCCCGGCAAGAAAGGCAATCAGCGCGGACCCGCCTATGCCTACAACGTCAAAGAGCTGCGCGAACGGGAAATGGAAGTCGCCCGCCAAGCCGAGCGCGCTTACGAACGGTTCGTTGCGGGCTGGAAGCCACGTCCGCCAAAGGAAAAGGGGCGCACGGGCGCCGCAAAGGAGGAGCGGCGATAAAGGCAGCGCGGCGGAGCTTTCATCCTCAAGCTCCGCTCTTCGCCAGGCGGTCGCCCGTGCCACACAAAAATAGCATGGGCCTTTCGAAAACGCTTGTCCATCTCATCCGTGAGTGCAGTTTCGCCCGGTGTGCTGTGGGGAAGGTCATGTAGGCGAGCACGTCCGGCTCGGCTTCGTCCATTAGGGCGGCAAGCTTTGGCAGTTTCGGACGCAGCTGATCGGCGACTTTGCGCCATTGCTGCTTGGCTGCCCCGGCGTCGTCTTGCGCGAACGCGGTGGCGATGAAGGCGGAGACGACGCGCCGTCCGCTCTTGCCGGCATGGGCGAGCGCATTGCGCATAAAATGGACGCGGCAGCGCTGCCAGCTCGCGCTCAACACCTTCGAGACCGCGGCCTTGATGCCCTCATGCGCATCAGAGATGACGAGCTTCACTCCGCGCAAGCCCCGGCGCCGGAGCTTTCGCAAGAAATCGGTCCAGAACGTCTCGGCCTCGGAGGGGCCGATGTCCATGCCGAGCACCTCGCGGCGGCCATCGCTGTTGACGCCCACGGCGACAATCACGGCCACGGAGACGATGCGGCCGTTCTGGCGGACTTTCACATAGGTCGCGTCGATCCAGAGATAGGGCCAGTCGCCTTCGATGGGGCGGTCGAGGAAGGTTTTGACGCGCCCGTCGATCTCTTCGCACAGCCGGCTGACCTGGCTCTTGGAGATGCCGCTCATGCCGAGGGCCTTGACGAGATCGTCGACGGAGCGCGTTGAGATACCTTGGATATAGGCCTCCTGGATCACGGCGGTCAGCGCCTTCTCCGCCACGCGGCGCGGCTCCAGGAAGCCGGGGAAGTAGCTGCCCTTGCGCAGCTTCGGAATGCGCAACTCGACGGTTCCGGCCCGCGTCTCCCAGATACGGTCGCGATAGCCGTTGCGCTGGACAAGCCGGTCTGGCGAGCGCTCGCCATGCGCGGCTCCTGTGAGGCCGGACACCTCCATCTCCATCAGCCGTTCGGCGGCAAAGCCGATCATCTCCCGCAGAATATCGGCATCAGGCGTCTTCTCAATCAGCGTGCGCAGGCTCATCATGTCGTCGGTCATCGGTGGTTCCCCGGTTGCGTTGGTGTCGCAACCCGATCCTACCGGTGAGTCGCCGATGACCGCCGCAAGCCGCTCGCACGCTACGGTGCCATGGGGAGCGCGCTTAGCGAGCGGCTTGCTACCGCCGAGTTACACCACCACAGGGGACGTGACCCTGCTGAATGATCATGCTCACCCAGAAGGATGATAATAAGGAGTCCCGTTTTGACGCGCGGGATAACTCTGATCGGGGATTTTTAGCTTCAGAAAATTTCACCCTTGCCGCAAGAGGAGCACCGGCTCGTACCAACAAAGAGGTACCCCTCCATGTTAATTGTATGGGGGCCTTTCTCTCCCGACTTCAACGTTTAACATAAACTAGCGTTCGGGAAAGAAAAATTGGTGTTCACCAAAGTTAAGCCCTCGGTTCCTTGGGCGAGCACGCAAGATGATCAGTTGATAGGCGAGAGATCCTATCGGCGCCCTACTCCCTCTCCGTTCCTATTATCGGAGGTCCAGGCTCTAGTCTTTCCGATTGGGGTAGTGGCCGCCTCAATAGTAGCGAAATTTTTTTATATCGATCTGTTTCTAGGATCAGCAGAACCACTTACTTTTTACCTTGGCGCGGGCCTAATGGCGGCGATCGTGTGGTCTATGGTCACAAGTCAGTCTGACATTCACTCAACTTCGGCCATTGTCGCTGGAAAAATGCTTCGCGCTGAAATCGTCACGTCGGTCAGCACGTGTTTTTTGTTGATGCTTTGTCTTTTTTTTCTGCTGGAAATGGCAGACCAAGCTTCGCGTGGCTGGTTTTTGATCTGGTATGTTTTAAGCGTTGCCTTTCTGATTCTTGAGCGCTTTGTGATCTTGTTGTGGGGCTCACCATCCAGCGACCGAAGCCGGTTGCATCAGCGGGTTGCGGTATATGGGACCGCAGGTTTGGTGGAGCGTGTCATTGATAATCTCACCGCGAATGACAGCCATGTTGTCGTAACCGGAGTCTTTAGCGATGAGAAAGCAAAACCGGCCAAGAGCCGCATCGCCGGAGGGATGCAGACCCTCATCGAAAGTGCGCAGCGCGGAAAATGCGACCACGTTGTCCTGGCTCTGCCCTCCTCGGCAAATGACAAGATCCATGACGCTCTAACGCGTCTCGAAGTTCTGCCGATTAGTGTTCAGCTTTGCCCCGATGCAATGACGGTCCCCAATGGCACACAGAACTCCAAGAGTGGATTGGTTCTGATCGATCTCCAGCATCCTCCACTGAGTCCGAGAGAAGTGGTTCTCAAGGCGGCGATGGACTACATGATCGGCGCGATTGCACTCGTTATATTAGCGCCGGTGATGGCTGCAATTGCCATTGCCATCAAACGCGATAGTCCTGGTCCGGTGTTCTTTGTTCAATCGCGCCACGGCTACAATCATCGGATCATCCGGGTCGTGAAATTCCGCACGATGAGCGTGGCCGAAGACGGCGCGCACGTCATTCAGGCCGTGCGCGGGGACAAGCGCGTGACGCGTATCGGCCGTTTCTTGCGGCGCACAAGTCTCGACGAGTTGCCGCAGCTTATCAACGTGATGCAAGGCGAGCTTTCGCTCGTTGGGCCGCGTCCCCACGCAGTGGCCCACAATGAGGCCTACGCCCAGATCCTCAGGAGCTACGCCAGCCGCCATAAAGTGAAGCCCGGCATTACAGGGTTGGCTCAGGTCAACGGCTGCCGGGGGGAAACGAAAACACCCGAGGACATGCGCCGGCGCGTCGAATTCGACCTGCACTACATCAAGAACTGGTCGCCCTGGCTTGACCTTAAAATCATAGTCCGGACTGCGATGGTGCCATTCTTCAACTCCAACGCTTATTGAGCGGGGAAAGACCCATGCAGATTACATACGGGATCCATCCCATCGCGCCGGACCAATTCAGGACTAGCAGAAGGTCCTGGAAAACTACCATGGCCGCCAGTCTGGCAGTGTTAGTCCTAGGCCCCGGCGTTTCTCATGCCGCGGACCAGGCGTCTTTAACGGTGCGGCTTCCTTCCGCCCCGGCCTCAAAAGTCCCAGGAGTCCCCGAAAACTATCGTCTCGATGGCGGCGATCATCTGCAGATCCGCTTTTATGACAGGTTCGATCGCGAGGATCTCAATGGCGAGTATGTCGTCAACGAAGCCGGAGAGCTTCGTCTACCCAGGTTCGGAAAATTCGAGGCGCGCGGCAAGTCTACTACCGAGCTTGAACAGGATATTCGCCAGATTATCGAGAAAAAAGGCGAAAAGCCGGGCTACTTCTCAATCGAGGTAACCGAGTGCCGGCCGTTTTACGTCTCTGGCCTCGCAAATCGCCCCGGCGGCTATCCTTATGTGCCGGGATTCACGGTCATGCATGCTGTATCCCTCGCAGGTGGCCTCTACCGGTCGCCGATGGCGTCGGTAGCCGACGTTATGCGTGAGAGGAGGGGGCTGACCGAAACATTGGATCGCTTGGCAAGTTTCATTGCCCGCCGTGCGCGCCTTATGGCAGAGCGCGAAAATGCCGCGACGATCCCGGTGCCCAAGGAACTGACTCGATTGGTGTCCGGCCGGGCAAATGAAATGATCGAGAGCGAAACGATTGTGCTGCAGCACAATCGGGAAATTGAAAACCGGGACAGAACTTGGCTCCAAGACACGATCGCCGTCAGCAAGAAAGAGGCCGAGGATTATCGGACTTATATCGAGCGAGTCACGCGGCGGGTCGACGAGCAGATGACGATCGTCGATGGACTGAAAAAGCTCCAAGATCAGAAAATCGTCAACCAGCAGCGCGTGCTCGAATCTGTCGTCGCACTCGATAACGTTCAGCGCGACAAAGAGATAGCGATGGCCGGCCTTTCGCGTGCGAACAATACGATGCAGAAGGCCGATCGCGACCTGGCGATGCTTGTGCTCGAAAAAAATGCTCGCATCGCCCGGGAGATGACGGAAGCGGACCAGGAAATTTCCCGGTTGAGAGTATCGGCCACGGAAACCCGCAAACTCGCGTCCGGGCTTGAAACGCTCGCGACTCAGGGTGGGGTCGCAGAGGTCGCTTCTTACCGGATAATGCGCCGCAACGAGGCCGGTCAACTGGCATTTGTGGCGGCCAAGGAGACGACCCCGATCATGCCAGGGGACGTCATTCAAATCGATAGCATCCAGAATGATTCTGGGTCGCTTTTCTAAAGTGAAGGATGACCCAGTGCGAGTCGCGATTGTTCATGATTGGCTTTATGTTGTCGGCGGAGCTGAGCGCGTGCTGCGTGAGCTGCTACGCATCTATCCGGCCGCGGATGTTTTTACGCTGTTTGACACTTTGACCGCTGAGGAACGGGCCTGGATCGGTTTCGAGAGTTCTAAGACGAGCTTGATGCAACGGATTCCGCGGGTTGCGAAGTTGCATCGCTACTTACTGCCCATTATGCCGTTCGCCATCGAACAGCTGGATTTCTCTGGATACGACCTCGTTATTTCAAGCAGCTGCGCCGTTGCTAAAGGGATCATCACCGGCCCGGATCAGGTCCACATCGCTTATGTTCACTCGCCGATGCGCTACGCCTGGGATCTCCAACACCAATATCTAAATGAGAATGGCGGCGGAGGCCTAGGCCTCAAGCGCTCTCTAGCAAGAATGTTGCTTCACCGCATCCGCGTGTGGGACACCTGTTCAAGCCATCGGCCAGACGTGATTGTTTCCAATTCGGCCTTCGTGGCTCGAAGGATTAGGAAGGCCTTTGGCCGCGATGCCAAAGTCATCCATCCCCCGGTTGACGTCACGCCCTACGGATGCGGCCTTCCGAGAGCGGAACACTTCCTCGCGGCCGGACGGCTCGTGAGCTACAAGAACACGCAGGCTATAGTCGAGGCATTCAAACTTTTGCCCGATCTCAAGCTCGTCGTGGCTGGAACCGGCCCCGATGAAAAACGCCTGCGCGTTATCGCAGGGCCGAACGTCATGTTCACTGGTTTCGTTTCCGATAACTTGATGCGGAGCTTGATGGCCACCGCACGCGCGCTGATCTTCGCCGCCGAGGAGGACTTCGGGATCGTTCCTGTCGAGGCCCAGGCAGAAGGCACGCCTGTGCTCGCGCTTGAGCGGGGTGGCGTAAGGGAATCCTTGATCACCAATGGACCGAAACCCACCGGCATGTTTTTTCAAGCCGCTAACTCCGCCTGCATTGCCGCCTGCGTCAGCGCTTTCATGGCCCGCAGAGATCTATTTTCCCGTGAGGCTTGCCAGAGCCACGCCCAATCTTTCTCTGCAGAGAAATTCCGGCGCAGCTTCCGGTCTTTCGCCGCCGCAGAGATCGGCCGTACCAAGTCCAATATAGAAGCCTCACATGCAAAATGGCAGCATGCCCCAGCTCAAGCAGTGGGCCGCCTATGACCAAAACTTTACCGTCTTTTTCCGGCAGAGCAGAAACGCCGCCGCCAGATGTAGTGGCGCAGATCTGGCGCAGGCGGCGGTTGTTTGGCCTCGTCTTTCTTCTGAGCCTTCTGCCCGTGCTTGCAGTCGCATTCTTTTGGCCCCCTGTCTACTATGCTAGCGGGAACGTCGAAATCGGAAATCAGGAGCCTACGAGCAGCAGCGCCTCCGCGGCTTGGATAGAAAAGCTCGGCGATCCCGCTGACCTCGAAAGTCAGCTTCTGATCATTCTGTCCCGCCGGATGGTCCGGCTTGCCCTCGCGCGTCCTGGCATATTTGAAGCCGTGGAACAGGAGTGCCGGTATCTGACCAGTTCTCAGTTCTCTGCGATCTTGGCACGAAACTGCGATAAGTTGAAACCGGATAGCGACGAGCTTCTGGAACACGTGCAGAAACGCTACTCGGTGACCGCGCTGGGGCGTTCCCGAGTTCTCGCCATCGGGTACGAGTCGCCCTTACCCGACGTTGCCTTTGTGTTGGCCAACGCTTTGCTCATCACATATCTTGAGGACCAGCGGGCCGAAAATGCACACAGCCGCGAGGCCTCCTCGGCTTGGCTGCTAAACGAAGTCAAAAGGCAGAGTCCCGCCGCCGGCGGATTGGAAGGGCAAACCGCATCGGACACTCGAAAGACGTTTTATCAAGACCTGTACAGCAGAGCAAAAGATCTGGAATCCGAGCGCCGCGTGCTGCTCAGCAGCGGACGCCTTGTAAGCCTCGCAGAGATACCGCGACTTCCTTCCTTTCCTAAGCGTTTGCCCTTGGTTACCGCGGGACTGACAATGGCATGCCTGCTCGCTGCCCTTGCCGCATTGCGCAAAGACATGACTGACAGGACAGTGCGAGGGACCTACGATCTAGAAGCGCAGGCGAAAGCACCCGTTCTGGCGATCTTCCCCGGTCAGCACCTTCGTCGTGCCAGTTTCACGCGATGGCTTGCTGACCCTCAAAAACTGGCCGGGGGGCAGGCATGTGCGCGAGCGTTGTATTTGCAGCTGCTGCTTTTTGGCAAAAATAGAAAGCGCCAATGCATCCTGGTAGCGTCGGAGACTAACTCGGAGGCCAGGGCGCACACCACGATGGCACTCGCCTGCGCCGCGGCCGAAAGCGGCCGCAGAGTGCTACTCGTCGACTGCAATTTCACGTGCTTGTCTAGCAAGGAGCCGGACCCAGTGGCTGGCTTTGCCGATATTCTCAAGGGCGATGCGGAGCCTGATCAGGCAGTCATCCGCGGGCCGATCGAGGGGATAGACATAATAGAAGCCGGCCGCTTCGAAGGCGATCCAGCCGTCCTGCTCCTGGATGGCGACCTGGCGAAGTTTATGGACTGGACGGCAAAATACGACCTTGTCACGTTCGATGTCTCAGCCAGCAGTGCTCTTTCCAACGTGATGGTCCTTGCGGATCACACCGACGGAGTTGTGTGGTGCGCGAGGTGGGGACACTCATTAAAATGCGGGGTTAAGGCGGCCGTCGAAGAGCTGCGCCGTCTCGGCGTAAACGTCCTCGGCCTCGCGGTTACCATGGCAGATTTTCGCGAAATGCGCCATTACGAGCGTCCGCGAACATCGAGACTTGCCTATCCGGAGTCTGACTAATGACGGCTGCACGTGTTCTTTTCGTCAGCCATACCGGCAGCATCTCAGGCGCCGAAATGGTGATGCTCGACATTCTGCCGTCATGCGCCAGCGCGTCGGTATTTTTGTTCGAGGACGGTCCCATAAACGCGCGTTTACAAGACTGTGGTGTGAATGTGATCGCATCACGCTTCGGTGCAGGTTTCTCGGCCATAAAAAGAGATAGCAAGCTCAAAAAGGCATTGCCGCTCGCTGGACGCATGGCGGCGGTAATTGCTGAGTTAGCGTTTGTGGCGCGCCAGTACGACGCCGTTTATGCCAACTCTCAAAAAGCCTTCGTCCTGGCAGCGTTCGCCGCGGCAGCTGCTCGCCGCCCTTTGATCTGGCATCTGCATGATATCATCAGTGATGCGCATTTCGGCTCCGGCCAGCGCCTTCTTCAGTCCGGCCTCGCGAATAGGTTCGCCCGCCTGGTCATTGCGCCCTCACAGGCGGCGAGGTCGGCCTTTGTTGAGGCGGGGGGGCGGCCCAATATCGTTCGCGTTGTACCCAACGGCATCGACTCAGCGGATGGCGGCGTCTCCCCACTTGAGATTCGTCAAGAACTGGGATTGTCTTCCGGACCGCTCCTTGGCGTTTTCAGCCGGCTGTCTCCCTGGAAAGGACAGCACATTGTGCTACAGGCGCTCGCGGACCTGCCAGACGTCCAATGCATCTTTGCCGGCAGCGCCCTATTCGGCGAGCATGAGTACGAACGAAGCTTGCACACTCTCGCCGGCGAACTCGATCTGGCAAACCGGGCCAAATTTTTGGGTCAGCGGCACGACGTTCCGAGTTTGATGCGCTCCTGTGACGCCGTCATCCATCCCTCAGTGGACCCGGAGCCTTTTGGCCGGACGCTAGTCGAGGCCATGCTGGCCGGCACACCGGTGATAGCCACCGATACCGGCGCTTCGGCAGAGATTTTAGCGGGAGGAGAAGCCGGGATGCTTGTACCGCCGGGCGACGCAAAGGCGCTCGCAGCGGCGGTGCGGCATGCAATGGCCAACCCAGCAGAGCTTTTGAGACAGACCAAGAAAGCGAGGCGCAGGGCACACAAAGTTTATGGCGCCGCTAAAATGAGAAGTACAATCGCCAATGTGATCGGCGAGGCTACGAGGAGGGCAGTGCATTGAGCTCCGCGGTCACGGCATTTGCACTGCCGCGCTCTTCTCAAACGCCAGGCTGGCTGCCCGCTATCGTTCTGGTCGCGGCGACGGCGCTGATCGGTCCCTCGCTCGGAGCTCCCGCGAGACCGCTTTTTGTTCTCGGCTCGGCGCTCGCAGGTTGGTTTGCATGGTCGAAGTCCCCCGGTGCGCATCTGCAGGCGGCTTTGGTTTTGTTCTCCTTTGCTCCAATTTTGCGGCGTCTCGTCGATGAGCATGCAGGCTTCGATCCAAATAGCATGATGATAGCTGGTCCACTGATTGCGCTCCTGGCACCGGTGCCTGAGTTGCGTAGTCTTACATTACCCGGACAAGTGCAGGATCGTGCCGACGCTCCGTTTCTGATTTTTGGCGCCTGTGTGGCATACGCCTTTTTGCTGACTGTTGCGCACGGAGATTGGTCGCAGGCGATTTCGGGCGGACTTAAATGGGGCGCGCCGGTTCTTTACGGCGTGGCGCTCTTCCGGCAGACAGAGAACCCGGCCGCCCTCTTGCGTGACTTAGCGGCCGCATTCACGCTGATCCTGCCGGTGACGAGTGCCTACGGTATCTATCAATACGTCTCGCCGCAGATGTGGGACTGCTATTGGATGAAACAGGCGGCGATTACGTCGGCCGGGCTACCTTTGCCCTATCAGGTGAGAGTATTCAGCACGATGCATGCTCCGGCTGCCTTCGCCACCTTCACGGCGGTGGGAATTTTGCTCGTCTATCTGCTCCGCTCCGCATGGTATGAGCGCCTTGTGATAGTGCCTGCCGCACTGGCTTTGGGCTTGTCGCTTTACAGGACGGCTTGGGTTGCGCTCGGGGTCAGCATCCTTTTTTGCCTTCTGCTGCGCGCAACCCGGGTGAGAGCGAGTAACGTCCTCGTCCTGCTGGCAGCAGCGATCGTTGTGTCGCTGTCGATCAGTCCTTTCAACGAAGTCATCGCGGATCGCCTGTCGAGTTTGGCCAACGCAGCGCACGACCACAGCGGCCAGGAGCGGCTGGCAGAATTTACAACGCTGTGGAACAGCCCCGGAAGCGCGCTGATCGGGAATGGCTTCACCTTCATCGACACCGCCCGCGCTGGAGCCGAGCCACTTGACGGGATGATCTCATTTTGCTGGTCATGCATGGGCATCGCCGTTGGGCTTGTGTGTCTTGCATCGCTGATCTACCTGATCGTGCGCGCGATTGCTGCAGCACTGCACACCAAGGAGCGCGAGGGCGCTGTGCTTGGCGCGCTGGCCTGCGGGTGGCTTATCCAGTTACCGCTAGCGGGTATCGCGGCGGGTGAAATCGGCTTTCTTTTCTGGACCGTAATGGCCATGGCGATCCGGATGCCCCAATCAGGTGCGGCCTCATGAGTGGCCGGCTGCCCCTGAAGACCGGCATTTCCTTGCCATTGCATGGAAGCCGCTTCGCACATGTTCGCATCATTACGACGCTAGCAAGCGGCGCGCTTCTTGGTAAAGCGCTCGGCTTCGTGCGGGAACTCCTGCTGGCGCGGGTCTTCGGCGCCTCTTACATCGCGGACGGCTTCCGCGGTTCGGTTTCGGCGGTGACACTCCCTGTCCTGCCTTTTATGGGCGAAAGCGTTTGCGCCATTCTGATCCCAATGCATCGCAATTGGCAAGAAGAGGGCGATGCACCTGCCAAGCTGGCGGCGCTTTGTATGGCCCTCGGCTTAGCCGCGACGTTCATCATGTTGATCGTGGAGGCGGGTGCCAGCTGGTGGGTTCGCTTGATTGTAGGAGGTATGTCAGCCGAGGGACAAAGCCTGGTACTCAACTTCGTGCGCTTGATGGCGTTGTGGATGCCGGCTTGCGTCATACTCAATTGCCTGACTGCAGCCGAGATTGCTTCTGGGCGGGCCCGTATCGCCGGTCTGATGCCAACAGTCATGAACGTCTCCATGATCGGCGGGATTTTCGCCTATGTAGCCACCGGAGAGTTGAGGTTCCTCCCTTTGCTTTTCGCGGCTTCCTTCAACGCCCTGAGTGTCTGGAGCCTTCGAAAGTTTTTTCGCGAGGGAATGTTGGAGCCTGCCGGCGTCCGGCTGAGTGCAGTGATGGCGGCCGGCCGGCATTTTTTTCAGAGGCTGCAGCCTATTCTAGCCTTGCCGCTCGCAGAACAGGGCCAAAACCTGTTAGAGCGGCTCATCGCGTCAGGGTTTGCCATCGGAACACTCGCTTCCATTGGTTATGCCCGGACGCTGACAGAGTCCGCCACCTTGTTAATAAGCTACCCCGTTGGCATGGCGGTGTTACATAGTGGCTCTTCCCGGCAGGGAACGTCAAAGCTCGCGATCGCGGCGCCGTTGCTGGCCATTACCATCCCTGCTTCCGTATATCTTGCCATGTTCGCGCAAGACATCGTCCAATTGGTTTTCGCGCGCGGCGCCTTCAACTCTATAGCGATAGAGCTCACGAGCGGGGCACTTCGCAGCATCTCCATAGGTCTCTGGGCCATGACGCTTGGGACGGTTCTCCTAAGGTTCTTGAATATTGCTGGCCGAAATTGGCGTGTGGCCTTCATCCTCTGCTCCGCTTACGCGACGAACGCGGTCTTCAATCTGTTTGCCTGGCGGGAATATACCGCCTTCGGAAATGGCGCCCTGTTGATTGGACTTGGGGAGGCCGCCCGGGGCCTCGTTGTGCTCGCTGGTGTCTGTATAGCGCTCGATATTCACTGGCAGGTCGCAGGGCTGATTGCACGGTGCCTCCCTCCAGCAGCGGCTTTGGCGGGCTTATCCTTCGTCATTCACGCGCAATGTGCGAATCCTCTCTCGCGCGTCTTCGTGGGCGCAGCCGCGTGCCTGGCGGCCATGATGGCAGCCGCTTATCTCACGATGCCTAGCCGGTTTTCGCATTATGCAACTGTCTTGGCCCGGACTTTGCCCACTCAATGAGTTTGAAACAAGAGCAGAAGAGCCTGACATATGGGATAATCTTTGCAACCGGTATTCAGAGGAGAACTGGCGAATTTTACCAAACCTGGCTTCTATATTTGCCTCGAATTCTTGGATAAGCTGCGGATGCCTGCCTCAAACGAACCGTGTTTAATGGAAGGGCATGCACGCCTCAAGCGACTAGCGCACGCCGCGTTTGGGCGAGAGGTCTTGCGAAAAGTGAACGATATCATTTTGCCGCTGAACGATCAGGGCGAGGGACCGGCTATTTATTGCGTCCATTCCGTCACTGGCGCGGCAACAGACTTTGGCCGGATTGCCGCGATGCTTGGGCCAAACCAACCCTTTTTTGGAATTCAAACACCAACGCGATACAGGAATGATCGATTTCCCTCATCGATTGAGTCAATTAGCCAGCGTTATTTGGCAAGGTTGACCGAGTTTCAACCCAAAGGGAGCTTTGTTCTCGCAGGTCATTCCGTAGGAGCCGCAATTGCGTTGGAGATGGCGCAGCAACTCCGAACCATCGGACGCGAGGTCAGCCTTCTTGTCGTTTTCGATGGAGAACTTTTCAACACGGGGGCTTGCATCAGCTCTCTAAATCCGCTTTATTGGCTGAAGCTAATGTTTAACATCCCCAAATGGGGGCGGGAGGCTTTGCCACATTTCACATTCAGAAGCTTCACCGGCAGAGTTTGGCGCAAGTTCGCAGCCGCATGGAAGGCCAACAAAGCTAGGTTGTGTGGTGCCGAGATTACTATCGGCCACGCGGTCGAAGGATTTATCCCTATTGAATATTGTGCGCCTGACCATGCTGGTTTCATAAAAAAGCTTTATCAAATACAGTTCAAATACGTTCCAAAGGCATATGACGGTCGCGTGCTCGTCTATGTCGCAAAAACTCAGCCATTACTGCATTACCCGCAAATCGAGGCCTCCTGGCTTAAGATCGCCCCGCACGCTGAGATCGTTCTCGTTGATGGATCTCATTCCACGATCATCCGGGATGACAAAGGCACAGCCACAGTCGAGAGCCTAAAGCAGAAAATGGCCGAAATTCGATCCCGTGGACCTATAGCTTTTGGGCCGCACGGCATGGATCGCACGCTTAACAAAGGGGAAATAGGATCTCCCCGGGGTCAAGACTAAGAGGTGATGCCGGAGGACGGAATGGCCACTACGGTTTACCCGGATGCGACACGAGGCAGACGCAGATCTTATTACAAAAGGATCGCGCTGAATGCCGATTGAGCACGTTCGCCCCGGTGCAGCCCGGCCAAGACCTCATTTTGCAGGTTCGTGGCGGTCGGCTTCGGAGTTTTTCAGCAGCCTGCTAGAGGCCTGGCCGTCGTCGTCAATCTTTTTATCTAAAAAAAGCTCTTTTTGGCAGGTTCATTATCACATATTGTTACTCGACAACTGCTCATACAATCATTCCGGCCCAATCGCATTATTGTACTGCGTGGGTTGAGCACTTTATACCCTATTCGCCGACAAATGGCATGAAGAATGATGCCGCAACCCTCTAGCAACTCATACCACATTGTTGTACATCCCCACCGATACTGAAGAGGCCCGCTTCATGCATTCTGAAACGATTGCAATCCACGCCGGCTATGAGAGCGATCCCGTGACCGGTGCGGTAGCCGTTCCCATATACCAGACGGTAGCCTATGCCTTCGACAGCGCTGATCACGGAGCGGCTTTATTTAACCTCGAAATTCCTGGCCACCGTTATAGCCGCATCAGCAATCCAACGAACGCCGTCCTTGAACACCGGGTCGCGGCGCTTGAGGGCGGGATCGAGGCCTTAAGCGTCAGTTCCGGCCAGGCCGCTCTGCATTTTGCGATGCTCAATCTGGCAAGTTCCGGTTCTAACATCGTTTCCGTTCCGCAGCTTTACGGCACAACGCATACGCTCTTTTGTCATATCCTTCCTAAGCTTGGGCTCGAGGTGCGGCTCGCGGAGGCGGACACTCCCGAGGCCATAGAGGCGTTGATCGATGACAATACGGCCGGCGTCTTTTGCGAAAGTGTTGGCAATCCTGCGGGCAATATTTGCGATATCGAAGCTATCGCTCGTGTCGCGCATGCGCACGGGCTCCCGCTGATCGTCGACAATACCGTAGCAACCCCTATTCTTCTGCGGCCTATTGACTATGGCGCCGACATTGTCATTCATTCACTCACCAAGTTTATGGGGGGACACGGAACAACTCTTGGTGGCATCATTGTCGATAGCGGGCGTTTTCCCTGGAAGGAACATGCTCACCGCTTCCCGATGTTTTGCGAACCAGACCAGTCTTACCATGGCCTAGTTTACGCGGATCATTTCGGTGACTCCGCCTACATAGCCCGGTGCCGAAGTGTTTTCTTGAGAACAATGGGTTCGGTTCTGCCGGCGATGAGCGCATTCCTTATCCTCCAAGGCATAGAAACAATCGCTCTGAGGGTCGAACGCCACGTCCAGAACGCGCGCAAGGTGGCCGAGTTCTTGAAGGACGACCCACGAGTGGACTGGATAAACTATGCGGGCCTCCCGGAGAGTCCATATTATCCGCTTGCTCAGAAATACTTCGGCGGAGCAGCATGCCCCCTCATGACGTTTGGCGTCCGGGGTGGCTTCGAGGCGGGAAAAGCCTTCTACGACGCACTTAAGCTATTCAAGAGGCTCGTAAATTTGGGGGATGCGAAATCTCTTGCCTGTCATCCCGCTTCGACAACCCATCGTCAAATGTCACCTGAAGAACAAAAGAAGGCAGGCGTTTCCCCGGAAGCCATCCGGCTCAGTGTCGGTATCGAACATATCGATGATATCATAGATGATTTGGATCAGGCGCTGGCAATCGCATCTGGCTTCGCAACCCGGTAGCTGCTGCACATCGAAATCGAAAATTGAAACAGGATTGAAAATGTCGAAGAGCGGTACGCAAGCGATGGAAACTGGCGTCTGCAATCGTGTCGTCATCGCCTTTGTTAATAACATGCCGGATGCCGCGATTAGATCGTCGGAACGCCAGTTTCGCGGGCTTCTCCAGGCTGGTGCAGGCGATCTCGAAGTTCTCTTGAAGGGGTATTACTGCCCAAAGGTTCCGAGATCGGAAGCTGCGAAGGCGACATTTCTTCAACCCTATCAAGAAGCAGATGAACTTTGGGATAGCCAGATCGACGGCTTGATTGTAACCGGAGCCGAACCTCGCGCCGAAAAAATTACGGATGAACCGGTCTGGCCCTTACTCGCCCGGTTGATCGACTGGGCTGAAGATCACACGATTTCGGCAATCTGGTCTTGCTTGGCCGCTCACGCCGCAGTGTTCAAAATGAGCGGGGTCACGAGGAGGCCCTTAGATACCAAGCTCAGTGGCCTTTTTCAGTGCCGCAAAACAATGGAGCACTGTCTCACCGACGGCACCCCTGGAAGTTGGTTTGTCCCCCAATCCCGTTACAACGGCCTGCCGGAAGTTGAGCTTATGGCTCACGGCTTTCAGCCGCTCACACGGCTGGATGCGGGTTTTGATAGTTTTATCAAGCAAAACAAAAGCCTCTTCATCTTCTTTCAAGGCCATCCAGAATATAACTCCGAATCGCTTCTTCTTGAATATTTCCGCGATGTGAAGCGATTTAGCGAGGGTGACACTGACACCTATCCCGAGCCCCCTGAGGCATACTTCGACCGCGACATGTTGCTAAAACTTGAGGATTGCCGGGCTCAAGCCTTTCAACAAAGGGGGCCTGAAGCTTTCAATGCCGTTACTCGCCTTCTGCGGGGACACCAAATCAATAATCTATGGCGGTCACCCTCGACCATCATCTTTCAGAACTGGCTGAAATATCTTGCAAAGGAGAAGGCTAAAAGGCAGGGGGGGCCCGAATATTGACTGTTTTCCCTGAATGCCAACGCCGCCAGCTTTATCGGGAGAAGTCCCGGGTTCTGCGACGGGGCTTGAGGGTCGTTGGCTCAGGGTGCAGCATTGCTTAGAAAAGGGCATTGATCGTTAGGCCTATGCAGGAGTTGAGGCAGAAATGGAAAGTCAACGTGGCGCTAAGGCCCTGTTTCCCGCCTGGCCGGAGCGCATTGCCTGCGAGCAACGGCTAACGGAGGAACTCCAGACGGCGCTCCAAGAAGTTGCCGCGGGGAGTGTGACGCCAACCATCGACTTTGCAGCTTTTCGCAATGAACTCTCAAAGTTCGATTTTCTGGCGCCGCGTCCTCTTGACGAGGTCTTGGACTGGACGAACGCGCAGTTGAAACAAGGCATTGTGCACGTCACCCACCCTCGATATTTTGGGCTATTCAACCCAAGCCCGACATTGCCGGCTCAATGCGCCGACAGGATCGCTGCGGCTTTTAATCCGCAATTGGCAAGTTCGAAAACGTCTCCTGTAGCGGTCGAAATCGAATCCCATGTGATCCGGCTGCTCGCGAACCGTGCCGGCCTTCCTCCGGATTCAGGGGGGCATTTCACAAGCGGAGGAACCGAGGCAAATTTTACTGCTCTCGTCTGTGCGCTCACGAAGGCCGATAGCCGTTTTGCTGCCGGCGGCGCGCGGGTGTTTAAAGGCGATCCGACATTTTACGTCTCACGCGAATCCCATCTCGCCTGGATCAAAATCGCCCACGAAACGGGGATCGGCAGACAGAGCGTCCGCCTTATCGGCACGGACGGTTCGGGGAGAATGCATCCTTCCGCTCTAAGACACGCGATCGAGGCAGATCGAACTCAGGGATGCACTCCAGTTATGGTTGTGGCCACCGCTGGCACAACGGGCGCAGGCATGATCGATCCGCTGGAGGAATGTGCCGCCCTGGCCCGGGATCACGGTCTCTGGTACCATGTTGACGCGGCCTGGGGGGGAGCGCTGATTGTTTGCGACCAGTGGCGCGAAACTCTCGCCGGTCTCAACCTGGCGGACTCTATAACCATCGATGCGCACAAATGGCTTGCGACAACCATGGGATGCGGCATGTTCCTCACGCGCCATGTCCCAGCACTTACCGAGGCGTTCGGTGTTTCGACAAGCTTCATGCCGTCCTACCTCCCGGCGAGGGACCCCTATGTCACGACGGCACAATGGTCCCGGCGCTTCATGGGGCTGCGCCTCTTCTTGAGCCTTGCCGCGGCTGGATGGTCCGGATATTCGGGACATATCGAGCGATCGATTGCACTAGCGGCGTATGCGCGAGAGTTGCTTCAAGAAAAGGGGTGGCGGATTGTAAATAACTCACCTTTGGCGGTGCTTTGCATCCTCCCGCCCCGCACGGATGGCAGCACGGATGCGATTGTGGAGCGAATCTTGGCGTCGGGACGAGCTTGGGTCTCCGTCGCATCCTTTGAAGGGGAAAAAGTCATCCGGGCCTGTGTGAGCAACGGTGAAACTGCCAGAGAGGATGTGGACGCGCTCGTCCTAATTCTTGAGGAAGCCTTGGCCGGCGTGATGAAAAACGGCGGCTCAAGATACGTGCCCCGTCCCATCTGATCTTGTGGCGCGATCTGCGGCACCCGGCGCGCACCGTTGGTTTCGCTGTAATTGTTAAACTCCGTCTAAGGTCTTTGCTGATGGCGAGCTAAACTCAGATCACGGTGCTGCTATAGCGTGATCGAAGGTAAAAAATGGTGGGAGTTCATGTCCTTAAGAGTGGTCATAGTGGAAAACATCGAAGACGTAGCAAAAGAGCAAGAGCGGGCACTTGTGCCGCTTACGGATGATTTGGCGCTTCAGGAAAGTGGTCTCGATTCGCTTTGCTGGGCCATCATTGTTGCCCGTCTTGAGAGCCAACTTGGTTTTGACCCCTTCACGGCGTCCGACGACGTATATTTCCCCATCACATTGGGTGATTTTATTCAGGTTTATGACAATGGGGTCAAGTGAGTCCAACTCGCTTTGGACCAGATTGCCGAGCGGCAGCGATACCGGCCGGCAGTTTCTTCGAAGTGACTGCGCGCAGGTTATGCTTTCTGATTTGGAAACGCGCTCGGCAATTCGCAGCCGACCGTTCGGTTCTCGTAGCGACGGAGGATCAACTCGCGGCCGGGCTCGCTCTTCTTGAACTCGATGGTTGTGGGTAATCGGCGTGCAAACGGGGCTCTGACTCAATTTTGATGAAGTGTGGGCGCCGGCTTGCGTTGGTTTCACAGAGGAATCAACGTGGTGAAGCAAGCCCTTCGACCATCTGCCCTCGTCCCGCATGGTTTTGAGGTAGCGAGCGCTGTCCGTGACGGCGCGACGACCGTGATCACCGTCCGGCACATAAGCAAAGCGAACCCCTGTCCCAGCTGCGGGGCGAGTTCAGAGCGTGTCCACAGCCGGTACCTCCGGCGTCTGAGCGACTTGCCATTGGCCGGGCGGCCGGTTCGAACTCGTCATTATCGCGCGGCGCTTCCGATGCGCCGCCGTGCTGTGTGGGCGGCGCATTTTCACCGAACGCTTCGATGAGGGCGTCCTGGCGCCGTGGTCGCGCCGGACGGCCCGGCTAGACTATGTCGTCCACCATCTAGGACTTGCCTTGGGCGGACGCCCGGCGGCGAGTTTTGCCAGAAGGCTAATGGTCCCTGTGAGCAACGACACTTTGCTTCGGGTTGTTCGAAGGCGGCGCTGCTCGCCTTTTGCGCCGCCAAGTGTAATCGGCATCGACGACTGGGCGTGGCGCCGCAACCAGCGCTATGGAACGATCATCTGCGATCTCGAAAGGCGGCGGCCGATTAGTCTCCTGCCAGATCGCGAGCCCGCCACCGCGCAGGCTTGGCTCGCTGGCCAGCCGCAGATCGCTGTTGTCGCCCGTGATCGCGGCGGAGGCTACGCCGTGGCGGCGGCAAAAGCGCTGCCGAACGCCACCCAGGTCGCAGACCGCTGGCATCTCATGGAGAACGCCAGCCGGGCATTTCTCGATGCCGTGCGGAAATCGATGCGCCAGATCCGCGCCGCAATCGGGGCCGCGACGATCAAACCCGACCTGCTCACTGCCGCCGAACGCATTCAATATGAGGGTTACTTACGGCGCGAAGACACCAACGCCGCCATTCTCGCGCAAGCTGAAAAAGGCGCCTCTATCAAAGAGATCGTGCGCCGGACAGGGCATAGCCGCGGTATGGTCAGGAAGGTGCTTCGCGGTCAGCGGTCTGACGTGTTCCGGGTTCGCGAGAGTTCGCTCGAACCCCACCTGTCCTGGCTCGATGCGCAATGGGCGGCCGGATATCACAACGGCGCTGACCTGTGGCGTCGCCTAAAAGGCCCGGAAATGGCGCGCCAGGCGCACCGTCCCACCTATCGAAAACAGCAGCCACGCTGGACACCAGAGGCCTTGCCAAATCGATTTTTGAGGCCGCCTTCATCCCGCCCGTAGCCGCCAGACCCCAGCAGGAGCATTCGCTCCATGGCTAAAACCGGCCCCGGCGCAATTTCGCTATCTCCAGAGCGACTAGCTCGGGCCGCAGCTCGAAAAATTGGAAGCGCTCATACAGCGGCGACAGAAGCGATAGGAGTATCTCGACTACGTTGTCTTCAATCTCGGAGGCGGCCGCTTCTGTCTCAAGCGTCACCTCATTGTCAATGCTCCTGCGCCCCTCGATCAGGTTCAGATCATCATGGAGGGACACAAGATCACGGTTCCGAAGCCCGATATACGTTACCCGGATGCGAATCCTCGGGTCATCGCCAAAAATGCGGGCAAGGCGCGCCACGTACAGAAGTGCTTCGCCCACCCGCCAAATGGGCGTGGTTATATTAAAGGCGGTGCCAGGATCCACATCGTCTAGCGCGTCTTCATCGAGGCCCCGCTGCAAATATAATAAGCCAGAAGGATCAGCGCGCCAGAAATCGCAGTGATGTGGCACTCTCCCGCCCAGGCGCTCTGCCTGAGGGTCGCCGAGCCACGCCTCTATGGTATTCTCCACAACATTCGGGGCGAGGTCCTCCCGGTTCAGCATCACAAATGGACCCCATCCCGTGTACCTTATGCGTCCAGCGGCACGCAAACGCTCCTGAAGATCCCGAAAATTCGCGGCTGGCCGGGCATCCCTTATCTCGAACGTCATGGCGTAGAATCCGAGCGGCATACGCGCTGGATCCGCTTCAGGCAATGCTTCGATAAGGTGGCGCCACCGAGCGCTCGCCCGGTCACCGAACTGCTCCTGGACCTGCCCGGCAACTGGTCCCGCTGGATGCCCTTGCACAATCAATCTGATAGCATCCAACATGTTCTGTCGGCGCGCTTTCAGGCACCGTTCAAAAACGCCGTGCCATTCCTCCGCTGTGAACGGTTCTTCCGAACGCGGCCCAGGTTTACGAACGTAACACCGGTGCTGCCCTATCTCTCCCTGCACATCGCGGGTGCTCATAACTGGAACGGCCATGCCGCCAGGGACAATGACACATGCGTGCTCGACCCCGGTCTCGGGGTGAACTGCAAATATAAGCTCACAATGAATTTCCGGGTCTGCATAGCGATTAATCGCCGAATTCACTTGATCTTGCATGTATCGCGTTAACGCCGCTGGCCGGGCTTGTGAGGCGAGGGGCAAATTTTCGGCTTCCCGCATTCCCAGGACGATGATTCCGCCCCCTTCATTTGAGAGTGCTATGGCCGCCTTCGCTAAGTTCGCCTTTGCGCGGTTCTCGTTAAGGTCAAGCCAGTTCTTGTATTCCAAGGTGAGGCTCTCATTCGGATTAACAAGAAGCTGAGCGAGTTCTTTTTGAGCTGGCATTATAGCTTTCCGGAATAGAGGACTTTAGGCGGGGCCGCCTTGGCTTAGATATATGTAGCTGCTTTTCGCGATCTCAATCAACAGGCGCAATGACCGGCCCGGCTGGCGTGCCTTGGGCATGGACGGGCGGAAAAAGGTGGCCTTCATTGTCGATTTTTACGCGCCTTTTGGTCCATAGGAGGTCCGTGAAGCGGAGTGGCGGTAAAGCTGCGGACCGATAAAGCCCATAAACCCTTGATTTTTTTGGTCGGGGCGGAGAGATTCGAACTCCCGACCCTCTGGTCCCAAACCAGATGCGCTACCAGACTGCGCTACGCCCCGACAGACGGCACGGCTGATATCTAGCTTTTCCGTGTGGCTTTAGCAATGCCTCAAAGCAAAGGACTAGCGTTTCAAGCTCAAGATATAGGCCACCACGTCCGCCTTGTCCTTAGCTGGGATGATGAGATCCGGCATATCCCGGTGCGGCGTCTGCAAGATCACAAGCAGCGCGGCCCCGGTCATGCCCGGCGTGTTTGCGACTTTTGAAAACGGCGGAGCCTTGACGTTAGGCGACCACGCTTGATCCTTTTTTATGGCGTGGCAGTCTGCGCAGATGCTCTGCGCGTAGGCGTACCCGGCTTCGGTGCTGCCATCTTGCGCGTTCGCCGCGGAGATAAGGGCTGCGGTCAAAAGCATAAGCGGAAACGGACGCGGCATGACGACCTCCGTCAGAGACTATCCACGGAAGCAATAAGCCATTACCGGCCTTTCGCGTTGATTCTTATCAAGCGAAGGCGGTGGATGCCAATCAGACGGCGGCGGCGTGGCGTGGGGCGGCGCTGCTTTTCGCGAGATAGGTGTCGAAGACCGCGCAAATGACGCGCAGCGCGGGCCGTGCCGCTTCCTTCACACGGATGCGGTGCCCGTCGAGTTCGATGAGCCCATCGTCAGCGAACTCGCGCAATTCGTCCAGCTCCGGGCGGAAGTCTGGCCGCAGAGGCGCAAACCGCCCGCTCACCGCGTCGAGATCCACCTCCATGTCGCACATCAGCCGCTCGATGATCGCCCCGCGCAGAGTATCCTCGCCGCTGAACGCGATGCCCTTGGCGATGGGCAGCGTGCCCGCGTTAACCGCGCGGCTATAGGCCCCCGTCTCCACGATATTCTGCGTGAACCCCTGTGGTAGGGCGGAAATCGCGCTCGCCCCGAAGGCGATCAGCTCGGACGCGGTATCGTTGGTATAGCCTTGGAAATTACGGTTGAGCCGGCCTTCGCGCGCGGCAACGGCGAGACTATCGGTGGGCTTTGCAAAATGATCGAGCCCGATGCGCTGATAGCCGAGTTCCTCCAGCGTGTCGCCCGCCACCGTCGATTGCTCGAAGCGCATGAGCGGCGTTGGAAGCGACTCTTCGGGGATCATGCGCTGGTTCTTCGCCATCCACGGCACATGGGCATAGCCGAATAGCGCGATGCGGTCCGGCTGCAGTGTCAGCGCTTCCTCCACAGTGGCCTTCAACGCGGCGGCCGTCTGATAAGGCAGCCCATACATCAGGTCGAAATTCAACGCGGTGACACCGTTTGCATGCAGCAGATCCACCGATTTCTGGATCATTTCCAACGGCTGCACGCGGTTGATCGCTTCCTGCACCTTTACGTCAAGCTCTTGCACGCCGAGGCTTGCCCTCGTGCAGCCGATCGCCCCCAGCCCCTTCGCGGATTCGGGTGTGAAGGTTCGCGGATCGAGTTCCACGGCAATTTCCGCGCCGTCGACGATGTCGAAACGCGCGCGGACGGCCGCGTCGATGAGGATCATATCCTCTGCCGAAAGCGCGGTTGGCGTGCCGCCGCCCCAATGGATGTGCCGCACCTTCATGCGGCTGGGGAGAACGTCCGCCGCCAGCCCGATCTCCCGGATCAGCGTTTGGGTGTAGGCCGCGACCGGATCGTAACGCGCAACGACGCGCATGTTGCAGCCGCAATACCAGCACATTTGCTTACAGTACGGGACGTGAAGGTAGAGCGAAAGCTCGGCGTTGGGGTCAAGCCGCTCAAGCCACGCCTTATACTGCGCGGCGCCAATCGCTTCCGAGAAATGCGGCGCGGTGGGGTAACTTGTATAGCGCGGCACTCTGGCGGAGAAATACTTGGCAATCGCGGTGTGCATCGTGACATCCTATCAGCGCAGGCGCAGCAGCTTAGCAGAAGGCGGGCAAACGAAACAATTCAATTCCGAAGCCGCGATCCCTCCGCCTGAACCTACCCCACCGAAGCGCCCAAATCTTGATCTAGGTCAAGCCATTGCCCGCAGCGGCCGGCCCCCGCCTTGCGCAGCGCTACGGCAGCTTCGAAGGTTGCAGACTCCGGCTCACGCCGTGCGCGGTCTTCTCCCAATAGAAGGGGGCATGAAACAGCTGCCACACGGCCCGGTAGGCCGCCGCCGACACATAAAGCCAGTAAACCGGGATGAAGATCACATGCGGCCAGAGCCCCTTATGCGCGGGGCCGCGCAGGCTCATGGCGCCGAGCGCGAGGTTGGCAGCATAGCCACCGATGAAGTTCGCGATTGCAAGTGTCAGCAAGATATTATCCTGCAGCGTCTCGCCCGGCGCAAAGAGGGTGCCGCGGTAGGAGTCGTAAGCCAGCACGGCGTAAAACAAAGGATGCGCTAGCGATGACACGATGATGCCGGCGAAGTAGGCGTGAAAGGAGAGGAACCCCGTGAGGCCCATCTCGCGCAACGCCGTGAACGGTGCCCGCATGTGCACCCCAAAGGTCTGCATCCAGCCCTTCAGCCAGCGTGTGCGCTGCTTCACCCAGGCGCCGGATTGGCAGCACGCCTCCTCATAGGTTGTCGAGTTCGAGCGTTTCGGCCCGGTAGCCAGCCCGGTGCAGGCGCATGCCGAGGTCGGCGTCCTCGGTGACATTATAGGGGTCCCAAGCGCCGAGTTCGCGCAGCACACCGATGCGGAAATGGTTCGAGGTGCCACCCAGTGGCAAGGGAAGGCCGAACCGGCCGAAAAGCGGCAGAAGCCCACGGAACAGCGTTGCATATTCGATGGTGAACTGACGCGAGAGCCAATTCTCCCGGGAATTGAAATAGTCGAGGCGGGCCTGAAGGCAGGCGACATCCGCCGACGCATGCTGAAAGACGGTCGCCGCCTTGCGCAGCTGATCCGGTTCGGGCCGGTCTTCCGCATCGTAGATCACGGCGAGGTCGCCGGTCGCAAATTGAAGCGCGTAATTCAGGGCTTTCGGCTTCGTGCGAGGCTGCCGGTCGGGGACGACGATGAGGTCGACATTGCCCGGAAAGGCGAGCTTCGTAGCCGCCTCGATGGTGGCGGTATCGACGCTTTCCAGCACGACCTTGATGTCGAGTTTTGCGGACGGATAGTCCGGTATTATGGCGCAAACGCCAGAAGAAGAGAGAAGACATATCGCAACGATTTATTATAATTAAGCATGCTTTTTGATTCCATGTGGCACCTATGACATCTCTAGTAAGCCGCTGTCCTCGTTGCGGGAAAGCCTTCGAGTTCAACATCCTTCAGCCAGCGCGGCGAAGAAATATGGACGGCCTGCCCGTCCTGCGGAGCGCCGACCAAAGTCGTTCCTGGCACGATTGACGCCATCACAGGTGCCCTCACGGTTCTAATCAACGCGGACGACAACGGCGCGCTGGTTCAAAAGATCCAGGCGCTTCTCCAGCAGGCGAGCGCCCAAAATTGGGACTTCGAAACTCTACAAACTGAAGCCGATAAGATCGACCCGGCATTAGGAGACCTTGTCCGCAAGGTGAAACGGTCTAATGCCGGCGTCCTCATGCTAATCGCGCTTATTCTTTTCGCCTTACAACGGTGCTCAATCGACGTGAAAGTCGATGTTAACAAGCTGTTCGAACAAACAAATCAAACTCAAGTGGAAACACATGAGATCGGACCCTGGATTACCTCAGTGGGTCCGAAGGATGCCCAGAAGTAAAACGGCAGACATTACGCCAAGGCCACCAGCCGAAGCACCCAACCAAAAAGCAAGTATTGCCATTTTCATTGTTGCTGCCCCTCCTTCCGGCGCGCGTTTATTCAAATAAAATCTGAAACAGTTCGCTGAATTTGTCAACAGGATCATGAAGTTGTCGGTAGTTTTGATGCCATGAGTGAGATACGCACAGTTACGACGCTTCGTACGAAGCGCGAAGAAATCCAAGCCTCGATAAAGCTCTATGAGGACCGGATCAAACAGGCTAGAGCCGACCTGGCTCACGTTACAGCCTGCATCAAGATCTTCGAGGCTTCCGGCGATACCCAGGACATGCCGAAGTACGTCGATGTCTACCGGCTGTTCAAACGCGGCGAACCGATAGACCTTTGCAAGGAAGCCCTCGCCAGCGGCCCAAAATCAACCCGTGAGCTGGCCTTGCATGTCATGGCATCGAAGGGCCTCGATACCGGAGATAAGGTTCTAGCGAAGGCTGTAGCCAACCAGCTTATCCATGCGCTCAGGATGCAGAACTCTCGCGGGCGGATCGTCCGGGATGGGGAAGAAGGGGACCGCCTTAGTCTGGCGACTGCCATAAAGACTTTTTCACCAAAGACGTAAATAGACGTTGCTCCGTCCGTGAGCCTATGCATAATTCGTCAAAGTGTTTTTACGGAACGGTATATTATGAAACCCGACATCGCCCTACACGCAGTTTTCCCCGATTTCGCCGCCATGACGCAACGGGAATTGGAGGAGTTCATCCTCGCTTCGTTACATGAGATGTCCCTCTCCGCAAAGCGGATCGGGATGATGAAAGAAACCCGCGATAGCATCCAAGAGGCCATAGCCCAGATGGAAGCGCACTTGCCACGAAAGCTTTCGTCTTAGGCTATTCACAAAAAAAACCGCGCCGGGATCGGCGCGGCCTGAGTTGTAATGCACGGGGATAACGGTCTAGCGTTGCGGTCTATTCCCACTTGGATAAAATGTCGCACCTAACCCCCAGAAGAAGCGGGACGGGGCGAGGATTTCGGCGGCATTGCAGC
The DNA here is from genome assembly GCA_963817705.1 of uncultured Alphaproteobacteria bacterium. Lineage (GTDB taxonomy): Bacteria > Pseudomonadota > Alphaproteobacteria > Rhizobiales > Rhodomicrobiaceae > Rhodomicrobium. The sequence continues at coordinate 645,673 of CAWFPF010000002.1, forward strand.
CTAGGGTTGCAACTAAATAATGACCCTGTGGGAATCTAAGCGTGCATATTGACGAAGCCTTCGCGCCGACCGAGTAATGAGGTGCCCGCGAGCGCAAATCTGCCAGGACAGCGCTCAGCGGGCTTTCAATTGACCTCAGTTGCGCGTTTCCGCTTCCCCCAAGGTTGGGCAGTACTGAAACGCGCCCTTCCTCTGGTCAAGCGCCAATGCGCTTATTCACAGCCAGAGGACCGTTTATGAACGGAAATAACCGTGAGCTTATTCCCCATGTGCTCGAAGGGGAGGTTATCAATCAGCGCGCCAAAGACGGATACATAAACGCCACTGCGATGTGTAAGGCGGCCGGGAAACGCTTCTTCGATTTCCATCGCCTCGACACTACCGAAGCGTTCCTCGATGCACTTATGACCGAAACGGGAATTCCCGTTTCGGAACAAGTTCAAACGGTTAGAGGTGGGTTTCCCGAATTGCAGGGAACTTGGATACACCCGAAGGTGGCTATTTATTTAGCTCAATGGCTATCACCGCGCTTTGCAGTCCAAGTTTCCACTTGGGTCTACGAGTGGATGACGCTGGGAGTGCCGCGCACGAAGCCGGAGCTTCCATTTCATCTGCGGCGCTATGTCAAAAATTATTCGAATGTGCCTGCAGGCCACTTCTCAGTCCTGACAGAGGTGACGCTCGTTCTCATCGCACCGCTGGAGTTCATGGGGTACACGCTGCCGGAGAAGATGTGGCCGGACATATCGCAAGGCATCATGTTTGCTAACTGGCTCCGCAGCAAAGGAATAGAGCCGAACGAATTACCGACCTATATTCACGAATTTGAGGATGGCAGGCGATCAGTTCGTGCCAAAGCGTATCCTGAGGGCCTGTTACCAGAATTCCGGGCTTACATCCGGAATGTCTGGATGCCTACGCGGGCCATGGACTATTTCAGGGAGCGCGACAAGGCGGCGCTGGAGTACCTTCCGAAGCTGCTGGCCAGGCCGGACAAGAAAGCTAGCTAGGCACGAAAACCCCTAGCAGCATCCAGCACCGCTAGGGGTTTTCAAGAGCGCGACGTGCCCTATGGCACGCAATGGCAGTGACTTTGACCGCTTCCGTCATAGGTACAAACCGGATGCGTGCCTGTTGGACAGGCGAATACGCTGCCGGCAATCGCGAAGCTCGCGGCTATGATCGATAAAATTAGAACTCTCATGCTTTACTCCATTTTCAAAACAACAAGGACCTATGCTAAAAGCGGTCCTCAAATCTGTTTTAACTAATTTTTATGCCGTTGCCAATAGCCGCTGAAAGTCAACGCTTGGCTTGCGCGTCACGGCGAGCGCCGCAATGCGGTGGACCTGATCCCCATTCGAGACGCGGCGGTTATCTTCGCGCCAGCTCGCCTCTTGGGCATAGCGGAGGAGATAGGCGCCCGCGATATGATGATGGTGGCCAAGCTCAGATCGGCGAAGCCGGGAGAAGTAGCTTTCCGCCCAATTGGTGCAAGCGCCGTCAAAGGAATAGGCTTCTTCGTGGTTGATCCGGGCAACCTCGAAGCGCTCATGCAGTGAGTTCCAAGAGCCGGCTTCATCGGCGTTCAAGGTCGTCCCATGAGCAACGCGCGCCTTGATGAAGGCTGCGGCGTTGGACTTCGCTCTTGAAGACGGCCGGGATCGAATTGCCGCCGCGCTCGCGAACGATGACAACGCACTTGCGCTTGCCGTTCTGGTTCTTGATCAAACGGCGGTCGCGGCGGTTCTCGACCAAATTAGCGGGCTTCACATAGCCGCCGAAATAGCCGCCGTCCACTTCGGCAACCTTGCCCTCGCCGCCGACAACCCGGTCCTTCAACTCGCCGGCCATCGCCTCGCGAAGCTTGTGAAGAAGCACGAAAGCGCTCTTATAAGCCAAGCCGAGATCGCGGGAAATCGACAGCGCGGATTTGCCCTTCACTTCGTTGCAAAAGATCGCAATGGCCGCGAGGTAAACGCGGAGCGGCAGCTTGTGGCTGGCGAACAGCGTTCCCGAAGTAAGCGTAAAGTCCTTGGCGCAAGCCCGGCAACGGAAGCGCAGCGATCCGTTCGGCCGGCGGCACTCGTAAGCGTCAACACCGCCGCAGTGGGGGCAAACCGGAGCGCCCTTTGTCTCAGCCCAGCGCACCCGGCGGAAGGTCTCTTCCGCCTCACTATCAGACATGCGAAAGACCTGAGCCAAGCTCAGCGTCTTTGCTGCCTTTGATAGTAAGAAGTGCTGTGCCATTGGTGTTAACTTCGCCTCCTAGGTGTCATATATGACACCCAACAGAGGGCTTGTCAACACCTAAAGTGTCAGATATGCTCCTTTTATTTCAGGAGCGACACCAATGGGCCTAGCAGCAACAGAAAAAGAGATCGCAGAACGCACTTCCCGCTTCATCAAAGCGGAACTCAAACGCGCGAACGTAACCTATGCGGAACTTGCCAAACGCCTCGAAGGGCATGGCGTAAAGGGAGAGACAGAGAACTCCATAAAGTCGAAGCTGAAGCGAGGAACCTTTGCCGCAACGTTCCTGCTCGCAACATTGGCAGCGCTTGAGCTAGAAGGATTTAGGCTCGAAGACCTTTAAGAGGGCTTTTTTACTGCAAATTGTTGATATCTTCCAAACGCAACATATTAAACGGATCGACCCAGAGTCGGCAGTTTGTTGTGGCTGTCGGACCATCCAAAGATGTAGCCTCGAAAAAAAGAGAATACCTGTCAGCAGCGGGTAGCAAAATGGTTGTATTAAACATACCGTTAGACGGAGAAGATAAAGTTATGTATCTATTCTCTGCTAAAACTCGCTCAGATTCGTTATAGAGCGCCACAGAAGCTGGATATTTCTCGCCAGGAGCTAGGGAAATAGGCCCCAAAAGGCAAACTTTCGCATTCAAAACAGCTTCTTCTGTTACATAAGTCCTATAAAGTTTCACACCATCGATCCTTGCGCTACCCCTATTCATGATAATCACATTTATAGTATGGTGGCGACCATGCTCGTCTGTTCTATATTCATCAAATGGGGCAATGCCTTGTCCAATTACGATTTTCAAAGGTTCCAGCGCTTTGGCGGCCCAAATCGACTCCACCTCGGCCTTGCAAACCATCAAAGAAATCCAGGACTCGCCTGTCTGCTTCAGGCCGCGCGTAGTCAAAACCAGAATTCGGCTCTTTGAACAAATGAAGATACTGTACTTCATACGTCTCCCAATGATCTTTCGGGATTTGCTTAAAAAGGTCATGTTTTCTAGGCGCACCCCATGAAATGGAATTTTTCCCCCAGACTTGCAAATCTCCTTGGTACGCCTTCTGCCGCAACTCATGGGTAGCATCAGCGAGCCTTAGGTGCTCAAATTCTGGAATTTGACTCTCATCCTTTGAAAGGTTGCTTAGGGGACGGGTTGTATCAGGCCAAAAGCCATATGCTACGTAAAAAGCGGCATGCGAAAACCATGTATCATATCTAAGTACACTTAATATGCCATTGCTGCCTATATTTGCGCCTGCGGTTGCTTTCGACGCAGTTGCTGTCTTTTCAGCTTCTAAAATTCGACCTATCCACACGGCAACACAAACGCCGACTAAGCAAATTACAAAGCTTACTACGTGTAAAACGTACTCCGTTCCCGTCATTGCTGGCCCTCTTTGGAAAAAGCCAAGCAAATAATTCCTAACCGCGTCGGAGACGAAACCGAGAAATGTGTCTTTGAAAACCTCTTTGAAAAATGGAGCAAAGACCGCAGCCAACACGGAAATTGACCAAATTGGATGCTCAATAATCCATTTTCTAAGTTTTTCCACGCATCCCCCCAACGCTTCGCGTTAAGGGTATAGCGCCCGGCTATGGATTCGCAAACGCAAGTAAGAAAGTTATCAAGCTGAGAGATCATATCGTGATTTCCCAGCTTCTGGCGTTTGCGCCATAATACCGGGATAGTCCAGCCCGGCCAGCGCCTCTGCGAGATGCGGAAGGATCTCCACCTCCTTGAACAGCGGCACGAAAACGGTGTAGCGCGGCAGTTCCGCGTCCGTCAGAAGCGGCGGGGCGGTCCCGTCAGGTTCCGGAAAAGCCAAGTTCAGCGCGGCCGCGAGCCTTAGGGCGACCGCGAGCAAAAAGAACAGCGAAAGGAGCAAGCCCGAAAGCGTCATCGTTTCGCGTGGCGCTACCGCCAAGGCGCCAACGGCGATGCCGGCCACGATAGCCCCGAAATAGCCCTGCCAGGGCGCCAGCCCGGTCTTGGCGCTCCACTCGGGCCGGGCTCGCATCAGCCCCGCGACCGCGCGCGCGACGAGAACGCGCCCATAGGACCGCGTTACCGAATCGATCAAATCTTGCCGGGTGATGAGCTTGAGGTGCCGGCTGTTCGCACCGAGCTTCCGCGAAAGAGCGATAAGCCTGTGGATAGAAAGATTCTGCCCGTTCACCGCGACGACGCCACCGGCTGCGAGCGGAACAGGCCGTTCGAGAAGTAGCCAGGCCGCCGAGGGCGCTGCCGGCAGGTGCACGGTGTAGGGCACCTGGTCCTGTGCGAAGGACAGGAGGCCCGAGAGACGGCTGTAGAAGTCTGATGCGTTAAGCGCGCCCGAAGCAATCGCCGCTTGGATCAAGCCGGTTTGAGAGGCCCTCGCTTCCCGCTCCATATCTTGAACCGAAGCAAGCGGCCAACCCAGCGACAGGAAAAAATGACGCTCGAACTCGATATCGGCCGCCGTTGCCCCGCTTTCTGCAAAGGCCGGCGCGCCGATATATCGCGCATCGCTTGCATTGCCCTTTTGCGCCAGTTTATGGTCGCGGGGATCGGGATGAAGCGGAACGCGACCGGGGCTCATCTGTTCTAAAATTCCTAAACTCTATTTGCAGTTTGGAAAACAAACAGATATAGCCCCGCCGGTTCAACCAACTGGAGATTGTGGTGAAAAGCAAAGACTGCAGCTTCTGGTTCTGGCTCAGCTTAAGAGGCTTGTGCGCCGCTGTTTTTCTCGCGGCTGCAACGCTGACGCCGTGGCACGCAGGCGCTCAAACAGGGCCTAAGCCCGACTGGTCCTGGCTGCCTCAGCTCCGTGTGCTGACCGAGACGGACTATCCGCCCTTCAATTATTACGACGAGGAAGGCCAGCTTACCGGCTTCAATGTCGATCTCGCCCGTGCGATTTGCCGCGAACTCGCTGTCAGTTGCGAGATCAGTACCGCCGATTGGAGCACGCTCATTCCCTCCCTGAGGGATAATGAGGCCGACGCAGTGGTTGCATCGGTCGCAATCACGGCAAAGGCGTTGGGCGAAGTGGATTTCACACAACGCTATTACTCCACGCCCGCTCGCTTCACTGCGAGAGCAAGCAGCGACATCGGCGAGATCTCGGTTGAAGCGCTGAAGGACAGGAAAATCGCCGTCGAGCAAGGCTCGTCTCACGAGGCATTCTTGCGGGATTTCTTCGACGGCGCAATAATCGTACCTTACCCGTCGGCGGCCGGCGCGCGCGCCGCGCTGAAAAACGGCGACGTGGATTTGCTTTTCGGCGACGGAATTTCGCTCATGTTCTGGGTTCAAGGCACCGGCAGCGCGCGCTGCTGCGTCTTTATAGGCGAGGGTTATACCGAGCCTCGCTATTTCGGCGATGGCGTTGGCATCGCTGTCAAGAAGGGAAATACGCGGCTGCGCGACGTCCTCGATTATGCCCTCGCTCGCGTGAAGGCATCGGGTCGGTATGAAGAGTTGATGCTGCGTTATTTTCCCCTGCCGCTCTATTAGAGGGAGCCGGATAAAAAGTCCGCTTAGGAGTTAGGCGCGCCGGTCGGTGGCCAGGGCTCCAATCGCGGCTGCGATCGCAAAAGGCTGAAATATGACCGCCGATCCGGCCAGAAAGATGAGGATACTCTCCGCCGGGGAGGACGATTGGCTCACCAAGCTGCCAAGGCTGGCGGTATTCGTGGCCAGCATGAATACGCCCCAAAATAGTCCTATCGCCGCTCCAGCCACGCTGTGCGAGACCAGATATTTGGCAAAGTCCACTTGCGGCGCATCCCGATCCATCTCCAGGAACGCTGCGCGAGTTGAGCCGGTTCCCGGCCTCTACTGAAGGATGAGACGCCCCTGCGGCGGCTTCCGAGCCCGGCGCGGGCGCCGCCGCTGCGATCATGGGTGTGCTTGCCAAAAAAGGGGCGGAGTTCTACGGAAATAGGGCGAAACGTCACCGCGGCGGGATCCGGCTGCCTAGCTTGCAATCCTGCATAAGCCGAAATCGCTTCGTTGATAATGAGACCGGGGGCTATAGAGTTCGCGCGGCCTCCGAACGATGGTTTTCCATGATAACCGCTTCTGAATTCAAGCAGCCTTTCTGGCCTTTCTTCTCGCTGGCTGCCCTGGATGCAATCGCGGGCGTGTCCGTATGGCTGCTTCCCGCATTTGGGTTCGATGCCTCGAATGTTGCTGGAACGCCCATCGCATTCTGGCACCGGCAGGAGCTTTTTTTCGGCATGGCTCCCGCGATGTTCACGGGCTTCATCCTAACAGCTTTGCCGCGCTGGACACGGAGCACGCCGGTTCTTGCCCCAACAGTCGCCGCCCTGGTTTGCGTCTGGTTCGCGGCCCGCATAGCCCATGCGTTTTGGCCTGATATCGCGGGGCCGGCAGCGGCGTTCTCCATAGCCCTTCTAGCGCTCATTGTCGCTGACCGGGTCGCCAAGGCGGCCAACCGCCGCAACATCAAGGTCGTCGCGCTCCTCTCCCTTCTCGCTCTGGGCTCCGCTCTTTCAGGGAGCGAGCCTCTGGACGCGGCGCCTGAAATCGGGTCGCGTCTGGGCCTCGCCGCCATTCTGGGTCTGCTCATGGTTGTTGGCGGCAGGGTCGTGCCGAGCGTCACCCAAGCCTTCACAGGGAAGCCGGGCAATGCATTTCCCTTGGTTTGGGAAAACCGCATCGAGCGTGCCACAGCCGTTGCCTCGGCGGTTGCCCTAGGCGCATGGGTTGCAGGTCCCACCGCGGAGGCGACCGGCCTCGCCTGCGGCGTTGCCGCAATCGTACAGGCCGCGCGCCTCGCCAACTGGCAAGTCTGGCGGGTGACGGCAAAACCGCAGGTGCTTGTGCTGCACGCCGGATACGCGTGGATTCCGGCTGGCTTTGCCTTCGCGTCGGCTGGCCTTCTCCTGCCTGACTATGCCTGGAGCCAAGCCGCGCTGCATGCTTGGACCGCCGGGGCCATGGGTGTGTGTAGCATCGCTGTGATGAGCAGCATGATCCGCCGCCACACCCGCACCGCCTTCAGGCCGCAGCGGCTTCTGTCAGCCGCCTATGTCTGCATCATGACCGCCGCAATTGCCCGGCTTGCAGCTGTGTTTTCCCTCGACGCACGGGCGCAGTGGCTTGGCTTCTCGGCTTTGGCCTGGATATCCGCGTATACTTTCTTCATTTTCTACATCGGACGGGCATTGCCGCAGCGCTACAGACCTTCGTTCTTGAGGACTGGGCTCGCCCGCGTCTCACTCGATCGATAGTGCATGGTCACTCGATCGCGGGAACCTCTCCGAAGCCGCGGCCTGGCGCCAAAGGTGCGAGCCTGACGAGCCGGGAGTCCGCGACCGCTGCCTGCCGGTGTTTCACCGCTTCGCGATAGATTGGATCGCGGATCATCTCCACAAGAGCGGAGACGGATGGATACTCAGCGATGAAGCAATGGTCCCAGCGTTCCTCCGGCGGCCCGATCAGCATCAGTTCGAACCTGCCCTGCCAAACGATCTTGCCGCCGAGACGCTCAAAAACTGGCCGGCTCTCCCGGCCATAAGCCGCATAGGCCTCGGCGCCCGTCGCCTCGCGGCCATCGGGATAGCGTGCCTGCGCGTGTAGCCTGACCAGGTTCAGCATGTGAAGCGGGCCTTCCCGTGTGTTCTCGCGGAAGGCGGCAAAGACTTCCTTGGTTGGATCGACATAACCTGTCATTCGCAATCTCCGGTTTTCGACTGAATTGACCCCCCTTAACCAATCCTCTCCCACGACAGATTTAGGGCTGACGGCCTGAGAGGGGCTGAACTCCCTAGGAATCGAGGCTGGGCCATAGCCAAACTTTAAGCCAGACCGCCATTTTCGAGCTTCAGGCGAATTTCAAGCGGAAACAAGACGTCACGTTTGAACTTGACCGTCTTATGACGGTGTCCCGGCGTTTCAGCTTCTCTTCGCTATTGCTCGCGACAGCGGCCGCGCTTGCTGCAGCAAGCGCGGCTTCCGCTCCCGTCGAAATGGCCATTGAAGCCCCGTCCCCAGCCGGTGCATTGAAGGGAACCCTGCTCGAACCCGTCAATCGCCGCGGCCCCGTTGTCCTCATCATCCCCGGGTCGGGCCAGGTCGACCGCAACGGAAACGGAGCGCAGGGCCTCAACGCTTCAACTTACCGATTGATCGCCGAAGGCCTCGCCAGCGAAAGCGTGACAACGGTGCGCTCTGCCAAGCGGGGCATGGATGGAAGCGCAAGAGCGGGCAACGGCACGGTGACCATCGGCGATTACGCGGCTGATGTCCGGTCCTGGGTGCGGGTCATCCGGCGGAAAACAGGCGCGCCGTGCGTGTGGCTCCTCGGTCATAGCGAGGGCGGTCTCGTCGCCCTTTCGGCCGGTCAAGGCGCGGAGGGTGTCTGCGGCCTCATCCTGGTAGCGGCGCCTGGCCGGCCGATGGGCGAAGTGTTGCGTGAGCAGTTGATCGCGAACTCGGCCACAGGGCCGGTTCTCGGGCTTGCGCTGTCCATGATCGGGACCTTGGAAAAGGGAGAGCATTTTCATGCAAGCGCCGCCGATAGCGCTCTGCTGCCGGTATGGGACTTGAAGATGCAGGACTTGCTCATCAGCGAGTTCTCTTTGGACCCCGCACGCCTGATTCAGACATGCCGCCTGCCCATCCTCATCGTGCAGGGCGAGCGGGACATGCAAGTGAGCGTAGCCGATGCGGAGCGCTTGAAACAGGCGGCGCCGGGCTCGCGGCTCCTGCTCCTTCCGGATACCAATCACGTGTTGAAGACGGTCGCCTCCGAAGACTGGGCTACGAACAGCGCGGCCTATTCGGATCCCCATCTGCCGCTTGCGCCCGGCGTGGTCGAAGGGATCGCCGGATTCATAAGGCCGGTTTCGCACGCCAGTGCGAAGGCGTCGCGGCTCGGCCACCGCTGACGGCAGATGGCCTTAGGAGAGGGCAGCCATCGGCGCGATGGTGAGCGCGACATCAGCGGGCCTCGCCGTGTAGGGCCAGGAGGTGACGATCAAGCCCGCGCCGGCCTTCACGTAAGCGCCGGCATTGGCGGGCGAGATGCCGCCAGCCGCGGCCAGCAAAACCTTGGAAGATGAGGTCTTTGCGAAGCCGGCGATTTCGGCGGTATCGGCGGGCGTCATTTTTTCGAGCTGTATGATATCGAAGCCTGCCTCAACGGCCTCGCGCGCGTCGCCCACGGTAGCAACCTCGATACCGAGCTTCTTCTCCGGCGCTTCATGGCGCAGCCGCTCCAGGATGGCGCGGAAGCTCATGCCGGAGAGAAAAGCGCGATGTTCGGCGAAGACGAGGATTGTTTCCGACAGCCCAAGCCTATGTGGAATAGCGCCACCCGCGCGGATCGCCAGAAGCGATAAGTGCCGGCCGCCAGGAAAAGTCTTCCGGGTGCAGGCCACGCGGATTTTCGGGTCTACGGCTTCGACGGCATCCACAGTGGCGCGGGCCGCCGTGGCGATGCCAGAAAGGATTTCGGTCAGGGTCTGGGCGGCCTTCCAGGACATATGCAGCGCCGCGGAAGATCCCTGGGCGCGCAGAAGCAACGCGCCAGCCTCGGCACGCTCACCATCGCGGACGGTAATCGACGCCGCACCCCCCGCCTGCCTGATGAGTGCCGCCGCAATGCCGGTCCCCGCCACCGTCATAGCCCCGCGAGCCTTGAACTCCATGCGCGCTTGAAAGATGCCGATACCGAGCGCCGTTGTCGTCAAGTCCTCTCCAGGGACGTCCTCGGCGAGGAGACTTTCGATCAAAGACCGGGGCACCGGCATGGAGAAGTCCCTCGCCTATCATGTCCAGACGTGCGCTCGTTACTCGGCAGCAGCGGCGTAGGCCTGGACCGGCTCAGCCTCTTTGGTGAGAAGGCCGGTGAAGGCGCCGAGCGGCAAAGCAAGACGCTTGATATTGTACTCCGCGAGAAACCGCGCCTCATTGCGGGTTGGTTCCTCCGGCAGCACGGCCCAATGGCTGTCCGACGAGCGCTTGATGATCTGCTGGGCGAAAATCCGCTCAAGCTGAGTTGAGAAGCGGCAGCCGAGGAACAGGAAGTGGCGGCCGGCACGGATGTTTTGCACTGCCTCTGGAACAGGCGTCTGGATATCGATTTCGGTGAGCACCTCGACGAAATCCGAGTCTGACACAAGGAAGTTCGCGGCCGGCGAAACCGAACCGAGCGGCTGATAAAGCAGCGTCATCCAGCGCTCAGCCTCCTCCGCCTCGACACGCTCGCGCGTCTCGCCATTGAAATAATGAGTCCAGTCGCCGAAATGCTCCGACTGGCTGACACCTTGCACAATGCCCCAGCCCAAACGTGCCGCGAGCGCTCGTTGCGGCAGGTCGTCGTACCAAGCATGCACCATAAGCCGCAAAGCGGGGTAGGCGGCAAGATGGCGATGCAATGGCGTCGGCTGCACCTCGGCCCGGAACGCTTCCGTCATTGCTGCAACGACCGTCTTGCGGTGCTTGAAGTTCTCGATGAATTGAGCAGCCGCCGTGAGGTTTTTTCGAATTTTATGAGGCACGCTCGCTTTGGCCGTAAGCCGGCCGACCAAGTCTTCGGGCGAACCGGGCACCGGGCAGCCTTCACCGGCGAGCGCCAGCACACCCGGTCCGAGATAGGGGATGGCAAGGCCGCTGGCGAGGGCTTCGCGTATCGTCTCGACCGCTTGGAGGGTCATCGCTCACTCCTAAGAGAATAGTTCCCAAAACGGACCTCCGATTTGGAAAACTTCGCAAACATAAGGGGATCAGCGCCTTGGCCAGTGGCCAAGACACCTGTTTCGTTAATTGACCGTCGCGGTTTTCAGCGCTTCGATCTGCGCACGCGGGAGCCTGAACACGCCCCGGCCGCCTGAAAGCGCCTGATAGACGTTGCCGGCGTTCGTGCTCAGCCGGTTGAACCACTCCTGCGCGCCCAAGGCTTCTGGCCGCTCGCCGATTTCGGTCACACTGCCGTCATTGGCAAAGCGGACATGAATGATAACTTGCGTTTCTGGCATTTGACTCTCCGTCGGTTAGAAGCCTGAGTTGAAGCCCAGAATCTCGACGGTGACGTTTTCCGTGCCGAGCCGGGTTTGACAGGCCAAGCGCGATTTCGATCCGACGCCGATGATTTGATCGAGGCGCTCGTTTTCCGCGCGCTGAGTTTTCGATACGGTTTTGCGCCCCTCATGCACATAGATATGGCAGGACGCGCATTCAGCCTTCCCACCGCATTTTGGCTCGATCCCCGCACCGGCGGCTATCAGTCCTTGAAGGATGGTGTCTCCCTCGGCTACGAAAACTTGCTTTCCGGCGGGCAGGATCGTGAGCGTAGGCATTTCAAAAGGTCTCCAAAGTTACAGGGTATTAGAGGTAGATCGCCGCGCCCGCTCCGACATTGACGGAGGCGTCTTTTATGGTCTCCGCAATGAAAGCGACCTGGGATTCTGTGAGATGCGGATGGAACGGCAGCGCGACCGCGCGGTCAGCGACTTTCTCCGTGATAAACAGTTCGCCGCGCCGATGGCCGAGATCCACATAATAGCGCTGGAGGTGCAAAGGATGGCTGTATGGTGCCGCCTGGATCTTCGCCGTCTTCAAGTCGTCGACGATCGCGTCCCGGCCCGACCGGGAAAAGCGTGCGCCAAGATGCACCGTGTAGAGGAACCAATGCACCTTATCGACGTCCGGCGCGATATAGGGGTCTTTGATGCCCTCGAATGACTTGAGATACTTGAAGTAATAAGCCGCCACGGCATCGCGGCGCGCGAGGATTTCATCGATGCGCTTCAACTGCGCGAGACCGAGCGCGGCGGCGAGGTCGCTCATCTTGGCCTGATAGGGAGCGGCAGCGCCGGCCACGGCAGAGAAACGTTCCTCCGGCAGCCTTCCGCGATGGCGGCGGATCGCCCGGGCGATCTCCTCATCGTCGGTCACGGCCATTCCGCCTTCGCCGCATGTGATGGGGCCCGGCTGCGAAAGATCGAAGACTGCGCAATCGCCGAAACTGCCGGCGGGCTGGCCCTTGTAGACCGAGCCGATCGCCTCGGTGGAATCCTCAATCAAGATGAGGCCGGTTTTCTTGGCAAGCTCCCGGAACGCGTCCCAGGGGGCGGGGTGGCCATTCGTGTTTCCAGCCACGATTGCCCGAGTCTTTTCCGTGATACGCGCTTCTGCTTTATCCGGCGCCAGGGTCCCTGCCCAATAATCGATTTCGCCGAACACAGCCTTGGCATTGGCCAGCGTAATCGCATGGGCGGTTTCGCGCCAAGAATGCGCCGGTGCGATGACCTCTGCGCCGCCGCCGATCCCGTAAGCCTTCAACACCAGCAACATGCCCATAGTGCCGCTTGAGACTGCGACGGCGTATTTACGGCCGGTGTAGTTTGCAAAAGCCGCCTCGAAGGCTTCGACGCATGGCCCCTCGCTTAAACGGGGAGACTGCAAAACTTCCGTCAGTGCCTCGATTTCGGCAGCCGTCACATGCGGATCGGAAAGCAGAATGATACCTGTACTCATGGCGTTCCAGTACGAGCGGCAACAACAAGGCCGGTCGCGAGTTCAGGATCGTGTGTGAGGCTCCAGCAATGACTGGTGCCGTCGACCAGATACAAGTCGAACAGCCCGAACTGCCGGAACGGCGTCTCCATGCTGACATCGGACGGGTCCACCCTTGTCAGCGAGAGCTTTGGGAAGTGCGCGCGAAGAGACGCGAACGTGACCGCGCCCGCGTCAGGTGCGCCTAGAATCGCACCGATCTCCTCGATATCTTCAGCGCTCAATCCCATGATTATTCTTCGCCGAGTTTGCGTGCTTCAACGGTGATCGGCAGTCTCGTATCGGCGGCCAGCGCGGGCAGTTCGAGCCGCCAGCCGTTTTGAAGCGTGACGATGCCGCCCCACATCTCCGGCTTCTCCATCGAGACCACGGGCTCTTCCAGGTCCTTCTTCGGCACATAGACCGTCAACTTGCCGTCGGTGTCCTTCCGGATCATGATCTTCATTTTTGCTCCAAACTGTTGTAACCCTTCGCCCTAAGGGGCGACGGTGCCGGGTGGCGTCATCTCTCCCCCAGAGCGAGAGCTAGAATACAGGGGACGTGTGGCAGGCTCTTGTCCCGTTCTTAATGATGGATACCAACGTCCGCTCAAGCGGGATCGATCTCGCTTTCGAGGCAACCTACGACGAGCTTCTCGTTGAATTCCACGATATAGATGTGTGTATTGGTTTCAGTGTGCGTGCCGACTTGGACGATTTCGCCCTTGTCGCCGGCCTTGACCAGGAGCGCGTCCACCGGATGATCGGGATACGTGCCGTCATTATAGAGTTCCGCGAGCGCGGTCACGCGCTGACCCCATTCGAATTTTCGCTCCATCATGCCAGGCCTCCCGTTAGAGGGAAGTCCACCGCCGCTTCAACCGGCTCAAGTTCCTTCCGCTTCATGCCGACGCGGTGGCCCGTTGACGCGAACTCCACGCCGTAGATGTAAAACTGCTGCAAAAAAGTGCCGATGCTGACAACGTAGCCCTCCTCTCCCTTCTTGCAGAGGATGTCGCCGATATCCTTGCCGCGGTAGGTTCCGTCGTTGCGAATTGTGCGTTTCGAGCGGACTTTTTCGCCGTAGTCGAACACTGGCGGCTCGTTAAGTTCGACAATGTCGCTGTCGCGGCTGATATTCGTCATCTCAGCGCCTTCTCGTGGGTTGAGGGATGCCGCCGGCGGTACGCCCTTCCAGGCGTACGATGTTGCTACCGAGGTAGGGATCCTCCTGCTGCTCAATGCGCGTGCGGGCAAGATCGCGAACGAAGTCATCGGGATCGTCCAACAGTTCGGGCAGGAGTTGGGGCAAAACGCGGCTCGCGGCCTCGTACCGGACGCGCCAATCCGGATCGCGGTGGAAGCCCGCCAACTCGGGCGGCGTCAAGCGCCGCGCGACAGCGAGGCGAACCTCGGCGTCCGCGTCCGCGGCCATCGCGCGCGCTGAATCGCGATCGATGCGGCTTGCCACCACGCGGCGCACTTCGGGTTCCTCGTCCCGCATCATCGCTGGAAGGCCGGGCACCGCAAGACGGCGGGCAACGACGAGCCGCACGTAATAGTCCACATCCCGGATCATCGGGGAAAGATCGGCTTCATCCAGAAGCGTGGCCACCCGGATGCGCACTTCGCGATGGGGATCGTTGCGCAAAAGCATAAGATAACGGCGCGGAAGCCTGCGGGCGGCGTTCCAGCGCACCGTCTCGTCCGGGTCGGCTAGCAATGCCGGCAGCCGGAATACGTCGGCACGCTTCGCGGCGATCGCGCGGACTTCGAAGTGGGGATGATCGAGATAATCGTTGGAAACTGAGGAGTTCCATTCAAAAAAACGGTCGATGCGGCGCGCATAGCGATCGTGGACACAAGCGTGCTTTAGAACACAGCGGCGCTTCTCGGAGAGCGCCTGATGCGCGCAGCCGTCGCAGTGGACTTCCTGGCCTTGCCAATCGATGGCTTCGTCGATGTCAGTCATCGTCTTGCCCCATCCTGTCGAGAACGCCGAGCAGAAGTTTCGCTCCAACCTTGTCGCTCGGATCGAGTTCGAGCAGCTTCGATACGGCCGCGCGGCCTTCCGCAAGGTCGCCAAGGCGCATCGAAAGATATGCGTAACCCTTCAGCGTGAAGAGATAGAAGCGCGGCAGGACCTCTGCGTAGTCGCCGAACGCCGCATCGGACGGGCTAACTTCGCGCCAATCCAGAGGCAGGCCATTGTCTTGAGAGGCTTTCGTCAAGCAGAGCCGAGCCATATCCAGAGCCTCCACCAAGCGATGCTGATAGAAATAGAAGCGATAGAGTCCGATCAGCACGGCCGCGTGGTTTGGTGCCAGCGCCTGTGCCTGCCGCAGATGCGCTTCGGCAACCCCAGCGTCGGCATAGGCACCGGATGCGAGCCGCAGATGACGCTCGGCAAGCACCGGCAAACCGGCGCCGAGGACGGCCGCGATGAGAGCGGCGGCGTCGTCCGCTATCATCTTGTCGCCATACTCGATTGCCGGTGTCATTATGATCGGGCCTAATGCTTGATCAGATCATCGATGCTGACGGTCACTTCACTTGGACCGCAGCCGCAGGACTTCTGCTTCGGATCGTGGAAGACGAAGCCCGATTGCGTTGGCGTTTCCGCAAAGTCGATCGTCACACCGTTGAGCAGCAAACGGCTTTCCGCTGGCAGAAACAGCTTGAGGCCGCTGACCTCGACGACCGCGTCGCCCTGCCGCGGTGCCGCTTCCACGCTAAATTCTGCGGCGAGGCCGGAGCACCCGCCGGGCGACACCAGGAGGCGGAAACCGCTACCGGGTCCGCCATCGAAGCGAAGCAAGCGCTTGATGAATTTTTCCGCCGATGGCGTAACCGATACGTCCATGACCTGATTCCCCTAGGCGGTGGGCTGATAGCGGGGATAGCTAGTGTCGATCACACAGGTGTTCTCGACCGGGCATACAGCGACGCATTGCGGGATGTCGAAATGGCCGAGGCATTCGGTGCACTTCTTCGGATTGATAACGTAGGTCCCGCCCTTCGCGGTGATCGCGACATTAGGGCATTCCGCCTCGCAGGCGCTGCACGCTGTACAGCTTGAAGCTATGATCTTATAGGCCATTTTCCATTCTCCTGTTTCTTGATGGGATGCCGCTAAGCGGCGGTGAAAGCGCCCTGGCGGAGGTCGGCGTCCCCGCGGGCACTGTGCCGGATTTCGCCACGCCTGCATTTCTCGACGTAGTCTTTGAAGTAGGCAATGGCGGATTGCTCGATGAACTCGTGCGCGTAGTTGTCCACAGGTTCGATGCCGGCTTTCAACAAACCTTCTTTGGGGCAGCCGCCGATCTTCGCGACAAAAACCGCCGTGCAGTCGTTGATGGCGCGGATCACCGTTTCGAGCTTATCCTCGTCGCCGAAGCCGCCCTGACAGTACAGATCCACGCGCCGGTGACCCACAAACTTGGCGCCACCCGTGCTCAGCTCGTAGATCTGGAACTCTGTGGCGTGCCCGAAATGCTCGTTGACGCGTCCGCCGCCCTTGGTCGCGACTGCGACCAGGATCTTGATATCGGTCATCTCGCCGGCGAGCGTCGCAAGCTCCGCGTTTTTCGCCGCGACGGTGGCCTGACGATCCTCTTCGACCTTGGCCTGATAAGCCTTGCGGCCGTCGAGGTCGTAGTTGACCTCCATCTCCATGACTTTCTCAGTCGTGAACTCGGTGCTGCGATCCTCGCCTAGAAGGCCCACGGCGTCAGCACGGCACTGACGGCAGTGCCGCATCATGTTCATCTCGCCTTCGCACTCGTCCTGCAGCGCTTTCAATTCCTGGGCGCTCGGCCCGCGCTGGCCCGCCAGCCCAAACACGGTGCCATGTTCTGGCGCGGAGATCAGCGGCATGATGTTATGGAGGAAGGCTCCGCGCGATTTGACGGCCCGGTTGACCTCGACGAGATGGTGATCGTTGACGCCCGGGATCATCACCGAGTTCACCTTGCAGAGAACGCCGCGCTCGGTCAGCATTTCGAGGCCGCGGAGCTGGTGATCGGAGAGAATCTTTGCAGCTTCGACGCCCGTGTAGCGCCTGTGATTGTAGAAGATCCAGGGATATATTTTCGCGCCCACTTCCGGATCGACCATGTTGATCGTGATGGTCACGTGGTCGATATTGTACTGCATGATGGTGTCGATGTGCTCCGGCAATGCGAGGCCATTCGTCGACAGGCAAAGCTTGATATCGGGCGCTTGCTTTGAGATCAGCTCGAATGTCTTGAAAGTCTTAGCCGGGTTGGCAAGCGGATCTCCTGGGCCTGCGATACCCAGAACCGTCATTTGCGGGATCGTGGACGCAACCGCGACCACCTTCTTCGCGGCTTGCTCTGGCGTCAGCCGCTCGCTGACAACGCCTGGGCGGGATTCATTGGCGCAATCGTATTTGCGGTTGCAATAATTGCATTGGATGTTGCAGGCCGGCGCGACAGCGACGTGCATGCGGGCGTAGTGGTGATGGGCTTCTTCGCTGTAGCAGGGATGGTTCTTCACCTTCTCCCATATCTCGGGTGGCAGGTCGTTTTGCCCGGCCTGCGAACCGCAGCTCGCTTTGCCGCTGCTGCCCTGGGTATTGCACCCCTTATGCTCCGCTACTTTTTGCAGGACGTCGTCGAGGGCCTTGATGCCCGTTTCGTTGTCTTGCCGCTGCCCGAATTCAAACATTCCCAATCCTCGCAAAGGGCCGCTTCGAGATCACCGAAACCCGGCCCGGTCCCTGCGCGCCGCACATCCCGGCGGCTATCCTCGATCAGAGAAAGCAACCGGCGTGCCATGCCCGTATGGCTTTGATTTAAGAACAGAAAAAGCGCGTGAGCCGCCAATTCTTGTCTTGAGTGCAACAGCCCCTGCCGCCGCTTTGTTTGAAAGCGGACAATCCCGCAGCCGGTCACAAGCGAAAAACTCTTCTATAAGTTCTTGCTCTTGCATCGATCTTGCTTGAAAGCTTCCGGTTTGCGAAAGCATCTGCGGGCGCCGCCTTCCCCTCGGGGCGGCGGGGGATACGAAACCGTTTCCGTGCTATACAGACACACAAAGAAAGGCCGTGGCCTGCGCATGCCCAACGATCCCATCCGTTATGTCGCTCCTGTCTATCGGCCGCCGAGCGAATCAAAATCGCTGATCCTGCCTGTGACGGACGGCTGTTCCTGGAATCGGTGCACCTTTTGCGAAATGTATACGGCTCCGCAGAAGCGTTTCCGGCCGCGTAGCGAGGAGGAAGTGCTCGAAAGCATCCGGCGCTGCGGTGCAGAGTTTGGGAGCGATGTCAGGCGCGTTTTTCTCGCCGACGGCGACGCGCTGACGCTTTCCACACGCCGCCTCGTGACCGTGCTTGAGGCGATCCGCCGCGAACTGCCCTCCGTGCGGCGGGTGTCGAGCTATTGCCTGCCGCGCAATCTGCGGAAGAAATCGCCGGCTGAGCTTCAAGAGCTGGCCGCGCTCGGCCTCTCGCTCGTCTATGTGGGCGCCGAGTCGGGGGATGACGAGGTGCTCGCCCGGGTGAACAAAGGGGAGACATTCGCGACCTCGCTTAAGTCGCTTGAGAAGCTCGCGCAGGCGCGGATCAAGCGCTCGGTGATGATCCTTAACGGCCTCGGCGGCAAGGCGCTGTCGCAGCAGCACGCGATGAATTCGGCGGCGCTGATGAATGCCGCTCAGCCTGAGTATCTCGCGACATTGGTTGTGAGTTTTCCCCAGGGCGAGGAGCGGTTGCGCGCCAATTATCCGGACTGGGAGCCGCTCAGCGTGCCGGGCCTGATGCAGGAAATGGAGGTGTTCGTTTCCGCCCTGGAGCTTAAGCGAACCGTATTCCGGAGCGACCACGCGTCGAATTGGCTCATCCTGAAAGGAACGCTGGGCGCTGACAAGGCGCGGCTATTGGGCGATTTGCGCAAGGCCATTGCCTCGCCTGAAGCGGCCGGCCTGCGGCCAGCCTGGGCTCGGGGCCTCTAAGCTCAACTCAACGCTTGCGAACGAACACCGTGCCGGCCGAATAGCCCGCCCCAAAGCTGCAAATCAAGCCCACGTCGCCTGCCAGCAGGTCGGCGGAGTGCTTGTGGAAGGCGATGATCGATCCCGCCGATGAGGTATTGGCGTACTCGTCCAAGATGATGACATTCTCTTCCCGCGTGGGAACGCGGCCGAGCACGCGGCGGCCGATCATCTCATTCATGTTGATGTTGGCTTGGTGCAGCCAAAGCCGCTTCAGATTGTGCGGGTCGAGACCGAGATCGGCTGCATGACCGAGGATCATATCCGAGACCATCGGCACGACCTCTTTGAAGACCTTGCGGCCCTGCTGGACGAATAGCTTGTCCGGAAGGTCGCGGCCCTCGGGCGCGGCGCGGTTCAGGAAGCCAGCGTTGTTGCGGATGTTGTTCGAGAACTGGGTTTTCAGCCGCGTGCCCAAAATCTCCCAGCCACACTCCGCCTCGCCGGCTCGCTCGACGATCACCGCGGTGGCCACGTCGCCGAAGATGAAGTGGCTATCGCGATCTCTGAAGTTCAGGTGGCCCGAGCAGATCTCGGGGTTGACCATGAGAACCGCGTCCGCCTGGCCGGCCGCTATATAATCCGCCGCCGTCTTGATCCCAAAGGTCGCCGACGAGCACGCCACGTTCATGTCGAACGCGAAGCCGCCGATCCCGAGCGCCGCCTGAACCTCGACCGCCATGGCTGGATAGGCGCGCTGCATGTTGGACGCTGCGCACAGCACGGCCGCTATCCGCTCGCGGGGCTTGCCCCAGCGCTCCAGCGCCTGATCCGCGGCCTTGACGGCGATCTCGGCCAGGATCGAAATCTCTTCGTTCGGGCGCTCGGGCAGAACCGGCCGCATCAAGCCCGGATCGAGGATGCCCGTCTTCTCCACAACGAAGCGCGATTTGATGCCCGACGCTTTCTCGATAAACTCCACCGACGAAGGCAGAATGGCCTCGATGCGGCCGCTGGCTATGGCCGCGGCGTTCCCGGCATTGAACCGCTCGGCATAGGTGTTGAAGGCCTCGGCCAATTCGGCGTTCGATATGCTCTGGGGCGGAGTGTAGAGGCCGGTTGCGGCAATTACTGCGGGGCGCACGGAAAGCTCCGGTAACGGTCGTTGGGTAGAGGCGGCCCGATGGGAACCAAGTCGGGACCGTAGCTCGTTTTCAGCCCTATTCGCCCGGAAGTCTAGCGATGCTTCCTTTTTGGCGGGGGCTAAAGGTCGCAAATCCGCTCAAGTTAGATGTTCTGGATTTTGCATGCGCTGTTTGCTCCTCCGAGGCGGCTCGGTCGCCTTTTGATTGGCCGGCCAGCTTTTATGCACCGGGACGTGCAGGTGAAAAACTAGTTCACCCTCGCCGGGTTTGAAAAAGCATTCGCCTATGCTATGCAGACCGGCGACGGGTATGTGTGGCTCTTCCGGAAAAGCCGGGTTGGTGGAAGGGTAAAGATGGCCTGCGGGAGTATGTGGAAACCTTGCGCGCTCCAAGGGCAGCATAAAGGCATTCGTCAACGTCGATAATCCGCAATCAGAATTGCAGGGCGCGAGTTTATGAAGCTGCTTTTCTATATTTTTTCAATGGGACGCGGCGGAGCGGAGCGTGTCACTGCATCGCTATCGAGTTATTGGGCTGAAAAAGGGTGGGATATTACCATCGTCACTCTAGCGCCGCTTGCGGACGATGCCTACGACTTGCACCCCTCAGTCGCCCGTGTCTCTTTATTCATGGCTGGACCCAGCAGGGGCATCGTAGACGGCTTTTCCCGGAATATTCAGCGCGTCAGGGCGTTAAGGCGAACGCTTGCCGGTATCAGGCCAGATATTGCCATTGCCATGATGGGGAACGCCTGCGCAACTTTGGCATTGGCCGCCCGCGGTTTGACGCACACTGTGCCCATCGGATCGATTCACATCCATCCGCCGAGATATCGGATAAAAAGAGTCTGGAAGGGCGTTGAAGCCATAGGCTACGGGCAGTTGGCTTGCCTTACAGCCCTGAATAAGGGAACGGCTTCTTGGCTGGCAGCGAACACCATGGCCAAGCGGATCGAGGTCATTCCCAATCCGCTTCCGTGGCCGCTGCCCAGGGGCGAGCCAAGATTGGAGCCCGAAGCCATATGCAAGGCTGATCGGAAAATACTTCTCGCAGCCGGCAGGCTCGCGCCTCAAAAGGGGTTCGATCTTCTCGTCGCCGCCTTTTCGCCGCTTGCCTCGCAACATCCGGATTGGGACCTTGCAATCGTCGGCGAAGGGCCTGAGCGCGCGGCCTTGGAAGCGCTGGTCACGTCGAAAGGGCTCAGAGCCCGCGTTTTCCTTCCGGGTTGGGCAGGGAATGTGGCGGATTGGTATGGCCGCGCAGACCTTTATGTCTTGAGCTCCCGTTTTGAAGGATTCTCGCTCACTTTAGCCGAAGCCATGGCGCATGGACTCCCCGTGGTTAGCTTCGACTGTGAGACGGGCCCCTCCGAAATTATTCGTCATGGGTTGGACGGTTTGCTGGTGCCTTCTGAGGATGTGCCTGCGCTCACAGGCGCCTTAGACAGCCTTATGAGGGATAGCGAACTTCGGCAACGCTTTGGGACCGCTGCCGGGGAAGCGCGCTCCCGTTTTTCGCCCGAGACCGTTGCTCGCAAGTGGGAAGACCTATTTCGTAGCCTTTTGAGCCATGAACGCAAGCCTCAAGTATTGGCGTCTTAAAACGGCATAAACTCAATGACGCAGCGCCGGCGCATTCTTTTTATCATTCCAACCCTTGCCGCTGGAGGAGCGGAGCGCGTCATTGTTACGTTGCTGAATCATTTGGACCGCGCAAAATTTCAAATGATCTTGGCGGTCCTCGACACGCGTGGAGCAGCGTTCCTCGACGATATTCCAAGCGATGTCCAGCTTTTGGATTTAAAAACACCCAGAGTTAAGCATGCCTTGCCGAAACTCGTCCGCCTCATTTGGAACCAAAGGGCGGACGTCGTCTTTTCGACCTTGTCTCATCTCAATCTTGCTTTATCGATGGTTCGGCCTCTATTGCCAGGAAATACGCAATATGTGGCGCGGGAAACCGTTGTTGTGTCGGAGCATTTCCGTGCTTTGCATCATTCGAGAGCTTGGAACCTCGCTTACCGTAAATTCTACAGCCGCTTTGATGACATCATCTGTCAGTCTTCCGATATGCGCGACGATCTTCTGAGAAACTTCGCGATCCCGGCACAAAAGCTCTGCATTATAAACAACCCTATAGATATTGAAAAAATAGCCAGGCTCTCTGCCGGCCCCTCCAGCTTCGATTTCGACAGCAATTCCTATTTCTCCGGGAGTGGCTTAATCAATATGGTGGCGGCTGGCCGTTTGACCGTTCAAAAGGGATTTGATCTCCTGATTGACGCAGTCTCCCTGGTCGGTTGTGACAGGCTTAGAGTTACGGTATTGGGGGACGGCCCTTTGCGGGGGGCTTTAGATGAGCAGGTGCGCTCACGGAAGGTCGATCATCAGGTACGTTTCATTGGATTTCAAAAAAATCCTTATGCGTTCATGGCCCGAGCGGATGCGTTTATACTGTGTTCACGCTATGAAGGTTTTCCGAATGTCATGCTTGAGGCCTTGGCCTGCGGCACGCGTGTGATTTCTACTCCGGCGTTGGGGGGGACAGCCGAAATAGCGCGTTCAACCGCCGGCGTACGTTTGGCCGCCGCGATTACCGCTGAAGCTTTAGGCATGGAGTTGCTGCGATTCGTTGAAGCAAGCGCGTTCCATGAAGAGATAGACGTAAGACGGTTTGAAGTAAGCAAAATCACCGCAGAGTATGAGCGTGTCTTAATGGGAAACTCAATCTCGCCTCTGGCCGCTGAAGATGAGTAGTGATAGATGGCGGGGTGCCGCTTCGGCTTTTGACCGTAACAGCAAAAATAGTATCGCCGGCGCCGGCAAACTGCAGCCTTTTGCATGGTCGCCCAATGCGGCGGCAATTCTAGTGTTTCTTATACTTGCTTTAGTACTATCAACCCGGAAGTCGTATATAGCGATTGACGACTTGAACTATGTTGTTAACTATTTTTCTTTGGAATCGGACTGGTACTCAGAATTGGTAAGTGGCGACCTCAATTGGTGGCGTTTTATTATTGAGGAACCTCTTTGGAGGATATACTCAATTACGGTTGGGGCACTCTTTGGCCCGGAAACCGCTTTGCATGTAACCATTTTTTTTAGTAGTTTTGCTTACCTTTTATTTGCCTCCCGCCTTGCTGGCGGCAATTGGCCCATCACAGCCTTGTTTTTTGTGCTGGAACCCAATCTCGGCAGTCAAATGTACTTTAATCAGATTCGCCAAGGCGTGGCTCTAACAGTTTTCTTTGCGCTTTTGTCCAGCATTAAGTTACGCAGCACCCCTGCTCGGGTTGTATTAGCTGCCACCTGCGCCGCTCTCGTTCACTCATCTTTTCTATATCTTATCGCGTCATCTGCACTGTATATAGTAAAACCGTCCATTCGAGTAATATTGGCACTTTTAGGCGCCGCTGCGCTAATCCTGGTATCATATTATGTTAATATCATCGATCTGGTCGACCTTGGGCGACGCCAGACCGAATACGCGCTCGGCACGATCGTCAATATTAATTGGTATATTCTGACGCTTGTCACTTATGTTCCAATTTTTTATTTGCTACGGCCGAGGAACGATGATCAAAGAGACGCTGATTGGTATTACCTCACAATTGTTGCGACTATATTTGCGGTCGGATTTACCGCGACCTTCGAGGCTGGAGGGAGAGTAGCCTACCTAGCCGAAGCAATGGTTTGTGTTCTCGTAGCGAAAAATACGTGGAGGCGGGGTGGTATCGAAGCGTTAGCGGTATGGGTTATTTCATTCACAATCTCTAATATCTCCGCCTATATTCATGCCGAGACGAGCAATGACAGCATGATAACGAAATGGCAATTGATCATCATGGGGGAATGAATAAGCTCTTTTCTTCCCGAACTTTCCATGGTAGCCGGCTGCCAAAAAGCCGCGATGGTAGAATTGCTCTCCGGCCTTGAGTGGCAGTGCCGGGCACCGCCGTCAGATCGCCGCCGCTACGCTCAGCGACATCATCCACCATGTTCGAGGACGTGACCGAGTTCATCACAAGCCGGGAGCAGGCTACGCGCGAAAGCAGCGAACGGATCGACAGTGCGCGAGCCCGCGCCGATCGCATGGAAGCCGAAGTGCGGCTTCGCGCCAGCGAGGTCAAGGAGGCGAACAGGCAGATTAAGGCCGCCATGGAGGAACTTGAGCGCCGCGAGGTGGAACTCAAGCGCCTGAACGGCCAGCTCAAAGACTTAGACCGGGCCAAGACGGCCTTTTTCTCGAACATAAGCCATGAGTTCCGCACTCCGCTCACCCTGATGCTTGGATCGCTCGAAGAAGTGCCGAGCGACGTACCGGCGAGTCTTCTGCAGGCTCACCGCAAGCGGCTGACCGAGGCGCAACGGAACTCTCTGCGTCTCCTGAAGCTCGTCAACGCACTGCCCGGCTTCGCGCGGATCGAGGCGGGACGGGCACAGGCGGCATTCGAACCGGTTGACCTTGCCGCCGCGACCAGCATGCAGGCCATCGCTATGCAAACACTCAGCGCCGCGACCGACGATGTTCTGGAGGTGTTAGAGACACTCGATAGTACCGGCGAATATTGGAGCCATAGACAATTGAAAGCAAAAAGGTGGCCTAAATTACCCAAATTTGAGGCGTTCCATGACTCGAGATATTCCGCTACGCGTTCGTCAGTGTAAGATGAAAACCTCGGTTAAGTCGTAAGCAGGGCCTTATGCAACTGGTCAGGATCTATTTTCGCGCGCTCGGCATGCTGTCTTCCGAACGTGCCCTTACACTCGTATTGGTTCTGGCCGGCATCGCCATCGCGGTCGTGCAACTCGCCGAGCCAGTCTTATTCGGCCGGGTTGTCGACGCTCTGTCCAAAGGCGACAAAGCTTTCCCGATCATCGGGATTTGGGCCGTGCTCGGCTTTTTCAACATTGTGGCTAGCACCGCTCTTGCCGTTTTGGCCGACAGGCTGGCCCACCGTCAGCGACTGGCCGCCATGGGCACCGCCTTCGAGCGGGCAATCACGCTCCCGATCAGTTATCACGCCGAGCAGGGATCGGGGCGCTTGGTACGCGTGATGCTCGCCGGCACGGATCAGCTTTTCGCGCTTTGGCTGTCATTCCTGCGCGAGCATTTGACCGCAATCGCAGGCGTCGTTCTTTTGATACCCGCGGCGCTTTCCATCGACACGCGCCTTGCGGGCCTATTGGGCACTCTTGCTGTGCTCTATTTTCTGGCGAACACGCTTGTAATCCGCCGGACGCATGGCGGCCAAGCCGATGTCGAACAGTATCATCAGAACGTGTTCGGCCGGGTCGGCGATGTCATTGGAAATGTCATCGTCGTGCAAAGCTATTCCAGGCTCATGGACGAGACGAGCGCGCTTCGTAGCGTGATGGCCGATCTCTTGCGGGCGCAATATCCCGTTCTGACTTGGTGGGCGATGCTCACGGTTCTGACGCGATGCGCCGCCACCGTCGCGATGGTGGCAGTGTTTGCGATGGGTGCAATTCTCGCTGAGCGCGGTGAAGTGACGGTTGGCCAGATCGTCGCCTTTGTCGGCTTTGCAAGCCTTCTCATCAGCAAGCTCGACCAGCTTTCAAGTTTTGTGGCCCGCGTGTTTCTCCAGGCGCCCTCCCTGGCGAGCCTTTTCGACCTCCTCGACGCGGCAGGCGGCACGATGGAAAAGCCCGGTGCCGTCCCTCTCGATCACGTCGAGGGGGATGTCCGGTTCGAAAATGTGACCTTCCGGTTTCCCAAGAGTGAGCAGGGCGTCTTCAACCTCGATTTCGAGGCCTCTCCCGGAGAGACGGTCGCGCTTGTCGGGCCAACGGGATCGGGAAAAACAACCACCCTTGCCTTGCTGCAGCGCCTTCGCGATCCCCAGGAAGGGCGGATTCTGATCGACGGCACGGATATCCGGGACGTCACGCTCCAATCTTTGAGACAGTCTATCGCCGTTGTGTTCCAGGACGCGGGGCTGTTCAACAGGTCCATCGCGGAGAATATCCGTATCGGGCGCCCTACCGCGACGGACAGCGAGATCGAAGCCGCGGCGCGTATGGCGGAGGCCCATAGCTTCATCTGCGACAAGCCGGGCGGCTATCAATTCGTAATCGGCGAGCGCGGCACGGCGCTTTCCGGCGGCGAGCGGCAGCGCATCGCAATCGCGCGCGCCATCCTTAAGAACGCCCCCATCTTAATCCTCGACGAGGCCACGAGCGCTCTCGACAACGAAACCGAAGCCAAGATCAAACGCGCGCTGGAAGCCGTCCGGCGCGGGCGGACGACATTTCTCATCGCGCACCGTCTCTCAACGGCGGCGAATGCGCAGAAGATCCTGGTGCTCGAACAAGGCCGTATCGTCGAGGCGGGAAGCTTCCGCGAACTCGCCTGCGCCGGCGGGATTTTCGAGCGCCTCGTCCGGGCGGGAAGTCTCGAAGGCGATCTTCTGGAGCCCCCGGCGCAGGCCGCCGAGTAGGTCCCGCGCCCATGCTGGCGCCGTCCGCTACACCTGCCGCTAGAGCGCTGGCCGGCCCGCTATAGGAGGAGGCCGCACGCATAGCCATGCAACAAGTTGTGGAGGAGCGCGTTTCTTAGGGCTAGGAGGACTAAGCCAAATGAAAAGAACACTCATCGCTCTCATAGCAGCTGCAGCTCTGACCATGCCAGCCTTGGCCCAGCAGATAGATAGGCGGGGCCCTTTTGAACAGCGCGGAGCGCAAGATCGCCAAATGTTGCGTGACAACCGCGACGAGCGCGGCCGTTTCGCCAGACGGGACTTCAGGGATAGAGGCGATTTCTCCAGGCGAGCCTTCGAAGGTGGCCGCCGCGACTTCGACCGCGGGCGCACGGCAACGTTTAGAGGCCGCGATCACGGCCGCAACGGGATGCACCTTCGTGAAAGGCCGCAATAACGGCGCGCAAAGCGCGCAACCGGTCCAGCACTCAAACGCAAGGCGGACCCCAGACCCGGTAAGCGCAATTAAAAATGGCGGCCCTGGAGCCGCCATTTCCCTCAATCCATGCTTAGCACGAATAGTACATATCGAACTCGATGGGGTGCGGCATCATGCGGAAGCGATCGATCTCTTCCTGCTTGAGCTCCACATAAGAGTTCGATCTGGTCGTCGGTGAACACGCCGCCTTCCCTGAGGAAAGCGCGGTCGGCATTGAGTTCCTCAAGGGCCTCCGAAAGCGAGCCGCAAACGGTCGGGATTTCTGCAAGTTCGGCCGGAGGCAGATCGTAAAGGTTCTTGTCGATCGGATTGCCGGGATGGATGCGGTTCCGCACGCCGTCGAGGCCCGCCATAAGCATGGATGCGAATGCAAGGTACGGATTGGCTGACGGATCGGGGAAGCGAACTTCGACGCGCTTGGCCTTCGGGTTCGACGTGACCGGAATACGGCACGACGCCGAGCGGTTGCGCGAAGAGTAGGCGCGAAGCACCGGCGCTTCATAGCCCGGGACAAGGCGCTTGTAGGAGTTTGTGCTGGGGTTCGTGAAGGCATTCAAGGCCTTCGCGTGCTTGAGAATGCCGCCGATATAGAACAGACAGGTTTCCGACAGGTCGGCGTAAAGATTGCCCGCCATGACGGGGGTTGAGCCCTTCCAGATCGACTGGTGGACGTGCATGCCCGAGCCATTGTCGCCAAAGACCGGCTTCGGCATGAACGTGGCGGTCTTTCCGTAGGACTGTGCCACGTTGTGAATGACATACTTATAGATCTGCAGCGCGTCGCCCATCTTCGTCAGCGTGCCGAACTTGATGCCGAGTTCGTGCTGAGCCGAGGCAACCTCATGGTGATGCTTCTCGGTGACGACGCCCATCGCGGACATGGTCGACAGCATCTCCGAGCGGATGTCTTGTGCGCTGTCGATCGGGGGAACCGGGAAGTAGCCGCCCTTGGTGCGGGGCCTGTGACCAAGGTTTCCCATCTCGTACTCGGTCGGCATGTTCGTGGGAAGCTCGGTCGAATCGAGACGATAGCCGCAATTGTAGGGATCGGCGGAGAAGCGGACGTCGTCGAAAATGAAGAATTCGGCTTCGGGTCCGAAGAAGGCCTTGTCGCCGATGCCGGTCGCCTGGAGATAGGCCTCAGCCTTGCGGGCGATGCCGCGCGGGTCGCGCTCATAGCGCTCACCTGTTGCCGGTTCGAGAATGTCGCAGAAAATCGCAAGAGTTGATTGGGCAAAGAATGGGTCAAGATGAGCCGTCTCGGGATCGGGCATCAACGTCATGTCGCTTTCGTTGATGGCTTTCCAGCCCGCGATGGACGAGCCGTCGAACATGATGCCCTCGGCGAAAGCCTCTTCGCCCATTTCGCTCAACTCCATCGTCACGTGCTGCATCTTGCCGCGCGGGTCGGTGAAGCGAAGATCCACAAACCTAATGTCCTCGTCCTTCAGACGTTTTACAACTTCATTCGCCATTGTCATCCCTCGTCCAGTTTACTCGCGTGCTTGCATTAAAACGGCGCGGAGCGCCGTTTCGATGGGTCTATTCGATTTCGATGTCATTGCTTCTGGAAGAAAGCAACAGAAGCAATCAAATTGCCTCGGGACCGGTTTCGCCAGTCCGGATCCGGATCGCGTCTTCGACGTTCATAATGAAGATCTTGCCGTCGCCGATACGACCAGTCCGGGCAGAATTCCGGATTGTTTCAACCGCTTTTTCTACCATGTCATCCGGTAGCACAATCTCAATTTTCACCTTCGGCAGGAAATCGACAACATATTCCGCGCCGCGGTAGAGTTCGGTATGGCCTTTTTGACGGCCGAAGCCTTTCGCCTCCGTAACGGTAATCCCTTGCAAGCCGATTTCCTGCAAAGCTTCTTTAACTTCATCGAGCTTAAACGGCTTGATGACCGCTTCGATTTTTTTCATATAACTCGTATCCTCCGAAACGGGGCAAACAGCGATGGCCTTGGCAAGCACATGACATGCCAAACAAGCCCTGCTGTCAAGCTCCCCCGATTTTGCATCGAGCAGACGGCAATCTGATTAAGAAGTGGGCAAAGTAAGCCTAATAATTAAGCTAACGGTCCATTTCGCTTACGCCTTAGCTGCGCTTTTCTTTCGCCTTTTCACAAATTTCCGCTACATTCGGCCGTCATCACACGTTATTAAGATGACTTTCCCACGACTTTAGAATGCAGGCCTCCTCGTGCTGGAACTGTTGACCGCCGAAGAAATGAACCGCGCCGAAAAGCTAGCCGCCGAGGCTGGGACATCGCCGCTGACCATGATGGAAAATGCCGGGCGCGCCGTCGCCGAGGAAGTTGTCCGGCGATTTCCACGAGGAAGCCGCGTCAGCGTTCTCTGCGGGCCTGGCAATAATGGCGGCGATGGTTTTGTATGCGCCCGGTATCTGCGCGAGCGCGGCTATCACGTCCGGCTAGGTTTGCTCGGACGCCGCGATGATTTGCCGCGCGATCCAAAGGAAATGGCCCGGCGCTGGGACGAAGCGATCGAGCCTTTGTCGCTCCAGCTTCTCGAAGGTGCTCAAATCATCGTCGATGGCATCTATGGTACGGGCTTGCGCGACGACGTGACCGGCATACCGGCGCAAATCATCGAGGAGGTCACGGCCCGCGCGCTGCCCGTGGTGGCGATCGACGTTCCCTCCGGGATTAACGCCACACAGGGCAAGGTTCATGGGCTCGCCTTCAAGGCGGCGGCCACGGTCACCTTCTTCCGGCGCAAAACCGGCCATGTCCTCCTGCCGGGGCGCCTCTATTGCGGCGATGTGCGGGCTGTCGACATTGGCATTCCCGCCACTGTGCTTGAAGACATCGCGCCCGGCGCCTTTGCGAACGATCCGGATTTTTGGCTGCGCTTCTTCCCAAAGCTCAGGATCGACGGGCACAAATACGATCGCGGCCATGCCGTCGTTGTCTCGGGACCGATGGAACGCACGGGGGCGGGCCGGCTCGCTGCCCGTACGGCGCTTCGCGCGGGCAGCGGCCTTGTGACGGTCGCCACGTCGAAAGCCGCCTTCTATATCAACGCCTCGCAGCTTACGGCCGTCATGGTGGACCCGTATGACGGCCCTGAGGGCTTAACGGACTTACTTTCAGATACGCGCATCACGTCGGTGCTGATCGGACCGGGAGCTGGAAGCGACCCTGAGGTGAAAGAGCTTGTCGGGAGCGTTTTGCAGAGCCAGGCAACAGCCGTCCTCGATGCCGAAGGACTTACCGCGTTCAGTGAAACACCAACTGAGCTTTTCGATCAAATCAAGAGCCGGCTCCCCGCGCTCACGATCGTGACGCCGCATGAGGGTGAGTTCAAGCGCGTGTTTCCCGAACTCAGTGAGGAACCTTCCAAATTGGAACGTGCCCGCCGCGCAGCGGAAATATCTGGAGCGGTCATCATCCTCAAAGGTCCGGATACCGTCGTGGCCCATCCTGGCGGGCTCGCCGCGGTGAGCGAGAATGCGCCGCCTTGGCTTGCAACGGCCGGAAGCGGCGACGTGCTCGCGGGCCTCGTGACCGGTCTTGCCGCGCAAGGCATGGCAGCCTTTGACGCGGCCGCGGCCGCGGTCTGGATCCACGCAGAACTCGCCCTGGCATTCGGACCGGGGCTGATCGCGGAGGATTTGCCGGACCTGCTTCCGGGCGTGCTGCAGCGTCTCGATAAGCGCGGTAAGCTTTTCTCCTGAGCGCGAAGCCTTCAGCCTTCACCGGCCGGCTACCCGTGTGCATCCGGCGGGAAGCGCTAGCAGTGCGGCAATAGGCCGTAGCGCCTCTGGCTTTATTGTGCCCGTCCCGGCAGGCACATTGGCGCCGCAAGCCGCCCAAACGTCAAGTCTAGGCTTGCGCCTGCCGCTCAATCGAGTAAACGTCTCCGCGGCGCAAACAAGGCGAGTTTAAATGGCGAAAGTTGGCGTGCCCCATTTCCACAACGACATCGGCGTTGAGAAGATCCACATAGGTGTAAGAGAGTTTCAGTGCATGGGGGCGAGGCCGCCTATGGACCACCCGCATGTCTATCTCGACATGGGCGGCGACGACCAGATCGTCTGCCCCTATTGCTCAACGCTTTACATTCACGATGGGAATCTCCGCACGGATCAGTCCGACCCGCCTTATTGTCTTTATGAACCGGGCGGGGCGGACGCGCGATGACGAACAGCAAATCGTTGGGAACGATCGCGATCGCGGGCGCGGGAATCGCGGGATTGAGTGCAGCCATCGCGCTGAAGCTTGAGGGCTTTGCGGTTTCGATTTTCGAGCGCGAGAAAGTCATCGAGCCAATCGGCGCGGGCATCCAAATGGGCCCGAACGCGACGCGCATTATGGAGAGCTGGCACCTCGACCTGTTGGGCACCTCCTTTGAGCCCGAGGCCATCGAGCTGCACAACGCGGGGAGCGGAGCGCTTCTCAATACCATCCCGCTGCGGCGGGCTGCCCGGGCGCGCTATGGGTCGCCCTATGTCACGCTGCTGCGAGCGGATTTGCAAAGCGCCCTCTTCCACCGCGCCGTCGAGCTTGGCATCCCCATAAAATACGGCGCGCCAGTCCTCAAGGCTACCGTTGGGCGCGACTCCGTCGAGATCGAAGCAGGAGACCAAGCTTCGAGCGCGGCCGCTTTGATCGGTGCCGATGGACTGAATTCCTCCGTGCGCAAGCTTTTCGACGTTCAGCCCCGCCGGGTTCCGGTGCATGCTGTGGCTTGGCGCGCCATCTTGCCGCTCGGCGCTATCCCGGCACCGTTGAGAAGCGTGATCGGCGTCTGGATGGCGGATGGCGCACATCTCGTCCACTACCCTGTAGCCGGCGGCAGCAAAATCAATGCGGTCCTCGTCATCGACGACATTCACCGCAGTGATCGGGAAAGCGACGGCGTTGAGCAGTCGCCCTATCTTGCTGCTAGGACGCAGGCATGGGCGGAATTGCCGAAGTCGATCGTCGCCTCGGGCACGGATTGGTTGCATTGGCGGATGACCGGTATCGAAAAGTGGGACGGCGGCGAAGGACGCATTCAAACCATCGGCGACGCGTGGCATGCGATGCGCCCGTATCTTGCTTCGGGCGGCGTCATGGCGATTGAGGATGGCGCCGCGCTGGCCGCCAGCTTGACCGCCTCGCCCGGTAACGTGTTCGCGGCTTTGAACGCCTTCCGGCTGAACCGCGGACCGCGCGTCTGGCGAGTGGCCGCAGCCTCTGCGCAGATGGGTCGCATTTACCATTGCCCGCCGCCCTTCGACCTCGTTCGGGACCTCGCGATCAAAGCGGCCACCGGCGACCAGCTCCTCTCGCGCAACGATTGGCTCTACGGGCTTCAGCGCACCGTCATGGGATAAATTGGCATCGCCACAGTTTCAGCCAAGCTCTGCGTTTCATATTGAGTCGCGCCAGGGCCGGTTTGGATGTGCCTCCCGGTCACCCTGCAATGGCGCAATTTGCGATTTGGTGACTTGCAATGGAATTGGATGCCCTGAACCTGTACAGCGATGCCTTGGTGCGGAACGATAGAAGCGCCGGAGAATCCCGGAGCGTGGCGGCCGCGCCAAAATGGCGGGTCGAGGTTTTGTCTCGCGATGAGATCGAGGACTGCCCGCGCTGGGACAGGGCTTTTTGCGGTCAGCGCAAGGACCGGCGCTATTACGAACTCGTTGAAGACACCATCGATCAGGGGTTCGATTACCGCTACTTCGGCTTGAGAGACGCTCTCGGCCAAGTCCGCGCGATCCAACCGTTCTTCATCAACGATCAAGACCTCGTCGAGGGGTCGGGGGAAAAGGTGAGACGGGCGGTCGATCTTGTCCGCCGCGTCTGGCCACGCTTTCTTCGGATGCGAACCCTCATGGTAGGATGCGCCGCGGGCGAGGGCCATCTCGATGCGGAGGACGAGCAAACCCGTCATTGCATAGCACGAAGCCTCGCCGCGGCCATTAGCGGCCACGCGCGGCGCCTCGGGACGAAGCTGATCGTGTTCAAGGAGTTCACTGCCTCCAGCAGGGCCGCGCTTTCATCTCTTACGGAGAGCGGCTTCACCCGCGCGCCGAGTATGCCGATGTCGCGGCTCCGGCTCAATTTCAAGAATTTCGACGAGTATATGCGCACGGTGCTCAGCGCGAAGATGCGGGCAAAACTGCGCCGGGACGAGCGGCGGACGGCCGAACGGGCGAAACTGGAGTTACAGGTCGTAAGCGACATTACGCCCTATATCGATGAGATTTTCCCGCTTTACCTTGCAGTCTACAACCGGTCGCCGCTGCACTTTGAGAAACTGACACCGGATTACTTCTGCCGGATTGGGCAGAGCATGGGAGAAAGATCCCTATTTTTCTTGGTCTTAAACGAGGGAAAGATCGTTTCGTTCAATCTTTGCCTGGCGAATGGAAAAGAGATTACCTCCGAATATGTCGGCTTCGATTACAGCGTCGCCTTCGAACTCAACCTTTATAACTTGATGACGAAGATGATCTTGGAATGGGCCATCGAAAACAAGTACGAGTGGTATGCTTCAACAAGCCTCAACTATGAGCCCAAATACCACTTCAGGCACGTGCTCGTTCCGCTCGACCTTTACGTCAAGCATCGCTGGACTCCGGTCAATTTCTTCATGAAACGGGCGCTGCCCATGCTGGAGCCGACGCGGCGCGATCCATTTCTGCCGAAGTTCCCGAATTACCACGAACTGCATTAAGACCCGCGCCGCAGGGCTCTGGACTGCGGCACAGATTGCGCGGAGACTGTGCCCGGCAGTCCAATCATTACGCGAGCGAGTTAACGTTGACTGTGAGGTCAGGGCGCTTGTTTAGGGTCTGGTACACGACGCAGTAGCGCTCGGTCAGCTTGATGAGCTGTGCAATGGAATCTTCCGGCGCATCGGTTGCGATGTCGAAGCTGAGCCGGATAGCCTTGAAGCCCACCGAAGCCTCCTTATCGACGCCCAGCGTGCCTCGGAAGTCGAGATCGCCCTCAGCGCGAATGATGCCCTTGTGGAGCGGAATTTCCAGCGCCGTCGCGACGGCTTTCAGCGTTACCCCTGCGCAAGCCACGAGTGCTTCGAGCAGCATGTCGCCCGAGCAAAGCTCAAGGCCGCTGCCTCCCGAGGCTGGGTGAAGCCCGGCCACCGCGAGCGCGCGGCCCGTCTCAACCTTGCAGGCAATCCCCGTTTCGCCGATCGAACCCTGTGCTTTCAGCGTGACGATGGCAGCTTCAGGCTCGGCCCGGTATTTCTCCTTGATCGGAGCTTGCAGCGCTCTCAAAGCGTCCTTGTCCATTCGATCTCTCATTTTCCCAGGTTTTCCTCAAGGCGGCCATCCACGAAACTGGCGCCGGTGTTGAAGTGCTTTATATTCCCGTTATGCATCAGGAGGCCGTCATGGTTGAAAACATCCCGCAAACGGGAACACATCGCGCTCCGGGGCGCGGCCGGATCTTCGGCTCCATCGCTGAGACCATAGGGGATACCCCCATCGTGCGCCTCGATAAACTTGCCCGGCTGAAAGGCGCCGGGGCAAATCTGCTCGCTAAGCTCGAATTTTTCAACCCAATTGCCAGCGTGAAGGACCGTATCGGCGTCTCCATGATCGAGACGATGGAACATGCCGGGAAGATCGAGCCTGGAAAAAGCGTGCTGATCGAGCCCACCTCCGGCAACACGGGCATTGCGCTGGCCTTCGTCGCTGCGGCCCATGGTTACAGGCTTATCCTCGTCATGCCGGAATCGATGTCGATCGAGCGCCGGAAGATGCTGGCGCTGCTTGGCGCCGAGCTTGTGCTGACACCCGCGCCACTCGGCATGAAGGGCGCCATCGCCAAGGCGGAGGAGCTTATCGCATCCACGCCGGGCTCCGTGATGCCGCAGCAATTCGATAACCCCGCCAACCCCGAAATCCATCGCCGCACGACGGCCGAGGAAATTTGGAACGACACGGCGGGCACCGTGGATATCGTTGTGTCGGGCATCGGAACGGGCGGCACCATTACGGGCGTGGGCCAGGTCTTAAAGCCGCGCAAGCCGGGTTTGAGAATGGTCGCCGTGGAGCCGGAAGAGTCGCCGGTCCTCTCAGGAGGCCAGCCGGGACCGCACAAAATCCAAGGCATTGGCGCAGGCTTCGTCCCCAGCGTGCTGGATCGCTCTATCATCGATGAGGTTGTGAAGGTTGGCAGTCAAACGGCGATGGATATGGCGCGTCAAGTGGCGAGGCTTGAAGGCATTCCCGTTGGCATCTCGTCGGGTGCCGCAATCGCGGCTGCGATCGAGGTTGGCCAGCGCCCCGAAAGTGAAGGCAAGAACATCGTCATCATCGTTCCGTCCTTCGCCGAACGCTACCTGTCGACGGCTCTCTTCGACGGATTATGAGGAAGCGCCCGTTCGCTTGCGATGATCGGCGGCAGGTTGAATGCGCCCGCCGCTCGGACGCTCTGAGCCATCGCTATGGCGTTGGCGATTATTGCTTGCGCCGGGCTTGGGGATTGGTGGGCTCTGCGAACGGCTTCAACTGCGTGGCCAGGAAAGCCGTAGATGAATTGCACCTGCATCCGCACACCCCCGGCAACCCCGGCGACATATGAAGCTCAGGCCTGGAATAAGACGGCCTGTTAGAGATGTTCCCAAGCTGGGCAGGTGGCGCGGGCTTGTGGTATCGGAATTGGCACCATCGGCGCTTGACGCTCGCTCAAGTGCCCGGCATGTCGAAATTGGTGAAACGGGCTTGCTCTTCTTTGCGCGAAGGTCAAGGCCGGCACGGCGCTCAACAACGAATAGGCAGCATGACATGAGCCAGACCCTTTCCCGCCCCAAGGAGAAAATCAAAATTCTGCTCCTTGAGGGTATCTCGGAGTTGGCTGTCAATACGCTGAGGAACGCAGGCTACACCAACGTCGAGCGCCACACCAAGGCTCTCGACGGCGCCGAGCTTCGAGAAGCGCTGAGAGGCGTCAGCATCCTCGGCATCCGCTCGCGCACGCGACTCACGGCCAAGGTGCTCGACGGCACGCGCTCGCTCATCGCGGTGGGCTGCTTTTCGGTCGGCACCAACCAGGTCGACCTCGATTTGGCTCACCATATGGGCTTGCCCGTTTTCAACGCGCCATTCTCCAACACGCGCAGCGTCGCGGAGCTGACGATGGCCGAAATTGTGATGCTCTACCGGCGCATCTTTCCCAAGGCGGTCGGCGTGCATGGCGGAAGCTGGGACAAGTCGGCGGATAGCGCTTACGAGGTTCGCGGCAAGACGCTGGGCATCGTCGGCTATGGCAATATAGGCAGCCAGCTCGCAGTTCTGGCCGAGGCCATGGGCATGCGCGTGATCTTCTACGATCGCACCGACAAGCTGCGCCATGGCAATGTCGAGCCGGTCGAAACCCTGGAAGAGCTTCTCGCAGCGAGCGACGTCGTAAGCATCCACGTGCCGGAAACGCCGGAAACCAAGGGCATGATGGGTGAGGCGCAGTTTCGCGCCATGAAGCGTGGGGCTTATTTCATCAACAACGCGCGCGGAACGGTGTTCGATGCCGGGGCGCTGGCGCAGGCGCTCGCCGCCAAGCATCTCGGCGGTGCGGCCGTGGACGTCTTCCCTGTAGAGCCGGCCTCCAATGCGGAGCGGTTCGTTTCGCCCCTGCAGGGCCTCGACAATGTGATCCTGACACCGCATGTCGGCGGATCGACGCAGGAAGCGCAGGAACGCATCGGTTCGGAGGTCGCGCGCAAGCTCGTCGAATATTCCGACGTGGGCTCGACGCACGGGGCCGTAAACTTTCCCCAGGTGCAACTGCCGCCGCGTCCGGGCGGCACGCGCTTCATCCAGGTCCAGAAGAACCTGCCGGGCGAGTTGGGACGCTTGAACGACGTATTCGCAAAGCATCGTGTTAACATCGCGGCGCAGTACTACCAAACGGCCGGCGAGATCGGTTATGTCGTGCTCGATGCCGATGGCAGCGTCGAAAATGCTATGGAGCTGCTCACCGAGATCCGCGCACTGCCTGGTACCGTGCGCGCGCGGACCCTCTACCGGCGAACGTGACCTCGTACAGACTTGATTGCGACTTTGAGGCTTCTTCTCTCATCTAAGCGAGTTGGTCACCAATCCCGGCCGTTGGCGAACATAAGGAGCAAAGCGTTGAACGAGCCTGCGAAGGCGATCGCAATTTACGTCGATGCGGACGCCTGTCCCGTGAAGGCGGAAGTCTATCGCGTGGCCGAGCGCTATGCGATCAAGGTCTACATCGTCAGTAACAGCCCCATCGCGGTCCCCAGAGCAGCGCTCATCGAGCGTGTGGTCACCGGAAGCAATCCCGATGCCGCCGATGACTGGATCGCGGAACGGGTCTCTCGCGGAGACATCGTTGTCACGGCCGATGTTCCGCTCGCGCATCGTTGCATAAGGGCGGGGGCAGACGTGATCGCCCCTAACGGGCGCGCGCTCACGGAAGCGTCCGTCGGCATGGCGCTCGCGACGCGCAATTTGATGGACGATTTGCGATCGGCCGGCCAGATCACCGGCGGTCCGAAGCCATTCCAGCCGCGCGATCGATCCACGTTCCTGTCCACACTCGATCAGGCCATTGTCAGGTTGAAGCGAGACGGGTTTGGCGTTTGACCGGCTCGCTCTAATCGCTCGCGGAGGAACCGCTTGGGTTAGCGCGGACGCCTGCCATAAAGGCGGCGCAGCTCGTTCTTCGCCTTTTCCAAAACGCGCTTGCGGCGTTCCGGCAAGTTCTTGCCGGCCCGGTTGATGTAGAAGGTCAGCATCGACATTGCTGAGCGGAAGGGCGCGGATTTGCGCCGGCTGCTGACCTCTGCAGAATGCGCAAGCGAGCGTGCGATACCAGCCGGGTCATTCTGTTTGAACACATCCGGCTCAAGCGACATGGCGTCGCTTGTTTCCGTCACATGCTGCGACCAGCGCTTGGGATTGGACTGAGCCATAACCTTACTCCAAAGCAATCGGTGTCGCAGAGATAACGCGTGGCCCGTTCGCTGGTTCGCTCATGAGGCTTGCCGGCACGCTCCTCTGGGATTAAGCAATTCGTAAATGAAAAATGCAAACATTCGCACCGCGGCATTTACACAGCTTAACGTTGCAAAGAGGGCATGTATCATGAGTTGTAAAGTTGAATTCGCATTGCGTGCTAGTGGGGACTCGATCGTCTTTGTGGGAGAGGATCGGGTTCCGGCATCCGATGACGCCTCCGTCAACCTCCTGGCCGCGCTCAGAACCAACATAAGGGAGAGCCTCGACGAGATCGAGATCCTGCGAGGCACCGTTCAATACTGGGAGAGCAGACGCGCTGTCACCGATGCGAAAGAGCGTTCTGTTCTCGTTGAGGCCTTCCGCGTCATGCATGGAGAATTGCTGGGCCTCACCGCGCGCATGAAGGATTTGCTCAACAGCACCGAGCTTGCGCCCGGCGCGTAACAGCGACCGCCTCAGGGCTTTCGCAGATCTGGAAGTGGTGCGGGCCGCTTCCAGGCCATTTGTCCTGCGATTCACTTCAGCTTAAGGCGCTTACTCCTACCACCGGAGCCTCTGGTTCCATAGGGGAGTGAGACATGGGCTTCGATCCAGGTGAGACAGATGCAGCGCGGGAGAGGCGCTGCAAATCGCTGGCGCAACTCCTTGGTATTCGCGATGCCGAGGCGCGAGATCCGAGCCTCTCCGGACGGCTGAAGATCATCGCGAAATTGAAGGCCGCGCGCCGCGTGGAGATAGCGCGAGGGCGCGCAGGATCCTGGGTTTACGATATGAACCGGCATCTCAATCTCTGCGCAGCGCTGCGGCAGGAATACGAGGCGCTGGCCGCGTTCTTTGCAGAAAGCGCGGGCGAGAACCGCGCGCTCGGCTAGAACTTTCAAACACCTGCAATCAGGAAATCGATGGCGGAAACGATGTCATCCCGCCGCGCCTCAAGAGAAATAACCTTCGCTCCGAGCGCTTTCACGCGCAGTGCCGGCATCTCCTGAATTGCGGGATAATAGCGTTTTCCTTCGATTTCGATCACCGGGTTCAGCCTAAGGATTGCTTTGGCCGCATTTGCTTGTTGCCTGACTTAGCGCTCTCCGCCGTCGCGCAAAACCCTCATGTCCGCATCCGCCGCAAGGGGGCCGGAGCGCGTGCATGACAGAACCTCCTTCACCGTATTCGGGACCGGGGACTTAGCCACGGCGATCAGGCCGATGAGTATGGAACCCACGATGATGATCGAGGCCAGTTCCCGCGTTTCGGGATACCGGCTCCGCCCGCAGTAATATGTCATGGCTTTCACGGTTGCGATTGCGGCGATGCACAAATCTCCAGGTTCGCTCGTCACGAAGCCATACCCCCTCGTAACCGCGTCGGATATCAGGGTGAAACATGAGTTTGCGGGCATCACAGTGTCCTCCTCAGTTACCGTGATTTTCGCCTTGCTGCGTCCGCAGAGCCATGAGCCGTCCTCTGCTTTCGTCTCATTGAGGTTGAGGTGAGCCGGAGTTTCCGCCAGGAGTCTCCCGTCTGGCTTCAACCCTCCACCAGCCCCGTCAGGTTGTGTGTGATCTGATCGCCACTTCTGCGAGCTTCTTGAGGTTTCTGCAAAACGGACGATCCAGCTGCGGACTATACAGATATCTTAAGCTATGGTATGTAATTTGCAGATCATTGCAGATTGCAGCAGATAAGGCTGCGCCACTCATTCATTCTCATGGCTCGCCACAACAACAGATCAGGGGCCAAACGAATGCCTTTTAACCCGGGCGATGACGGCTTTTTGGGAGGTCCCGGGGGGCCCGCGAGCCATGAGCCTGCGTCCCCGCCCGAACCGGTAGCACCGTCGGAAGATCAAATCTTCTATCTTCGCATGCTGGCGAGATATCTTTGCAGCCGCAAAGGTATCAAGACGCTGACGCTCGCAGACAGCGCCGGAATCAAGGGTGAGCCGAAGCAAAGGGAGAACAAGACCCAGGCATTTCTCAATCGATATTCCCGTGGCGCCCTAGCTCCCGCGGATTACCGGGCCTTTTGGAAGGGCATCTTGAACCTTCATTTGGAGCATGAGAAACGGGGCATCGAGCTGTTCAGCGATCCAATTATGCGCCAGGCGTTTGCGCTCGTCTTCCCTCATTTGAGCGACGGCGACCCAAACGGCGATTTCTTCATCGACGAACCCCTGCAGAACTGGTTCTCGATCGATCCACAGCGCAGCCGCGATGTCTGCGGCCACTATAACGGTCTGTGGTGGATTATCCGGCCAGCAACGACGAAGGCAAACCCCGGAACGGACACGGAATTCAGCCTCGCCCTTCTCAATATTCAGCCCGAGGATGTCTCGGGAACCACGCTGCCGCTTTTCAAATTCCATCAACCCGCCAGCGGAGCCAGCGGCGGCGAGGTCACTTCGCAGGGCCGTCTGCTCGCGCTTGATAGCGATCAGATTTTGCTGCTGGGCAAACGCAGGGGAAACCAAACGCTGACGCAACTGAGCTGGAAATATGCCTGGGACCCAGACCGCCGCAAGCGCGAGAGCCTCATCCAGGGTGCCGTTTCGACCGTGAATACCCA
Source organism: uncultured Alphaproteobacteria bacterium (assembly GCA_963817705.1). Lineage (GTDB taxonomy): Bacteria > Pseudomonadota > Alphaproteobacteria > Rhizobiales > Rhodomicrobiaceae > Rhodomicrobium. The sequence continues at coordinate 686,020 of CAWFPF010000002.1, forward strand.
GGGTATTTTGATTCAGTCCTATTTTCATGGGTGTTTCATCGAGGGCACCGACAGACTGCGCGGGCACGATTTCGAAGAGGTGGACGGCTTCCTGAGGGGTTTTTTCAACTTCACGACGGAAGAGCTGCTGGCCGGGATACCGACAAGCTTCAAGGAAGTGCAGCAGCTCCGGCAACTGGCGGGAAGCGCGGACGGTCCGCCGCCGGGCGTATCGGCGTTGGCGGACTTGCCGGTGCGGCACAAGACGGCCATTACGCCCGCGGGATTGGAGCGCCTCCGGGCCTGGCCTCAGCAGGGGCCGATTTTGACGATCATGTAACGGCGCGCGGTCCGCATGGCGCCGGGTTGCTCCTAACGCGCTCAGATGCGGCAAGGCCGTTGACTTCTGGCAGCCGGTATGGATACACGTCCGATCGCGAGCTCAAGCTTCACGGGAGAAAACCATGCTGAGACGTTCGATCATATTGCTGGCGGCCGGCACTGTGCTTACCGGGCTTTCGGCCGGGGCTTTTGCCTGGGACAAAGAGGAATTCTGCCGCAACTATGCGGGAATGGCGGTCGGCACGGCAAGAGACAACATCCGCTTGCACTGCGGCTTTGGCGGGCTGCGCTACACAACCGATTGGCGCGAGCATTTCGGCTGGTGCATGTCCGTCGACAGGCTTGCGGCCGACCGCGAACATGAAATCCGCCGCCATGACATGATCGCCTGCAATCGCCACTGATCCTGGCAGCGGCTCAAAAGCGAGTGCACTCGAAATGCGCATTACGCTGTTCTGCGACTTGCCAACAAGGGCCTTCCGCGGCATCTGAATAAATATTTTATATAAGACACGGCATTGGACCGCCAAACCTCACGGGCCGTTCAGAGAACAATTGTATCGTACTCCGGCGTACCAGTCAGTTGTTGGAGTACAAATGCCCATGAGTCGTCAAAAGGGAGCGGTCTTTATTGCCTGCTTCGCGCTGCTCGCCGCACAGGCAGCCGACGCAAGACCGATAACGCGTTACCGGTACTACGTGCCGAAGCCGATTACCGTGGGCTGTCCTGTGCACAGGGCTGTTGACGGGACGCCGGTCGACTGCCATGGCTGGCGATACCGCGACAATTACGGGTGGGACAACACCTGCTTCAATCTCGACTACATGCCGACGATGTACGCATGCAGTGCACACGGCGCCCGGTAAGCGTCGTGCGAGCGCCCTATCGTTCGAGGCATCCAGGGCGCCGCCGGAAGGGGAGCAGGCACCCGCTGACGCTCGCGTATCCTCGGCATCCGCATGATCGAGACCTTGGCCTCCGGCAACAACCGTTGCTTTCCGTTGTTGGCGCCTGTTGACACAGCAGATCGACCAGCACCGGAAGGAGCCGATCCATGGCGCTAAGCGAAATCGATGCCGTCCGCGCTCTGCTAAGTTCCAAGCCGCGGCCCGTGGGATGGGCCGGGCGCCGCGCACGCCTCGACGAGGTAGGCTCGATTTGGGCGCCCGCGGGCGATGTCTCCCTCGAACCGGCCGATGCCGGCGGCGTACCTTCGGAATGGTCTACGGTCCCCGGAAGCGACACGTCGCGCGTGCTTCTATTCTTTCATGGCGGCGGCTATTGCTCCGGGTCCATCGTCAGCCATCGCAGATTGGTAACAGAGGCGGGGCGAGCGGCCGGGATTCGCACGCTCGCTATCGGCTACCGGCTTGCGCCCGAGCATCCCTTCCCCGCTGCGCTGGACGATGCTCTTACGGCTTGGCGTTTTCTTCGCAATCAGGGTTTCGCCGCGTCAAAGCTTGCGGTTGGCGGGGACAGCGCCGGCGGGGGACTGACGGCCGCGCTGATCCATCACTTACACGGGCTCGGGGACGAACTGCCCTTTTGTGCGTGGCTGATCTCGCCATGGGTTGATCTCACGATGTCAGGAGCCACGTTCGAGACCAAAGACGCGGCCGATCCGCTTATTCACAGGAGCTATCTCGAAGAGCTCGCCAATGCCTATCTCGGCGGGACGAGCCCAAAGGACCCGCGCGTGTCCCCGCTCTTCGCCGATTTGAAGGGTTTCCCGCCCATGCTTATTCAGGTTGGATCGGCCGAGACGCTTCTCGATGACGCGATCGCCTTTGCCGGCGCGGCGGGCGCAGCGGATGTATCTGTCACGCTGGAAGTATGGCCGCATATGATCCATGCATGGCCGGTCTGGAACGCCCGATTGGAACCCGGACGCCTCGCTTTGGCAAGCGCCGGCGCATTCATGCGGCGGCACCTTTGACAACACGAAGCGCGATGCCAATCTGAACTTTCCCGCCGGGCATTGGAAAAAAGACTTAGCCTTTTCGCGGGTATAGCGCGTGTCTCCCCTTTGGCTCAAAGCCTGATAAGCGCAATTGGGGAGATTGCAGGAGCGGCAGCCGTTGGGCAGGCAACGAAGCTCGATTACTCCTCGCTGCATGAAGTCCGAAAGGAGATCGACCGCCGCAGAGCAGGGAGTGGACCTGCATGGGCACGCGCGGGTTAGGCTCCCCGGGAATCCTTAGATCCCAGCCGCGACATCTCGGGTGAATTTTGTGTAATCCTGCCTCATAATCCTATGAACGTGGGGCTCTCCACCCTCTGTGGGAACAAAAAGATATGCTTATGCAAACCGTCCGGGCTCCGGTCTCCCACCCCATCGATATCGCTGAATTGCGGCCGACTCAGATCACGGTCGGCCTTAGAGAAGTCGAGACGCGGGCCCTGAGATTGAAAAAGCTTTTGGCGGAAGACGCCGGCACAACCATCCGAAAGCACATCATCCCTGTGGTGAAAGGTCCGAAGGACCGCTTTTACGTGATCGATCACCATCATCTCTGCCGGGCGCTCATGATTGCAGGTGTAGAACAGGTCTCGGTCACGGCCGTGTTGAATTTGCAGCGTTTGGACATGAAAGCGTTCTGGGTTTTCATGGACAACAGAGGGCTGGTTCATCCTTTCGACGAAGACGGAAAGCGTTGCAACTACAAAGATATACCGAAGCACATCAAAGATATGACTGACGACCCATTCCGAAGCCTGGCGGGGGCGCTCCGCCGCAAGGGCGGCTATGCCAAGGACACGACGCCTTTCAGCGAATTTTTGTGGGCGGATTTCTTAAGGCGCCAGTTCAACCGCAAGGATCTCGATACTGATTTTGCGGGAGCTTTGGAAGCCGCTCTGCAGCTCGCGAGGTCGGGGCAAACCGATTATCTACCCGGCTGGTGCGGGCCGTTAGATGATGACGCGTGATGCGTGCCTCCGCCCGCGAACGCTTTATTCCGACTTGGCTATGAGCCACAGACGCGCCCGCCAAGCGAGGACATGTGCAGCCATCCAGGGAAGGACCCAAAACACCTTTTTCTGGGTGGCTGGGTCAAACCGTGGTCTTGATGATGGGGGATGCTAAACCGAACTGGCGGACTTGATCCAGGGATCAGTGCGGCCATGACCGGCGGGCAATTCATTTCGCTTTAATGCTTGAAGCCGAAGCGCTGGCTCGCTGACCTTTGATTCTGCTGCATGTCAAGATTGCTGTCGAAATCGAAGTCCGCAGGAAGCGGTATATCGTTCCGCGCATCGGGCGGCGGCAGCGCGGATTCGACGAGATAGCTTCGCGGTTCGCGCGCGGGCGGCGTGCGAGCAATTTCGGTGGTCAATGAGGAGACGCCTCCTAACGGCCCGTGAGCGGCAGGCGCCCATTGGCTCGCACCGAACCAAACTTGAACCAGCTGATGCTCATCGTCGGTAAGCCGGAGCCCGGCGTGCTGGCACTTCGCGAGAACGAAATCGCGGTAGGCGCGCGCAACCGCCGAGGGCGAACGCGTATGCTCAAGCCAGGGATCGACCTCATCCACCGCATCGAGCACGAAATTCACGTCTTTCATGGCGACGCGCAGGCCCTCTTGATGCGCCCGCGCCACGACGGCCTGCGAGGTCTTGCCCGGCGCGAAACCGCGCTCGTGGACTTCCGTTGCGATCAGCGTGAACAGAAGCTGATATTCGCTCGGCGGCAAGGGCGGTGCCTTGCAGGCTTCGTAGATCCTCGTAATGGAGTTTTGCAGCTCGGCAAGCTTGGACGAATTCAACTCTGGCTGGCGTTGAAGCCGTTGGGGCTGCGGGGCTGGCTCCTCCATGCGGTGCCGGTTTGCGTCGAAGACGAAATGCGGCGGCGCGTCCGTAAGCTTGATCCCTTCGGGCAGCGTCTTGTTCAAGAAGTTCAAAAAACCGCCCGAGCCGGCCCAATTCGTGCCGAGTGTCTTGGCGTGGCCAAGGACTTTCTGCGCACGGTCAGCGAGGTATGCGATCGGAACCGGCTTCTCGGACGTCCTGACAACTTCGACCACGAAGTCGCGGATTTCCGCACCGATTGTCTGGAAATCCTCGATCAGCGACTGGACCGCCGCGCTCGCCGGCGGGGTGGCGGACATGCGCCGCTTCAAACCGTCCGGAGATGAACCGTATCCACCATATCCAGGCTGCGAGGTGACGGGCTGCGCAGGGCTCCGGGACACGCTGCCCTGAGGCAGCGCACCGCGGCCGCCATCGTAGCCGAGTTCACCGATCGGCTTCGGGCCGCGGCCTTCGAGCATGATGGGGCTGGTTTCATCGAGGAGAAAGGCGATCATGTCGCGCTCCTCGATCCAGCCGTCACTGAAGGCTTTATAGATTTCGGCTGTGTTCTCGTTCGCATACACGACCGTGCGCCGGTCGTGGGAACGGAGATGATGAAGGACCGGCGTGAAATCGGCGTCGCCGGAAAGTACGATGAACTCAGCGAAGCGCGTCGGATGCTCAAGCGCATCTCGGATGTCGCACGCGATCTTGATATCGGTGCCGTTCTTGAATTGGGACGAGAGCGGCTGACAATCGACCACTTCAAGGCCCGCGATCATGAAGTTCGTGCGCACCGTAGCAAAGGAATGCGGGTCGTGCGGGCCCCCCCGGCTAATGAGCTTGCGTCCCGGATTGCCATAGCAGCGTGCAACGGCAAAGCGCCGCCGCACATAGTCTTGCGCAGACTTGAACCTGACGAGCCCGCCATTGGCGATCCGGCTCATCCATTCCTGCGGGTTGCGCGCGAATCGGCCAGCGGCCTCCTCGTTCTGGCGGCGCAAAGACAAGTACACGTTGTCGAAATCGACGAACAACGCGGAAAGGCAGACCTCCGCGGACCCCGGAATCATATCTTTATACCCCGCTCGGACCATCGTCTGCCAACATGACCCCTCAAACCGGCATTCGATAGTTTATTTAAACTTATGGCCGCTCCGCAAGGCCTCCTGCACGTCCCGCTGTTCTCTTTGCCTTTTTTTTGTGTTCGAGGGTATCAACGTAAACGAGACAGGTATGATTTGCTGCAAATCCCGCACCTGGCCGCAATTCAGGGGGCGGGGGCCTCTTTGCCTACTCTTTGCCTCAAACCACCCACATTAAATGTGAAATGCCCCTCCGGTGCAAGCTGAACCTCTTTGCACTGGATTTATCCACACCGCCCGGCTCGCCGCGAATGAGGCATCCCGAGGTCAATATCCCGCTGCAACTTCAATGGGTTGTAGTCTGCTTATCCGTCAGCGCCTGCAAGCGAATGGCAAATCCTTCCCCATCGCTCCCGGCTTCCAGAGAGCGGGCCGAAATCGAATGCAACCTGGGAAAGGAACGAGGAACGGCAAGGCGCACAGGGCCGGCATAAAGATCAGCCCCGCGCCCTCGCAGACATCATCATGCGTATTGGCCGCGACGCTCCCTCGCAGGATTGCGTCGATCTGGCGCTACGCTGACAAAGGTTGGCATGAGCCAGAGACGGTTGGCGGGCACCGGGCCTTCTCCAAGGTCGAGGAGCGATGGGAGATTGGGGTTCGCGCCGTCACGCTTCTTCAGGTCGAAGATGAATCCCGTCTGGTGGTGTCCCTCTGCAAAAGTGAATTTGTCGTCGACGCACCCAACAAGCGTGGCTGGGAAGTGTGAGCTCTCCTTAAAGGCTTCACCGAAGTCGGTAGAAAATCCTCCAGCCTAACTCCTTCCAATTCAAAGAAGGTTGCGGCGAAGGTTACCCGTTTCCGGTTGGATTTTATCGAGTTTCCGGCAGCATCCTTCACGCCATGCCCCTCAATGACGGGTCCATGGGTGATGTTCGGGCCCTACGCCGCCCCTGTCCGCCGTTTCCGGCTGTTTTTCGCCTTTTCAATCACCTGTGTGAGCAGAGCATCATGATCGGGGCTAAGCCGTGCGCGTCCCGCTTCCAGCTTTTCCCGCCATTTCGGGCCGCTGTCCCAAGCGGCTTGCCAAGCGCCGGCGAGCTCAATTGGCCGCCTCGTCGCGAGGGCGTCGATGAGCGTTGCTGCCTGCACAAGGTCCTTGGCCGATTTCACCTGATCTCTGCGCCCGGCTGCGACAATAAGCTTATGGATGGCATATCGTTCGGCGCGAGGGATGGTGACCGGAATTCCGCCCTTTGCGAGAAGCAGGGAGCGCTCCGGGTCATGGATGAGGAAGTCGAGATGGCGAAGGGGCTGTGCACCCGATCCGCCAAGCGCCTTCATCCGCGCGGGTTTGCCCTGATGGTCTTCCGAGCCGCGATTGGGCGTGAGCATGTCGACCCGGTAACCGAGGCTATTGCGGTAAGCGACGCTGACAAAAGGGTCATTGATATTCGGGACTTGCGCAAAGCTCGCATCGATGGACTGTAAGACCTCGATGACCGGCGGCATGCTGTCGCCGATATTTTCGGAAATCCCCCAAAACTGTGCAAAATCCGTATCCTGGGTCTGCAGTGGCCTCCCAGCCAGCCGAATGCCGAGCGGCCCCGCGTAAGCTTGGAACGCAACGGTGCCGACAAGAACGCCGCGCAACCGGAAAAAGCCCGCCTTCCACATCGCCTCGACCACGGCAGCGGATAGCGCATCCGGCGCAGGAAGCCCTGCCGCTACCAGGGCGCGCATCATTTCCTGCCGCCCCTTGAAGTCCGATTTTATCGTCGCGAAACGATTGACGCGGCCAGTAATGCTTTTATCGGTGACGGGACCTACATATGTACTGACAACTTTGCCAGCAATTTTTTGCTGGTGATACCAATACATGCGTCCCTTGAGACGCTTTCTTGTGAAGCTCCCGCGTTCGCCAAACTGTTCATCGAATTCAGCATCGAGACAGCGCTGCAACAGCTCAGCAAACATGGTTTGAGTTGCGAGAGTGATGATATCGCGCATCGTGATGTAACCTACTTCCGCCAAAAGGTAGGTTAACTCAGATGTCACGACGGGCGCAAGGGATAACCTACCTTCTTATGAAAGTAGGTTATCGTCAATTCACGTGGGACAGCCGGCCGGAGTAGGCGCTCACGGCGCGCGTGAGGCAAACGATTACAGCCGTTTGAGATAGGGCATCAGAGCAAAGATATCGTGATCTTCGGTTTTGCCGTAGATGACAGCCAATTCGGCATTCATTTCGCGAATCAGGAAGAGATCGTGAGTAGGATCGATGGCGTGCTTAAAGGACTCGGCCAAGCTATCGATGTCACGGTCTGACTCAAACACGTAGAGGTTCGTAGGATCGACCCACCACTTTGTTGTGCAGGTGCGCACAGCTTCTTGCAAAGCTTTGTAGCGGTCGTCGTGATCCTTGTGGTTAAAGGTTTTCTTGGAGATCCTGAAAGTAACCCAGTATGTGGACATGTTGTGCTGACCTTTGGGAGATTTTCTAAAGGGCCGTCCGCGCCGGCACCCCTCTACGAAGACGGGAGACACGGAACCGAAGCCTCAACCTCTGCGCCGCGCCCCGCTGGGCTATGGCCATCCAATCCATCGCTGTCTCCATCGTATACGATGATGCAGTTTTTGCAACTCTTTAGTGCTCCGGCCGAGCTAACCGGAACTCGTCCATGGCGGCTTGATCGCAGCCGCTCCATCGCGCCAAGTACTTTCGCCGTCTCACCTAATCTCGCCTTTCGGAATGAGAACTAAGGCTCTACGCATCAAATTTCTGCAAAGCTTAAGCTAATCTATTATTCGCTTAAGCTACAGCTTATACTGCGACAAAAAAACTGTATGAAAGCACGGCTTTGAAGAGTATTCATAATTGTAGCGCTATTAAAGCAAAGACGTCATTTTTTGCTTATGGCGCGTTAATCTTGAGGAGGATTAAGGGATGAACGGCATTTGGATCTGGGTCTGGATAATCGGTGCTCCAGCATTGGGCTTCATTCTGCTGTCCAGCAAGTCATAACCTGCGAGGCGCGCCTCAGTGCGCGCCCCTGTGAAGACCAAATGAAGACCGCAGCTGCGCATCGATCCTTGAACAATAATATGAAAGACATTGTGAAGGCCGGCTCGGGTTACTGCCGGGGCGCCGGTTGAGATCGCAACTGGCCAACTCGCCCGATTGTCGTGGCGAGGCCACGGAGAAGTTGGCACCACCACGCCCTCCCAGGGCTAAAACGCGCCGCAATTTCCCCTTCCTTGTATGAGCCTCGGCGGACGGCGTAGGGAGATGGAAAATGGTGCGATGGCGGCTTTTGATCTTGGCTCTGTTCGTGCAAGGGCTTGCGGTTCTCCCCGCCGGCGCCGCGAAACGCGTAGCGCTTGTTATCGGCAATGCAGCCTACACTCATGCGGGCGCGCTCACCAATCCGGTGAACGATGCCGCCGACATGGCAAAGGCACTCACACAATTCGGCTTCGACGTGACGCTTGGTCTCGATCTCGACCGGCGCGGCTTCGACGAGAAGCTCCGGGCCTTCTCACGCGCGCTGGAAAATGCCGATGCCGCAGTTTTTTTCTATGCGGGTCATGGACTGCAAGTGGCGGGGCGCAATTACCTCGTGCCTGTGGACGCGGGGCTCGACACCGAGCGCGATCTCGATTTCGAGGCCATTTCGCTCGACTTTGTGCTGCGGCAGATGGAGGTTGGTCGCGAGGGCAAGACCAACATTGTGTTTCTGGACGCCTGCCGCGACAATCCGCTCGCCCGCAATCTCGCCCGTTCGATGGGAACCCGCTCGGCAGCCGTCGGGCACGGCCTCGCTGAGGTGCAGACCGGCGTCGGCACCTTCATTGCCTATTCCACGCAGCCGGGAAATGTCGCGCTCGACGGCGCGGGGCGGAACTCGCCATTCACCGCGGCCCTTGCGGGCCGTGTGTTGCAGCCGGGCCGGAACCTCAACGCGCTTATGATCGAAGTGCGCAAGGATGTCCTGAAGGCGACGGATGGCCGCCAGGTGCCGTGGGATCATTCCGCGCTGACGAGCGATTTTTTCTTTTCGCCGGAAGCCCAAGCCGCAAGCGAAGGTGCACTGCCCGCGGAGGAGCGCGAGATCATCCAGGCGCGGTTGAAGGCGATCGAGGCCCAAATCAACTCCAAGTCCGACCGCCAGCAAACGCTCTCGCTCGTGAAGCTCGAACAGCTCAAGGAGCGCGTGCGTCAGCTCGACGTGGCCATGCACGAGGATCAGCAGCGCATCTTCGACACTTATAACCGCCATCCGGCAAACGACGCGGATTCCCGGCACAACCTCAGCATGGAGATAGGCTCCATCCAGATGCAAACGGTCCGGCGCGGACAAGAGAAGAAGGCGCTGCTGGAGCAGATCGCCAAGCTCAACACGGAGTTGGGGATCGTGGATGCGGCGGAGAAATAGCTCGGAGGGCGTCACGGATAGAGAAGGCCTCGCCGGCCGCAGCCTCATCCTGAGAAACCGTCTCGAAGGACGCGTATGCTAAGGTAACGCTCGTATTGTTAGCATCACCGAAGACCCCCTCATCCTGTCCTTCTCCCCAAGGGGAGAAGAGACGCTCGTTCTGGAGTCCTCTCTCCCCCGGGGAGAGAGACAGAGTGAGGGGGTCTCGGATCCTTCTGCGCATGAGCGTCAGGCGGCTACATGTTCGCCTCGGCTTCCCCGGACTCGATTTGCCCAGCGATCCGTTCGGCGACGGCCTCGGCCGTGTCGACCTGCATTCCCGGCCGCCCGGCACTCGATGAATAGGTCTCTCCCAAAGCATTCCCGCCGAATTCGGTCGCGGTCATCTTGGGATGGAACACGCTGACGACGATGTTGTCCTTCTCAAGCTCCTGCCGCGCGGTAAGCGACAGGGCATTCAGCGCATATTTCGTCGATGCGTAAGCGGCAAGCCTTGGGAAGTAGTTCTTCGATACCATCGAGCTGACATTGAGGATGGTGCCGCCGCCCTGCTGGCGCATGACCGGGATTGCCTCCTGCATCGCCAGGAGCACGGCGAAGACATTCAACTCCATGATCGCACGGTAATCGCCGGGATCGATAGTCTCGACGGACGCGAGCAGCCCTTGGCCGGCATTGTTGACGAGAATGTCGATGCGGCCGAACTTCTCCTTCGTAACATGGATCAGATTACGGATGTCTTCGGGTTTCCGCATGTCCGCCGCGATGGCGAACGAGCCGGGAATTTCCTGTTCGTGCTGCTTGAGCTTACCGGCGGATCGCGCGGAAAGGATGACAGTCGCTCCTCTTCGCGCAAGCTCGCGGGCCAGAGCAAGTCCGATGCCGGCCGAGGCTCCCGTAACGATCGCGACTTTGTCTTTAATGTCCATGCAGCGGCGTCCTTGCGATGAGTGAAAGCAGAGGCGGTGTTAAGTTCAACACCGCCAGAGATGGGAAATGGAGCGGCCGGAAAAAGGAGGTCCCCCTGCTCACAAAAAAGAGCGGCCATAATACGCCGCTCCAAGACATTCCTTTTCCCAAGGCTTACCGGCTGACGGGATTGCTGGGTGGGCCTCCCCGCTGCTGAGCGCTGGTGCTCCCGCTCAGGCTCCCTGCATTCGGGTTGCCGCTTACCGATGGGTTGCTGGTGCTGCCGTTAGCTGCCGGGCCGGATGAGCCAGGATTACTTCCTGGGTTTGTGCCGCCGATCCCTGCCGTTCCGCCAGTCCCAGTTCCGCCCATATTGCCGGCGCCACCCATTCCGGTGCCGGCGCCGCTGCCGCCCAGACCTCCGGTGCCGCCCATACCGCCCGTGCCTGCAGCCCCGCCGCCCATGCCGCCAGCTCCGGCGCCTCCACCGGCTCCGCCGCCAGCACCTCCGCCGCCTCCGCCCCCGCCTGCGCCTTGGGCATAGCCCGCCGCGCCAGCCGATAGAAGCACAGCCATTCCGATTGCGAGAGTTTTCTTCATGTGACTTCCTCCTTCATCGGCGAACCAAATGAAGGGGCGTGCGTTCCATGGTCCGAGCGGGCCCTTGGAGCAACAACTGCAAGGGGTTGTCAGCCGGTCTACGGCAGAGGCCGCCGTTAACCGCCTCCTGCTCCATAGATGCCACGCGCATCCTTGCTCAGCGCGGCGCGCGATGAAGGGCGCAGATACATCATATGACCGCCCCGATAGACGCGAAGATCGGGCTGCGCGGCCCCGTCGATCGGCCGGAGCTGACTCAGGAGATAGCGCGACATGGCATAAGGCGTAACGGCATCGGTATAACCATGGGCGATGAAAATCTTGAGCGAGGGATTGCGGAGCCGCGCTTGTTCCAGGCTGTCGAGCGATCCCGCGTAGCCTTGCCGGCTCGGCTTCCCGCCGAAATCCCAATGACCGTTGGCCTCCTTGTTCAAGAGCTTGTATTCGAGGCCGGTCTTGAAGCCGAGCTCATTGGCGATATAACCCGCCGTCGCCGGGGCGAGCACCGTCACCGCCCCATCCAGGATGGGGTCGAAATGAGGATGTTCCGTTGGCTGTGGCATGGGCACGCTCACGGTTGCATCGTAAGCGCTTAAGGCCCGGCCCGTGTCCCTCAGATACTCCTGCAGAAACAGGCTGACGGAGACCCGGCCGTGATGCCGCGCGACAATGCCCGGATCGAGGCCGGTGAACTTGGAAATCGCAGAGTTGACGGCATCGTCGCGTTTCATTCCATCGGCCAGATGCAGGAGATACGTGGTGCGAGCGTACTCCTCGGCCTGATGAACGGTATCCAGAGATGCCTTCGGACCGTCATGCATCTCACTATTCGCCGCGGTGAGCGAGGGAAGCGCAAAGGTAAGCGGCAGGATCGAATAGTCATCTCCGTGAAGCATCGAAAATTCGAGTGCGGGCGAGATCATGACCGCGCCCTCGACCGCAAATCCCATGCTGAGCAGCTTCTCCGAGAGTTCGGCCGCCCGGAAGCCGCCATAGCTCTCGCCGGCGAGATAGATGGGCGCGAGCTCGCGTCCGCTGCGAAGCAAATAAAGCCTGACGGCCTCCGCGACCAAATCGACGTCCTTGTCGACGCCCCAATAAGCCTTCTCCGCATCCGCGCCGCCCGTAGCGGTCCTGCTAAATCCCGTGCCTACGGGATCGATGAAGACGAGATCGGTAAAGGCAAGCCAGCTATTGGGATTGTCCGCGACCTTGACCGGACGTATGGGCGCCGCCCCATTGTCCTGAAACGGAACGATCCTTGGCCCTAGCGCACCCATGTGCAAGAAGGCCGCTGCCGCTCCTGGACCGCCGTTGAAGGCGAAGGTTATGGGACGCGGGGCTGCTCCATTGACGGTATAGGAAACATAGAAAATTTTCGCCGCTACCTCTCCCTTGGGTCCGCTGAGCGGCAACGTGCCGGCGACCGCCTTATAGGAGAGCTGCTTTCCGTCGAGAAGGATCGTATGCTCCGTGACGCTGTCTTGAGGAAGCTGTGAAGCTGGCCCAACGCCATCGGTCTTAGGAAACTCCGCCTCGGGCTTGCCCTCGAAGGCTTGCACTGGGGTCAATGCCAGCACGAAAATTAATGCTACGAGGTACCGGACCCGGCTCAGAGCGGCCATGCCTCTATCCTTTCGTCGAAAATTCCCCGGAGAAAATGGGAGTACGCCATCAAAATGCAAAAAACGCGGCTTAGAGCCATGCTACGGTTGATTATCACGATGGTGGGGAGCGAATAGTCATGCGCATATTTGGAGGCGTCATTCTCGTGCTCGCCGTCGTGTCGCTGAGCGGCTTTGCCGATGCGAGGGTCAAGCTCAAAAAGGCTTGCGGCGCCGATCTCGAAAAATTCTGCAAGGACATCGAGAAGGGCCATGGCCGCAAAGCGTGCCTGCGGACACACGAGGCGGAGTTGCAGCCCGCGTGCCGCGATGCCCTGAAAGAGCGCGACGCGGAAAAAGCCCAGGGCAAACAATAATAAAGCGAGGACGCACTTCAGCGCTTCGCCGCTTTTTGCTTCGATCTCGCCACCCGTATCGCCTCCGCGATAGGTTGCGGCGACGAAAAGAAGCCTTCCCACGGGTCTCGCTTCAACGCCGCGAGGCGCCGGCCGATGTTCGCAACGGTGAACCTGTTCGCCGTAAGCTCCGGGCCGAGTTCCTCCCAGCGAACCGGCGTTGACACCGGAGCGCCGGGCCGCGCGCGCGTCGAATAAGCCGCGACCGCCGTCGCGCCACGGCCGTTGCGGAGATAATCGACGTAGATTCTGCCGCCCCGCGCCTTCTTGGCCATGGTTGAGGTGTACTTCGCGGGCGCGTCCGCTTCCATCGCAAGCGCAAGGCCATGCGCGAACGATTTCAGCTCCTCCCACCCCGGACCCGGTTTCAGCGGCGAGACAACGTGCAGGCCCTTTCCGCCCGTCGTCTTCACGTAGCTTTCGATGCCCACATCGCGAAGCCTCTGCCGGACTTCCCGCGCGCCCTCGATCGCCGCGCTCCACGCGACGCCCTCGCCCGGATCGAGGTCGAAAATTAAAATATCGGGGCGATCCACATCCTCGATGCGCGCGCCCCAGGGATGGATTTCGAGCGCGCTGGCCTGCACCAGGTTGATAAGTCCGCGAAGATCGTGGATGAGGATAGTTTCCTCTTCGCCGTCTCCGTCCGCGACGTGCGCGATTTCAACCGCATCGGTCAGCCCGGCGAAGGAATGCTTTTGGTAGAAGCAGTCGCCGCCGGTTCCGTTAGGGCAGCGCACGAGCGCAAGCGGCCTTCCCACGAGATGCGGGAGAATGAGATCGGCGACCTCGGCGTAATAATCCGCGAGCCCGAGTTTCGTAAGGCCTTGCCCCTCCCACAAAACGCGGTCGGGGTGCGTGAGCTTGACGCCAGCGAATTCGACCCCTCCACCTTTTGAGGATTTCGCCTGGCCGCCCGGAGTCTTCTTTGCCGGCGCGGCCTTCTTCGGCCTACCGCCTGTCTCGCTCGTCTCGCGCGGCATTTCGAGTTGAACCTCCTCTGCGGGCTTGTCTTCGCGCAATCCCTTGAAAGCGGCGTGCCTTAGATGCCGGTCCTGGGTCCAGCCGCGAAACTCAACCTCGGCGACGAGCTTTGGCTCGACAGGCACGAGGCCGCGCCGCTCTTCCGATGACAACGCATCCGCAAAGGCCAAGCGGGGGGAGCGCAAAGCCTGAAGCTCGGCGTACAGCCATTGTGCCGACTTCTGCGTGAACCCGGTGCCGGTGCGGCCCACGTAAATGAGTTTGCCGGCGTCGTAATAGCCGAGCGCCAGAGACCCAATCGCATTGCGCGCCGCTGTTGAGGGAACGTAGCCGCCGACGACGAATTCCTCGCGGTTCGTACATTTGACCTTCGTCCATTCGCCATGCCGCCCCGAGCGGTACGGAGCGTTGCGCCGCTTGCTCACGATGCCTTCGAGACCGAGGCGGCAGGCATTGGCGAGCATGGCTTCGCCGCTTCCAATGACGTGATCGGAGTAGCTCAGGGACGGATGGCGATTATCTTCGAGGAGTTTCGTGAGCGCACTCTTGCGCTGGTCGAGAGGGGCGTCTCTGAGATCGTAACCGTCGAGATAAATCAGGTCGAAGGCCTGCAGCACAGCATTCGTGGCCGGCCAGGCGATCCGATAGAGCCTCCTGCATAGCCGAAAAGCTCGAAACGCCGTTTTCGTCTTCAATCACCGCTTCGCCGTCGAAGACCGCGGACTTAACCGGCAGCGCCGCGAACGCCTCCGCTATTCCGGGAAAACGATCCGTCCAGTCGAGGCCTCGCCGGGTCAGAAGACGGACGCCCCCGTCCCGAATGGACGCGATCAGGCGGTAGCCATCGAACTTGATCTCATGGAGCCAATTATTACCTGCCGGCGGTTTCTCGACCAGGAGAGCGAGGCACGGCTCGGTGAAGCCGGGAAACGCGGCTTTCCTCACGCCCTCTATCGCGGACGGATCAATCGCGCTGACTGCTTTTTTTTTCTGCCGCTTGCCGCTACCTGCCGGCTTCGCTGGAGGATCGCCGGGCGAGGATAGATCGCCCTCGATTAAGCCGCCGCGCGAGGACCAAACCGCCGCTTTTTCCGCGCCGATTTCGTCCATGGTGCGATGGGTGGCCACCGAGTCCGGCGCCTCTTCCAGGATATCGCCTTCGGGTGTGCTGTGAGCAAAAGCGTCATCCGATTTGAACAGCAGCCACTGCTCCTTCTTGTCGCCGGGCCGTCCTTTTGTGCGGATGAGATGCCAGCGGCCTTTGAGCTTCTCGCCGTCCAGTTCAAAGGCAAGGTGGCCTTTTTCATACCCCTTGTAGGGATCGCCTTCGGGCCGCCAGAATCCGCGGTCCCAGATCATGACCGTGCCGCCGCCATATTCACCCTCCGGGATGATCCCTTCGAAATCGCCGTAATCGATGGGATGATCCTCGACGTGCACAGCGAGGCGCTTTTCGTGGGGATCGAGGCTTGGGCCGCGCGTCACGGCCCAGCTTTTATACACGCCGCCCAGTTCGAGGCGCAGGTCATAGTGCAACCGCCTCGCAGCGTGTTTTTAAATCACAAAGCGCAGCGCCTCGCCGGTTCGCGGGGAAATATCTCCGCCCGGCTCAGGGGTTTTGGAGAAATCGCGCTTCTGACGGTAGCGGCTGAGATCTCCCTGCGCGCCGGGCGCTTCTCCGCCCGCCCGTTTGCGCTTGATGCCGGAGTCGGCGCGTTGCATTAGCTCCGGCCTGCGGACTTGGGTCCAGACTTGGCGCGGGTTCGAGGTTGCGCTTGTTCCCCGGCTCCGGCCCTCTCGACGCGCCGCGGCTCAGGTCTCGATTGCGCGGCCTGGCGGGCGGGAGCAGCGTCAGAAGCCGGCTTCTGAACGGCCTTCTTTCCCGGCTTTCCGGCCGCTGCTTCTTCTCCTCCTGCCCAGCTTTCCTTAAGGCCGCCCTGTTCGGCGGCAATAGATTTCCGAAGGGCATCCATGAGGTTGATGACATTCGCCGGCCGCTTCGGGGCCTCAGCAGGTGCTGGCCTTCCGGCTTGTTTGGCGCGGATCATTTCGATCAACGCATTCTCGTAACGGTCCTCGAACTTCGAGATGTCGAAATGGCCCATCTTGGTTTGAATGATGTGCTTGGCCAGATCGAGCATCTCGGCGGGTATCTGGATATCTGGAATGTCTTCGAAGTAGGCCTTATCGTCGCGGACTTCATAATTGTAGTGCAGCATGGTGGCGAGAATGCCTTTGCCGCGCGGCTCCATGACGAGAAGGCGTTCGCGCCTCGAAATGACCGCACGGCCCAGCCCTGCGACGCCATTCGACGCCATCGCCTCCCGGATGACAGCAAAGGCTTCCTCGGCAACCCTGTCGTTCGGCGCCAAATAATGCGAGGTGTCGAGATAGACGGGGTCGATCTCGTTACGCGGTACAAAACTCTCGATGTCGATCGTGTGGGAGCTTTCGATCTCGATCGCGTCAAGATCTTGGTCCTCGATTTCGAGGTAATCGGTCTTTGCCACCTGAAAACCGCGCACACGCTCTTCCCGCTCCACCGGGTCCATCGTGTCCGCGTCCACCATGAGCTGGCGCAGCCGGTTGCCCGTCTGACGATTGAGCCAGTGAAAGGAAATACGCTCGCTCCGTGAGGCGGCGGGATAGAGGGCCACGGCGCACGAGACGAGCGAGAGCTTGAGGTAGCCTTTCCAATAGGGGCGCGGCGCCATAGGCGAACTCCGTGACACGCTTTCGCGGCGGTCTGGCCCGCTACCGCTGCGAGCACTTAAACTTTGGCCAAGTTGCCCCTTAGAACGCCATCAGGTGGAATAAGGTTCCAGCGCAGGGCGCTAAGCTTGCGACATGCGGGGTCTCCAGACCGCGCAGGTGTTCCTACCCAGCCGTCGAGTGTGAAGAAATCCGATCATGGAAAAACTCTCAGCGTGATGGGCCGCCTTGATCGGGCATCCAAAAATATCGGCAATGCCAGAACTCAGCTGGAAGGCCCCGTCAAGCCCCAGCCACGACAACACGGGCCGGTAATTTCATCGCACGCTCGAAGCCAGGTATCCATCTCCCAGCTTGTTGCCTGCGCCGAAGATGTGCATTAAAATTGGTTGAATGCACTACCCAAATCACTTGGTTAGCGGCCTCTGGGCCGCTGTCGAAAAGATACAGTTTTAATATTTCTTAAGCGATGTGCGTTTTCGCACGCGTTGGTCCGGGCACAAATCTAATAATAGCCGGGTCCGGCGAGGACGGGCGGCATGATATTGTCGATCACCCGCGCAGTTATTGGCATCGCTACCTATTTTTCTGCGGCCTCGCCGGCGCTTCTCTTTGCCTGGATTTCTTCAATGTAGAGTTTGATGCTGGCGATGGCTTGCTCACCGTAGACCTCGCCGCATTCGTGCGAGAAAATTTTCGCCCACATGGGCATCGTCTTGCCTCCGTCGCCCGTTTCGCCTGCTCCGTTCTTCAGGATCTCAAGCACGTGCGTGGATGGAAAGGCTCCGCTCTTGCCGGCCAGCGCGGTTAGATCGGGCGGGGCGAGTTCGAGGGCTTGGGCGACCGGACCACCCCCCTTGCCATCCAATCCATGGCACACGGTGCAGTTTTCCGCGAACAGGATGCGTCCGGCATCATGATCGGGCAGAACGCAGGCGACGGGTTCAGCAAGAGCCGCGAGGCAAGCGAAATAAAAAGCGGACAGTGCTCCGCCGAATCCAGTAGCGATGGCTTTCAAGGCTTTATGGCCCAATCTGCGATCTTCCAGTAAAAAGTCGCCGATTCGGGGCTGCAATGGAAGTGTGACCGCGCCGAAGCCGGTCCCAATAGTGCCGTGTTTGGCAATGCATCAGGCAACGGCACATGTCACGGCAAAAAGCTATGCCTTAAATTCCGCCTCAGGGCTTGAACGAGACGATGTCACCGGCCGCGAGGCCTAGTTTCTTAGCCTCGCCCCCTGCAATCTCAAGCACCCGGGAGGCGGGGCGGACTGACGAAATTATATTTGTCGAAAGCGGCTCGGCGTCTTCGGCGACATGCACGATACGCCAATCGTCGCCGATGAAAACCATATCGAGAGAAATGTAGGTATTTTTCATCCACATAGCGATGTCCTGCTCGCCGTCGAACAGGAAGATCATGCCTTGATCCGGCCGCAGCGTCCGGCGGAACATCAGACCATGCTCACGCTTTGGCTCGGTATCGGCCACTTCGACATCCAAAGCGACGGGGCCATTCTTCGTGTCGATCGTGAGGCTAGCGCGTTTGAACAGAGCATCACCGGACGCTGGCGCACCGGTTAGTGCGCTACAAATGACGAGGGCCGCTAACGCGGCCCCGTAGATGCTCAAGCGGCTTTGGCGCATCCGCCTAACCCTTTCAGTGGGAGGCGGGATAGCCAGGCGCCCCGTCGGGGCGAAGCTCGGCCGCCATGAGGCCCTTATCGCCCTTTCCATAACGCACTTGGACAATTTGTCCAGGGCGAAGCTCGGCGAAGCCGAAGCGCCGCAAAGTTTCCATATGGACGAAAATGTCCTCGGTCCCAGCGCCCCGCGTCAAGAAGCCGAAGCCCTTGAGCCGGTTGAACCATTTCACCATAGCCCGCTGCCAATCGCTTTCGGGTATCACGTGAACATGGGTTCGCTGAGGGAGTTGCGAGGGATGAATGGCCGTACTTTCATCCATCTCGATGACACGGAAGGCTTGCAGCCCCCGGTCGCGCCGAAGAACTTCGCATACGATTCGAGCCCCCTCGTAAGCTGTCTGGTAGCCGTCGCGCCGCAGGACGGTTACGTGGATCAGAATATCGGGAAGCCCCCCATCAGGCACGATGAAGCCAAACCCCTTGGCGACGTCGAACCATTTGATGTGGCCTGCTATGACGAATACGTCTATGCCCGGTTGCTCTGCGATGTCGTTAAACGATGCTATGGTGGGAGGTGATTTGTCCCCCATTTGATTAGTCCCCCGCTTCACTGAATGCGTGGCACCCGTCTGGGTCTCGCCCAAGACCCTTACGAACGCCAACTCACATGCAAAAGATAACATCACCCGCTGCCGTGGCTAGAGAAAATTAACACTTTCCCCAGCGCGCTGTTACGTACGGTCATCGGCCGCAACGACGGCCGTCACGCAGCAAGTGATTGATATTCCGGCCGAAATATTGACAAAAATGTGGCCAGACGGGTGTCCGCGGGTGGTCCGGAAAGGGTTAACGGCCGCTTTTAAACAGGGGGGAAAAGCCGGGCGGCGGCGCGTTTCAGTACCAATTCCAACCGCGAATCAATGCGCTTCGCGCGTGACGCCCGAATCGGTAGGCCTGCGCGCGGGGTGCTTTCCACACCTGTTGAAACCGTCGAATCGGGGCGCATTCAAAGTCACCCGTATGTGATGCAAGCGCCCGAGCGGACCCTGGCTCGCCGGTTGCGGGGTTACCAATCCGCGGCTAATGTCGCCGCAATTTGGAGAAGCCATCCATGAAATACCTCCACACCATGGTCCGCGTGACCGATATCGGCCAATCGCTCGATTTCTACATCAACAAACTTGGCCTTAAGGAGATCCGCCGGGTTGAGCGGCCCGAGGGCCGTTACACCCTTGTCTTCCTCGCAGCGCCGGGCGACGAAAGCGCGCAGATCGAGCTTACCCACAATTGGGACGCGGAAGCCTATGGCGAGGGCCGTAATTTTGGCCATCTCGCCTATGAGGTTGACGACATTTATGGGCTTTGCCAACGGCTCAAGGATGCGGGCGTGACGATCAACCGGCCGCCGAGGGACGGGCGCATGGCTTTCATCCGCTCGCCGGACAATATTTCTATCGAGCTTCTTCAAAAGGGACCGGCGCTTGCGCCCGCGGAACCTTGGGTGTCAATGCCGAACACCGGCAAGTGGTAGGAGTATCCTTTGGAGCGAAATGATTATACGGCGATGGCCAAGTTTCTGCACTGGGTCATCGCGCTTTTGATCTTTGTCCAATTTCCCCTGGGTTGGGTCATGGGGAATCTTTCGGGCCTTCAGAAATTTCAGGCCTATAATTTTCACAAGTCGCTTGGCATCACGGTTCTCGTGCTGATGGTGCTACGGCTGTTCTGGCGGCTTCTTTCCAAGGTACCGGAGCTTCCAGCCACAATGCCAGCCTATGAGCGCGCCGCCGCGAAATTGGCGCATCTCGCGCTCTATTTGACAATCGTTTTTATGACCCTCACGGGCTGGGCACTGATTTCGGCCTCCGACAAGCCCTCGGTTCTCTTTCAATACACCCGGTTTCCTCTTCTGCCTTGGCTGAGCGAATTGCCGGCTGTGGACAAGAAGGCTTATGTGGAAGTCTTCGAGAAGGCACACGGTCTACTCGGCTACATGCTTTTGGCGCTTATAGCGGGCCACGTCGCCGCTGCTTTGAGGCACGCCGCCGTCCTTAGGGATGGGATCATGTCACGGATGCTGCCGCGCCTTGGCGGCAAGTCCGCGCTGACGATAGCCGTTTTCGCCTTCGTTTCCGCGGCGCTCAGCTTCAGCGGTTCTGGCAAAGCTTACGCCAGCGAATGGAGCGTGGATCCTCAGAAGAGCACCATCACGTTCGAGGCCGCCGGCAGCGGTTACAACGCTAAGGGGACGTTTGCCGACTACAAGGCTGAAATTGAGTTCGACCCGGACACACCGGCGGACACTTCGGTTAAGGTTCTTATCAATGTGGCCAGCGCGGGCACGGGAACGGCCGATGTGGACGATGCGCTGAAATCTGCCGATTTTTTCAACCCGAAGCAGTTTCCGACGGCGCAATTCGCCGCTAGGGGCGCCGAACCCGGCGGAGATGGTAAATATGTCCTGAATGGGCGCCTTACCCTGAAGGGTGTGACGAAACCCATTGCTTTGCCATTTTCCATAGACATTCAGTCTGGGACGGCCACGATCGCCGGCGAAACCAAGATTGATCGCCTCGATTTTGGCATCGGTCCCGAGACCGTCGCCGGCCTCGCGATTGACAAGGACGTAAAGCTGAAGATCAATCTTACTGCTGTGCGCCTTGATAATTAGGCTAGAATGCGCCGTGTTGACATGGAGGCGCTCACTCCTGTTCTCTCCCCCTGGGAGAGACAAAGTGGGTTGGGTCTCTTTTGCGGGAGTGAGCCGCAGTGTGCTCTCTCTGTCTTGGGGAGAGAGCAGGGGTGAGGGGGGACCAGCGGGCGTGAAAGCTTCTTGGCGCGCTCAGCGGCCATGCCGGGCAAAATTGCCGGCGCGTTCGAAAGTGTGAAGTGGATTTTATGGAAGCCCGCCCACCCAAGCTTATTTCGGTTGTCCTGCCCTCCTACAATGAGGCCGAAGGTTTGCCGATCGTCCTTGCCTCGATTCTCGACGTGCTGACCACAACCGGACACAGCCATGAGATCATCGTGGTGGACGATGGCAGCGCCGATTCCACGCGCTGTGTGATGCTGGATTTGTGCGAGCAGCAACCGGCGCTGCGCTACATCCGGCTGTCGCGCAACTTCGGCAAGGAGGCCGCGCTGTCGGCTGGATTGAAGGCGGCTGGCGGCGACGCCGTCATCATGATGGACGCCGACGGCCAGCATCCTCCCGCGCTTATTCCCCTGCTTATCGAGCGTTGGGGCCGGGGTTTCGAGGTGGTGGCGGCGGTACAGCAGATGCGGCCTGAAACCTTGCCGAAACGGCTTTTCAAGCGCGCATATTATAGTCTCTTGGAAGCTGGCAGCCATGTCGTCATCCCGCCGGACGCAGGCGACTTCCGCCTCCTCGACCGCAAGGCCGTTGACGCCATCAACGCGCTTCCGGAACGCAACCGCCTGATGAAGGGGCTCTATGCATGGGTCGGTTTCAGGACCGATTTCGTGCCCTTCCAGGCCGAGGCGCGCGTCGCGGGGGAAACCAAATTCACTTGGAGTCAACTCTTCCGCCTCGCCTTTACCGGTCTCACCTCGTTCACGGTCGTTCCGCTGCGGCTCGTCTCCGTTACGGGCCTTCTGATGTCGGTCACCTCCACGCTTTACGGCCTATACCTACTTTTCGAGCATTTTGTCGAAGGCGGCCATATGCCGGGCTGGGCGACGCTCTCTGTCGGCATGATGTTCCTGTCCAGCGTTCAACTTCTCGCTCTTGGCGTCATTGGCGAATATCTCGGCCGGACATTCGAGGAATCAAAGCTGCGCCCGATTTATATCGTGGCAGAGGACACGCGGCATAAGCCGGGGAACCATGCCGCTTCGGCGATTTACGGCGCAACGCCGCACGCTGCCGGGGCACGCCTTCCCGAAACACAGGCTATGCCCTGATGTGGCAGATCGCCATCTACATCGCAGTCGGCACGGCGGCAGCCCTCACCCATCTCAGCGTGGTGGCCTCGGCGGTTGAGTTTTTCGGGCTGCAGCCGCTGGCCGCCAATGTCATCGGGTTTTGCTTTGCCTTCCTCGTGAGTTTCACGGGCCACGCGCGCTGGACCTTTGCGATATCCCCGGCGCGTTATGCCGCGGCGCGGACGCGGTTTTTCGCCGTGGCCTTGACAAGCTTCGTGCTCAATCAGACAGCCTATGCCGAAGCCTTGCATCTCTTCGGCGCGCGCTATTACCTTCCCGCTCTCGCGGCGGTTCTTCTCATGGTCGCGGTCATCACGTTCCTGCTGTCAAAACTTTGGGCTTTTGCGCATCCGCGATCTTAGCCTGGAGGCCCGATGCGTCCCGTCATCATCAACGCCGACGATTACGCCATGGACGAGGGCGTCGATGCGGCTATCTTGCAGTTGGCAGGGGAGGGCGCGGTCACGAGCGCAAGCGCGATGGTGCTTTCGCCACGCTGGCCTGAGGCCGCGCGCGCGGCGCGCGACGCGCCTCTATCGCTCGGGCTTCATCTCGACCTGACAAGCCCCTTTGCTGGAGACAGCGCTCCCGCACAAAGGCTTTCCAGCCTCATGGCCCGTGCGCAAGCCAGGCTCCTTGACCCCGCGGCGCTGCGCCGGAACATCGAGCGGCAAGTCACTCTATTCGAAAGTCACAGCGGCGCCGCGCCGGATTTTGCCGACGGTCATCAGCACGTCCATCATCTCCCCGTGGTGCGCGACGTGCTTATGGACGTCCTCCAGGCACGCTACGGAGCGGAAGCCGCCCGCGTGGGTTTGCGGATTTGCGCCTCCCGGCGCTGGCGCGGCGTGAAGGCCGCGGTGATCGCAGAAACGGGTGCACGCGGCCTGGCGCAATTGGCAACAGCCGGAGGACATCCCAGAAATAGCGATTTCGCGGGCGTATATGATTTCGCACCCCGCGCAGACTTGCCCGCGCTCTGGGAAAACTGGGCGGCGCGCCTGCAGGGTCCGCTACCGCTCATCATGTGCCACGTCGCCACCCGCGGCGCCGGAGACGGAGATCCGATTCGGGAGGCGCGTCATCGCGAATACGGCTGGCTCGCGAGCGACGCCTTCAAAGCGCTCCGTACGCGGCTCGGAATACGTCCTGCGCGTTGGCCTCGGGTCTAGGATGCCCATCGGCCGGTGGAGACACGGGCTCCGGCGCGGTCTCCCGGTTCAGGCGTTCCGAAGCTTCCTTGATCGCCCCCTGAACCGGGCGGAACTCGAATCGCACGGTATGCTTTCCCGCAGGGACCTGGATCGCGCGAAAGAGCACATTCGCTTGCAGCACATCTGCGGGTTTGTCATCCACAAAGCCAAACCACCAGGGATGCCAGATGTCGTTGAGCACGAGATAACCCGCTTTAGCCGTGTCGACGTCAACCTCGATTTCTGTATTACGGTAGGACTCCAGGGTCACCGCAGCTTTCGTGAGCGCAACAGGCATGCTCAAAGATGCAGCCGGCCGTGGCGGCGGGTTGCGCAGGAGAACGGTCCGCATGGGATCGAAAATTGGCCAGCGCCCGTCTTTCTCCAAGCGCTCGAAGTCCGCCCTCAACCAATCCGTCGCGAAAATTACACGCGGCAGGGCGCGGGGGTTCTCATAAATAAAGGCATCCTTGGATCGCGCTACGAGTTGGAGGTCTCCAGGCCTCAAGCGCTTGTCGATCTCCTCGATCGGCTTTTTCGCGGCGATGTAGCGCAGACCGAGATAATCGGCCATCAGGGAACGGTAGGACGGAAAAAGCGGCGTAAACTTGCGCTGCCACGTCTCGGCCACGGTCTCGGTGGCGCCCATCCCATCCGCGATGGCTCCCAGCCGGAGCGGGTTATAGCCGAGCATATGATCGAAATCGTGAATTAAACTCGTGTTGGGCCATTCAAAGCCGAGCCCCACCATCTCGACCCGATCATGCCTCAGGGAGTGCGGGCCCTGAACGAGATGGGCCTTGAGGAAGGCGATGGTGTCGTTTTTTGTATCGGGGCGAAGCTCATCATAGAATGATGGTGGCTTCGCGGTGGAGCGGTTCGGCCCGTTGCCAATCGCAAGGTCGGCCGTCATGAACGCCGCGAGCAGCGCAATCGTCAGTGCGCCATGACTGTCGCCGTAGCGGCGGGCGAAGACAAGCACTCCCCACCCCGTTGCGAAGAGGCCTGCCGAAAGCGCAACGGGCTGCAGGGCCCAGTGGAGTTGGCCATGCCAGGCCGCGACCCCGAGACCGGTCAGCAGAAGACCCGCCACGGCGGAGAGAACAGCGTAGTTGCGCCACCCCGCCAGCACCTCCCGGCCGCTCATGGCAAGATGCAGCAAGTAGCCCGAAGCGATCGCCGTCATCGCGCCGAGCGCATAAGTGGCGTCGGCCGGCCTGCGGAAAAGATCGACGCCCGGAACGTATTCATAGAGGAGGCTGAAGAAGACCGTATAGCGCCCAAGTGCGTAGAAAAGGAGGAACGCAACGGCCATGGAGATGAACCGGATCTCCCGCAACCAAAGGCGCCCCCTCATGAACCCGATCGCAAGAAGCAAGAGGATCGGAAGCGCTCCGATATAGACTTCCCCCATATTCTCGGTCATCGAAAGGTAGTTGGCCGGCCATTCGATGCTCCCGGGGCCCCAATAAGGCAAGCTCCCGCGGACCGAGTAGAGATTGGGAATAATCGACGTTAGGAGCGACGCCGGATGGAGGGCGCCCCGTGCGGCTTCCTGGAATGGGATCTCGGCGCGGTTCGAATCGAGAACGAACAGAAAGCTGAAGAAGATCGGCCCCGCCGCCAGCACCGTCGCGACAAGGCCGCCAGCCAGGAGCGCTGGAAGCGTCTGGCGTACGGAGGTCCAAAATCGTGGCGCGCTGAGCCAGTGGTAGAGCGTGTAACCCGCCATGAGGTAGCAGCCGATGAGGGCCACCTGCCCCGGCTCGATGACCATCATGCAAGCGGCCAGTCCGGCGAGCACGCCATAAAGCAGCGATTTCCGGTCGAGCGCTCGCGCCAGTAGCCAAAAGCAGAGCATGAAGAAAGCGAACGACTCGATCTGCTTGATGTGCTGAATTCGCCAGATGGACGATCCGCCGAAGGCCGTCGCGAGCCCTGCGACGATTGCGCCGGCCGGATGCCAGCTGCGATCCTTGAAGAACATCATCACCGAAAAGCCGGCCAGCGCCAACAGTGCGAAGCAATAAAGATCGAGCTGACGGAAGCTCGGCGCCGCTTCCAGGTAAGCGATGAGAATGGCCGGCGAAAAAATCAACGACTGCGGGTCTGCGATCTGTGGCGAGCCCGCGAACACATTCGGCGTCCAGAACGGCGACTGCCCCGTGTGAAGCGCGTGCGCTAGAAACTGCAATTGCGGCTGAAAATGCGCTTTCGCGTCGTAAGGAACCGTTACATCGCCCGAGAGCCAAGGGAGAGCAAAAATCGCCCAGCCTACGGCGAACGCCAGAAAAGCGGCGCGGTAACTGTCTGCAACGTTCGATTTCATGCGGTTGGCTCGCTGACGGGGGGACCTGTTTTTATATGAGGCAATTTGTCATTTTTTGTATCACACGGCGTCGAAATAACGGCTTTTTACGGTAACGTGCTGGCGGTCAAGGTGGAAGCTCAACCAACGTCGAAACCCGCCGTTAAAGAAGCATTGCGCCAAAGCTGTGGCGTGCGGAATTTACCGATATGAAACGATCTTGCCTTTACATCGCGCTGCAAGCGATCTCGCCTTTAGGTTGCGGACCGGAGCGCAAAGGTGTCGACATCCGAGAGACTTATTGGGCGCGCGCTCCAATCCAGCAACCGGCATCAGATCCGGCGTTCGGGACGGAAGCTCAAGCAGGCAATCGCTCTGTTTTCTTCCGTCATGGCGGCCGGTACCTTTCTCCTTCTGACCTCGGTCGTCATCCAGCAAAGGGAATCGGCCGAGGCAAGCGCCTGGAACGACACCTACAATTTGTCCGGCGCCTTCGAGGAGCAGGTCCGGCGCGTCATCGACAGCCTCCGGGGCACATTGTCGCTGCTGAAGCCCCGCCTCGCGGCTGAAGGCGCTGCCTTCGATCTTCAGGGGTGGGTGGCGCACGCTCCGGAGTTTGCCAAATCCACGGTCCAAGTCGCATTTGTGGGCCCGGGCGGAAGGCTCGTGAGTACTTCGCTCGAACGGCGGCCCAACCCCATCGACCTTTCCGATCGCGAGCACATCCGTGCCCATATGAGCGGCCCGAGACAGCTTTTCATCGGCAAACCTGTGACCGGACGCGTGTCGGGACAAGTCACCATTCAGGTCAGCGAGAGGGTCGAAAACGGAGATGGGACCTTCGCGGGCGTGATTGTTTTTTCGCTATCTCCGGAATTCCTCACGACACTGCGACGGAGCGTCAGGCTTGGAGCAAAGGGATCGATGATCCTCGCCGGCACTGATGGAATCATCCGCGCTGCCTACGGAGGCTCGGAAATCTCAGGCCAAGACCCCACTGGGAAGTCCATTGCCGGCATGAAGTTCTTCGAAGATAACGCTGGCCAGGATGGAGGAGCGTACGTAGACAAAAACCCGCTCAACGGCAGCGACACCTTCTTTCATTGGCGGAAGGTGGCAAATTATCCCTTGTTTGTTGTGGTGGGCTTGGGAAAAAAGGAAGTCTTCGCCGTTGTCAATAGCGCCGCGGCCATGCTCGCCTTGCTCGGCGCAGCCGTTTTCGTTCTGAGCGTGATGACGACGCTCATTCTTCATCGCGAAATTGCCCGCAGGGTTCGAAGGGAGATCGCGCTGTTCGAGGAAAGCCGGAAACTTTTCCATGCCAACGCCAATCTCCGCAAGCGTCACCGCCAGCTCCTTACAACAAGCGCCGCACTTGGCGCGGAGCGTGCGCGCCTGGAACGCCTCAACAACGAACTTGTCGCCGCAAAAGAAGCCGCCGACCAGGCGAGCCAAGCCAAGTCCTCCCTCCTGATGAACATGAGCCATGAGTTTCGCACGCCCATGCACGCCATTCTGAACTACACCAGCTTGGGGCTCAGAAAGCTCGATAGCGCCGATATCGATAAGCTCAAGAAGTACCTCTCGAATATTCAGATTTCGGGCATCAGGCTTCTTGGCATGCTCAACGCGCTGCTCGACCTGGCTAAGCTCGAAGTCCGGAAAATTCGACATTCACCTATCGCGAGCCGACCTCGCGCAAATCGCACGCCAATCGCAGGCGGAACTCGGTTCACTCCTCGAAGCCAAGCAACTCCAGCTTAACATCGAATGTTTGGCCGCCGAAACCGGCGCCATCCTAGACAAGCAGCGAATGATGCAGGTTTTCGTGAACCTTTTGTCGAACGCAATCAAATTCTCGCCGGTGGGAGGCACCATCAAGATCGCGATTTCCAATACCGTTCTGGCGAACCAACGGCCGGGCTTGCATTGCTCGGTTGAGGATGGGGGTAGCGGCA
Source organism: uncultured Alphaproteobacteria bacterium (assembly GCA_963817705.1). Lineage (GTDB taxonomy): Bacteria > Pseudomonadota > Alphaproteobacteria > Rhizobiales > Rhodomicrobiaceae > Rhodomicrobium. The sequence continues at coordinate 713,926 of CAWFPF010000002.1, forward strand.
TTCCGGAGGGCGATCTCGAAACGGTGTTCGACAAATTCGCTCAAGCCTCAAGGAGGGAAGCCAGCGCGGGCGGCTCGGGCCTCGGGCTCGCGATTTGCCGTGAGATCGTTCACCTCCATCTCGGAAAGATATGGGCCGCTAATAGCGAGACGGGCGGCGCCATCATTCACTTCGTTCTGCCAAAAGACCTGCGCCCTCACGGCTTTGCGGCGCCCTCGATGCGGTCCTCGAAAGCCCAAGCTCAAGCCATTTTGTCCTAAAGTATCGCAGTTTCGATTGCAGAAAGTTTCCACGGCTTCGCTATAGTTGTTGCGCAGGTAAAAATTACAATGGCGGACCAGCTTGAAAGGTTACGGAGGCCCTACAAAATTCGATCAAAGTTTAAATCAATACGCAGTAACAATCCTGAGCAGAGCAATATTTTCCCGTTATGTCCTTCCATAGGCAATTAGAACGTCTAGCCCTTAGGCCCGTCCTGGTAAGGAAACCTGCAATCAGAAGAGACTTTGCTGCAATTTTTGCTACCAAAGTAACGTGATAATCGTGTAGATGGGCCGATGGGAACTCCTGAGGCCACTTGTAGAAATGGAACATTGAATACAAACCAATGCGAAAGAAAATCCTATCCGTTGACGATGACGTCCTGAACAGAGACATTCTCACCGAATATCTCACGGATGGCGGCTATGAGGTCATCGAGGCCGATGACGGCGATACCGCGCTTAAGCTTCTCGAAGAGGTGGAGGGCATCGATGCCATCGTCCTCGACCGCATGATGCCGCGACTCAACGGCATGGAAGTGCTGAAGGCGGTCAAGGCGAACCCACGCTTCTGCGATATTCCGGTTATCATGCAGTCTGCGGCGAGCGCGCGGGAGCAAATCCTTCAGGGCATCAAGGCTGGCGTCTACTACTACCTGACCAAGCCTTACGAAGACCAAATGCTGATGGCGATCGTCGGCGCGGCGCTGAGCGATGCTGCCGGCAAGAGGAGGCTGCGCGAGGAGGTTAATCAGCAGCGGCGTGTGCTCGGCCTGATGGAGCAGTCGCGCTTCCGGTTCCGGACTTTGGAGGAAGCGCGCAACCTTGCATTTCTACTCGCAAACTGCTTTCCGGAGCCGGAAGGCGTTGTCTATGGGCTGAACGAAATGCTGATCAACGCCGTGGAGCACGGCAATCTTGGCATTACGTATGGGGAAAAAACCCAGCTCGTGATGCAGGGCCGCCTCTTCGAGGAGATCGACCGCAGGCTCGCACAGCCGGAAAACCGCGGAAAGTGGGCCTATCTTTCCTTCGAGAGTAGCAGAGACGCGATTCGCGTCCATATCAAGGATCAGGGTAAGGGCTTCGACTGGCGTCAATATTTGGAAATCAGCCCGGATCGCGCTACTCATCCTCATGGACGTGGCATTGCCACGTCAAGGCTGATGTCCTTCACGTCGGTAGAGTACATAGGCTGTGGCAATGAGGTGGTGTGCACCGTGACGTTGAACGGAGACGGTGCAGACCTAGCCGGAAATCAGTTTATTGAGGCGCCCCGCGAAACCCTGGCATCGGCGAATAGCTGAAGGCCGATCCGTTTCCATTCATCGGCGCAACACTGTACGGGTTACTACCGCCGTACGGTGAAGTAACGCCCGAGTTCGTGCCCGCGTAGAATTGGAAGCCGGATGAATCGCCGGTCTTGCCGTTAACCTTATCCTGCAAGGCCTTGAAGTTGTCCGGATCGGTTAAGTCGACGCCAGTCGTCGTGCTCGGCGCGGACTGATCGGCCGTCCAGGCGAACGCTGCACTGCACAAGACGACCGGCGCAGCAATAACGGCTGCGGCAATTAAAGCAAATGTGCGCATATTTTCCCCTCGCTCACGGTTGCTGACTCTACGATTAGCATGCACCGCTTTGGCTTGTACAGCCCTTGCAGGCAGGGAGTGCCGGCAGAGGCTTCGTGAGCGAGTCACCCCCCGCTTCGAAACGGGCGCGCCAGCGCTGGATATTGTCCGTCAAACATAGACCGGCAAAGGCTGTGCGCCGAAGATTTGAGTATGAAAATGCATCACAAGTGCCCACGCGACGGCAGCAACCGCGATCCGCCACCAGCCAATCGCCTTCACACTGAGTTTTGAACGCCCGTCCAAGATCGCCATGAAGGGCACGAATGAAGTTTTGGCTTCAAACGCAGCCCATCCCGGCAGGGTGGCGCGCTTTCTTCTCTGCTGAAGCCAGCTTCCTATAAGAGCCGTCGCCGCGAAGGCGCCGAAAAACAGGAAGCCCCGTAAAGTCGCCTCGCTTATCGCATGCGCGATCGCCCAGATTGCGGCACCCCACATCAGGGGATGGCGTGTAATGGCAAAGATCCCTTTGCTGAGGTCAGAGTTTTCGAGGAGCTTTCCCGCTCCAGGCGCAGACGGGTTAGGGGTCAAAATCCCGCCCAAGGCAAGTATCAAAGCAAAGAGCACAAGGGCGGCCTTCAGCCACAACCACCAATCGGGCACGGCCCACAGCTTATCGCCGTAGGGCGCGGCCTCGAAAGTGTGGATCAGCCACCAGATCGCCACAAGCGACAGGACCGAGAAGGCGGCCATATATGCTCCCTCTCCCACAGCGGCCACAAGCTTTGGCCTAAGCGGCGTTGAGGGCAACATATGGAACAAGAAGAAAACCAACGAGGCCGCAAACAATGCGCTCATGTGTCATCCTCTCAAGGCAGACAGGTTCTGGGAGAGCATAACCGCGCTTCCCAGAATAGCGTGCTCACAGTTTGCTTAGTGCAGCCGCTTCTTAATCTTGTCGAGGCTAGCCGTGACCATCGCCTCCGCCGCTTTGCCCGTAACCTTCTGCTCGATCAGATGCTGCGCCGCAGCGATGGCAAGCTCTGCAGCTTGCGAGCGGATCTGTTTGCGCGCTTTTTCTTCTTCGAACTTGATCTTCTGCTCAGCCACGCTGAGGCGCCTTGCGATCATCTCATCGAAGGCAGCCCGCGCTTCCTTTGCATAAGCATCGGCTTCCCGCTCGGCTTGCGCCAGAATCGCCGCAGCTTCCGCATCTGCGTTCTCAGCACGCAGCTTGTACTCAGCAAGGATCGAACTCGGCTTCCGAGCGAAGCTTCCGCGCCTCTTCAAGCTCCAACGCGATTGCAGAAGAACGGCCGTCAAGCGCGTTTGCGATCTTACCCGGCACCTTGAAATAGAGCACGAGCGCAGCAAAAAGCACGAAGGAAATAGCGACCCAGGTTTCGGGATCCTTGAACATGTCTGCTACCCCTTTGAACTTTCACGCAATGCGGCGCGAACCTCGTCGACGCTCGCCTCAACGCCCGCGAATTCCCTGACGATATCGCTCACGGCATCTGCAGTCATTGCTTCCATCTCTCCGGCTGCCCGGCCGATAAAGCTCTGAACCTTCTGTTCCGTTTCAGCTGCTTTTGCGGCCAGCTGGTGGTCGAGAGCACCGCGCTTTTGATTTAGCTCGGCCTCAAGCTTCTCGCGGGTGGCTCGTACGGTACCGTGGCCCTTCGCCTTTGCATCAGCGATCGCGGCCTCGTACTGCGCTAGTTCCTTCTCGGACAGGAGCTGCGCCTCACGGGCGCCTTCGAGGTCGCCGCCGATCCGTGACTTGCGTTCCGCAAGCACCTGCTCGATGCGGGGCAGCGCCAAACGCGACATGAGAAAATAGAGCAAGACGAAACTGATCGCCAACCAGATAAGTTGGGGTGCGAAATTACCCACCTCCAACTGCGGCGGCACTTTATGCATTTATGCCTCCATCGAGGACTTTAGGGCCAAAGCCGTGCTGCGGCTCTAGGTGAAGAGAATGATCAGCGCGACCACGAGGCCAAAAAGGCCCGTAGCTTCCGCAAGCGCAAAGCCGAGAAGGAGGTTAGCGAACTGGCCAGGGGCGGCCGACGGATTGCGAAGCGCGCCGGCAAGAAAGCTTCCGAAAATGTTGCCGATACCGAGGCCGGCTCCGATGAGGGCGAAGCAAGCCAAGCCCGCGCCAATCATTTTTGCTGCTTGAACATCCATGAGTTTCTCCTGTCAGGTGAATGTTTTGTTAGAGGCTAGTGATCCGCCGCGTGGAGCGCGTCGTTAAGATAGATCGATGACAAGACCGCGAAGACGTAGGCCTGCAAAAAAGCCACCAGAATTTCGAGGCCCATAATGAACACCATGAAGAGGAGCGGCACCCAACCGCCTATGAAGCCGAGGGCGACGACGAAGCTGCCGAACACCGCCAGCATGGTGTGGCCCGCGAGCATGTTGGCGAACAAGCGGACAGAGAGGCTAATCGGGCGAATGAAGTACGAGATGAGCTCGATAACGACGATCAGGGGCAAGAGCCATATCGGCACACCGGACGGGACGAAGAGCTTGAAGAAATGAAAGCCATGCTTCGCGATGCCGATCAGCGTCACGCCGATGAACACAAAAGCGGCGAGCGCGAAGGTTACGATGATGTGACTTGTCACTGTGAAAGCGCCGAGTCCAGGCAGCGGGATCATGCCGAGGATATTAAGCGCGAGCACAAACACGAATATCGTGAAAATGATGGGGAAATACTTCATGCCCTCGTGGCCCGCACTCTCGCGCAGCATATTCGCCACGAACTCATAGGTCAGTTCGCCCGCGGATTGAACCCGGTTGGGTATGAGCGCCGCGTTCCGCATGCTGTAAACGAGAAAGCCGGTGACGGCCACGATGGCCATCAGCATCCAAAGCGATGCGTTGGTGAAGGATGCGTCGTAGCCGAGAATCTTCAGAGGAACGTAGCGGACGATGTGGAACTGCTCCAAAGGGTCATTGCCCTCGCCATGTGCGCCACCGGCATGCTCGGCGGCGTGTGCCGCGCTAATGAAGAGCCAATCGATCATCGTCACCCCGGCCGGCGGGCGCCGGCAGTTCCTATTTGTCGCCCATTCTCCGGGCCTCGCGCACGGCGTTCATAAGCCCGGCGGCAATGCCGAGCAATAGAAACACCACAAGAAATAAAGGAAGCGTTTTGAGCCAGCTGTCGAGCAGCCAACCAAGAAAGCCTCCCCCGAACACACCCGCCACAAGCTCAGTGGACAGCCGGAACGCCTTACTCAGCGCCGAACCCCGGCGGCCGCGTTCCTCATCGGACATGCCTTCGCGCTCGCCCTTCCCGGATTCGAGCTTTCGCTCAAGCTCGCGGAGCCTTTCCCTCAGGCGGCCGCTCGCCTCTTCGGAGGTCTCGCGTCCGTCGTGATCGCCGTTACCGGAGAGGGACATGGAAGTCCGATCGCCTAAGGAATGATGCGCGCGTTTAAATCCCGTTGTTTTTAGGCTACGGTTGAAAGCAGAGTCAAGCGGGCTCGCAACTCAGCCGCGTCTTTATGCGCGGGTGGCAGGACGGTCCGGTCAGGAGAGTGACTTCACAAGGGCAAGCGCGACGCCGTCATGGCTTTTGGTGCCAACCCATTGAATCTCCGTGGCCTCCACCCGGGGATCCTTGGCAAGGCTATCGGCAAAGCGCATGACCCCGGCAACCCTTGGGTCGGCGGCGGCTGCGGGATCGAGCACAGCGCCGGCCCGGATGACGTTATCGGCGGCGATCAGGGTTCCAGGCCGCGACAATTTGACTGAAAGCTCGTAATAGTCCGCGTAGGTTTCCTTGTCGGCATCGATGAAAATCATGTCGAAAGGTTCTCCGGCGTCTGCCACCAGCTTTTGCAGAAGCTCAAGCGCCGGACCTTCGCGAACCTCGACCGCTCCGAGCAGCATGGCGCGGGCCAGATTGCGGCGCGCGATCCTCGCATGCAGCGGATCGAGTTCCAGCGTGATCATCCGGCCATCTTCGGGCAGTGCCCGCCCCAGCCAGATCGCGCTGTAGCCGCCAAGAGTACCGATTTCCAATATGCGGCGGGCGCGAACCAGTTTTGCAAGCATGTACAGAAACTTGCCGAGCACCGGAGAAACGCTGATCTCAGGCAACCCCGCCTCCCGCATATCGGCAAGCGCGGCTTTGAGCGCATCGTCCTCTTTAGCAAATAGGCCGCCGATATAACCATCGACCGCCGCAAAGGGCGTCATGTCTGCCATCGCTCAAAACCTTCCCGATAAGAACGCCTGCCTTGCAATGAGCGTTCCTGCATTCTCATGTCCAGAAGAGCTAGCCCTCCTGCGGGCGGCTCGCGGTACCCAATGGCACACCTCCCCCTGCGGGACTGCAGGATCTTTCGGGCGCCCTTCTTGTAGCTTCGCCTCAGAGGCGATTAGCAGGTCCCTAGAAAAAGGCGAGTGTAGAACCGTATTCTTTCCCGATGCGCCGTCAATTCTGGTGCGGCTTCCTAAAGCTCGCCGAGGTCATAACTCCGCGCCACTCGCGCTAAACGCTTGCAACGCCGCTGTTCCCGCTGGGCGTCCGCTGGTAAAACCACAAAAGCTTGCTTCGCTCAGAGGAGCAGGCCGGCCTCATTTCCCTGGAGTCGCGATGACTGAAACACCGCTTGCCGGAATCCGCGTAATCGAATTGGCCCGCATCCTGGCCGGCCCATGGGCGGGGCAGGTGCTGGCCGATCTCGGCGCGGAGGTCATCAAAGTCGAAAGCCCGGATGGCGACGACACACGGCGCTGGGGACCGCCTTTCATCGAGCATAGCGGCGAGCGGGCGGCCGCCTACTTCCATGGCTGCAACCGCGGCAAACAGTCCATGGTGGCTGACTTCGCCACGGAAGAAGGCCGGGCCCTCGTGCGGGAGCTCGCGGCCGGGGCCGACGTCCTGATCGAGAACTTCAAGGTTGGCGGCCTCAAGAAGTTCGGCCTCGATTATGAAAGCCTCAAGCCGATCAATCCGCGCCTGATCTATTGCTCGATCACCGGCTTCGGGCAGGACGGCCCTTATGCCGGACGCGCCGGCTACGATTTCATGATCCAGGGGATGTCCGGCATCATGGACCTGACGGGCGAACCCGATGGACCGCCGGAGAAGATCGGTGTGGCCTTCGCCGACATCTTCACCGGGCTCTATAGCGTCATCGGCATTCAGGCCGCGCTGATCCAGCGGGAGCGGACCGGGCGCGGCCAGCAGATAGATATGGCGCTTCTGGACTGCATGACCGGCGTTCTGGCCAATCAGGCCATGAATTATCTGGCCTCCGGGATCGTGCCCAAGCGCCTGGGAAACGTGCATCCCAATATCGCGCCCTATCAGACCATGGCCGTCGCGGATGGTTACTTCATCATCGCGTGCGGCAATGACAGCCAGTTCGAGCGGTTGGCCAAAATTCTCGGCCTCGATGCAATGGCGTCCGATCCGCGTTTCGCCACCAACGCGGCGAGGGTTGCCAACCGCGCTGAGCTGACTGCACGGCTGGAGGAAAAAACCAGGACCTGGACCCGGGACGCCCTGCTGGCAGCGCTGGAAAGGGAAGGGATTCCCGCCGGACCGATCAACACCGTCGCAGACGTCTTTGCCGATCCGCAATTCCTGCATCGGGGCATGCGCATCGAGCCCGAGGGCGTGCCGGGCCTGCGCACGCCTTTGCGCTTTTCCGGCGCAAGCCTAAGCTTGGATCGGAGTTCGCCCAAGCTTGGCAGCGCGAATCCTGGCGTCCCCGGACCGGAGCAGTTGGCCGAGGAACCGGTCCCCGGCTTTCCTTCCGGAGAATCCAGTAAATAGGGGGCTGAAGGCAGCGCCGTTGGCAATAAGCGGCTGAGCGCTCAGCGGTCGAGTCTCTCGCGCTGCCAGATCAGAAAAGCCTCGGCACCTGTTTCTACCTCAGCGGCACCACTCGTGACATCGCGGCGCTTTCATGCAATTCCATTTCGAAGGGGCACGCAGATTGTCCTATCGCACTGAAGCTCGTGAGGCGTCCCGCTAACGGTTAGTATCATCGGCTCGCCATCTTCCAGCGTGGCCTCAAGGCATTGCCGGTCCCGATCGATCTTAATTCTCAGGCGACGGCCGCGCCACTGGACCGCAAAGCCCATACTCCGCCATTCCGGCGGCAAATTCGGATCGAGCGATAGACCATCGCTCAGCAGCGACAGCCCGCCGAACCCTAACACGGCCAGCATCCAGTTCCCGCCGAGCGCGGCAATGTGGACTCCACCGCCGATCGCCGCATGCGTATCGGAAAGATCGATCGCTGCGCTCTGCCGGAAGTAGCGCAAAGCCATATCCGTGAGGCCGAGCCTTGCGGCCACGAGCCCGTGCATCGCCGGGCTGAGCGAGCTGCCATGACCGCATCGAGGTTCGTAATAAAGGAAATTCTTCAGCGCCATGCCGGGGGAGAATTCCTGAGGGAGAAGCGCAAGGAGCGCGACCACGTCGGCCTGCTTCACCACCTGGGACTTGGCGGTGCGCGTCCGGCCAAGGACGACGTCCATCGGCACCGACCGGCCCTCGTAATCCGCGAGATTGATCTTCTCTAGTCCGAAAAACCCCTCAAACTCTTCGAAAAGCCCGGTCTCGGGATCGAGGCCGTCCGCCATCGTGTCTGCAACTGCGCTCCATTGTCTTAACTCTTCCTCGCGGAGGCCGAGCTTCGAGGATAAACGCGCCCAGGCGTCCGGCCAGCGCCTTTGCAATAATTCGGCTATGCCGAGCGCGCACCGGATATTCCATCGCGCCATGACATTGGTGTAGGCGCTGTCGTCGATATCCTCGTGATATTCGTCCGGTCCGATGACGCCACGGATATGACTGCGCCCGTCCGGCTCCAGCCTGGCCCGGCTTGCCCAGAACCGGCCCGTCTCCAGGATAATTTCCGCGCCGGCCGCCAAGAGAAAGCCGTCATCGCCGGTCGCTTGCCAGTACTCCCAAACCGCGTAGGCGACGTCCGCGCTGATGTGCTGCTCCTGTGTGCCGCACAAGACGGGAATAACCCGCCGGTCTGGACCAGTGACCTGCGCCGGGGTGGTTTCCTCGCCGGTATCCGCTGACTCCCAGGCGTAAAGCGCGCCGCGCCAGCCCATCCGGGCCGCCTTTGCCCTGGCGCCGTCGAGAGTGTGAAAGCGATACATAAGCAGGGCGCGCGCCGCTTCGGGCCATGTGAAGATGTAAAACGGAAGCAGATAGATCTCAGTGTCCCAGAAAACGTGCCCATGATAATCGTCGCCTGTGAGGGCGCGGGCTCCGATCGACACGCGCTCGTCGCCGGGGTCCGCGGCGCTGTTCAGATGGTAGATGGAGAACCGCAGCGCCACCTGTGCGGCGGGATCGCCTTCGACCGTGACGTCGCTGCGCTCCCAACGCCGCGCCCAAGCTGCTTCATGGGCCGCGATGATGCCGCGCGAGCCGGCTTCGCTTGCCGCGCGTAGTTTTTCGCAAGCGGCCCGGCCAGCGTCCGTGACCTCATCGTCGCTTCGCACGAACGCCACTTTGCGTTCGAAGAAGGCGACTTGCCCAGGCCGGGTTTTCCAGCGCCAGGAATAGGTCAGGGGACTCGATGCGGCCGCCGGAAGGTAGTTTCCATCGACCTGCAGAGACAGCGCGGTTGCCATTGCGAGGCCTTTGCCGGAACACTGAGTGCGCCAGACGCCGAGATCGTGGAACAGACGCTCGCAGACGAGCCCGAGGTGCAGTCCCTCGAACGAGGCTTCGAGTGTGATCTCCGTCTCTCCATCCTCGATCCCCAGCTCTATCAGCTGCAGACCGATGGCACGCTCGCTCAGCGACACCAGGCGCAATGTCCGCAGCCGCATGCACACTTCTTCCTCATGGCAGTGGCTCCATCCCGTGAGCACGAGCCCTCGCTTCATATCGAGGATCATGCGATGCGATGGGACATCGAAGGGATGGTGCGCCAAGGGCTTGCCCGGCACCGAGATACGCACCTGGAGCCAACTCGCCGCAGGCACCAGCACAGAAATGGCTTGCTCGGCCTGAGGCGCATCGAAAAGCCCCGCCACGTAAGTGCGCGGCGGAACGACCCACCGCGAGCCCCGCGTCACGGCGCGCCCTCCTCTTACCCCCAAAAAACCGTTGCTGACCGTGAAGCGCGACTCGATGCTGGCCTCGCGAATGGGATCGTACCCTTCTGTGGCAAGTGTCCACATCGGACCGTCCGCTGGCTCCAAAGCCCGCTCTATGTCCGTCTCCTTCGCTGTCATGACCGCCTCTTGCAAAGCCGCCCGCGGGCCAGTTCCTCGATGTCGATGTCATCGAGGCTCGTTACGACCACATCGGCCCCGGCTGCATGCAAAAGGGGAGCGTCTCCGCTCCGGGCAACCCCCAAAGCCGTCATTCCGCCCGCGCGCGCGGCCGCTATGCCGGACGGAGCGTCCTCGGCGACGAAGCATTGTCCGGGTTCCAGCTTCAACTCCTTGGCAGCGAGCAGGAAAATTGCCGGGTTCGGCTTGCCTTCCGGCAAGTCCCAGCCACAGACATTGACGCGGAAAAGGTCGAGCAAGCTCTTGCCGGGTGCAACCCGGATGGTTTTCATGATCGCGTTGGCATTTTTCGACGAGGACGCCACCGCCATAGGCCATCCCAGGGCTGCGAGCGCCTTAACGAACCGTAAAGCATCGGGAAAGGCATCGACCCGCCCCTCCTGAATCAACTCAACGAGCCGCTTCTGCTTTCGCCCGGCATAAAGGGCAGCCTGCCTTTCGGCGTCAGGGACCCCAAGCTCTTTCAGAGCCGCTGTGGCTCCGGCGAGGCGAGGCATGCCCGCAACATGCGTTTCATAGAACTCAGGCGTGAAGCGCGCCGGATCCGCAAACCCTTCGAGCGCTTCCCGCCAAGCCCGCTCATGCGGAGAGGCAACCAAAACGCCGTCGACATCGAAAATGGCTGCGCTCACCTTTTCACGGCGGCTGGGGCTGACTTGCTCTGCTTCGGAGGCGGTCATGGACTCTCACTCAATACTGGTTACGCCAAGCTCCCCCGGCTGCGATCAAGGACTTAACGCTCGACACGGCCGCTGTGATCCGGTGCGGCCTCCCGTAGAAGCGGGCGATACGGCCGGATGACTTGCTAGCGCGCCTGCCGGAGCGCACCGCCGGCCTTGACTTGGTTTGCCGAAAGCTCGAAATACTCAGTGTCAGTTGGCCGGGTGGCCGCTGCTTGAGGCGCGCGCGTTGTGGCCCTTCGGGTTGAAGCGCGCGCTTTGAGTGGAGGAAAGTCCGGGCTCCACGGAAACACGGCGCCGGATAATGTCCGGCGGGGGCAACCCCAGGGACAGTGCCACAGAAAGCAAACCGCCCGCGCTTCGCGCGGGTAAGGGTGAAAGGGTGCGGTAAGAGCGCACCGCGCGGCTGGCAACAGGCGCGGCAAGGTAAACCCCGCCGGGAGCAAAACCGAATAGGGACGGCCTGGGAAGCGGTCATTCCGCAGGCCCGCATGCGTTTCCGCATCGCCGTCCGGGTTGGTTGCTAGAGGCGCTTGGCAACAGGCGTCCCAGATGAATGGCCACCGCGGCGGCAGAGGGCGACCTTTGCCGCCGGCACAGAACCCGGCTTACAGGCCAACTGGCATTTCTTTCCGTGTTGCCGCAGATACCTTTCGCGGTTATCTGTCTGTTCACAAAACAAATTTCCGCCCGTCACAGATTCTTAGCTATTCCGTCCAAGGAATAAAAACTTGACGGCATTCCATCCAAGGAATATATAAATGGCCGGTTGGAATGTCGAATTCACCGATGAGTTCGGCCAATGGTGGGTAGAGCTGACCGAAGCCGATCAGGATGAGTTGAGCGCCACGGTCGAGTTGCTGATGGAGCATGGGCCGGACTTGCCGTTTCCATATTCATCGGGAATAGAAGGGTCGCGGCATTCGCATATGCGCGAACTGCGTGTGCAGAGCGCCGGAAGGCCGCTGAGAATCTTTTATGCTTTCGATCCCCGGCGCGCGGCGATCTTGCTTATCGGCGGCGACAAGACCGGCGGCAACCGTTTCTATAAACGGATGATCCCTATCGCCGATCGCCTGTATGACATCCATATCGAAGAGTTGAGGAAAGAAGGTTTAATCCCATGAGCGGCCATCGCCCTTTCAGCGACCTGACCGGCAAGTTTCCGCCCGAGCGCAAGGCGCGGGTGGCGGCGCGCGCGGCTGAGCTCAAGTCCGAAATGGCGCTCGCGGAGCTTCGTCAGGCGCGGGAGCTTTCGCAGGAAGACCTCGCCCGCGTGCTCAATGTCAATCAGCCGGCCGTTGCCAAGCTCGAAAAACGCGCGGACATGTATGTGAGCAATTTGCGGCGCTATATCGAGGCGCTTGGCGGCGCGCTGGCGATCACGGCGAAGTTCCCCGGCGCAACGGTGACGATCACCAACTTCGAAGGCATCGGCGAGGCAGAGGGGAAGCTGGATCGCACAAAACAGGTCTGATTTCCTAAAGCTGATCCAAGCGCTTCTTCGCAACACGCGTCCCGGACAAGTGGCCACCGCGGCGGAGCGATCCGCCGGCACAGAACCCGGCTTACAGGCCAACTGGCATTTTTCTAAGCCTCGATCTGCGCGTCGGGGTCGCCCGCCGCAAGCGCGCTTATCCAGGCAAGGCAGAGATCGCGCGAAAGATAGCGTCCATACTTTGCCGTCTCTTGCCGCTCGACAATCGGAAAGGTGGAATAGATGTAGCGAACGTCGTCTCGATCCGTGACGCCGTAAAGGTGGAAATAGATCGCATCGAGTTTGGCGCGCAGCCGGAGCCGGCGATCTTCGTCCCATATGAAGGGCGGTCTGACCTCGCCACGGTCATCGACAAATCCTATGTCGCGGGCGAACGGCGCCATGTCATGCGCCGTATAGGTGAGTTCGAGGACGGCTTTTTGAACCAGAACTCTCTGCCGTTTCCGGCCCGAATTTCATTCCACTGTATATCTCTGGCCCAATGATAGGTAGCTGCTCCAGAATGAACCAGCTTACATGGTTGCTTAGTATCTTAGTTCTCGCGATGTAATCCAAAATAATACAATTGAGGTTCGCGCACAAAAGCGCCTGAGCGCGCGCCTTTTCTTCTGGGTGTTCGATTTGCATCCGAATGAACGGAAGTGTATGGCCCGCAGCGAAAGGAGGAATAACGCAAGAAATAACAGATCTTGAGTTGGTGGTTGCTGTTACATCTTTAACCACTATTTCGTGACTTATATTCTCGGTAGCCAGAACAAAATAACGCGAAGCAGGTGAAAAACCGGGATCCTTGTGTTGGTCGGGCGTCGTTATCGTCCCCTGGCCGGGGCGATACAAATTCTTCTGTACAGTAGTGATACTAGATGCCCTGTGATCGAAAGCCTGTACCATCTTACCTTCGTATAGGGGAACCCAGGTTCCCGCGGGACTTTTCCAGACATGGCCGCCGATTGGATAGGCGCCTTCTTGCTCTTCCAGCTGTCCCCGAGTGCGAAAAAACCGTGAATTGTTCGCCATATGGTACATAGTACTGTATTTAACCGGCCATATTTTAGTCTCCTGAGCAAGCCGTCGCGCGATTAATGTACGATTTTGCGTGTATATGGCTCCTGCCAGCACTTTGTCCTTGCTGCAGCGATATATCGGGGCAGTCTTCGTAATTGGGTTGACCTTTTCGAGGTCGGCCTCAGTGAGCGTGTAAGTAAAACCTTCCTGTTGGATTTCTGAAAGATCGCGAACGAACGTAGCAAAGCGTGACTCCCCAAAGGTCCTTTTGGGAGATAGAATGACGACGCTAAATTTAAAACGATAATAGACATCAGGAAAAAATAGCGTTGCGTCCGCGCGTTTATTAAAAAAATCATACACGCACTTTATAGAGCGCTTACTTAGTTTGTCCAAAAAGAATTTCTGAGATACAACCTCAGTCGCTAAGCCAGACGGAACAAGCAAACCGACGACCCCATCGGGCTTACACAACTGTGTTGCTCGTTCAACAAACAGAGAATTGAGATTGGTATCGCCGCCTGAAAGCAGCGGATAGTCGCCGCAGGTTCGTGCCATCTCGGCGCTAATTTGCGCGCGGCGAGCCGCTTTTTCGTACTGTGCAGCCAGCGGATCGTTCGACGCCTGCAATTCGGCGACCATCTTATTTCGATCCGCAGCATGTTGTGCCTGGGCGATTTCCGGCCGGCGGGTGGCGAACCATTCTACCTGTTGCAGCTTCATCCGGTCCCATGGCGGATTGCCGATCACCGCGTCGAAGCCGCCATGCAGGCCCTCGGCCTCCCAATCGGTCCAAACGCCCGGAAACGTCACCTGCCAATTCAGGAAGCGCTCTTCCGCGAGGAACTCCTTCACTTTAGCCAGGAAGGCAATAAACCTTTCCACTTCGGCGCGGACAGCCCCGGTAGGATACTCTCGCTCCAACGGATCGATCTGGCCCGTCACAACGAGCACTGGGTCGCCATAAACGCCGCCGTAAAAAGCCGGTATCAGTTTGCGCTCGCTTTCGTCCAAATCCATCCAATCGACGGCGTTGAAGAAATCGAGCATCGCACGCAAGGGCTCGGTGTTTTTGAGCACGATGTGAAACGTGTCCGCCGACGCTTTCGCCTCCGCGATCTCCGCGTCGGTCAGGCCCTCCACGATGTTCATTGGACCGGCGGCGTTCAGCGCATCCTGTATGTGCTTGTGCAAAAAGAGCGGGGCGCGCTCTAGGCAGGCTCTTGCCCAGAGGCCGAACAGGCTGTCGCCGCAGCGCAAATGGTGATCCAGGAAGCTCAAAGGAGCGCCAACGGTGAAGGAGTGCAGCCACAGCGCGACCTTCGCCAGTTCCACCGCCATCGGGTTCTTGTCCACGCCATAGATGCAGCGCTTCAGAACCATGCGCCGGATAATGTGCGGGTCGTCGAGCTGTTCGGCGTTATAGACCCAACCGCTGTTTTCGGCATTGCCAGCAATAGTGCGCCTGATGGTTTCGATCCGGGCGGCGAGCGGCGAGGTGTACTCGGCCCAGGTCACGGCCTTCGGAGCGTCGTCCATCGCCTGGATCACCTGATCGGTGAGGTAATCGGCCAGCGCAACGAGGAAGTGGCCGGAACCCATGGCGGGATCGCAGATTTTTAGCGCCAGCAACCGCTCGGCGGGATCGAGGTTCTGAAGCATCCCGAGCCGCCGGTCTTCCGGCTTCGTGTCCGCCTCCAACTCGGCCGCTTTGGCCTCGAAAGCCGCCTTGCGATCTGCAATCAGCGGTTCGAGCGTTTCACGAATGATGAGGCTGACGAGGTCGTCCGGGGTGTAGTAACTGCCGGTTCGCTTGCGAGCGAATATGGCTTGCCGGATGCCGATGATCCCGCCCTCGCAAACCACGTCGTACTCCAGCAAGCGCTCGTAGATCGAACCCAATTGCCGCACGCCGAGGTCGCGGTAGTTGATGTAGCGGCGCTCGCCATCCGGCATGCGGTGATAGGACAAGGCATCGATGACGTCCGCCATGGCGCCGTCCGGCAGCCGGATCTTTTCGAGAAGCGGCGTGCGGGCCGGGTCGAACAGGCCGCCATTGTAGGGGGGAAGCCCAATCTTATGGTCGCCGACGTCGATTGCCTGGAATAGATCGGTCATCGCGGACCAATACCGCGCCGCCTGGGCGGAAAAGACTTCTCCTCGCCGCATGCGGTCGCCGATTTCGCCCCGGACTTTGTCGCGCAGGCCGTAGTTTTTGTATCGGTCATCCCGGACGGGGAGAAGATCTCGGTCTTCCGCGTAGAAGATGAACAAGAGCCGGTAAAGAAGGATAAGCGCCGCATCGCGAACCTCCGGGAGGGGCGCCTTTGGCGCGGCACCGGCTATGGCCCGCGCGAGGTTGGGGAAAACCCCGCCGAAGACCTTCTCGGAAAGGCTGGCTGCGACACGCTCTTCGTAGAAGCGGCCTTCCTCGCGAGCGCGCTGGTGAAAGGTCCGGGAGTCGCTTGCCGTTCCAAGAAAGGCATCTCTGCGGAAAAACAAAACAAAGACGCGCAGCCAATGCCGGCGTTCCTCCTCCGAAAGCGCGAACAGATCTTCTTGAGCTTCGTTCAGATCGAGAAGTGACCGCAGATCGATCTCGAAAAAGTCTTCCAAAACAGAACGGGCGCCTTGGTAATAAAGGCGCCAGCGCGCGCCATTTGTAAGCATTCCCCATCGAAGTTTTCCGGCCGTCAAGTCTTCGACGCGGCGCAGATATCGAAGCATTTAAGTCGACGGAGCAACATCTTCACCCTTGCGCCCCGAACGGCGATCCAAGGGCCGCTTCCAGCGCTTTGAACTCGACTAACGTGAGGCCATGTTCGTAGCGGCGCCATTCCTCACGGGATTTGTTAGCCTTCGCCTTCGCCGCCGCGTCCTGGAACAGGATGCCATCGGGAACGTCTTCGCGGCCGTGCGGCGCAAGATTTTGCTGGCGAAGCGAGGCGGTCCAGCCCAGAGCGTTCAGAACGGGCCAGATCAGATCGTCCTCGGTTTGGGCCTCGTTCGGAGATTGGGCCGACGGAAAGCGCTCGAAGATTGCACGGAGCTTCGCTTCCAATGACGCGAGCGTCTCATCGCCTAGAGCGCGCCATTCCGGCGATTGCGTAATCGAGGCCGTCAAGTAGCCCGTCGTGAAGAGACCGCCTTGAAAAGCGTTTTGCATCTTTTGCCGCCAAGAGCCTGGGCGAATACCGGAACGGTGTTCGCGGCGAAGGTCAACCTTTCCAATACCTTTTTCCCACACTTGAATCGAGGAGGCATCATCGCTGCCCGGTGCAGCTCACGGCATGTTTTTCATAGCGCCGGGTCTTAGTTAATTTCCACATGGTGAATGGTGGCGGATTGGCAAATCTGGGCGCCGCGAAAAGGGGGATTTTGTACAATTCAGCCTCAAAAAGGCGGCGTCAGGAAAGGTATTAAATATAATTTCCGGCGCGCGTTAACCATTGCGCGATGGGGAAGCCGTGCTGCGGGGCTCGCCGCCGTGACGAGGAATATCTCTTTATTTCAATAGGTTAATCTGGCGGACGCCGTTCCTTAAAGCTTTGGCAAGGCGCTTTCTCTATCATGGAACTTTAAGAAAAGTACTCGCAGCATGGACGCAAACGCGGCGGAGCGATTCGCCGGCACAGAACCCGGCTTACAGGCTAACTGGCGTTTTTCCCATGTCGGCGCTTTTTGCGGCTTGAAAGCAAAATGTAAAGTTATTAGAAGACTGAGTAAAGCAACATGAGCATACGGAATATGCAGAAGATTTCCGGCGCCAACGGCATCCAGATCAAGCCCGTCGAGGATGTCGCGGGCAGTCTCAAACGCTATGCGAAAAACTATGTGACGATTGAAGAAGCCCGGGAAGGCGCGGCGCGGGCGGCGGTGGCCGATGACGATCCACGTGATCGATACGAATCCTAATCCGCCTGTCTCGCCTTGGCGAGCCGGTCGAACGCCATAAGCTCGCGCAAGAGCGCCTCCAGCGAGGCCAGCGGCAGCATGTTCGGGCCGTCGGAGGGCGCCCGGTCCGGGTCCTGGTGCGTCTCGATGAACAGCGCCGCGACGCCAACGGCAACGGCGGCCCGCGCCAGCACGGGCACGAAGCGCCGCTCGCCGCCGCTCTCGGTGCCGCGCCCGCCCGGCTGCTGCACCGAGTGCGTCGCGTCGAAAACCACGGGGCAGCCGGTTTCCGCGAGAATGGGCAGAGCGCGCATGTCGGTGACGAGCGTGTTGTAGCCGAAGCTGACGCCGCGCTCGGTCACGAGCACATTCGGGTTGCCGGCCGCCAAGACCTTCGCCACCACGTTCTTCATGTCCCATGGCGCGAGGAATTGGCCCTTCTTGATTTTCACGGTCCGCCCTGTTTCGGCCGCTGCAATGAGAAGATCGGTCTGGCGGCAGAGAAAGGCCGGGATTTGCAGGACATCCACGGCCTCGGCGGCGATGGCGCATTGGGCTGGCTCGTGAACGTCGGTCACGACGGGCAAAGCCAGCGTCTCGCGGATCTCGGCGAAGACCGGCAGCGCGGCCTTAAGCCCAAGCCCGCGCACGCTCGATGCGCTGGTGCGGTTGGCCTTGTCGAATGAGGTTTTGAAAATCAGGCCGATGCCAAGCCGGTGCGCGATCTCCTTCAGCGCGGACGCCATTTCGAGCGCATGGGCGCGGCTTTCAAGCTGGCACGGCCCCGCGAACAGTGCGAATGGCAGCCGGTTCGAGAGGCGCACGCCGCGAATGTCAATCTCGGCGTTTGGAGAGGCTGCCCGGTGGTGGTGGAGGGTCATGAGTTTTTTCATCCATTGCCGCGGCCGGTTCAGCTGAAGCCGGGAACGCTCCGCCGACTCCGGCAGGAGAGAGATTAACAAAAAAGGCTGCGGCGAGATTGCGGCAGCCTTCGCACTCTCTTTAGCGGTGTTTAGCGCGTGAGGATCACGAAATCGGTGTGATCGCCCGTTTCTCCGCTCATGGCCTTGTCGGAGATGAGCAAGGAGCCCCCGGCCCAAAGCATTTCCGATATTTTCGCGTCGACGGTGGCCGGGATCTCGATCCTGTCCAAAGCCTCGGATGCGGGAACCGTCCGTCCGGCCGCGCGTGGGGCGTCGTCGTCCTCGGAGCGATGGCGCCGCCGGGGGCGCTCGCCCGAATTGTCCGCTCCAGCCTCCGGCACGGTCAGCACAACCCAGCGCAGGGCAGGCTCGGCAGCCGCCGCGTTTTGATCGGGCTTGAGCGCGATGAAGAGGTGCGTGCCGAGGGGCTTCTCAGGGTCGCGGATCGTCACGGGAACGTCGAACACCTTCAGGAAGCCCTGACGGATATAGAGGCGCTGTGTCTTACGGCTGATGAAAACCGAGATCGGAGCGAGCCGGCGTTCCCAGGATTTCGCCGCATCCGCAGCCGTCTTTCTAGCGGTGCCCGCTTCGTTGATGGACTTCACGGCCGCCACGGATTCCTGCGTCTTGCCGGCCTTAACGGCCTGTGCGGCGGCCAAGGCGGCCTCGGCAGCCCCTACCTTCTCTTCGGCCTCGGCTTTCGCGGCGGTGGCCGCTTTGATGGCTTCATCGTCCGAGGCCTTCTTAAGCTTGCCATCGGCGGTCTCAAGACGGTCCTTCGCATTGGACAGGGCAATCTCGGCCTTGCGGACCGCTACGGTAGCGTCCCTCACTTCCCTAGCCTTGGTCTCGACAAGGGAGCGCCCAGCATTCACCGCGGCCGCGGCCTCATCCGCCTTTTTTGCCGCGCGGGCCTTCATCGCCCTCGCGAACTCGATGGGATTAAGCAGCTTCTGCTGCGCGGGCTGTGCCTCATCGATACCGGGCGTGACGGACACGTTCACGATTTGGCTCGGGTTCCGCGCCATTGCGATGGCGTTTTGCAACATTTGCGCCGATCCGGACGCGATATTGTCCGTGCCGGGGATCGTCATGAGCTTTGGTACCGGGAGGCGCGGGTGTGAAATCGGTTCCGGAACGATGTCTTGGCGAGCGATCACAACGTGCTCGTTGCCCTGAGTGATGCCAAACAAGCGCCGGGCGAAGTCGTGGGGCAATCTCACGCAGCCATGCGAGGCGGCATAGCCTGGCAATACGCCTTCGTGCATCGCGACGCCCGACCAGGTGATGCGCTGCATGAAGGGCATTGGCGCGCCGCTGTAAATATTGGACGTATGAAAGCGCTCTTTCTGAACGATGGTGAAGAGACCGAGCGGGGTGGGGTGGTCGGGCCGGCCCGTGGAGACGGGCGAACGCGTATAGAGACCGTTATTGCCGTAGACGGAGACGTGCTGTTTGCTCGTCGAAATCACGAAGAAGAGCGGACCGGAGGGAGGCGCTGGCTCCTCGGTTTTCTGCTTCTTTCCCTCGCCCTTCTCATGGGACCGTGCAAAGGCATCGGTTGCTGTCCCGGCTGCTAAAGCCAGACAAGACGCAAACACAAGTTGTAGAAAAACAGGCCGGCCACTTGGAAACGCAGAATTAACTTTCACTGCCAAACGCTCCCCACTTATCGCATGTTGGACCATGACCGATCTTTTCCGGCTTCGCCACAGATAAAAAGTTAAGCCAATCATAACTCAGCGCTCTGTGATGGAGTTGCAACGCTCGCTTTGCATCTAACAATGCAAACCTCGCCCGTGCTATCGATCCGTAAAACCGGGCTTTGCGGGCAATTATGCAGTATGGCGATAAAGGGCCGCGGTACCAGCGGCAACGCGAGACGCGGTAACCCGTTCGGTAAAATCGATCCGCGACGACCGCTGACGGCATTCAGAATTGGATAGAGATTGCGGCAATCATGACCGTCAGCGCTTGCGCACGGCTTGGGTCGCGCTAGGAAAGTCCGCGCCTTTCGCCCGTGTCGGCACTCCCAGCCGTGCGGTTGACAGCAATCGGCGAACGTGGTCCCGCTTCTGAAAAGGTTTCTAGCCTCAACCTAATTTTCGGAAGCCCCGGAGATAGAGTATGGCTACCCCGGGTATTACCGATGACTAGCATTCGTCAAAGTGAACCGAACACCGTGAGCCGCGAAATAAACCGGTCGAACCGGATGCGTCCGAGCCGTTTTGCGTGGGTTCCCTTGCCGGTCTTTTCCGCTGGCGTAATCGGCCTGTGGTTTAAAGATATCCAAACGCCGCATGAGTGGCCCGCACTTCTAATTGCCCTGAATGTCCTGTTCGCCACGCTACCCGCGCTGGGTATCGCATTCCTGTTCAGGCGCAATTTCCTGATCACGGGAGCGCCGGGCGTGGTGCTGTTTGGGTGCGGCGCGTTGCTCTGGGGTGCATCGGGTCTATCCTGGCTGGCCGCCGCCCTAACGCCCGGCACCGGCTTCGACATCAATACGAACATCACCATCCACAATCTCACCGTCTGGGCCGCCTCCCTTTGCTTTCTTGCTGGCGCCGCCTTGCTCCAGCGTGGCTCGGGAGCCCTGGTGCATCGTAAGCAAGTGTCCATTGCCGCCTATGCCTTAGCGTTGGCTGTGGCGGCTTTCATCATGGTGATGGCTTTTAAGGGGTGGACGCCTGTATTCTTCGTACAGGGCAAAGGCCCCAGTCCCGAGCGTCAATTCGTTCTCGGTTCGGCCCTCGTCGCGATACTCCTGACACTTTCGTTACTGCGAAAAGGGGCGGTTCTACGCTCCCCATTCTTCGAATGGTTTGCTCTCGGACTGTTGCTGCTTGCCATCGGATATGCAGGTCTGATGCTGCAAACCAATTTTGGCGGAGCGCTGGGTTGGGTCAGCCGGCTGGCCCAATTTCTCGGCGGATTTTATATGGCCGTCGCTGCCTATGCCGCCTTCCGCGACACCGAAGCTCCGTTCGTGGTCCGGGCACCATCTCAAGACAAGGCGCCCCAACGCTATGGATTCGCGATCGCCGTTGTTCTCATCGCAGCCGTCCTGCGTCTGGTGTTTCTGCAGCCGCACGAAACGCGCGCTCCTTTTATAACATTTTTTCCCGCAGTCATGCTGGCCGCACTGTATGGCGGCCTGCGCGCCGGCGCTCTAGCAACACTCCTCACCGCAGCGCTTGCGGATTACTTCTGGATGGAGCCGGCGGGGCCGTT
Source organism: uncultured Alphaproteobacteria bacterium (assembly GCA_963817705.1). Taxonomy (GTDB): domain Bacteria; phylum Pseudomonadota; class Alphaproteobacteria; order Rhizobiales; family Rhodomicrobiaceae; genus Rhodomicrobium. Next base: position 735,293 of record CAWFPF010000002.1, read on the forward strand.
AATCGGAACAAGACCATTGGATTGGCTGGCTCTCGCCATCTTCGTTAGCAGTTGCCTGCTGATTTCGTGGATCGTCGAACGACTGCAGCAGTCCCAATCGCGATTGCGGCGGGTTGAGGCGGAGCGCCGCGCCGAACTAGAGCGGATGGTCGCCACGCGGACGGCGGAGTTGGGTTTGGCCAAATATGACGCTGAACTGGCACATGAAGCCAAGTCCAATCTTCTTGTGGCTGCCACTGCCCTCGAAGCGGAACTGCAAGCCGTGATCGATGCGGTGCCGGCCGGTATTTGGATCACCCGCGATCCGTCCTACCGGACATTGCAGGCGAACCGGGTCGCAAATGCCTGGATGCGTATCCCTGAAGGCGCCAATGCTTCGAAATCCGCGCCGTCCCTCCTCCACTTCGAGATTTTCGACAAGGACGGGCTACCTGTTCCCAACGAGCAGCTTCCCATAAGGCGGGCCAGCCGGGGTGAAGAGGTGGCGGATTATGAGTTTGAGTGGAGGTTTCCTGACGGCGAAAGCCGGAGCTTCTACGGGAACGCGACGCCTTTGCGCAATGCCCATGGAAACATTGCCGGCGCGGTCGCGGCCTTTATCGACATAACCTGGCGCAACCGGGCCGAGGCGGCCCTTCGCGAAAGCGAGGAGCGATATCGTCAACTGGCCAGCGCCATGCCGCAGCTGGTGTGGTCCGCCAGCCCGGACGGCGTTGTGGACTACTACAACGCTCGCGCCGCCGAATACGGCATCACCGCTACCTCGCCACCGACCAATGACGATTGGGCGCCAGCGATACACCCCGATGATTTAGCGCCGACATGGGAAGCCTGGGGCGAGGCCGTGACCTGCGGCCAAACATACCAGAAAGAGCATCGCTTGCTGATGGCTAATGGCGGCTACCGCTGGCATCTGAGCCGCGCGCAACCGCACCGTAATGAGGAGGGCATTATCGTCAAATGGTTCGGCACCGCCACCGATATTGACGACTTTAAGCAGGCCGAGGCGGCGCTGCGCGAGAGCGAAGCGAGGCTGCAGGCCGTGCTCGACAGCAGCCCAGACCCTATCTTCCTGAAAGATCGCGAGGGCCGGCTGCTGTTGGCCAATCCGGCAACGTACGCCGCGATTGGCAAACCGGCCGCGGCCTGTCTCGGCAAGACCGACGAGGAGTTCTTAGCCAATCCCGCCGACGGCCGCGCAATCATGGCCACCGACCACCGCATCATGGCATCGGGTCAGGCCGGAACCGTCGAGGAAATGATCTTGACCCCGTCCGGGACGCGCTACTTTGTCAGCAACAAAGCGCCGTTCCGCGACGCCGCGGGCAACGTTACCGGCCTGCTGGGCACGGCTCGCGACGTCACAGAACGGAAACGGGCCGAAGAGGCGCTTCGCGAAAGCGAAGAGCGGTTCCGCGGTATTTTCCTGAATGCCGGGACCGGCATTGCCATCACGGACCTACGGGGCCAGTTCCAATCCTGCAATCCTGCCTTCTCCGCCATGCTGGGCTATAGCGGCGAAGAACTCCTTGCCCTCGATTTCCAGAACCTCGTTCATCCCGAAGATCGAGAGGAGAATGTTGCGGTGGCGGCCCTCTTGCGTGCGCAAGAGATCTCGTCATTCGAGCTTTTCAACCGGTATATCAGGAGGGACGGCGAGGCCTTATGGGTGCACAAGCGCGTCTCATTGCTTCGGGATGCCGCCGGGAAGCCCACGCATCATGTTGCGCTTGTAACCGATATGTCCGAGCGCAAACGCCATGAGGAGCAGGTCGAGCTGCTCATGCGCGAGGTGAATCATCGCGCCAAGAACATGCTCGCGCTCGTGCAAGCAATCGCCCGGCAAACCGTAGCGGCAACGCCCGGCGACTTCATTAGCCGCTTCGAGGAGCGGGTTCGCGCACTGGCTGCGAGCCAAGACCTGCTCGTGAAGAACGAGTGGAAAGGCGTCGACCTCAGCGAACTCATTCAGTCGCAGCTTGCGCATTTCAAGGACTTGGTTGGGACGCGGATCGAATTGCGAGGGCCTTCGCTTTTGATCTCCGCATCGGCAGCCCAGACCATAGGCATGGCTCTGCACGAGCTCGCCACCAACGCGGGCAAGTATGGGGCGCTCTCCTCTTGCACTGGCCGCGTGGAAGTCGCCTGGAGCCTTGAGCGCGCGGATGGCGGCGAGGAGCACTTCGTCATCGGTTGGCGCGAGAGCGGCGGCCCACATGTGACGGCACCCGCGCAAACCGGCTTCGGCTCGACCGTTATCTCTCGCATGGCCAAGATGAGCCTCGATGCCAGGGTCGGCCTCGAATTTGCTCCCGCCGGATTGATCTGGCGGCTCCAATGCCCAAGCGATAAGGTCCTGGAGGGGAGCGGCCGTGCCGCGGCTCCGCCCGCTGGACGATGACCTCTCTTTCGATCCCGGAAAGGCGGGTGCCTACCGGGATCGTCTCCGTTTTCAGGCGCTGACAGAAGCCTCGGACTGCGCGTGAATACGGTCGCGCTTGAGGGCGAGCTTGTTCAGTGCCGAAACATAGGCACGCGCCGAGGCGACGAGCGTATCGGTATCGGCGCCGCGGCCCGTGACAGTCTTACCGCTTTCCTCAAGGCGCACGCTCACCTCGGCCTGTGCGTCCGTGCCTTCCGTGACCGCGTGGACCTGATAGAGCGGCAGCCGCGCTTCATGCGGTACGATGGCCTTGATGGCGTTGAAGGTCGCGTCCACCGGCCCGTCGCCCCTGGCTTCGGCGGTGTGATGCCGGCCATCCACCTCGAGCGTGATCGTCGCCTTTTGCGGACCGCCCGTGCCGGCAATCACCGTCAGGGACAGCACCTTGACGCGGTCGTGCGCGGTGGCGATCTCCTGATCGACGAGCGTCTCGATATCCTCGTCGAAGACGTGCTTCTTGCGGTCCGCCAAATCCTTGAAGCGCAAAAAGGCATCCTCGAAGGCGTTGTCGCCGAGGTCGTAGCCGAGATCGTGCAGCTTTTCGCGGAAGGCATGGCGGCCGGAGTGCTTGCCCATGACGAGGGAGCTTGCGCGCACACCCACGCTCTCCGGTGTCATGATCTCGTAGGTTTGGGCATTCTTCAGCACGCCGTCCTGGTGGATACCGGATTCATGGGCAAAGGCGTTCTGTCCCACGATGGCTTTGTTATATTGCACGGGGAAGGCGCTGACCGCGGAGACAAGCCGCGACGCGCGCATGATCATGGTGGTGTCGACGCCCGTCCAATAGGGCATGACGTCGGCGCGGGTTTTGATCGCCATGACGACCTCTTCCAATGCCGCATTGCCCGCGCGCTCGCCCAGGCCATTGATGGTACATTCGATCTGGCGCGCGCCCGCACGCAGACCGGCGAGGCTGTTGGCCACCGCCAAACCCAAATCGTTATGGCAGTGGGTCGAGAACACCACGCTATCGCCGCCCGGCACGCGCTCGCGCAGCATCTTGATCAAGTCGTAGAACTCGTCCGGCACGGTATAGCCGACGGTGTCGGGGATGTTGATCGTGGTCGCGCCGGCCTTGATCGCGGCCTCGACGCAGCGGCACAGAAAATCTGGCTCGGTGCGTGTCGCGTCCATCGCCGACCACTCGACGCTATCGGTGTGGGAGCGGGCACGCGAGACGGAGGCCACCACCGCGTCGAAAACCTGCTCCGCGCTCATTTGCAACTGATATTGACGATGCAACGGCGACGTGCCGATGAAGGTATGGATGCGGGGCTGTTTGGCGTTGCGCACGGCTTCACCCGCGCGGTCGATGTCCTTCGGATTGGCACGCGCGAGGCCGGCGACCACCGCTTTCTTGACCAGCTTCGAGATTTCCGCGACGGCCTCGAAATCGCCGTTCGATGCGGCCGGAAAGCCCGCCTCGATGACATCGACGCCCATCTCGTCGAGCACCTCGGCGACTTGAAGCTTTTCCTCGTGGGTCATGGTGGCGCCGGGCGATTGCTCGCCGTCGCGCAGCGTGGTGTCGAAGATCAGGACGCGGTCCTTTTCGGATCGCGCTGGGGGCACGCGGGAAGCTTCGGAATGCACAGAGTCAGTCATCGTCGAGGTGTCCTTGCCTTCGGGATTGGGAAGATATCACAAACCGGGCAAGGCCTCTAATAGAGCGCCCGGGCTTTAACCCCCAAGCGCTCGCCCGCAAGCCGGGCTGCCAGCGCTTAGGGGCGAATAAGGATGAGAAGCAGGCCGCGCGATGCGCTCGCCGCCGCTGGGGTGCGGACGTACGGGCATGAAACTGATGTGGTTCGCGCGAGGGCCATGATGTTCCGTTTGGTTGGGACGGTTACAGCATATTTTCGCCGGTCGCACAAGAGAGGCAAGAAAAACTAGCTCGCCCGTCGATGGGTTTAAGCAAGCGGCCGGAAATTCCCAGGGGGCCCCGCAAGCCGAAAGTGCAGCGCACTCTGCCCTGCTTCCGGCTTGCCCGGCTAAACGACGCGTCATGGCACCCAGCAGGATTTTGCCCGCTTGCACAATCGCTCGGCAGGAAGCCAGTGGCGGCGGCGGGAAATATCTAAGCACCAGCCTAGCAATAGGCACGAACACTTTGATTCATAATGATTTTGAGCCACGTCCCACTGGCGCGGAATTTGCTTGAAGCCGGACGATAGAGCAATCACCGGGTGCAGTTCAACTCGCGTCCAACGTGGGACGTCACGTGCCGCTGAGCAGGACGCTGCCATCGCAGCGCGCGGCATGCACGCGCTTCCCTAATGATCTGGGTTGGAAACTGCTCTTGGCGGACGAAGAAAGGATCGTGCATGTACCAGAAGACGATTGACCAGTTTGCGGAACTTGCCGCGAGCAAAGTCCAAGCTATCCGCACCAACCCTTTCGGTTTTCTCGTCGCATCGGCGATGGCGGGAGCGTATGTGGGTGTTGGCATCCTGCTCATTTTCAGCATCGGCCAGACGATCGATCCCTCAATTCGCAGCCTCGTGATGGGCGCCTCCTTCGGAATCGCCTTGACGCTCGTCGTTTTCGCAGGGTCCGAACTCTTTACGGGCCATACCATGGTCATGTCGTTCGGGCTCCTGCGCGGGACGTCGGGTTTGAGCGGCCTGTGCGCATCCTGGATCATGACCTGGGCCGGCAATTTGATCGGAGCAGTCCTTCTCGCGTCGATTTTCTACCTGGGTGGCGGAGGCCAAATCCTCAAAGAGGGCGCCGATCTGATTTTCAACGTGAGCGCCGCGAAGATGAACTCGCCGGCGATGGCGCTCGTGGCCCGTGGCATATTATGCAACTGGCTCGTTTGTCTTGCCCTCTGGACCAGCGCGCGTGCGACCAGCGACTCCGCCAAATGCATTCTGATTTTCTGGTGCCTGTTCGCTTTTATAGCCTGCGGGTTTGAGCACAGCATCGCGAACATGACCATATTTTCGGTCGCGCTTCTCGGCAATCATCCGCCAAGCGTTAGCTTGGCCGGAATGGCTCACAATCTTGCCTGGGTCACGCTCGGCAATACCATTGCCGGCGTCTTCTTCATGGCCGGGGCCTATTGGCAGGCCAGCGGGCCGAGAAATGCTGCATCGCCCGTGCCGCTTGTCCGTGGCGCGGTCGCGGCGGAATGACCGGTAAACGTGCGCAACGTGTTTTCATGCAGGAGAGAAGATGACCTCCGGCTTTACCGCGGAACAGAAACGATATTTGGAAGGTCTCGTTGCCGGTCTCAGCGTGATCGGCGGCAAGACCGCGGCGGAACCGGCTGGGCCGGACGCTGAACATTTCAAGGCCATGGCCCGTTTCGAGGCTGACGGCAAGAAATTGTCAGACCCCGAGAAATGGAAGCGGGACGAGCATCCCTTTGATGGGTATGAGCGGCTCAAAGAGCAAGCCGCATCGAACAGCCCGCCTAAGCCACCGGATAACTTCCGGTGGCGCTTCCTTGGACTCTTCTATGTCGCACCCGCTCAAGACAGTTATATGTGCCGCCTGCGGATGCCGAACGGCATTCTCAAGGCCCATCAGCTTGCGGGGGTCGCCGATCTGGCCGCGCGTTACGGCGGCGGTTACGCGCATGTTACAACGCGGGCCAATCTGCAGGTGCGCGAAATCGTGCCGAAGGATGCCGTGGCGATGTTGGAAGAGATCCAGGATCTGGGCTTATGCTCCCGTGGTTCAGGTGCGGATAACATCCGCAACGTCACGGGCGATGCAACGGCCGGCATCAGCAGGCAGGAACTCCTCGACACCCGTCCTTACGCCCGCGAATGGCATTTTCACATCCTGAACGACCGCTCGCTCTATGGTCTGCCGCGCAAGTTCAATGTCGCCTTCGACGGCGGCGGGGAAATAGCAACGCTCGAAGAAACAAACGACATCGGTTTTCATGCTGTCGAAATTATGGAGGGCGCCAAGTTCGAGGACGCCCCAATAGAGCCCGGCGTCTGGTTCCGGCTTTTGCTTGGCGGCATCACCGGCCACCAAGACCTCGCCCATGACACTGGCATTATCGTCCGTCCTCAAGACGCGGCAAAAGTGGCCGATGCCATTGTGCGCGTATTTATCCGAGAAGGCGATCGGACGAACCGGGCGAAGGCCAGGCTCAAATATGTACTCGACAGGTATCGGAGCGAGACGGGAAGCCTTCAAAAGTTCGTCGAAGCGGTCGAGGAGGTTCGCGGACAAAAGCTAACGCGCATCGATCCGTCTTTCATCAATCCCCGTCCGCGGCAGGACCGTCATGCGCATATCGGCGTCCACCGGCAGAAGCAGGAGGGATTGAACTTTATCGGCACCGTTCTCCCGGCCGGTAAGATGACGGCGGCTCAAATGCGCGAGATCGCGGCGATAGCCCGTGATCTCGGAGACGGCGACATCCGCCTTACCGTGTGGCAGAACCTCCTCATTTCCGGCATTCCCGCTTCGAAGATCGAGGATGCCAAGGCGCGCATCAAGAAAGCGGGCCTCGATTGGAAGGCGACGCCCGTGCGCGCCGGCCTTGTCGCCTGCACCGGCAATACCGGCTGCAAGCTCGCCAACTCCAACACCAAGGATACGGCGGAGCGAATCGTGGCCCATATCGAAAGCAAGCTTGAGATCGATCTGCCGATTAACATTCACCTGACAGGCTGCCCAAACTCCTGCGCCCAGCACTACATCGGAGACATAGGGCTTGTGGGCTGTAGGATCGCGATCGACGAAGAGGGCGATACGGTCGAAGGGTTTCATATCGTCGCCGGTGGCGGCTATGGAGCCGATGCAGCGATCGGCAAGGAAATCTGCCGGAACGTCAAGACGGAGGACTGTCCCGTCTTTGTCGAAAAACTGCTGCGCATTTATATGGCCGGACGCTTGACGGAAAACGAAACTTTCCAGGCGTTCACAGCGAGGCATGACGCCGATGCACTCAAGCGGCTTCTTGAGACAGAGGTGCTTTCCAGCACTTCCGCTCCTCCCGGCCGTCCTGTTCAAGGGATGGGTGTCAGAGTATGACCATACACACACCCTTCTCACTTATTCCTGAAATCAGCGCCTTTCTCTGAGACCGAGCGCGCACTGCTCAACGATTACTTCAACCGTGTCTTTCAATTAGACAAGCTGGCAGCACGGGGCTTCCAGTCAGCAGGCAGCGAAAGCTCCGGTGACGCTGACGATGACGATGAGCCATGGCGTGATCCCTCGCTCTCGCTTGAGGAGCGTATGACCCTCGCCAAAGACCGGCAACTGCCCAAGCGCATGATGGCCGCCATGGGTCAGCAGGATTGCGGGCAATGCGGCTACAATTGCAAAGACTATGCCGGCAGCATCGTTCAGCAGGCGGAACCGCGGCTAAACCTCTGCGTGCCAGGAGGCAAGGCGACCGCGCGTATGCTGAAGGCGCTTGTCGAGGAAATGGGCGGCGGCGCGCTTGACCCCGATGAACAGGCGGCAAAGGCCAAAGCCAAGACACCGAAGCCGGACGGTGGCAGCCCTGGCGGTTCGCGCGATAATCCAGTTTTCGCAAGGTTTCTTGGCTGCAGAAGGCTCAGCGGCGAGACATCCGGAAAATCTACGTATCATATCGAATTCGATCTCGCCGGAACCGGGCTCGACTATAAGGTGGGAGACAGTTTTGGAGTCTTTCCGCACAATGACCCGAAGCTCGTGGAGGCAATTCTCGCGTCGGTTGGCGTGCCGGCCGATTTCCCAATCGCCGGACGGACCATCCGGGAGGTTCTGCTGGAGGAAACTTCCCTCTCACCCGCGCCCGACGCGCTCTTCGATCTGATCTCCTACATCACAGGAGGTGAGCGCCGGAAAAAAGCGCAAGCCTTGGCGAAAGGCCACGATCCCGATGGCGATGCCGATACGCTCGACGTGCTCGCCGTGCTGGAGAAATTTGCTGGCGTGCGCCCAGACCCCGAAGCGCTGATCGAGGCGTTAGAGCCCCTTCAGCCGCGGCTTTATTCCATATCCTCGTCGCCAAGAGCCACGCCAGGCCGGCTGAGTCTCACAGTGGACGCAGTGCGCTATCATATTGGATGCCGCGAGCGGACCGGTGTTGCATCGACGTTCTTATCCGGGCGCGCCGGGCCGGGCATGACACTCAAAGTTTATGTTCAGAAAGCGCACGGATTTGGCCTGCCGGCCGATCCATCGACGCCCATTATCATGGTCGGCCCTGGTACTGGAATAGCGCCGTTCCGCGCCTTTTTACATGAGCGTGCGCAAGCCCCTTCACCCGGCCGGGCGTGGCTTTTCTTTGGTCATCAGCACGAAGGCACTGACTTTTTCTACCGGGAGGAACTCGAAGATTTCCTAGCTCGGGGAGTCCTCACGAAACTTTCGACAGCCTGGTCGCGTGACGATACAAATAAGATTTATGTGCAAGACCGGATGCGCGAATCCGGTGCCGAGTTGTGGGCGTGGCTTCAGGAGGGGGCCCATTTCTATGTCTGCGGCGACGCGAAACGCATGGCGAAGGATGTTGACGTTGCGCTCTGCGAGATTGCGGCGCAGCATGGCCGCCTTAAAGCAGACTTGGCGCGAGGGTTTGTGGACCAGCTCAAGAGGGATTGCCGCTACCAGGCGGACGTCTATTGATGCTGGCCGGATATAGTCCGGGTCGATATTGCGGCCGCATTAAGCGCTCAATTTGCGCTTTGGTCCTTCCAGGCGGCCGCGGTCAGAGCTTTTAAGGCTTCCCGGCCCGACTCTATTGTTCCTGTGATCCAACGACTTTGCCGTGCGGGTTGCAAACCGCCCTCAGCCTGAGATCCACAAGCCTGAAGTGGGCCTGCCCCTGCCGGTCTACCGTCTGTGCCAAGAATGCGGCTTCCCATTTCAAGAATGCCAAGCTACAGACATGCGCAATTTTGGCTTCCCGCCTCGTAGCCATATAGGCGACTCCCAAACAGGACAAAACGATGATCGACCGCCGTAGTTTTCTCAGGATTGCGTTGGCCGCCCAAGCATTCGCGGCGCTGCCCGCGCGGGCTGCCGTGCCGGGCCTGCGGATGGGAGATGCGCAGCCCTTTTCCTATGGCGGCCTCAAGGCGCAGGCGGAAGCGCTGGCGGGCGCCGCATACAACGCGCCGCCGCGTCCCGATCCCCGGATCGTGTCCTCCATCGATTACGATGCCCACGGGCAGCTCCGCTATAAGTCGGACTTCGCTCTGTTCGGCGATGGCGATCAAAGCGCCTTTCCCATCACCTTCATGCATGTGGGCCAGTATTTCCCCAAGACGGTTCGGATGTATGCCGTGGAGCCCGGCAGCACGGAGGATCTGGCGCGGGAAATTCTCTACGATCCGGATTATTTCTCGATCCCGGCAGGCAATGTCGCAGCGGGACTGCCAGTCAGCCCATCGCCCATGGCGGGGTTTTGGTTGCGTGAGCCGAAGACCGGAACCGAGGATTGGCGGAAAGCCGAGCCCTGGGTCACTTTTCTTGGTGCTTCGTACTTCCGCGCCAAGGGCGAGCTTGGCCAGGTGGGCCTATCCGCCCGTGGCATCGCGCTTTCGCCGGGTGGCGGCGCGCCCGAGGAGTTTCCCGATTTCGTCGGCTTCTGGTTCATGCCGGCGCCGCTCACGGCCAAATCGGTCACGGTTTACGCGCTGCTCGACGGCCCGAGCGTTGCCGGCGCCTATCGCTTCGTCATGGAGCGAACCAAAGGCGTCGTGATGGAGATCGAAAAGACGCTGTTCTTCCGGGAGACGACCGACCGTCTTGGCCTTGCCCCACTGACCTCGATGTATTGGTATTCCGAAACCGTGAAGCCGGCCGGGCTCGACTGGCGCCCCGAAGTGCACGATTCCGACGGCCTTGCCATCTGGACCGGCGGCGGCGAGCACATCTGGCGCCCGCTCAACAACCCCGCGCATATCTCGATATCGAGCTTCCTCGACGAGCATCCGCGCGGCTTTGGCCTTTTACAGCGCGACCGCGACTTCGATCACTATCTCGACGGCGTCGGCTATGAGAAGCGGCCATCGGCCTGGATCGAGCCGCTCGGCGATTGGGGCAAGGGCTCGGTACAGCTTGTGGAGATGCCGACCGACGACGAGATCAACGACAACATCATCGCCTATTGGTGTCCGGCTGCGCCGGTGAAGCCCGGCGCAAAAGTCGAGCTTCGCTACCGCCTGCACTGGCTCGCCGACGAGCCCTATCCAACGCCGCTTGGCCGCTGCGTCGCGACGCGCCTCGGCCGGGGAGGTCAGCCAGGTAAGGCCCGCCCGAACGGCGTGCGCAAGTTCGAAGTGGAGTTTCTCGGCGGACCGCTTGCAATGCTGCCCTATGGCGTCAGGCCCGAGCTTATCCTGTGGTCCTCACGGGGTGAATTCACCTACACTTATGCCGAGGCTGTCCCCGATGGGGTGCCGGGTCATTGGCGCGCGCTGTTCGACCTCACGGCGGACGGGACGGAACCGATCGAGATGCGCCTTTACCTCAAGTCTGGCACGCAGGCGCTGACCGAAACCTGGCTCTATCAGTACCGCCCGTTTGCGACGGATGCGCGTCCGCTCGGGTATTAGCAGGATGCCGATGGACTCGGATTATTGCTCGATCCTTCGACGGGCTCATCCTTCGAGTCGCCGCTAAGCGGCTCCTCAGGATGAGGTCGCGTATCCTCGTGGTGAGCCTGTCGAACCATCAACGGGCTAAAGCCGGAACGGACATTTGACCGGTGAGACGGCCAGGCGGGGGAACATCCTGAGCGGGGTGGACTATAGCTGGAAACCCTTCCAGCGAGGCCAACGTGACAACCGCAACTTCACAGCATCCGCAGGCCGAGGCACGCGCACCGGAAACCAAGAGCGGCGCCAAGCCGGTGTTCAAGACGGAAAACCCAGCGACGGGTGAGCCGGGCAAAACCTATGAGGGGCATACACTTGAGGAGGCCCTCGCCATCGCGCGGGACGGTCATGAGGCTTTCAAGGATTGGCGACAAGCCCCGTTCGGGGAGCGCGCCTGTCTTATGATGGGAGCCGCGGGAGCACTGCGGCGGCGCAAGGACGAGTTCGCGGATCTCATGACGGCGGAGATGGGCAAGACCCGCACCGAGGGTTTGGGCGAGATCGAAAAATGTGCCTTCAATTGCGACTACTTCGCCGCGCAAGCCCAACGCTTCCTTGCCCGCCAGCCCGTGGACATGGGAGGCCCGAAAGCATTCGTCACTTTCAAACCGCTCGGCACAGTGCTCGCCATCATGCCTTGGAATTTCCCGTTTTGGCAGGTGTTCCGGTTTGCGGCGCCTTCGCTGATGGCCGGAAACACGGCGGTGCTCAAGCATGCGAGCAACGTGCCGGGTTGCGCGCTCGCGATAGAAGATGTGTTCCGCGAGGCGGGCTTCCCGGCGAATATTTTCCGCACGCTTCTGATCCCGAGCCGCGACATCGAAGCGGTCATCGAAAATCCGGCGATTGCGGCGGTGACGCTTACGGGAAGCGTTGCGGCCGGACAAAGCGTGGCATCGGCAGCCGGCCGGAACTTGAAGAAGGCGGTCTTGGAGCTAGGCGGCAGCGATGCCTACCTCGTCCTTGAAGATGCCCATATCGAGCGGGCAGCGGAAATTGCCACGGCCGCGCGCATGGTGAATGGGGGGCAAAGCTGCATCGCGGGGAAGCGTTTCATAGTCCTGTCCGCGGTGAAAGCGGCCTTCGAGAAGGCTTTCGTGGATCAGATGCAGGCGATCCACATGGGCGATCCAAGCGATCCCGATACCAAGCTCGGCCCGATGCAAAGCATCAAGGCCCGCGACGATATCCACCGGCAAGTTCAGGACAGCATCGCTAAGGGTGCGCGCCTTCTTTGCGGCGGAACAATCCCCAACAAGCCGGGCGCCTGGTACCCACCCACGGTGCTTACCAATGTGAAACAGGGCCAGCCCGCCCATGACGAGGAGATTTTCGGCCCGGTCGCCGCGATTATCGAAGCCCGCGACGAAGCGGACGCGATCTGCATCGCCAACGACTCGCCCTTCGGTCTCGGTTCGGGCGTCATGACGGCAGACCTCGAACGCGGCGAGCGCATCGCGGCGGAGTACCTCGAAGCCGGCATGAGTTTTGTGAACGGCAATGTGCGCTCCGATCCCAGGCTGCCGTTCGGTGGCGTGAAGAACTCAGGCTATGGCCGCGAATGCGCGCATTTCGGGATCCGCGAGTTCGTCAACATCAAGAGCGTGCTTGTGAATACCTGATCCTGACCACAGACTTCCGGAGCAGGGATTGCAACGTGAGCCAAACCTATGCCAGAGTGCGCGCGGCACTTAACAATCTGGTTAGGCGGCAAAGGTGTTCCGGGGCGTCCATTCGGCAATTCACGCGGCTGTGGCCGCGCTTACATATTTTGTGCTGCAGCATTTGGATCAGCTGCAATCCTACATCGCGGACTATAAAGCCTACGCTCTTCCGGCCATGCTTGCCGGACTTGCGCTGTTGTTCAGGATGAGCGACGCGCTTTCGAAGGCAATCCTGGAGAGGATCCCCTATTTTTCGCCTGCCTTGCGCCGGCTTCTCAGCGGCAATAACCACATCGAGGGAGACTGGCCGCTCGTCGTGATCGACATGGAGAAGCAAGAGCCTCTTTACATCGGCTTCCTTTGCATCGATTACCGCAACGGTCAGCACTATGTCTCCGGCGAAGACTGGCACCTCGACGGCAATCCCGCACAGGTCTTTCGCTCGATGCAGTCGATGTACCGCAATCACACGCTGCAATATTGGTATGAGCAAGGGGCGTCGCTGCACCGGCCGGACATGCGGGGATACACGGAGATCTTTTTCTTTCCCAACGATGGAATGGCCGAGCGGCATGCCGGAAAGTTCCTCGATCCGAGGCACACGAGCGACATCCGCTTTTACGCAAAGAAACAAGAGTACCCCCGCTTCGGGCGCCGCTTCCGCACCAAGGACAAAAAGCTTGAGGCGGCACGCCAGCTTCTCGCCAGCCTTGAGCCCACGCTCCCGTGCTTGCGGGCGCGCGAGATCAGCGCCGATTTTGTTTGATTGGCTGGGGTAGGCCGGCCGCAATCCCGCACACCGGCACCGGTCCTTTTGTTGCCCATCGCCTTATTGCCCGCATCCTTTGCCTCTAGTACACAGGCATCTCTGCAGCGGTTCAGGTAAGAAGTGAGGGGCAGTCCCATGGGTGTGCGGTATTGGGTATGCGTGTGCTCGCTCTTCGCGTTGCTGCAGGTCATGGGCGTGCAGGCGATGGCCCAAACCCCGCTGCCGATCCCAGGCACACAGCCGGCCGCGGCGGCCGCCCAGCAGCCTGCCGCCCCGAAGCCCGCCGCGGTAGCACCTGCGCCCAAGATCGACATGGCGGATATCACAAAGCGCGCCAATCAGGCCACGGGCGTCGACATCGAAGCCCGGATGAAGCACTGGCAGAAGAATCTCGACGCCGTCGAAGAGGCTTTGCGCAAACCGGGGTTGCGCTACAACGAGCTCAACGCCTATCGCGACGACCTGGTCAACCTGAGAACCGATGCGGATGAGTTCTGGACGAAGCTCGAACCTCCGCTGAATTCCGCCGAGCAGCAGGTCCAGAACATGCCGCCCGCGCCAGCGGCAGACCAGCCGCCGGAGCCCGAGGCCACGGCGCAGTTCCGCGCGGAACTGACCCATCAGCTGAGCTATCTGAAATCGGCGCGCAGTTCGCTGGACGCAGCGCATTTGCGGATCAACCAGCTTCTGAATACGATCCAGGATATCCGCCGGAAGAATTTCGCCAGCAACCTTTTTCAGCCCGTCCCCGGCGTGTTCTCCGCCCAAACATGGCAGATGGCCCCCGGCAATGCGCTGCGCGCCGCGAAAAGCGTTCACACTATGCTGTCGGACTGGTGGTTGAGTGTTCACGACCAGGAGCACGTTCTGCTTCTCGCTGGCATGTCGCTCGCGCTTTGGATCGCCTTGAGCATTCTTAGCTTTGCCGGCCTGCGAAGGCTTATGAACTACCCTGAGGGCTGCGAGCCTCCCTTCTGGCGGCGCGCTTCGTCGGCGGCAGGAGCCATCCTATTGCGGTCTTTGCCTACCGTGGCTCCGCTGGTGTTCCTCTATATCGCGGTCGAGGAGGCGCAGGCCTTACCTGAGATGGTAGGCTGGTTTTTCTTCTTTGCCGCCCGCGCGCTCATCATCATCGCGGTTGTGAATGGGCTCGTGGCAACCGTACTCTCGCCTGGCGACCGTCGTTGGCGGCTGATCCCGGTTTCGAACAGCGTCGCCGTCCGCGTAGCAGGGCTGGTGCTGGCTCTCGCTCTGGTGTATGGGGCGACAACCTTTGTCTATACCGCGACGCGTGTCGTGCAGGCTCCGTTTTCCCTGACCCTGGCGCTGACCTTGCCTGCCAACCTCATCGTCGCTCTGCTCGTGATCGCCATCCTTAAGACCCCTGCCGAAGAAGAGCTTATCGAGGGGCTGCCTTCGATCCATTGGCTGCGATTGCTCCGGATCCCGATCTGGCTTATCGCAGTCGCCATTATCGTGACGGCGGTGTCGGGTTATCTCGCTCTCTCGCGCTTCATGGCGCAGCAGCTGATTGTGACCGGCACGATCCTGGCGATCGTCTATCTCCTGCTTCTCTGGGCAGACGGCTTCGCCCAGTCCATGAGCGACGACGCATCCTCGGTGGGATCTTGGCTCAGCACAAATGCACGGCTCGATCAGAGCCAGCGCGGGCGGCTCGCGGTCCCCGTGAGCCTTGTTTTGAAGTTGGCGGTGCTTGTCTGCGCGGTGCCTCTCATTCTGCTCCAATGGGCCTACCCCTGGAGCGACATCATGGAATGGTACCGCCAGCTCTTCTTCGGCTTCCATATCGGGAATACGCAGGTCTCGCTGGGCGCAATCCTCGCCTCGATCGTGGTCTTCGTCCTCGGCTATTTCGCCGCCAAGTTTTTCCAGCAGTGGCTCGACGCGCAGGTCCTGAAACCCGCCGGGCTGTCGGGGGGATTGCGCGATTCCATCCGCACCGGCGTCGGCTATATCGGCGTGTCCGCGGCAGCGCTCATAGCGCTGTCTTATGCAGGCTTGAACCTGTCGAACCTCGCCATCGTAGCGGGCGCCTTCTCTGTCGGTATCGGCTTTGGCCTGCAAAGCGTCGTAAACAATTTCGTCTCGGGCCTGATTTTGCTCGCCGAGCGGCCCATCAAGGTCGGCGACCTCGTGATCGTGGGAGGCGAAGAAGGCTACGTCCGCAAGATCAGCGTGCGCTCGACGGAAATCGAGACCTTCGACCGCGCGAATGTGCTGATCCCGAATTCATTCTTCATCAGCGAGAAAGTGAAGAACTGGACGCTCCGGAACAATACGGGGCGCATCGCTGTCGAGGTTGGCGTCGCGCATGGTAGCGATCCCCGGAAGGTGAAGGCCATTCTGTTGCAAGCGGCCGAGGCTCATCCGAACGTCATGAATACGCCCGCGCCTTTCGTCGATTTTGAGACCTTCAGCTCGGATATGATGGAGTTCAAGCTTTACGCATTCATCTTCGATTTGGAGAAGAGCACCTCGACGCGGACCGATTTGCGTATCGCGATCCTGGAAGCTTTCAATGCCGCTGGAATTGCGATCCCGTCACGGCAAACCGACATCACGCTTCGCGATATCGATTGGTTGCGCGACGCGGTAAAGCTTTATATCGACCAAGCTCTTGATGCCAAAGGCGCCGAGCCCGGCTTTAAGAAACCTGTCATTGCGGCGAAGCCCGCCGAATAGGATAGCTCCATGAAAGAAGTGACTATCAGCAAGGCCATACACGAAGTTGAGAACCTGTTTCTATTGGTCATCGCTGCTCTGACCGTCGCCGGCGCGATCAAGGAAATCTATCTCATCTGGAGTAAGGGCGATGTCGGCCTTCAGGACCTGCTCTTGATGTTCCTTTATGTGGAGGTTCTCGGCATGGTGGCCGCTTATTACGATAGCAAAAAGATACCGATCTCGCTGCCGATCTTCATCGCAATCACGGCTCTAGCCCGGATGCTGATCCTGCAGAAGGAGCAAGACCCGCTGAACGTCATCTATGAGGCCAGCGCTATCCTGATTCTTGCGATCGCCTCGGTGGTGGTCAAATATCGCTATCCAAGCGGCAACGCCGGCATAAGCGGCGACAAGTAACCCCTACGCCAGGACACGCGCGATCAAACTTTGACCTTTGCGACGGCGGGCACTTCGTGGCAAGGGTTCTTCTCCTGCTTCAGCGTCTTCTTGCCCTCGGGGGCCTTGCCCTTAAAGTAGTGCGCCGTTGCGATCGCCACTTGAGGCTGGCCTGGGCCGTTCGAGATTTGCTGGATGCCGTCTTGGTACCAGCCGTCATATTTGCGCGCGACGGCTTCGTCACGGGCGCGGCACCAGACGACGGACGAGAGTTCCGCGAAGGTGAATTTGTTCGTCGTCGCGGCGGCAAGGCGCAGCGTATCTTGACCTTGATCTGTCACAACGACGTCCTTAACTGTGAAAATGCCCGCCTGCGGCATCTTCGAGGTATCGACAGCCGCAGCCTGCATGGGCTGATCCATATTCTGGGCGCAACCCGCGAGCGCAAAGATCGCGGCGCAGGTCAAGACAACAGGTTTCATCATCTTTTTTACCAACGTTGATCCGGTTACGGTATGTAGCCCGCCAGACGTTGGCGCGGCAATCGATGACCGGAGCGTGTAGGCCGATTCGAGGCGCGATTGTGGCTTTTCAACCAATCTATCAACGGCCGCCTCACGGCCTGTGTAAAAGCTCGGCTTAGCGGCGCGCCGGGCGCGAGGCGTTAAAGCGCGCCTTCCTTCGCCGCCTGCTTGCCAAAGCGCATTCGAGGCTCCATTATCTTTTATACCTTGGGGGGCCGCAGGCATGCGGCTGAGATCGCGCTAAGGACTTCGTGCCAGAGAGGCACGGAACGTGCCGCGCGACAACCCGTTGAACCTGATCCGGTTCGGACCGGCGGAGGGATGGTAATTGGACGCCGCACCGAAATGCCCCGAGCTTGAAGCACACCTTCTGGATGGTGAGCAGCTTGTTTGGTGCGAGCGAAGCCTCGAAACCGAGGTCCGCAGGCGCTTTGGCAGGACTGCTATTTTTCTAAGCATCGCGGCAGCCGTGGTAGCGGCCGGCGTCTTCGTGATCGGGATCTCGAATGGCTTCCGTAGCGATATCGCTATCATGGGGATTTTCTTCGCCGTCCTGGCCTGGACCTCGATCAGAGCCGCCCGCCGTCCCTACCATTATTGGTACGGTCTGACCCAAAGACGTGTTCTGGTCTTAGGTGCGAATGGCGGACTTGCCAGTTACGCCGGCCACGACTTCGCCAAGACGAAAGTCGAGATGCTTGAAAGCAGTGGAGGAAAACGCGGAAACCTCTCTTTCGATTACGGGCCTGACGGTGAAGGGCACCCGGGCTTTCGAGCCGATTTTCTTGGCATTCCCGATCCCACATGCGTGGAGCGGCTGATACGCGAAACACTATTATGAACGGCTCTGTGGGGATAAAAGCCCCTGCCCAGCGCCCAATAGCCTGCACATACAAAGAGGAAACCCCACATGAACGCGCCCATCGATCCGAAATCCATCAAGCCCGTGAACGTTACCACCGGCAGCCTGCCCGGATCGGAAAAGGTCTACGCCGCGCCTGAGGGCCGAGAGGATATCCAGGTGCCTTTCCGGGAGATCCAGCTCCACGAATTCGAGCGGCGAGCCGCCATTCCGCGTCTATGACACGAGCGGACCGTATAGCGACGAGGCCGTCAAGATCGACGTTTATGCCGGGCTGAAACGGGTGCGCGAGCCCTGGGTGAAGGCGCGGGACGTCGAGAGCTACCAGGGGCGTGAGGTAAAGCCGGAAGACAATGGCGGCGTTGGCGATTCGCATCGCGCGCGCGAATTTCCGCTGCGGTTCCAGGTCTACCGGTCCGTATCCATGGTTCGAGACGGCCTTCGGCCTCCTCACCATGAGGGCGGCCCTCATCCTGAGGAGGCCCGAAGGACCGTCTCGAAGGATGAGGAGACGCATAGCGGCATCTCGAAGGATGGGCTGCTAACTCAGCTCGAATTTGCCCGAGCGGGCATCGTCACCGAGGAGATGGTCTACATCGCGCATCGCGAAAACCTGGGCCGGGCGGCGGCGCTAGACCGGGCGAAAGATGCGCTTGCCGATGGCGAGAGCTTCGGCGCCGCGATCCCTGAATTCATCACGCCGGAGTTCGTACGCAGCGAGGTTGCGCGCGGGCGCGCAATCATCCCCGCCAACATTAACCACGCCGAACTGGAGCCGATGATCATCGGCCGCAACTTCCTTACCAAGGTGAACGCGAACATCGGCAACTCCGCCGTTAGCTCCTCGGTCGAGGAGGAGGTGGAGAAAATGGTATGGGCGATCCGCTGGGGCGCCGATACGGTGATGGACCTGTCCACAGGCCGCAACATCCACACCACGCGCGAATGGATCATCCGCAATGCGCCCGTGCCGATCGGAACGGTGCCCATCTATCAGGCACTGGAGAAGGTGAACGGCGATCCGGTCAAGCTCGATTGGGAGGTCTACAAGGACACGCTGATCGAGCAATGCGAGCAGGGCGTCGACTATTTCACGATCCACGCCGGCGTGCGGCTGCGCTATGTGCCGCTGACGGCGCGGCGCGTGACCGGCATCGTGTCGCGCGGCGGCTCGATCATGGCGAAGTGGTGCCTCGCGCATCACCGCGAGAGTTTCCTCTATGAGCGCTTCGAAGAGATTTGCGACATCATGCGGCGCTACGATGTGTCGTTCAGCCTAGGCGACGGCCTCAGGCCCGGCTCCATCGCCGACGCCAACGACGCCGCGCAATTCGCCGAACTGGAGACGCTGGGCGAATTGACAAAAGTGGCTTGGGCCAGGGGCTGCCAAGTCATGATCGAAGGCCCTGGCCACGTGCCGCTGCACAAGATCAAGGTGAACGTCGAGAAGCAGCTTGCGCTGTGCGGCGAGGCGCCGTTCTACACGCTGGGGCCGCTCGTGACCGACATCGCGCCCGCACACGACCACATCACGAGCGCCATCGGCGCCGCCATGATCGGCTGGTTCGGCACGGCGATGCTGTGTTACGTGACGCCGAAGGAGCATCTTGGCCTGCCGGACCGCGACGACGTGAAGGCCGGCGTGATCGCCTACAAAATCGCCGCGCACGCGGCGGACCTCGCCAAGGGTAATCCCGCCGCGCAGCTTCGGGACAACGCGATCAGCCGTGCCCGCTTCGAATTCCGCTGGGAGGACCAGTTCAATCTCGGCCTCGACCCCGAAGGCGCCCGCGCCATGCACGACGAGACGCTGCCCAAGGACGCGCACAAGGTTGCGCATTTCTGCTCGATGTGCGGGCCGAAATTCTGCTCGATGGAGATCACCCAGCAGGTGCGGGATTACGCCGCGAAGCTGAATGAGACGCCGGAGATGGCGGCTGAGCAGGGGATGGCGGAGATGAGCGAGAAGTTCAGAGAGATGGGTAATCTCGTTTATGTCGAGGCTGAGAAGCCGTGATGTGATGCGGGGCCTGGCATAAGTGCTACCAGGACTGGGATCAGGATCGGCCCCGGCGTGCACGGGCAGCACATCCGCGAGAAGAGAAAAGAACTGTAATCCAGCCCCGTTGCCGAAGGGGTGTTAATCCGCCTTGTGGCGTCCCCGGGCAGCAATAGGGATGTATTCGGTGAGGGAGCACAGGCAGCTCACCCTGGGTTAGATGACGGAAAATGCATTCAACGCGCTTATGTGGTGAAAGTGTGCGCGCAGCTGGAGCAAACGGAAGGCTTTCTTCCTGCCAATAAAGCCAGAAGACCGATCGGAAAGAAGCATATTGAGACAACAATCTGCCAAGCATTAAAGCCGCCTTGGCCTGTCAAAACACCACATTTTGGACAAGATACTCGAGCCACGTCATCCCCCCATTCTTTAGTGACAGTTTAAAAACCCAAAACGGAATAAGCAGTGCTGTCAAGATAACGCCACTTAAACCCACCAACATATTTTCTTTTCCTAGCGATACCGCGTAACGGCCACGCGAAACGGCAGCGACCGAAAAATATAGAAATAAACTTACCGTTAGGACGGCGACCGCGGGGCCCGCCGGATGGATTTGAAGGGATGTCGCAATGTCGAGGTCGTAGAGCGCGGACACGGAGCGTGTAATCCCGCAAGCGGGGCAGTCATGGCCGGTCACGATCTTAAAAAGACAGGCACCGGGCAGCCCAGGAACGTTTAAGGCTTGCCCCGCCTTACCGGCTAGAGCCGGACCAATGAGAAATGTCCCGAAGAGGCATGCCATCCTTATGTGCCATGGGCCTTCGTGACCAAATGACTCGCGGATGTCCATTCCATTCGCCCTACATGGACAGATGCTTCGTTAGCTCCGGCCTTTCTATCAACCCGATAACTAGTATTGTCAAGACGAGGGTTAATCACTGGTGCGAGTTCGCACGCTTTGCGTTGAAAACGCAGATGTTCCCAGGCAAATGCCGATTTTGCCGGCTGGCAGATTGAGCGTTCCGCCCATCGCGCAAATTGCGCGCACAAAATGACGTTCGACGAGCAAGCTGCGAAGACGGCGGCATGCATTTGCTCGCTTAAGCGACCGCCGGACGACTTCACCCGAATATCGCACCAATCCCAAATTCAAACCCCGGCGGGTCTAGGCGCAGGACGCCTTCGCTCACAAGGCGGGTCAGAATTGTTCCGTCGCCTTGCCGCTGATGGTGGATCAGCGGCGGCTTGCCGGGGTCGACGATAAGATAATGATGTACGCTCGGAAGGCTGAAGTAGCCTTTCAGTTTTGCCGAGCCGTCAATCCGCCGGGTAGAGGGAGACAAAACCTCCACAACAAGAATAGGGGCCGGGACCTCGATAGCATCGTCTGGCAGCCGTGGCCCGCAGTACACCAGGGCGTCGGGCTCGTGCGCTGTTTTATCGGTAATCCTTACCGTCATGCCGTCCGGATACATGATGCAGGGCAAGCCCGCTTTGCGGATGCCAGCCGCCAGCGCCGCCTGCACCGCAAATTTTGTTAGCGCATGCCCGGAGCGCTCGGGCGCCATCGCGTAGACTTGGCCGTGATAGAGCTCGTAGCGGCCTTCTCGGCCCTCAGCCCAAGCGAGGAACTCGTCCACGGTCATCGATGATTTTGGCACGCCAGTCATGACTGAAAGATAGCTGAAATGGGCGGCAAAACCAAGAAGACAGGAGAAGATCGCGGCTGCTCGCGCTGCTGGCCTCGGGAAAGGCCAACCGGCAGCATAGCTGTGCAAAACACCGTCAGTATCTCCCGCTTCAAGTTCCGCCAGCAGGACCGATTGAATCTCGGTTTCAACCCGTAGGGGCAGGCGCCATGCACGGCGAAACGCTACCGAGGGAGCGCACGGCAGCGACATCGGTTACGATACGAATTTGCCGCACGTATTCGCCCACAGCCACCGCGGCGGCCAAGCTTGCCGCTCCCCAGAAGCTGAAACCGCGCAGCACCACAATGGCGCCGGGCACTTGTCTCGTTTCTCGCCTTTCAAGGTGTTGGCGGCTTTTGATCTTTTGAATGACGCGATTATTTCCCGGCGGCGCTGACGGCGGTTGACAGGCGGAAATTTGCCTGCACAGTCGCGTTATGACCGATTGTGACTTCGACGTGATCATAGCAGGCGGCGGCCTGGCCGGGACGCTCTGTGCTTACCGGCTCCGGCAGAAGCGGCCCGCGCTGCGCATTTTGCTGCTCGAAGAGAGCGATCGCCTGGGTGGCATTCACACTTGGTCCTTCCACGATACGGACATAAGCCGGGATGCGCGGGCCTGGGTCGCGCCTTTCGTTGTTCACCGCTGGAAACAGCAGCAGGTGCGTTTTCCGCGATACACGCGCATGCTCGTCTCCGGCTATAACACCATCCTTTCGGCGCACCTGCATGAGACGGCGTTGGCTCTGCTAGGGGATAGCGTCCGCTTCTCGTCTCGTGTCGAGGCGGTTGAGCCGCAGTCGGTGAAGCTCGCAAATGGCGAGACGTTGCGCGCGGCTTGCGTGATCGATGCGCGAGGCCTGGGGCCCGTGAAAGGCCTCACCATCGGCTATCAGAAATTCCTGGGGCTTGAGGTCCGCACGGCAACGCCGCACGGGCAGGCTTTTCCGGTCATCATGGACGCGGCTGTCGAACAGCGCGATGGTTACCGCTTCGTCTATACGCTGCCCTACGCCGAAGACCGCATTCTGATCGAGGACACCTATTACAGCGACACGCCCACTATCGATATGGATGCCCTCCGCGCCCGGTGCGCCAGCTACGCGAAGCAAAGAGGGTGGGTCGTCACGAGCGTTCTGCATGTCGAGAAGGGTGTGCTTCCCATCGTTCTTAGCGGCGATCCCGAAACCCTCCTGAAGCTGAAGCCTGCCGGCGTTCCTGCCATCGGGCTCAGGGGAGGCTTTTTCCATCACACGACGAGCTACTCCTTGCCGTTCGCAGTCCGTTGCGCCGACGCCATCGCCGTCAGCGAAACGCTCACGAGCGAGTCGCTCGATTCGCAAATGCAGCAGTGGGCGCGGGAGCATTGGCAAGGGCAGAGCTTTTTCCGCCTTCTCAACCGGATGCTGTTCTGGGCCGCGAAGCCGGCCACGCGCTTCCGCGTGCTCGAGCGCTTTTACGAGCTGCGAACGCCCTTGATCGACCGCTTTTATGGTTCTAGCCTGACCCGCGCCGACAAGGCGCGCATCCTCGTTGGCTGGCCGCCGGTGCCGATCGGCAAGGCGCTAAGGGTCATGGGTGAAAGCAAGGACAATCCCATTTCCGGAACGGCGGCGGGGTAGGGGCATGGATCCGGTTGTTGCGCTAAGCCGCGAGCTGATCGAGAAAGGGTCCAAGAGCTTCGCCATGGCCGCGAAGCTGCTCCCGCGGGGCATGCGCGAAGACGCCATGATGCTGTATGGCTGGTGCCGGCATTGCGACGACGTGATCGACGATCAGGTGCTGGGCTTCGCTAACGGTAAAAGCGTGCTTTCGCCGCAGGAACGGCTGGACATGCTCCGGTACAAGACGGAGCAGGCCCTGAAGGGCGAGGCCGATGAGCCGGTCTTTATCGCGCTCGGCCGCGTGGCGGAGAAGCATGGCATCCCCGAGCGCCATCCGCTCGAACTTCTGCGCGGCTTCGAGATGGACGTCGGGGAGCGCTCTTATGAGACGCTCGAAGATACGCTCGATTATTGCTACCACGTCGCGGGCGTCGTGGGCGTGATGATGGCGATGATCATGGGCGTGCAGAACACG
This sequence comes from uncultured Alphaproteobacteria bacterium, assembly GCA_963817705.1. Lineage (GTDB taxonomy): Bacteria > Pseudomonadota > Alphaproteobacteria > Rhizobiales > Rhodomicrobiaceae > Rhodomicrobium. The sequence continues at coordinate 758,975 of CAWFPF010000002.1, forward strand.
TCTGCACTCAACCGCGCCTCCGATCTCGGGATTGCGTTCCAGCTCACCAATATCGCGCGCGATGTGATTGACGACGCGAAGGCCGGGCGCATCTATCTGCCTCGGGATTGGCTCGTCGAAGCGGGCGTGCCCGAATGCGAGCTGACCGATCCCTTTCACAGGCGCGCCGTCTTCCTGGTGACGCGCCGGCTCGTGCGCGAGGCTGATGTTTACTACCGCTCGGCGCTTTACGGCATGAGCGCGCTACCGCTCCGGGCGGCGGCGGGCATCGGCGCGGCGCGGCGGATTTACCGCGATATCGGGCGGCTGGTGCTCAAGCGCGGCGAATATGCCTGGGATGGCCGCGCGATCGTGGGCAAACGCCGCAAGGCGGCTGCGGCGCTATCGGGAACGGTCGCTGCCCTTCGCGCGCACACCCAGCTGCGTGTGATGTCCGCGCCGTCCCGCGAGGGTCTATGGACCATGCCGGGGCTTGGCCTTCCACAGGTTTAGCCCCAGTGCTTAGGTGCAAATAGGCAGCTTCCTGTTTTGCCGCCCCCTGACACGAACGCAGTCTTTCAGGTAACGCGCCGGCCCATGCGCAAGAATTCATAGGCTCCGGGAAAAGGTATAGGCGGCGGTCACCCACGCAAACGGCTTCAGGGAGCGGTAAGGGCGGACAAACGGCGATCGCTATTCTCAAAAAGGTCGTCAACAACACGGCCGAAGACCCCTTCCAACATGTCCGCCCCGGTTAAAGTCGAGTGGCCGGCGTCAAAATATAGAGGCTTTCCATTTTCCGCAGTAAGCCTGCAGACAGGCTTGCAGAGAACGGTGGCAACTTCATAAACTTTAAACTTATCGCTTTCGATTTTGGCGAGTTCGCTAATCAGATCGCTATTGAACGAAAGGTACCCGTCAATAGTTTGAAACGTAATCTCTTCCATTCCTTTCATGTCCTTCCAAAGCATCAATGGAACACTTTGGCTATAGACAGGCGGAGGCATGATGAACGACAACCTGAGATTATGCGTCTCTGCGAGCGCCGCCAGCCGGCCAAGGGCGCCGCTGTCGAGGGCGCCGGGCGAATAATGCAGTACGATGGCCTCTGCGTGCCTCGCCCGGGCTTCCTCGATTAGGTTCTCCGGAGACATACCGTTTTGCATAAGCGGATCGTTCTGCACAACAAAATAGACTTGCACATCCCTTGCTTGCGCAGCGGCAGCAAATGCTGGCTTAATCGCGTCCGCAAAACTATTACCCACGAGTAGAACACGGCGGGATGGGGACACTATAGGCTTTGTGATCTCGCATGTGATGGCTCCAGGATGGGCGAAGCGCATAAGCTTTCCGCAACGGTACACGTCCCGGTCAAACCACGCCTCGTAGATAAGCATCTCACGTTTTGGAATAAGAATTGCCTCGGCTAAAGCACCAAGCTGGCTGAAGCTCAAAACGAAAGCAGCCGATACAGCGATCCATCTCAACGGCTGTTTGCTTGCGCGGAACGGTTGCTCGACGACTTTAAAGAGCATCATCGAAACGGAAGCCACCAGCATGGCTATTAATACAGTTTCGCCTAGCGATGCTGGCTTTAATACGCTTCCACTAAAGGGCCGATAAAGAGCCAGATCAATCAAAGGGAAGTGGACCAGATAAATAGAATAGGAATATTGGCCAATTTTCTCCAATAAATTGGAAAACGGATTGTCCTTGATGATCTTGGGAAGGTTGAAGCTGAGCACCGTTGCTGTGGCCAAACAGATAAGAAGAGCGGCAGCGCCGGGATGGCCATGCATGAAATCTCTCGACGTGCCATCGACGTTGACGAACGGGATGCAGACGATTATCGCAAGCGAAGCAGCGCCAAGCCATGGCAGCGCTTCCTTCTCATTGCGCCACCCTTTAGAAAGATACTTGGCAACGCCGAATCCGATCAAGAACTCCCACAACCGGAAGGGGAGCCAAAAGAACGATGCTTTAGGCGAAACGCCGGCGACTATAAAACACAAAGATGCGGAGGCGACAATCATCAAAGTAAATAAAGTTTTGTTCTTATTGGAAACCCAAGAAATAATTGGAACCAACAGATAGAATTGTATTTCAACGCCAATAGACCAGAGATGAAGAAGAGGTTTAAACGCGGCCTTATCGAAATAAGAATTTTCTAACCAAAAACCAATATTCGACGCGAAAAAGGTTGCGAACCAAGCCTGGTTTGAAGCCTGCCTGTAATCGTTAGGCGTAACGGCGAACACCGCGACCAGCAAAGTAAGAAGTACCACCGCGAAATACGCGGGCAGGAGTCTCTTTGCACGTTTTAAAAAAAATGCCGATTTGTTAAAGGGGTCATACATGAGGGCCATCAGGTAGCCGCTGATGACGAAAAAGACATCCACCCCAAGAAAACCACTATCGAATCCACCAATGTTGCAGTGAAAAAATACGACCAGGAGGACCGCTATGCCCCTAACGATCTGAATATCTTTCCGATAAACCAACTGCATTTCTGTTTACCGTTTCCGGCTCAAAGGAGCTATAATCAGCTTCTATTTTTTCCTATACGGAAAAACTGTTATTCAAAATGGGGCAAAATAAAGGCAGGGTCGCCTCACGGCACGATTCCGGCACCAATACGAGATCGCGACTATCGAGCGGCTGCGCGGGAGGCCTCACGCTAGCAACCGGCTGCGAGGCAAAGGACAGGCTGGAGCAACGCCGCGTTAGCATTGTCAATCATTTGCCGGCCCGCGCTCTTGTGCGCTGCGGCATTGCGCGCTATTGCTGCGCTTTAAATCTCACACCCGAAAAAAGAGATGGCCAACAAAATGTGGGGCGGGCGGTTCGAATCCGGCCCTGCCGGTATTATGGAGGAGATCAACGCCTCCATAGCGGTCGACCGGCGTTTCTACGCCGAGGACATCCGCGCAAGCGAGGCCCATGCAAACATGCTGTGTGCCTGCGGCATCCTCACGGACGAGGAGGCCGAAGCCATCGTGTCTGGCCTCGAAAGCGTGCGCGCCGAAATCGCTGAGGGGCGCTTCGAGTTCCGCCGCGAATACGAAGACATCCATATGGCGGTAGAAGCCCGCCTCAAGGATCTGATCGGACCGGTTGCGGGGAAGCTTCACACCGCGCGCTCGCGCAACGATCAAGTTGCGACCGATTTCAGGCTCTATATCCGGGGCGCGATCGACCAACTCGACAGGCAATTAGCCGCCCTACAGCTTGCGCTGGCCCAAAAAGCCAAGGCACATGCGGCAACGCTCATGCCAGGCTTCACCCATATGCAGACCGCACAGCCCGTCACCTTCGGCCACCATTGCCTAGCGTATGTGGAGATGCTGGCGCGCGACCGCGCCCGTTTTGCCGATGCGAGAAGGCGCGTGAACGAGTGCCCGCTTGGAGCGGCTGCGCTGGCCGGCACGTCGTTTCCCATCGATCGCCATATGACCGCGGCGGAGCTCGGCTTCGAGCGCCCCATGGCCAATTCGCTGGACGCGGTCTCCGCGCGCGATTTTGCGCTCGAAACATTGGCCGCCGCAGCGATCTGCGCAATTCATCTCTCGCGCCTCGCCGAGGAGATCGTGATCTGGTTCAGTTCCGGCTTCGGGTTTATCAAGCTGTCCGACCGCTTCACGACAGGCTCATCCATCATGCCTCAAAAGCGCAACCCCGACGCGGCGGAGCTGGTGCGGGCGAAGGCAGGCCGCGTCGCGGGCGCTTTCGCTTCGCTTCTCGTTGTGATGAAAGGGCTGCCGCTCGCCTATTCCAAGGACATGCAGGAGGACAAGGAAGCGGTGTTTTCGGCCATCGACGCCCTATCGCTCGGGCTCGCCGCCATGACAGGCATGGTCGATGACCTGGAACCGGACGCGGCTCGAATGCGGGCTGCGGCCTCGCTCGGCTTCTCGACCGCAACAGACCTCGCCGATTGGCTCGTGCTTCACGCCCGGCTGCCGTTCCGCGAAGCCCATCACGTGACGGGCCGCATTGTAAAGGCCGCCGAGAAAGCCGGCCTCGATCTCGCCAAAGTGCCGCTGAATACCATGAAAAAGATAGAGCCGCGTATCGATGCGTCGGTCTTCGAGGTGCTGAATATCGACAAGTCGGCCGCGAGCAGGCGAAGCTTTGGAGGCACAGCCCCGGAAAATGTGCTCAAGGCAGCTGAAACTTGGCTCAAGGCGCTGGAATCCGGCGAAAGTTCGGGTTAAGACGGGGCAGGTTGGCGGGTTTTGGCTGCGCCGGTACGGGGGCAATATGGCTCGCATTACGCGTAATTTGGTACTGGCTCTGAGCGTGGCGATGGTTGTCGCCGCTTGCGGCAGAAAGAGCGACTTGCAAAAGCCTTTGCCGCCTCCAGATGTTCAGAAGGATGCAAACGGGAAACCGGACCGTCCCTTCGTTCTCGACCCCATCCTGGGAAAATAGCTACGCCGGGCACTTGCTCGCATGCATCATTTTTCATACCGGAACGGCATTCTGCATGCCGAGGACGTGCCTTTGGACGCGGTGGCGCGTGATATTGGCACGCCCTTTTACTGCTATTCGGCGCAAACGATTGAGCGCCATTACAAAGTCTTCAGCGAGGCTTTCTCCTCGTGCGACACGCTTGTCTGTTATTCGGTCAAGGCAAACTCGAACATTTCGGTTATTCGCACGCTTGCGAAGCTAGGCTCGGGCGCGGATGTGGTTTCCGAGGGTGAAATTCACCGGGCCCTCGCTGCGGGCATCCCTCCGGAAAAGATCGTGTTCTCAGGGGTCGGCAAGACACGTGCTGAGATGGCGCTCGCTCTAGGCTTGGGGATTTTCGGGTTCAACGTCGAGTCCGAGCCGGAACTTCGCGCGCTGAGCGAGGTCGCGAGTGCGCGCGGGGCCGAGGCCCGCATCGCGTTACGCATCAATCCCGACGTCGACGCAAAGACGCACGCCAAAATCGCGACGGGCAAATCCGAGCACAAGTTCGGCATTGGCTGGCGCGATGCCCGCGGGCTTTACGCGCTCGCCCGCAGCCTTTCCGGGCTCGCCGTGCATGGCGTACACATGCATATCGGCAGCCAGATCACGAGCATCGAGCCATTCAGGAATGCCTTCGAGCTGCTGGCCGGTCTCGTCGAGGATCTGCGCCGCGACGGGCACGCGATCTCCTTCGTGAATCTGGGAGGCGGCCTTGGCGTTCCCTATCGCTGGGATCAGGACGAACCGCCGCTCCCGAAAGATTATGCCGCGGTCGTGATCGCCCTCTCGAACCGGCTTGGTGCGAAACTCTTATTCGAGCCCGGCCGCGTCATCATGGGCAACGCCGGGATCCTCGTGACCGAAGTGATTTACGTCAAGCGCGGCGGCGAGAAGCTCTTCATCATCACCGATGCCGGCATGAACGATCTCGTGCGCCCAACGCTTTACGATGCCTATCACGACATATGGCCGGTCCGGGAGGAACTCCGCCACGGGCAAAAGAGCCGCGCCGATGTCGTTGGACCGGTTTGCGAAACGGGAGACTTTTTCGCCAAGAACCGCGCTATGCCCGCGGCCGGCCCGGGCGACCTGCTCGCCATCATGACGGCGGGCGCCTATGGCGCCGTGCAGGCCACAACCTATAATACACGCCGGCTTGTGCCTGAGGTGCTTGTAAATGGCGGCGCCTATGCCGTTATCCGTCCGCGGCCATCCTATGAGGACATGCTGAACGCGGAGACGGTCGCGCCCTGGCTGCGCTGAACGGCGTTCGCGTCAGCAACGCGTTGCTCATGGTTCGACAGGCCCACTATGAGGAACAACCCCTTGATGAATTTCGACCTTATCCTGAGCCCGTCGAAGGATGGGGCAAAAGAAATCCGAGTTTTTCAGCAGTCTTGCTAGAGCTATTCCACCCAAGCCGGATCGCTTGGCGCCATGACCGCGCATGGATATCTGCCCAATAGCCCGCTCTGATTGCTGATAGCCGCCCTCAAGGGCTAAGAGTTTTTGCCTTCCCATTCTTGTCGAGGAGAAGCCTTGAGAGAAAAATCGAAGACATGACGATGAGCGCCGTGACGACCGCCAGGCCGATGTCTCTCGCGGGGTCGCCTTCGTCGCCGTAGAAGACGTAGCTCTTCGTACCCTCCCATGAGGTGAAGAGGTCAATCGCGATGCAAGCCGCCCAGGCCACTTTCAACAGCAGCGCCGGAAGTTCCTCCGACTTGACGGTCCAGATCAGATGCGTAGCCATGACGAAGCCGAACACAACAAAAGTCACAACCATCCCGAATGCGAATTGCACCGGATTGATCTTCGGGTCCATCGGAAGATCGAAAAAGGCCGAGACGCCGTGAAAGGTCGTGAACACATCCCAGAGCGCACCGAGAACCAGGCCCAACGCCACCAGCCGGACGCCCATCGCGCTCATACCTACCCCCAATTTGCCGGCGAGGCGTCGCCGCGGCCGACAGCGCAATTATCGCACAGAACGCCGCTCCGCAAAGAGAATTGCTGGACTTTGCCAAGGTCAGATTGGCGCAAGATTGCGGTACCCCCACGAAAGGGGGACGGTTGCGGACCAATCGCTGGCGTCCAATCCCGAGACGAAAGTAATAATAGCTTTTTGCATCGCTGGAATTTAACCCCCTTTTTTTCACGTTGCAGTTATGGGTTGCGGTGCATAGTACTGCTCAAGATACCCTCACTGGCGATGGACGATTCATGCTTCGTTATGCTTCTTCGAGTGCCCCGGCTCGCGGGAAAGGCACCCTAACCTCAAGCCTACCAGCGCGGCTCATGCTCATTGCGCTGAGCACCTTCACGGCCTTGCAACCAGCATCCGCGTGGGAGTTGTTCGGGCACCAGCCACGCCAATACCACCACCGTCATGGCCATCAGGCGTCACACCGCGAAGAGAAGTCCGCGCCTGTGAAAATGCCCGCCGGGCCTCTTTACGCGGTCGTCTCAATCGCAGATCAGCATGTGTCCTTCTACGATGCCAATGGCCTTTGGGATCGAAGCACCGTTTCGACGGGTGTGGACGGCCACCCGACACCCACGGGCGTCTTCACGATCCTGGAAAAGGAGCGCTGGCATCATTCGAATATCTATAGCGGCGCGCCGATGCCCTACATGAATCGCATAACCTGGACGGGCGTCGCCATGCATGAAGGTGTCGTTACAGGACACCCAGCCTCGCATGGTTGCATCCGGCTGCCCGGAGACTTCGCGCGGCGGCTTTTTGGCGTGACGGTTCCCGGCGAGCGCGTGATTGTCTCCTCGCAGGAGGTCCTCCCCGCCGATATCTCCCATCCCCACCTCCCCGCGCCGAAAATGCTGGCCGCGCCATCCGGTCTGCTGGAGGGTAACAAGAGCACAAAGCCGGTCGAACCGGTGGCGTTGAATGCACCGCCCGCGGACGCGACAGCGGCGGCACTTATCAATCCCTTGGATTTTGCCAAAGCGCTGAAGTCGGCGGCCGAAGCCAAGGCCAAGGCATCGGCCCAAGCGAAGAAGGCCGCAACCACACGGCTTGAGACCAAATCGCAGGATCTTCGCGTGACCTCAAGAGATGTGGCGAGCGCCGAAGAAGGGGTCCGGCGCGCACGCGATGAGCTTGAGAGCGCCACGCGCGCCGCGGAAAAGGCGCAAGGCGCTGAGGCGGTTCAGCAAACGGCCACAAGGAAAGACGCGGCGGCGGCCAAGCTCGCCGAGGCGGAGCAGAAGCTTCAGGCGGCGCGCGATGCCCATGCGGCGAACGAAGCGGAAGTCCGCTCGCTCGAAAGCGCAATAAGCGAGGCCGATGCCGCCACGCTCGCGGCGGCCAGTCAGGCCAAGGAAGCGGTACGGCGCCTGGAACCGGTGTCCATACTGATAAGCAGGAAGACGGGCCGGCTCTATGTCCGTCAGGCGACGCAGCACCTTCTGGAGACGCCGATCGCGATTCGCGATCCCGAAAGGCCGCTTGGCACGCATCTCTTCATCGCCGTCAAGGCCGGCGAGGACGGTAGCTCCTTGCGCTGGGTCAGCCTGACCCCGCCGGCAGCCGCCGAGGTTATCCGGCGGCACCACTCCAGCCGCAGGGGACGTCACGTGGAGCCGGAAGAAGAGATGGCCCCCATCGCGCCTTTCCCGGAAAAGGCAGCAGCGGCCCTCGACCGCATCGAGATCCCGCAAGAGGCGTTGGAGGCTATTTCCGGGCTTTTGTGGTCGGGCGCGACTTTCATCGTCACCGATGTCGGCATGAGCGGCGAGGGGAAGTTCGCGATGGATTTCCAGATTCTCACGCGCACCGTGGTGCACCAGTACTAAACAGGAGAGCCCTGCTTCCCGGACGGTTTGGACGTCCGGTTTAGCGCCTTTGTTTGAATGGGCGGAGGAGTAGTTTCGACCCGTCTATTCCAGCGTTCTCCCGAAAACAAGCGATCCCCCCCGGCCAGTCATCGAGCGGCGCTTCCGGGTGCAGCATCCCGTTGCTCAAACCTCTTGCTGCGCGCTTCTGCCGCTATTCTCCCCATCTTGCCGTAGCGCGGACGTCGGACGGGGTCTGCCCGTAGCGCTTGCGGAAACAGCGGTTGAAATAGGAAAGATCGGCGAAGCCGGCGTCGTAGCCGATCTGGGCCACCGGGCTATTGCGGTACCGCGGATCGCTCAGCATACGGTGCGCGTGGGCGAGCCGCTCCGAAAGCAGGAACTCGGAGAAAGTGGTGCCCTCCGGCTTGAACAGCATCCGCACATAACGGGGACTCACGCCCTGTTGCTCCGCTACGTCGCTCAGAGTAAGGCCAGCGTCGCCGAGACGAGACAGGATATCCTGCTTGATCGCATGAAGCCGTGCGGACCTCAGGGCTCCATGAGCCTGCTCGAAGCTGTCCCGCGACGGTTTCAGGGCAAGGGCGCATAAATCGTGAATATGGGAGACGAAGGTGGAGCCGAGCGCTGAACCGCTCAACCGAACGCCACACTCGTCCAGCAAAATAAGATAGCCCTTCAGGAGACGAAGTGCCTCGTTCTCTGCCGGAATGAGTCGCATGAGCGCGGCCTCCAAGTCCGGCAGACGGGCGGCCAGCGCCTCGCGCGGAAATACGAGAGTTAGGTAGCGGGTCCTGCCGGGCAGGTAGGTGAAGGAAACGTCCTGGCTCGACATCAACACCGCCTCCCCGGGGGCGGCCGAGATCTGACGCCCTAATTGCGAGGTCTGCCCTCTGCCTTCCAGGAGCACCTGCAGGACGAGATCGTCGCTTCCGTCGGCAATGTGCTCTCGCATGCGCGAAACACAGCCGCCGCTGCCCTGGCCGCACATGACAGCAAGACCCGGAAGCTTTCTCAGCGTGGCCGTGTGAAAGAAGCGAGTACCGGGGAGGGGATCAAAGCCGGATTTGAGAACGGTTCTGCTGAACTCCTCGACAAAAATCGCCACGCGGTGTTCTTCCGGCAACTCATCCGTTGCAAGACGGAACGGGGGCAGGAAATCGTTTTCGCCGCTCATCAAAACCCTATGCCATTGAGCCACACACACGCCTCTGTCGCGCGGAGGGCACATAAGGTTCAAAAAAATCAACGGGTTCCCTTACAGCAGTGTGCGCTTCCCCTCAGTCCAAGAACCCACGCGCAATTACCGGTAATGAGAGGCCATGGGCGAGATGAACCTGGCGCGGGCTTTCCGCGACAGAAGCGTGGGCACTTAGAAGAGAGGCAGAGGGACAATGAAAATAGCACTGATGGTAGGGGCGCCGGCGTTGGCGCTGATCGTGGCGGCGGGGCAAGCAAACGCATCGGACTTGTACGTACCGGCGCCGGCTCCGGGTGGCGGCTACAAGGATGCTTATGTGCCAGAGATCTGGACGGGCTTTTACCTCGGCGTCAATGGCGGCTATGGCTGGAGCGCCAATGACAGCAAGCTATCGGCTACGGCTAATGGCTTCGGCATTTGCCCTGGAAACGAAGAAGTCTGCGTTCCTCCTCCCGCAACCGAATCAGGCGCCAAAGCCTTCGGCGCGCCGGGCGGTTTTGGCGGCGGACAAATCGGCTATAATCTCCAGCGCGGCAGCCTGGTGCTAGGCATCGAAGCCGACATCCAAGCCGCGGCCATCGACGGCGGCAGCACTCTCAGCCTCGCGACTGTGAGCGCGTCGGCGACGGGCAGGAACGAACTCGACTGGTTTGGCACGGCTCGCGGACGCATCGGCTATGCAGCCGGCACCACTCTTTTCTACTTCACCGGCGGCCTGGCGTTTGGCGGTGTCCACGACAGTCTGACCGTCACGCCGGGGGCTGGCGCTTCTTCCACGGTAAGCCGCGACGGCACGAACACAGGGTACTTCCTCGGCGGAGGCATCGAGCACCTGTTCAGTTCTTCCTGGTCGGTGAAGGCGGAATATCAATATATCGATCTTGGCAGCGACAAGCTGGCCGCCACGGCAGGCAATCCTGGATATACGGCATCGGCCGCACTCGACGCGGAGCACGCCTACAGCACTGTCCGGCTCGGCTTGAACTACCACGTCGGCAACAGCTACGAGCCGTTGAAATAACCGGTGTCCCCACCCCGGTCGGCGGGACGGCGCCTCCGCGCGGCCGTCCCGCCTGCTTTTCCTCCGGAATTTCGTACCTTTAATCGAACGCGGCCGTCATCCCGTAGCGGCATCTGCGGTGGCGATCGAGGGCGGCAGACGTGATTTGGATTTGAGTTGCTTCGCTTCGCCCGGCACCGTGATTCCGATTGAGCGTGACGCTCAAGAACGTTTTCATACCTCGGCGCCCCTGCGCGAGCGCTCGCAAACACCGCCGGCACACCCGGAAAAATAACGAATTGCGGCAGCATCGATTCGAAGCGTGGATTTGGCCTAGCAAGACGCTGAAAAGGCCTATAATTTGATCGCCCTGAGGTGCAAAACTCGCCCTCATCCCGAAACCTTTTCAAAACCCCGTGTTGAGCCTGCGGTCGGATGGTCCGGTCTTACGCGCCCCGCCAAAGTCTTGCGCCGGCTTATCCTTCGAGCCGCGATAAGCATTCGCAAATTCTCGGGGAAGTCATAAACTCGCGAGGGAACCGCACTTGGTTGAGAAGGAGTCATTCGTGGCGCGTCCGTCCCTGATCGCCCGCCTGAAAATCGATCCGTACATCGTAGCGCTCCTCGGTATGGTCGCGCTCGCGTCCGTGCTGCCTTGCAAAGGGGAGGCAGCGGTTTGGATGCGCGGTGCCACGAACTGCGCGATTGCGTTGCTGTTTTTCCTCTACGGCGGGCGCCTGTCCCGCGAGGCTGTGATGGCCGGTGTCACGCATTGGCGCCTTCAACTTCTTGTGATCGCCAGCACCTTCGTTCTGTTCCCCGTTTTTGGCCTTGGACTCGGCTATCTGACGCGTCCCCTGATGCCTGCAGAACTGTCGCTTGGCTTGGTTTTCCTTTGCACCCTGCCCTCCACCGTCCAGTCGTCGATCGCGTTCACCTCCATCGCGCGGGGCAACATACCGGCCGCCGTATGCTGCGCGTCCCTATCCAATCTTCTCGGTATTCTGGCCACGCCACTCCTGGCCGGGCTGCTGCTGAGCGTTCACGGGAAGGGCGATTCGCTCGGTGCGGTGGGCGACATCACGGTGCAGCTGTTTCTGCCGTTCGCCGCCGGGCAGTTGCTACGGCCTTGGATCAGCGGTTGGCTTGCGCGGAATCACGCCATTTTAGGATATGTCGATCGCGGCGCGATCCTGCTGGTGGTCTATACGGCCTTCAGCGAGGGCGTCGAACACGGCATCTGGCAAAAGATGGACGCGGGCAACCTCATCCTGTTGCTTCTCGTCAACCTTGTCCTGTTGGGTGCGGTGCTCCTCTCTACAACGCTCCTCAGCCGCCGGCTTGGGTTCGACAAACAGGACGAGATCGCCATTGTCTTTTGCGGCTCGAAAAAAAGCCTGGCCACGGGTATTCCCATGGCGAACATCCTGTTTCCCGGCACGTCTGTGGGGCTGCTCGTCCTGCCGCTCATGCTGTTCCATCAGATACAATTGATGGCGTGCGCCGTGCTCGCGCAGCGCTATGCCGCGCTCCCCGCAAGCGAGCCACTATCTAGTCATATCCCCTCCGAGCCCATGTAAGGCTTTGCAACTGCCGGCGGCAAATTGCTGGCGAGGGCAATCGAGTTTTCGTGGCGCCGAGGGGCGAACCGGCTTAAGCGGCAACTCCGTACGATTGCGGATCTGTCCCGCGGTTTGTACTCTTCAGCCGCCGCCGTCACCTACCCCCGGACCTTTCCATGCTCTCTAGCCTGCCCATCGGCGAAATCGCCGCGCTTGCCCTCGCGCTCGTAGCGGGCGGCCTCGTTACCGGATTTCTCGCTGGCCTTCTCGGCATCGGCGGCGGCGGTATCGTCGTGCCTGTCCTCTATGAGGTGTTCGCTTTTATGGGGGTAAGCGACAGCGTCCGCATGCAAGTCTGCGTCGCGACCTCGCTGGCAATCATCATCCCGACATCCGTCAGGTCGCTGCGCTCGCATTGGCAGCAGGGAGCCGTCGACTTTGCCGTCATCCGCCGCCTTAGCCCTTGGGTGGCCGGCGGGGCGATTGCTGGCGTTTTCATTGCCGCGCACGCGCCGGGGAGCTTTCTCAAAGGCGTCTTCATCGCGTCGACCTTGTTCATGGCCTCGCGCATTGCGTTTGGCACGGGGCGGCCGATCGGCTCGGAAAAATTGCCAGGGCAGCCATGGGACGCATTGGCGGGCGCCGGTATCGGGCTCATCTCGACATTGATCGGGATCGGCGGCGGCGCCTATGTCACGGCTTACATGCGGCTCTATGGCTGGTCGATCCACAAGGCGGTAGGGACGGCGTCCGGCTTTGGGCCCGTCATCGCCATCCCCGCCGTGATTGGATACATGGCCGAAGGCTGGGGTTTGCAGATCGGCGTGCCGCTGTCGGCCGGTTATGTAAGCCTGGCTGGAGTGATTACTGTCGCGCCTCTGACAGTGCTGGCGGCGCCCTTTGGCGTAAAGGTTGCTCACGGCCTTTCGCGGCGCAATCTGGAATATGCCTTCATCGCGTTTCTTCTCACTGTTGCGGCACGCTTTACCGCGAGCCTTATACTTCACGTCTGAGCGCAAGCGAATGTGATGGCTCACCGGACTTAATGTGATCCGCGGTGCCTTTCCCAGGATGGCGATTCGCATACAGTCGCCCGACATTGAGCGGAAAGCCGGAGTACATTCATGAAACGCAATATCGTGCCCATCCCATCGTCGGAAATTACACCGCACGGGGTTTACCTGCGCCGGCGGGAATTCCTCGGTGGCGCGCTCGCCGCCGCTGTCCTGGCGGGCCAAGCGGCCAATTCCCGCGCGGCCCCGCTGGCGTTTTCGAAAAGCGCGTTTTCGACGGACGAGCCGCAAACCTCGAAGGCGGACGTGACGAGCTACAACAATTATTACGAGTTCGGCACCGATAAGAGCGACCCCGCTGCCTATGCAGGCCCGCTCAAGACAAGCCCCTGGACGGTTAAAATCGACGGCCTCGTCTCGAAGCCCGCAGACTACACGCTGGAAGACATTCTGAAGCCCGTCGCCCTCGAAGAACGCGTATACCGGATGCGCTGCGTCGAGGGCTGGTCCATGGTCATCCCTTGGATTGGCTTTCCGCTCTCCGCCTTGCTCAATCGCGCCGAGCCTCTTGGCTCCGCGAAATATGTGGCGTTCGAGACCCTGGTCCGCCCCTCCGAGATGTCGGGCCAGAATGGGTTCTTCCAGGCGCTCGATTGGCCGTATGTCGAGGGCTTACGCCTTGACGAGGCGATGCACCCGCTTACCATCCTTGCCGTGGGCCTCTACGGCGAAACGCTGCCCAATCAAAACGGTGCGCCGATCCGGCTGGTCGTGCCCTGGAAATACGGCTTCAAAAACATCAAGGCGATTGTGCGGATCAGGCTCGTGGAAAAGCAGCCGCCCACCTCGTGGAATATCCAGAACCCGCGCGAATATGGCTTCTTCTCCAATGTGAACCCCAACGTGGATCATCCACGCTGGAGCCAGAAGACCGAGCGCCGCATCGGAGAAGGCAGCGGCCTTCTTTCAAAGCGCCGGCCGACGCTTCCCTTCAATGGCTATGCCGATCAGGTGGCGAGTCTCTATGGGGGCATGGACCTCAAAGCTTACTATTAGCGGGAAGGGTTTATCGTGGTGGCCTCTTCATCGAACCCCTCCCTTCAGCGCGCGCTGAACGCCGCGCCGCGCTGGCCCCTCTACGTGCTCGGTGCCATTCCTGGGGCGTGGATTTTCTGGCTTGCGCTCAATGATGAGCTGGGCGCGGACCCCGTGAAGTCCCTGGAGCACGCGCTCGGCTTATGGGCACTTCGCTTTCTCATCGCGAGCATCGCGGTCACGCCGGTCCGGCGGCTCGGCGGCCCAAGTTTGGTCCGGTTCCGGCGTGCATTGGGCCTGCTCGCCTTCTTCTATGTCTGCGCGCATCTCGCCGCTTATTTGATCTTCGACCAAGGGCTCGACGCCCGTGCCATCGCCACCGACATCTTGAAACGGCCCTATATCACGATCGGCATGTTCGCCTTCGCGATCCTCATCCCGCTCGCCGTCACCTCCAACACCGCCATGATCCGGCGCATGGGTGGCGCGGCCTGGCAAAGGCTGCACCGCTGGGTTTACGTCGCGGTTATCGCGGCGGCGGCTCACTTCATCATGTCGGTCAAATCCTGGCCGGCGGAGCCACTGATCTATGCCGCAATTGTGGCGGCCCTGCTTCTTATCCGCTTGGGATTTGCCTTGAGAAACAGGCTGGGGCGTGTTCCCCGGACAAAGGATCGCGAAACGGCCGCCAACAGGCCGGCATAGGGGAAACAACGTGGCAAAGTCTTCAGAATCGACATCTGGCGCAGATGCGGCTCCCGCAGGGAGTAACGGCACGCGCGAGCAACCATGGGTGCTCAACACGCCCAGCGGACAGTCGGAATTCACCGCTTACCGCGATGAGACAAGCGATCCGCCAAGTCTGGTGGTGCAAGTGGGCAAAACGCAACTGCGCTATCATCTCCGGTGTCTCGACGATCTGCAACGGATGCTGGAAGCGCATGGCGGCTGGATGCCGCTCGGGAGCGCGGACGAGCAGAAGCCGGCTGCCCCAGGCACAGTCGAAGCCTGGGCACGATCAGCCGAAAATCCGGTCAAGGGATGGTATGGCCTGAAGAAGGGCTTGCGCGGCCGCTTCGCGAATTACGTGCCGCCCGTTCTCGAAATACTCGGGCTGGCGGAGGTCGAGCACAATCCCAAGAACAACCGCATGCGTAGCAAGCAGGCTGCCGGCATTCCGTCTTAGGCATAAGGGACGAAACGCAACGCTCTTGTTCAAACTTTGCGTGGAGCGGTACACGGTCTAATCTTTTACAATCGCCGATGCGCAGAGCATAGCGGTCAATCAACGAAACTTTTTATAGGGGAGGCGAGGAATGTTGAGCAGGCGGGGTACGGGAACTGCAATAGCCGGTTTGATGATCGCTTGCGCGCTCATAGGGTTTGGCGGCTCCGCCAGCGCGCAAGGGTTCAAGCGGACGCTGCTTCAGACTACGGTGTTTCCCGGAAGCCAATATGTGACGGCGCTCTACACGGTCGATATCGATGCCGGCGCGACCGTTCCCCGGCATACCCATCCCGGCCTGGAAACGATTTACATTCTCGAAGGTGAAATCGACCTCATGATCGAGGGTCAGCCGGACAGGCATCTGAAGGCGGGCAATTCAGCGCAGATTCCGGTGGGAATCGTGCATAGTGCAGCACCTCCGGTAAAGGCCGTGAAAATTCTGGCGACCTATGTCGTGGAAAAGGACAAGCCACTTACGGCGATCGTCCCTCAGAAGTAGCGCGGCGCGACCGGAGGCGGGGTGGCGCCCGCACGGCGCCTCGCCCGAAGGTTGTAAATTATGATTGCATTAGAGAACAAACCGTGTACAGTCGTGTCATTGCAAGTCCAAAGACCCTATGGAATAACAAAGGACGCGAGTCATGACTGGGACACCATTCCGCGTGATCGAAGGGGATTACAACAACATGGACAAGCAGAAAGCCCTCGAAGCGGCGCTCAGTCAGATCGAGCGGAATTTCGGAAAAGGCTCCATCATGCGGCTCGGGAAGAACGAGAATCCGGTGGAGGTCGAAGCGATTTCCACAGGATCTTTGGGGCTGGATATCGCGCTCGGAATCGGCGGATTGCCGCGAGGAAGGGTGGTGGAGATTTTCGGGCCTAAATCCTCGGGCAAGACCACGCTTGCCCTGCATGTGATTGCCGAGGCTCAGAAGAAGGGCGGCGCTTGCGGATTTGTCGATGCCGAGCACGCGCTCGATGCGGCCTACGCCAGGAAGCTGGGCGTCAATCTGGAAGAGTTGATCATTTCTCAGCCCGATACGGGTGAGCAGGCGCTGGAAATCACCGATACGCTTGTCCGTTCGGGCGCCATCGACGTGATCGTGGTCAACTCCGTCGCCGCTCTAACTCCGAAGGCCGAAATCGAGGGCGAAATGGGCGATGTCCTTCCGGGCATGCAGGCGCGGCTCATGAGCCAGGCGCTTCGGAAGCTGACGAGTTCGATCTCCAAATCGAATTGCCTTGTGATCTTCATCAACCAAATCCGCATGAAGATTGGGGTGATGTTCGGCAATCCCGAGACGACGACGGGCGGAAATGCCTTGAAGTTCTATTCCTCCGTCCGGCTCGATATCAGGCGCATCGGTCAGATCAAGGAACGCGACGAGGTCGTCGGCAATCAAACCCGCGTGAAGGTCGTCAAGAATAAAGTTGCTCCACCATTCAAGCAGGTCGAGTTCGACATCATGTATGGCGAAGGAATTTCGAAGACCGGCGAGTTGATCGATCTCGGCGTCAAGGCTAATATCGTGGAGAAATCCGGTTCTTGGTATTCCTACGATAGTCAACGCATCGGGCAAGGGCGGGAGAATGCAAAGCTTTATTTGCGCGATAATCCGCAGGTGGGTGAAGCTCTTGAACGCGAGATCCGGGGCAATGCGGGATTGATCGCGACGCGGATTCTGGAAGGCGGCGAAGATACCGGCGACGAGAACGGTGCAGACGGGGTGATCGCCGCGCCAGCAGAAACTCCACCCACCCGCAAAGGCCGCCGGCAAGGGTGATCCGTGGCTGCGGCGGGCAGATCTCATCTGGCCGTGGATGGGTGAGCTGCTTGCTTGCTAAATAACGGTAATTTGCGATATCGCTATTCCGGCGCGGTAAACTATTTTACCTTCGGCGAAATTCGCTTCCTCGGATGTTGGAAGTGAGAGCCACTGGAAACGAACTGAGTTATGAGCAGCCTGAACGATATCCGCGGGACTTTCATAGATTTCTTCCGCAAGAACGGCCATGAGCATGTGCCGTCTAGCCCGCTCGTGCCTCGCAATGACCCGACGCTGATGTTCACCAATGCGGGGATGGTGCAATTCAAGAACATCTTCACCGGGATGGAGACTATGCCCTTCAAGCGGGCAGTCACGTCCCAGAAGTGCGTGCGCGCCGGCGGAAAGCATAATGATCTCGACAATGTCGGCTACACCGCCCGGCACCACACATTCTTCGAGATGCTCGGCAATTTTTCGTTCGGCGACTACTTCAAGGATCACGCCATCGAACTGGCCTGGACGCTGGTCACGAAAGAGTATGGCCTCAACCCGAAGCGGCTGCTTGTAACGGTCTATTCCGAAGATGATGAGGCATTGACTCTTTGGCGCAAGATTGCGGGCTTGCGTGAAGACCGGATCCTGAAAATCCCGACCTCCGACAATTTCTGGTCCATGGGCGAGACGGGGCCTTGCGGGCCGTGCTCCGAAATCTTTTACGACCATGGCCCGGACATTCCGGGCGGGCCTCCTGGAAGTCCGGACGAGGATGGAGATCAATTCATCGAGATTTGGAACCTCGTCTTTATGCAATATGAGCAGGTGTCCAAAGACGAGCGGCTGCTTTTGCCTAAGCCCTCGATCGACACCGGCATGGGACTTGAGCGCATTTCGGCGGTTCTTCAGGGCGTCCATAACAATTATGAGACGGACCTGTTCATGGCTCTGATCAGAGCTTCCGTCGAAATCACGGGCGTTGCGGCAGAAGGAGCAGCGCTCCCGAGCCATCGGGTGATAGCGGACCATCTGAGAGCATCGAGCTTCCTGATCGCGGATGGCGTTTTGCCATCGAACGAAGGACGCGGCTATGTGCTTCGCCGCATCATGCGCCGCGCAATGCGCCACGCACACCTGCTCGGCATGGAAGACCCGATGCTTTATCGTCTGCTTCCGGTTCTGGTTCGCGAAATGGGACAAGCCTTTCCAGAACTCATCCGCGGCCAAGCCCTCATCGGAGAGACGCTAAAGATCGAAGAAATCCGGTTCCGGAAGACACTGGCCCGGGGCCTTAGTCTTCTGGACGATGCGTCAGTATCCCTTCGCGCTGGCGATACTCTTGCGGGTGAGGTCGCCTTCAAGCTCTACGACACCTACGGCTTCCCGCTCGACCTCACGCAGGATGCTCTGAAGGCACGCGATATCCAAGTTGACGTCGATCAATTCATTGCGGCCATGGCTCAGCAAAAGGCCGAAGCACGCAAAGCCTGGGCCGGTTCCGGGGAAGCTGCGACGGACAAGCTTTGGTTCGACCTTCTCGATCAGTTGGGCCCGACGGAGTTCCTTGGCTACGAGACGGAAACCGCCGAAGGGCAGGTGCTGGCGCTCCTAAAAGCCGGCAAGCCCGTTAAGCAGCTCAAAAAGGGGGAAGAAGGCGTCATCATCGTCAACCAGACGCCATTCTATGGGGAATCAGGCGGGCAGACCGGCGATCGCGGCGTGATCATGGGCCCGAAGGGGGCACATTTCGACGTCACCGATACGCAGAAAAAGCTAGGCAAACTCTTTGCGCATTCCGGCATCGTGCAGAAAGGCCCGCTGAAGGTAGGCGAGGCTGTGGAACTTCATGTCGACCGGGCGCGGCGCACGGCCACGCGGGCCAACCACTCGGCAACCCACCTGCTCCATGAGGCCCTGCGCGAGACGCTTGGCAGTCATGTCACACAAAAAGGTTCGCTGGTCGATCCCGATAAGCTGCGCTTCGATTTCTCACACCCGAAGCCTCTTTCGAAGGACGAACTGGCGGCGGCGGAGGAAATCGCGAACGCCGTGATCCTTCAGGACAGCCCCGTCGTGACGCGCGTCATGGGCGTGGACGATGCTATCGAGTCGGGTGCGATGGCGCTGTTCGGCGAGAAATATGGGGACGAAGTCCGCGTTGTCTCGATGGGCGAAGCTACGCAGGACGATAAGGGCGCGCGAGCCTTCTCGGTGGAGCTCTGCGGCGGAACGCATGTACGGGCAACAGGGGAGATCGGCCTTGTCCGAATCGTGCAGGAAGGCGCCGTGGCGGCGGGCGTCCGGCGTATCGAAGCGCTGACCGGCCGGGCGGCGCGCAACTATCTCGCTGGCCAGGACGCCGCGCTCCGTCAGGCTGCGGACGTACTCAGGGTGCAACCTGCAGAGGTGCCGGCCCGCGTCGCTCATCTCTTGGAGGAGCGGAAAAAACTCGAACGCGAGTTGGCCGAAGCGAAAAAGAAAATCGCTCTCGGGCCGGCCGGCAATGGACATGCCGGTGCGGACGAGGCCGTTCGCATGGTGGGTGCCGTGACGATGTTCGCCCGGACTGTTCATGGCATTCAACCGAAGGACCTCCGGGGCCTCGCCGACGATGGCAAGCGGCAGATCAAGTCGGGCGTGGTCGCAATCGTCGGGGTCACGGACGAGGGAAAAGCGCAGATCGTCGTGGGCGTGACGGACGACTTGACCGCGACATACAATGCCGTGGACCTGGTAAAAGCCGGAGCGGCGGCGCTCGGCGGACAGGGCGGCGGCGGACGGCCGGATATGGCCCAGGCCGGCGGCCCCGATGGAGCGAGAGCAGAGGCCGCGCTGAATGCCATCGCGGAGCGGCTGGCAGGGACCGCCGCGGCGGCATAAGATATTCCGCGGCGGCGTTAAAAGGTCTGGCTTGGCGCGGAGTGCTTTCAGGCGCAATCCTTTTCCATTATGTATGGGCCCATGACCACAGCAACACCGGACTTGCCAAACACCACGCCGCGCGAAACTGCCCCTAAAGGGGTGACGCCGCTGGAGCGCATCCGTAATTTTTCGATTGTCGCTCATATCGACCACGGCAAGTCCACGCTCGCGGACCGGCTCATCCAGCTTTGCGGCGGGATGACGGACCGCGAGATGGCGGGCCAGGCCCAAGTGCTCGATAATATGGAGATTGAGAAGGAGCGCGGGATTACGATCAAGGCCCAGACGGTCCGGCTCGATTACCGCGCCAAGGACGGCCAGCTCTATCAGTTGAACCTCATGGATACGCCGGGGCATGTGGACTTCGCCTATGAAGTCAGCCGGAGCCTCGCCGCTTGCGAAGGGTCGCTGCTCGTGGTCGATGCGAGCCAGGGCGTGGAGGCGCAGACGCTCGCCAACGTCTATCAGGCCATCGACAACAATCATGAGATCGTGCCGGTTCTCAACAAAATCGACCTGCCCGCCGCGGAACCCGATCGCGTCAAGCAGCAGATCGAGGATGTGATCGGACTCGATGCCAGCGGCGCTGTCGAGATTTCGGCAAAGACCGGGCTCAACATCGCCCGGGTTCTGGAAGCGATCGTAGACCGCCTGCCGCCGCCCAAAGGCGATGTGAAGGCACCGCTGAAGGCCATGTTGATCGACAGCTGGTACGACCCTTATCTCGGTGTCGTGGTGCTGGTCCGCGTGGTGGACGGCCTCCTGAAAAAGGGCATGCGCATCAAACTGATGTCCACCGGCGCCGTGCATCCAGTGGACCGCGTCGGCATCTTCCGGCCGAAACAGGAAATGCTCGACGTGCTCGGACCTGGCGAGGTAGGATTTTTTACCGCTGCGATCAAAGAAGTGGCTGACACACGCGTCGGCGACACGGTCACGGAGGACAAGCGCCAAGCCACGCAGGCGCTGCCCGGCTTCAAGCCCGTGCAGCCGGTGGTGTTCTGCGGCCTCTTCCCGGTGGATGCCTCGCAATTCGAGGATTTGCGCGACGCCATGGGCAAGCTGCGCCTCAACGACGCGAGCTTCCAATACGAGATGGAGACAAGCGCCGCACTCGGCTTCGGCTTCCGCTGCGGCTTCCTCGGCCTTCTGCACCTCGAAATCGTCCGCGAGCGTCTCGAACGCGAGTTCAACATCGACCTCATCACGACCGCACCGAGCGTGATCTATCACCTCTACATGACGGACGGTCAGAAGATCGAGATGCATAACCCCACCGACATGCCCGATGTTGTGAAAATCGATCGCATGGAGGAGCCGTGGATCAAGGCGACCATCCTGGTGCCCGACGAATATCTCGGCGCGGTACTCAAGCTGTGCGAAGACCGGCGTGGCCGCCAGAAGGAGCTGACCTATGCCGGCAACCGCGCGATGGTTGTCTATGAACTGCCGCTGAACGAGGTGGTGTTCGACTTTTACGACCGGCTGAAATCCATCAGCCGGGGCTATGCCAGCTTCGACTACGCCATCATTGGTTACGAGCCGGGCGACCTCGTAAAAATGTCGGTGCTCGTCAACGACGAACCGGTGGACGCGCTGTCGATGATCGTGCATCGGGGAAGGGCCGAGATGCGCGGCCGGATGATGTGCGAGAAGCTGAAGGAGTTGATCCCGCGCCACTTGTTCAAGATCCCGATCCAGGCGGCCATCGGTGCCAAGGTGATCGCGCGCGAGACGCTGTCGGCGCTGCGCAAGGACGTGACCGCCAAGTGCTACGGCGGCGACGTTACGCGTAAGCGCAAGCTCCTGGACAAGCAGAAGGAAGGTAAGAAGAAGATGCGGCAGTTCGGCCGCGTCGAGATCCCGCAGGAGGCGTTTATCGCCGCGCTTAAGATGGACGCGAATTGACTATACGCCGGCATGCCGCCTACGGCGCCGCGAAGATTTCTACAACGGATAATCGCGATGCCAGCGAATCAAGCTCACGGTCGCGAAGGATTTGCCTCCCGAAGCAGCACCGCCGCTTCGGCCGATTTATGAATCCCCGATCCAATTCATTTCGGGAGCCCTCCAAATCAACGCGCATTTGGCTCCTGCCGGCGCCGCAACTCCGTAAGAGCCCGCGGCCGCTGGCTCAGAGCAGCCCGCGCGCCCGCGCCAGCTCGGCAAGCGGCCTGAGCGGCCGGGGCCCTACATGCGAGATTACCTCCGATGCAGCGAGGGCGCCGAGATGCCCGCAAATTTCGAGATCGCGGCCGGATGCGAGTCCGAACAGGAAGCCGGCGGCATAGATGTCGCCCGCGCCCGTAGCGTCGACGAGTTTTTCTATAGGCTCGGCGGGCACGCTGATGACGTTTTCGCCGTCGAGGATGATCGCACCCCTTTCGCTGCGCGTGACAACCGCTAGCGAGCATTCGTCCCGGATGGCCGAGCAAGCCTCCTCGAAGGATGCGCCGGGGAAGAGCGCGAGAATCTCGTGCTCGTTCGCAAACACGATATCGACCTGGCTGCGGATGAAGGCGCGAAAGCCCTCGCGATGCCGGTCGACGCAGAAGCGGTCGGAGAGCGTGAAGGCGACCTTGGTTCCGCTGGCCCGCGCGAGGCCGGCCGCGGTGTGGAACGCGGCGCGCGCGTCCTCGGGGTCGAACAGATAGCCCTCGAGATAGAGGATCTGGCTTGCATCGATGAGCGCATGGTCGAGATTGCCTCCCGCGAATTCAGCGGCGGCGCCGAGATTGGTATTCATGGTTCGCTCGCCGTCGGGCGTAACGAGGATCAGGCAGCGGCCGGTGGGCGTTTCGCTCTTGGCCTCGCCATCGCTGAAGGCGACGCCGATGGAGCGGATGTCGTGGGCGAACACCCTTGCGAATTGATCGTGGCCGACCTTGCCCATGAAGCCGGCGCGGCCGCCAAGCGAGGCGATGCCCGCGCAGGTATTGGCTGCCGAACCGCCCGACGTTTCGACGGCCGGTCCCATTTTCTCATAGAGCGCGGCGGCCTCCTCCGGCGAGGTCAGGCGCATGGTGCCCTTGTCGAGCGAGAATTCCGCGAGAAGCGCTTCCTCGCAAGACGCGATGATATCCACGAGCGCGTGGCCGATTCCGGTCACCTGGAAAGGCTTGATCATGACGAGGCGGTTTCCGTTTCATTTTTCCGGCCGGCCGTCGCTTTGCTGGCATCGGGCGCGGGCGTTTTGGGTTGAAACTTGCAGAGGTCCGCGATGACGCAGCGCCAGCACTCCGGCTTGCGCGCCTTGCAGACATAGCGGCCGTGGAGGATCAGCCAATGATGCGCATTGTGGACATATTCGGGCGGAACGATACGTTCGAGACCAAGCTCCACATCGAGCGGCGTCTTTCCCGGCGCCAAGCCCGTCCGGTTCGCCACCCGGAAGATGTGGGTATCGACCGCGATGGTGGGCATCCCGAAGGCGACGTTCAACACGACGTTCGCGGATTTGCGTCCCACTCCGGGAAGCGCCTGAAGCGCCGCGCGGTCTTGCGGCACGGTCCCGCCGTGGTTCTCCACCAGTGCTTTCGAAAGTGCGATCACATTCTTGGCCTTGGTGTTGAAAAGCCCGATGGTTTTGATGGCGTCGCGCAGCTTCTCCTCGCCCAGCGCGAGCATTTTCGCGGGCGTGTCCGATTTGGCGAACAGGCCGCGCGTGGCTTTGTTAACGCCGGCATCGGTCGCCTGCGCCGAAAGCACCACCGCGACAAGCAGCGTGAAGGGATTCGCATGCTCAAGCTCGGTTTTCGGAGTGGGCATGGCAGCGGCCAGCCTCGCGGAAACCTCACGCGCCTGATCGGCCGTTAGGGAAGGCGGCTGCGGTTTGCTTAGGGATGCCTTGTTCCTAGGCCCCGGCTGGACCTTCATTTTCACAGGCCTCTGTTTTGCCGCGGCGCCACGGGCGGCCTTTTCCATGTTTTGTTCGCTTGGTAGAGTATCGGTATGCTGAATCCTGTCACCGGACATAACGCCCCGCCCCGCGAAAGCCCTCCACAGCCTCCTCGGTTCACTGCGACTTTGCTGCCTCATCGGTCGCTGTCGCGCAAGGGCTTTCTAACGCTGATGATCGCCATCGGCGCGGTCAGCCTCTTGAGCGGCGCCCTGTTCATCGCGATCGGGGCCTGGCCGATTACCGGATTCTTTGGACTCGATGCGCTGCTTTGTTACGCAGCCTTTCAATTGAATTACAGGGGCGCCCGCCTGTCTGAAAAGATAGACTTGGCGGAAAGCGAGCTTCGCGTCACGCGGTCGTACCCCTCGGGAAAGGCCGAAAGCTGGAGTTTCAATCCCTATTGGGTGCGCTTCGAACTTCGCCTTCGTGACAACGCAGCCGATGAAATGTCTCTGACCAGCCATGGCCGGAAGCTCATCTTCGGCGCGTTTCTATCGGACGGCGAAAAAGCCCAGTTTGCGACCGCGCTTAACGCCGCCCTCGCCCAGCAGAAAGCTAATCCAGCGGGCATTTAGCGATGATCGGAGCTTGGAAGCGGTGCGCCCAAGGCAACGCTTTCTGCAAGGCTTCCAGCTTGTCGTATTTTTGCGGAGGCGCGCCATGGATGAGCGCATAGCCGTTCAGGAAGAACAAAATTCCGAAAATCCCAACGGCGCCGCTGCCCAACAGAAGGAGCCTTGTGCCGGTGATGATAGAGGCGGAAGCAAGCACGATGGCGATTTGCAGCATCGCGAGCGAGTAGTCGTAAAACGGGTGCTGAGCGAGCGCCATGTTCCGCTGGTTCTCGCAATTCTCGGCCCGCGCCAGCAGTTCCTTCTTGGCGTTCCTCCGGTTGCTCTCCATCCGGTTCGCTTCTTTGTCGTAGAAGTCTTTTTTTTCTGTAATAATCTTGCGCGCGGATTCGGAGAGCCCCGGAGTCTCCTCCAATTTGATCTGAAGCTGATCGGAGGCCAGTTTGAGCTGTGACTGGCGGATGAGCCGGGCCTGATAGAAGGCGAACTGATCGTTGACCTGGAAACCCGCCTGCTGTGCATTCTTCA
This sequence comes from uncultured Alphaproteobacteria bacterium, assembly GCA_963817705.1. Classification (GTDB taxonomy): domain Bacteria; phylum Pseudomonadota; class Alphaproteobacteria; order Rhizobiales; family Rhodomicrobiaceae; genus Rhodomicrobium. The sequence goes on from CAWFPF010000002.1 coordinate 783,950, forward strand.
TTGCGTCGTTGCTGCCGGTCGCAGCGATCGCGATAAAAACGGCGAGGATCGAGATGTAGATCGCCACAACTTTGTTGTGCTTGCGTTCGGCGGTTTCGTCGAAGGTATCGGCGGCCGTGCCGCTGATAATCCCCACTTTCCGCTCTTCTTCCTCCCACCCGCGCGGCGGCTCACAAACCGACTGCTGCTGGTCCGGAGGGCACCGGGACGCCGTACCGGAGGCAACGCTGCGCGCTGCCTTCGGCTTTACTCGCCGTTGGCTGTTCTTCTTCATCCCTCTCCCGTTCTCTACGACGCCGTCAGCGTCGTCTTCGCCGCAGCGGATCCGTCTTCGTTCAGACGGTAAACATAGGGAACGCCGGTCCCAAGGTTAAGCTTCAGAATCTCTTCCTGAGACAAATTGTCGAGCTGCATGATCAGCGCACGCAGAGAATTGCCATGCGCCGCCACCAGCACGTTCCGCCCCGCCTTCACGTCAGGCAGAATTTTCGCCTCGTAATAGGGAAGCACGCGCGCGGCGGTGTCCTTCAGGCTTTCTCCGCCTGGGGGCGGCACATCGTAGGAGCGGCGCCAGATGTGGACCTGCTCGTCGCCCCATTTCTTGCGTGCGTCATCCTTGTTCAGACCGCAGAGATCGCCATAGTGGCGCTCGTTGAGGGCCTGGTCCCTGATCGTCTGCAGGCCTTCCTGTCCGATTTCCTCAAGCATGATCCGCAGCGTGTGCTGGGCTCGCGTGAGCGCGCTCGTGTAAGCGATATCGAAGACATAACCCTGCGCTTTCAGAAGCTTTCCCGCCTGGTGCGCCTCTGTGACGCCGGTTTCCGAAAGGTCGGGGTCGCGCCAGCCGGTGAAGAGGTTGAGCTTGTTCCATTCGCTCTCCCCATGACGGACGAGCACGAGTACATTTTCCATTCCGGTATCCTTTTTTTCAGCCAAGGTTGGACGGCATGTTAACTTAAACCGAGCACATCCCGCATCGAGAAAAGTCCTGGTTCGCGGCCCTGCGCCCAAAGCGCTGCAGCGATGGCTCCCCGTGCGAAGATTTGCCTGTCCTGGGCGCGATGTGTCAACTCCAGGCGCTCGCCGGCGCCGGCGAAAATGACGGTGTGGTCGCCGACCACGCTCCCGCCCCTGAGCGCGGCGAAGCCGATGGCGCCGGAAGGGCGCTCGCCGGTGTGACCGTCGCGGCTGCGAATGCTGTTCTCGCGCAGTGCAATCTTGCGTCCCTCAGCTGCGGCCTGTCCCAGTAGAAGCGCCGTGCCCGACGGCGCGTCCACTTTGTGCTTGTGGTGCATTTCCATGATCTCGATGTCGAAATCCTCGCCGAGGGCGCGGGCCGCCTCTTCGACAAGCGCAGCGAGAAGATTGACGCCGAGGCTCATATTTCCCGATTTTACGATCGGCGCGTGGCGGGCAGCGGCTTCGATCTTGGCGCCGTCTTCCGCTGTGAACCCGGTTGTGCCGATGACATGCACGATGCGGGCCTGGGCCGAAAGCGCAACCGCCTCAAGGCTAGCGGCCGGCGTGGTAAAGTCCAGCACGCCCTCGATATGGGTGAACAGCGGCAGGGCTTCGCCTACGATGGGCACGCCGAGATGGCCCACACCCGCCACCTCTCCGGCGTCCTTGCCAATGAATGGCGAGCCCGGACGTTCGACCGCGCCCGCAACTTCGCACCCTTGCGTATCCTGCACGGTGCGGATCAGCTCGCGCCCCATCCGTCCCGCGGCGCCCATGATCGCTAGCCTCATGGCCTTTCCTCAAACGTCCGATGCAGAAGGTTACGCTCCTACTATCCAAAGACGGCCGGTAAGCCGCAAGAGCCTAGCCGGCCGGGAATCGGGAGGGGCAGCGTTTTTTAGTTATCGCCGCCAAAGCCGATCGTGCGGCGGTTGATGATGAAGCGGATTGCAATAGTCAGAAGAAACTCGGATGCACCGGCAACGATCAAGACCGCCAAAGTGTTCTTCTGGTAATTGGAAAGATGGAAGCTACTATTCAGGATCATTTGAACAAGGATGACCAATCCCGCGACGACCGGTGTGATCGCCAAAATGGAGTCGAGAACGCCCAGCGCCCTGACCTGGCTCGCAGACAGGAGCAGGAAGATCATTTGGACGATAAGATAGAGAAAACCGATCCATACGGGGATAACCCAGTAGCCGCCGCTTTCCGGCTCATAGCTTGGCCAGTAGCCAATGTAGAGCGTCGCGGCAACGGTCCCTACCAGCGCCATTAATATGCTGAACCATTCCTCCGGATGCGTATTGCTGTTACGCGGGCGTGCGTGCCCTTGATCTATTGCCATAACTTCCCTCCTCATTCGGATCGGACGATAAACAAACGATGCGGAGGCTTTCACAACCTCGCCCGGACGCTAGCAGAGCTAGAGCGTGGTGGGAACTCCCGATTGGCCTGCGAATATGCGGCCTCCCGCAGGTTATACCCGCGACGCTGCCTTCCCTTAGGCGCGGCGCGCGCGTTCAATCGCCCGCTCGATCATCGACCGCGCCTCGGCCTCGTCGCCCCAATGGTCGATCTTGACCCATTTTCCTTCTTCCAGGTCTTTGTAGTGCTCGTAGAAATGCGCAATCCTGACGAGAGCCATCTCGGGTATATCGGTGTAATTCTTGATATCCCGGTAGATTGGCGAAACCTTGTCGGTTGGTACGGCGATAATCTTCTCGTCGCCGCCATGCTCATCCTTCATGAACAGCACGCCCACCGGCCGGCAGTTGCACACCGCTCCGGGAACAATCGGGCGCGAATTGGCGATCAGCACGTCGATGGGATCGCCATCGTCCGACAGCGTGTGCGGGATAAAACCGTAATTGCCGGGGTAGTGCATCGCCGTATAGAGCATCCGGTCGACGAACATCGTCCCCGATGCCTTGTCGAGTTCATACTTGATCGGCTCGCCGCCAATGGGAACCTCAACGATAACGTTGATGTCGTGGGGAGGGTTGGTGCCGATCGGGATCGCATCAATGCGCATGGTGCCGTTTCCTGTAAAGTCAGGCTCATGTGCTACCGTACCGCGCCCCGATTTTCCATCTTTTTGCGCGATGCGGCGGAAAGATTGTCTTTGGCGGCGAAGGCGGTATGCCAATGCGTTCTGAGCGGGCTTGCTATCGCTTCAGCCCGGTAAGTAAGTCCCTCCGTTCCCGCCCTAAGACCCCGTCCATTCCGGCTTGCGCTTATCGAGGAAGGCCCCGATGCCCTCCTCGGCGTCGCGGGCGAGCATATTCTCGACCATCACCTGGGCCGTATAATCGTAGGCTTCGGCGAGCGTCATTTCGAGCTGCCGGTAGAAGGCTTTCTTGCCGATGGCGAGCGTGAGCGGCGATTTGGCGGCGATCCTCTCCGCGATCTCCAGCGCAGCGTCGAGCACGAGCGCATCCGCGGAGACGCAGTTCACAAGGCCCAGTTCCAACGCCTTCGCGGCGGGCACCATGTCGCCGAGCAGAAGCATCTCCATGGCGGCTTTTCGCGATACGTTGCGGGAGAGCGCGACCATTGGCGTCGAGCAGAACAGCCCGATATTCACGCCGGGCGTCGCAAACCGCGCGCTTTCGCCGGCGACCGCGAGATCGCAGCTTGCGACGAGCTGGCAGCCGGCCGCCGTCGCGATCCCGTTGACGGCCGCGATCACCGGCTTCGGGCAAGCGACAATCGCCTGCATGAGGGCTGCGCAAGACCGCATGGTTTCGTCGAAGAATGCGCGCCCGCGATCGGCATCCTGGCGGCGCCCTTGCATTTCCTTCAAGTCATGCCCGGAGCAGAAAGCCGGAGGCGCGCCGCGAAGCACAATGGCCGCGACGCCGCTGTCCGAGCCCACGCGCTCGATGCCGGCATGAAGCGCGGCGATCAAGCCGAGCGACAGGCTGTTTCGCGCCGACGGCCGGTTCAGGGTGAGGATCGAGACAGCGCCGCGGCGCTCCGTGAGCACGATGTCCGTATCTTTGGGCGTGAGCGCATCCATGGCTTTCTCCCTTTGAAGCCTCATTCTTCGAGGCGCTGCCTTTGGCGGCAGCCGACGGCAGCCACCGGCATCCTCATGGTGAGGAGGAATCCAGCCGGACGGCCGCTTGGCTAGCGTCCCTCATGGTGAGGAGGCCGCTCGGCCGTCTCGCAACCATGAGGCCGAACGAAACTATCCTATCTCAATCTCCGCCGATTTTCACCGCCGCTTCGATTTCTGGCTGCATCTGTTTCACGATGGCGACATTGCCGGGCGGCGGCTCTTTGGCAAGCGCATCGGTCACGCTATCAAGGCCCTCTTTGAGCTTCTGCTTGTTGCTGCCGGTCACGAGGCCGAGCTTTTCCAACTCACCGATCGCGGCATCCTTGTTCTTTTCAAGCGTATCCCGCGCAATGCCGCGCGCCGGGCCCACCGTGATGAAAAGATACGCCTGCGCGATGGAACTGCCCGTTCCCGACCAATCCTTCAGGTTCGCGAAACCGTGGTTCACCGCGATCTTTTCCGCGTCAGTCTTGAGCTTGCTCGACTTGATGGCCTTCAGCACGGCGCCGAGCGGATTTTTCACGGCTTCGCTGTCCATGCCGGTGCGCAATCCCTCCGCGACGGCGATATCGCGCATTTCCGAAAAGGAGGCTAGGAACCGGGTCACGTTATCCTGTGTCAGCCCCACGTCTTTAGCGGCGGCTGGGCCAATGGTCGACATGACAGCGAGCCCGAAGCCGAATAAAATTCCGCCGATGTGGTGTCTCAATCCGCCCATGTTTGGCGCTCCTTAAAGCAGAGTTCCCAAAAAGTGGTCATCCCGGTTTTGGAAAAAAGTCTGCGAAAACAAAAGACTCTAAGCATACATGTCTTGTCTTGCAAAGAACTGTATGCTTGGCGATGCGAGCCGCTTCATGACGGCCGGGGAACTCTCATTGCGTGCAATCTTGGTGAAATAACGGAGACCGTATGATTGGCGACCGCGCCATCCCCCAGCTTTCGGCGCCGAAGCTCTCCGCCGATCAGGTCAATCTTTTTCTCGCCGAGGTGTTCCCGCAGATCGCCATCGGCAAGGCTTACAAAGTGGAAGAAACGCGGCATGGGTTCGCGCGCGTGCGCATGTGCTTCGGCGACCACCTGTTGCGGCCGGGAGGCACGATCTCGGGCCCGGCGATGTTTTCGCTCGCCGATGTCGCGATGTACGCAGCGGTGCTGGCCTCCATCGGCATGGTCGCGCATGCGGTGACGACGAACCTCAACATCAATTTCCTGCGCAAGCCCGGTCAGCGCGACATGATCGGCGAGGCGTGGCTGTTGAAGCTCGGGAAGCGGCTTGCGATGGGCGAAGTCGCGCTACATTCGGACGGCGAGGCCGAGCTTGCGGCGCACGCCACGTCGACCTATTCGCTGCCGGGGTAGGATTTTACCCAGTCTCGAACTCCACCGGCAAATCGACGTCGCTGCCGGGCCTGCTTTGTTGTGGTGGCGGGTGCTCCGCGCCGGCGCCCATGCGGCGCGGCATGGTAAGGCAGTCCTTCCTGGGAAGCATCATAGCACACCATGAAAAACTATTCTGCCATACGAAATATCAGCGGCAGCGGAGCAATCCGGTGGCGCCCGCCGCCGTCCCGATATATCTTTGCATATCGGTCTTTGGTGGGATTTTTCGATGCGCGCAGTTTTTTTTGCCTTTGGACTAGTGCTGGCTTCCTGCAGTTTAGCGATAGGGGGCACATTCGAAGATTGTGTGCAGGACAAGGATCGGGATCTCTCGATGCGGGCCTGTACCCAGATTATCGAGGGGCGGGTGAGAGGTTATCGAAGAATGCTCGCTTCTGCATACAATAACCGCGGTAATATTTACAATGATAAAGGAGAGCATGATCTTGCTATAGCAGATTTCGACAAAGCTATAGAGATCAACCCAAAATCTGCTCTTGCGTATAATGGCCGGGGCATCTCTAATACCAATATGGGTAATTACGATAAGGCTATCGTGAATTTTGATGAAGCAATTCGCTTGGACCCTAGAGAAGAAAATCCATATAATAACAGATGCTTAACTTGGTATAGTAAAGGCGATTTTGATCGCGCAATTCATGATTGCGATGAGGCCATTAGGATTAACTCGCAATTTGCGATGGCTTATCGAAACCGCGGCGTTGCTTATGATGCAAAAGGCGACCGTGACCGGGCAATCGCTGATTTCGATCAGGCCATTCGCATTAACCCGAAATATTCCGATGCCTATAGCCATCGCGGGTTCGCATATGAAACCAAGGGCGATTATCGCCGCGCCATCGCCGATTATGACGAAGTGATCCGCCTTGCTCCGAAGTACGCCTGGGCCCGTATCGCCCGGGGCCGAAGCTATCTGAAGACGGGCGATACAGAGCTCGCCGCGGCGGACTTCGACGAAGCGGTTCGCCTGAACCCTGAAGACCCAAGCGTGTATAACAACCTCGCGAAGGTCTACAAAGAAAGAGGGGAAAACGACCGTGCAATCGCCTTCTTGAGCGAGGCAATCCGCGTAAAGCCCGACTCTCAGGCTGGATACAACGCACGGGCATGGGCTCTGTTCCAGGTGGGCAAAGCTGAACAGGCAAGGCCCGATGCAGATAAGGCTGTGTCATTGAATGGAGGCAATGCAAACATCCGGGACACACGGGGCCACATTCTTCTGGCCTTGGGAGATGCCTCTGGCGCGCTCGCCGACTTCAACGAGGCGCTTCGCATGGAGCCCAATTCCATAAGCTCGCTTTGGGGACGCGGGCAGGTCTACGAAATGCAGGGCCGGCCGCTACTCGCATTTTCCGACTACAAGCGAGCGACTGAGATTAAGTCTGCGGACCGTGAGCATATAGAAGCGCAGAACAAGGCGCGGGCCCGGCTTATCGTTTTGGAGGCGCAAACCTCGCAGGCCCCCGTGACGCCGGCGCTAGCCAGCACTCAGACCGGTACGCCTGCGAGGCCGCAAGCGCCGGCGGGGCGCCGGGTCGCCCTCGTCATCGGCAACAGCGCGTACAAGGCCACCGGCGAGCTTCCTAACCCTAAGAACGACGCGGCGGCGGTGGCGGGCGAGTTGACGCGCCTTGGCTTCGAGGTCATGGAGCGGCACGACCTGACCTACGAACGGATGCGCCGGACGCTGGGTGAGTTCGAGGACAAGACCGCCGGCGCCGAATGGGCCTTCGTCTATTACGCCGGCCACGGCATGGAACTGAACGGCAAGAACTGGTTGATCCCGGTCGATGCGCAGCTCATCCGCGCCACCGATACGCCGGACGAGGCTATTCCGCTTGACCGCGTGCTCGACCGGCTCGCCGCCGTCACGCGGTTGCGCATCGTTGTGCTCGATGCCTGCCGCAACAACCCTTATCTATCGCGGATGGTCATGAACCGGGTCGCCACGCGCGCCGTGACGCGCGGCTTGACCGCGGTCGAGCCGTCGCACGGCGAGGTGGTATTTTACGCGGCTCGCGACGGTAATCTGGCGCTCGATGGAACAGAGGGGAACAGCCCGTTCGCCGCTGCGCTCGTCAAGCACATGGATGAGGATGGGATCGAGCTGGGCCGCTTTTTTCGCAGGGTCACGAGCAGTGTGCTGGCCGCCACCGGCAATCAGCAGGAGCCCTTCGTATATGGGCGCATCCCGGACGAGGATTTCTACTTCAAGCCGCCGAAGTGATCCAAGCGTTCCACGGGCGCGCTTAAGTTTTCTACATCTCCGTGCGCTCGCATGGCGCAGCAGCTAAAGGTTGCTATATGGCAAGCGGCATCCTAAGGTGGCGCCCACCAGAGAAGACTGTGCCTAAGATCAACTTTGCCCGGCGGATTCAAAGCCGCTGGGCTTTTTTGCCAGGGCAAGCATCCTGAACCGAAATCTTGAAAATTGGAGAATGGCCGGAAAAGCATAGGCTCATCCGGCGTTGGCGAATGTTGAGCCTGGATTACTGGCTGGACAAGGCCTTGTCGATGTACCGATGCGCGACAAAGGTCTTATAGTCAGGCTGCTGCTTCAGGTTTCCCAAATAAATCTGGGTGGCCAAGCTTGTCTTGAGGGAGTCAGGCGTAATCTCCACGCTCTCCGCATAAACCTTGTCCGTGATCATGCGTTTGGTTGCCGCCTCGACAACAGCAGGATCGAGTTGGGGAAATTCCTTCTTCGCGATCTCGACCGCTTTGGCGGGATCGTTCTTGATAAGAACGAGCGCGGCCTGCAGTCCATTTACAAAGCGCTGCGTAATGTCCGGGTCGGCATCTTTCTTGGTCGAGATGGTGGAGAACGCATAGGGGCCGTACTGCTTCGGGAAGCCGAATACGACCTTCATGCCCTTCAGGGCGGCCTGATCGAGCCCCGGCTCGTACATCACGGCGACTTTGCCTTGACCCGCAAGGAATGCGCCGATCTCCGACCCGATCGGCACTTGCACCGTCTTCAAGTCCTTCTCAGGGTCGATGCCGCTCTCCTTCAGGAGTTTGAAGAAAAGCGAGGTACTGGTCGTCGGCATCATGCCGGTGACGACGGTCTGGCCCTTGAAGCTATTGATATCTTTATAGTCAAAGTCAGGCGCTGCCGCGATCCAGACTCCTGCGCCATTCACACAGTTGGCGACGATTTGCAATTCCCCGCCCTTGGAGGCGGCAATTGCGGTCCATTCCGGGCCGTGCAATGAGAATTGCGCGCTGCCGGAGATCACCGCGTTCAACGCGACGGGAGGCGCGCCGGCTGTCTCCTTCGTGACATCGAGCCCCTCTTTTGCGAACAGGCCCTCGTCGAGCGCGACGTAGAGCGGAAGGTAAAGGAGCGACTGAAAGGCCTGCGAGACGGTCGCCTTCTTGCTGTCTGCCTGCGCCGGCGAAAAAGGGAGCACCGCGGCAAGACACGCCAGGGCAAATATCAGTTTTTTCATTCCTGACTCCTTCGGATCGGCAAACCTAAAGACGGATGGCCTGAGCGGCGGAAATTTGCTTCCAAGGCAGAAGCACGGCTTCGAGCAAGTCCACAAGACGGTAGAGAATGAAGCCTATGAACATGAGGATAAACAGACCAACCCAAACGCTATTCAGCTCATAAAAGCTTGTCGCCGTGTAAATCATATGACCAAGGCCGCGCTGCGAGGAGATGAACTCCCCCACCACAGCGCCGACGAGGGCGAAGCCCAGATTGATGCGAAAGGTCGAGATGATCGCAGGCAAGCTCGCCGGCACGACGGCCATGAAAAAGATCTGGTTTTTGCTTCCGCCAAGCGTGACCAGCAGGGCCTGGAGATCGGGATCGACGTCCTTCGCGGCCTCGAAGGCTGTGATCAACGCAACGATGGCCGTGAGCGATACGGCCAGCACGACTTTCGAATTCGAGACCGGTTCCGACCCAAAGGATGATCATTGGCGCGAGCGCGATCTTAGGGATGCTGTTGATCGCAGCGATGAAGGGCGAGGCGACGCGCGCCACGAAGGGCGAATACCACAGGCTCAGGCCCGCGGCGGAGCCGAGCGCCGTGCCGATGGCGAAGCCCAGGATCGCCTCGACCATGGTGACGCCGGTGTCGTAGAAAAGCGAGCCGTCCGAAAGGCCCGATAGCAGCTTCTCATAAATCCCGGCAGGCGAGCCGAACAGAAAAGCATTGATGAGACCCAGCCTCGCGCCAGCCTCCCACACGCCCATGATCAAGGCAAAAATCGCGAGCTGGACGATGGTCACGAGCCAAGCTGGCGCCGTCCGCCCTCCCTGCCTGGCAGTGCGCCGGACCTGGGGAGCCGTCCCTTCTACGTCCACCGGCCGGACGCCAGGGCTTCGCGCGGCAGAGGTCATGCGGCGTCCCGGTGGGTTTGAATGTCGAGTTCGGCGCAAAGCGCGTGAAAATAGCCTGAGAACTGGGGATCGCTGCGCGCCGCGAGGGGATCCTGTGCCTTGATGCCGATGGTATGGAGGGCCTTTTCTCTCGCGGGCCGTTTTGTCAGCACAAGAACCTTGTTGGCGAGCGCCACCGCCTCGTCGATATCGTGTGTCACGAGGATGACGGTTTTTTTGTATTTCTGCACAGCTTCCATGAGCACGCCTTCGAGATAGAGCCGCGTCTGGTAATCGAGGGCGGCAAAGGGCTCGTCGAGGAGCAGAATATCCGGATCGACGATAAGGGTGCGGATAAGCGCGACCCGCTGGCGCATTCCGCCGGAAAGCTGCCGCGGATAGGTGTTTTCGAAGCCTGTCAGTCCGAAAGCGTCGAGGTATTCGCGCGCAATCTCCTTCGATTCCGCCGCCGGCTTTCCCCGAACCTGCAGACCAAGCAAGACGTTTTGCAGCACCGTCCGCCAAGGAAACAGAAGGTCCTTCTGCATCATGTAGCCGACGCGGCCGCGCAACCCGCTGGACGGCTTGCCCTCGAAATAGATATCGCCCGAATCGGGCTCGAAAAGCCCTGCGATGACGTTGAAAATCGTGGTCTTGCCGCAGCCGCTTGGCCCGATGATCCCGAAGAAATCTTCGTTCATGACCTTGAGGCTGAGCCCGTCCAAAACGGGCACCGCGCCGTGAGAGCCTTTGAAGGTCTTACGGATATTTCGCAATTCGAGTTTCGGAGTTTCCAGCACAGACATGAATTCCGCTCGGACGTTAACGTGGTATGCCAGCAAGAAGTGTACCAGTGGCCGGCCAGTCTATGCTGAAATCTGTCAAAAGACAGATTCTAACTTAGTCTCTACGCACCTCCGATAGCAATCCCCGCGCCCAGCACAATCAGGCCGCCGATGACGATTTGGAAGACGGCTTGCAAAAAAGGCGTATCCATATAACGGGAGCGGATGTAGGCGATAACCCAAAGCTCGATCAAGACGACCACGCCCGCGATCCCCGTGGCGATCCCAAAGGCATTCGCCCAGCTATCCGGCACGAGATAGGGCATTGTGTGCCCCAGCCCGCCAAGTGTCGTCATCAAACCGCAAATGCCGCCCCGCAAGATCGGAGACCCCCGTCCCGAGAGCGAACCGTCATCCGAGAGCGCTTCGGCGAAGCCCATGCTGATGCCCGCGCCGATAGAAGCGGCAAGGCCGACAAGAAAAGTCTGCCAATTGTTGTGCGTGGCGAAGGCGGCGGCAAACAAGGGCGCTAGCGTCGACACCGAGCCGTCCATGAGGCCGGCGCAGCCCAGGCTGGACATATTGGAGCACGAACACGCGCCTCGCGGTGTCGTCCTCTTCCGTTTTGATGTCCGGGGTCAGGAGTTTGCCGGATAGCTTGGCTGCTAGGCTCTCGTGCTTGCTTTCCGCCGAAGCCAGGTCTCCCAGCAGCTTGCGGATACTCACATCCGTAGCCTGCTGAGACGCCTTGACGTAAAAGCGGTTCGCCTCGAATTCCATCGTTTCCGCCTGCTTGCGGATCGTGTCGAGCGGAAGGTTGCGCGTAAGCCAGATTGGGCGCCGCCGCAGGAATCCTTTGACGTCCTCGCGCCGGATAGGCGGCATGTGTAGCCCAAAGCGCTTCTGATACAGGTCGAGGAGGCGATGCCGGTGCTCGTTTTCCTCATCGGCCATCTCACGGAACACTTTCGCGGAGGCGGGGTAGCGTTCCTCCAGGTCCTCGGCGAAAGTCAGATAAATGCGCGCGTCCTCTTCTTCGGCGGCGACGGCTACGGCAAGGATTTCTCGCTCGGACAGATCGGCAAAATTCTTGGGCGGGTGCGACAATCCGGCGAACACGATTGCGATCTCCTTAGAACAATTCTAAGTCGCATGTATTCGGCGCAGCCTGGAAAGTCAATTTGACATCGGGAGTTTTCAAGCACGCGCAACAAGTTGTGAAGAGGGAACCGTCATTATCGCATGCGAGCTGCGGCGGGAGAAGGACAGTATAAGGTGGATAATTTGAATATGATAGACTCCGGCCCTTCCCCTGTCCCCTTGAGAGAAGGGACACTGCGGCAGGGCCGCGAACTTTTTTAGTTTGATCCGCAGAGATTGAACATGGTTGCGGTTCCCACCTTTCGCTTCGCGCCCAGCCCCAATGGCCGGCTGCATCTTGGCCATGCCTTCTCCGCCCTATTCGCGGCGCGCGCCGCTGCGTCCCTTGGCGGCACTTTTCTCCTTCGCATCGAGGACATCGATCCGGTTCGCAGCAAGCCCGAATTCGATGCCGGGATCACCGAAGATCTGTCCTGGCTCGGTCTTGCATGGCCCGAGCCGGTGCTGAGGCAATCCGCGCGTATGGCCACCTACGCGGCGGCGGCCGAAGTCCTGAAAAAGCAGGGCCTTCTCTACCCGTGCTTTTGCTCGCGGCGGCGGATCGGGTCCAGCGCCACCGCAACCGATCCTGACGGCTCGCCGCTTTATTCGGGGGCTTGCCGCCATCTCTCTCACCAAGAAGCCGCCAGCCGCGTGGCGCGTGGCGAACCGGCACAATGGCGATTGAAGATGGATCGGGCTGCCGCCATGGCCGGCCCTCTCTCCATCGTGGAAGCCCCTGCCTCCGGCGTCGAAGCTTTTTGGGGCCGGACGAAGGAGCGCCCGGCCGATCCCGCGAGATGGGGCGATGCCGTCATCGTGCGCAAGGATACGCCCACGAGCTATTACCTCAGCGTCACCGCCGACGATGCGGCCCAAGGCGTCACGCACGTCACCCGCGGCGTGGACCTTTTCGCGGCGACGGACCTGCATGTGCTGTTGCAGAGCCTCTTGGGCCTGCCCTCGCCAATATATTGCCATCACAGGCTGCTACATGACGAAGAAGGGCAAAAACTCGCCAAATCAAAGGGGGCGCTCAGTCTTAAATCTCTGAGAGACAGCGGCCTGAGTGCGGCGCAGCTTCGCCGCCAGTTCGAATTCTAAAATTAAACTATTCCATCTGGCCGAGCTTATCTAAAGTAAAACTTAGAGCTGTTGCGTTTCGCTCTACGGTCAATGTCCAAGGCCCGCGCAGGCGGCTGGGGGATCAGAATGTCCGGTATCGACAAGAGAGAAGCGCGTGTCCACGTCTCGTTGGCTCTGCCCAATGGCGGAAGCTTGTGCGAGGCCGATGTCATGCTCATCGAGACCATTCAGCGATGCCGCTCCATCCTCGGGGCGAGCAAACTCATGGGCCTGTCATACCGTAAGACATGGCTCATGACCGATGCGTTGAACCGCACATTCGAGTTCGAGAGTCATCGACACTTTCCCAGGCCGCCGCGGTGCGGGCGCGGAGCCGACAGCCTTCGGCCAGCGGCTCGTGGCTCTGTTCCGGTCGGTGGAACGGCGGTCGGCTGCCGCAGCATCCGCCGCGATCGGGGAACTTACGGCCTCTCTCGATTGGACGTTCGAGCACCGAGTGCCGGACGCGGCTGGGGAAGTTCGTCAGGGCTGATGTCCACCTTCGAGATCGCCACGGTCTTGACCATCGCCCAGGCTTTCAAACCGGGCTCCAGAGCCAAACGCTCCACCGACTCCCACGTGACGAGGGCGTGAAGGCGGGTGCTGCCCAGGTCGAAGGTCACGCGGGCGTAGGGCGCGCCGAGATATTCCACTTCGACGATGGTCCCCGGCAGCCGGTTCGTGATCGAAACATCCATGGGCCGCGAAAGCGAAATTGAGACGTCGCTCGCATCGATTTGGACCAGCACGCCCGCTTCAGGCGGAGCGCCGATCATTGGAACGCGCAGCTCTCCGTCTTCGAAAAGGAGTGTCGAAAGCCCGATTTCGGTATGATGGTGCAGCACGCGTGCGTGCAAAGTTGTCGATAGCCTGATCATGGCTTCCCTGGAGCCGTCGCATTGAGATGGCGCGCCGATGTATTTAAGTGCTGGCAACGGCTTGACGATGACATGTTTCGACGCGATGGCCAACTAAAGCCGTTAGGGCCACTAAGAGCGCACGGCGCCCGGCGCGCATCGGCAAGCCAGTGGGGGTTCCGGCGTGACCCTACCGCCCCAGGTGGACCCGAGGCACCCAGGCAAGATCATCGGAGAGGACGTAGATGGCGATCGCAGCGAGTAGCAAGAAAAAGCCGGCCCAAAAGAGCGGCGAATGATGAATGGGCCTTCGGATGGGCCGGGGCTCCACAGGCTTTGGCGAGTTCTCTATGCCGGCTACTTCGAGTCATTCTCAGTTCTTCTCCCGTAAGGCGGTTGTGCCGTGGCCGGGGCTATCGCTCGGGCCCGACGCCCCGGTGAGAACTGCCGCCATAAACTCTGAGGGTGTTTGACCTGCCTTGTCTGCCTTATCGCGCAATGCGCGGTAAACCTCAGGTGTGAGCAGCACCTGGGCGAGAACTGCGGATACGGCGGGCTTGATTTCCGAGCTGAGCCTTTCGCGGACAAGCGCCGTGAATGTCTGCAACCGGTTGAGCTTCTCCTGCGCGCTGGGCGACGGCTCCGCTGAAACAAGAGGGCAGTAAGCCGCGATGAGCTCGTTGGTCAGTTCCCCGTATGAAATTCCGGGGTTTTTGGCTCTCAGCCTGACGATCAGTTCGCTGATCTCATTTGCGATGTCGACGCCGCCACTCGCAATAAGAACCTTCGCTTGGACGGGGGACACTAGCGCTGGAACCTCTCCCGCTCCGGTCTGAGGACACTCAAGCCCCGCGGCGCAAACCGCTCCCGTCCAGGCGAGGAGGACGGCAATAGCTCCAACAAGTCCAAGCCGGCACAGAATCCACTCCGCTTTCGCGTCTTCGCTCATCGGGGCAAACTCCTTCCGTAACAGTTTCTCTGGGCGCGTAGCGCAAGGGATAGTCTGGGATCTTAGGAACGGGCGCCATCAAACATCCTCTCAAGAATTACTTTTCACTTAAACAACAGATTGCAATGAATTCGACGCAAAGCGTAGATGCCGTTCAATAAAGACCACGGTTCAAGCAAAAATAAGGGAGGGCCACTTGAACAATCGCTAGCGGATTTGGAATCATGGCTTCGCGAGCCCCGCCCCCGCATCGATACCAGATCGGCTTAACGTTATTATTTCTTCCGGCAATTTGTTTGGTTCCGGCATCGGGACTTAAGCTAATCCCTATCTGCACAGGCTATGATCATAATCCGGTTCCTGGGGGCAACCTGGAGGATGAGATGAGCAAGGCCGCTGTTGCTGCCGCTGCTATGATGGCGGCGACGCTCCTTCCAGCGAGCGTGATCGCTCTGACCACAGGCGACGTGGAAAGAGTCGTCTGCTGCGACCGCAAAGTTGTACGCGTCCGCGGACGCTGCGTTCGCATTTACTGCGTGGCAAGGCCTAGGGGCTGCGAAAAGGACTTCGGCTTGTCGGTCCAGTGATGTGCACGGCCACCTCCGGCCCCTGTTGAGCGGGCAGCCGCGGAGCCTCTAGGCCCAGGCCTTGCAGATTCGACTGGTTCTGCGCACGATCCTTCGATATGGCTCGCCTTGAAGCATCGCAATGCGAGAAGCACCATGAGACTCATCGTCGGACTGAGCGGAGCCAGCGGCGTTATCTTCGGCATTCGCTTGCTCGAAGTTCTCAAACAGACTCCCGGCATCGAGACCCACCTCATCGTGAGCAAGGGAGCCGAAACATCGTTACAGATCGAGACGGAGAGAAGCCTGGCCGAGGTCAAGGCGTTGGCGGAGGTGGTCCACGAACCCCACGACCTCGCGGCTTCCATTTCCAGCGGCTCGTTTCCGGTTGCCGGGATGGCTGTGGTCCCCTGCTCGATGAAAAGCTTGGCCCAGATTGCCTTATCTCTCGCCGATAACTTGCTCGTCCGCGCGGCGGACGTCACCCTCAAAGAGCGCCGCAAGCTTGTTCTCGTTCCGCGGGAGACCCCGCTCCACCTCGGGCATCTCCGTCACATGACGGCCGTCACCGAAATGGGCGGGGTGATCCTGCCGCCCATGCCGTCGTTCTACCACCAGCCGAAGACCATCATGGACCTTGTGGACCAGACCGTAGGCAAAATTCTCGACCAGTTCGGCATTGAGCACGGCCTGTTCCGGCGTTGGGGCGGCCAAGACGCTTGTGGCGGTCCGGGTTCATAGCTGGCTAAGCAGCAGCGGGGCGAGGCGATTAAGCGCCGCCGCCGTTCTCCTGCCGCTTGAGAGCGTCGTGGAACGCGGCGCAGATCGTTTGGAAGGCGGCCTCAAGCCCTTTGTGCAAATTCGCCTGCCCGGTGAAAGATGTTTCAGCCTTCTCCAAGACACCTTCAGGCAGGTTTCTTGAAGAACCTTTAGAAAAGCAAGCATGGCCGGAATCGCCTGATATCTGCGGGCAACCTCCTGCGGAGGCCATTTCTGAAGGGAGTTGATTTTTGAGAGCCAGCGGTCATAATTCTCGCCGATCCCTTTTGAGACTTGCCCAACCGCAACACTGAGTATTTGCGCGGTCCTATCTTCCCCAGTACGTTCGGCTTCGCCTGACATGTTCAACTCCTGTTCGTCCTGTGGCAAAAGGCTCGCGTGAAAGGCGGCGTGCAACTGGCGGCTGCCAAGGAGCGCAAGCCAGCCTCGGCATGAAGGGGCACCGAAACCTCACAACGCGTGCAAAATGGTCTGCTAATCACCGGTTTAGCGTCCGGTGGGAGTGCGGTCTTCCGCTCGGCGTCACGATAGCGGGGCTAGATTACAGCCGTGAGACGTTCACGTACCTAAGGTGGATAACGGGCGGCCAAGAGACGAAGGTGAGAATGTAGTGCCTTATGCGCGGCTCTAGCCATGGGGGTGCCGCTCCTATACACTAAGGAGTATAGCAGCAGGAACGTCGGGCAAAGCGGGGAGTCCCATGTCGCAGGAAGCATCACACAGTCTGGACGCAGCCGGCAGCCTCGCGCTTGACGCGGCTTCGCTTGAGCGCGACATCGGCAGATGCGTCCGGCTCTTCTATGCCAAGGCTCAGGACGATGAGCTTCTCGGTCCCGTGGTCAAACGCATCCACGACTGGGAACACCATTTCGGCCGCATCGCTGACTTTTGGTCGCGGGCGCTTCTGGGTACCGGCCGTTATGACGGGCATCCCTATGGGGTGCACCACCACATGCCGCTTGAACCCGAGCATTTCACCCGCTGGGTCAGCCTTTTCGAGGAAACCGCGCGCGAGACGCTTCCGGCCCCGCAGGCTCAAATCGCCATCGAGCGCGCGCAGCATATGAGCACCTGTTTCCAGGCCGGCATCTTCCCCTTCAAGGATCGCGACGGACGGCCGTCGCGGGTTCCGTACCGGGCAGCGAAGAGCGTTTAGCCCGGCCTGGGAGATGAACGCGGTATTGGGTCATCGCAGTTTCCGCCGCTCCCCTTGGGGAGCTTACAAGCATAGCCCGCGCGGAAGACACGATTAAGACGGGATGCTCCATTCGTTATCCGGGACCCCAACGATTAGCGAGATCGCTGACAGGTCTCATTTTTCTGCTTTGTGACCCCTTCACTTCCACTCGATCTTACGCACTGGAAAGGCAACCCAAGCCCCCCACCGGACTAACAGGGGACCATGGGCCGCTGCTTGACACCTCCATACTTCCATTATAATGGAAGTACAGAAGATAAGGTTAGACATGCCCGGCGCTCCGCATGACGATCAGATCGCCCGCTACGCCGATATGATGGCGGCGCTGGGTACGGAAACCCGGCTCAGGATCGTGCGCCTTTTGTTGTCGGCCCATCCCTATGGCCTTGTCGTAGGCGAGATCGGCTCGGAACTCGGCATCCCGCCCTCGACCCTCTCCCATCACCTCGAAAAGCTGAAAAACGAAGACCTCGTGAAGGTGCGCCGGGAAAGCACCTTCCTTCGCTACACAGCGAATACCCAATCGCTGCAGGACATCCTCGCCTTCCTTTTCGCCGAATGCTGCACGCGCAACAAAGCCATCGAGGCCGAAGCCATCACCTGCAGTTAGGAGGAGACCATGAGTTATACCGATGTGAAAGATGCCGTGCGCGAGCGCTACAGCGAGGCCGCGCGCCGCGTCAGTGAGGGGCGATCCTGCTGCGCCGGCGATGGCGCGCTCGCCGGCACGAGCCCCATCACGTCTAATCTTTATGACGTTTCCGAAAAAGGGGCGTTGCCCCAGGCGGCAATGCTGGCTTCGCTTGGCTGCGGAAATCCCACAGCGCTGGCCGAGTTGCAGCCGGGCGAGACGGTCCTCGATCTCGGCTCGGGCGGGGGCATCGACGTGTTGCTTTCGGCGCGCCGAGTTGGTCCCGCCGGCAAAGTTTACGGCCTCGATATGACTGATGAAATGCTGGCTCTCGCACGGGAGAACCAGAAGAAGGCTGGCGTCGAGAATGTCGAGTTCCTGAAGGGCGAGATCGAGGCCATCCCGCTCCCGGATAACTCCGTCGATGTCATCATCTCGAACTGCGTCATCAACCTGTCCGGCGACAAGGACCGGGTGCTGAAAGAAGCGTTTCGCGTGCTAAAGCCGGGCGGCCGCTTCGCCGTCTCCGACATCGTCACGCGCGGCGAAGTGCTGGAGGAAATTCGAAGGAATGTACTTGCATGGGCGGGATGCATCGCGGGCGCCCTTGAGGAAACCGAGTATGCCGCCAAACTCGCGAGCGCAGGATTCCAAGCCATCGGCATCGAGCCCACCCGCATCTACAAAGGCGAGGACGCGCGCGAGTTCCTGAGCGGCAAGGGCGTCAATGTCGATGAGATGGCCGGTCACATCGACGGCAAGTTCATGAGCGCTTTCGTGCGCGCCGTGAAGCCGCAAGCGAAGTGCTGCGAGCCAACCTGCTGCGTATCGTAAGGAACAGCCATGGAAGGTCAAATTTACAACGTGCTGTTCCTCTGCACCGGCAACACGGCCCGCTCGATCATGGCGGAGGGCATTCTCCGCAAGGAAGGTGCTGGACGCTTCCACGCCTTTTCCGCAGGCAGCCAACCAAAAGGCATGGTGAACCCCTACGCTTTGAAAACGCTCGCCGCCTATGGCTATCCCGCCGGGGATTTCCGCTCAAAGAGCTGGGACGGATATGCCGCTCCCGGGGCGCCGGTCATGGATTTCGTTTTCACCGTTTGCGACAGCGCGGCGGGCGAGGTCTGTCCCCTTTGGCCGGGCCAGCCCATGACGGCGCATTGGGGGATCGAGGACCCCGCCGCTGTCGAAGGCACCGATATAGACAAGCAACGCGCCTTCAATGAAGCGTTCCGCTATTTGCGCAACCGCATCGTAGCCTTCACCTCGCTTCCGCTCCAAAGCATAGGCAAATTGGCGCTCTCCGCCCGCCTGAAGGAAATCGGTCAAATGGATGGCTCAACAGCAGGAAAGAAACAAACCCGATGACCGAGATTCTGCCAGCTTGGCTTCCGCTGACCACGCCAAGGCAGCGGGCCTCGGTTTCTTCGAGCGCTTTCTTACCCTATGGGTCACCCTTTGCATCATAGGCGGCATCGCCCTCGGCCATCTGGCGCCCGCACTCTTCCATGCGATTGGGGCTGCTACCGTGGCCCAGGTCAACCTGCCGGTTGCAGCGCTTGTGTGGGTGATGATTATTCCGATGCTGCTCAAAATCGATCCGGCAGCGCTTCGCGAAGTCGGCACGCATTGGCGCGGCATCGCGATAACCGTGGGCGTGAATTGGCTCGTCAAGCCCTTCTCCATGGCCCTGCTTGGCTGGCTGTTTATCGGATATCTGTTCCGGCCGTTGTTGCCGGCCGATCAGATCGACAGCTACATCGCGGGTCTGATCTTGCTTGCGGCCGCGCCGTGTACCGCCATGGTGTTCGTGTGGTCGCATCTCGTCGAGGGTGAGCCGCACTTTACCTTGAGCCAGGTGGCCCTCAACGATGCGATCATGGTTGTGGCTTTCGCGCCCATCGTCGCCCTCCTCCTCGGACTGTCCTCTATCACAGTGCCATGGGAAACCCTTTTTCTCTCGGTCGTTCTTTACATTGTCATTCCCGTCGTCAT
Organism: uncultured Alphaproteobacteria bacterium; assembly: GCA_963817705.1. GTDB lineage: Bacteria > Pseudomonadota > Alphaproteobacteria > Rhizobiales > Rhodomicrobiaceae > Rhodomicrobium. The sequence continues at coordinate 803,737 of CAWFPF010000002.1, forward strand.
CGCCCAAATGTGGCGATTCCTCCGCTTGCGCTCGGGCGGACAAGCCGCGTTGGACTATACGCTGAAAGCGCTGGCGCCGTTTTCGTTGGGCGCATTACTCGTGACGCTCGTGCTCCTGTTCGGGCTTCAGGGCGAGCAGATCGTGCGGCAGCCTTTTGTCATTGCTCTTCTAGCAGCCCCAATCATCGTTCAAGTGTATCTCAATGCAGGCTTGGCCTATTGGCTCAACCGGCGCCCGGGTGTGGCTTGGTGCGTCGCCGGTCCATCCGCCCTGATCGGCGCCAGCAACTTCTTTGAGCTGGCCGTGGCCACCGCTATTGTATTGTTCGGTTTTCAGTCTGGCGCGGCACTTGCCACCGTAGTCGGCGTGCTTGTGGAAGTGCCGGTCATGCTGACTGTTGTACGGCTCGTACAGTCGACCCGAAGCTGGTACGAAGCCTCCCGATAACGCTCATGCCGGGCCGAAACCCCGAATTCATTCGAAGTTAAGGTGCTGCCATGCCGGTTACGATCTACCACAATCCCGCCTGCGGAACGTCGCGCAACACTCTTGCCATGATCAGGCAAAGCGGCGAAGAACCCGAAATCGTGGAATATCTGAAAACGCCGCCCAGCCGGGAGAGACTGGTGGAGCTGCTCACGGCGATGGGCATGAAGCCCAGCGCCTTGCTGAGACAGAAGGGGACGCCTTACACTGAACTCGGTCTCGGCGAGGGGGTTTGGACGGATGACGAACTGATCGAATTCATGATAGCCCACCCCATCCTCATCGAACGGCCCATTGTCGTAACCGGAAAGGGTGTCCGGCTCTGCCGGCCTTCGGAAATCGTCCTCGAAATCCTGCCTGATCGTCAGATCGGGAAGTTCGTCAAAGAGGACGGCGAAGTGGTCAACGGCCGGGAACCTTGAGGTCTATGCAGAGGGAGTCCAGGGAATTCAACCTGGGCAGCGGGATAGCGTCTTCGCGACGGCAAGCCCGGCACCCCAGCTTTTTGACGGATTGCGGTCTCCGCGAGGGAGCAAAGAGACCTGCGCCCGCGGCTTTTCAGGATAGGCACTTTCTCGCAGAAAAGGTGTTTGGGCGCCCCGCGAAGCTTGCTTTTGGAATTGAGGTGGCACTTGCGCAATTGTTGAATGATGCGCTTCCGAGAGTGCGTCCGGAAAAGTGTGAAGCGGTTTCCGAAAAGACGCACGGCAAAACAGAAAGTTAGAGCCGCTTTTGATTCCATCAAAACCGGATAGGCTCTAAAGGCAAGGAGAACTAGGTTCGGAAACCAGCTGGAATCGCTGGCTGCGCTGGTCTGCTCGACAACGCCGGTAATGCCGTGTTCAATCACTGAGCCGGAATCGAAGCCAGAGGGATCAGAGCCATGACATTCGACCGCCGTACGCTGCTGAAGGCCGCAGGCGCCGCGTCTCTCATCGGCGCTGCACCGCGAACGCTCTGGGCCGCGGCGCCCGAAGCCACTGGAAAGCCGGACTACACGTTGCGCATCGGAACGGGTCTGGTCCAGCTGGCGCCCAGTCATATCGTCTCGACAACGCTTTATAATGGTCAATTCCCCGGGCCGCTGCTTCGGTTCAAAGAAGGTCAGCGCACCACCGTTGACGTTTACAACGATACGGATACGCCGGAACTCGTGCATTGGCACGGGCTGATGATCCCTGTCGATGTGGACGGTGCGGCCGAGGAAGGGACACCGTACGTTCCCCCGCATGGGATGCGCCGCATCTCCTTCGTGCCCCAGCCTGCGGGCTTTCGCTTCTATCATACCCATGTGGTGGCCGGCGCCGATCTGAACCGCGGCACCTATACCGGCCAGGCCGGGCCCCTTTACATCGAGCCCGCGAACAATCCCGGAGCCTATGACCGTGAGGTTTTCCTGGTGCTCAAGGAATTTGAGCCCTCTTTCAGCCGGGGCGGCGACATGGCCATGGATGTGCTGGCCGGCGAGCCTATCGAAGAGCTTCAGGACGCCGGAAAACGGGCGGAGGAGAAGTTCAAGGGGCCGAAGGGCTACGAGGTGGGCTACGAGCTATTCAGCATCAACGGGAAGATGCTGGGCCAGGGCGAGCCTATCCGCGTGCAGCAGGGCGAGCGCGTGCTGTTTCACGTGCTCAACGCCAGCGCGGGCGAGATCCGCAGTCTCGCGCTCCCCGGCCACAGCTTCAAGATCGTGGCGCTCGACGGCAATCCGGTGCCCACGCAGGCGGAGGTGCCGCTGCTCTGGCTCGGCACGGCCGAGCGCATCTCAGCGCTGGTCGAGATGAACCACCCCGGCGTCTGGGTGATGGGCGACCTCGCCGATGAGGATCGCAACCGCGGCATGGGCATCGTGGTCGAATATGCAGGTGCACCGGGCGAGCCGCAATGGGTGAAGCCCGAGCCTTATGTCTGGGACTATACCCTTTTCGGCAGAGCGGAGGCGAGCCCAGCCACGCCAGACGAAAAGCTCACCTTCACGATTGTGAAGCAGAACGGCGCGCTCGGCGGCTTCAACCGCTGGACGCTGAACGGCGAGGCCTTCTCGATGGAGACCATGAAGCCGATGGTCATGGTCCAGAAGGGCCAGCGCTACCGGCTGAAATTCCGGAACGCGAGCGATGACATACATCCCCTCCATCTGCACCGGCACAGCTTCGAGGTCGTGACGGTTGGCGGCAAGCCCACGGCGGGCGTTATCAAGGACGTCGTCATGGTGGGCGGCTATCAGGAGGTGGAGTTTGACTTCGTCGCCGATAATCCAGGACTTACGCTCTTCCACTGCCACCAGCAATTGCACATGGATTTCGGGTTCATGGCGCTGTTCAACTATGGATGAATTCCACAGTTCGCCATCGCAGCCGGACCCTCGGCAGCCTCGCCACAATAGCGAAGTCCTTGCCGGTCGAGCCAACCAAGTGAAGAAATCAATGCCGGCCAAAATTTGCAAAACGAGCCACCCGTTCCGGCTAGAGCGGTTCCCAGATTGATCGAATCGAGAGGGATTCACAAACATCGCGAAGCAGTTGATTCTGCCTCCGTTCAAGACGGGGCAGAGATGGCTTATTCGAACGATCTTCGCGGCGGGCTTATCCGGCAGGCCGGCAAAGGGAAGTCTGCGCGCTCGCAGGCTGAGGTTTTTGGCGTCAGCGCGTCCACGGCTGTGAAATGGGTTCAGGCTTTTCGCACCGAGGCGCATTGAAGCCAAGCCACATGCAGGCGGCCGGCGCTCGCCGCTTTTGGCTTGTGCGGACTGGCTGAAAACAAGGGTCGAACAGCAGCCCGATATCACACTGCAGGAGCTTTGCATTCGAGCTTCTGGCGCTGGGAGTTAAAACCAGCAAGAGCGCTGTCTCGCGACTTTTGCTGCGCATAGGGTTCACTTATAAAAAAAAACCGTGCTCGCCAGCGAATAGGCCCGCCCGGACGTTGCGGCAAAGCGCCTTCGCTGGCGCGAAAGCCAGGCCAGCCTCGATCCGGCAAAGCCGATCTTCATCGATGAAACAGGCTGTGCCACCAATATGATACGGCTCAGAGGCCGGGCGCTGCGCGGGAAACGCTTGCGGGCATCCGCGCCTCAGGGCCATTGGAAGATCACCACTTTCACAGCCGGGCTCACCATGGGCGGCCTGACGGCGCCCATGGTTCTCGACGGGCCCATGAACGGTGACTGGTTCAAGGCCTATGTGAACCAGGTGCTTGTGCCGGCACTGAAGCCCGGCGACATCGTCGTGATGGACAATCTGTCCAGTCACAAGAGCAAGGCGGTGCAGGACGCAATCGAAGCGGCTGGCGCGGAACTGCGCTATCTGCCGCCTTACTCGCCCGATCTGAACCCGATCGAGCAGGCGTTCTCGAAGCTCAAAGCGCATCTGCGCAAACCAGGGAGCGCTCCCTCGAAGACCTGTGGAGCCGCATCGGCAACCTCTTGGATGCCTTCACACCAGCCGAATGCCAGAACTTCTTCCGGAACGCAGGATATGCGTAAAACAGAGCGGGAACCGCTCTAGCTCTGTTCTAAATCCCTATGAGCGACCCGAGACATAGGTGACAGTTTGTACCGGACACATAGGTAACACTTTTCGCTTTCTGGCGGGGGGTGTTGATGCCGTGGAAAGCGTGTTCGGCGATGGAGGAACGTCTTCGTTTTGTGGCCCGGCTTCTCGATGGCGAGGGCATGAGCGATCTCTGCCGGGAGTTCGGCATCTCGCGGAAGACCGGCTACAAGCTTTACAACCGCTACAAGGATGAGGGGCTCGAGGCGCTGACAGACCGTTCGCGCCGGCCGGTGCGCTATGCGAACCAGCTGCCCAAGTCCATCGAGCGCATGATCGTCCGCTTAAAAAAGGACAAGCCGCACTGGGGCGCGAGGAAGATCAGGGAACTCCTTGTGAAGCGGCTTGCCGGAGACGTCCGCATCCCGGCCAAGAGCACCGTGCATGCGGTTCTCGACCGCCACGGCCTTGTCGCCCGCGCCCGCAAAAGGCGGAACCGGGCGGAAGGAACGCCGCTCAGCCAGGCCTTGGCGCCGAACGATCTGTGGTGCGCCGACTTCAAGGGCGAGTTCAAGCTCGGCAACGGCCGGTATTGTTACCCTTTGACCGTCACGGACCAGACCTCGCGCAAGCTCCTTCTCCTGGAAGCCCTTGACTCAACGAAGGAGGCGCCTGTCCTGGAGGCGTTCCGCCGCCTGTTCCAGGACCACGGCCTGCCCGCCGCGATCAGAAGCGATAACGGCCTGCCCTTTGCCTCCCCGAATGGGCTCTATAACCTCTCAAGGCTTTCGGTCTTCTGGCTGAGACTCGGCATCGCGATCGAGAGGATCAAGCCGGGCCATCCGCAACAGAATGGCCGCCATGAGCGCATGCACCTCACCTTGAAGAAAGAGGCGACCCGCCCTGCTTGCCAAAACAGCTTGGCGCAACAGGCCCGCTTCGATGATTTTATGAACGAATTCAATACGGAAAGACCGCACGAGGCGCTTGCCATGAAAACGCCGGCTGAGGTCTACACCTCCTCTTCACGGCCCTATTCGGGCTTGCCCGAAATCGAATACCCCTGCCATGACAAGGACGTGCTCGTTACCGCCTGCGGACGCATCTGCATGCACAGAAAGAAGATCAACATCTCAACGGTCATGGCAGGCCAGAGGCTCGGCATCAAAGAAGTCGACGAGGGTATTTGGCTCGTCTCCTTCATGCACTATGATCTCGGATATATCGACCTGGAACAGAAAACCTTGCAAACCATCGGCAACCCGTTCGGCACGAGGTTGTCACCCATGTCTTAGGTACAAAACGTGACCTATGTCTCCGGGCTGGACACTAATTTTATTGGTGAGCCCAGATGGATTCGAACCATCGACCCTCTGATTAAAAGTCAGATCGAGTTTTGGCGATTAGGTCTGAATAAGCCGATTATAGCCTTGCAAAGCCATGAAATCACACATATACCCTCTGTGTATTTGCGTAACCATCTGTCAAAAAACGACTCCGGCGGCGTTCCGCCAGCGTTCCGCAAGAGGGAAACATGGCAAAACTACTTACGAAAGCAGCACGGGCTATCATTCCACCCGGCAAGCGCGAAATTCTTGTCTTTGACGATGCCTGCCCCGGCTTTGGCATCCGCAAGTTTTCGAGCGGCAAATCGAGTTTCTTTGTCAAGTACACGATGCCGAACGGCCAGCAGCGCAAGTTCACGCTCGGGCCGGCCGTTCCGGGCGTGGCCGATGCGATGCAGCAAGAGGCCCAGCGCATACTTGCTAAGGCTAAGCTTGGGCAAGACACTTCCGCCGAAAAGCAGGCGGCGGCAAAGAAGGGCGCGACCGTTGGCAGCCTCGTGCCGAAATATTTAGCCGCGCAGCGTTCCGAAGTTGGCAAGCGCTATTTCGTCGAGCTTGTGCGGTATTTGGAAAGCTACTGGCAGCCGCTTCATGGCATCGTTATCGATGAAATCAAGCGCAAGGATATCGTCACCCGCCTTGATGAAATCGCCGAAGAACGAGGGAAGGTTACGGCGGATAGAGCCCGCGCTGCGCTAAGCGGTCTTTTCGCATGGGCGGTCGATAGATCTTATCTTGATGCAAACCCCGCGCGTGAAATCAAGCGCCGGGCCAACAATGGCTCGCGGAACCGCGTCTTGAGCGAAGTTGAGCTTGTGGAAGTTTGGCAAGCCTGCAACGGGCTTGACGACTACAGCCGGATCGTCCGGCTGTTGATCTTGACGGGCCAGCGTAAAAGCGAAATATCGGAACTGTCATGGCCCGAGATCGACCGCGAGAAAGCTCTGATCGACTTGCCGGCTGAGCGGACGAAAAACCGCTTGGTGCACCTTGTCCCGCTTTCCGCCGAAGCGCTTGCGGTGCTTGACGCGGTTCCGCCGCGGCTTGGCCGTGATCTGGTTTTCGGCGAGGGCGCCGGCGGTTTTAGTGGATGGACGCGCGCAAAAGAAGCGCTCGACAAGCGCATCAACGCCGCTCGCGCCGCGGCTGGCAAGAGCCCGATACCGGCGTGGACGGTCCACGATCTAAGGCGCAGCTTCATCACTTGCGTGAATGATCTCGGAATAGCGCCGCCGCATGTCACCGAAAGCCTCGTCAACCACGTTTCAGGCCATCGCGCCGGCGTTGCGGGAGTTTATAACAAAGCACTTTATTTGCCCGAGCGGCGCAAGGCGCTTGAGGATTGGGGGCGGCATGTCGCGGCACTGGTGAGCGAGGCGTAACCATGGTTACTAAGCCAACGGGACGGCCAAGGGGAAGGCCAAAAGGTGTTCACACACCGCTTAAGCCGCTATCGCGTGATCCTGATCGCTATTTCTTGGCCTTCGTTGAATTTTCCTTACGCCAGGCCGAACGGGACGGGACGATGAGCGATCTTAAAATGTGCGAGTTTTTTGCAACCCTCAAATGCGGTGTTCCAATAAACATCGTGCACAGAGAGGGCGATACCCTCTATTTAGGTGATCCTCAACCGGCGTTAGACGACGCACGGGCCGGCCGTGGCTTCCATGTCATGTTCGTCAAAGACGGCCCGAAAAAGAATAAACTGCTTGGCGCCATAGCAACCGGAAGAACCGGCCCGGAATGGCAAAATAGGAATATCTTCCGGCCTCATGCTGACGCCATAAGACGAAAACTTTGCCGCATTACAACTCAGTTGCCGGGCAACCATCCGTCCCGCATATGGCTCGGGCATATGGTTTTGGCTTGGGAAGCCTGCTTTACAGGCACAGCCGAAGGGTTGCAAAAGGCGGCTCGCTTGACCGGCGCTGTAAAGGAATTCCCCTACTTCTTAACCGTCATGTCTCCCTTCGTGCGGCGCTTCGTTGCCGGATATAAGCCAGAGCCGCCCGAGAAGGCCACCGCACTTGATTTCTTGCCCCTATTTCTCTCCCCAACGACGTGAGCCGTTTTAATCCGTATCGTCAGCCTCGTAGACGACGATAGCTCCTGCGAGGTCCAATATGCAAACTGCGGTGAACAAATTCATGCCCGAGCCGCCGCCCACGCCCCTGCGCCCTCGACACTACGCGGATTTTGATTGCGCGGTCACTCTGCGGGACGCCGCGTCCATACTGGCGATGAGCGCTGATAACATCCGCCGGCTCGGACGGTTGGGGAAAATCCAAATCCTGAAGTTGTCGGCGCGCCGGTTCGTAATCCGGCAATCCGAGATCAGCCGTTTTCTGAACGAGGCGGAGCCCGTGAGAAAAAGGGCCTGAAATGAAAAAGCCCCGGCGTCAACCGGGGCTTTGTTGCGTTTGTGGTGTCAGTGGGCGGCTCAAAACCAACCTTCCGAACGGGCGGGCGAGCCAAACGAAACAGCGCTCTAGGCCGATGCAAATGCAAATCAAAATGCGCGAAAATCTGTGGCAGGGTTTAAATAGCATCGATTTGCATCCGGTTCAAGAGCCAACTCTACCGTCACCAGCAAATGATGCAAAACACTCAAATAGAGCCGCCGCGCTCAAATAAACGCACCGCATGTGGTAGCACTGCAGGCGGATATATCAAAATCGATTACAGATGTGGCAGCCGGTTGTTTGTTGCCGTTCGCCCCATTGCTGCAAATCTGCCTCATGCCGGCGTTGTAATCGATTCGCTCGCTGAACATTGCGGCCTGGTAGCCAGCGGCGCCGGCCGCTTTACTGCACCGTTCGACGTGTGGTCGAGCCGGTTTCACGATTGCATGCTGCACCTCGCCGCGCCCAACGCGGACGCCAAACTCGTGCAGGATGAGCCGGGGGCGCTGCCATGCTGATGCGCGACCCCGCGGCCGAAATCGGCCATAACAGCCGCCGCGACGATATTGAGCGCACCGCTGACGAAATTCGCATGCGGTTCATTCGCATGAATGTGGGCCACAACCTGCCGTACGCCACCCTTTCATACAAGTGGCGCACCATGAGCTATGCCTACGTCTCCGGCATGAAGCCGGGCCCGTTTATGGAGTTGTTCGGACACCTCGCGCATGCAAACGCCGATGGCTCTAACTCTTTCGCCAGCCATGAGACGCGGGCCGCTCTGAGGGGGTGCAGCGTCAGCACATGCGAGCGTGACACTGCCGAGCTTGAGAAGCTTGGATTTCTGCCAACCGAAGATAAGAAGCGGCGGAAACAGAAATCCGCAATCCGCTGCATCCAGGTTCCGCAAGCTATCCTTGATGCCTTCCCCCTGCAGGATCAAGAGCCAGCAAATCTGATGGTTCAAGATTTAAGAACCCGCAAATTTGACGGGTCTTGCACAAAGTTCGAAGTTCAAGAACCGTCAAATCTGAACTCAAGACCCGTCAAATCTGACGGCCTACCCTTAGATCTTACCCTTGTAGTAGTAGAGGGTAATACTCTCTGCGCGCGCGAGGACGGTTGTGGATCTAAAACTTTGCAACCGCGCAAAGGGAAGGAAGAGGCTCGGCAGGGAGAGCTTGTTGCTGAGGCTCGTGATCATTCGACTGCCGAGCCACTTTTGCTCCCAACGAGGGAGCACCTGCAGGAGTTTGCCGAGGTTGCCTGGGAGTTTAATTACCCATCCAATTCGCTACCGCCGCCGCCCGCTACTAAGCAAGATCATAAATACCTGCAACGAGCGAAGACCGGCCTGAGCAAGACCATCGAAGCCGCCCTGAATAGGGCGGAGCGGCCTTTCGTCCTCGAAGCGCTAGACTTCGCTCTCACCATTACCGGATTGAAGGAGTGTAGGCCAGAGCACAACCGTGGCCCAGCACCGGCTTTGAGCTTTTTCAACTCGACGTTTGCTCGCAAGCTTGATGAGATCCGCAAGCGCGAGCACAACGCCCGCGTTAACGCGAAAGAGACCGAAGTTATAGCCGAAAACCGCGTCGAAACCGAGCGGCGCATCGGCGAGAAAAAGATCATGCACCACGCCGGCATTCTGGACGCGAGCGCTGCAAACCGTCTCGCTGCGCCTGTGAAGATGAACGGGCATCCGGCACCCGTAGGCGATAACAGAACATGCATCAACCCCGCCGGAAAGCGCCGCTATAAGACCAACTTCGGTCTTGTTAAAGCGTACGGGCAGATCATCGTCTTTGGCGAGCATGCGAACAAATTGCTCGATGAATTGGAAGCCGCCGGCGCCACATTTGAGGACGTTGACGAGGCTTTCGGCCACGAGACGGGCACCGCGCCCTACGGCGATCACCAAGCGCTTTCGCGCCCCGAGGTTCTGCGCTCAGTGAGCGATCGTGTTAAGCGCAGTATCGCAAGGCGCCGCGATGCCGAACTGCAACAGAAATTCCCGATTGAGGAACAGTGCGGCGGCAACCCGGACCCGGCGTTCCGATCCAAATGGCTAGCGCTCAGCGGGCAATGGATAGCTGCCCTATTCGCTCGCTGCCCAGATATCCGGCTGGATGAAAACGGCCGCTACGGGAGCCACAACTACGGCATCGGATCGACGGATGACAATCCCCGCAGAAGCGTGCTGCACGGCATATTCGATGCCGTCACGCGCGAGCTGAACTGCAACCATTCCGATTACGGCAACGGACTTCAGCAGCGAGCCGAGGCGGAGATCGAGTCTGCGATGCTCCGGGTGCAGGCGAACGAGGCCGAGAACCAGCGCCGGAAACACGGGCTGTGGCTCAATGAGACCGGCGGCATCGAGATCGCTAGCGATTTCATGAGGGAAATCGCTAGGCGAATTGCGCAGCAGCCCGTGCGCGACCGCCTATGGGATGCTGTGCGCGGCATTCCAGAAACCATCGGAACACTGGGGCCGAGTGTTGTAGCTGAGCGCATCCGCGAGTGTGCCTGGCATGCTGAGTGCATGTCCACAGCCGACATTCGCGCGGCCCTTGCCCGCGATGAGATCGGGAGGGCCGCATGAGCAACACCGCTCTCCGCCGCCTCGCCCGCCAGCCGAACGCGGGCATAGCCCTGAAGGGTTATGTGGACTTCATGAACTACGTCGTGCCCGGCCTCATGACTGAGCGCGAGGTCATCGCCCGAATTCTAAAGGCAACGTCCATCGCCGAAACGAAAGCGCTAGCCGCCGCCATGCAAGGCATTGCCGCGGCAAGAAGGAGATCACCACAATGAGCGCAAGAGGCATAGAAGCCGCAACATGGGGCGCCGCAACCCGCGACGGTGAGGTTCGCCAGAGTAAAGCCGGCAATGACTTCGGCATCGTCAATCTTGCGATCAGCGACGGTAAGACCAACGACGCCGGCAAAGAGGTTAGCACCTTCGTCAAAGTGCTGCTCTTCGGCACGCTCGCCAACGAAGCCCGCCGGATCAGCAAAGGCGATAGGTGCTATGTGGAAGGAGCGCTGAGCGCATCAGCCTATTCACATGAAACCGGCCCGCGCGTCGATATCAGCATAAGAGCCTTCCGCTTCGAACGGACTGGCATCGGCAAACAGCGCCCGCCGCGCCGCGACACCGAACTTGCTGACAGTGTCTTCCGAGGCCCCGGCTATCGCCGCGACAAGCCAGCCATCCAAGGCCGCGACCGGTTCGATTTCGATGACCCGTTGCCGATGTAGGAGGACACCATGATGCTCCCATATCAAATCGACATCGGGCGCGAAGACGATCCATTCCAATCGCGCCGCTGGGACGACGTTGTAATAGCCTGGATCGATAACGATGACCGCGACTGGAAGGCGTGGCGCTTCGAATTAGAGGTGCGGTCATTCAAGGGCAGCGGCGCCACCATGGAAGAAATAGCCGGCGCCATCGGAGCGCGCCACAACCTCGCATACGTGCCACAATTCATCGGAATGGAGCATCGATGGCTCAAACCGAATTGAAGCGCGTTGCTAATCCCCCTAGCGAGCCCTACAGGCCAGCAAAGCAGAAAAGGCATAGGATGACACAGCCAAAGACCAAAAGCCGTCAGAAAGCCGCTAAAGCCGCCACAAGCACAGAGGCAACACGAGGAGAAATCCTCAACGGTAAGCCCGTAGTCGAAGCGCGGCCTCAAGGCGGGCAGACAGTCTACACCGACGAAATAGCGGATGAGATTTGCCGGCGCCTCGCAACCGGCGAAACGCTGAAGCAAATTTGCGAGGAAAAAACCATGCCCGCTGTGCCGACCGTGCTGGATTGGGTGCTGGAAAATCGTTCCGGCTTCAGCGAGAAGTACGCGCGCGCGCGCGACCTTTGCCTTGAAGCGTGGAGCGATCAGGTCATCACCATCGCCGACGCTCCTGCAAGAGATGCGGCCGAGGTCAACAGCGCGAGGCTTCGTGTCGATAGCCGCAAGTGGTTACTTTCCAAGCTGCGCCCTGAGCGCTACGGCGATTCAGTCAAGCAAATCCATGTCGGCAGCGTTAACGCGATCCAGGCCACGATTGCGATCAGCGCGGATGAACTTCGCGAGATTGCCGCGAAGGTTGCTGACGAGTTTTAGGTTAGTTATTTGGTGTGCATCTGATTGACAGTCAGAGGGTATGTGCTGCGGCTGTAAGCGTTTTGTGATGCGTTCGACTTTGCGGAACGATAGCGGAATGGCGAAGGGCCAAAAAACGGCATGAACGACAAGCATCCCGGCGTCGAAAAGAGCAAACAGGTTGCCTCAATCCTCGCTGCGAACGACCTCTATTTTTTCGCCAGATACACGATCGCGGCGACGCGCGGCATTCGGTGGCAACGCGCCCCACATCACAAGGTCATCTTCGACGCTCTGACAGATGTCTTCGAGGGCCGGACCAAGCGGCTCATCCTGAATTTGCCACCGCGCTATAGCAAAACGCACAGCGTCTTCGCTTTCGTCACCTGGGCACTCGGGAAAGCGCCGGACAGTGAGTTCATATTCGTATCATACAGCGACCGCTTGGCCACAACCAACTCATGGCAGGCGCGAGAACTCGTCAAGCACGAAGTTTACAACCGGATTTTCCCAACTGTGGTCTTGGACGAGCAGGCGGGCGCCCGAGATGAATGGCGAACCACGGCGGGCGGATGCGTTTACGCGTGCGGTACGGGAGGCTCGCTCACCGGCCGAGGCGCCGGTAAGATGCGCGAAGGCTTTCACGGATGCGTAATCGCCGACGATTTACACAAGGCCGATGAAGCCCGATCCGACGTTATGCGCAAAGGCGTTCTTGAGTGGTTTCAGAGCACGCTGCAAAGCCGTGTGAACAGCCCCGAAACGCCAATCATCATCGTGGGCCAACGTCTTGCAGAGGATGACATCTGCGGCTGGCTGCTCAACGGCGGCAACGGAGAGAAATGGACACACGTTAACATGCCGGCCATCCGCGAGGATGGAACGGCGCTTTGGCCTGAAAAGCACACAATTGAAGACTTGCGGCGCATGGAGCAAGCCAGCCCGTACCACTTCGCCAGCCAGTACATGCAAAGGCCAGCCCCGCTTGAAGGCGGCATTTTCAAGCCGGGTAGCCTGGTTGTGGTTGACGGAGCGGGCGAGACGAACGCTGAGCCTATCCAATGGGTTCGCGCCTGGGATCTGGCGTCTACGGCGAGCGGCGGCGATTGGACGGTTGGGGCCAAACTTGGCCGCAGGAAGAATGGCCGGATTGTGATCGGCGACATCCAGCGCCTTCAAGGGCGGCCGGATGAGGTTGAGGCGCGCATCGTCTCGACCGCAGCGCTCGACGGGAAGAAGGTCAAGATTTCGCTTCCCAAAGATCCGGGGCAAGCCGGCGTTGCACAGGTGGCGTACCTCACCAGGGCGCTTATGGGCTTCAACGTGACATCATCGCCCGAAAGCGGGGATAAGGTGACCCGCGCCGAACCATTCGCCTCACAGGTCAACGTCGGAAACGTGGACATGGTTCGCGGCGAATGGAACCTGGCGCTCGTGAATGAGATGCGGAACTTCCCGTTCGGCAAGCATGATGACTGCATAGACGCATGCAGCCGCGCTTTCAACGAACTGTCCGCGGCGAGGATGCCTATGGTTATTTCCGACGACGCCTTGCATCTAGCCTCGATCCCACGCACTGGCCCGGCGATGGGCGAAAGAGCTTGGGCTATGCAGCAGCGCGCGGTTGCGCCTTCGCTTTGGGGTCCAAGCGTTCCGCGTTATATGCGCGGCCGGGCTTAACAAATCACTTTTCCAGTTCTGTGCGCGTTGCGTTTGCGTCGAAACCCGAAGGACAACGGCAATGCTTGCTTACTCAAATCTCGCTTTCGACCGGGCCGGTAGCGTTCGGCGGTACGACACGGACAACCGGCTTCACATCGCTGATGCAATTTTAACGTGCAGCGAAGTAGCAGGATATCTCGCGGCCGAAATTCCGGATTTTGAGGCCTTAGGGCTGGATCGAAACAAAATTTACAAATTGTGGAGGCATCCGGACGAGTTGCGCGTGGCGGCGCCGACGTTCAACAGGCTGCCGGTGCTTGATCGCCACACGCCTGTGAACGCGGACGAGCCGCGAAAGGATTTAGTGATCGGGACAACCGGTTCCGACGCAGTGTTTTCAAACGGGGAGCTTCGAAACAGCCTGGCGATATGGGACGGCCGCGCGATTTCTGACATCCAGGAAAAGGAGCGCTGCGCGTTGTCTGCTGGATATCACTACCGGGCGCGCATGACGGCGGGCGTGACGCCAAAAGGCGAGCCGTATCAGGGCATTATGACTCGAATCCGGGGCAATCACGTCGCGCTTGTGAATAGTCCGCGCTGCGCAAGCGCAGTCATTGGCGATAGTCGCGATCACTTGCATTTCTCGATCCTGGCAAGAGCTTTGAAGAAATTCGCGGAAGCCTGAGGCTTCAGCGCTAGTTGTTCCGCGTGAAACGCAACCCGCATGAGGAATAATAACATGACATCTAGTGTGGATAATATTCTAATGGCGCTTCGTAAGCGCTACAGAACCCCGGCCGAAGCTATGGCACGACTTGGACTTGATGCTAGCTTACTACGAGATAAGGACGACATGCCGCAGAATTACGTCGAAAACGAAGACGACGATGAAAATGAAATTGGCACTGACGATGAAAATAACGCCGCGATCCTGCGTTTTCTGGAATCCGATGATGTTTCGGCCGAGGACAAGATTGCTTACTTAGTTCGCGTCTTCGGTGGAGAAGGCGAAGAGGATCAGGCCGAAGAAGAGCCTGACGAGCCTCCTGTGACCGAGGACCGGCGTCCTCACTGGGGCCGCACTGCGATGGACGAGGCGTCGAAGGAGCGCTTCTTCGAACGTTTTCCCGGAGCGCGACGGATTTCCACCGAAATTCCGTATGGCGCGCCTGATCGGAAGCGCAGCATCGCATTTGACAGCGGCGGCGGGATGTCAACCGCTGATGAAGCGCGGCTTCTTCGCTTGTTCCCGAACATCGCGAGGGTCTTAAAATGAGCACCACGGAGCAAACGGCGCGCGAGCGACTGCGCGCAGCTCTTGCCAATAAGGTCAACATCGAGGAACAACTCGGCAAGCTTGACACGGAAGAGAACGAGCTTCGGGGTCAAATCCGGAAGTCCGAGGAGCGCATCGAAGAGGCAGAAAAGCGCTTAAGAGCCGCGAACGCCCTCCAGCGCCGCCAAGCCGCCGCGGCTCTTCAAAGCGAACGTGAAAAGCTGGGCGATTTGGAGGCTTATCGAGAGGAGTTGCGCGATAGGCGCTGGAGCAGTAAGCGCGGTCACGGTCTGCCGCTTGGCGAGGCTTTGCGCGTGGCTCACGCGGATGTCCGCGCCGCTGCGGGCCGTGTCCTGACGAGCCATCCAAGCGTGCTTGGAATGTTTGAAGAACACGCAAACCTTCGGCAGCGGCTTTGGTCGATCGAGGCAAGCCTTTGGGCCTTGGTCCAAGGCTGTGCGCCTCCTGCAGGCTACGAAAACTGGTTTACGCAACCTGTTCGGCAGTTCGACGGAGCACAGCCTGACCCGAGATTCGCGGCCTTCGTTGCGGAACTGCAAAAAAATGCGGACGCCGATCTTCCCGAGCCAATAAATCAAACGGAATCAGCCAATGTCTGACGACACTATCCTTGTTTCCACTTCTTTGCCGTCCGGGCTTAAGCTAGACGGCGCGGGACCGCACGCGTTCGCGAATTCCAGGCCGCGGCGTGCCGGTAGAGGTGCCCGTTGCGATCTGGAACGCTTTTGAAGCCCGGAATTCCGGACTTGTCGCGAATTTAATCGCCGCTGGCGAGCTTCACGTTGTCGATCCGGACGGGGCGCCCGTTTATACGGCTCGCGGCATCCCCGGCGGCCGGATGACTTAGAAGCTTGAATTCCCCCTTTACCCGGGGGGAATCGCCGCGCTCGCGTTTTGGTCTTCGCGAGATCGGCAGCTTGCGGCCGGCCTCTTCACCCGGTGCGCAAGCCAGCCTCCGGCGAGGGTATCTCCGACTCGCCGGGGGCTGTTGCAAAAGTTTTGTTGCGTCTGCGTCTCCCGCAATTCCTCAGAAATCAGGAATCTAGCATGACCTTTTCGCAAAAACTCATCAACGTCGAGTTCAATCTCGACGACCGGCAATTTTGAGGGCGGCGGCAACAGCAAGACGCTCCAAGGGCTGCGCTGTTCCGCCAAGATCGACGCGAGCGGCGGCGCGACGCCGATCAGCCTTTCGCTCACCATATGGGGCATGAAGCTCTCAGATATGAACCAGCTTACGACGCTGGGAGACGGAGCGAGCTACATCGGCGAAAACTACATCTCAGTGTATGCCGGCGATGCTTCGCAAGCAGGCAATCTCCCTTTTGCATTTCAAGGGATCATTGGTCACGCCTTTCCGGACGGCGCCTTGCAGCCGCAAGTGGGCTTTGTTCTCAGGGCAACGCCAACAGCCTGGATCGATGCACAAAATTCGACGCCAACGAGCGTGAACGGTTCGGCGGACGTGGCGCAGCTCATGAGCCAACTCGCCAGCCAAGCCGGCCTCCAGTTCGAGAACAACAGCGTCAGCGTCAAGATCCGCAACCCCTATCTTTATGGCTCAATCGGCAATCAGATCCGCGACCTCGCACGCTGGGCCGGTATTGAGCATGTGATAGACCGCGGAACGCTCGCGATCTGGAATCCGGGCCAGGCACGCGGTTCGAATGAAATTCTCATCTCGACGCAAACCGGGATGAAGGGCTATCCCTCGTTCAACCAGAAGCAGATTTTCGTTACTACCCTGTATAATCCGGCACTCACGAATGGGGTGAGGATCAGGGTTCAAAGCGAGTTCACCGCCGCCTGCGGGCTTTGGTCCGTCAATCACGCCTTCCACGATCTTGAATCCAACGTGCCGAAAGGCAAGTGGTTTTCAACGGTCAAGGCCAATCGTATTGGCGACGGTGCAACGGCATCGGCGGGTTAAGGTGGGCTTTACTCTGCGCAACAGGGTTGACGAAAGTCCCAAATCGAGACAGTATTACCTCATGTCTCAGAAAGAACAAATCCGCCGCAGATTTTCGGTTTTGCTAGGCGACCGCAAGCTTGCCGAAAAAATCGCGGCTGTTACGGGATCGACGCGATCAAGCGTCTTTCGCTGGCTTGAGGGCGATTTTCCCGAAAGCGCGGTAATTATACTTGAGTTTATGGAGCAAACGCCGCGCGATACGTGGCCGAAACGCATCACAAGTGCGTTATCTGATGGTTTTTTGATGGACACGCCTTTGTAGTGCAACATTTACACTTGCGCTAGTCTTATAATGGGACTATATTGGGCTTGTCGTTGGATGAGCCCAACCGAACCGCCTCTCAAGCGTCACCGGATAAGGAGCGCAAGGGTAAGCGGGGAGCCTCACAAGCCAGGGTAAGCAGAATCATCCTCAGACAGAAACCCGCCGCCGCCCGCTGGGCAGGCAAGCCGCCAAACGCTCGCGCCGATGCCACGGCGCTAGACTGGCCAAGCAGCCGCAGCACCGCCGCGGAGGGGTGACAGCAAAGGGTTGCGCGCGGTTCTCCCAGATCAGCCGCGCAAGTCCGCCGCACACTTGAAGGTGCGGCCCCTGCCCTGGGGATGGGTGGTCAGGCGGTCCATTCACTACCTGATAGGTCGGACGATTTGGCGAGGTCCAGAAAAACCGCCAACGACACGCCAAGAGCGACAGATCGGCGAGGCCATGATAACGGCCAAAAGAGGTTATCGCCAAACGCCGGATCGCGTGACAGCCGGAAAGACGGCGCATTGGTCCATTCACCAACGCGAGGCTCAGCAATGAGCCTCGCGTTTGAACACTAAAGCGAAACGAGCCGCGAGGGTGCCACCTCGCGGCTTCGTCGTGTGAGGGTGACGCCTCACGCCTGATGAGCAAGTCATCGGAAAGTCGCCCGGTGCGTGCGCTAACACGCAGCCGGGCAGCGAAGCCCCTCAACCACGAAAGGTTTCACAATGGGGGATCGTATCATAGGCCTGACGCTCCGTCTATTGGTCGGGGCGTGCGGGTGCGCGGCGGGCGCGGTTTGCGCCTATGCCGCATTCTCGAACGGTAAACTGGTAGACCCCGGCGAGGCGGGCCCCATGTTCGGTGTGGGCTTCGCGGCCGTGGTCTTCTTCTCATGGCTGATGCTGCCGGTCGCGTCATGGTGCGACCGGCTTGGAGCTTACGGCAAGGCATGGACGGCCAAGGCGTGCTGGGTGCTCGCTTTGGTCTTCGTCCTTGCCAATGCGATCGTGTTCGCCAGCTCGCACCGTGTGGAAACGGTGGAAGGCAGAGGGCTGGTCATCGATGGGTACGCGGACGCGAAAGCGGACAAGGCCCGCGCGATTGCAGAGCTCGACGGCATGAAGCGCGATGAACTTTGGGCGGCTTCCTCAAGCTGCGCGAATGCCTCGACGAAGAAGGAGAAATCCTTCTGCGCCAATGTTCAAAGCGCTCAAGGCCGCATCCAGGCGGCAACGGCAATCGTCGCGCTCGGGCGGCCGGGCGCGAAGGATGCCGGAGCCGAAACCCTCGCCTGGGTGATAGGGGGAGATGCTGCGAAGGTCGGCCGGGCTTGGCCGGTCTTCATCGGTGTCATCCTCGAATTGGTGGCTTGCGCTGCGCTCAAGTTCACCCTCAGCCCATGGGCGCCAAAGGCGAAGGCGGCAACGCTGGAGCCCGCGCCACTCAAGCCCGCCGTTCATGAACAGACACCCGTTGACTTGACCGCTGCCGCAAGAGCGCTGGCCGCCCTGCCGCGCAAGCCGAGACGCCCAAGGCTCGGCCGCAAGCTTCTTCCGCCGCCAAGCGCTGCGACTGGGGAAGAGGTTCCGCCGCCAAGAAGGCGGACCCGGCAAAAGGTCAAGACGCAGCGCTAACCGAACACTCAGCCCCGGCGTCAGAAATGGCAGCCGGGGCTTTTTTTTGCGTAGCGCGAAGCGAGCGCTCCTCGCGCGCGGGCGTGAGCTGGCCGCAAAAAGGTTCCGTAAATTTACGAAAACTAAAGCGCTTCGCGCGCGGGCGCGAGATCACACCGGATTGCGCGCTTCAACTTCGGGCTCGGCGTAGACTTCCTCAAAAACGCCCATCATTCGACCGGACCTCGGGTCCTTCATGATAGCGATCATCCCGCCCGGCTTTAGCTCTTCATAAGATCGAAGTACCTTCCGGCCCCATGCGGCATAGCGTGCGACCTCACCCATGAAACCAACGATCACCATCCGGTCCTCGCCGGCTGCCTTTTCGGGCTGGCGCAACATGGACAAGACCACCCAGCCAAGAACCGGATTGCCGTCATGCGCCGCGATGTAATCGAGCGCGGCGCGGGCCAGTTCGTTTCCCATGTCGCTATCTTTCGCCGTCTCCCCGGTGGGCGAGACATTCCAGTAGGAGCGCGGCCCCCAATCGGTCTCACGGCCCTTTTCTACGGTCCACGTGGGATCGTCATAAACGAAAGGAAGATCGGAAAGCGGGTCGTGCTCGGCCTCGCCGTTTGCGAGTTTCGCTGTAATGGGCATGGCAAATTCTCCATCTATCTGTTTCATTTTGCGCTTAAAGCGTGAGCCGCGCAGTGGCTGATTGGCCACACCTGCACAGCTTTATGAAAGGTTCCCGCCGTTCGGAGCGGTCGCGAGCAAGCGCTCGACGATCTCCGTTTCGCCTTCCAGCCGGGTTGCGATGTCGTTCAATCGCGCGGCCGTCTCGCCTTCGCCGGCGCCGAAAAACAGCGCGCGGACGGCGCCAACAAGGATATGCGCTTGCCGCAAAAAGCTACGGCTCGCCTTGAGTTCTTGGGTTGATAGGTTCATGGGTTTCGACCTTGTGCAAGTTGCTAACTAGCGCAAGTTGACATGTGTGGAAGGCCATGTCAACCAACTTGCACAAGTTGCGCATTATGCCAATATGTGCGGCATGACAAATTCGCCGAACGAATTGAAAACCGAGCGCGTGCCCGTCATGCTGACGCGCACAGAACTTCAAGCAATCGATGATTGGTCCTTCGAGCAGCGAATTCGAAGCCGTGGGGAAGCGATCCGGCGCTTGGTAGCGCTCGGGCTTCAAGCCGTGAAAAAGCCAGAACAATCGAAGTCTTAGCGCTCGCTAGCGCTAATCTGTTGCAGATCGAGACAACCGTTACAGGTTCGCCCGCGCGCGCGTGGAGCGCGCTAGGTCTCAACAATTGTTGAGACCTCTATACGGGGTTCGCCCGCGCGCGCGTGGAGCGCGCGGGGGGTCCTCAACAATTGTTGAGGACCCTATACGGTTCGCCCGCGCGCGCGTGGAGCGCGGCCCCTTTCTGCCCGGCGGCTTTCCTTAAACGGCGGAGGGGGATGTGCAGGCAGGTGCGGCGTTCTGACTCAGCCCTGTTTCCGTTCCGCTGGCGTTCCGCGGCACCTTTCTTGCGGAACTTTAAACCCTGGATTTTCGGCCTAACCCTTTGATTTTATTGGTGAGCCCAGATGGATTCGAACCATCGACCCTCTGATTAAAAGTCAGATGCTCTACCGGCTGAGCTATGGGCTCTTTTCCTTATAGATCAGAGACATATAGCCCAAAACTGAGGCCGGGCATATGCCATGAACGGGAATAGAACATACGTTCACGTCCGGCGTCAACTCCCATCGCTCCTCTTTTTGCTATCGCGGGAAGGACCAAAAGCCAGGTCTGGTTGTAGCACACGCCTTGCTGCCGTTGTTAATCCGGCAAGGGTTTGAAGCCCAGAACTTGCCAAGGCGATGTCCGGCGCCCGCAGGTAGGAACTCTTCACGAACTCTTAGGTATTATGCGGTGTGTGCTGCCACGACTTCCGGGCGCAGGCCGGTGCTTTTTGCGCGGGATGCGAGTTAGCCGGAAGGGTGGCTTTCAAGCTGGAAAGGATAAGCTGTGCCGTTACTCACTAGATTTTATGAAGCCAAAGATGACGCGCTGGAAGCGGTCAGTGAATTGAAGCAACGTGGCCTGAGGGACAGCGCCGCCCGTATCATCGACAACACCCGCCCCGCCGCCGAGAGCGATCTCCTCAAAGAGGGCGTGCAAAGGAAGAATGCGGCGGACTATGCCGTCCGGATCAAAAATGGCACGACGCTGCTGATCGTCGAGGCCCCCTATGCGGGCACTGTGACCGCTGAGGAAATTCTCGACCGCCCGCGCCCAAACGACAAGGCCAAAGTGGTGTCGCACTATGAGGGCGGAGCCTGGGACGAAGCGGCGCCCGTCTCCTCCACTCTCGGCTTGCCTACACTGCTTGATAACCCGGCGCCCCTCTCGTCGGCCTTTGGTTTTCCTGTGCTCGCCAGGGAAAAGCCCTCGCCGTCTTACGGCAAACCATTGGTATCGGATAACTTTTTCCCGACAGCAGCGCTCGGTCCGCTCCTTACGAAAGACGGCAAGCCGTTCGGCTTCGGTTTTCCACTCTTGGCAAATGACGATAAGCCCTACAGTTTTGGACTTCCGCTGTTGATCAAGAGTAAACCCATCGGCTTCGGCCTCCCGCTGCTCGCCGAAAGCGAACCGCTTCACCGTAAGTGAATGAACTCGCCAGGGCTTTCGTTGCCGAGAGCCCTGGCCTTCAAAATTTGGCGGAACCGTTGGACAAGAAAGAAAGGCGCAGTGAGCGCACCAAAGCCTGCGGACTTGGCGTCAAAGCTGTGAATGCCATCGCGCCAAGCAGACTTTCTCAGCCGGCAGTTTCCGCGATCCGCCATCCCTCGCCGGCCAGCGCGATGGCGGCTTGGCCCGCAAGGCTGGCCCGCTTGTCCGCCGCATTGCCTTGCAGCGCGCGCGCGTAGACGCCCTGCGCGATGGATGCGTAGCGGAATAACGACAGCGCGATGAAGAAGGTCAGGTCCGGCGCGGTGTCGCGGCCCGCGCGGTGGCAGTACATCTGCACAAGCTCCTCCTCGCTTGGAATGCCAAGCGCCGGCAGGTCGAGGCCGCGCAAACCGCTCAGCATGCTCATGGCCGCTGGAATGCGGTAATACATGCAGACATAGCCGAGATCCGCGAGCGGATGCCCCAGCGTAGAAAGCTCCCAGTCGAGGACCGCGATGATGTGAGGATCATCGACCTCGTACATCATATTGCCGATCCGGAAATCGCCATGCGCGATAGCGGCTTCGTCATGGTCCGGCACGTTCGCCTTAAGCCAGGCGATCAGCATGTCCATGGCTTCGATTTCGCCGGTTTTCGCTGCCTCGTATTGCTCCGACCAGCGCTTGAGCTGGCGCGCCGCGTACCCTTCGGTGCGGCCGTAATCGCCAAGCCCGATGGCGCGGAAGTCCACTTCATGCAAGGCGGCGAGCGTCTCGGCAAAGGCGCGGTAAGCGGCTCGCCGCTGATTGTTGCTAAGTTCCGGAAGCTCGGGTTTTATAAAGATGCGGCCGGGGATGTAGTCCATGAGGTAAAAGCTTGTCCCGATGATCGAGCGATCGTCGCAGAAGAGCCGCATCGTCACGACGGGGACGGGCGTGCCTTTAAGCGCGGATTGCACCTTGTACTCGCGGTCGATGGCGTGAGCGCTCGGCAAGAGCTTCCCCGGCGGCTGCTTGCGCAGCACATACTTCCGGCTAGGCGTGGTGAGCAGAAAAGTCGGGTTCGACTGCCCTCCCTGGAATTGCTGGATGGTGGGTTGCACACCGAAATCTTCGAGATGGTTGCGCAAATAGTGCCAAAGCTTCACGTCATCGAAGCGATGACCCGGAGCGACTTCGATAAGCTCAGCCATGGCGGGTTACCCCTCGTCCTGTCCTTCTCCCGCAAGGGGAGAAGGGACGCCATGACTTCTGCTCTCCGCTTCCAGGAGGCGATGGGGGTGAGGGGCAATGCTCCGTTCGAAGTGCACATGGCTTTAGCCGATCGGTGTGAAGACGGAGGCGCCGCCGTCCACGAGAATGAACTGGCCCGTGATATAGCGCGCGGCGCCGGAGGCGAGGAACGCGGCAACGCCCGCAATGTCCTGGGGGTCGCCGAGCCGCTTCAGGCAGGTCATGCCGGCAATGTAAGCGGCGGCTTTCGGGTTCTCATAAAGCGCCTTTGCGAAATCGGTCTTCACCACGCCGGGCGCGATGGAGTTCACGCGGATGTTCTTAGCGCCCCATTCGATAGCGAGATTGCGCGCGAGCTGCGCCTCGGCGGCCTTCGAAATCGCATAGATGCCAAGGTTCGCAGAGCCCACTGTTGCCACGATGGAGGATAGCAAGATCACCGAGCCGCCGCCGCGCTCAGCCATGCCGGGTAGCACCATCTGACACAGCCAATGCGTTGCCGTGAGGTTCGAGGCCAGAACCTTATTCCAGATTTCGTCGCTGACCTCGGCAGACGGCCCATAAGCCGGGTTGATTGCGGCATTCGGGATCAGGATATCGATCCGGCCGTGCTCTTGCATGGCATGGGCAACCAACGCTTCGAGGTCCGGCTTAACGCCCACATTGCAGGCGAAAGCCGTGGCCTTGCCGCCCGCCGCCTCGATTTCGGAGACCACCGCCTCGCACGCCGCGATCTTGCGGGATGAGACAACGATGCTTGCGCCCATGCCGGCGCATTCGAGCGCAATGGCGCGGCCAATGCCGCGGGATGCTCCCGTGATGACCGCCACGCGGCCGGAAAGATCGAACAGGCTCATTAGCCAACCTCGAACCACCCGGCGGCGCCCATGCCTCCGCCGGGCTAAGCGATCAGGATGCCACGTTTTGCGGCGCGGCGCTGCCCCTCAATGAGACTAGGTGCTGTGCTGTGGCGATCTCTCGCATCGGCGCGTGCGGACACGCCGTGAAGATGCGGACAGGCTCAAGCCGGCGCTGGCTTGAACGCGCTACTTCGGCCACTTCCAATCGTATTTGCACACAAGCGATATGAGGAGGTGCGACGGTATCCAGCGGTCTCCAAAACGGGTGTGGAACATATCGATGTCCGCGAGCACATCGGCGAGGCCGCGCCACTCCGCATATTTCATTGGGCCGCCGCGCCAAGCCGGAAAGCCATATCCGTAGATATAAATGACGTCGATGTCGCCGGAACGATACACGATGCCCTCTTCGAGGAGGTTAGCCCCCTCGTTGACGAGCGAGTAGATCATCCGTTTGACGATCTCTTGTTCGGCGACGTGAAGGGACCGCGATCCAATCTCCTCGCGATAGGCCTGGAGAATGCGGTCGGCTTCTGGATCGGGAAGGGCGGCGCGGCTGCCGGGTTCGTAGCGGTAGAAGCCTTTGCCTGTCTTTTGCCCATAGCGGCCGGCCTCGTAATGGCGGTCCATCAGCGGCGAGCCGTAGCCCTTGCCTTCCCGCAAGCGCCGCTGCCGGATGTGCCAGTTGACGTCGATGCCGGTGAGGTCGCACATCGCGAAGGGCCCCATCGCCATGCCCCAGCGGGTGAGCGCTTTATCCACGTCAGCCGGGGATGCACCTTCTTCGACGATGGTCATGGCCTCCGTGACATACTTCTCCAGCATGCGATTGCCGGCAAAGCCATCGCAGTTTCCGACAACCACGCCCACTTTGCCGATTTTGCGGGCGGCTGACATGGCCGTAGCCAGCACCTCCGGCGCGGTTTCCTTGCCGCGCACGATTTCGATAAGGCGCATCACATTGGCCGGTGCGAAGAAATGCATCCCGAGCACGTCACCGGGCCGCGATGTGAAGGAGGCCATCTTGTCGATATCGAGCGTGGATGTGTTCGACGCCAGCACCGCGCCCTTCTTGCAAACCCGGTCCAACTCGCGGAACACCTGCTCCTTGACGCCCATGTCTTCGAAAGCGGCCTCGATGACGAGGTCCACGTCGGCGAGCGCGCCATAATCCACGGTGCTCGTGATCGCGCCCATGCGTTTTTCCATGCCGGAATGATCGAGGCGCCCGTGCGCAACCATGGCTTCGTAATTCTTCGCGACGACCGCGAGCCCACGGCTCAGCGCGGCCTGATCGCGATCGAGGATCACGACCGGAATGCCGGCATTGGCAAACACCATTGCGATGCCGCCGCCCATCGTGCCCGAGCCGATCACGCCAACGCTCTTGATCTGGCGTGGCTTCGCATCGGCCGGAAGCCCGGGAATCTTTGCCGCTTCCCGTTCGGCGAAAAATACGTGGATCAGCGCACGCCCTTGCGGGTCGAGCAATGCCTCGCCGAACAGTTCCCGCTCCCTTGCCAAGCCTTCGCTGAAGGGAAGATTGAAAGCATTCTCGATGGCGTCCACACAGCGCAGCGGTGCATGCTGGCCCGGGCGGCGCTTCTTGATCTCGACGCGCTTCTCGTCGAACAAATGCGAGCCGCGCTCCGCTTCGATCTTATCGCTGCGATCCCTCGTCTTGGTTGGAAGGGTGGCACTGGCCTTGGACTTGGCGAAGGCGATGGCCGCGGCGAGATGGTCTCCGTCCACGACCTCGTCGACAAAGCCGGCACGCTTCGCGGCGTCCGCGGTGACGGGCTCGCCGGATGTGATGATATCGAGCGCGGCCTTCGCACCCGTTAGCCGGGGTAAGCGCTGCGTTCCGCCGGCACCCGGCAAAAGCCCGAGCTTCACCTCCGGCAAGCCGAGGAGAGCGTCCCTCGCCGCGAGGCGATAATGGCAAGCCAGCGCAATCTCCAGGCCGCCGCCCAGCGGCGTGCCATGCAGGGCGGCAACGGCCGGCTTTGGCAGGTCTTCGAGCGCGGCGCAGATGTCGTTGATGTCGGCGCCTTGAAAGTTGGTTCCGAATTCGGTGATGTCGGCGCCGGCAGTAAAACTACGGCCCGCGCCCGCAAGCACAACGGCGCTTGCCGCGCTATCGGCGGCAGCCTGCGCAACAGCTGCCAGAAGCCCGTCGCGAACGGCGCGGGAGAGCACGTTCAACGGAGGATTGTCGACCGTTATGACGCCGGCACCCTCCTTAATCTCATATCGGACAGGGCTCGCGGTCATGGGTCCTCCTAGAGGAGCAAAGCAAAGAGTCGGAGGTTCGGCACCAAAAAACAATAAGTTTGCGTAGGGCGGCCGTCAACGGCGCACTGGCAGCCGCCACACCAAGCGGTGACTTCACTTTGACGCACAAGAAGCGCCTCTCCGCTGGGCTTGAATGCCGCGCCAAAGCGGTCTACTAGAACCTAACCGCTTTTGATTGAATCGAAAGCGGGGATTGATTTTTTTTCTTGCCGCGCGTCTTTCCGGAAAACTGCTTCACACTTTTCCGGGCGCACTCTTGGGTGAAATACCCGGCGGCCATCGCGCGGGAAAGGCACATCGATCGTGTTACGGAGAATTTTGCCGCTTCTGGGGCTCGCGTCCTTTGTTTTTTCCGTCAGCCTGGCACAGGCTGAAGATTATTGCGACACCGCAGACATCACTAAAGGACAGTTCGATTCAAAGCGCGGCATAGAAACCGCAGAGAAAGCGATCCGGACAAAATGCAAAGCCGGAGATATCATCTGGGTCGACAGTGCTCTTTACCTTGCCAAATTATGCGACATGCACCAAACCGTTGTCCCGGCAGGCGGGATGGGCGCAGGTTTCGTGTGTTTCCTGGCGCCGCCTCGCAAGATGTATTGAAAAGCTTACTTCGCGTCGGAAAAGCGTAGCCGCGGCGTATCTTCTTCGTCCCCATTCGGCCTCTTCAGTGTTTGGCGGAAGGGGCTCGCGGGATAGGTGCCCAGCAGGATCAACTCGGCTGTATGGAACGCCAGTTCCTCAAGCGCGAGCCTGACCGGCCGGTCGTCGGGATGGCCCTCGACATCGGCGTAGAACATCGTGGCGTTGAAGCTGCCTTCGAGTTGATAGGATTCGAGCTTCGTGATGTTCACGCCGTTGGTGGCAAAGCCGCCTAGCGCCTTGTAAAGCGCGGCGGGGACGTTGCGCACGCGGAAGATAAATGTCGTTACGACGGGGCCATTGCCGGGCGGCGGCACCTCCGGTTCGGTCGCAAGAAGCAGGAAGCGCGTGGTGTTGTGCGCGGCATCCTCGATATCGCCCTTCAAAATGCGAAGGTCATATATCTCGGCGGCAAGCTTCGACGCGATGGCGGCCTTGGTGAGGTCGCCGGCCTTGGCGACCATGCGCGCCGCGCCGGCGGTATCGGCCTCGACCATCGGCCTGAGCCCTAGCTCGCGGATGACGGTGCGGCATTGGCCGAGGGCGTGCGTGTGGCTGTGCACGGTCTTGATCGTTTCCAGCGTGGCCTCAGGCGGTGCCATGAGCTGATGACAAATGCGCTCGAAATGCTCGCTAGCGATATGGAGGCCGGAATTGGGCAGAAGGTGGTGCACGTCCGCGACGCGGCCCGCGACGGAATTCTCGACCGGGATCAGCGCGTAGCGCGCTGCGCCGCTCCGTACTGCAGCGATTGCGTCTTCGAACGTTGCGCAGTCGAGCGGTTCCAGCGGCATGCCGAGATTGACGCAAGCGATATGCGAATTCGCGCCAGGCTCGCCCTGATAGGCGATGCGTGCCTTCTCCAAACCCGGTTTCGTCTTCGATGTCATAAGGAACCCTGCGTGCGCAGCCTGAGCGGGATGCCCATTCACCTCGCAAGCTTCGTGCAATTTTTCAAGAAACTTCGGCGGATTGTCCCGCTTCGCGCGGTTAGCGCTCGACGAAAGCCTTTTCGATCACGAAATCCCCGGGCTCGCCCATATTGCCCTCTTCCCAGCCCTGCGCCATGAGTATCGTGCGAATGTCCGACAGCATGCCCGGGCCGCCGCAGACCATGACGCGGTCTTCGTCGCGGTTGAGCTGGGGCATGCCAACGTCCTCGTACAGCTTGCCGGAGGTCATCAGCTCGGTGATACGGCCGGATCGCTCGAAGGTCTCGCGCGTCACGGTCGGGTAATAGATCAGCTTCTCCTTGAACATTTCGCCGAGGAATTCGCACTCATGCAACTCGCTCGTCAGCCAATCGCGATAGGCGAGGTCCGAAACTTGCCGGCAGCCATGCACCAGGATGACACGGCTGTAGCGCTCATAGGTTTCGGGATCGCGGATGACGCTCATGAATGGCGCAAGGCCGGTTCCGGTGCTGAGGAGATAAAGCCGCTTGCCATCCCTAAGATTGTCGATAACAAGCGTTCCGGTCGGCTTTTTGCCGACGAGGATCCGGTCGCCGGGCTTGATGTGCTGCAGCCGCGAGGTGAGCGGGCCGTTCTCAACCTTGATGCTGAAGAATTCGAGATCGTCGTCGTAATTGGCGCTGACCATGCTGAACGCCCGGAGCAGCGGGCGCCCGTTCACTTCGAGCCCCATCATGGTGAATTGGCCGTTCTTGAACCGGAAGGACGGGTCCCGCGTGGCTTTGAAGCTGAACAAATCCTGGTTCCAGTGCCGGACTGACAGCACTGTTTCTTGATTGAAGGCACTCATAGACGGACCGTCTCCCCCAGTAATTCACTCTGTAAGTCAGATCAAAGATCACGGCTGTCAAATTTTTTGTTGCGCTGCAAAATGCATTGCTCCTATGCAAATATCAAGAGGTTGCCCGGAGCAGCCGCGCGCCCGCGCGTTATTGCAACGGCCCATGTTTGGGAGTCAAGCCCATCCTCAATTAAACTTAGCCGGTTAGGCTTGCGTTCCTGCGCGCGCCGGCGCTTCACTTGGTTGTTAAGCACGGGGACGGCCGTTCCCGTGCAGACTATAGTCGCTAGCGCCAGCCTTCATTCTGGATAAAGTCATGCGGACTATTTCCTCATTCATCGTCATGCTCGTTGGTGCGGCGCTTTTCTTGCCAGCAGGATCGAACGCGCAACCAGCTGCGGTCCGTGATCTGCCGCTTACCGGCGGCGGACAGCAACGCGTTCTCTATGCACGCCCCTCATCGCTACGTGGCACAATCGTGATGTTGCCCGGAGGCGCGGGCGATGTGGGGATCGGCGCGGATGGCGATCTCGCGCATGGCAAGAACT
Organism: uncultured Alphaproteobacteria bacterium; assembly: GCA_963817705.1. Taxonomy (GTDB): domain Bacteria; phylum Pseudomonadota; class Alphaproteobacteria; order Rhizobiales; family Rhodomicrobiaceae; genus Rhodomicrobium. The sequence continues at coordinate 832,377 of CAWFPF010000002.1, forward strand.
TTGTCGTCCGCACCCGGGACTTGTGGCTGGCTCGCGGTTATGCGGTGGTGATCCCCGATGCGCTTGGCGGACAGAATATGCGCGGGCTGCGCAGCTCGGCAGAGTACGCGCAAGCCGTGCAGGATCTGGTTGGTTTCGCCCATGCCGAAGCGCCGGGTCCCGTTTTCCTGCTCGGAACCAGTCAAGGATCCATCGCCGCCATGAACGGTGCCGCCCACCTCTCCAAAGACAAGCTCGCAGGGCTTGTGCTGACTGAATTTGTCTCGCGGCAGAGCAAGAGCGGAGAGACCGTCTTAGACGCGTCGCCCGGCAACGTGGCAGTGCCGGTTCTCATCGTCGCGAACCGTGATAGCGCCTGCCGCGTGGCTCCGGCCGAAGATGCGCCCCGCATTGCGGCGGCCCTGACGCACGCGCCCGAGGCCAAGGTGGTTTACTTGGCAGGCGGTGTGACACGCTCGAAGGATTGCGGCTCGGAGTTACCCCATGGCTATTTCGGAATCGAGAGCGTCGCCGTCGATCAAATCGTGGCGTGGCTCAACGCCCATAATTAAGCGCGCTCGATGAGTTACTTGGGGCGCCGCATACGAAAAAGCTGTTCCGGCCCGATTGTGAAATAGTCGGCCGGACCGCCGCCGCGCAGCACGTGTCCGGCAGCGGCGGTATCGTAAATCCCGTCCTTTAGCAGCGACTGCGCAATATGCACCATCACAACCTCGCCCAGCACCAGCCACGTCGTCAGCTTTTCGCCGCTGGCATTTTGAAGCTGTACGATCTGGGTACGCCGGCACTCGAAAGTAACGAGGCTCTCAGCCACGCGTGGCGGCGCGATCAGCGTCGACTCCAAGGGCGTCAATCCCGCTAATGTGAACTCGCTGACCTCGGGACCAACAGTGGCGGAGGTCTTGTTCATGGCCTCGGCGACATGGCGCGTGACCAAATTCCAGGCGAACTCGCCCGTCTCTTCAACATTGCGCACAGTGTCCTTGTGGCCAACGCTGGAGAAACCGATAATCGGTGGGATGTAATTGAAGCCGTTGAAAAAACTATAGGGCGCTAAGTTCAAACCGCCGGAGAGGCCCCGTGTGGAAATCCAGCCAATCGGGCGTGGCCCCACGATCATGTTGAACGGGTCGTGCGGCAAACCATGGCCCTGCCGGGGCTCATAACTATGAAACAGCTCTGACACAGATGCCCCCTGAAGAGAACTTCCACGGGACATACTTGCAGCCATCCCGCTTTTCAACGGTCTGCCGGAGGATGCCCATCCTTTGCGCAGGTCGCGCGGTCCCCGCCTGAACCTCGCCCGCTGCAGGAAAGACAGCCGCCGGCCTGGCCTTAGGCCGGAACGCTTCGTCTCAAACGAGATCGCTGAATTCCGCCGCGTTGTTGGCGATGAAGGTGGCAATGAACGGGCAGGTCGCGACCACCCTCAGCTTCTCCGATCTTGCGAACTCAAGCGCACCGCGAGCGAGGTCCGAGCCGATTCCGCGGCCGGATAGCGCGTCTGGCACCTCGGTATGTGTGAGGACGATACGCTCCGCCGATCGCGAGTAATAGACGGCTGCGACCTCCCCATCGGCCTTGATCTCAAATCGGCTAAGCGCGGGGTTGTTCCTGACGGCGCTCGTTATTTCTGTCATTCCCTGCCGGTTCATGTCACGCTCTCGTTCATTATGCTGCGGCCACACAAACAAAAGATCAGACCGGCCAATGCCACAAGCTTTGAAGTGTGCCGTTTGAGGCCGCAAGCGCTTTAACTGTGGATTGAGATTAGGACCTTTAATCCGTTGTGATCAAGACCTCCGGCATCTCCGCCGGATCGGGAATATCGAGCCCGTCTTCTTCCGCCAGCCGGACTCCCGTCACGCAAACATCGCCATCGTCGATCACCAGGGAAATGGGCTTCAGGTGGTGGCCTTGACAGGGACCGATGAAGCACTCGCCCGTGTCGAGATCGAACTGGGCGTGATGCTTGCCGCAGGTGATGAAATTGCCGTTCTCGTCCAGAAACTGTCCCGGCTCTCTATCCAGACGTCCGCCCTGGTGCGGGCAGTTATTCTCAAAGCCATAAAACTGGTTGCCCTTGCGCGTGATCAGGATTGGCCACGGCTTGGGCTCGCCGTTCTCCTCCGCCCGCAGCAAGATAAAACCCGCTGCATGGCTCTCCTCGATCTCAGATGTCTGACATACAACAAAAATCTCGTCCATCGGCTGGTCCCTTTCGGACAAAGTTGCACGCTTCGGTCCCAGGGAAGCGGATATAACCTTGCTGTTGCAATTGCTGAGCCAAACTGGCGCGAGTCGCCAGTTAAGGCTGGGAAAACCGGTCCCACTCGGGCTTGTCTCCGAAACGGCTCACCAGGAAATCGATGAAGGCACGGGTCTTGGCCGCGAGGTAACGGTTCGGCGTGTAAAGCGCGTGGATGCCGAGATCAGGCGGCGAGAACGGCTCCAAGACGATCTGCAATCGCCCGGCGCCAATGTCCGGTCCCACGAGAAAGGTTGGCAAGAGGGCGATTCCGCGTCCGGCAAGCGCTGCCGCCCTCAATACATCTCCATTGTTCGAGCATAGCGTCGCATGAATTGGAACGGTAATCGCGTCCCCATTCCGTCTGAGATGCCAGCGCTGCAGGGTGGTGGTGTGACCGTAATTCAGGCAATCGTGGCGGGCTAGATCGTCTGGATCCAAGGGCTCTCCGTGCCTTTCGATGTAGGACGGAGCGGCGGCTATGACGCGGCGGGCTGGCGCGATCCGCCGCGCGATCAGGCTGGAGTCCGCAAGCGCTGCGATACGGACGGTGATGTCCACGCCCTCCTCGATGGGGTCTATAAAGCGGTCTGTGAGCGTGAGTTCAATCTTAAGCTCCGGGTAGGCAATCATGAACTCCGCGATGGCCGGCCCTAAATAAAGCGTACCGAACGACATGGGCGCGTTCACTTTGAGGACGCCCTTCGGTTCGCCGTGCAGGCGCGACACCTGCATCTCGGTCTCCTCGACGCGGGCAATGATATCGGTGCAACGTTCGTAATAGGCGAGCCCTGCCTCGGTAGGCCCGGCGCGCCGTGTCGTCCGGTCGAGAAGGCGCGCCCCCAGGAGTTGCTCCAGTTCCATGACCGCCTTGCTGACCGCCGAGCGCGTCAGGCCGAGAGCGCGGCCGGCTTCCGCATAGCTGCCAAGCGCTACCACCTTTACGAACGCAGTCATGGCCTCCAGCTTGTCCATTGCGATTGTATCCATTCCGGACGCGGTCTGCGTCGAGTGTAGCCGATTGTACCTTGGAGAGCTGCAAACTAAATTTACCGCAACGTCGAGAGTTGAACGAACGAGAGGAAATCATGCAAGCAACCCTCAGAAAATCTGGAGAGCGGGGCAGGGCGAATTTTGGCTGGCTTGATAGCAAGCACAGCTTTTCGTTTGGCCACTACCATGACCCAGCGCACATGGGCTTCGGACCGCTCCGCGTCATCAACGAGGACCAGGTCGCGCCGGGAGGCGGCTTCCCAACCCATCCGCACAGCGATATGGAGATCCTCTCCTATGTCCTGGACGGTGCTCTGCAGCACAAGGACAGCCTTGGCACCGGTTCGGTGATCCGGCCGGGCGATGTGCAAAGGATGTCGGCGGGAACCGGGGTCCGGCATAGCGAATTCAATGCCTCGGATAAGGAGCCCGTCCATTTTCTGCAGATCTGGATCATGCCTGAGCGCAAAGGACTGGCACCGGGCTACGAACAGAAATCCTTCGATGCCGCGGAAAAGCGCGGAAAGCTCCGCCTCATCGGCTCGCGGGGCGGGCGCGATGGCTCGGTCACGGTTCACCAAGATGCCGATCTCTACGCGGTCTTGCTCGAACGCGGCGAACGGGTGTCGCATGGGATCGCGAATGGCCGCGGCGCGTGGGTGCAGGTGGCGCGCGGTGTTATCGCTGTAAACGGCCAGACGCTTGAAGCCGGCGACGGGTTGGCCATCGAGGACGCGGGCCAGCTTGATCTCGAAGGCCAGGATAGCGCGGAGGTCCTGCTCTTCGACATGGCGATGAGCGCCGAAAACTGACAACCGCATAGTGGCCTAGCGCCTATGACGGCGCCTAAAAAACTTAGTTCGTCATGGCCCGCTTGATAGAGCCATCCAGAAACATCTGTAATGCCAGAGTCCTAGCTGGATGGCCGGGGGCAAGCCCAGCCATGACTCATTCGCGGAGTGACGGCCTGTGGCCCGGTTCCGGATGCCGCCAGTCTAAGCCGTTTGGCTCAGCGGACGACAGGCCGGAACTCGCGCCTGAACGCCTTCATGGCCGTTTCGTCGAGATTGAGATGCCCTTTCACCAGATCGGGGGGCGTGAGCGCCATCCACTGGTTCAACGACATGTCCTCGTCCTTTGGCGTATTGAACACGGCAATCATCCGGAGGGGGGACGGACCGATATTCTCGATGTAATGACCGAGCGTGCGCGGGACAAAGCCCACATCGCCCGCGCGGTAATTGAAGGTGCGCGCGGATGACGTTGCATCGAAGACGGTCATGCGTGCTTCGCCTTCCATGTAGTATTGCCACTCGTCGGCATCGGGGTGCCAGTGCATTTCCCGCATGGCTCCCGGTTCGAGTTCGAGGATCAAAGCGGAAATCGTCGTCCTGGGAAAGTGACGCACGTCGATGACCTTTGTCGATCCCCCGTCGAAGCGCTGCGGCTCCTGGGCCGAGGCATGCCACGTGAAGGGGGAAACCGGCCGCTTCTCCGGAAGCTGTTTGAGAACGTCCGCCAGGGGCGCGGGAACCGGCAAGGGAAAGATGTATTTTTGCGTTTTCGGAATATTTGCGAAACTCGCCTCGGGGACGCCGAAGTTCTTAGCGAGCACCGCGCGCGGGGTGTGAGCGAACCACTCCGTAATCAGCATCGTCTGGTCTTCGGAGAAGTTTCCATCGTCAAAGACCAGGAGAAACTCGCATCCCTCTGCGAGTCCCTGGATGGAATGCGGAATGCCGGCGGGGAAAAGCCAGACATCGCCGGCCTGGACATCGTCAACGAAGACGCTCCGGCCGGTGTCGACGGCCGTCACCCGGACGCGTCCTTCGAGCACATAGCCCCACTCGGCCTCCTTATGCCAATGCAGTTCGCGGACCACGCCCGGCCCTAGCCGCATGTTGACCCCGGCCAAGGACTTGGCCACCGGCAGTTCCCGGACCGTCACCTCTCGCGCCCATCCCCCTTCCAGCAGGCGATTATGGGCCATGCCGAACGAGAACTTCAGGTTTGGCAGCAACCCGTGATCGGTTTCAGGAGGAACAAGGACATCTGGATTCTGCCGGTCGAGTTCGATGTTGCGCGGTCCTGGATCGCTGGCCCCTATAGAGCCACGGACGGGCTGCGGAGTCTCGGCTAAGTCCATGTGAATTCCTATGGGTTGCAAAGGGGACCGGATACCGGCTCTCACTGATACAGGTTCGCGGTTGCTTTAGACGAGAGCATCGTGGGTTTAGTCTTGGCGATGATTTAAGCCAAAGCATCTGCTTTGAAGCGAAAGCAGGGATCAACCGTTAAAGCTGCTCGCGCCCGGCTCGCTACCGCCGCGCGGACGCCAAATGGTCCAGCCTCAAGCGATGGCGGCTGTCGGTCAGGCGGTAGACGCCGCCCATCACCGCGGCCACGGCGCCCAATCCCGTCCCGCCCGCGATCAGAAACATGATCAGAATTTGATATTTCACCGCCTCAGCGGGCGCAACGCCACCCAAGATCTGGCCGGTCATCATGCCGGGCAGCGACACCACGCCCGTCGCCGACATGGAATTGACGATCGGCAGGAGCGCGCGGCGCAGCGACTCCCGAACGATAGGCTGCAGCGCCTCGAAGCGCGTGCCGCCAAGCATCAGCCGGGCCTCGACCCCGGCACGGCGCGCGGTTGCGCCGCTCGTCAGCGAATCGAGGCCGAGCGCGATGCCGGACATGCAATTGCCGAGGATCATGCCGAGCAGCGGGATCGCATAACGCGGATCGTACCAAGGGTCGGGCCGAAGCGCGGTCAGGAGCGCGAACGATGTCACGAGGCCTGAAGCCAGCATCATGCAGAAGGTGCCGATGCCAAAGGACCAGAGGCCCACGAACGGCCGCTCCAGCCTTGCCGCGATCTCGCGGCCTGCGAAAAGCGCCATGCCAAGCGCCGCGAGACCCGTCCATAGCGGTGAGACCAGGGCGAACAGCGTGGTCAGCACCATGCCCATGAGGGTGAGCTGCACCACCATCCGGACCGCGGCGATGAGGAGGCCGCGATGGATGCCAAGCCGGAGCGCGACCGAAAGTCCCGCATCGATCAAGACAAGCAGGCTCGTCAGCGCGAGGTCCCAGAGGCTGAGCGTGACATAGTGTGTCATGCCGCCGGAACCTGCCGGACTTCGCCCGCTTCGATAACAAGCCATCGTTTCGACACGCGGGCGGCTTGGGCGGCGTCATGCGAGACCCAGAGCACGGAGAGCCCTTTCGCCCGGCATTCCGCGACGAGTGCCTCAACTGCGGCCGCAGAGGCGGGATCGAGCGCGGCCGTTGGCTCGTCCAAGAGCAACACTTGCGGACCCGCCATTAGAGCGCGAACCAAGGCGAGCCGCGCCCGCTCGCCGGTGGATGCCCTTGCCACGGGCCAGTCCTCCGATGCTGCGGGAAGTCCGAGCCGCTGAACGAGCGGTAGAGCGCGGGGCCAGTCTGCGAAATGCTCGCCGATGCGGTCAGCCCACCAGCCGGACTCCGCCGGGACATAGCCCACCTGCCGCCGCCATAGCGGGGCCGTCATGTCTTGGCGCGCGGTCCCGTCGAGCAAGACTTCGCCGGAGTTCGGGTCGAGATCCGCAATGGCGCGCAGCAGAAGGGTCTTTCCCGCACCCGAAGGTCCGCGCACCGCCAGGCACTCGCCGGTGCCAAGCGAGAAGGACACGGGGCGAAGGCCCGGAACCGTCAGGTTTTCGACGCGCAGCATGCCTTGGAAACCGGGAAACAGCTAGGATGGCGGAAACATAGCCTATTTGCCGCCGGGATGCCCATCGCGCATTTCGCGGCGGGGAGGAGGACCAAACCGTCCCGCGCTACGTGGCTAATGCTGGCACCGTATTCGCAGTTGATGTGCGAGAGGTGGCGCTCGCCATTCAACGCGGCGATGGGGGCGGCGGCGTGCGCGCATAGTGCATCTCTCTTGGGCGCGGCGAGGACGAAGTCTTCTTCGTACAGCGGCATATAACGAAGCCGCTCGTCTTCGGCGTCGAAGGCATGGCGTAGATCGCAGCCGGTCAAGCATTACGGCTGGACCGCGATCCGTACCCCGTAGTCGAGCGTGGAGTTCACGCCATCTCCATAATATCCGCCTTCCACAGGCATCGTTGCGGCCTGGTCCGGTGCGGCGCAGAGCGCCACGTGGCCATCGGTAACGGGTAGCCCGTGCATAGGGTCGAAGCCGCGCCACCCTGCTCCCGGGAGGAACACCTCCACCCAGGCATGCAGGTGCCGGCGCCCATCTGGGGTATCGGCGTGCGCTTGATAACCGCTGACGAACCGGGCGGCGATTCCGAGGCTGCGGCAGGCCGCCATGAATAGCACTGTAAGATCGCGGCAAGCCCCGCTGCGTGCCGCAAGCGTCTGCTCGGGCGCTTGGGCGGCTCCCCCGGGCCGTATATAGCGATTCGTCCGGGTGAACAGAGCGCGGTTGAGGCGATCGAGGAAGGTGTGGGCCTCCCATCCGCATTCCGACGCCAGCCCAGCGGCGAAGACCTGCACGGTTCCGGCCTGGTCTCCCGGCGGCAGGTAGTCTGCCAACGCGCCGCTGGTGTCAGGAAGCCAGGGCAGCGGCGGCAACGGACAGACGGGTGCCGGAGCGGGACAGACCTCGATATCGAAACGGCTTTCGATGCGCAGATGACCGGTAAGTCCCTCGAATTCCAACCGCGTGAGGGCATTTCCATAGCGGTCCGTTACATCCTGCCTTACGCCCGGCAAGGGGTCGACGGTTAAGTGGAGCATCCGGAGCATGGCGCCGTCCGCGCGCGGCGTGAGCCGTAGAACGTGCGGCGAGAGCGCGACGGGCGCCGAATAGCGGTAGTGTGTTTCGTGAAAGATCGAAAAGCGCATCCCCCGCCCTCTGCGCGGCGAGAGCTTGCTGGGAAGCTTCGCGCTTGACGCACGATCGATTGATTGACGATAAAGGGTATTTAAAAAGAAAAGTCCCCAGGCTCGCCCGGCCGGGAACAGGCTTGACCGCGCTCGAACGCGACATGGCCCAAAAACTCTATTTCAAATTGTATTCTCCTGGCAATGTCTTCAATCCTTTCATCCAAATGCAACAGGTCACTCGCGTCTTTCGCTCTTTGGAAGCGAATGTCTTCGATAAACTTAAGCGCCTCCCGCAGCGCCCGCCGGGCGCTCTGTAGTTCCTGTTTATCATCCCGAAGGTCGCGCATAGCCAGCTCGTGACGCATTTGTGGACAACCAGTGTTTCTGTTTATTCCTATTTGCACTCTTTGTCTTTCATTAAAAGGCGTAATTCGGTCACAATTGAGAATTTTGCGCGCATTTTTTGCAGTCTAATCCAGGCATTTAGAATGAAGGGCGTGCGGACCGGGTTGTTCGCCAGGATCTTGTCCGCCCAGGGGGATGCCGGCTGCACCTGTGTGAACATCGTATTTTTTTGTCCGTCGCGCCCAGCGGACTCCTGAGTTTTGTCGCCGGAATGCCGCGGCGCCGTCGCGTCTTCCATGGGCACCAAACCGCTCCCGGCGATTTGATGCGTTGCAAACGCTGTGCGACTGATATATTAGCTGCAGTGCACAAATAAGGGTAGCCGCGCCGGCGAAAACCGGGCTGACATCCCTCTTGATGAAGCTTTTCTATGACACCGACAGGACGACCCTTTTTTTCTGCCTCCAATGCGGATGCCAGTCTTACCGCCAGAGCCTACAAGGAGATCGAAGAGCAAATCGTCACCTTGAAGCTTTCACCGGGCCAGGTCTTGTCGGAAAGCGGGCTTGCGAAGCATCTGGACATCGGACGCACACCTGTTCGTGAGGCATTACAGCAGCTTGCGCGTGAAGGGCTTGTGACCATCCTGCCCCGCCGGGGTGTGATTGTCTCCGAAATCAATATCCGCAACCAGCTTGAACTTCTGCGCGTGAGGCGTGAAATCGAGCGGTTGATGGCGCGCCTTGCCGCCGAACGGTCAACGAAGCAGGAAATCGGCAGCGTTTTCGGCGACCGCGGCGGCGATTTTGAAGTCGGCGCGGGATGATGACGCAATCGCCTTCATAAGGCTAGACCGCGAACTCAATACCTTGATCGCTTCCGCCTGCCGGAACGACTACGCGCGGCGCACCATGAGCTTAATGCAAGGTTTGTCCCGCCGCTTTTGGTACATGCATTACAAGGAGGTTCTAGACCTTCCCCTTTGCGCTGAAATCCATGCGGAATTAGCGGACAAAATTGCTTCAAGGAATTTGGAGGCAGCGGCGGCCGCCTCGGATAAGCTTATCGATTACATGGAGAGCTTCGTGCGGTCTTCGCTCGATAGCGCTGGCTAAGCCGGCATTTTGCGAGGACCCGCTACGACGGCGTCCCCTCATCGGGTGTGGAGTCGCTCGATGGCGCAACACCATTCGTCACAGCCCCGCCTGGACTGCTGTGGCGCCCATTGAACGGCTTGCCCGGATGATCGGCTATCGGACGCCGGCGGCGCCTTCTCGGTGCCCCCTCCGGGGCAGGGAAACTATCTCCCGCATAGGGAGGGACCGCTTGAACGGGCGCGGCTGGTTGCAACTGCGGTTGCACATGCGGAAACGCATTCTGCGGAATAAACGGCTGGGGCTGATTGGGATTATAAGGCTGAGGTTGATTAGGGATATAGGGCGCCCGCTCTGGCACGCTGCGGTGTTGCTGAGGCGGCGGGGGCAACGGCATATAATCATCCCCGTCTCCCTCATCCGAATCGCCATCGTAGTCGCGCTGGAATTGATCCGATGGCCCGAACCGGTTGCTTCCGTTCATGCCGTTCGGCTGTTCCATGCCTGGGTTTTGGGCCTGGGCCGCGAGAATGATACGATTATAATGCTCCGCGTGCTGCAAGTAATTCTCGGCCGCCACGGAGTCGCCGGAGGACATCGCGTCCCGTGCGAGCGAAGAATACTTTTCAGCGATGTGCATCGCGGTCCCGCGGATTTTGACATCAGGTCCGCTCGACTCGTAATTCCGGCTGATTGAATTCTGGGGTTTGCGGCCGCGATTGCGGCCTCTCCGGCTTTGCTGTCCTTGCCTCATGGGTCCTTCTTGATCGAAGTTCACAACTTCTGGAATAGCGCAAGAGCGTAAGGCCTATAGCCATGCTTGCGAATCTCGAAACATCGCCCGGGCTTACCGCCTCCTGAACCCCGCAAAGCAGGGTCCGAAGAAAAGTTACCTAGGCTTTTTTTGCCTGCGAAATGTGCCGCCAAAAGGTCCTGCCGGTGCGCTTATCGCTTGCACCACGCCGCCTTCAATTTTTTGGTAGCCCTACTCGGTCCCCGCATACATCCCGCCCCTCTTTGGGGGCAATCACGGGGTGCCTTTCAGAACGACCGTATCCCGAAAGCGCCGATATTCCAATCCTTTTTTTGGAATTAGACATCTCGCGTCACAACTGTCGCACTCCTGCAACGGCCCGCTCCGCTCCCGCTAGATCCTTTAGAATGGTTATAGTGGAAAAACCCTCATGACGCGTCGTTTGTTGCATAAGCTCAAGCACGGCGCCACTCTGCCGGTGTCCCACTTCACAAACCAATAAGCCCCCCACCCTAAGCGCGGCGGCCGCTTGAGGAATTATGGCCCGGTAAGCATCGAGACCATCCTCGCCACCTTCCAGCGCGAGGCCCGGATCGTAATCGCGCACGGCCGCCCCAAGCGTCCCGATTTCGCCGGTCTCGATGTAAGGCGGATTACAAACGATCGCGTCAAATTGCGACTCTGCAACTGCGCTCAACCAATCTCCACATAGGAGCGAAGCGCGATCGAGCAACCCCAGCCGCGACAAATTGTCTTGCGCTGTTTCCAGTGCGGCCTGGGAGCGATCGATGCCAACGCCCCAGCTCGCCGGCATTTCGCTAAGAAGGGCGCCTAGGAGGCAGCCCGAACCGGTGCCGAGGTCAAGGATGTGGAGGGGCGAGGCGAGAAGACCCTTCGATTTCACGTAATCGAGGACCGCTTCGACAAGCAGTTCGCTTTCTGGGCGCGGATCGAGCGTCGCGGCTGAGACGGCGAAGGACATCCCCCAAAACTCACGGCGGCCGATAATGCGCGAGACGGGCTCGCCCGAGAGCCTTCTTGCAGCGAATGACGCAAGCTTCTGCGCCTGTTCTGAGGTCAATGCCATGCCAGACTTGAGAATCGCCTCCTCGGCGCTAAGGCCGCACGCCTCCGCCGTAAGCAGCCGGGCATCGAGCCCAGGGCTCGCCAGCGCGGCCTCTTGGAACAGGCTCCTAAGCCGCCGTGTGCTATTGGCCAGCGTCAATGGGGGCTCTGAAGACCCGGCCGCTGGAAAAACGGGTTCAAGCATGGACCTTATCGTGTTCCGCCGCGAGCTGGCTCGCCTGACGCTCCGTGATGAGAGCATCGATGATGGTGTCGAGGCCCTCGCCTTCCATGATCTGAGGGAGGTTATAAAGGGTCACGTTTACGCGATGGTCTGTGACGCGGCCTTGGGGGAAATTGTAGGTGCGGATGCGCTGCGAGCGGTCCCCGGACCCGATCTGGTCCTTGCGCTCGGCGGCTCGCGCATCGGCGGCCTTGGTCCGCTCTATGTCGTAGAGCCGGGCGCGCAGAACCTGCATGGCGCGAGCGCGGTTCTGATGCTGCGATTTCTCGCTCGACGTGACGATAAGTCCCGTCGGGATGTGAGTAATTCTCACTGCGGAATCGGTGGTGTTGACGTGCTGGCCGCCCGCGCCGCTGGCTCGCATCGTGTCGATGCGAATGTCCTCCGCCCGGATTTCAATGTCGATTTCTTCGGCCTCCGGCAGAACTGCGACGGTTGCTGCCGAGGTATGGATTCGTCCCTGGTTCTCCGTCTCGGGCACACGCTGAACGCGATGCACGCCGGATTCGAACTTCATGCGGGCGAACACACCCTTGCCGGAGATGCTCGCGACCACTTCCTTGAAGCCGCCAGCATCGGCGTCGCTCGCAGAGAGCACCTGGACCTTCCAGCCCTTGAGATCGGCGTAGCGCTGATACATGCGGAAAAGGTCTGCCGCGAACAGCGCAGCCTCCTCGCCGCCCGTGCCGGCGCGAACTTCGAGGATAGCGCTTTTCTCGTCGGCGGCGTCCTTCGGGAGGAGTTGGACTTGCAACGCGTGCCAAAGCTCTTCGACCCGCGGTTCCAGCGTTTCCAGCTCTTCGCGCGCAAGTTCGGCCATCTCCGGTTCGGAGCCCGGATCCCCAGCGATTTGGCGCAGTCCGTCGCGTTCGTTCTCGGCCGACCGTAGCGCATTGATCGACGCCACGAGGGGATCAAGCTCGGCGAACTCCTTGGACAGTTTAATAAAGGTCTCCTGATCGGCTCCGGAGGAGAGCTGCGTTTGCAGGGACTCCCAGCGGCTGACCATGCAATTCAGCTTTTCATTTGGAATGGACGTCATTGGCACCTTCTCTGCAGCGGCTGAAGCAAACCACGGCCGCGGTATCTCCGTGCGCTCTGCCGGGAGTCAAACTCTACGGGAGCACGGCTGCCCTAAATATCAATGTTCTCTTTTGCTGCAAATTCGCTCAGTTCCCGCCGTATGTTCCGGCTGTCCCGGTCCATCAGTTCGAGCACGGCCTGCCGCAACTTCTTTGCATTCGCCGACAGGACCATCGCCTTCACCGGGCCAATCGAGGCCGGTGCCATGGATATCGAGCGATAACCTAATGCAATCAAGGCCATCGCCTCGATCGGACGTCCCGCCATCTCGCCGCACAATGCGAACTCGACGCGGTGCGCCTTCGCCCGGTCCGCAATCTCTTTCAAGATACGCAGCGCCGAAGGGCTTAAGGGATCGAAGCGGCGGGCAACGCGGTCGTTTTCACGGTCCGCGGCGAAGAAGAACTGGAACAGGTCGTTACTGCCGACCGAAATGAAGTCGACGAGGGGCAGGAGCGCGTCGAGCTGAAAGACGATGGCAGGCACCTCGACCATGACCCCAATGCGTGTCGACGTTGGCAGAGCATGGCCGTGCCGCCCGGCATGCGCAATCTCCTTCTGGATCAGCTCTCTGGCAGCCAGAAACTCGGAAATGTCCGCGATGAACGGCAACATGACCGAAAGCTCGCGTCCCGCGGCGGCTCGCAACAGCGCGCGCATCTGTGTCCGGAACAAGCCGGGCCTGTCGAGCGACATGCGAATGGCGCGCCAGCCGAGAGCAGGGTTCTCCTCGTTTAACTTTTTGAGATACGGCAAGACCTTATCGCCGCCGACATCGAGCGAACGGAACACCACGCGCCTGTCCCCGGCCTGGTCGAGAACGCGCGCGTAGGCCTGCCGCTGCTCCTCCATTTTCGGGAACTTGGATGCCACCATGAATTGCAGCTCGGTCCGGTAAAGGCCGATGCCGTCGGCGCCGCTTTGGTAAAGGTGGGGCAGGTCCACGAGCAGGCCCGCATTCATGTTGAGGGTAAGGCGTTCGCCATCCTTCGTGACCGGCGGCACGTTCTTGAGTTTGGAGAACCGCGCTTGCCGCCGTGCCCGGAAGCGGGCTTTGTCGGCATAGGCACGGATCAGTTCGAGCGACGGCCTGATGTGAAATTGCCCCGTTCCCGAATCCAGGATCGCCGGGTCGCCATGATCGCCGGCCGAGGTGGCGTCTGCGACCTGATACAGCACCGGCAGGTTGAAGGAACGCGCAACGATCGAGACGTGGGCCGTGGCACCGCCTTCTTCTATGACCAGACCGCGCAACTTCTTGGGATCGTAGCCGAGAAGTTCGGCCGCGCCCATGTTGCGTGCGACGAGGATGGCGTCGTTGGGGAGACGGCCCAAGGCAGCGTTGTGATCGTGCCCGTGCAGGATACGCAGCAGCCGGTTCGCCAGATCGTCCAGATCGTGGCTGCGTTCGCGCCAGAAGCTATCGGCGTTCTTCAACAGCTGGGTGCGCATGTTCTGCTGAACGCGTTCGACCGCCGCTTCCGCTGTCAGCCCGGCGGACACGGCCTCGCGCATGCGGCGCGCCCAGCCCCGGTCGTGGGCGAGCATCTGCACCGTCTCGATGATTTCCTTGTGTTCGTCGTTGGACAACTCATCGTTGAGCAGAAGGCGGTTGACGTCCTCCCTAAGCCGGAACAGCGCTTCGTCCAGGCGCTTGAGCTCAGCTGGCACGTTATCGGCGAAGAACTTGAGAACCTCGGGCCGCGGTTCGTGCAACGCGATGTGACCCAGCGCAAGCCCATCGATCAGCGCGACACCCTTCAGGGTGACGGAGGTTTCCCGTCTGCCGGGAGGGGGCGCGGCCGCCCCGGGAAAGGTGCCGGACGAGATCATCTCCGCGAGCACCATCGCCGTCGTTTCGAGCGCCTCGACTTCCTCGTCGGTGTACTTGCGCTCGATCTTGTTCTGCACCGTGAGCACGCCGATCGTCCGGCGATCGCGCACGATCGGCACGCCCAGGAAGGAGTGGAAGACCTCCTCGCCCGTCTCCGGCTTATAGGAGAAGGAGGGATGTTTTTGCGCGTCGGGCAAATTGACCGGTTCGCCCCAATCGGCGATGAGCCCGACGAGACCTTCGCCTTTCTTCATCCGCAGGGTGTGGACGGCCTCTTTGCGCAAGCCCTCCGTCGCGAAAAGCTCAAGCGTGTCGTCAGGCTGGCGGACATAGATCGAGCTGACCTCCGCGATCATGTTCGCGGCGATGACTTTCACGATGCTGTCCAGCTTGGCCTGGGGCTCTGACGAACTCGCCATGATGGCCCGCAGCTGCCGGATCAACACCCAAGGTGCGCGTTCTGTCCAGGGCATTTGCCCGGTCCGTGTCCCTGCAGTTCTGGGGGAGAGGGCGCCTTTCATAAGCGCCTTCTATCTTGTTTATCTACTCTCAGGATCGATCCAAGCCAAAAAGACTGTGAAGCGTTTTAACGGCCGTTTCGGTGTGGGCCGCGCCGACGAGCACGCTAATCTTAATTTCCGACGTCGATATGGCCTGAATATTGATTTGCTTATCGGCGAGCGCCTGAAACATCTGGGCAGCAACGCCGGCATGGCTGCGCATGCCAACGCCGATCACTGAGACCTTCACCACATCTGTATCGCCGCGCAAATCTCTGAACCGGATGGTGTCCTGACGGTCGCGAAGCACTTGCAAGGCTCGCGCCAATTCGCCAGACGCAACCGTAAATGTAAGATCGGTTGTGCGGCCATCTTCCGAGATGTTTTGGACGATCATATCCACGTTGATGCTGGCGTCCGCCAGCGGCATAAAAATGCTTGCGGCAACGCCCGGCTTGTCCTCGATCTTGAGAACCGTAACCTTGGCCTCGTCCTTTGCGTAGGCGATCCCGCTAACGATGTGATGCTCTAACATGTCCGTCTCGTCGCAAACGAGCGTTCCGCGCTTCTCCGCTAGCCCGGCTCGCGCGGGCTCACAAACTTCCGGTGTGTCGAAGCTAGAACGCACTTGTACACGGACCCCGCGAGCCATGGCAAGCTCCACGGAGCGCGTCTGGAGGACTTTCGCCCCCAACGACGCCATTTCCAGCATCTCTTCATAGGAAACCCGCGAAAGCCTCTGTGCGCCTGGAACAATTCGAGGGTCCGTTGTATAAACTCCGTCGACATCCGTATAGATATCGCAGCGGTCGGCACTCAGCGCCGCGGCGAGAGCCACGGCGCTTGTATCGGAGCCGCCCCTGCCGAGCGTCGTGATCCGGTTGCCCGCGCTGACGCCCTGGAACCCGGCGACGACACCGACCTCGCCTTGGGTCAACTGTTGAAGCAAATGCGCAGCCTCTATGCGGTCGATGCGCGCCACACTGTGGGACTCGTCAGTCAGCAGGGGAATTTGCCAACCCTGCCAGGAACGGGCTTGAATGCCCATGGATTGCAGGATAATGGCCATGAGGCCAGCCGTGATTTGCTCTCCGGAGGAGACGACTGCGTCATATTCGCGTGCGTCGTGCTCCGGGTCGGCTTCGCGCGTCCATGCCACGAGTTGGTTCGTATGCCCCGCCATCGCCGACACGACAACAGCCACACGATTGCCGGCGTCCACCTCGCGCTTCACATGGCGGGCGGAATTTCTGATACGTTCGATGTCCGCGACGGAGGTTCCGCCGAACTTCATGACGAGGAGCATTGTGATAGCTATGCTGGCGGGAGAAAGCGGGAAGCCGCTGCTGACCGCCGGGTTTCACCGGATCTAAGGAAGGCCATCGATGGAGATTGAGGCAGAAACACGGCAAAGTCCATCTCTTGACGCGGAAGAGGTGCGCCGCTTCGAGGCTCTCGCAAAGGATTGGTGGGAAGAGCGCGGCAAATTCGGCGCTTTGCACGCCTTCAATCCGGCAAGGCTCACGTTTATTATCGAGGAAGCTCAACGATGGCGCACGCTCCAGCAGGGTCCGGCCTTCCGGCCGCTGGACGGACTTCGCATTCTCGATATCGGCTGCGGCGGCGGCATTTTGTCGGAGCCGCTGGCGCGGCTTGGCGCAGGTGTAACCGGGATCGATCCCGTAGCCGAGTCAATTGGCGTCGCCCAGGCCCACGCCCAAAGCTCGGGCCTGGTAATAGACTATCGCTGCGCGACGGCCGAGGATCTTGAACGTGAAGGGCAGGTATTCGACATCGTCGTTGCCTCCGAGGTGGTGGAGCATGTCGCCGATGTGGGGTCCTTTCTCGGAACGTGCCGCAGCCTCTGCAGGCCGGGAGCCCTTCTCATCATGTCAACACTGAACCGCACGGCAAAATCCTACGGCCTTGTGATCGTTGCGGCAGAGCAAATCCTGGGGCTCATCCCGCCGGGCACCCACGACTGGAAGAAATTCATAAAGCCGCGGGAACTGGAAGCCGCTCTCGATAGGGCCGGATTTAAAATCACGCGGGAGAGCGGAATCGTTTTCAGTCCTCTGAAGACAGCTTGGACCCTGAGCGCGGCAGATCTGTCGATGAACTATATCCTATCTGCCGAGGCGGTGTAACGTCCATGGAAAAGCGCATCGCCTACAGGGTGCGGCCTGCGGCACCAGCCGATGAGGCAGCCTGGCGCCGTCTTTGGCGATGCTATTGCGATTTCTACGCCGTTTCGGTCCCGGCAAGTGTCACGGACCTCTTGTGGCGCCGGATCGTAGACCCGGCCTCGCAAATTCACGCCCTCGTTGCCGAAGGTATGGGCAAGCATCAGGCAAGCCTAATCGGCATCGCGAATTATGTCCTGCATCCCTACACCTGGGGAAGCGGGGATATTTGTTACCTTGAGGATTTGTTCGTGCTGGAGGACGCGCGCGGCTGCGGTGCGGGCCGGGCGCTCATTGAGGCGCTGACCGGTGTTGCGCGGAAGCACGGCTGGGCGCGGGTCTACTGGCACACGCATGAGAGCAATGAGATGGCGCGCGCGCTCTACGACAAGATCGTGCCGCGCGATCCGTTCGTACGCTATGTGGTTCGCATTCATTAGGTTTTTGGGTTCCGGCTGTTTCAAAAAACTCCTCGCGTTTCCGGCCTTTTTGCCAAAGGGGAGAAGAACCGCTGCTGTAAGCCGCTCAAAGTAACGCCAAAGCTCATTTCTTCGCGGTTTTCGAGCCTCCGGGTAACACACTGTTGTCTAATAGCAATAAATTTGCTGCGAGAAATAAATTCGAGCAATTAAGGTCCCGGAGTGGGGCGCGCAACAACGAGTTCGAAGAGCAAAGGCTCTGCGCCGGGCTTCAACATGATTTCTATGTAGCCGGCGCGATCCCACCGTCCTGATCTATCGTGCACAAATCTCGATCCGTGCTCAGCCACGCTTAACTCTGGTAAAGGCTATCATTGACCTGGGAACGGCCTCGATGACCATCAAAAATATCCTGGCTTATTTGCCGGCAGAGTCCGATGCGCCGGCTATTTTAGCGGCAGCTCGAATCATTGGGGAGCCGGGGAGCGCGTTTATCACCGGACTCCATCTTACCCCCGCTTTCCCGGCCTTTGGAGAATACGCAACCGAGATTTATGAGGTTCGTGAAAAACAGAGTGCGGCCGCACAGGCGGAAACGGCGGCCATCAAGACACTGTTCGATAAAAGTGCAACGCAAAGCCCGGCTCCCCATGAGTGGAGGAACCACACGGTCCCCTATAAACTTGGCGCGGATCTCGCCGTCGATGCGGCGCGCACGGCCGATATCGTGCTTTTCGGCAAGCCCCATGGCGCGTCCCACTGGGGCGCCGATCTTGCTGGCACCGTGCTGATTCAAAGTGGGCGTCCTCTTTTGATCGTGCCGCCCACGCTGCAAAACGCCCGCATCGGCGATCGCGTGATCATCGCTTGGAACAACACACGCGAATCTGCGCGCGCCGTCTTCAACTCGCTCGATTTGATACGGAATGCATTGTCCGTCCGCGTCGTCACTCACATCCGCGACGAAACCGAACGTGAATTGGCTGAAGCATCGAACGATGCGCTGGTGACCGCGCTGCGGCGTCACGGCTTCGAGGTCAGCGGGGAAGTCAGTCAGGCCGGCGGAATTGGGATGAGCGAGGAATTGCTATCCCGGATGGCTGAGCATCAATGCGATCTTCTGGTCATGGGCGGGTATGGACACACGCGATTTAGCGAGTTGATTTTTGGAGGCGTAAGCCGGGAAATCCTGCATCGGACAGCGGTGCCAACCCTCCTATCGCACTGATGAGCCCGCAATTTCGGCCAGAACCCTGCCGGGGCCTGAAGCTTTGGAGTCAAACAGAACTAGCCCCCCGCGACTGAACTTTCGCTCACAGTCAATAAACACCGTGTCACCCAAGACGACGTTACCCTTGGAAGGTCTGCTATGTCCGATATTGCCGTGCCGATGCCAGCTCAAGCGGCTTCTAAACCAAACCTCAATGCGAAGGTCTCACCGGTTACGGTCCTGATCTTTCTTAGCCTGTTAATCGGCGGTTTAATCTTCACCGTCTATAGCATTTCGGCCGATATCAAGGAGGCGGGTGTCCAGACCAAGACATGGCTGCCTTTTCTCTTGCTTGGCATCTCTCTTTTCATAGCGCTTGGGTTCGAATTCGTTAACGGCTTTCACGATACGGCAAATGCGGTTGCGACCGCGATCTACACGCATTCGATGCCCCCACAATTCGCGGTCGTCTGGTCCGGGCTTTTCAACTTCCTCGGCGTCTTGACGTCGTCTGGCGCGGTCGCCTTCAGCGTGATCTCGCTTCTTCCCGTCGAACTCATCCTTCAGGTTGGCTCCGAGGCCGGGTTCGCGATGGTTTTCGCCCTTTTGATCGCGGCCATCATCTGGAATCTTGGAACCTGGTATCTTGGGCTTCCGGCGTCTTCCTCACATACGCTGATCGGGTCCATCATCGGCGTCGGTGTTGCCAATTCACTGCTTCGCGGCCGTGCAGGCACAGCAGGTGTCGATTGGGATCAAGCGACAACCGTCGGGAAAGCCTTGTTGATTTCGCCTGTTGTTGGGTTCGTCTTTTCGGCGCTTTTGCTTCTGGTGCTGAAACTGCTTGTCCACAATCCGAAGCTTTACAGCGAGCCCCATGGGTCCACACCACCGCCCTGGTGGATTCGTGGCCTTCTGGTTTTGACCTGTACGGGCGTTTCGTTCGCACACGGTTCCAACGACGGGCAAAAGGGCATGGGCCTCATCATGCTGATCTTGATCGGCACAGTTCCGACAGCGTATGCCCTAAACCGTGCCATTCCTGAAAACCGGAATTCCGAATTTGTAAATACCGCGGCGGCCGTCGAAAAAGTTTTGACCAAACAGGCACGGGGTGAGGCAGCTCCCGCGGATGTTCGCGCGGCGGTAACAAGCTTCGTTCAGTCAAGGAAGATCGAAGCGGGTACGCTGCCTGCGGTTGCCCATCTGACCGCTGAGACCAGCAAAGAGGTCTCAGCGTATGGCTCTCTGCGGGGAGTGCCGACGCAAGCGGTGTCCAACGCCCGGAACGACATGTACCTTCTTTCCGAAGCCTTTCGCATTATGCTCAAGAGAGGCGACCCCGCCTTCGATACCGAAGCCAAGGCGGCCATCACAGGTTTTCAAAGCCAGCTCAACGACGCGACCAAGTTCATCCCGCTATGGGTAAAAGTCGCCGTCGCAATTGCTCTCGGCCTTGGCACCATGATTGGCTGGAAGCGCATTGTGGTGACGGTGGGCGAGCGTATCGGCAAGCAGCACCTTACATACGCCCAAGGCGGCGCTGCGGAACTCGTAGCCATGGGAACTATCTTTGCCGCCGACGCCTATGGATTGCCTGTCTCAACAACACATGTGTTGTCTTCGGGCGTTGCTGGAACGATGGCCGCGAATGGGTCTGGATTGCAGCTTTCTACGATCCGTAACATCGTCATGGCCTGGGTGCTGACGCTGCCAATGGCGATGATCCTATCGGGCTGCCTTTTCTGGCTGTTCAGCAATATCTTCTAGTTACCGCCGGCTCCAATCGCCTTTGGTTTCCATCCGCACGCATCATACTGCGAAAGCTCACAGAAAACTGCGCGGGTTGCCGCGTGGTTGCGAGAGCAGCCTGCCAGAGGGGACCATCCGGCTAGGAAACGATCAAGCTGGAGCAAGTGTATGAACACGCCGTGCAAAAAGCCGGTTACCAGCCCCGTCTTCCGGTTGCTCAGGGGCGCCGTGGCAAATTACTCTGGGAATGCCGCGTGCGCTCTTTGCGGGTGGTCGCAATGCCGGCAGCAGGAGAGTGCCTGGGGCAAATGAAGCGCCCCAGGGGGCTAATTTGCGCTTACTTTGCGATGTGTTTAGGCTCTGGCTCTCTGGTCCCTGCGCCCGGGATGATCTTTCCATCGGCGCCGATGCGTTCGATCTCAACGTTTTGCCGGCGGAGCTTGTCTTTGACGGTCTCAACGTGGTCTGTGCGGACTTTCTTCAGCGCCACTTCTTCAACAATTCGCGCAGTCTTGTTCGCCAAGGCTTGCTCGGCGGTTTCGATGACCTCGATAACCTTATCCGCCCAATCGATCGCGCCTTCGAATTTAGGATCGGTGATTGCACGGCGCACGACCTCGCCGTGCTCCTTATGCAGTGTCACGTCGGCGGACGCCTCGCGCTCCGTAACGAACCGGCGCACGCGGGTGCGGCCGCTCTCGACCACCTTCTTAGCAACCTCAAGCTGTTCTTCCGCAAGATGCAAGACTTCGTCAAGGGCTTCAGCGGGCTTGGGCGCCACATCAACTTTCTGCGAAGCGGCAAGTGGAACCTTCTCCATCTTTTTTCCGGCGGCTTCCCCATGCGAGGCGCGCGCGATACCCGAGTTTCCCGCGCGGTCATTCACATCGACTGGCCGATGCCGATCGAGGATCGAAATAGCGTGGGCCACTTCGGTGTCCAACACACGCGCTGAGACGACAACCCCACCCTTTTGGATGGTTTGGCGATAAACGGAAGCCTCATGCTGCTGCAAATCGCGGCCAAACAGGCGTTGCCAAATCCCGGGTTCCTTTGCGCCGGAGAGGCGTTTTTCGTCGAAGATACTAATTTCAGCGTTGGCAAATCCGCCAGCCCTCAACGCTTTAACAGCCGCATCCGCGTGGGCGCGCGTATCGAAAGCAGCTACGGTTGTCTCATAGGCCATTTTACTCTCCACTGTGTTATTTTGGTTTAGGTTTCGTCTGTCCCGATCCGGACGCCCGCGTCGAACCGGCTTCATTCGTACCGGCCTCTTGCCGTGTGACGACCGCCTCTTGGTGGCGAAGCATGACCTTCTCCTGGTGGCGTTCGATTGTGCGAACCCGCCGGATACGAATCTCTTCTTTGAGCACGAGCTGCCGTTCGACGGCCAGGACCTCCTCCACGACCGGAATGATCGTCGTGTCACCGTCTTCGCGCACGTCCGGTGCCTTTTGGATCCTCTGACCGACCGGAACTCTCTCGATCTCGACGCGCTCACTGGCTAGGCTCTCATCGACCCAAACGTCGCGTTCGCGCGTCTGCGTTGAGATGCGGATGCGTCCGGTCTCGACTGCCCTTTTGGTGACCGAGAGTTCCTCGGCAGCAAGATGCAGCGTCTCGTTATCGTGAGTTTCCGCAGACTGTGCCGGTTTGAGCGAGGCGCTTTCGCGGCTTTTAACGGCGCGCCTCACAAGAGTGCCACGCAGGTATCAGGACTTGTAGGCCGAAGCTTCGCAGAACAATTATTCATGGAGATTCTCCTGTCTCATCCTAGCTATCGCGTAAATTAGAAGACAGGTTGAGTTCTATTATTGACAGAAATCAAAAACCGATGTGAAGTGGCCTTCCAAATGTTAATATAGATGAACATTGTATTTAATATTATACCATAAGCGGATTTTTTTTAATGCCCGTAAACCAATTATATCTACAATTATGATGTCGAGGTATTTCGATTAATATTATAACCCCGCTTTCACCGCTGGAAAGCAGACACCGGCTCACAATCCGGGAGCTTCCGCTCCCGGCTAGCTCGAAGGTTCTGGGTGGTTTTTCGCATCCACCTAAAGCGGCTCATTGCCTAGGGTATCCTTCGTCCTTCCGGCGGCTTCCAGATTGATACGGCCGCGGTCTGGCGGGCCTTCGTTGGCGAAAACGCGAAATCTAAGCTGCAGGCAACGGTTCCGCAGCGTCAAGAATAGGCCTCGTGTTTGACAAACCTATTTATCTGGGTCCTGCTACGCGTGCATTCGGCGTCTTCTTCAAAGCCACCTCAGGCGCGCTGACCTCAAGCGCGAACGCGTATAACGCGGCGAACGGCGCTGAACGCCGGAATCTCAACTCAGCCATTGACGTCTTCTTAAGGCGCTTTCCTCGAAAACTATAAACTGTTCGTCAAATATGGCAAAAGATACGGAGCTTCCGGCATGATCACGCGTTTGCGTTACCCCAAGGGTTACCAGTTTCTCGATTCCAACGGTGCGCCGCTCGCGCTTGGAAACCTATACTATTACGCCGCGGGGACAACCACGCCGCTCGATACATATTCCGACAGTGCCGGCACCGTACCCAACACAAATCCCATCACCCTTGACGGGTCGGGCCGGCTGAGCCTGGACGTCTATCTTGGCTCCGCCTCGAATTATAAGGAAGTCCTCACCACGGCGAGTGCAACTGTATCGCCTTGGCCGGACGATAACATTCCCCTTGCCGCGCAGGCCGACTGGAACGCAACAAGCGGCCCAAATCAAATCCTGAACAAGCCCGTTCTTTCGGCTGTCGCGACGTCGGGCAGCTACAGCGATCTTTCCAACACACCGCCAACGAATACTCCCTTTACCGGCGACAGCGGCTCCGGCGGGACTTCCGGCCTCGTGCCGGCTCCGGTGGCCGGAGATGCGGCCGCGTCTATGTTCCTGAGCGCGGCCGGCGGCTGGGCCACGCCTCCCGGCTCGTCCAGCTCGGCGGCGACAAATCTGACTCTCACGGAAACGGCCAGCAGCATCGCGATTGGATCGTCGAGCGGAACTGGCGTGACCATTCCGGCTGCGACCGCGGCGGCGGCTGGCGTTCTCGATAGCACCCGCGCTTCGAAGATCGATGGGCTTGCGACCGTCGCGGTCTCCGGTTCCTACGCCGATCTTGCGAACAAGCCCGGAAACATGTCTGGGGCAACATCCCTCGCGAACGGACTGGCGGGCTTCGTTCCACCGCCTTCGGCAGGCCAGCAGGGATTGTTCCTTCGCGGCGATGCCACTTGGTCGGCGCCCTCCAGCGGGTCCGATGCGGCAAATCTGACAGCTTCGGAAACCTCCAACAGCGTTTCAATCGCTTCATCGACGGGAAGCGGAGCGACGATACCGGCCGCCACGTCCTCGGCTGCAGGCGTGCTCGATAGCGCCCGGGCCGCCAAAATCGACGGGCTTTCGCCGGTCGCTACCTCGGGTAGCTATAACGATCTCGCGAATCAGCCGTCCATTCCCGCGATCCCAGGTGCGCTGGCTGGGCAAAACATCGACAATGCCGCCCGGCTGGGAATCGGTACGACCGACACCGGGAATGCCCTTTCGGTCAGCGCGCCTACCGTCCTGTTTTCCAACAGCGGCGACGTGCGCACGACGCTCTCGAAGGGCGCGGCCGCCAATACTGCGTCGTTCAACTTCCAAGACAATTTCAGCACGCGCGCGCAAATTGGACTGCTTGGGAATGACAGCTTTACGATTTCCATGTCGCCTGATGGAAGCACGTTCAATAACGCCTTTGCCGCCGATAGCACTGGCGCTGTGAGCTTTCCGAATACCGGCGGATTTCCGGGCGATAGCGGTTCTGGCGGTTCCGCTGGACTTGTTCCTGCTCCGGTGGCAGGGGCAGCCGCCGCTGGCGAGTTCCTGAAAGCCGACGGAACGTGGAGCGTACCGGCCGGAACTGCGGCCGCGATGACGGGAGCATCTTCGGCAACGCCAGGGACGGGCGGACTTGTGCCCGCGCCTACAGCCGGGCAGCAGGGCGCCTTCCTCCGCGGCGACGCGACGTGGGACGCAATCGATGCATCGGCCGTCTCAGGGCTGGCGGCTGTTGCAACGTCTGGCAATTATTCCGACCTTTCCAACACGCCCTCGCTGGGGACTCTGGCGGCGCTCTCTAGCCTTCCTGCACCGGGCTCAAGCACGCTTGGCGGTGTCGAAAGTTATTCGGCGCCATCCCATGAGTGGATTAACGCTATATCCACAGCAGGCGCGGTGTCTTCATCGCAGCCTGCGTTCAGCGATATCGCGGGGACCCTCGCCGCTTCGCAGCTTCCTGCTCCCACCTCTTCGTCCTTCGGCGGGGTCGAGGCGGCAACGGCGCCTTCCAATCAATTCATGACCGGGATAGACGCGACCGGTGCCCCTCAGTTCGCGCAGCCATCCGCGTCGAACATCGCGGGGTTGGCTCCATCCGCCACAACCGACACCACAAATGCGTCCAACATTACGAGCGGCACTCTCGCCGCAGCGCTCGTGGGCGATTTGTCGGGGACCTATTTGACCCTCACAAGCGCTGGCAGCTCTTATGCCCCGCTCTCATCTCCGGCATTTACGGGCGCGCCTACAGCCCCGACGCAAGCCGCCGGCAATAATTCGACGGCACTCGCGACAACGGCTTACATCGACAGCAAACTTGCCGCGAACAATGGAATTGCCACACTCGACAGCAGCGGCAAGCTCGCCTCATCGCAGATCCCCGCCTCTCTCGTTGGCGCGGTCGTCTATCAAGGCACCTGGAACGCGAGCACAAACACGCCAACGCTTGCGAGCGGGACCGGCACAAAAGGCAACTATTATATCGTTTCGGTGAGCGGCACGGCTTCAATCGACGGCATCAATCAGTGGTCGGCAGGCGACGCGATCGTCTTCGACGGGACGCGCTGGGATAAAATCAACGGCGCTTCCCCGGCAGTTCTGAGTGTCGCGGGCCTGACCGGAGCCATTGCGGTTTCCGCGCTTTCCTCCGCGTTCGACTCTCGCCCCATCGGCAACAGTAGACACGACAAACGCCTCGAATATCACGATCGGCACGCTTTCTCCGGCCCGCCTTCCCCTTCCTGCATCAAGCGCGCTGGGCGGCGTTCAATCGGCGGCAGGCACCGCCGGCCAGTACATGACCGGCATCGACACATCAGGCATGCCCCAATTCGGAACCCCAGCCTATAGCCAAGTCAGCGGGACGCCAGCGCTCGCCCCCGTCGCGACCTCGGGCTCCTACACCGATCTTGCGAACCAGCCAACGCTCGGTTCGCTCGCGGCGCTCTCCAGCCTCCCAGTCCCCACCGCAAGCAGCCTTGGCGGTGTGGAAAGCTTCACCGCACCAGCCAGCCAGTGGCTCAATGCCATATCCACGGCAGGGGCGGTTTCGTCTTCGCAGCCGGCTTTCTCCGATATATCGGGAAAGGTTGGGGCAAGCCAGCTACCCGCCGCGACAGCGTCCGCGCTTGGCGGCGTAAAACCGGGATCGAACATCACCGTCGCAACCGATGGGACGATTTCCGTGGCGGCGCCTTACACACTTCCGGCGGCAGGTACGGCGCTTGGCGGCGTGCAAGCGGCGACGGCCGGTTCAAACCAGTTCATGACGGGGATTAGCACCTCCGGCGTCCCGCAATTCGCGCAGCCAGCCTATTCAGGCCTTTCCGGGCTTCCGTTGCTCGGCACTCTCGCCTCGCTCTCCAGTGTAAACAACACCAACTGGAGCGGAACCCCGCTCGCCATCGGCAACGGCGGCACCGGCCAAACCTCCGCAAACGCCGCCTTCAACGCGCTCTCGCCCATGACCACGGCTGGCGATATCATCTATGGCGGGACATCCGGAGCGGCAACCAGGCTTGGCGCCGGTACCGCAGGCCTGTTCCTGCAATCTCAAGGCTCAGGAAATGCGCCCGTTTATGCAGCGGCACCTTCACTAGCCACATCCGCCGTGAACGTATACCCATCGGCTGGAACCGGAACAATCGGCGCTGCTTTGGCTACTGCATCGCAGGAGCACTTGGGTCTAGGAAGCTCTTATACAATAAATCTTGCCGCTGGAACGTATAACGAAAACAATCTGTATGCATCTCAGCAAACATCGCCGGTCTCTCTTCTTGGCACTACACTTACCAAGACGTTAAGTAGTGTTTATTCTGTCAGCGGATCAAGCGGCGTCTTTAGCGTTGCGCTTGCTCTTACCAGCGTAAGCGGTATTTCAACGGGACAATATGTAGGTCTGTATGGCCTAACCGGTCCAAATGCAGCCTCCCAATCCGTTATGCAGGGATGTTGGCCGATAACGGCGGTCGATACGGTTAACAATCGAATCACATGCACCGTCACGACTGACGGAACCACACCGGCAACGGGCACTTATTCAGGTACCTGCTATATTTTACAGTCTATCATCAACGTATCTTCCGGAATGGGTCTTGGAATATACCGGTCCTATATGACACTCGGAGGTTTTGTTGTAGTCGGAAACTCTTCAGGCGTTGGTCTGGGCGTAAACGATGCAGGTATCGTCTATCAGAGCGCTCCAATAGGTATTGTGGGGTGTGGCACTGGGCTTCTCGTACAGAACGCGTCGACGTTGGATGGATCGTATCCTATTCTTTGCTCGAACAACACTGTTGGCGTGCAGGTTACAACAAACGGAAAGCTTGGTACTAATATAGTCACTAGTGGAAATTCCGGAAACGGAGTGGTAATCTCATTTGGTGGGATCGCCAACGTTCTTAGCTCAAGCATGATAGCTGGAAACCAGGGCATAGGTATGCAGTTATCTGCCGAAGCCAAGGTATCATTGGGCGCAATTGTCATTAGAAGTAACGCATACTCTGGAGTTTATGCTGACGATAGCTGCACGATTATTCACGGAACGGAAACGATTACCGGAAATAACGATTGGAGTGACTTAGGCTCTGCCAATTTCGTCATGAAACCGGCGCGGTCATGGACAAGTTCCACCATCCCAACGGCAAGCTTAAGTGCTGGCGTTACTCTTACCGTTTCGGATGGCGTCGCCACGCCTGGATTTGGGGCGACCTATTCCGGCGGCGGCTCAACGTCCCGCAAGGTGACATCGGACGGGACAAATTGGGTCTACACGACCTATGCAACCCCGCTGACCCTGGCCGCCGGGACATCCTCGCAAGCCCCCCTTACACTGACCTCTGGAACCAACCTGACATCGGCTGCAGCCGGCGCCATTGAATATGACGGTTCGGCATTCTACGCCTCGCCGTTGGCCACCACCCGGAACGTGGTCGACACCTGCCAATATGTGTTCGTCGAGACGGCGGTTTCTCTGTCAAACGCGACGGGTGCTCAATCGCCTCTCCCGAGCGGCTCCCAGAACTTCGCCATCACCGCGAACACCTATTACGAATTTGAAGGCAACTTCCTGTTTTCAACGGGTACCACGTCGCACGCGCTGCAAACCGGCTTTTCGCTAGGCGGAAGCGCCGCAGTCAGCAATCTTGCCTATTCGGCGCTGGGCGCGGCCGATGCCGTTACTGGGCTAAGTTCCTCCGTTTCAGGCGTGACGCTAACCAGCGTGACAGCGGCCGGAACCGGTGCAACGGGGCAGATCACCATCAAAGGCACCTTCAAATGCACCACAAGCGGGACGATCGCGCCGCAGGTGGCTTTCTCCGCCGCGCCGGGCGGTACCAACGCAATCGCTGTGGGCAGTTCGTTCAAGCTTTGGACACGAGGCGCGAGCGCAGCCCAAGGCAAGTTGTCATAGCGATTTCTGCAAACTCGAGAGAGTTGTGCCGTTTTTGGCGAGCGCCCAGACCTAAACACCAGGAAGAAACCTGGTAGAACTGCGTGAACGTCATTGTCGCCGCTCCGGGCCGCCATGGTTCAGAGCGGCGATGCTGTAAGGGCAAGGATCCCGGCCCACTGGGAAATGCCCCGGTCCTTCGTGTGCATGTGCATGGGGAGTCGCGATGGAAATGGTGGACACGACAGGGATCGAACCTGTGACCCTTCGCGTGTGAAGCGAATGCTCTACCGCTGAGCTACGTGTCCGGCACATCGGTACCGCATTCTTACGAGGCGCAACGCCTCGCTGTCAACACGGCCCGTCTCAGGCGTCCCTAAGGCCATGGAATGAAGCTTAACCGGAAGCGTCGCATTTTTGTCTTGAATAAAACACGAAACGCCACGACCCTGTTATTCTAGGCAAGCGACGCAGTTGCCAGATCGCTGCCCCCTAACGTGCTAGGAGGTGCCCATGCCTAGATTGTTCACCGGGATAGAGCTGCCCGACGAGATTGTCCGGCGCTTGTCCATGATGCGGGCGGGCCTCAGCGGCGCGCACTGGATAGATCCGGACAACTACCACATCACGATGCAATTCGCCGGCGATATCCCGGACGCGCAGGCGAATGATTTCGCGCACGCGCTCGCCGATGTCCAATTCGACAGTTTCGAGATCGAGCTGTCGGGCCTGGGCAGTTTTGGCGGTAACAAGCCGCGCGCAATCTGGGCTGCGGTCAAACCCTCGCGTGCGCTTGAGATCTTGCAGAAGGCCCATGAGCGGGCGGCGAGGCTCGCTGGACTTCTACCGGAGACACGGAATTTCGTTCCGCATGTCACCCTCGCTCGATTGCGCAATGTCAGTCCGTTCACGGTCGCCGACTATCTCGCGCGCCATGGCGGGCTGTTCACGGTGCCGTTCGAGGTGAACCGGTTCGTCCTATTCTCTTCGCGGCCCAATCACGGCGGCGGCCCGTATATCGTTGAGGAAGGCTACCCGGCACGCGACATGGCTTATGCGGAGGATGACGAGGCCGCCGCTTGAGAGGGAGCAGCCGTAAATCCACGCGGCCGAGCCTTGCTTCAAGCGAACTTTTTGAGGAAACGCATCAATCCCGCGAACAAGGGCTCGCCATGCTTCTGCGCGGGCCTCGCCACCGGAAGGCCCGCCGCGGACCAGGCGATAAGCCCGCCCTCAAGATTATAAATGTCCGTCCCAGGCAACTCGGCGCTCAGCTTCTGACAGCCGGCGAAGCCCCTCATCCCAGCGCGGCAGAGGATGACCAGCTTTTTGCCTGAATGGGCAGGCAAAGCGCCGGCATGCAACCCGCCGAGCGGGACGAGCGCCGAACCCTCGACATGCTCCGCCGCGTATTCGCGAGGCTCGCGCACATCCACGGCGATGGCTTCCCCGGCATCGAGCCATTTATGCAGGGTTGCGGGGCTAACGGCTTGGATACTCATCCGGTTCTCCGTATATTATGAAATGCTGAACTATCATCACTCCTTGCAATAAATCAAGTAGAGCGTTGATAGGATCGCATGCGCTTCCATGCTCGAAATGCGGTAATAGACCGACTGCCCTCTTTTGTCCGTTTCCAGGAGGCCGGCTTCGCGCATCCGGGCGAGGTGCTGTGAGAGCGCCGACTGAGAAAGCCCTACAGCTTCAGCGAGTTCGCCGACAGACCTCTCTCCCGGTACGAGTTGACATAGGATCAGGAGCCGCTTGGGGTGCGCAAGTTCCTTCATCATGGCGGCGGCTGCCTCCGCATGATGCTCCATGGACTCGGCTGGGGACTTCCATTTTCGCTGCATCAACTCTATATATTAGCTTCCTCTAATATAGACAAGCACCCCGTCCCACATCGAGGCCACCATGGAAAAGAACTATATCGAGATCACGCGGAACCTTTCCGCAAATTTGAAAGTGCTGCGGGCAGACATTTCCGGCACGATGCAAGGCTTCTCGGCACTTGCGCAGGCCGCGACCCGCGATGGTGCTCTCGACAAGAAGACAAAAGAACTCATCGCGCTGGCCTTGGGAGTCGCGGCCCATTGCGATGGCTGCATCGGTTTTCATACCGAGGCGCTCGTAGCTTTGGGCGCGACCCGCGCTGAAGTGGAAGAGGCCTTGGGGTTGGCGGTCTATATGGGCGGCGGCCCGTCGCTGATGTACGCCGCCGAAGCTGTCGCCGCTTTCGAGCAGTTCCTTGCGCGGAAAAACGCCTAGCGCGTTGCGCTTATCCAGCACCGCCAATCACCCCCTCTGCCGCAATCTCGCCAAGGCGAGATTGCCTTTCAGAATGGCCGTATCCGCATGCGGATACGGCATGGGCCGCCTGCAAGAGCGGTCTTGGCCCCGTTCTAGCAAGGTTTGCCAGGAACTGGAGCGCGGCCTACCAGCCACGCGGCGCCGGAGTTTCAAAGCGCCGGCATACCTGCCGGTCGAGTTTGCCGGCCGCGTCAGCCGGCCAGCTTCGCGTCGCGGTACCGGTTGATCAAATTATTCGTCGAACTGTCATGCCCAAGCGCGGCGCCACCCTCGCCGTCCAATTCCCCGACGATGCGCTGAGCGAGCACCTTGCCGAGTTCGACGCCCCATTGGTCGAATGGGTCGATGTCCCAGATCGCGCCCTGAGTGAAGACGCTGTGCTCGTAGAGCGCAACGAGTGCCCCAAGTGCGGCCGGCGTCAGCCGATCCAGGAGAAGGGTGTTTGACGGGCGGTTGCCTTCGAATGTACGGTGAGGGACGAGCCAATCGGGCGTCCCTTCCGCCTTCACTTCTTCGTGCGTCTTACCGCGGGCCAATGCCTCGGCTTGAGCGAAGGCGTTCGCCAGCAGCATATCGTGGTGTCGCCCGAGCGGGTTGAGAGACTGGACGAAGGCAATGAAGTCGCAAGGAATGAGCCGCGTTCCCTGGTGCATAAGCTGGTAGAACGAGTGCTGACCATTGGTCCCCGGTTCGCCCCAATAAATCGGCCCGGTCTGATAATCCACCTCCAAGCCGCCGAGAGTTACGTGTTTGCCGTTACTCTCCATCGTCAACTGCTGGAGATAGGCAGGGAAACGCTTGAGGTATTGCTCGTAGGGCAAAACGGCGATGGTCTCGGCCCCGAAGAAGTTCGTGTACCAGACCGCCAGTAAGCCCATCAAAACGGGTAGATTCTGCTCGACCGGCGCGGTGCGAAAGTGCTCGTCCATTTGGTGGAAGCCGTCCAGCATGGCCCGGAAATGGTCCGGCCCGATGGCGAGCATGGTGGAAAGGCCTATCGCGGAATCCATCGAGTAGCGGCCGCCGACCCAATCCCAAAATTCGAACATGTTGGCCGTGTCGATGCCGAATCCGGAAACTTTCGAAGCATTTGTAGACAGGGCAGCGAAATGCTTTGCAACCGCCTTGGTATCGCCGCCGAAACCCTTGAGCAGCCAGTCGCGCGCGCTGTGCGCGTTCGTCATCGTTTCGAGCGTCGTGAATGTTTTCGACGCGACGATGAAAAGCGTTTCTTCCGGATCGAGATCGAACGTTGCTTCAACAAGATCGGTGCCGTCGATGTTGGAGACAAAGCGGAACGTCAAAGCGCGGTCGCTATAATGCTTCAGAGCCTCATAGGCCATGACAGGGCCAAGATCGGAGCCGCCGATACCGATATTGACGACATTTTTTATGCGCTTGCCTGAGTACCCTTTCCAAACGCCGTCCCGGACCCGCCTCGAAAAATCCGCCATCTTGGCGAGCACAGCATGAACCGCCGGCACAACATTCTCGCCATCCACGACGATCGAGGCTCCCTCCGGCGCGCGGAGCGCGACATGCAAGGCAGCTCTATTTTCGGTCGTATTGATCTTTTCGCCCCGGAACATCGCGTCTATTCGCGAGCGCAGGCCGGACTCTACCGCGAGATCGGCAAGAAGCTTGAGCGTTTCATCGGTAATGCGATTTTTCGAGTAGTCCAAGTATACGCCAGCGGCTTCCGCAGTCATCCGATGTCCACGTCCCGGATCGGCTGCGAACAGCTCGCGCAGATGGACCTCACGCATCTTTTTTTGATGATCTTCAAGGGCCTTCCAAGCTGCCCCTTTGCCTGCTTCTTGGAGCATTGCCATTCCCCGCCTCCTGTCGTCTTCGTTCCGGCTACCGAGACGCACCTTTGCGCCTCGCGGCTTAAGAGGCTCTAGCAGGTCCCTGAGCCGATATCCACCCTCGAAGGTATGAGCCTTTTTGCCTGCGTGTGTGTTTTGCGGCTGCAACGCGTTTTGAACTCCACGCCGGCCCGCAACAAAAGTGTTATCTCAAAGAACAGCCTTAGCTCCAATTAGAAAGGGAGAGTGTATTTGAATACTTTGTTTACCAGTTACAGTAATCTTTCCCGCTTTTGATTTCGGAAGATGCGCAACGGAGAGAGCAACAAACGTTAAGCCATGAGCTTCCGAAGGCTACACGAAAGGAGTTCTGGCATGAAAACCATCAGGCAAATCTACGCTCTAGCACTAGCGTCAGCGGTGCTTTGTTTTGGCTGGGCCGTCTTAGCGGCGAGCGAAGGCCAAGGCGATAATCCGTCAGTGATGTTTGTCCAAAGCGCGCCTGGAGCATCCCTCAAAGACGGCAAGCTAACACTCATGTCTCCGTCGACCATTTTCTTTTCCGGCGAGCCTACCAGGATGGCCGGCCACATGCCCTGCCATAAGTTTATCAAGGCATGGTCGGACGGCGACGATAGCTTCAAGAAGAATCCGCCGTCCGCTGTCCTTACGGCTTTCGTCCCGAATGGCCAGCCCATGAAGATGGACGTCACTTTACGTAATCCTCGATTTGAGGGTTCGAACCTTGTCTATGATGCCAACGTCGTCAATGGCAGCGCGCCAGAGGGGATGCATGAGACGGCGTTGTTTATGAACGATCCCCGCTTATTGAACGTCTACTACCAGGACGTCTTGCCCGATGGAACGGTGACGGGTCCCATCGCTCCAAGTGCAAATGGCGGTTGAGCTGCCTCCTGCAAACACCTCAGAAACAGGAACGGGTAACCGTTCCTGTTAGCGCTCTTTAGGCGATTCCTAGCCGATCAGGCAGCCGCTGCAACCGTTGGGTGATTGCCGCGCCGGACAAAGACCAGACTCTGTTGAAGGAGGGCCGCATGAGACGGACCGTTATCGCGCTCGTTGCAGGAGTAGCCCTGTCCGGCGTCGCCGCCTTCATGGCACCGGCTTCAGGTGAGTCCGATGGAGAGGCTACCCCGGTCTTCGGTATCAAATTGCCCCCCGGCTACCGCGACTGGAGGTTAATCTCCGTGGCCCACGAAGAAGGCAACCTCGACGATTTACGCGCCGTCCTGGGCAACGGCATTGCGATCGAGGCCTACCGGGATGGGAAGCTTCCGTTCCCGGACGGCACCATCATTGCCCGGCTCGCCTGGAGTTATGTCCCGTCGGAGGAAAACAACAAAGTCTTTGGCCGCCACCAATCGTTCGTGGCCGGGGCGCCTAAGAACGGCGTTCAGTTCATGGTCAAGGACTCAAGAAAATACGCCTCGACCGGCGGTTGGGGGTTCGCTCAATTTGACGGCGGCAAACCCGCCAGCGAGGCGGTTCATAACACCTGCTTTTCCTGCCATGAGCCGATCAAAGCCCGCGACTTTGTATTCACCCGTTACGCACCTTGAAGGCTGAAGGCAGGAGCCATGAGGAACCCCGGCGTGCCGCAGATGCCGGCGCGTCAGCGGACCACGTCGGACAGACTGCAGGTATCGCCAGTAACCCTGCAGGAGAACTTTTTCTTGCAACTGAGGCCGCGCTCACGGGTGCACTCGGAAACCTTGCCGTCGATACACTTCGTGAAGCGCGTCGTGCTGGGCAGGCACAGCGCGTTCGCTGGTTCCGACGCGCCAAACGCAGCATGCATCAGAACGGTCAGCATTAAAACTCGGACACCGCTTCCCATTGTAAGCACCTCTAGGTCTTCCACGGCATTTTGCGAGAGCTCAGGGCAGACGCCGGGGTTCGCCGCGCGTTGGCGGAACTCAGGCCACCCGCGGCGGAACTCTACGATGCCGGAAACCGTCACATCGTTTGTTGCAATGGCATCGATAGCCATTTCCGTAACTTATACCGAACACCGATTGTTGGGCCGGGTTAAGGCTAAGGTGTGGGGCCGGCGAGGTGAAACCGTGGCCATTGGCGGCCAGCCCCGGGCTAGACGCCCGCGCCCCACTCCTGCATCTCCGGCATGGCGAGTATGGTCTGCGCGTAGGCCGCAGCGGCGCCGTCGCCGCCATACACGGCGAGATCGACGCCATAGGTTCTAAAGCGCGTCGCCACCGGCGCGTACATCGCGTCCGCAATGGTGAAAGCGCCGAAAAGGAAAGGGCCGCGCGCCCGGAAATCGTGCCGCGTCTCGCTCCAAATCTGCACCACCCGGCGAATATCGGCAACAGCCTGTTCCGAGGAAACGCCACCGTCGATCCGCGCATGAACGTCCATCGGGAACTCCTTGCGGAGCGCGTGAAAGCCCGCGTGCATTTCGGCCGATATGGCGCGCGCCAAAGCGCGGGCGTTTGCATCCTCCGGCCAGAGCCGGGATTCGGGCGCGAGTTCCGCGGCATACTCGCAAATCGCAAGGCTATCCCAAACGGTCAGGCCGTCACGCCTCAGCACGGGCACGCGCCCCGATGGGGAGTGCCGCGCGATCTGCGCCGCCGTGTCTGGCTGCCGGAGCCCGATCTTGACCTCGTCGAACGGTATCCCGGCCACTTTCAGAGCGAGCCACGGGCGCAGGCTCCAGGACGACCACGCCTTGTTGCCTATGACAAGCGTCAATGTATCTTCCATGCCTTCGACTCCGGAGTGAAATGGAATTCACTCCGGTCTTCTCACATTTAGAGAAACCGCCACAAGGGCAAAGGCGGCGAGACCGATGGGTGTGAGGGCCGGATTTGGAAGCCTTACAACCAACATGGCCGGAAAAGCGCCGGCTCTTAACTAACTCTTAATGGAATGGCTCTAATTCTCTCAAATGTAAGGCCACTGTATGAGTGCGTTACGCGGCCTTAGGCGTTTGTGAGGCGTTGCGTAGGAATGTGGCGTGCGAGGAGCGCAGAACTCTGGGCGGCGATAACTTCCCAATCTGCGATTCCTCGCTTTTTGCGCCTGGAGGCTCATCGGCGCCCTGATCTGCGGCATCCTGCGCCTTGTCTGGCGATCGTTCAGGAACTCTATCGTCTGGTTCGTAACGGAATCCCCGCTTGCTGAACCGCGCCGCAGCGCGCACCGGCCGCTTCTCCGCCTCATCCCCTGGGTGATTGTCGCCATCGTCTGGGCCGGGATCACGCTCGCCAGCATTACGGCATTCTACGCCTCGGTTTTCCCCGACCCGCGCAAAGCGATGATCGTGAACGTACCGCCGAACCTCACCATCCTTGCGCGCGGGGGAGAGTTCATCGCCGAGCGCGGCATGCGGCGCGCTTACGTGCCGTACAAAGATATCCCGCCGCATCTCATCAAGGCGGTACTTGCGACGGAGGACCGCCGCTTTTTCTATCATTTCGGGCTCGACCCCGCTGGCCTCGCGCGGGCAGCGATTGCCAATTACCGGTCCGGCGAGGTGCAACAGGGCGGCTCGACCATCACACAACAGCTCGCCAAGAACCTGTTCCTTGCGCCGAAGCGATCCTTGTCGCGTAAGGCCGAGGAGTTCTTTCTGGCGCTTTGGCTGGAGCACCGCTTTACGAAAAAGGAAATCCTCGAACTCTACCTCAACCGGGTCTATTTCGGCGGCGGCAATTACGGCGTGGGCGCCGCGGCCTACTCTTATTTCGGCAAGGCGCCTCAGGACTTGACCCTCGGGGAGTCGGCGCTGCTGGCCGGCCTCATCAAGGCGCCGTCCTATTATTCACCCGCGTCCAATATGGACCGCGCCCGGCTGCGGGCCCGCGAAATTCTCCGCCTCCTCGCCGAGACGGACCAGATCGACATCAATCAGTATGCGGAGGCGTCCTCCAACCCGCCGCCGCTCAAAGTGCCGCCCTCGAAACCTGGCTTCGGCTTTGTCGCGGACTGGGTCGCCGAGGTCACGCCGATGCTGACCGGCGAGACGAACCGCAACCTCATCGTCGAAACGACCATCGACGCCAGCCTTCAGATCGCGGCGCGCAATGCGGTCGAAAATGTCATGAGGACCAAGGGCCGCACAGCGCACGCATCAGAGGCGGCGGTGCTGTTGCTTACGCCAGACGGGGCGATAAGGGCGATGATCGGCGGCAGGAACCATGCCGAGAGCCAATTCAACCGCGCCGTCCGGGCCATGAGGCAGCCGGGGTCCGCCTTCAAGCCTTTCATCTATCTCGCCGCAATCGAGGACGGCTTCACGCCCAACACAACCATCGACGACAGCCCCATCGAGATCGAGGGCTGGCACCCCGCCAATTTCGGCAAGGACTATCGAGGGACGATAACACTGAGAGCCGCGCTCACCCACTCCAGTAACATGGCCGCGGTCCGGCTCATGCAGGCCTCTGGCACGCGCCGCATTGTCGAGGTCGCGAACCGGCTTGGGGTACAGTCGGTGCGGAATGTCGGCCCGACGCTCGCGCTCGGGACTTCGGAGACCACTCTGCTCGAAATGACCGCTGCGTTTGCGGTTTTTGCCAATGGCGGCCTCGCGGCTGTTCCGGAGGTGGTGGAGCGCATCAAGGACGATCAAGGGCAAGTTCTATTCGAACGCTCGAAAACCACAGCGCCGCGAATCGTCAGCGCGCGCGCGGTGAGTGCGATGAACGACATGATGAATGCGGTCGTCGCCGGCGGAACAGGCCGGGCCGCGTCTTTGGACCTCTACCCCGCAGCAGGAAAGACCGGCACCAGCCAAAATTTCAAAGATGCCTGGTTCATTGGCTATACGGCGCAGTGGGTCGGCGGCGTCTGGATGGGCAACGACAACGCCAGCCCCATGCGCGGTGTGACGGGAGGCTCCCTGCCGGCCGAGATTTGGAAGGAAATGATGCTCAAGGCTCATGAGGGACTGCTCGCACAGGCGCTTCCGGGCACGGGCATGGATCTGGACTTGCTACAACGCTCTGCCGAAGCGATCGGGCTGGCGGATGTCCCCACCCGTAATCCGTTCCGTAAAGGCGACGGCGCCAAGCCGAAGGAAGCGGAGGCAGGGCCAACCGGCGAGAAAGCCGTCTTGCGCTGATAACCATGGGCATCCTCGGATCGGGTAGGCCGCTAGATATCGAGGTTCTGAATCCAGGTTTCGGGCGCGCAATTTTCAGCCAGACGCAAAAAGCCGACCGACACCGGCAGTGTAAAGCGCCGCGGGCCTGCGCTTCCCGGATTGCAATAGAGGACGCCGCCGCTCGTCCCGGAGTGAGGCTTGTGTGTGTGCCCCGAGATGACAACCGAAACCTTCTTCATGGAAGGGTCGATGGTGAGGTCACGCAGGTCGTGCAGCATATGGACGAGGTGGCCGCCTATGCTCACCGTGGCGCGCGGCGGAAGAGCACCCGCCCAGCCTCCGTAATCCACGTTCCCGCGCACGGCAGTAACCGGGGCGATACTTGCGAGTTCATGAAGAATTTCCGGCTTGCCGACGTCTCCCGCGTGCAGAATGTACGATACGCCACTGAGCGCGGCTGCGGCCTGAGGTCTAAGCACGCCGTGCGTATCGGAGATCAAGCCAACGACGGTCATTCCGCTTCCTTGGTTCCACCCGATTCGTAAACTGGGAATATGATTATAACGCGGCCGGTCTCAAGGTCGACCTTAGGCACGTGCGAACGCTCGAATGGGACGAGCTGTGTCTGCCGGCTTCCCGGAGCGCGTATCTCCAGCAAGTCGCCGGCGCCAAAATTCAGAATGGCGGCCACCTCACCGAGCGGATCGCCTGCCGGGGAAACGGCCGCAAGACCAATCAAATCGGAATGATAATATTCGTCGTCTCCGGCAACGGGCAGCGCGTCGCGCGAAACGTACAGCTCGGTCCCACGCAGCTTTTCTGCCTCACCGCGGTCGAGCACCCCGGGAAGCCGCGCGATGACATGGCCGCCGCCCGAAATCCGGAACAACTCGATGACGAACGCGCGCAAGCCGTCGCCGCTCACAAGCGGGCCGTAAGCCGCCACATCCTCAGCCCGTGCGGTGAAGGTCGCAATCTTGACCTCGCCCTTCAGACCATGCGCGCCAGCGATGCGTCCGAGAAGGACGCGCTCTTCGCTCTCGCCTGGCGGTGACTGAGGGGCTTTCATGTCATGGTGCTAAATTTGCGGCGTGGATACCCCCTCATCCAGTCCTTCTCCCCACAATAGAAAGGGACGCCGGAACAGGCGCCGGGCCTGCAGCAACGTCCCTCTCCCAGTGGGAGAGCGACAGGGTGAGGGGTAAAACGATCATATGCCGCGCCGGACCGCCCCGTTAAGCCGCTGCTTCACCGGCTGCGGCTTCTGCCTTCTTGGCCCGCTCTTCGGCGCGCTCCTTGGCCTTCGTGCCGGCCTCGGCCTTTTGGGGATTGTTGCGGGCCGGCCGTGTGGCAAGGCCACGGGCGTCGAGGAAGCGCAGCACGCGGTCGGTGGGCTGAGCGCCGACCGAGAGCCAATGCTTGACCCGGTCTTCCAGGATCGTGATGCGATCGGCATGATCCTTCGGCAACAGCGGATTGTAAGTGCCGACCTTCTCAATGAAGCGGCCGTCACGCGGCGCGGTGGCTTCCGCGACGACAATCCGGTAGTAGGGGCGCTTCTTGGCTCCGCCCCGCGCAAGCCTGATTTTCAGTGGCATTTTCGTCTTTCCTTAGTGTCAGTGCATCGTCGTTCGTAACTTCCGGCGGCGGCGCCAGCCAATCCCACATGCGCGGATAAGGGCGGCCGCCGCCTGAATTCCATTATTTCTTCGCCGTCCCGCGCTTTGCTCTTTCACGTGGCTCTCTAACTACTTCTTCTTGCCTGGCAGACCCGGAAGCCCACCTCCGCCGCCCCGCCCGCCGGATGGAAGGCCGGGTAAACCCGGCAGGCCCTTCCCGCCGCCGCTAAGAGCGTTGCCAAGGGCGTTGGTGAGACCGCTGCCAAACCCGCCCGGTAGTTTCATGCCCGCTGGAAGCTGGCCGGATTTCGCCGCTTCGATCATCTCGGGCGTCGGCTCGGGCATCTTGCCGCCCATGCCGAACATCTTGGCGAGGCCGCCCTTGCCCTTGCCGATGGTTTTCATCATGTCGGCCATTTGCCGGTGCATTTTCAGGAGCTGATTGACCTCTTGCACCGTGGTGCCAGAACCGGCCGCGACACGCCGCTTGCGGCTTGCTTGCAAAATCTTCGGATTCCGGCGTTCCTTCGGCGTCATCGACGAAATGATCGCGCCCTGCCGCTTCAGCAGGCTGTCGTCGAGATTGGCGGCATCGATCTGCTTCTTGATCTTGCCTATGCCGGGCAGGAAGCCGAGAATGCCGGACATGCCGCCGATTTTCTGCATCTGCTTGAGCTGTTCGGCGAGATCCTCCAAATCGAACTCGCCCTTGACCATCTTCTTCGCAATGGCCGTGGCCTTGGCGTGATCGATGGTCTCGGCGGCCCTTTCGACGAGGCTGACCACGTCGCCCATACCGAGGATGCGGCCCGCGATGCGTTCGGGGTGGAAATCTTCGAGGCCGTCGAGTTTTTCACCCGTGCCGAGGAGCTTGATCGGCTTGCCCGTCACGGCGCGCATCGAAAGGGCCGCGCCGCCGCGGCCGTCGCCGTCGATGCGGGTCAGCACAATGCCGCTAACGCCGATGCGCTCGTTGAAGTTTCGGGCGAGGTTCACGGCATCCTGGCCCGTGAGGCTATCGGCCACCAGAAGCGTCTCATGCGGCTGAGCGATGTCGCGTATTTCCTCGGTCTCGCGCATCAGCTCGTCGTCGATGTGAAGCCGTCCGGCTGTATCGAGTATCACCACGTCATAGCCGCCGAGGCGGCCGGCCTGCATGGCGCGGGCCGCGATCTGCTGCGGGGTCTGGCCCTTCACGATGGGCAGCGTATCGACGCTCGCTTGCTCTCCCAGCACCTTGAGCTGCTCCTGTGCAGCCAGGCGCGTATCGAGCGAGGCCATCAGCACCTTGCGCTTGTCGCGCTCTTGCAGGCGCTTGGCGATCTTGGCCGTTGTTGTCGTTTTGCCCGAGCCCTGGAGGCCCACCATCATGATGCCGACCGGCGCGGGCGCATTCAGGTCGATGGGCTCGGCCTCGGCGCCAAGCGTTCGCACCAGTTCGTCATGGACGATCTTCACGACCATCTGCCCCGGCGTTACCGAGCGCACGACTTCCTGGCCAACAGCTTTTTCACGAACCCGGTCCGTGAAGGTTCTCACCACTTCAAGCGCCACGTCCGCTTCGAGCAGCGCACGGCGCACCTCGCGCATGGCCTCGGCCACATCGCTATCGGTTAGGGCCCCCCGCCGGGTCAGTTTGTCGAAAATACCGGAGAGGCGATCGGAGAGGCTTTCAAACATGACGGTGTTCCGATGTTGTATCTATGGCAGGGCCGCGAGACGGATGGACAGAGCGGTCGCATTCGGTCCCGCAAAATCGATCCGTTTCCTCGATCTGCAAGGTGGCGTGCTCGATTCCGAAATGAACGTGCAGTTCCCTCGTTGTCCTTTCGAGGAACGCATCGCCGCTGTGCCCGTCCTTCATGACGAGGTGGCAGGTCAATGCGGTCTCAGTCGTACTAAGCGGCCAAATATGAAGGTCGTGAACGTTTTCGACTTCACTGAGCCGCGCCAAATGAGCGCGTACGGCATCCGGGTCGATACTGGCGGGGACACCTTGCATCGCAAGGCGCATGGCTTCCCGCAGCAAGCCCCAGGTGCTCCATACAATAAGTCCCGCAATCGCAATGCTGATCGCCGGGTCGATCCAATGCCAGCCGGTAAAAATTATTGC
The DNA here is from genome assembly GCA_963817705.1 of uncultured Alphaproteobacteria bacterium. Lineage (GTDB taxonomy): Bacteria > Pseudomonadota > Alphaproteobacteria > Rhizobiales > Rhodomicrobiaceae > Rhodomicrobium. The sequence goes on from CAWFPF010000002.1 coordinate 873,622, forward strand.
GACGCCCGCGGCAACGACACCAAGAGAGAGCGCGGCGTCGGCGGCCATGTGCAGAAATGCACCGCGGATATTGAGATCGTGCTCGCGGCCCCGCACGAACAAGAGTGCCGCGATCGTATTCACCGCGATGCCAATGGCGGCGACAACGATGACCGTGCCGCTCGCAACCGGCTCCGGATGGATGAGCCGCTGGACCGCGCCCAAGGCTATGGCGCCGGACGCCACGAGAAGGAGGACGGCATTGCTCAACGCCGCGAGGATTGAGGAGGTGCCGAACCCGTAAGTATATTGGACGGTCGGTGTGCGGCGGGACAAAATCGCGGCGGTCCATGCCGCGCCGAGGCCGAGGACATCGCCAAGGTTGTGACCCGCGTCGGCGAGAAGCGCCATGGAGTTGGATTGGAACGCGAAGAAGGCCTCGGCCAGCACGAACGCCAAGTTCAAGCCAACGCCAATGGCGAAGGCTGCCGTCCCGTTTTTGGAACTGTGGGAATGAGAGCCGCCGTGCACACTTTCTCCAACGAAAAAAGCACCCGCGGGCGAGCCTTCGCTGGCGGGTGCACATAATATGACGATAGCCGCTAAGTTTTGCGATGACAATCCCAGAATCGCGCTCATATTCGATAGTTCTGCGTATGCGTGACCGGGCGGCCGCCCTCTTTTCCGACGAGCGATGGTTTTTGTAGCACAAGGCAACCAAAGGGCATCGATCCGGGAAGAGATGTGGACGAGGCGCGCTAGCGTAGCTTCTTAAGGGATGTTAGACTGACGGTGCCAGGAGCGGGTCTTCCGTCACGGCGGGGAGTCGGGAGATGGATTGGATGAGATCGCAGTATCATCCGGCAGCGTCGGAGGCGGTTTAGGTTGAAGATGACCGGCACCGCGAGGGAGCCCGAATTGCCGAGGGATGTGTTCGCTGAATACCGGCCGCCGGCGAACGGTCGCGACGAAGCTTTTGGCACCGATGGCGAGCTCTTGCCGCATTGGCAAGCCTTTTCCGAAGCATTTTCGACGGTTGCGCCCGAGACGCAGGCCCAGCGGCGGGAACGGCTGCGGCGCCTCGTTCTCGAGAACGGCATCGCTCACGATCTCTTTGCCGAGCCCGGCAGCCGCCAGCCTTGGTCCATCGATCTCATTCCCATCGTCATCTCCGCGGCGGACTGGGCCTTTCTTGAGCGTGGCCTTATCCAGCGGGCCGCGCTGTACGATCAAATTGCCAAAGATCTTTACGGCCCCCAAACGCTGCTTAGGTCGGGCAAGGTGCCGCCGCGGCTCCTGTTCAGCGACCCCGCCTTTTTGCATGCCTGCCGCGATCCGAAACCCGGCGCCCATCTCATCAATTTCTTCGCGGCGGATCTGATCCGGGACATGGACGGCGCTTGGCGCATTATCGACGTACACGCGGAAACGCCAGCGGGTGTGGGGTTTGCCTTGGCGAACCGGCTTCTCCACGGCCAGCTCATGGGCGATGTGTTCCGTGCTGTGCGCGGCGTGAGGCTTGCGCGCTACTTTCAGCAGCTCCAGACAGACCTTCTTCAGCGCATCGAGCGCGACGACCCGCTCATCACGCTCCTCACCCCTGGCCCGCGGCATGAGGATTATTTCAGCCACGCCTACCTCTCCCGTTATCTCGGGTTCCAACTCGTCGAGGGCGGCGACCTCCGCGTGATCGGCAGCCGCGTGTATATGAAGACGCTGGAAGGCCTGAAACCGATCGATCTCATCATCCGCTGCGTCGAAGGCTCGCATTGCGACCCGCTTGAACTCGATCCAACTATGTTTGCCGGGCCCGTGGGCCTTGTCCAGGCGCTGCGCAACAACCCGCGCCTGCTCATGAATTTCCTCGGTACCGCCGTTGTGGAAAATCGCGCGCTGGCGCCGTCGCTGCCCCAAATCTCCAAATCGCTCCTCGGACAGGACCTCATCCTTCAGGACACAACCCGCCGCTGGCTCGGCGATATGGAATCGCGTGTTTTCGTTTTTGAGCATCCGGAGCGCTTTGTGATTCGCCATGCTCATGAGGGCACAGGGCGGCCGGGGCGCGCCGAGCAGGGCATTTTGCCCGAACGGCTGTCCAGCCGCGAGCTTGAGGCGCTCCAATTCGAGCTTGAGGTCAACGGCCAGGATTATGTCGCCGAGGAACGCCACGATTGCGCAACGGCACCGTCCTGGACAGGCTCAGGCCTGAAGGCGCGGCCCTTCGCAATGCGCCTTTATGTTTCCGCGGTGGACGGAGAGTACAGGGTCATGCCGGGCGGCCTCGCCCTGTCTCTCGATGGAACCCCGGGCGTGGCCATGTCGGCAAAGGACGGCCATTCCCGCGACGTTTGGGTCTGCTCCGAGGAAGGCGCGGCCATGCCGCACGTCACCTTGATGCGGCCGGCTGGAGAGGTTGCGCATATTCTGCGCACAGGGATAGGGCTGCGCAGCCGGATCGCCGACAATCTTTATTGGCTCGGCCGGTATGGTGAACGGGCGGATTGGATCATGCGCCTCATGCGGGGCGCATTGACCCGGGCGGAAGACACCGGAACTGGAGGCGGCGGAGATGGCGGCCCGAAGGCTCTGGAACTCCTGCTCGCGAAGGACCTGCCGCCAAGCTCCATGCCCAAGCTTGGGGCGGATGCGCGCGCTATCGAGCAAGCGGTCCGCATTCTGATGACCGCGCGTGGCCGCACTCACAGCCTTCCAGGCTTGAAAGACAACATGCTCCGCGTCGGCAGCATCGTGCGCGAGCGTCTTTCGCTCGAGGCCTGGCAGACCCTTCTGCGCTTCTCCAATATCGGCTCGCCGAAGCCGCCCGAGATTACCGATTCGGTCTTGCTGCTCGACCGGCTGAATGCCGGGATCGTCACGCTGGCCTCGCTCAACGGTCTCACCGCCGAGAATATGACGCGGAACTATGGCTGGCGTTTCCAGGATATGGGGCGGCGCGTCGAGCGGGCTCTCAATCTTGCGGAATTGCTTCTCACGCTCTTTGGCGAAGCCGCGCGCGAGGACGAAGAGACGGCGCGCCTGTTTTTCGTGTTAAACGCCGCTGACAGCACCATCACCTTCCGGCAGCGCTATTTGTTCGCGCCCATCTTGTCCCTGGTCCTCGACCTTCTGATGGTGGACGAATCGAACCCGCGCGGCATTGGCTTCCAGCTCCTGATGATCCAGGAGCACTTGTCAGCGCTGCCACAAGCCTCGCATTACGCCCCGCACAACGAGGAACAGCGGCTCATCCTCGATCTGTTGACGCGTGTTCGGCTTGCGAATGTCGCAAGCCTCGCTCATCCCGGCCCAGGCGAAAAGCGGACCGAGCTGCAAGAGCTGTTGAAGTACTTGATATCCGGTTTGCCAAAACTCTCCGAAGCGATTACACGCCGTTACTTCAACCTCACCGAAGATGAGCTGAGGCGTGTCTATACCAGATTCGGGCAGCGCTTATGAACTTCGAGATCAGCCACCGTACATACTATCGGTACTCGGCGCCCGTTTCACAGTCCCACCATTTGCTGCATCTGGCCCCCCGCCCGCATGACCGGCAGACTGTGCTCCGGCATAGCCTCCTGATCGATCCCGCGCCAGCCTCCAGGAAAGATCTCACGGACAGTTTCGGCAATCCCGCATCCATCATCACCATCGAGCAGGATCATACCGAGCTTGTGATCCATTCGCGCGCGCAAGTCGATGTCATGGCACCTCCCGATTTCGATGCATGGCGTTCGGGAGCGTGGAACGATGTGGCGGCGCAGCTCCGGGCGAATCTCGGCGCGGAATCTTTCGGCGCCCTGCTTTATACCTGCCCATCGCGTTATATCCGGCCATCCCGCGAAATCTATAAGTTCGCTCGCCCGAGTTTTCCCGATGGCCGGCCGTTGCTGGAAGGCGTGGTGGATCTGACTGCGCGAATCTATAAGGAGTTCACCTATGAGGCCGGGGCCACAGACGTTGCCACGCCTGTCGAGGAGGTGCTTCGCATCCGGCGCGGGGTTTGCCAGGACTTCGCGCATCTCGAAATCGCCTGCTTGCGCACGCTCGGCCTCGCCGCGCGCTATGTCAGCGGTTATCTTCTGACGCGACCGCCGGAAGGACAGCCGAAGCTGATCGGTGCCGACGCGTCCCACGCCTGGATGTCGGTGTGGTCGCCGGAAAACGGATGGGTCGATTTCGATCCGACAAACAACCTTACGCCGAAGGAAGAGCATATCGCACTCGCCTTCGGACGCGACTTTGGCGATGTCAGCCCCGTGACGGGCGTGCTGCTTGGCGGTGGCGACCATGAAGTTGCGGTGGGGGTGGATGTGAACCCGGCGGGAAGCAGCCCTGCGGGCCGCCCCTGAACTATTCCCCCGCGCCGGCGCGGTCTTGCGCCTTGCGGTAGGCGTCCGCGTAGGCGGAATAATGCTCGATGATGGTCGCCATCATGCCGCGCTTCGCATCGTCCAGCCGGGATAGCGGCGTTGCCGGCCTGCCGCCCCAGAGCCATCCGCTTTCAAGCGTTTGTCCGGGAAGCGTGACGGCTCCGGCGGCCACCATCACGTCATCCGCTATGACCGTGCCCGCAGCAATAACGCTCCCGATACCGAGAAGCGCGCGCTCGCCAACACGGCAACCGGCTACGCGAACATTGTGGCCAATCGTTACGTCCCGGCCAATCACGGTTCCGGCTGACTCGCAACGAATGATTGTGTTGTCCTGCACATTGCTGTTCTCGCCGATTTCGATTTCGTGCCCACCGGCATCGAATTCGCAGCCGAAGAACACGCTGGAGCGGTCCTTGAGCACGACCCGCCCGGAAAGGCGCGCCGTCTTCGCAATGAAGGCGTTCTCTGGCGCAGTGAGGATCGATCCGCTGCCTTGGCTAGCCGGCGAAGCTTTTGCGGCTTTGCGAAGACGGGCCGCCCGCTCTTCACGCTCCTCAGCCGTAAGCAGCCGCACCTGTTTCGCAGGCGTTCCCGCGTAAACATATCCGCCCGCGAGCTTCGATTTCGGAAAGACGGTCGAATCCGCCTCGATAAGCACGTTGCCGTCGACGGCCGAGCCGTCGAGTATCACGGCGTTGTCTTCGATCACGCAATCGTCGCCTACGGTGCAGGCATGCACAACCGCGTTGCGCCCCATGGTCACGCGATGGCCGATGATCGTGGGATGAAGGTCTGTGGGCGATATGCACGGTCGCGTTTGCGCCGATGCAAAAATCGTCGCCCACGCGGACGAAATGGCCGTCGCCCCTGACGACGGCTCCTGCCGCGATGATGGCGCGGGCGCCAAACTCCACCTTTCCCAGAACGCTGGCGCCTCCGCCCGGAAACTCAGGCGAAACGCCGAAACGCGGTTGGATTCCATCGAAGGGAAGCAGGAGTGGGGTCGAAGATGCAATCTGTGCCATGGCCACCGGACAGTATTCCAAGGAGCTATCATATGCTCGGCCGCGCATTCCCCTCAAGGGGCAATGTCCCAGACAATATGACTAGCAGGCTGCTGGAAATCGATGTTGCCCATGGTTCGACAAGCTCACCATGAGGTTTGCGCCTTTGAAAACGCACAGCCTCATCCTTGAGCCTGTCGAAGGATGAAGCCAGGCTTTTTCAGGAGCCTGCCCGGCGTTCGAGCCAGCGCGCCAGAGGCCAGCCAGAATTCGATAGTTTTTGCATCCTAAGATTGTATAGAGTTGGTTTCTTGAAATTCTAGGTTTTGTTAACGTTCGGGCAGCAGTCAGCCAAGTAGGGGGTTTTCAAGTGAGTGATCATGTAGTCAGTAGCGATGCGACGCCGGCCGTTACCCTGCCCTACCGGACGCTTTCCGGTACGCCATTGATCCCGGACGAAACCGCCGGGAAGTTGATCGGGAACTTGGCGCGCGATCGAACGTCACCGGCAGGCGGTCACGAAGGGCGAATCGATCAGTGCGGATGAACCTATCGAGATGCCGCTCGTAAGGCTGTATCAGCCGGGCGGGCGCTATCGATGCCTGCTGAGCCGCCTCGATCCCGAGCACACCAATATCGCTTTCGGTCTTTATGACCTCGGCGTAGGCCTTCCCGAGATCGGGTACATCCACCTCGATGTTATTACGTCCTGGCGCAATGCCATGGGACCTACAATCGAGCGCGACGAGTCCTTCAAGCCAAAACGGTCGCTCTTTCTGTATTGGGAGATGTGGCGGGACGAAACTCTGCAGCGCGAATTGGCCGGACAGCCAGAGGACCCGGCCGGCAGGCGGCATAAGCTCATAACGCCGATGCCTTCATTCTCCAAGCGGCCCGCAACCCCGGCTGCATGCTTGAGATCTTAAGCGAGCGAATGGCGAACAAGCGGTGCGGATGGATCGGCCGTAGGATGCCGCGTCCTCCGCTCTTGCGAAGTCCGCTCAGCTCTCCGGTTTGTCTTCATCGGGGAAATGGCGTTCGACCATCTTTTCGAGCGGTCTTCCCATCGACAGGATGAGGAAGACCAGCACGGCTGACGCGAGTACGAGCGGCCATGCGCCGGCCCCGCAGGCAGCGCCGATACAGGCGGTCAGCCAGATGGATGCCGCCGTTGTGAGGCCGTGGACCCGCTTGCCGCCGGGATTGCGGAGGATCACACCCGCGCCCAGAAAGCCGATGCCTGTGATGATGCCCTGCATGACGCGGCTGGCGGCGGCCACATCCTCGGTGTGGGCCGGATATTGGCTGGCGAGAACGATCAGCGCGGCGCCGAGCGACACGATGCCCATGGTCCGCACACCGGTGGGCTTGCCCCGCAGATCCCGGTCCAAGCCGATAGCGCCCCCAATGAATGTGGCGGCGGTCAAGCGCAGGATCGCGTCGGTCCATTCGAGCATGATGCCAGTTACGCAAACGCATTGCGGACGCTTTTGCAAGTCTCATGGCGCGGCTTTCACTCTTTTTTCGCCTGTGTCAGCTGCTATTTGTCTCGCGGCGCTTTCTTTCACGCGAGAACCATTCGTCATAGAGAGACACGACCGGGCCGGCCGCCGAGCGGACAGCGGCTACAAAAGCCTCTCCCGGCTTGAGATCCCTTTGACTTTGACCCGGATCGAGACACACCGCCAGTTCCAGCACGGCAGTTCTATGAGCTACACATAGTCCCCGGAGCACGTGGGTCATCGCTGCGATTTCGCGCCGCTTGCCTTCGCTGAAAGGCAGGCGCCCGGCCGGTTCCGACCGAACCCCGGACCTCAGATAGTCGATGCACCCTGTGTTCGAGAGAGCGTTGATGCAGGACGTGAATCGATCGAGCGCCGCCGCCTCTTGATCGGAGAGCGCGCGATCGAGCGCGGTCAGGCGGCGGCGCAAGGAGCGGACCCGCACGGCCTCGGGCTTTGCTGCTGCGTCTTCGATGATCGCGAGCCTCACCGCCAGAGGTGTCAAGATCGTCCGCGTTCTATGACGCGCGACAACGGGTGCTCCGGGTGGCGTCAAGACATCGCGGGTGAATGGGGTATGCTGCCGCCGGTGCTCGCTCGGCGATTCGGACAGGTCCGGCTTCGGCCTCTTGCCTGTGCTTTTCGGTTTCATGCTTATTCGCTTTCCGCGCCGGGCCGGGATTGAGCGAAGTGCTCTGGGCAGTAGGAGTGCCGGAGAAGTTTCGCTGCGCCGCAAAAGGCAAATCCGGGCTCGGCGGGATCGCCGAGCGGCCACCGGCAGGCGCCGTCTGGCAGCGACGCGAGCGCCGTTGCGCCGTAAATTGCCGAAGGCGCACCCGAAGTCCGGCGCAGGAGAAGCCCGGTGCCGCCGCTCTCCGGCTTTTTAGCCTTCTCCCTCAGCGCGCGGAGGCTGATCCCATGGCGCCTCAACACCGAGCGCAGCGCTTTCGGGTTGACGCCAATCATGCGCGCGATGTCGCTTGTTCTCAGTGTGGCAATCGCGGCAATGATTTCAGTGAGATCGCCGGTCGTCCATCGCCGGCGGGCGCCACAAACTGTATGGACGCCGCTCGAAGGGTTGAAAAGCCGTAAGGGGATGAGGGCTGACTGAGGGACTGGATGCAACACGGGCGCCTCGTTCGATTGCCAAACTCGGTCGCGAAAAACACGATTTGCGTTCTGTTTCCACGACACAGCGCATAACTTACACATTTCGTGTAAATTTATCCTAAATCTTGATACAAAGCGTGAAAGGGCGCGCGTTCGGGCTCCCTGCAAATGCGGAAGGTGCATGCCCGGCAAAAGCTCATGAAGATGAAGTGAATTTCCCGCCGAAGTCGATTCGCCCGGGCTTGCCTACCGAAGATAGGATTCATCCCAACTAGATCATAAAATAACTCGAATCGCGGCGAACACCTTGTTTTTCCCCTGAAATGGCTGGAAGGCCAAATTTGGGCGATTTCTTCGCTCGGGAATTGTGTTACACAGCATGTGTAGAAGTGAGCTTGTGCGATGCGGGATTGGACGGCAGACGAGATTAGGCTGATAGCGGAGAGGCTGCGCAGCGCGCGGGTGCATGCCGGCTACGAGCGAGCAACCGAGGCCGTGCGGAAGTTTGGTTGGAATTACAGCCGTTACATGAACTACGAGAATGGGGAACGCGCCATTCCTCCCAAGCAGGCCATCCTTTTCGCGTCGGCCTTTGGTGTGACGGTCGATTATATTTATTTTGGAAAAGGTGATTTTTTAAATCAAATCGAAAGACCGCAGGGCATACCGTCGAGGATGGTGCGGCGTATCGCCCTGGTAGGTCTTGAGAATATTGCTGAACTTCAACGCATTGCTTGCGGACTTGAGCCTATGCTGGCCGTCACGATCCCTGTTTCCGGCGAAGAGACGCTCCCCGAGCACGCAATCTTTATCGAAATCGAAGACAAGTCGATGTTTAATCCAACTGAAGCGGTCTCCTTCGAGCCTGGCGACAAGGCGATGATCGATTTGGAAGCGACGCCAACTCCGGCTGACTTCGTGCTTGCGCTCGTGCCGGCGGAGCGTCAGGCGCTGTTCCGGCTTTACCGCGAAGTGGGGCGGTCCGCGGACGGCTCGTTGATCGTCGATCTCGTCCCGCTCAATCCCAATTTCCGCACCATCCGGATCTGCAATCCTGCCGAGGGACAGATCATCGGCGTGTGCCGCCGCGTCCACCGGATCTTCGATCTTGCGCCCATGCCGCGCCGTGCGCGCTTGGGCTGACTGTCTTGCCGGTATACCATGCTGATCAGGGCCGCCCGGAAGGATGATGAAAGCGCGATCTGGGCGATCATTGGCCCGGTGATACGCGCCGGGGAAACCTACGCCCTGCCTTCCGGTATGAGCGAGGCTGCGGCGCTCTCCTATTGGATGGCTCCCGACCGCGAGACCTTCGCCGCGGAGGAGAACGGACGCATCGTTGGCACCTATTATCTGCGCCCCAATCAAGCCGGCGGCGGAGATCACGTGGCCAACTGCGGCTATATGACCTGCGCATATGCGCGCGGCAGGGGCGTGGCCCGGCAGATGTGCGAGCATTCGTTAGCGCTGGCCAAAGCGCGCGGCTTCCGGGCCATGCAGTTCAACTTCGTCGTCAGCACCAATACGGCCGCTCTTCATCTCTGGAAATCGCTCGGTTTCGAGATTGTTGGCCGCTTGCCGCTCGCCTTCAGGCATCCGTCGCAGGGCTATGCCGATGCCTTCGTCATGTTCCGGGCGCTGTAAAGGGCGGAGATTTTTGCTCGCGCGTTGAACAGAGAACCTCACATCGGTTATCACGATAGGCCAGTGCTGAGGAGGCGAGTATGGAAAAGCGGTCATTGGGTGGCCAGGGGCTCGAAGTTTCGGCTCTTGGGCTCGGATGCATGGGAATGAGCTTTGCCTATAGCGGCCGCGACGATGCCGAGTCCGTCGCGACCATCCACCGCGCGATGCAGCTGGGCTTGACGTTCCTCGATACGGCCGAGATGTACGGACCTTTCGATAATGAAATCCTCGTCGGTAAAGCCGTTGCGGGGAAGCGCGATCAAGTGGTTATCGCCACGAAATTCGGCTTCAAGATCGTTGACGGCAAGACCCAGGGCACCGACAGCCGGCCCGAGCATGTCAAAGAGGTTTGCGAGGCCTCGCTCAAGCGGCTCGGTACGGATTATATCGACCTCTTCTACCAGCATCGCGTGGACCCTGGCGTGCCCATCGAAGACACCGTTGGCGCGATGGCTGCCCTCGTGAACGAAGGCAAGGTGCGCTATCTCGGCCTTTCCGAGGCGTCCGCCAAGACGCTCCGGCGCGCGCACGCCGTGCATCCCATCAGCGCTTTGCAAAGCGAATATTCGCTGTGGGAGCGCGGCGTTGAAGAGGAGATCCTGCCGGCGTGCCGCGAGCTTGGAATCGGCTTTGTGCCCTATAGCCCGCTCGGCCGCGGTTTTTTAACCGGCACCGCGAAGCGGGCCGAGGATTACCCGCAAGGCGATTACCGCCGCACGCAGCCGCGCTTTCAGGGCGAAAACTTCGACCGGAACATGGAAATCGTCGCGGCAGTTCAGGCGATTGCAGATGGCAACGGCGCTAAGCCGGGGCAGGTCGCTTTGGCTTGGCTTTTGGCCCAAGGACCCGATGTTGTGCCCATTCCAGGCACCAAGCGCCGGACTTACCTGGAAGAGAATGTGAGTGCGCTAAACGTCAAGCTGTCGCCCGCAGACCTGGAGAAGCTTGACGCCGTGGCGCCTCGCGGGGCGGCAGCCGGTGAGCGTTACTTGAAGCCGATGATGGCTCTTCTCGACCGCTAAGAGTTAGCAGTGCTGGACGGTTTCATAATCCCTTGCAGCATAGTTTAAGCTTGCAGCATCGCGAACAAGGAGCAGGCCATGCAAATCGATCTCAACGCGGATATGGGCGAGGGGTTCGGAGCTTATACGATCGGCCAAGACGAGGCGCTGCTCGGCATTGTTACCTCGGCCAACGTCGCCTGCGGTTTCCACGCGGGCGAGGCCACGATCATGCATCGCCTTTCGCTGCTGGCGAAGGAGCGCGGCGTGGGGCTTGGCGCCCATCCCGGCTTCAACGATCTATGGGGCTTCGGGCGGCGGAACATCGCCATGAATGCGCGCGATCTGGAGTATCTCGTCGCCTATCAGATCGGGGCCATGCAGGCTTTCGCCGCTTATTCGGGCGCGCCCGTCCGTCATGTGAAGGCGCATGGCGCGCTCTATAACATGGCCGCGAGGGACGAAGCCTACGCCGGCGCCATCGCGCGGGCGGTCCGAACCGTCGATGCGGGCTTGATCCTTGTGGGCTTGCCCGGATCGGAGATGCAAAAGGCGGCGGAAAAAGAAGGGCTTGCCTTCGCCCGCGAGGGCTTTTGCGACCGCCAGTACCGCGAGGACGGATCGCTCATGCCGCGATCGGTGCAAGGCTCGGTGATCGGGGACCCGGCAGTGGCTGCGGCACAAGCACTGCGCTTCGCGCGCGATGGCGAGGTGGTGGCGGCGGGCGGCGCGCGGCTTAAGCTTCAGGTGGATACGCTGTGCGTTCATGGCGATGAGCCCGAAGCTGCGGTTGTCGCAAGAGCTGTCCGCGCTGCGCTCGAAGCCGCCGGGGTCCAGCTCGCGCCGATGCTGCAGGCGCGGGCGCAGATTGCCGTGTGAGCCACATGCGTGATAGAGGCGCGATGCCCTGGCGGCATAGTTGGGAATGGCGGCCCATGGCGTATCGGGCGCCAAGTCGCTTCCTTCAGGGCAAGTGGAGATGTAGCCTCGCGGCCGATCTTGGCAGAACGATGCACCTGTGGCTAAACGGATTATAACCGGCGATAATGCCGGCGACGGCTTGCTTCATTATCGGCAAAAGGTGGGAGGAGTTATTCATGAACATTGGCGCATTGCTGCCGCGGCACGCCCGCTACCGGCCCGATCGTCTGGCGCTGGTGGCGAGCGGCCAGCGGCTGACTTACCGTGAACTGAACGCCAAAGTGAACCGGCTTGCCAACGCCCTGCTGGCCAGCGGCGTCACCAAGGGCGACAAGATCGCCACCGTTCTGCCCAACTGTATCGAGCTGATGACCGCCTACTGGGCCGCGGCCAAGACCGGAATCGTCATCGTTCCTATGAGCACCCTGCTGCAGGAGAGCGGTCTAGCGACCCAGTTACGCAATTCCGATTCTGTCCTCGTGCTCGCCGATGCGTCCTTCGCCGAAGCTCTGGACAATATTCGCGGCGAGGAGCCGCAAATAACCGCTGACCACTTCGTGCTGGTGGGGTGTCAAGGAGAGGCAGGGCCGGGTTTCCGTACCTATGAGGACTTCACCGCCGGGGCCGCGGAGGACAATCCGCCGGATGCCGGCCTGACTGACGCAGACGTCTACAACATCATGTATTCGAGCGGCACCACGGGCACCCCCAAGGGCATCGTCCATACACACTATGTGCGCGCCATGTACTGCACGCTGTTCGCTTCGGCTTGGCGGATGACGCCGGAGAGCGTCGTTCTGCACGCCGGCTCCATTGTCTTCAACGGCGCCATGCTGGACCTGATGCCCTGGATGTACCTGGGCGCCACCTATATCCTGCACGACTTATTCAACGCGGAGCGGGTGATCCGGGATATCGAACGGGAACAGGCAACCCATATCGTCATGGTGCCGTCCCAGATAATGGCGGTGCTCAACAGCCCGGCCTTCAGGCCCGAGGCTCTAGCATCCCTGGAGATGATCCACAATGTCGGCGGCCCGCTGCTGCTGGAATACAAGCATCGGCTGAATGAGGTGCTGCCGGGCCGTTTTTATGAGCTCTACGGGCTGACCGAAGGTTTCGTCACCGTGCTCGACAAGCATGACGCCATCCGCAAGGTGGGGTCGGTGGGCGTACCGCCGTCCTTCTTTGAGATGCGTATCTTGCGGCTGGACGGCACGGAATGCGCCCCCGGAGAGGTCGGTGAGATCTGCGGCAAGGGCCCTATCCTGACTCCCGGTTACTATAAACGTCCGGACCTGACTGAGCATGCCATCGTCGACGGCTGGCTGCACACCGGCGATGCCGGTTATGTGGATGAGGACGGCTATCTCTTCCTGGTCGACCGGATCAAGGACATGATCGTCAGCGGCGGCGTCAATGTGTATCCCAAGGACATCGAGGAAGTGGCGATCCAGCATCCGGCAGTGGCCGAAGTCGCTGTGTTCGGCATTCCCGATGAAAAATGGGGAGAAACACCGGTGGCAGCCGTCGTGCTCCGCGCGGGAGAAACGATCGAACCCGAACCGCTCAAGCAATGGATCAACAGCCAGGTGCACGCCAAGTTTCAGCGGGTCACCGAAGTGATGATTATGAACGCCTTTCCCTTGAACGTGGCGGGTAAAGTCCTCAAGCGGGAGATGCGGGACAGTTACCGGCGCCAGCCGGGCTCCTAACACGGCGTGGTTAGAAATCTTGACACAAGCGCGATGCCAGCCACCATCAGCGCGCCGCCGAGGATGCGCCAGAAATTTGCCTCATGCACTGGCGCATTCAGCAGCCCGAAATGGTCGATCGCGATGGACGTTACAATGTTCGCCGCGATGATCAGCCCGTTCACCGTGCCGGCGCCGAGCTTATCGATCAGCGTGAGGCCGGCAAACACCGCGACGGCGCCGGTCAGACCGCCAAGCGGCGCCCACCACGGCATCTCGTTCAGGCTTTGCACCGAGGGCAGCGGCCGCGGGATGATCGCGACCATGCTCGCGAAGAAGAACGCAATCAGCACGAAGGAGACGAAGCTCGCGAGCCAGGGATTGACGAGATAAACCCTGAGCTGCGCGTTCATGACCGCGCCCGCCGCCTGAAGCGCGCCGGCGATGATGATGAAGGGATAGATCAAGCTCGAATTCATGACTTTATTGCCGTCAACTCGTAAGGATGAGGGTGCCGAGCGCGAGGATGAGCGCGGATGGCATCACGACCGCGCCGATTTTGAGAAAATGCCCGGCCGTGCAAGTTACGCCTTCGCGCTTTAGCGCGATGAGCCAGAGTATGGTCGCGAGCGAACCCGTGACCGAGAGGTTTGGTCCGAGGTCAACGCCGAGCAGGAGCGCGCCCGTTACCACCGGAGGCGCGCGCGCCGGTTCGAGCGCGGATTGAGCGATAAGGCCTGCAGGAAGATTGTTCATCAGGTTGGTCACGAAAGCGAGCCCTGTTCCAGCAATCCAAGCAGTCGCTGCCTCCGAATGTTCCGCGCCCTCCCTCAAAAGGTTGGTCAGGTGCGAAACCACGCCCGTGTTGTTGAGACCTTCGACAAGCACGAACAGGCCGGCGACAAGCGGAAGTACGTCCCAAGAGATGCCCTTGAGGAGGGCCCAAGGCGCCTCGCGCTTTTCGAGAAGCACGAACAGCACCGTCGCGGCCCCGGCTGCAAAGGTCGGAGCGCCGAGCTGGATGTCGATCGCGGATGCCACGAGCAGCGCCACAGCCGTGGCCCCGATCCCGAAGGCAGCATAGCGGCCACCATCCGTGAGCGGCGCCCCGTCCGTATCGTGTTCGATTCCGCCTCTGAGGTCGCGCCGGTAAAGCCAGCGTAGGCCGGCATAAGTGACGCCAATCGAAACCGCCGACGGCAGGGCGAACTGCTTCAGCCATGGCCAAAGCGGCGGCATGTGGTTGCCATAGAGAACGAGGTTGGCGGGGTTCGAGATCGGCAGCACGAAGCTGGCGGCGTTCGCGATGAAGGCGCAGACCACGAGATAGGGCAGCGGTTCCGCTTTCGCCGCCCTTGCCGCCGCATACACGGCAGGCGTGAGCACGACGGCCGTTGCATCGTTCGACAGGAAGGCCGTGACCGCGATGCCGACGAGGTAGACCAGCCCGAACAGCTTGGCCCGCGAGCCCTTCGCGGCGTTGGCGGCGTGCGCGGCGAGCCAGTCGAACAGCGCCTCACGGCGCGCGACTTCGGCGAGCAGCATCATGCCGGCGAGAAAGAGGTAGACGTCCGTGCCCTTCCCGGCGGCGGCGAGCGCGTCCTGCCAAGGTATGAGCGCCAGCAGCACAAGCGCGGCGGCGCCGGCCACGGCCCAAATCGCTTCCGGCAGCCCCCATGGGCGGACAATCACACCGCCCGTCGCGACGGCCGCGATGCCCCAAACCGCCGCGTGCGCCGATGTGATGCCGTCCACGTCAAGCTCCAGTCGCTTCCACCACCGGCCCTTCCAAAGGCGGCCAGCTCCATCTCAGACTTATTGTTAAATGAGGGCACGCCGGAATAGTTCGCGCAGATAAACTCTTCGCGCAGTTTTGATGCTTTTTTGGCGGCTAAGCCGAACACTGGATTAGGTCAGTGCGAGCCGTGCTGGCCGGGCAATGTGCCAAGCTGCTTGAGCAGTTCCCCGTTAAAGCCGTCCGGGTCCTGGATTTGCGGGGCGTGGCCGTAATC
Organism: uncultured Alphaproteobacteria bacterium; assembly: GCA_963817705.1. Classification (GTDB taxonomy): domain Bacteria; phylum Pseudomonadota; class Alphaproteobacteria; order Rhizobiales; family Rhodomicrobiaceae; genus Rhodomicrobium. Next base: position 888,904 of record CAWFPF010000002.1, read on the forward strand.
CGGAAAGGTGACGAGGATGGAGCCGGCAATCGCCCGCGCTGTCGCAGGCCCAAGCTCCTTGTAGTTTCCGATGCGCCGCGCAACGTCGGGAGAGGCGCGGTTCTTGCCGATGGCGGTGTTGTCCTTCTCGCCGATCATGAGCAGCGTGGGCACCCGGATATTGCCGAATTCATAGACGACGGGCTGGCTGAAGATCATGTCCGAGGTCAGCGCCTGGCTCCAGGCAAACAGCGCGCCATCCTTCCCGGCGTACATACTCGCAAGCATGTTGACCCACTTGTCATAGTCCGGCTTCCACTCGCCGGCGTAATAAGTCTTGCGCTCGTACTCGCGAATGCTCTCCGCCGTTGTCTTCAGCTCGTCCTGGTAAAGCCGATCGATAATGGCCATCGGAACGCCCTTCGCCTTCCAGTCCTCAAGGCCGATAGGGTTCACCGCGACAAGCGCCTTCGTCTCCTGCGGGTACATTAGGGCATAGCGGAAGGCGAGCATGCCGCCCGTGGAGTGACCCATGACGATGGGGTTCTGGACGCCGATGCTTTGCAAGAGTTCGCGGGTGTTCGCCGCGAGCTGCTGAAAGCTGAACTGATAATGCCCGGGCTTCGACGACTTGCAGAAGCCGATCTGGTCCGGTGCGACCACGCGGTAGCCGGCATCGGACAGCGCACGGATGGTCTTGTCCCAGGTCGCGGCGCAAAAATTTTTCCCGTGCAGGAGCACAACCGTGCTCCCTTTCGGCGGCCCTTGAGGCGCGACGTCGAGATAGGCCATGGCGAGCGGGAGCTTTTGCGAGGTGAAGTCGAAGCGGTGCACCTCGTAGGGATAGTCGAAATCCGCAAGCATCGGATCGGGCAGCGCTTTCCCGCAGAGCGCGGCCATGGCAATCAGTACGGCGGCAGCTCGAAGAGGTGCGTTCACCATGATGAAGGCTCTCCTGTAAGGACTGTCGTTAAGCAATCCGCTTTCGCCGGGGCGGTTCCGCGCAATCCCTATCATGATATTGACGCGATCCGAGTCTATCGATTCGGCGTCGAGGCCGAAAGGTTCGTCAACCATAATCTGGCATACAGGAAGCAGGATGAGGGTACATTCCATGCGGCGTAAGATCCGTATCGTGCTGATTTGCGCGGCGCTGGGCGGGTGTGCATCCACGAGCAGTTTGCCCTCCCTTTCCAGTATCGGCGGCGCGAGCGATCGCGATCTCCCCGCAAAAGAGGCGCCGGCTGCGGAGAAGGCTGACACCGCCTCCACCGGAAACAGCCTGGGCGGCATATGGTCCAATTTTTCGACCGTGTTCAGCTCCGGCGCCCAGCCCGTTTCGCAAAAGACCGATAAGCCGGTCATGCCCCCCTTCGACGCCAATGCGGCGCTGCGCCTCATCAACGATTACCGCGCACAAAAGAACTTATCTCCCCTCGCGCTCGATCCTCACGCGACGGCAGCGGCGGAAGCTCTGTCGAAAGACATGGCTAAACACGATCACATGTCCCACACCGGCCCGAATGGACAGGATGTGGGCAAGCGCCTCGTTGCGGCGGGATACGCCTACCGCCTAGCAGCCGAGAATGTCGGCGTAGGCCAAGCCTCGATCCAAGAGACGATCGAGGGCTGGAAGAAGAGCCCGCCACATAGCCGGAACATGCTGTTGGCTGGCGCCAAGCACATCGGCGTCGCCTACGAGTACAGGCCCGATAGCAAGTATAAGACGTTCTGGACGCTGGTCGTCGCCGCGCCTTAATCCAAAATCCGGTAAAGTTGAAAGCTTCACTGAGGGCGGTTCGAAGACCCCCTCACCCAACCCTCTCCCCTTGGGGAGAGGGCTTTGCCCTGCGTTCCTTCTCCCCTCGGGGAGAAGGACAGATGAGGGGTGACTTGTCAAATATCAGCCGGACTTTGTATAACCGGTGCGTGCCATCAAAGTACCTGGAACGAAAGTCCGGCATGGCTCTGAAGTGCCTCGATCAGCCGGCCGCCAAGCAGCGTTGCCGGCGTCCAGAACCCGCCGCTTGCCGCGTTCTTCCGCGCGCCATGCCGGCCAAGCAGGCTCCAACCTGTCCTAGCATCTTGCAGGTCGAGCCATAGCCGGGATCGGCATCCCCTGTGACTTGGACGCGGATTGTCTGACCGCTGTCCGCGAGACCGAGAAAGCGCAAATCGAAGAATCCAGCCTTTTGGGATTCGGGCGAAGGTCCCTGACCTTGCGCGGGCAACACAAACCGCTGCAGGAACGCGCGCGTGGGCGGCATGGCGGTCATGGTCAAAAAACCGCCCAGCGCACCCGCAATGGCATAGGCGGTCACGCGGCCGCGCAGTCCCCGCCCGGTGAGCATCGCCTCGTCATAGCGGAAGTCCTTGCCGTAAGCGTAGTTCGAGATCGCGTTCGACCGGTGCACGACGCGCGTGTTGATGCCCGCCATGATGAAGGGCGCGCGCCAAGCCTCGAAATCGCTATCGTAGCCGGGCGTGGATAGGCTCTCTTGACGCGTGCTGGGCCGGCCTTCCTCCGGACAGAGAAGGTAGGGGTTCTTGAGCGCCCGGCGCAGCGCCGGATCGGCTGCGGCCTCCTTCGCGACGTTCATGAGGCTCGCCGCCGTGCCTCCTGACAAGCCGCCGCGCGCGGCCTTCACGCGCATCTTGACATGGCTGCAGGTGCGCCCGAACCGCTCCAGGGCCTTCTGCTGCAGAAAATGCGCCCCGAGATCGGAGGGGAGGGAGTCGAAGCCGCAGCAATGCACGATGCGGGCGCCGCTCGCCTGTGCCGTTTGTTCGTAGCGATCGAGCATGCGCCGGATCCATTGCAATTCGCCGGTCAGATCGCAGTAGTCCGTGCCGGATGAGGCGCAGGCTTTGACGAGCGGCTCCCCGATCAAAGCGTAAGGGCCAGCCGTAGAGATCACAACGCGTGTCTGCGCGCATAGTGCCGCCAGCGCTTGCCCGTCACCGGCATCGGCAATGATGAGCGGAATGTTCGCAGCCTTCGCACCCAGCGAGGCGCGCATCCGCTCAAGCTTTTCGCGCGATCGGCCGGCGGCGGCCCATTGAAGACGAGCGGGGCTGAAGTGGCTGGCCAAATAGCCGCAAACGAGCTGTCCAACAAAGCTGCTCGCTCCGAAAACAGCGATGTCATACGGCTTTGCGGCAAGATCGTTGGACTTTTTAAATGTTGAGCGGGTCGAACAATGGGCGGCAGCTTTTGCTGCTCCAAGGTAATTTTTGGGGCTGGGCTCGGCGCCCAGCCCATTGAGAACGGTTAGGCTTTGTGCAGCAGCTCCTCGACATACTCCCAGTTGATGAGATGGTCGACGAACGCCTCTAGATATTTCGCGCGAGCGTTGCGGTAGTCGATGTAATAGGAATGCTCCCACACATCCACGCCCAGGATCGGCGTGCCGCCATGAACGAGCGGGTTTTCGCCATTCGGCGTCTTCGTGACCTCAAGCTTGCCGTTTTTTACCGTAAGCCAAGCCCAGCCGGAGCCGAACTGACCGACGCCGGCCGCGATGAAGTCCGTACGGAACTTGTCATAACCGCCAAGATCGCTGTCGATGCGGGCCTGCAAGGCGCTGGGAAGCTTTTTGCCGCCGCCATCCTTCTTCATCCATTTCCAAAAGTGGATGTGGTTGTAGTCCTGACCGGCGTTGTTGAACACCCCCGCGTTCTTGCCGAAGCTTGCCTTGACGATGTTTTCAAGGCTCTCGCCCTCGAAACCCGAGCCAGGAAGCAGCTTGTTGAGGTTGTCGACATAAGCGAGGTGATGCTTGTCGTGATGGTATTGCAGCGTCTCCGCTGACATGTAGGGCTGCAGGGCATCGTAGGCGTAGGGAAGTTCAGGAAGCTGAAATGCCACGGGTTGCTCCTTTGTTGCGTTCGGGTATGCGAGCCCAGAACCTAAGCAACCGCCGTATCGCTGACAAGCACGGTAGGAGATAACTCAATTGGAAAAAAGTAAGGGGGGTATGAAATCCCTGCATTTCATACCCCCCAAGATGGGCCGAGGAAAGGTTTGTGATGGTTTACCTACAGGGATCGGACAAGGGTTAATATGAGCTTAAGAGCATGAACGCGACATGAACGCTTCGTTCAGCTTACGGCGTATATTTGTAAGCGCCCGTCCCGGCGCGACTGGCCAGCACGGACGGGGACATATGGGAGGATAGGGCAGATTTCCGGCGTGCGTCTTGGAGGATACAAGGGACCCGGAGCCTTTGAGTCTGAATGGCCCGTCCCAAGCCCGGCTATGACGATGGTGCATGCTAAAACGCCACGTGATCTAGCGCGGAAGCTCCGTCCGGCCCATGAGCGCCTTGTCAACGGCATGCGCGGCTTGCCGCCCTTCGCGGATCGCCCAGACGACGAGCGACTGACCGCGCCGCATATCGCCAGCGGCGAAGACCTTGGGCCGCGATGTGCGATAGTCGAAATCGTTCGCCATCACGTTGCCGCGGGTGTCGAGGTCCACTTCCAAAGCAGAGATCAACCCTTCGTGCTCAGGGGAGACGAATCCCATGGCGAGCAGAACGAGATCGGCTTCGATCTTGAAATCGCTGCCCTCGATGGGCCGCAGGTTTTCATCGGCGCGCACGCAATGGAGCGCCGTCACATGACCGTTCGCGTCGCCCTCGAAGCGCGTGGTCACCACGCTGAAATCGCGTTCCGCGCCTTCAGCTTGGCTCGACGAGGTCCGCAGCTTCAACGGCCAGTGCGGCCAGCTCAGAAGCTTGTTCTCCTTCTCCGGCGGCCTTGGCATGATTTCAAGCTGCACGACCGATTTCGCGCCCTGCCGGAACGAGGTGCCGATGCAATCCGAGCCGGTGTCGCCGCCGCCGATCACCACGACGCGCTTTCCCTCCGCGAGGATCGGCTCCGCCTCTCCTTGGGGTTCGCCCGAGACGCGCCTGTTCTGCTGCGGCAGGAAGTTCATCGCCTGCTCGATGCCCTTAAGTTCGCGGCCGGGGATCGGCAGCTCGCGCGCCCTCTCCGCCCCGCCGCAGAGCAGGATCGCCTCGTAGTCCTTTTCAAGATCGGCCACGGAAAGGCTAAGGCCTACGGCAACGTTGCAATGGAAGGTCACGCCCTCCGCCTGCATCTGTGCCACGCGCCGCTCGATGATCTGCTTCTCGAGCTTGAAATCCGGGATGCCGTAGCGCAAAAGGCCGCCGGGCATCGCGTTCTTCTCGTAGACATGGACGTCGTGGCCTGCGCGAGCAAGCTGCTGTGCTGCCGCGAGGCCGGCCGGTCCGGAGCCAACGATGGCCACGCGCATACCGGTCTTTGTGGCGGGAGGCTCGGGGACGATCCAGCCTTCGTCGAAGGAGCGGTCGGCAATCGCGCATTCGATGCTTTTGATCGTGACCGGCACGTCTTCGATGTTGAGCGTACAGGACGCCTCACAGGGCGCCGGGCAAATGCGGCCGGTGACCTCCGGGAAATTGTTGGTCGAATGCAGGTTGCGCGCCGCTTCCTGCCAGTCGCCGCGATAAACGAGGTCGTTCCAGTCGGGGATCTGGTTATTCACGGGGCAGCCGCGATGGCAATAGGGGATGCCGCAATCCATGCAGCGCGCTGCCTGCCGGCGCACCTCCTGATCGGAGGGCGGCAGCACGAATTCCCGGAAATGGCGCGTCCTTTCGCTGACGGGCGCGTAATCGCGGTCCTCGCGTTCGATCTCAAGAAACCCCGTGGTCTTCCCCATGTCCAGTCCTCAACGCCCGCCTTGCGTGCCTGCGAAAAAGAGCGAGCCCGGTGGCTCGCGCTCAGAAATCCCGTTTAGCGTCCGCCATTGACGCCGATGGCAATATCGGCGTGCGGCGGCGGAGGTGGAGCGATGCGCCGAGCGGCCTCCATGGCCTTGCGATATTCCACCGGCATCACTTTGACGAACTTGGGCAAATAAGCCGCCCAATCGCCGAGGATCGCCTTTGCGCGCTCCGAGCCTGTGTAGTGCCAGTGGTTCTCGATAAGCTTGAAGAGCCGGGCCTCGTCGTCCTTCGTCATATCGTGCAGGAGATGGACGAAGTTGAAACGCTCCAGCGTATCGCCATTGGCCTGGTCGAACGGCGACACGTCGCCGGGGTCAATGGGTTCGAGTTCCACCATCGCCATGTTGCAGCGGCGCCCGAAATCGCCCTTCTCGTCGAGCACATAGGCGACGCCGCCTGACATGCCGGCCGCGAAATTCCGCCCGGTCGGCCCAAGCACGACCACGCAGCCGCCGGTCATATATTCGCAGCCGTGATCGCCCGTGCCTTCGACAACGGCGACCGCGCCCGAATTGCGGACGGCAAAACGCTCGCCGGCCACGCCTCGGAAGTAGCACTCGCCGGCGATGGCGCCGTACATCACGGTGTTGCCGGCAATGATGCTTTCCTCAGGCACAATGGCGGCTTTTTCCGGAGGCCGGACAATGATCTTGCCGCCCGAAAGCCCTTTGCCGATATAATCATTCGCCTCACCCGCCAGATCGAGCGTTACACCCTTTGCGAGCCACGCACCGAAGCTCTGTCCGGCCGTGCCTTTCAACCCGATCCAGATCGTGTCGTCCGGCAAACCCGCGTGGCCGTGAGCCTTGGCCACGCGCCCTGAGAGCATAGCGCCCGTCGTGCGGTCGTGGCTCGCAATCGGCAGTTCGAGCTTGACCGGCTTACCATGTTCCAGCGCCGGTGCGGCAAGTTCGATCAATTTGCGGTCGAGCACATGAGCGATGGGGTGGTTCTGCTTCTCGCAATGGGAGATCGCGACATCGGCCGGCATATCCGGCTTATGGAAGAGCCGCGTGAAATCGAGCCCTTGCGCTTTCCATTGCGCGATAGCCTTCTCCTTGTCGAGCCAGTCTGAGCGGCCGATCAACTCGCTGACCGAGCGAACGCCGAGTTCAGCCATATACTCGCGCAGCTCTTCGGCGACGAAGAAGAAGTAGTTGATGATATGCTCCGGCTTGCCCTTGAAGCGTGCGCGCAGCACTGGGTCCTGGGTCGCGACGCCGACAGGACAGGTGTTCAGATGGCATTTGCGCATCATGAGGCAGCCCGCCGCGATCAAGGGCGCGGTGGCAAAACCGAACTCGTCGGCGCCGAGCAGCGCGCCGATCAGCACATCGCGTCCGGTCCGGAACCCGCCATCGACCTGAACGGCGATACGCCCGCGAAGCCTGTTCAGCACCAGCGTCTGTTGCGTTTCGGCCAGCCCGATCTCCCAAGGAGACCCGGCGTGCTTGATCGAGGTGAGCGGCGAGGCGCCCGTGCCGCCCTCGAATCCGCAAATGGTGACATGGTCTGCCCGGGCCTTCGCCACACCGGCAGCGACCGTGCCGACGCCGATCTCGGCGCCGAGCTTCACGCTCACCCAGGCATCCGGGTTCACGTTTTTGAGGTCGTAGATGAGCTGTGCGAGGTCCTCGATGGAGTAGATGTCGTGATGCGGCGGCGGTGAGATCAGGCCCACACCCGGTGTGGAGTGGCGCACCTTGGCGATGGTCGCGTCAACCTTGTGGCCGGGCAGCTGGCCGCCCTCACCGGGCTTGGCGCCCTGCACCATCTTGATCTGCATCATGTCGGAGTTGACGAGATACTCCGTCGTCACTCCGAAGCGCCCGGATGCCACCTGCTTGATGGAGGAGCGCAAGCTGTCGCCATTCGGCAGCGGCTTGAAACGGTCGGCTTCCTCGCCGCCTTCGCCGGTGTTCGACTTGCCGCCGATACGGTTCATGGCAATGGCGAGAGTTGTGTGCGCCTCACGGCTGATGGAGCCGAAGGACATCGCGCCCGTCGCGAAGCGCTTGACGATGTCCTTGGCGGGCTCAACCTCGTCGAGCGGAATAGGAGCACGGCCGAGCTCGCTCGCGCTCTTCACCCGGAACAGGCCCCTGATCGTCATTAGGGCGCCGGCCTGGTCGTTGAGCTGCTTGGCGAAGGCGCGGTATTTCTCCGGCAGGTTTCCGCGCACGGCGTGCTGCAAATCGGCGACTGTGTCGGGAGTCCAGGCATGGGCTTCGCCGCGAACCCGGAAAGCGTATTCGCCTCCCGTTTCGAGTGCGTCTTTCAACACAGGTACATCGGCGAAGGCAAGGCGATGACGCTCCGCGGTCTCAGAGGCGATTTCGGGGAGCCCGATGCCCTCGATGGACGTGTGCGTGCCCGTGAAATACTTGCCGGCGAAGTCCGACTTGAGGCCCACGGCGTCGAAGATCTGCGCACCGCAATAGGATTGATAGGTCGAGATGCCCATCTTGGACATCACTTTCATGATGCCTTTGCCGATGGCCTTCACGTAACGATGGAAGGCTTCCTCTTTAGCGATGGGCTTGTCGAGCGAGCCGAGATTCGCCTCGATGGTCTCGAAGGCGAGGTAGGGGTTGATCGCTTCCGCGCCATAGCCCGCGAGCGTCGCGAATTGATGGATCTCGTGCGCTTCGCCGGTTTCGACGACGAGGCCGGCGGAGGTGCGCAGGCCCTTGCGGATGAGGTGATGATGGATCGCACTGGTGGCGAGCAGGCTCGGGATCGGAATGCGGCTGGGGCCGGTGTCGCGGTCCGACAGGATGATGATGTTCCAACCCTGCAAGACGGCGGTTTCGGCCCGGCTGCACAGCCAATCGAGCGAACGCTCCATGCCCACGGCACCGAGCTCGGCCCCGTAAGTGATGTCGAGCGTGACGGTCCGGAACGGGGCATTCGGAACCTGCGCGATACGGCGGATGCTTTCCAGCTCCTCATTGGTCAGGATCGGCTGCGAAACCTCGAGCCGCTTCAGCTTCCAATTCCCCTCGAGGTCGAGAATGTTGGGGCGCGGGCCGATGAACGAAACGAGGCTCATGACGAGTTCCTCGCGGATCGGATCGATGGGCGGGTTCGTCACCTGCGCGAAGTTCTGCTTGAAGTAGGTGTGCAGCAGCTTCGGCTTCGAAGACAGCGCCGAGATCGGCGTATCCGTTCCCATAGAGCCGATTGCTTCCTGGCCGGTCTCGATCATCGGCGACATCAGGAATTTCCAGCTTTCCTGGGTGTAGCCGAAGGTCTGCTGCAGGTCGATCAGAGCGATGTTCGTCTTGGGCTGGGAAGGCTCCGCATGCGGCAGCGATTCCACCGTCACCTGGCTTTGGTGTAGCCAATCCTGATAGGGATTGAGACCGGAGAGTTCCGATTTGATCTCGTCGTCGGAGACGATGCGGCCCTTCTCAAGGTCGATCAGCAGCATCTTGCCTGGCTGAAGCCGCCATTTGTGAACGATCATCTCCTCCGGAACCTGCAGCACGCCCGCTTCAGAGGCAAGAATGACGCGGTCATCGGAGGTGACGAAGTAGCGGGCGGGGCGAAGGCCATTCCGGTCGAGAGTGGCGCCAATCTGCCGGCCGTCGGTAAACGCGATCGCAGCGGGGCCGTCCCAGGGCTCCATAATCGACGCGTGATATTGGTAAAAGGCCCGGCGCTTCTCGTCCATGAGCACGTTACCGGCCCAAGCCTCAGGAATGAGGAGCATCATCGCATGCGCGAGGCTGTAGCCGCCCCGCACGAGAAATTCGAGCGCGTTGTCAAAACAAGCCGTGTCCGATTGGCCTTCATAGGACATCGGCCACAGTTTCGAAATGCTGTCGCCGAAGAGCGGTGACGATACGCTCGCCTGCCGCGCCGCCATCCAGTTCACGTTGCCGCGCAACGTATTGATCTCGCCATTGTGACAGATCATGCGATAGGGATGCGCGAGCCGCCAGGACGGGAATGTGTTCGTGGAGAAGCGCTGGTGAACAAGCGCGAGCGCGGACTCCATAAGCGGATCGTGGAGGTCTTTGTAGTACTCCCCAAGCTGGAAGGACAAGAACATGCCCTTGTAGACGACGGTCCGGCAGGAGAGCGAGACCGGATAGAAGTTGATGTCCTTGGTTCCAACTTCGGAGATGACGCGATTGGAAATGACGCGGCGTGCGACATAGAGCGCGCGTTCGAAAGCGTCCTCATTGGAAATGCTGGACGGACGCCCAACGAAAACCTGACGATGCACCGGCTCCGAGGCAATCACGATTTCGGGCAGCGCCCGGTTATCGACGGGGACTTCACGCCAGCCAAGCAAGGGAATCCCCTCCTCGGCGAGCACCCTTGCCAAAATCTCTTCGCAGCGGTCGCGGACATCCGCGTCCTGCGGCAAAAAGAGCTGACCCACGCCATAAAGGCCAGGACTGGGAAGCTCAAACCCGGCCTGTCGAGCGTGTGCGGCAAACAAGGCGTGAGGGATTTGCACGAGAATGCCTGCCCCGTCGCCTGCGAGCGGATCGGCTCCGACGGCGCCCCGATGCTCCAGATTAAGAAGGACCTTCAGGGCGTCCTCGACGATTTGATGGCTCTTGATGCCCTTGATATTGGCGACGAGGCCAAGCCCGCAGGCGTCGCGCTCTTTTGAGGGCTGGTAAAGGCCCTGCGCATCAGGCAGTCCGTGGGCCGGGATCACGCTGTTACCGGGATGCATCTTTGTGTGGGTCATGGCGGAAAATCGTGCAAAACTTTCTGGAAAGTGGAGCGATTTAGGTGTAGCCGCTTGAAAAGCCTGATAGGTTCCTGCTTAGAGAGTAGCGGATTAGGCTTACCGGATGCGTTTTCGTGCCGCATAAGGGGTTGCCGCCCGAAGCACCGCACAATTATAGAGGCAGCACACTTTCATCTGTTCATCCCCAGGTCACCGCTCGGTATTTGGGCGCGCAAAATCCCGCACCCGGGACGAATTTGTTCCTAAAAACAAATAATCACCGGGCCGGGTTTAACGGCTAAGGCGTCATGCCTTCCACTTTCAAGCCTGCCAGAAATTAACGCTTGTGACAAGTCTGCAATCAATCATGGCAGAGCTGCGAAGCTGCTGCAAAAGCGCGCTGCCACTGCATTCCAAGCAAAGCGGCCGGTTTGCGCATGAAATTATTGATCCGGCCCATTGAAGTCTCTACGCGGCATACTTGACTCTTGGGTCTTGGAAGTAGGCGCGGACCCTATCGGGGGATGTCCCGATCATGGTCATGTGGTCCTGGGCGGCGGCTTTCAGTTTCGGCTTCGTCCTGACCGGAACCTTGGCTCCGATGGCGTGCTTCATATCCGCGTTCAGGCGCTCGTCTGGGTTTAGTTCCGGCGCATAGCTCGGCAGATAGTGGACCTCGATGCGATCCGTTCGCTCCGCAAGCCAAGCTTTCACCGGCTTCGAATGGTGGGCGCGGAGATTATCGAGGATCAGGAACACCTTTTTCGCTGCATCCTTGATGAGTGCCTCAAGAAACTCGATCAGCCGGTCCGCGTCGAAATTGTCATCGATGATCATCCAGCGCGCTTCGCCTTTGTTGGTCACGGTCGAGATCATCGACAATTTCTGCCGCGAGCCAGGCGCAAGAGTGACGGGCGTCTCTCCCTTTGGAGCATAGCTGCGGCCGTGGACGTGGGTGTTCACCAGCGCCGTTTCGTCGCCCCAATGGATCTCGCCGCCTTCCGCCTTGGCCTTTGCCGCGATGGCCGGATACGCCTCGTCGAGCCACTTTTTCACCGCCTCAGGGCTCTGCTCATAGGCGCGCCGGATCGGCTTCTGCGGCGTGAAGCCCCAACGCTTCAGATACTTGCCCACGCCGCGCACCGACAGCCTGATCTGGAATTCAACCTCGATCAGCTGGCCAACCGCCGCCCGTGTCCACAGCGCGAACTCCATTTTCAACTGCTCAGGCCGCTTTTCCACGATCAGCTTTCGAATATGCGCCTCTTGACCGGCTGAAAGTTTCCGGCCTTCCCCGCTTTTCTTGCCCCGCTCTTTGGGCTTGATCGCCGCAAGACCGCCAGCCTCGTAAAGATCGATGGCGGTGCGGACGGCGGGCCAGCTCAAACCGGTCAGCTCAACGATCTGCATCACGCCAAACTTCCTCTTATGCAGACGGATAACTTGCTTGCGCCGCTCGTGCAGCTCGGCAAGGCTTTGATGGCGTGCATCGTGGTCGCTCATGCGAAAACGATGGACTGCTTCGCAGAAATGATCAAGGTATCAACGTGCCGTGTCTATAGGAGCCGGCTCACGATCTCAGCGCGGGGCTCGAGCAAAAAACGTTAAACTTGGAAGCTCCCGTTTGCATCCAATATCCTCCTGCGCTGTTTTACCTTGTATAAGATAACCACCTATCCGGCTAACTTGGCGTAGCGCCCTTTAGCCGGCGGCGGGGTGGTATAGGATGCTCGGGAGGAGCTATGGCGGAGATGGGTTGGCGGGGCACGATAGGCGGCGCATTCTCGCGGAACTGGGCCAGCATCCGGGACGCTGTGCTTGCCCCGGGGGCGGCATCGCCGTCGGACGAAAAGGTTGCCTCGCTGGCAATCCTTACCGCGCCCGTAATCTGGCTGATCGGCAAGGTTCAATCCGGCAAGACCTCGATCATCCATGCGCTCACAGAGGCGAGCACCGCCGAAATCGGTCAGGGTTACAAGCCCTGCACCAAGACGGCGGCCATCTTCGACTTCCCTCCGGAAGCGCCGGTCATACGCTTTCTCGATACACGCGGCCTTGGCGAGCAGGGCTACGACCCCGCCGATGACATCGCCTTTCACGAGTCGCAGGCGCATCTGATGCTCGCGGTCATGAAGGCGCTCGACCCTCAGCAGGATGCTGTGCTCGAGACCGTGAAAGCCGCTCGCACGCGCCACCCGGAATGGCCGGTCATCGTCGCGCAAACCACGTTGCACGAGGCTTACGTGCCGGGCGTAGGGCATCCGCCAACATACCCTTTCGGCGCGGAAGGGGATGCCGGCATTCCCGAGGACCTTGTCCGCAGCCTTGCCTATCAGCGAACCCTCTTTTCGGGCTTGCCGGGTAACGGGCCCGTGCTCTTTGTGCCGATCGATTTTACGCAGCCCGGCGATGGCTTCGAGCCGACGGATTATGGCCTGCCCGAATTGCTTCAGGCGCTCAAAACCGCCGCTCCCGCCGGTGTTGTCGCGGCACTGAAGGATACAAACGCCCGATCGGACGACTGGCTCGCAAAGGAGGCTCATCCCCATATCATGGGCTATGCGGCGGCGGCGGCGGCGGCGGACGCTGTGCCTGTGGCAGGGGCCGTCGCGGTGCCGGTGGTTCAATCGAAACTCCTGCACAGCCTCGGTCACATTTACGGCGTGGAGTGGAACCGCAAGGCGCTCGGCGAATTCGCGGCCTGCCTTGGGGCCGGCGCCGTATCGCGCATGGTCGCAGGCTTCGGCCTGCGCGAACTCGCCAAGCTCATTCCGGTTTACGGGCAAACGGCCGGGGCAGCGGCGGCGGCGGCCACGAGCTTCGCAACCACCTTCGCCATCGGCAAGGCGGCCTGCTACTTCCTGGCCCAGCATCGCGCCGGCAATACCGATCCTCAAGGGGTAGCAAAGACCTACTCGGCCGCGCTTTCGGAAGCCTTCCGGCTACGGAAGGCCCGGGGCGCGCCGGCATGACGAAGCCCGCAAACGGTTACTTCAAGCTCAGGCTCTGGATCGCGGCGATCTGCCTCTCCTTGCCGTCGCTTACGCTTATTCCCCTCGGCGGCATATGGCTTTGGCAAAAAGGCTACGCCATTTACTGGGTGTTCGGCGCGTGCCTTTTCGTCGTGGCGGCGTATCTGTTCCAGCTCTACATCTTCCGCCGGCTCGATATTCCTTTGAAAGGGCCGCGCGCCGTTGAGTTGCCGGAGGACCGCGCCGCCTCTTCCTGGACACCACGGGAGCAGGAGGCATGGACGGCCGTGCTCGCGGTCGCGGACAAGGCGGACGTTAGCCATTTGACGAGCTGGCCCGCCTTTCTCGGCCTTGGGCAGGAAACCATCGAGGCGGTCGCCAAAACGCTTCATCCGGAAGCGGGACGGGCTCTGTGGCAATTCACCGTGCCGGAAGCGCTGACGCTCCTGGAGCAGGTCAGCCTGCGCCTGAAGCCCGTCGTGGCCGGCAGCATCCCCCTGGGCGACCGGCTCACCGTCGGCCAGGTCATACGGATCTATCAATGGCGTTCCGCCATCGAACTCGGGCAAAAAGGATACGACATCTGGCGGATCATCCGCTTGCTGAACCCGGCAACGGCCGCCACACAGGAGCTTCGCGAGCGGCTCTCCAATCAGATGTACCGCTGGGGCCGCGAGGAGATCGCGAGGCGTCTCGTGCAAGGCTACGTCAAGGAAGTGGGGCGGGCCGCCATCGACCTCTATGGCGGCCGGTTGCGCGTAACGCCAGAGGAGCTGGAAGCGCATGTCACGGAAGCCTCGGAGCGCGACCGGCGCGCCTCAGGCAGCGTCCAGGCAGAGCCGTTGAGGCTGCTCGTGTGCGGACAGATCAACGCCGGCAAATCGAGCCTCATCAACGCGCTCATCGACGAGGTGAAGGCCGCCTCCGACGTGCTTCCGCTGACGAACAATTTCACCGCTTACGAGCTGAAGCGCCAGGGCGTGCCGCAAGCGGTCATTCTTGACAGCCCCGGGCTTGCAAGCGCGGGCGAGCCCTTGGACAAGCTCGTCGCCGAGGCCGCGCAGGCCGATCTCATCCTGTGGGTGGCAAGCGCCGTGCGGCCTGACCGCGCACTCGATGCCCGGGCGATCGATGCCATCCGGCAGTCTTTTGCGGTGCAGCCGAACCGGCGCAGGCCGCCGATGTTCCTGGTTCTTACCCATGTGGACCGGCTGCGGCCGATGCAGGAGTGGTCCCCGCCCTACGACCTGACCCATGCGGAAACTGGAAAAGCGGCGTCCATCCTGGCGGCGATGGACGCTGCAGGCGCCGATCTCGGCTTCCCGCAGGATGCCATTATCCCGGCATGCCTCGATCCCAAGGCCGGCATCTACAATGCGGATGCGATCTGGGCGGAGATCATGGAGCAGATCCCCGACGCGCAGCGGGCTCAGCTCGTAAGGACCTTGCAGGACATCGGCCGCGGCTTCGATTGGCGCAAGCTGAGGGGGCAGGCGGTCAATGCCGGGCGCATCCTCGCACGCGCTGTGTTTCCGGCGGCTGGGTGAACGCCCTCCGGGCGCTCGCTTAAATCGCCGCGAGCGCCTGTTCGAGGTCGGCGATGATATCGGCGGCATCCTCAAGCCCGACCGACAGCCGCACGACATCGTCGCCGGCGCCGGCGGCGGCGCGCTGGTCCGCCGTGAGCTGGCTATGCGTCGTCGAGGCCGGGTGGATGATCAGGCTGCGGGTATCGCCGATATTGGCGAGATGCGAGAAGAGCTGGACGTTCGCGACGAGTTGCACGCCCTCGTTGAAGCCGCCCTTCAGCCCGAAGGTGAAGACCGCGCCGGCGCCGTTTGGCACGAGCCGCTCCGCCAGCGCGTGATAGCGATTGTCCGGCAAGCCGGCGTAATTCACCCACGCAACTTTCGGATGTTTCTCAAGCCAGCTCGCCACCGCCAGCGCATTCTCGCAGTGTCGCGCCATGCGCAGCGGCAGCGTCTCCAGCCCGTTGATGAACAGGAACGCGTTCAAGGGAGCGATGGCCGGGCCGAGATCGCGGAGCGAGAGCACGCGGGCCGCGATGGCGAAGGCGAAATTGCCGAAGGTCTCGGCGAGAACCATGCCGTTGTATGACGGGTTCGGTTGCGACAGCATGGGATAGCGGCCGCTCTTGATCCAGTCGAAGCTGCCGCAGTCCACCACGATGCCGCCGATGGAATTGCCTTGGCCGCCGATGAACTTGGTTAGGGAGTGCAGGATGATATCCGCGCCATGCTCCGCAGGCCGGAATAGATAAGGGGTCGCCAGGGTGTTATCGACGAGAAGCGGCAGGCCGGCTTTCTTGGCCACTGCGGCAATCGCGGGCACATCGAGGACGATGCCGCCAGGATTGGCGATAAACTCGATGAAGATAAGCCTTGTGCGGGGCGTGATCGCAGCCTCGAAGCTCGATGGATCGTTCCCATCGGCCCAGACGACGTTCCAGCCGAATTTCTTGAAAGCGTGGTTAAACTGATTGATCGACCCGCCATAGAGCTGGCGGGAGGCGATGAACTCGTCGCCGGGCTCCAGCAGCACATGGAAGGCTAGGAGCTGTGCCGCATGTCCAGACGCTGCCGCGAGCGCTGCCGTGCCCCCTTCGAGCGCCGCCACCCGCGCCTCTAGGACCGCCTGGGTCGGGTTCATAATGCGCGTGTAGATATTGCCGAACGCCTCCAGATGGAACAGCGAGGCCGCATGCTCCGCATTGTCGAAGACATAGGAGGTCGTCTGGTAGATCGGTGTCACGCGCGCGCCTGTCGAGGGATCGGGCTGCGCGCCGGCATGGATAGCGAGCGTGTTGAAACCGGGCGTGCGTTGTTCGCTCATCATGTTCTCCCTGGACTGTGCGCGCGGCAAGGAAATCAATTTGCGGACGAAAAGCAATCGAAACGCATAGTACGAGGCGCGATTTAATCGATCGGACGGTGGGTTCGCTGTTTTGCGCGCATGCGTAGATCGATATAGCGACAAAGACCCCCTCACCCCAACCCTCTCCCCAAGGGGAGAGGGAGAAATGCGGCTACCCTCTCCCCAGGCGAGTGTCAACTCCATGCGTCCTCTCTTCCTAGGGGAGAGAGACAGAGTGAGGGGGAACTATCATCTCCACTGCCGCCCGATAGGCGGCCATCACCTTGCGATCGTCGGCCCCGCGCTGCAGTTACATCGAGCGGCTACTACCGGACTTTGATCTCGATCTTCTTCTGCTCCTTCACCGTCTCGGGCCGCTTCGGCAGCGTTATAGTCAGCACGCCCTTGTCGAACTGGGCTTCCGCCTTGTCCTGATCGACGGTGGCGGGAAGCCGGATCGAGCGCTGGAAGGACCCGTAGCTCCGCTCCATGAGATGGTAGTTCTCGTGCTCGTCCTTGCGTTCGATCTTCTTTTCGCCACGCAAACTCAGCACACCATCGTTGATGGTGAGGTGGATGTCCTTTTCATCGATACCGGGCAGATCGGCCTTGATGAGCAATTCCTTTTCGGTTTCCTTCACGTCCCATGCCGGTGTAAGACCTTGCGCCGCGGGGAAGCTTTGACGCAGATTGCTGAGGATGGGAATGCCCGTAAGGAAGCTATCGAACAGGCGATCCAGTTCGGTACGGAATGCAGAAAATTGGTCGGGATAGCGGGAGGGAAGGCCCCCGGCTTGACCTTTGCCAGTTACTTCGTCAGCCATCGGTTTCTCCTTTGATGTGCTAACATTCGAACTCTAACGGCTCCCATGCATTGGGAGTTGGCAAGATAGAGATGTATCTTGCCTCTTGCTTATTCAACGCCTCGAAGAAAGCGATACTCATGAGTTTGGCGACGAGCCAGTCCCGTTCTCTTGCGAAAGCTGCCGCCATCACCGAAGATCGTCACATCATCCTGCCAGACGGCCGGAAACTCAGTTATTCAGAGTATGGCGCCGCACGCGGGGTGCCCATTTTTGGATTTCACGGAACGCCGGGCTCGCGGTTCATGTTCCGGCTGGTGCACAAACCGGCGTGCCGGCTCGGTATCAGGGTCATCGCGCCTGAGCGGCCAGGTTTTGGGCTTTCCACTTATCAGCGCCATCGCACGCTTGCGGGCTGGGCCGGCGATGTCGCCGTGCTCGCGGGCCAGCTTGGCCTGCGGCATTTCGGAGTGGCAGGGATCTCGGGCGGCGGTCCCTACGCGGCTGCCTGTGCCGCGCTTATGCCGGACCGGGTTACAGCCACGGCTCTCATCAGCCCGATGGGGCCGGTGCGGCCTCCGGAGGGTCCGAAAACGATCGGGACGGCGCGCTACGTCACCTTCCGGCTTCTGCCCCGCGTGACGCCAGCCATGACAGGGGCCTTCTCCATCGGCCGCTTCCTGTTCCTGAACGCGCCCGATTCCATGTATGGTTTCATCTTGAGGCGGGCCTGTGCCTCGGACCGGCGCATTCTAAACCGGCCGGATATCCAGAGAAACCTCCTCGACGGCGTCTCGGAGGGCTTGCGGCCGGGAATTCGCGGCGTCATTCAGGAGATGCGGATTTTCTGCCAGCCTTGGGATTTGCCGTTTTCAGCGATCGGTGCCCCCGTCATGATGTGGCAGGGGGCGCTCGACAGTAACGTGCCCGTTCCGGCTTCGCTACGCCTCGCGGAACTGATCCCCGGCTGCGAGCTTCACGTCATCGAAGGGGCTGGCCATTACTGGATTTTCGAACATATTGAAGAGGTGTTGAAAGCGATCCTGCAGAAAATGGGCAGGCATCATCCGCGTTAAGGTGTGTTTGGCGCCCCCTCGCCCTGCCGCACTCCCCGCTGGGGGAGAGGAAGAATGAGGGTTGTTCGCTTCCGTTTGAATAGGACATGCGTGAGCGGCTCGAATTGGATCGACGATCATGTTTCCATTGAAAAACTCGATCCGCATCCCCTATGCGCCGCTCACCACCTATTTTCTGATAGCCGTCAACGCCTTGGTCTTTTTCTATCAAATCTCTCTCGCTCCTCGCGAGGCGTACGCGTTCTCCCTGCATTACGCGCTGGTGCCCCGGCGTTATTTCGACCCGGCCTGGGCACAGTTCCACAATCTGAGCCCTCACGATTACCTGCCATTCATCGCGGGCACGTTCATGCATGGCGGCTGGTGGCACCTCATCTTGAACATGTGGACCCTGTTCATCTTCGGCACGTCCTTGGAAGGCCGCATCGGCCGGTTTGGGTTCCTGAGCTTCTATCTCGTCTGCGGGCTCGCAGCTAGCTTGGTTCACGCCTATTTCAATAGGGATTCGCCCGTGCCGACGCTCGGGGCTTCGGGGGCTATCGCGGGCGTGCTCGGCGGCTACGCGACCACATTTCCCAGGGCGCGGATCACGATCCTCATTTTGATCGTCTTCATTCCGCTGTTCTTCAAAATTCCGGCACTGGGCTATGCCTTGATCTGGTTCGGGTTTCAATTCTTGCAGGGCTTTATCGACCTCGTGTCGCCGTCGATGGGCGGCGGGATCGCCTGGTGGGCGCATATTGGCGGGTTTGCCGCGGGGCTGATCCTGATACCGCTTTGGCGGTTCGGGCCGGACCGCACATGGGACGAGTACGGGGAGGCGCGCCGGCGTTTGGAGCGGGCGGTTGAAACACCCCCAAACGCCGGAGGTGGCGAGGGGCGCAGCGGGTGGACGCGGGGGCCTTGGGATGAGCCGCTCTAACCTCTCATGAGATAAGAGCGGACGCGGCGCCTGCCACGGCTGAAAGCGCGACTACGAGAAGAACAGGGAGCCTCGCCACGGTGAGGGCCGCAAAGGCAAGAAGCGCAAGCGCCGCATCGGATGGCTGAACGACGGCCGATGTCCAAACGGGGTGATAAAGCGCCGCTCCGAGGATCCCTACCACCGCGGCGTTAACGCCATCGAGCGCGCTCCGGGCCGCTTGCCTGGTGCGAAGGCGGTCCCAAAAAGGAAGGGCGCCGTATATTAGCAGAAGCCCGGGCAGGAAAATCCCGGCCAGAGCGATAAGCGCGCCAACCGGGCCGCCCGGTCCCACGTTGGCCTTCGCTCCAAGAAAGGCGGCGAGGGTGAAGAGCGGGCCGGGTAATGCCTGCGCGGCGCCATACCCCGCCAGGAAATCGCCGGAGGACACCCAACCGGGTTTCACGACCGTCTCCTGCAGTAATGGCAGCACGACATGGCCGCCGCCGAACACGAGCGCCCCCGCGCGGGTGAAGGCATCGAAGAGTTGGACGGGACCGCTTCCCGAGGCCGCGGCGAAAGGAAGCCCAAACAAAAGCAGACAAAACGCCAGCAGCGCCGCAAGGGCAGCCCTGCGCCCGGTTTTTATCCCGAGCGCAGTGGTAGAGGGCTGCGCGGCGGAGCGGAGAAACAAGCTCCCGATAACGGCGCCGGCCGCAATCGTGGCAAGTTGCAGCGGCCCGCTCGGGACAGCGATCAGAAGGGCAGCAACACCATAGGCAAGGCTCGCGCGCAGCCTGTCCGGACAAAGGCTCCGCCCCATGTTCCAAACCGCCTGCGCGACGACTGCGGCGGCAAGCAGCTTCAGTCCGTGAATGGCGCCCTGCGCAGCCCTACCGCCGGTATATTGCAACCCGTAGGCGGCAAGCAGCATGAGAAGCGCGGACGGCAGCGTGAACCCAGCCCAGGCCGCGATTCCGCCTGGCAGGCCGCCGCGCAGCAGGCCGAGCGCGAAACCGGTTTGCGAACTCGCCGGCCCCGGCACGAATTGCGAAAGTGCGACGATGTCGGCATAGCTCCCGGCGGTTAGCCACCGGCGCCTGTCAACAAACTCCACCCGGAAATAGCCCAGATGTGCAATGGGTCCGCCAAAGCATGTGAGCCCCAAGCGCAGGAAGGCGATGAAGATTTCGAGCGTCTTGCTCATCGTGTCCCCGGCGAACCTTCATTGTCCATTCTTACCGTAGCGAAGACCCCCTCACTCTGTCTCTCTCCCTTGGGCGAGAGAGGACGCACATAATGGCATGCCTCCCTGGGGAGGTTGCAGCCTGCTCCCTCGCCCCTTCCGGGATGGCCGGGGTGAGGGGGACTCTTCGCTAGCCCGTTTTGACGCCCTTCTGCGCAACCGGTGCCTGCTTCCCAGTCGCGCCTCCTCTGCCGCCGGCCTTCCGCTTGTCCTCCAAACGCTTCGCCTTTTCCGCGGCGGCGATCTCCCAATCCTTCTGAAGGATTTCCGCAAGCTCCTCGGAGCGCTTCAAGGCAAGCGCCCTCACCTTCTGCATATCTGTATAATGCGCATAATCTTCGTAGAGGCGGGCTTCGTCGTGCTCCTTGAAGGTGTCGACTGTGAAGCGAATCTCGCCTTCGGGGAGACCCAAGCCGCGCAGAAGGCCCCGCGTCAGTTCGAGCGAGGATAAAAAAGTTTCGCGCTGGATATGCTTTACGCCCAGATCCATGAACTGGTGCACATGCCGCCTATTTCTCGCCCGCGCGAAGATCGGCACGTGTGGGAAGTAGGTCTTGACGAGTTCCGCTGCTTTCAGCGATTTGTCGATGTCGTCAAGTGCGAGCACGAAAGCCCGCGCTTTGCTCATTTCAGCCGCTTCGAGGATCGCGAGCCGGCTGGCATCGCCGAAATAGCTTTTGTTGCCGAACTGATTGACAAGTTCCACCTGATCGGCATCGCCGTCGAGGGCGGTGAAGGGAATGCCTTTCGCCGTGAGGATGCGCGCAACAACCTGGCCGACGCGTCCGAAGCCCGCGATTACGACATGGCCTTCATTCGGCGGCAGGTCATCGAAGACCGGCTCGGGCTTGCGCACGCGTTTGCGGATAAGGTCGTCCAAGCCAAGCAGAATGGGCGTCGTAACCATCGAAAGCGTGACGATCATGCCAAGCGTGGCGGCGTAGTCCGCCGTCAGAATGCCACCCTGCTGTGCACTGGCAAATACGACGAAGGCGAACTCCCCGCCCTGCGATGTCACGATCGCAAAGCGGGTCGAGGAAGGCCGGTCGAGGCCTTGCCAGCGCCCGACCAGATAGAGAACGAGAATTTTGACTGCGATCAATCCCGCAACGCCGGTGGCAATCATACCCGGCTGGAACAGGAGCGCATGGTAGTTCAATCCCATGCCGATCGAAGTGAAGAAAAGCGCGAGCAGTATATTCTCGAAGGGCTGGATGTCGGCTTCGAGCTGATGACGGAACGGGGAATCTGCGAGCATGACGCCCGCCAGGAAGGCGCCAAGCGAGGCCGACAGTCCGATCTCCGTCATCAGCAGAGAAACGCTCGCCACGGTGAGCAGCGCCGCGGCCGTCATGGCTTCCCGGACATTTGCCGAGGCTAGGAGGCGATACATGCGGTCGAGAGCGAAACGTCCCGCGAAGTAAATGAGCCCGATGGCCGCCAAGGTCTTCATAGCACCTGGAAGGGTGATGACTTGGCTCGTGGGTCCGTTAGCGGCGACGAGCGGAACGATGGCAATGAGCGGGATCGCCGCGAGATCTTGGAAAAGCAAGACCGAGAAGGCAAGCCGTCCATGCCGGGATTTCAACTCGCCCTTTTCTTCGAGCGTCTGCAGGGCAAAGGCCGTGGAAGACAAGGCGAGCGCGAGGCCGATGAACAGCGCTTCGGGGAAAGTAAGCCCGGCGCCGGGGTTTAGCCAATAAAACACCGCGACCAGCAGAATGCCGCTTAAAGCGAGCTGCACCGGGCCGGCGCCGAAAACGGTGTCCCTCATGCTCAAGAGGCGCTTCGGCCTCAGTTCAAGGCCGATCAAGAACAGGAACATGGCGACACCAAGCTCTGCGGTATGCCGCAGCACTTCGGCATCGTAGGCCGAATAGCCGAAAATCTTGCCGATGCCGTACGGGCCTATAAAGGCACCGGCTAACAGATAGCCGAGGATCGATCCGAGCTTCAGAAACTTCGCGATCGGCGCAGCAAAGGCGGCCACGCCCAGGAATACGACAAGCTGAAGTAGGAGATCGCCGTTCATGCCGCTGCCCTCCGGGGAAGAACTCGGGGAGAGACGTCACAGCAGTCTCTGAGGTATTTCATGAAACAAAAAAAAGCCGCTGCCAACCTTTGCGGCCAGCAACGGCGCCAACTCACGAAGCTGTTATAACAGCGTCAGTGGATTCTTAGAAGAACTTAGATATGGCAACAAGACCCAATGCCACAAAAAGCGCTTTTGCCAGACCGTCTGGATCGAACCGCCTCAGTTGTTCAGTTACAGCCTGAACGTCATAGACGTGGAAAACCGCAAGGCCGATAATCACCGCGATTGCGACACCGATAAACCAAAGAAGCCAGCTCATGATACCCCCCCAGGGTTAAAGACGATCCGTATACTACTAAATGCGGAAGCTAGTGAAAGGGTTCCCCATTGACAAGCAGCGAATGACTTTATCCCCGCGGAAGCAGCACACCGTGTTTGATTTGCACCTGCCCGGAGAAGTTGTAGTTCTCCTCCGAGCCGATGTCCGGCTCTAAATGGCCTTCACGATCCCCTCGGCCATCTTCTTCGCGTCGCCGAGGAGCATCATGGTGTTGTCGCGATAAAACAGCGGATTATCGATGCCGGCGTAGCCAGAGGCGAGCGAGCGCTTGATAAACATCACTGTGCCCGCTTTCCACACCTGCAGCACTGGCATGCCGTAGATCGGCGAGGTTTTGTCATCTTCCGCCGCGGGGTTGGTCACGTCGTTTGCGCCGATGACGAAGGCGACGTCGGCCTGCGAGAACTCAGAGTTGATGTCCTCAAGTTCGAACACCTCGTCATAAGGCACGTTGGCCTCGGCGAGCAGCACGTTCATATGACCGGGCATGCGGCCCGCAACCGGATGGATCGCGTACTTGACCTCGACGCCCTCCTTCTTCAGCACGTCCGCCATCTCACGCAGCGCGTGCTGGGCCTGAGCCACCGCCATGCCGTAGCCCGGCACGATGATGACCTTCTGTGCATTCTTCATGATGAAGGCCGCGTCGTCGGCCGAGCCCAGCTTCACTGGACGCTGCTCAGCCGCTCCGCCAGCGGCCGCGGTTTCGCCGCCGAAACCGCCCGCGATCACCGATATGAAGGAGCGGTTCATGCCCTTACACATGATGTAAGACAGGATTGCGCCTGACGAGCCGACCAGCGCGCCCGTTATGATCAGCGCCGTGTTCGACAGCGTGAAGCCGATGCCTGCCGCGGCCCAACCCGAATAGGAGTTCAGCATGGACACGACCACGGGCATGTCGGCGCCGCCGATCGGGATAATCAGGAGGAAGCCGAAGATGAACGCCAGGCCGGCGATGGCCCAGAACAGTGTCTGGCTCCCGTTCTGCACGAAGACGACGATCAGCGCGACAAGACCGGCCGCGAGCGCCAGATTGATCAAGTGGCGCGCCGGCAGCAGGATTGGCTTGCCCGACATGCGTCCATCGAGCTTCGCGAAGGCGATGAGCGACCCGGAGAAGGTCACCGCGCCGATCGCAACGCCAATCGACATCTCGATCAGGCTTTGCATGTAGATCGCGCCGGGAACACCGATGCCGAAGGCTTCGGGGGCGTTCAGGGCTGCCGCCGCGACGCACACCGCAGCCAAGCCGACGAGGCTGTGAAAGGCGGCGACAAGCTGCGGCATTGCGGTCATGGCGATGCGCTTGGCCGTTACCGCGCCGATACCGCCGCCCACGGCGATACCCCCAAGAATGAGGAGCCAGCTCAGACCGGCTTCAGGCCGGGCGACGCCGAGCGTCGTGGCGATAGCGATCGCCATCCCGATCATGCCGTAAGTGTTACCCTGGCGGGAGCTTTCTGGCGAAGACAGGCCGCGGAGTGCCAGAATGAAGAGCACGCCGGAAACGAGATAAAGCAGAGCGACAAGATTAGGGCTCATGAGCGCTCCACCTTCTTCTCTTTTTTCTTATACATCGCAAGCATGCGGCTCGTTACGAGGAAGCCGCCGAAGATATTGACCGACGCCATGACGAGCGCGACGAAGCCAAGCGCCTTCGCGTTCGTGCCGCCGCTAGCGCTCAGAGCATCCGAGGCCTTGACCGCGACGGCAAGCAGAGCACCGACGACGATCACGGAGGAGATGGCGTTCGTTACCGACATCAAAGGCGTATGCAGTGCAGGAGTCACGCTCCAGACCACGTAGTAGCCGACAAAAACCGCGAGCACGAATATCGAGAACTCGAACAAGAACGGGCTGACGTCATGCGCCCCTTCCGAGGCCGCGAGCGCCGCGCCTGGGACCAGAAAGCTGAGGGCCGCTATCGTTAGAGCCCCGATCAAAGGTAAGCTGAGTTTCATGCTGCGCCTCCCTTCAAGCGCGGATGGACGATTTGGCCGTCCTTGGCGATCAATGTGCCGGTTACGACTTCGTCGTCCCATTTGATGGCGAGCTTCCCCTCTTTCCTATCGACCATGGGCTCAAGAAAGGCATAGAGGTTCCGGGCGTAAAGGCTCGAAGCGTTGCCTGGCACCCGGCCCGCCATGTTGGTGAACCCGATGATTGTCACACCGCTATGGACGTTGATTTCGCCCGGCTTTGTGCCTTCCACGTTTCCGCCACGCTCAGCGGCAAGATCGACAATCACCGAGCCGGGTTTCATGCTCTCGACCATCGCTTGTGTGACGAGCTTGGGCGCGGGACGGCCGGGAATCAGGGCGGTCGTGATGACGATGTCCTGCGCGGCGATATGGCTGGCTACCAGCTCCGCCTGCTTCTTCTGGTACTCCGCGGACATCTCTTTGGCGTAGCCGCCGGCGGCTTCCGCCTGCTTGAATTCCTCGTCCTCGACCGCGACGAACTTCGCGCCGAGGCTTTGCACTTGCTCTTTCGCCGCCGGCCTGACGTCCGTCGCCGTGACGACCGAGCCGAGGCGGCGCGCTGTCGCGATGGCTTGCAGCCCAGCGACGCCCGCGCCCATGACGAAAACGCGCGCGGCCGGCACGGTGCCCGCCGCCGTCATCATCATGGGAAGGGCACGCCCGAACTGCGCTGCGGCATCCACGACAGCCTTATATCCAGCGAGGTTCGATTGCGAGGACAGCACGTCCATGCTTTGGGCGCGCGTGATGCGCGGCATGAACTCCATGGCAAATGCCGACACGCCTTTCGCGGCCAAAGCCTCCAGCCCGTCGCGCGAGCCGAAAGGGTCGATCATCCCCGCGTACAGCGCTCCAGGCTTTAAGGCTTCGAGATCTTCTGCGGTTGGGCGCCCGACTTTCAACACGATGTCGGCCGCGGACAGCGCTTCTGCTGCGCTCCCCACGATCTCGGCGCCCGCCTCGCTGTACAGCCGGTCAGGCATGAAGGAGCGGTCGCCGGCACCCGCCTGCATCAGGATGCGCGCGCCAAGGCCCTTGAACTTTTTGGTGGTTTCGGGAGAGAGCGCAACTCGCGTCTCCGCCTCCCCTTCGCGGGTGGTCGATATTGTGATCATGAGCCTTCGATTTGGATGAGCTAAGTCAGAAAAATGGCCATGCCGGCAAGGACGATGGCGATAACGCCGATCGAGTATTTCACAAAGGTTCCGAAATTGCGGTAAGTGCGGACATGGGCCTGGCATGTCCATGTTTTGACTAGCATCGGCCATGTCGATGTTCATCGCCGTTACTCCCTTGCCGTTCATCGTGCGGCGTTAGCATCGGCGCGACATTTGCACAAGTTTATGCCCTCGCCAAGTGTTGAAGTCTCTCTCCTGCATGGTACTAATGACGCACAACGTCACAGGCGCGCAATCCGGCAAATTTGCGCGCCGCAGCACACGGGGAGTTAGAGCGTATGACAAGTTTTGGATTTTGCAAGCGTCTTCCGGCGGGGGCGTTTCTCGCGCTCGTCATAGGCACGGGTGCCTTTGCCGATACGGCCGAGGAAAAAGAGAAGCTTGCGCAGTGCGCTAAGGACATTTGCGCCATTATCCTTTCTAAGGACGCGGCCGGCCCAGACCTGACCTGCGATGTCACCAAGACCTGGGAGAAGGACGAGATTCAGAAGGGCGCCGACGAGAAAAAGCTGACTTGGGGCCTCGGGTCCGCGAAGTGCAGCGCCAAGCTCACCGCGAAACGCGCCGACCTCGTTTCCGCCCTGACATCGCCCGAGAATACACTCAAGGCCGAAAAACAGTCCGTCTCCTGCGAGATCGGCAGCGAGAAATATCCGGTCAGCGCAACGGTTGCCCCTGAAATGAAGTTCAAGGACGGTTCGGCGACGAACGTCAGCCTGCACGTCGACGACATCAAGGGTGCGACCCTCATCAAGGGCGTCGTCTGGACAGCCGCCTCCCTCGAAAAGCACTTCGGCATCCTCGAAAGCGACATGATCCGCGGGGTGAACCGGTTTGTGCAAAAGGACTGCCCTAAGATCGCCGGTAGCGCCAAGTAGCGTCACGGCGCCTCAAAGGGAGGGGCATTGTGGTGGCTTCCGCCTTTTCCGGCCGTGGATGCCCCAATCCCGCCGTATCCTTGCCTAAGATCGCAATCCCGTTAAGCCTCGAAGGCAATCTCTTCCATTCTGCAGCGGGTGGGCCCTTCCATTATGGATGGCGAGTTGGATTTCTACGCAATTCTTGGCGTCTCCCGGGACGCGCCGGACCCTGAGATCCGGCGTGCCTTTCGCGCGCGCGCCAAGGAGCTGCACCCGGATAGCCAACTGGCGGCGGATCATGAAGCCGGCAGCGAGTTCAGTCTCCTGTCGGAGGCTTACGATACGCTCAGGGACCCGGCGCGCCGCAGAGCCTATGACCGCAATCTGAGCCAGAAGCGGCAAGTTGCAGCTCGAAGCGGCGAGTCGCCTCGTCACGCCTTTGCCAAGGGGCTAGCAATCGGACTCTTGGCCGCCGCGGTTGCATTCGGGGCGAAGATTTACGCCGACCGTGCTGCCTTCAAGTTCGATCCAGCAAAAAATCAAGAGTCCCTTCGGGTTCCGTCTGCCAAGTCGCCGTCTGTCACCGAGGCCGTCAAGATCAAGCCGGAGCGCAGCGAAAGCGCGGTGCCCCATATCGCAATAGATGCGCGCCCGGTCATAGCCCAGCCGGAAGAACCCGGCGGCATTCCTCAAGCGCCGCCCTCAAAAGAAACTGCCGCCGGCCTGGAGCCAAGCGGACCGGCCGCCGAACCGGCCGGCGGCTCGGGACAATCCGGGATCACGCTTCAGCCGGTTGCGGGCGCTCCTGAAGAACCGGCGCCGGCGCGCGAGCCTCAAGCCCACCTTTCCGGATTTGCGAGCGAGGTGCGTGCGCTTGAGGACTCAATAGATGCGGGCAGCGGAAATGTTGCGGCCTACCGGCTCGTTTCGCTCGTGAACTCGGCCACGGTCATTGGCGACCTCGATGAAGCGGCCGCAATTGCCCGAAAACCGGAGACCCACGACCTTATCAACGGCCGGATCGCCACCTTGAAGGACGCGGCGAGCAAACAGCACACAGCGGCTGGCGGCGAGCCGGACCCTGTTCCAGAAGGAGCCCCCGGAGGCAAGGTGGGAGCCAAGTCACCCCCTGCCGGGATAGCCGTTGGACCGAAGGAGAAGGAGACGATCCTTCACCTCACGCCCGGCAGAGGTCTCGTGGAAAGCTTCTCCGATTGCGCGAGCTGTCCCGAAATGGTTGTGATTCCCGAGGGCCAGGCGCTTATGGGCTCGCGGCCGGAAAGCGTGGGCTTCCGCCCGGAGGAGGCGCCGGTCCATCGGATCGCTGTCAAGCGGCCGATTGCGATTTCCAAGCATTGGATCACAGCGGGAAACTGGCGGACTTGCGTCGAGGCTGGCGTTTGCCGCCCGACTATTTCCTCGTTTCTCGCTGCGGGTGCGGAAGTCCCTGCGACGCGCGTTTCCTGGTTCGATGCAAAAGCTTATGTGGATTGGCTGTCGCGGACATCTGGCCGCCGTTACCGCCTCTTAAGCGAGACCGAGTGGGAGTACGCCGCGCAAGCGCAAGGGCACCGGGAGATGGAACTCCCCCCGATGGCGGATAGCGCCGCGCCCAGGCCAGCGGGCGATTTTGACCTCCTTCGCTATAGCGGGAGGCTGAGGCACACCGGCGGCATGAAACCCAATGCATGGGGGCTGCATGCGCTTCCGGGGAACGCCCTCGAATGGGTTGAGGACTGCTGGCACCCGAACTATGGCCAAGCCCCTTCCGATGGCTCGCCATGGCTGGGGGGTGCTGGAGGCGATTGTGCTTACCGGGTCGTCCGGGGCGGAGTTCAGCCCGGTGAGCCGGATGAACGGCGAGCTGTGGCAAGAGCGAGGGAGTTCGCAGACGCCCGCGCACCTACGCTCGGGTTCAGGGTAGCGAGGGAGCTCACCGGCCCCGCCAAGACAGCGCTTGACGCCAGCCACCAGCGGACGGCCGGCGACGGCGCAGTGCGCGTAGATAAATCCCTGACATCTCACTAAGCCGCTGAGCTCAGGGTTCCCTAAGCCGCTCAGCAAAGAGAACCATCGTCTTGCGGTAGACCTCTGAGCGGTTCCACTCGCGCATGACCTCGAAATTCGCGGTTCCCTCGCCGAATGGAGCGCCGGCGCGCCAGCCGTTCTTCTTCAGGAGATTGGCGGTTGAGGCAAGCACGTCGGGCACGCTGTGGCGGAGATCGACATGCCCGTTGCCGTCGTAGTCGACGCCATATTTGATGTAGGAGGATGGCAGAAACTGCGTCTGGCCGATCTCGCCCGCATAGGCGCCAACGAGATCGCGCGGGGATAGATCGCCGCGCTGAACGATCTGGAGCGCTGCAAGCAACTCCCTTTGGAAGAGTTCGCTCCGGCGGCAATCGTGCGCCAGGGTGGCGAGTGTGCGGATCACGGGCAGCTTGCCCATATCGCCGGTGCCGTTGTCGGTCTCAAGTGTCCAGATGGCCATGATCAGCGTGGCAGGCACGCCGGATTCGCGCTCGATGCGTGCGAGGAGTGCGGCGTGACGCTGCATAAGCTGCTTGGCGCGTTTGATGCGCGCCGGGATCACCCGGGTCGATGCGTATTCCTCGAAGGTCTTGCGGAACGTTCCGCGCTGGCGGCGGTCGAAGGCAAGCACTGTGCCGTCCAGCGTGAGGCCTGAAAACGAGCTGTCGATCACCGTCCGAGAAATCCCCGCGGCTACGGCGTCCCGCGACATGGCAGACAGAAACGCGTTGAAATCGCCGCCGCACTGCGCTGCGCCGGCGGGCACCGTGAAGATCAGAGTGCAGAATAGGATCGATTTTAATCGTAGCAGCA
This sequence comes from uncultured Alphaproteobacteria bacterium, assembly GCA_963817705.1. Lineage (GTDB taxonomy): Bacteria > Pseudomonadota > Alphaproteobacteria > Rhizobiales > Rhodomicrobiaceae > Rhodomicrobium. The sequence goes on from CAWFPF010000002.1 coordinate 918,470, forward strand.
TTGTTTTCCCCTGAGTGGAGCTTCGCACGGGGAAATGGGCGTCACCGTGGCGAGCGCCATCCCGGGCTTTTCCCTGGCGGCTTCAGCCGGCGGCCTTGATTGGGAGTTCACACCAAAGCGGGCGGTGTCCAGAGTGGGCGAAGAGCTTGAATAAATCGTCCGTAGCGATGGTGGCCGTCTTCGTATTGACGAGCGGGTGCGCGCTGATGGTCTTTGCCGTCCGCAGCCGGCTGTCGAGCACGACGCGCACCTTTCGCTCGTGGTCGTTGAAGGTTGCGAACGGTGTCACGCTTCCCGGAAGCACTCTGAGAGCGGCGGCGAGCGTTGCCGGCGAGGCGAATGAAAATCGTCCGCTTGCGCCAATGCGCTTGGCGAGTTCTTTCAGGTCGAGCGGGGGTGTGAGCAGGTGCATCGTGACGAGATAGAGTTGCTTGTGCTTGTCCTCGACGACAATGTTTTTTGCGGGAAATTCCCATTGTGCGATGTCGCCGCGCGCCAGGGCATCGGCCGTGAGGACGGGTTCGTGTTCGACGGTCTGCGAGGCAATGCCGAGTTCGCCGAGCAGTTGGAAAAATGCGAGATCGTTGTTCATGCCGGAACTATAAGCGCATTTCTGGATGCTCATGCAACGCCCGGCTTGCGCCTCGCTCCTTGTTTCCTCTATTGCGTCCTGCAATACTCGCCCCCGTTTCTGCACCTGGCTGAGGTTTGATATGGGATCGGAATTGTCTTCGAAACCGGCGGACGCTTCGGAGCCGGATCGCTATGTGAGCTTTCTGAACATCGATTTCGAAGGCAATATCGCGGTCGTCCTCGATCACTTGCGCCGCTACATCGACGATCCGGAGAAAGGAAACGCTTTCTGGGACCGGTTCAAGGAGCGCCTGCAGCATTGTAGGGCTGGCGAAGCCGGTACCGCAGATACGCTTCTTCTCTTGCATTCCCATGTCTATTACATGGTCGAACTCTTTGAAGAGCATGAGGACGAAGATGCACTCAGCGCCCTAAAGAGATTGGAAGAAGAGTGCTTTTAGGGGGACGGAAGCTTATTTCGGACCTCCAGCGGAGCCTTGGTCAGGCTCGCTCCCCGTGCTTTCTTCGCAGCGCGGCATTAGGCTTTTGCAACTAACCGAGGCGTTTCTTGTTGGCGATCGCTTGCGCATACGCTGCCTCGTACGGGGCGATACTGCGCTCCCAAGAGAAATCTTCGGCCATCGCGGCCACCCTCAACGCCGCCATGTGTTGCGGCCGGTCAAAGTAGGTGCTGACCGCCCATCCGACGGTGTCGTAGACAGCCTGTGCGGTTGGCTCAACGAACTTGAAACCGGTTCCTTGGCCTGTTGCCTCGTCGTACTGATGGACTGTGTCATTTAGCCCGCCGGTGGCCCGGACGATCGGCAGCGTGCCGTATTTGAGCGAATAAATTTGGTTGAGGCCGCACGGCTCGTAGCGGGACGGCATCAGGAAGAAATCGGCTCCCGCCTCGATCAAGTGGGCGAGTGTCTCATTGTAGCCGATGAAGCTGCCAACGCGTCCCGGATACCGTCCGGGCAGCGGCCCGAAATACCATTCGAGGCCCTTGTCGCCGGCGCCGAGGATTGCAAACTGCACACGCATGGTCCCCAGAATGCGCTCGATGGTGGCAGCGAGCAGGTCGAGCCCTTTTTGCGCGACAAATCGTCCGATGACACCGATGATGGGGACGCCTGGATCGGCGTCCAGGAGCATGCGTTCTTGCAGCGCGGCCTTGCAGGCGGCCTTCCCGGCCAAAGATTTGGCGTCAAAGCGCTCGGGAATCAGGGCGTCTGTAGCAGGGTTCCATTCATCGCCGTCAACCCCGTTGAGGATGCCCCAATAATCTTCGCCCTTGTTGTTGAGCACTGGTGCGAGCCCGGCGCCGCCGATGTCCGTGCGCGTCTCGACCGCATAGGTGGGGCTCACCGTCGTCACCAGATCGGCATAGACGATGCCTCCCTTCAGCATGTTGATGCCGCCGAAGTCCTCGAACTTGGCCGGAGTAAAGTTGTTGCGCTGCAACCCCAGATAATCGTAATCCGACGCCCGGTACTTGCCCTGATGACCGATGTTGTGGATGGTCAAGACGCTCGCCGCGCCGCCAAGCACTGGGTCGTCCCAATGCCAAATCTTGAGGTAAGCCGGGGCCAGGGCGGTCTGCCAGTCGTGGGCGTGCACAATATCGGCTGCGAAGCCGATGTCGCGGCAAAGTTGCAGCGCTGCACGGGTGAAAAAGCCAAATCGCCGTGCATTATCCCAATAATCCTCCATCTCGGGATCATGGTATATGCCCTTGCGTTCAAAGTACTTATTCGATTCTATGAAGTAAAATCGAACTCCGGAAAACTTCGCCGTGAAGACTGCACACCATTCTTCGGTTTGGCCCATCCAAACCCCGAGCGGACTTAAGAACGGTTCGATCCCCCAGCGGGCGGCATCGATCGACGCGTATTTCGGCAGGATGACGATCACCTCGTGACCACAAGCGCTGAGATACTTGGGGAGGGCACCGGCGACATCTGCGAGTCCGCCTGACTTGATGAACGGGACCGCTTCGGATCCAAGGAAAGCAATTTTGAGAGGGGGGGCCATGCGGGTTCCTGCTGGGATGCACGTCGCCGGATAATCTCCCGGTTAGTCTTTGCCGTCCACCTGATTCTCAAGCTCACGTAAGGATGCCGCAACGCCTGGGCCGGTTGCCAGCAAATGAGCTGGGCCGCTGCTTTCAGGGTGAAGCGGCTACGCCGGACGCGAGAATCCGAAAACCGGCCTAACCAGCCAAGACCTTGACCGCCATCGCGATCAGCGCGGCAGCGCAGATCCAAAGAGGCACCAGCATCGCAACCCTGCCGCGGGATGCCGATTTCGAGCGGCGCATTGACGCGCGCGCTATCGCTCATGGCTTGCGCCAAGCGTGTGCCATGTTCCAGAAGCTGCGGCGCCTGGCGCAACATGGCGGCGAGCGCGCTGGCGCCAGCAACCGCGTCGCGGACCTGCGCCCCCGGCCCGAGCTGCTGCTCGATCCACTCGCGCACGACCGGCTCGGCGGCCACCCAGATATTGAGGTTGGGATCGAGCGAGCGCGCCACGCCTTCGACCACGACCATGGTCTTCTGCAGCAGCAAAAGCTCGGGGCGCATCCGCATCTGAAACAGGTCCGTGACCTCGAAGAGCTGCGTGAGAAGGCGCGCCATCGAGATTTCGGCTGCAGGCCGGCCCATGATTGGCTCGCCGACAGCCCGGAGCGCCTGCGCGAACGCGGCAACGTCCTGCGTTGGCGGTACATAACCCGCCTCGAAATGGACTTCGGCGATGCGGCGGTAGTTCTTGGTGATGAAGCCGTATAGGATTTCGGCGAGGAACCGGCGCTCCCGCGCACCGATCCTGCCCATGATGCCAAAATCGACTGCGATCAGGACGCTATCGCGCGGATCGACGAAGAGGTTGCCCTGATGCATATCGGCATGGAAGAAACCATCGCGGATCGCGTGCTTCAGAAACGAGCGGATGACGTTCAGGCCGAGCGCCTTGCGGTCGAGGCCGGCCGCTTCGATGGCAGCGGCATTGGTCAGGGGGAGCGCGTCGATCCACTCCAGCGTCATCACGCGCTTTGAGGTCCGCTCCCAGTCCACCTTCGGAACGCGGAATTCGTGCTCGCCCGACTTTTCGATATTCCCGGCCATTTCCGAAATCGCGGCCGCCTCAAGCCTCAGGTCCATTTCAAGGAGGACCGTTTGAGCGAGCGTCTCGACGGCCGCGACGGGGCGCAGCCTGCGCGATTGCGGAGAGAAGCGTTCCGCCGCACGCGCCGCGAAATAGAAGCTTTCGAGATCGCGTTCGAACCGTTTCTCGACGCCGGGCCGCAGAATCTTAACCGCGACAGCCTTCTGGCCGCCATTCGAGGGCACGGCCGCCTTATGCACCTGCGCGATAGAGGCAGCGGCGACAGCGGGGCCAAACTCAGAATAAACCTCGCTCCAAGGCTTTCCGAACGCGGCCTCGATCTCGGCCTTGGCCTTCTCCGCCGGAAACAGCAGGGAGCCGATCGCGCAGTGTGCCCAAGGCATTGGCGAGTTGCGGGCCTACGACGTCGGGGCGAGTCGAAAGGAATTGGCCAAGCTTGATATAGGTCGGTCCGAGCGCCCGGATCGCGCGCGAGAGCCTTTCGCCTTTGCGCTTTGCGGCGGCCGCGGTGTTCTGGCCCGCGCCCTGCATGATGCGCAACGGTCCTGGAAGCGAAACGGATTGAGGGACGAATGCAACGCCGTACCAGGCGAGCGTCATGCCTGCCTTGGTCAGTCGGTATAAGTTTGTTATCGCGTTCGGCATGGCTTCAGCGGATGTCCCCCGCAGCGAATTAACACGCGCGAACCTTAATGTCAGGTTTTGATATTGCCGCATTTTTTTAAGCGGGACGGCGGGCGGACGGGCGCGCGGGCTTTGGGTGCTGAAAATTCCGGATCTCCATCCTTCGGCCGGCCCGGGATGCATAGGGAGTTCCAGGATCGCGTGCCGTTCTCGCGGGCTCCTGCACAGCGAAAGCCTGTGGATATCGCTAACACACGTTGAAATGACCGGTCGAGGTCATTGCAACAGTTACATCGCCCAGTCAGGGTCTTCGGGCACTGTGGCCAGGCGTGAGGCGTATTTCAACTGAGCGGCAGCGTCTAGTTGCCAGAACTAGATAGTTTTCTGATTGGGCCTCGCGACGGCCGCACCGCCGTGAGGCCCCACTTCGTTATGGGCCTAGACCACACAGCAGCGATGCGCTCGTGCAGCATTCACAGCTGTGTCGGTAGCCTTGCTACTTTGAGGCCTCTCCTCTTCGAGGCGGCGGGGGCACCTGTCCCGCGCCGATAATGGCTTCGCGGATTTGCCCAGCGATATCGGTCAAGGCGCCGGGCGAATGCGGCAGGAGGATCGTATTCGTTTTGGCGGTCGAGCCGATCTCCTTGAGCGTGTCGAAATATTGGGTCATGAGCACCAGGTTCATCACGTCCTGCGGACTGGTGCCAGGCACGCTTTCTTGAAAGTCGCTCACGGACTCACGCAAGCCATCGACAATGGCCTTTCTCTGATCGGCGATGCCCTTGCCTTGAAGGGCCTTGCTTTGCGCCTCGGCTTCGGCAGCCTTCACCCTCAAAATCCGCTCCGCCTCGCCCTTTTCAGCCGCTGCAACGCGCATCCTTTGAGCAGCGTTGATCTCGTTCATGGCCTCTTTGACTTTTGCATCGGGCTCTATGTCGGTCACGAGAGCTTTCACGATGTCATAGCCAAACTCATCCATCGTATGAGAAAGCTCGCTTTCGACGGCGTCCGCGATTTCGTCCTTTTTCTCGAAGACATCGTCAAGCTTCATGCGCGGCACCCTCGCGCGGACTACGTCGTAAACGTAGGATGTTATCTGCGCGTCCGGATCTTGCAGTTTATAATAGGCAGCAAAGACTTTGTCTTGCTTTACAAGATACTGAACCGAGACCGTGAGATGGACGAAGACGTTATCTTCCGTCTTGGTTTCGACTTTCACCTCAAGCTGATCGACCCTCAAACTCACATGGCCGGAGACGGCCTCGATCAGCGGCAGTTTGATATTCAACCCGGAATGTGCAACTCGGACGAACTTGCCAAAGCGCTGGATGACGGCGGCAGATTGCTGCCTGACAACGAAGAAGCACGACCGGAAGAACAGCCAGGCGGCGGCAACGGCAACAACAAGACCCCAGATGTGCCAGTCCGACGGGATTTGCCAATGATCCATGTGTGTTCCCCTCATGTCACGGTGGGAGGCGGTCCAAGCACGCATCTCGTATCCGGCCTGAGTTGAGCCGAAAAAAAGCTAAAACGAGGCAAAAAAAAGAAATGAAAGCACGCTTTGTCTTGGCGTGTGGGGCTTACAGCGGGCGGGGTGTGGCGTTGAGCATGCGCCATCGTCAAGGCCGGGCGGCTGTCCGGAGACGCCAGCCTCGCGTAGGCTGTGCAATGACCTGCGTGATCCCTGGCGCCAGCTACTTGTGCTTGCCCGTCGAGATGCGCGACCGGACCTTTGACAGCCAGTCCCTTCGGCGAGCAGAAAGCGGATGAATCCGGGGGGGAGTTTTCCCGTTCACGGCCGCTTCCGAGGCAGGAGATCGAACTTGAGCCGGCGGTGCAGTGACAAACAACGCGAGGGAGCGCGCTTGCGACCTGAACCAATGGTTTCCCGATACCCGAAGTTGTCCGGGGGTGTCGGCAGTCGTCAGGCGCAGTTTCCAGGAGTTCGCTGCGCCGGTAGGAGGCATAATGCAGCGGACCTCTTCATGATGAGCATTGAAGAGGATGAAAACGCTATCGCTTTTTCTCGGCTGGCCCGATTCGTCGTTTTCGTTCAGTACGCCGCCGGTGAGGTGCATACCGAAACAGCGGATGAAGCCGCAGTCCCAATCGGCCTGGGTCATTTCGCGGCCTTCGGCGTTCCACCAGAGCACATCCTTGGGAAAGCCCTCGCGCAAAGGTTTGCCGGTGAGGAAGTTCTTTCGGCACAGAACGGGATATTCGGCCCGCAGCGCGATCAACTCGCGGAGGAAATCGCGCAGCATGACGCCCGTATCGGACCAGGTCCATTTGAGCCAGCTCAGCGCGTTGTCCTGGCAGTAGCAGTTGTTGTTGCCCTGCTGGGTGTGCCAGCGGTCATCGCCAGCAAGGAGCATGGGCACGCCTTGCGAGAAAAAGAGCGTCGCTAGCAAATTGCGGGCCTGGCGGGAGCGTAGCGCCTGGATCGCGGGCGCGGGGCTTTCCCCCTCCTCGCCGCAGTTCCAGCTGTTGTTGTCGCTCTCGCCGTCTTGATTATGGTCGCCATTGGCGAGGTTGTGCTTGCAATTATAGCTGACGAGGTCCCGGAGGCAGAACCCGTCGTGGCAGGTGATGAAATTGATGCTGGCATGGGGATGGCGGCCGCTGTGATCGTAGAGGTCGGCGCTGCCGCCGAGGCGGTTGGCAATTTCGCCGGCGGCGCCGTGGCCCTTCCAAAAGCGCCGGACTTCATCGCGGTACCGTCCGTTCCATTCCGCCCAGCCAGTGGGATAGTTTCCCACCTGATAGCCGCCCATACCGGCGTCCCAGGGTTCGGCGATCAGCTTGACGCCGTTCAAAACGGGGTCCTGGCCGATCGCGTCGAAAAATGAGCCAAGCTTGTCCCAGCCCTGAAGCTCGCGAGCCAACGCGCTGGCAAGGTCGAAGCGGAAGCCGTCAACATGCATTTCGGTGACCCAGTAGCGCAGGCTGTCCATGAGCAGCCGCAGGCCTGCCGGATGACGCATGCTCATGGTGTTGCCGCAGCCGGTGAAGTCCTCGTAATAGCGCGGCGCATGCTGGGAGAGCCGGTAGTAAGAGGCGTTGTCCAAGCCACGAAAACTTAAGGTCGGACCTAATTGGTTGCCTTCTGCCGTATGATTGTAGGCCACGTCGAGGATCACCTCTATCCCGGCGGCGTGGAGGCGCTTGACCATGCCCTTGAATTCGCGCATCGCGGCGTGAGGATCGGCGGACGAAGCGTAGGCGGGTTCGAAGGCGAAAAAGGAAAGGGTATTATAGCCCCAGTAGTTGGTGAGCTTCTTCTCCAGCAGGAACGAGTCATCGAGATGATGCTGAACCGGTAGAATCTCGACCGCGGTCACCCCTAGCTTTGTCAGGTAGTCCATGGCTTCGTCCGAGGCGAGGCCCGCGTAGGTGCCGCGGAGCGCTTCCGGAATGGCCTCCATCAGCCGGGTGAACCCCTTGACGTGAAGCTCGTAAATGCAAGTGCGATGCCAGGGCGTGCGCGGGGCCTTGTCGCGGCCCCAGTCGAAGCTGGTATCCATGACCATGCCCAGCGGTGCGAAAGCTGCGGAGTCGCGCGCGTCGAAGCTCAGATCCGCATCTTTATGTTCGAGCGTGTACCCGAACAGTTCCGGGCGCCACTGCCGCAGGCCGCGGCCGATGGCTTTGGCGTAGGGATCGAGCAGAACCTTGTTGGGATTGAAGCGGTGCCCATTTTCCGGCTGGTAAGGGCCGTGAACCCGGTAGCCGTAAAGCTGTCCCGCACGGACCCCGTGCACATGACCGTGCCAGACCTGATTGGTGCATTCCGCCAGGGTGACACGCGTTTCGGCATACTGCCGGGAAGGGTCGAAGAGGCAAAGCTCGACCGCAGAAGCGTTTGCGGAAAACAGGGCGAAGTTGACCCCTCGCTCTTCGAGGGTGGGGCCTAAGGGAGTGGGGCTTCCAGGCAGGACTTTGATCGGGCGGCTCATGAGTTCGCGTTCTGGGCGGCCAATGGGAAGTTGTCCTTCGCTGCAAAAAGCCAGGACTTGGTCTGACAGACGGCTTGAATCGGCGGCCGGGGTATCGTCATGCTGCCGTTGTCAGATCGGATCATATTCTGTTCTGTGACAGGCTGAGGTAGTAAAGTTATCAGAAGTGGCTTGCAATAGGGACCGGGCGATTGTTCACACCTGAGGGGAGCGTCCGTGGCGCCAAAGAAAACTATGTTCAAATTCGGCCGCTTGCAAAGTTGCATCGCAATCGGGCAAATCGATGGACATACGCAATTACTGGCCGCGGTCTCTCTGATGGCCGCCGCGGGGAGCCAGGCAAGGTGGAAAAACTCGTCGATTCGATGAAAACTTTAAGCAACCTTTTATGTAGCCATTGGTTTGCACCCGTGGTTTTGGCGAGTCAGGGGTAACGGCGATGCTTCGAGGCACGAACCTAAGAGACATTGTCCTGAGCGATCTCGACAGGGCGCAGCAATTGATTCGCACGGTTGAGGGCGAGGAAGCCGGGATCGATCCGCAGTTCAGAATTAAGGCGCCGGATGGCGATTACCGGGTCGCCATGCCGCTTTCGGACGATCCTCGCGAATGCGGCCGTCAATTCGAGCTGATCAAGAAATTCATGGCGCTGAACACTGCGCCAGCCTTCACCATGGCGGGAGAGACGACGGCACCCGAAGGGGTCTTTTGTGTGGGCGTCACACATCGTGAAGCTCTATGCGCGCTTGCCCCGCTTCAGCGCGACCCATTGCGATTTTCCTTCATAGAATGGACCGAGCCGAAAGTGTTGGGGGGAGAGGTGCTTGCCCTTCTGCCGCGCGGGGAACTGACGCTCAGCCCTACGGACATCGAGGAACTCGATGCCTATTTCGGGCCCGATGGGAAGTTTCCCGCTCAGCCGCTTCCCCGAAGCGGTGGCGGCGCACTTGCTGCCGGACAAGCCGGCTCATAATCCCTCGATCCTGCCGCTATCGTCGAGGCCTATATGGTCGGCAGCCGGCACTTTGGGCAGACCGGGCAGCGTCATGATACCGCCGCACAGGGCAACCACAAAGCCGGCCCCGGCACTGATCCGGACGTCGCGCACGGGGAGCGAGAAATCCGTTGGCGCTCCCATTACATCGGGGTCAGCGGTAAAGCTATATTGGGTCTTCGCCATGCACACCGGCAGCTGGCCAAAGCCGTCTTTTTCGAAGTGCGCAAGTTTGCTCTTTGCCGTCTTCGAAAACACGACCTCGTCCGCGCGGTAGATTTCTCTTGCCACGGTGCGGATTTTGTCCGCGAGCGGCATGGTATCGGGATAGAGCAGACGCAACTCGCCTGGGGCCTGCAGAAGCGCGATGACGGCCCGCGCAAGGTCTTCCGCGCCCTTTCCGCCATCGGCCCAGTGCGTGCAGGGGATCGCACTCACGCCCCACTCGCCGCAGGCTTCGGCAACGGCCGCGAATTCGGCTTCGGTGTCCGAGTTGAAACGATTGATCGCCACCACCGGGCTCAATCCGAACTTACGGATATTCTCGATATGACGCTGGAGATTGGGGAGGCCGCGCTTTACGGCCTCAACGTTCTCCGAGCTAAGGTCGCCTTTGCCGGCGCCGCCGTGCATTTTCAGAGCGCGAACCGTGGCGACGATAACGGCAGCGCCCGGTTTCAGTCCAGCCTGCCTGCATTTGATGTTGAGGAACTTCTCCGCGCCGAGATCCGCGCCAAAACCCGCTTCCGTGACAACGATATCGGCCAGCTTCAGCGCGGTTTTCGTTGCAATCACAGAGTTGCAGCCATGGGCGATATTCGCGAATGGACCTCCCTGAATGAAAGCGGGCGTCCCCTCCAACGTCTGCACGAGGTTGGGCTGCAAGGCGTCTTTCAACAGCGCCGTCATCGCGCCCACCGCTTTGAGCGCCCCGACGCGAACTGGCCGCCCGGCTTTATCCTGACCGATCACCATGTTCGAAAGCCGCGCTGCAAGATCGGTCATATTTTCGGCGAGGCAGAACGCCGCCATGATTTCGGACGCCGCCGTGATGTCGAAACCGTCTTCCCGTACAGCGCCGTTGCCATTCAGACCCAGCACCACATTGCGAAGCGCCCGGTCGTTCATGTCCACGGCGCGCCGCCAGCTCATCTTGCGCGGATTGAGATTGAGGGCATTGCCCCAATACAGGTGATTGTCGATCAGGGCCGACAAGAGATTATGGGCTGAAGTGATGGCGTGAAAATCGCCGGTGAAGTGAAGGTTGATGTCCTCCATTGGCGCAACTTGCGCATGGCCGCCGCCCGTGGCTCCGCCTTTCATGCCAAAGCAGGGCCCAAGGCTCGGCTCTCGAAGGGCAGCCGCGACGCGGATACCGAGGCGGCTCAACGCATCGGCAAGGCCGATCGTGGTGGTCGTTTTGCCCTCGCCCGCCGGAGTGGGGTTAATGGCGGTCACGAGCACGAGCTTGAGAGTCCGGATTGTGAGGCTGCGCATCGAGCCAGTTCAGGTCGATCTTGGCTTTAAGCGGTCCATAATGGAGCAGCGCCCTTGCGGGGATGCCAAGCCTGGCTGCGGCAGCGTCGATGTTTTTGAGCGGAATTTTGCGTGCAATTTCAATATCGGACTGCATTCGGCGGCCTTCAGTTCGTTTCAATGCGTTTCTATCAGCCAAGCTTGCGATTTAACAGCCGCCAGGCGTTGCATCCAGTGATTTCTCCGTGAGGCTCGCCCCCGTAGGTAAAGCCCGATCGGCCAGGACTGCGGATTGCCGCAGCGTAGGATTGCACTTTGATTATAGGGCTTGGAAATTCTTAAAGCCTGGGTCAAGATAATGGCGAGGTCCTCTTGCTTTTGAACTTGGCATTTGCGGCTTCTGACTTTAGCCGAGCATTTGGCCGCTACACCAGGACGAAGATCCCTTATGCCCGAGGCCGCCTTTCGATTTTTCGTGACCTATTCAGGCGTCAAGCTGCCCCTGCGGCTTGTCAATCAGCTCCGAGATGAGGAGCTCGAAAATAGAAATACCTATTTCCGGGCCCAGTATGACAGCCAGGACAGGCTCATAGCGGTCGAGAAGCTTGTCTATGGGGATATCGAACTCGTCCATCGATATTTCTATTATCCGAGCGGTGCTTTGAAATCCGCCCATATCACCATGGACGGTGAGTCGACTGTGCTGGAATTCGCGGAAGATCGCTGAAAGGCAAGACGCGCTACTGTCCCTTCATGGTGCGGAGTGTGATGGAATAGCGCAGCCTTGCGACTGCTGGAATGCTGTGCTCCCAGCCGTTCCGTGCGGCCCCGCGCAACAGGTATGCGGAGCGTGGCGCGAGGGGCACTGACGCTCGCTCCCAGGTCTCGCCCTGCTTGCGCCTGAAGCGGAAGGTGCATGCCGATTTGAGAGACACCCCGATCACGTCATCGAAAACGGACCGGTCTTTGTGCCAGCCGATGGCGGCTCCAGGCGCATATTCCGTTATCAAGGCCTGCTCGATCGCGGATGCCGCAATGACCGCAAATCCCGCCACGCGTTCGATAAGCGGCGACAAGAACACGGGTATTCCGGCTGCCTTTTTCAGCTTGCTGTCGTTAAAGTCGTAGCGCCAGCCAAATGACACCACGCGGCGGTTTCCAAGATAACCCCTGAACTCGAAGGGCTGGAAAGGAAGCGCCGCTAGTTCTGCCACAAGCGTTGTCTCTTCCTCCTCCGATATCATTTCAGGCCTGTAAAGGAAGCCTTCAGGAGCGGACATCAAGCGTTACCTCAAGGGCTGCGAGGGGCTGCGCGCCGCCTGCGAGCAAAAACAGCTGGCCTCGCATTAAACTTCGCGCGCCTGTGATAACGGTAGACTTGCCCTTCGGGTTCGCGATCATCCGGCCGGGCCGGGCATTCCAGAGTTCCGATTGAGAGATTAGATTAGGACGATGTTCGCCGTGAATGAATTAAAGAGGAGCCGGCATGGCCGTATTGGAGATCATCGGCGCCCCCTGGGGCAACTTTGTCCGCACCGTGTGCATGGCCTGCATCGAGAAGGGCGTGCCCTACACTCAGACCGTGGTGCGCCCCACCGCGCCAGAGGTCGCGGCCATCCATCCCTTCAGCCTGGTGCCGTGCATGCGCCACGGCGATCTAGCCCTGTGCGAGAGCCGCGCGATCTGCACTTATATCGACCTCGCCTTTGACGAACCGCCGCTGACGCCGCGCGATCCGGCCGGCGCCGCGATCACCGAGCAATGGATCGCGCTGATCATGACCACCATCGACCCGGTGCTGGCCCGCACCTACATCACCGCCTATCTCAACGCGCCGGACGGCGTGCCCGACCCGGCGGCGATTGCGGCCATGCTGCCGAAGATGCGCAAGGTGTTCGCCGTGATGGACGGCGCGCTGGCGGAGCGTCCCTATCTAGCGGGGGAGCATTTCAACCTCGCCGATATGTTCTTGTTTCCGCTGATCTGGTTCATGCGGCTCAAGCCGGAGAGCGCGGAGATGCTGCAAGCATCGCCGAATCTTGTGGCATGGTACGATCGCGTCGCCGCAATGCCGTGCGCGCGCGCCACCGAGCCTCCGCCGGCCACAGGCCCGTCTGTCCCCTGTGGAACGTAGCGGCGAGAGTCCCCGCACATTCAAAAACGCTATCAGACCTAAAAAAAATTCAGTAAAGTTGGAATGGACTATCTGGAGGGACCATCGAGTGTCTTTCCGCGAGGTAGACCGGATACACGCCGCAGGCAGTTATGAGCGTGCGGTGTTTGTGCCGGAAGAACTGTCAATGTAGCCAGGGACTAGCCATGAATAACTCGGCTGTGTCAAAGTTCTTCATGGCATTTATGTTCATTGCCGGACTGATTTTGCTGCCGGTGTCCGCTCAAGCTGAAGACTGCGGAAAAGGTCCGCAAATCGATCTCAGCGATGAGCCATGCGCGAGAACCGTGCTCGAGGCCCTCATCTGGGCTGGTTATTACGATGGGACGATAGCCAAAGACGTCAGGACACACGTTGAAGAGGCGCTCCGAAAATTCAAGGACATCAAGCAACCGGCGGCGGCTTCCCTTCCGGCTCAGGATTATGACCGCCTCATCCGGCTCGCCGCAGAAAAAAAGAAGGACGCGGGATTCATCAGCCCAAATCTTAGCGCATACAGCATTAAATTGGGCGTTCCTGGCGCGTACATTACAGACGCGGCGCATCCCGCGAAGTCGCAATGGGGCAACGGATGGACCGCAAAGGACACCTCCTTCTCCGAAGCAATCCTATCCTATTCAGACGGACGCACACTCAGCCAGGTTTTCGATAGGCTCACCAAAATCCCAAACCGCATCGTGTATGTTTCACACTTGGAAAAGAGCTGGCTGCTTCTCACAGGGGGCGACGGCAATAGCGATTTCCTTGTTATGATGACAGCCTCGGGCGATAGCCTGAAAGGCTTTTCGATTACCTATTCACGGGCGATGAAAGCGCGCTACGCACGTGTCGCAGCAGCAATTTCCCTGCAATTTGCGAAAGATTATGGGCTGCTCGCTCCCATCGGATTCCCGAAAGCGCAGAAGGTCCAGCCGCAGGCTGTATCGAGTTCTGACGGCACTTCGCCTCAGATCGAAGAGGCCACGCGCCTTACGCAACGGGGAATCGAGTTGAAGACGGCAGGCTCCTCCGAAGAGGCCGTCGTGGAATTCAATAAGGCGCTCGCCATAGCGCCGTCCTTCGCTCCGGCACTTGTCCAGCGGGGGTCTATCGGATTGACGCAAAAAAACTACGTCTCCGCTGCTTTGGATGCGGATCGTGCTCTTATCATCGATCAGAAATCCGCCGATGCGCGGAACTTGAAGGGAAAAATCTACATCGAACTCAACGAGAACGAAAAGGCTCTCGCCCAGTTCAACCGCTGCATCGAGTTTAACCCGCAATACGCGCGATGCTATTGGAATCGCTCTTTGGTTTATGGCCGCCTGAAACAGGAGAAGGAGGCGGCTTCCGACATGGCGGCAGCTCTTCGCATCGATCCCGATCGCAAAACCCTGCGGCCAGCGACGGTGGCGGCAGCGGCTCCCGCCCCCGCTCCCGCCGGCACAAACGAGCTGCTGCAGCGCGCATTCGAGCTTGTCTCCGGAGGACAGGCGCAAAACGCATTGCCGTACTTGCAATACGTCATCGGTAAGGAACCGGCCAACGCCGTAGCCTATGCTTTGCGTGCCGATGCATGGGTGATGCTCCGCGATTACGATAAGGCCGTTGCGGATGCAAACATGGTCACGGCTCTTTGGCCCGCGAACGCTGACGCTTATTACATACGGGGAGAAGTAATGTCCGAGCGATCGCAGCACGAGGCAGCTGTCCTGGAATACGGAAAGGCCCTTTTGGCCAATCCGCAGCATCACGGCGCGATGAACGGCAAGGCGTGGGCCCTGTTCAAACTTGGACGGTCGTCCGAAGGGCTGCCTCTCATCGAGAAGGCGCTCTCGTTGCATCCCGCGGACCCGTTTTGTCTGGATACGCGGGCACACATCCTTGAGGCCGTAGGCCGGAAGGACGAGGCCATACTCGATTACCGTACCGCTCTTGCCGTGAAGCCGGATTTGGCGGAAACCGGGGCGGCGCTTCAGAATTTGCTGCACGCGCAGTAGGTTTGCCGCCGGGCGCGCCCTGGAACAGTCCCCCCTCATCCTGTCCTTCTCCCGCGAGGGGAGAAGTGGCGACTTCTCAGCCGCCGTGGCCTGCACCCTCTCCCCTCGCGGGAAGGGCTGGGGTGAGGGGGTCTTCCCCAATTCTATGGCTATTCGATCCACATATTGACAAACGCGGACGCCCCTGAGCTGTCCACGGCGCGCGCCTGGAATTGCCCCTTTCCAGCGGGCTTCCAGTTTAGAGTGGACTCCTCCTGGTGGTGCGCCAGAAGCGAATTGTTGATGTACCAAAAATAGGGCGGTTTGCCGCCTTTCACCTGCAAGGGAACCTCGGCGCGGCCGTTTTCGGACTCCGGCCCAAGTTGGATGCGCGAACCCTCAGGCGGAAACGCGATTTTGAGCGGCTGAGCCGCCGAATACGCCGGCAGCATGGTCAGCCGCTCCAGCCGCGGGGGCAAATCCGTGCGTTGGGACAGGATTGTACCGGCAGGTGCCTGTCCCGCGACGTCTTGTTGTGGCACAGGCAAAAGATCGAAGATTTGAAAGAGTGCGGGTGCCGCTGCATGCCGGCCTGACGAGCCAGGATTGGGTGCGCCGTCCGGCCGGCCGACCCAGACAACGACAGTGTGCAGCCTGTCGTAGCCGGCCGCCCAGGCATCGCGGAAATTGTAGGAGGTGCCTGTCTTGTAGGCCAAACGGCGACCGCCCTCGGCGCTTTGCTTCTCGCTAAAGCCCTCGGGCGGAATCGCATCGGCGAGGATGTCTGTTACGGCCCACGCGGCTTCTGCGCTCAAAAGCTTTGCCGGTTCTGTCAGGGGATCGGCCGGGAGGAGCCGCAGGGTCCCCACGCGTCCATTATTGGCGAGGCCGGTATAGAGCCGGGCGAGATCGGCAAGTGAGGTTCCGCACCCCCCAAGCGCGATGGAGAGGCCTGCGTCCTTGTCCAGCTCTTCGAGCTTCAAGTCGATCCCAGCCTGATGCAGCCGGGTCATGAAGCGGTCGGGGCCGACCTTAGAGAGGATCGTCACCGCCGTCGTGTTAACAGAGCGAATCAGGGCATCGCGAACCGTGACCTCGCCCTGATAGCCGTCGGAGAAGTTCTTCGGCTCGTAGGCGCCAAAATGCGCCGGTCCATCGACAACGATCGTCAGGGGATGGGCAATCAGTTTTTCGAAGGCGAGCCCATAGATGAACGGTTTCAGCGCCGAGCCTGGCGAACGGGTCGCCGTGACAAGGTCGAGCTGCCCGGCGTTCGTATCGGAAAAGTAGAAGGGTCCGCTGAGATAGGCGCGAACGGCCATGTCCCGGTTGCGGACGACGATTGCCGCTAGGCTGACGCGCGAAAGCTCGGTCCGGTAGGTTTCGCGGGCAAGCTTTTCGAGGGCGGCTTGGAGCGTGCCGTCGATGGTGGTCTTTATGACCGGCCTATTCGGAAAGCGCCGGCGCGCGGCCTCGGCGGCGTGGGCGGCCAAGACCATCATACTGTTTCTGGTTGCGCCCAAGGGCTTGGCCCGGATGGCCGCTGTTTGTCCGGCGGTCAAGACACCGGCACTTTGCGCGCGTGAGAGGACGCGGTTGCGGGCCGCAATCGATTTTTCGGGCGCGAGGTCCGGGCGGCGCGCCTCGGGAGACTGAGGCAGTGCGATGAGCAGAGCCGAATCCGCTTCGGTGAGGTCTTTCGGCTCTTTGTTGAAGTAGAGCAGTGACGCCGCCTTGATCCCTTCGATATTGCCGCCGAAAGGAGCGAGCGTCAGATAGAAGGAAAGGATCTGCCGTTTTGTGTATCTTGTTTCCAGCTGACGCGCCGCGATGAGCTGTCTGATTTTCGCTTCCAGCCCGCGCGAATGCCGGTCAAGGAGCCGGGCGACCTGCATTGTCAGCGTGGACGCACCTGAGATGGGCTTGCCATGGCGGATGAGCTGCCAAAGCGCGCGGCACAGGGCAAGGTGATCTATGCCGCGATGCGACCAGAACCGGCGATCCTCGTACGCGATGAGGAGATCGAGATAGGCCTTGGGAACGCTGTCTGCGGAGGCCGGAAACCGCCATTTCTGATCGCTGGTCAGAAACGCCCGCAGCAGCCGGCCCTCTGCATCGAGCACTTGCTGGGACAATTCGCCATAGCGGCCGGGAGCTGGCGGCGGCAATAGCCGGGCTGCGATTTCAATGCCCGCGAAGAAACCGCACACACCGATGACAGCCGCAGCACCTAGCACATAAAAGACGATGCGGCGGCGCATCCGCGTTCACTCCGCCTTCTGGACCGTCAGATGGCGCGTCCCCAAACTGGAGGCGCTAATCTCGGGCGCGTCGAAGTATTCAACAACCGCTGGCGGGAGCGCGAACGTTCCAGCCGCGGATGCTCTTACAGCATAGCCGGTGCGGTAAGCGGCTGCCTGGTCCTTCTCGTCTTTCTTCGTTGGCCGGACGATGGCGAGCCAATGGTCGTCTCTCGCTTCCGTAAGATCGATCGTCCCTTGCTGCGTGAGGTCGAGCATTTGGTTTTCGACCAGGTACTTGTTGAGCAGCGTGTTTTCAAAAATGTCGCTGCGGACGATCTCGAAACCGGTTGGCAAGGTGTCGGTGATGACCGCAGGTCCATCCTTGAGGCTGATCCCTTCGATCACGGCGTACAGAAGCGCATTCTGTTTAACGGTGACGGTGTCGCCGCTCAGCTCCTCTCCTTTAGCGGTGAAAAGCCGCCGGCGGATGGTCAATCCCTGCTCGGGACGCGCTGTGCTGCCCGCACTTTCGACGCGGAGCGTGAGCGTCACGACCGCTGGTACCTGCCCGGTGTTTTTGATCTCGATGCCCTTGGCGATATCGGCTTTGTTGAGCATGCGCGTGGTGATCTGCGAGGCCTGTCTCTTACCGATGAATTCGTCTTTGAGCGCAACGTCGAACCGGGCGTTCGTATCTTGCGTCATGAGCGTTGCCGCTCCGCGCGATATCCATGCGAGTGCTTCCACCGGCAAGGCGGGGGCCGCTTTGCCCGATCCGATCAGTTTGTTGAGGAGCTTGTCCGAGGTCTCTTGCGGCGCCTTTGCGGCCACGAGATGAGCCCACGCCTCCGCAAGTTTGGTCAGGGATTGATCCTCCGGAATTTCCGCGGGGAACTTTGCCAGGATCAGGCGGGCTGAATTCTCCTCACCAAAAATATGTAGCATTTCCGCAAGCGCTGCCGTTTCCGGGAGCGTGCGTTCCGGTCCGGCGCAGCGGCCGTAAACAGCCTTGACGTCGGCATCCTCGATCCGCCCGCGCTGAGAAAGCACAAGCGCAGCAAGGATGCGGCCTCCGTCGCAAGGCTCGTTCTCGCTCTGGTAATCTTTGACTTCGTTCTGCAGGAACTTCTTTAGCTCCGTCGCGAGGTAGGCGAGCCCGGATTCCTGCACGTCAGCCGGCACAGAAACGCCTGCCTCCGCAGCCTTCCCAAGGAACTCGAGCGCAACAGCGGTTATGGAAAGTGCCGCGCCGCCGCCATTGTCAACATCAACACCCGCGGCGGCGTCTGAAGCCGCATGCGAGCGGTAACTCAGAAACCCGCCGCTGTTCGTTTGAAGGGCGAGCATCTCGTTCACGATCCGCTTCAACTCCCCCTGGGTTGACGGCGTGATCTCATCGCCGAGAAGCACAGTTCCCGCCGCCGACAGGGCTTCCAGAGAGATGGGCGGAAGGTCTCTCGAAAGACCTGCGGCCACAGCCCGCGCCGGGCGCGGGCTTGGCGCGATTTTCGCTACCGCTTGGAGAGAGTCGCTGGCGTAGCTATCGGCGGCAAGACCGAGTGTAGCGGCGTTTACTATCTGGGTCGCACCCGGCGCAAGCTTGAAGCTCATGAGCCGCGCGCTCGGAGCGAAGGGTGGCCGCAAGTTCACATCCCAAAGCCTCGTCGATGTCTCCGTCACGTTCGAGGGCTCGGCGCCCTTCAGGTCAACCTTGATCTGGGTCCTGTCGATGACGGTGCTGGAGGGCGCCGTAAGGGTCATATCGTAGGTCAGTCTCTGACCCTTATTGAGCGAAACCAGTATTTTCCTGGTCTCCCCCGTGTCGCTGATGGTGCCGGGTCCCTTCATGCCGAGGATCTTGAGGGGAGGTGAAGCCGTCAGATTGATTTCATACTTGCCCGGCTTGCCCTGGACGTTGTTCAGGGTCAGCGGCAAGACGGCGGTGTCGCCTGTCGCTATGAAGCGCGGCATGGCAAGTTTCGCCACGACGGCACTGCGTACAAGCGCGGTTCCGGCTGCGGCACCTACGCCGTCGCCCGACCAGACGATGCCCATCAGATGGAGCGTTCCGTCGAATTTCTCGACGTCCGCGGGATAGATGTCGAACGAAGCCTTGCCGTTGACCACGGGCACCGGGCCGTAGAACAGCGACAGGTTCCTCTCCGCGGTATAGTTCGAGTAGGTCAATCGATCGAAGCGGGGCAGCATGTCGCCGCCATCGTGGCCGGCGCCGCTTTTCTCGCTTTGCAAGATGCGTCCATAGGAGTCGAGGATGCCAAGGTCCAGCGCGCGCCGCCCAAAGAAGTAGCCATAGGGGTCGGCTTCTTTATGACGGGTCAAAGCGAGGATGCCCTCGTCAACGGCGAACAGGACCGCAGAGCCGTTGCCCTGGAGGTTGGCAGCATTCAGATTGAGTTTGAAACCCGGCGCGCCTGTGGGCTCGTCCGGGGTCAGCATGATTTGATCCGCGTCGAACTTTGCATCGAGGCGATGGCGCTCGCCCCGTTCGACCTCGAAATAGACGGCGCCCAAGGCCCGGGCAGGCCCTGGCTGTGTCTGCGCGTCGCCTCCCGGCCGGAACACGGTCACGATGGCATAGAGCGCCTTGCCTGCCCAATCCTGCTGAACCGGAACTCTGATGGCGGCCCGCTTCCGGCCGTCGGTTTGCTTTTGATACCAGCCGATGACATCGCCGTCCGAGATAGCGATCGCGATCTCCCCGTTGAACGGGGCCTCGATGTTGAAGTCCAGGGTATCGCCAACGCGATACTGGCCATTGCCCGCCAGCATGACGTCGGCCTTATCGGGCGATGGCTCCTTGGAATCGGCGCTGCTGTAGCCCACCGTGAAACGCTTGCTCGCGGTGACACCCGCCGCGCCGGTCACCTTCAAAAAGTACCGGCCGGGAGCAAGCGTGTACTTCGTGCTTGCGTTGCTCTTGAAGCACCCGGGTTTAGCCTCTTTCTCCGCGTTCCCCGCGCGGACCGATCTTGGTTCTGCGGCTTGAGTGCGCCCCACTTGCGGCGAGGGCTTCCACCGGTCATCGACGTTCACGTAGATGAAATCGTCGCGCTCAGCCATCAGTTCCACCTGAAGCGTATCGCCGAACCGGGGCTGGCTCTGTGCGTCAAGTGCGAGAAGGTCGAACTCGACCTCGCCCGACGCCAAACTCGTCGATTTGCCAAGTCTGATGCCGATGAGCGGCTTGTTGAGCGGCACGATCACATTTTCGGTTTTCCGCGCGAGTGTGCCGCTTTGGTCGAAGGCCGAAACCGAGACATTCATGTCGAGAGGGAATTTAGCCTCGGGAAAGCCCTCCAGCGTTGTCGCCACGTTCAGCCGGCCGGAACTGTCGCTCGGTTGCTCCAGGGTCTTGCGCCAAAAGGCTGGGATGAAATTCTCTTCACCCGGACCGAAGCTGTAATCCGCATAGCAGCCGGCGACGGGCGTCGTGCCCTTGCGCAGCAGAAACTCGGCTTCGCCCATCGCGCCTTCCACAAGGGCATCGCGCAGCCCTGGCTCCGCCGTGCCGATGCCATAGAGATATTGCACGGTCGCAGACCCGTTTATGGCCGCCTTGGCGCCAGTGACGTTGAAGCTCCACGCGGCCGGGTCGAAGGCGAGGCGGGCGCGGTCGGGCTTGAAATCGGCCACTTGCACGGTCGCTAAACCAAGGCGGTGGACTTCGCTGCCTAAGCGCGCTTCAAGCCGTACGATACCCAACGGCGCGTTTGCGGGAATTGCAATTTGGGCCAAGGCTCCGCCCGTTTCTCCCCAATCGCCGACCGTTTGCGAAGCGCCAAGCTGCGAGCCGTCCGCAGCCCGCATGAGGATCGTGAGCGGCGGCAATTGCGCGGGCATCTTGCCTTGGGGATCGCGGACGATCAACGCGGCGCGGATGGTTTCGCCCGGCCTGTAGATGCCGCGCTCGGTATAGATGAAGGCATCGAGATCTTTCGCGGGCGCGCGGCCTTCGACGCCGCGATTGCTCATGTCGAAGAAGTCGCGGGAAAAATCTATAAATGAGAAGTCGTCTGAGCCGGTTGCAAAAATAGCCGCTAATTTGTTGCCGTTACTGCCTTGTGCGAGGGTGACCGGAAACTCCGCGACTCCGTTTTCATTGGTTTTCTTTTCGTCCAAAACTCTATTATTTGCGGTAACGAGCTGGATTGTACGCCGTTCGAGCGGCTTTCCCGTCTTCAGAGACCGCGCCATGACGTAAAGCTTCGAGCGCCCCTCATAATAGGTCAGTCCGATGTCGGTGACGACGAACCACTGAACCGGCGTTCCGCGATCGGTCCATTGCGGACGGTCTTCGGGCTGATCGGTGCCGATTTTTGGCTCGCCGTTTTGGGCCTCGCCGGAGGGGCGATTTCCCCCCGAAGCTGCCCCTGGCGCCGGCTCATGAGTTGCAGGCTCACCCTCCTCGCCAGGATCCGGGATGGCGCTCTCGTCGGCTTTTTGGGCTTCGAAACCGTTGGTGAAGGTCCCCGGCCCCGTCGTAATCCGGCGGGCAATAAGAGCGTAGATGCCCGGCGATGGCGCTTTGCTCGCCAACTGTTCCCACTCCCGGCTGTCGGATTGCATCTCACCGGAGAGGGGCGCGATGGAAAGCGGGCGGCTTCCGCCCTTCTCCCCGCCGGACTTGGCCTCTTTCAGCTTTTCAAGCCGGCTGTTGAGCAGTTGCATCACGGGAAGGTTTGTCGTCTTTTCCTGGTTGCGCTGGGCGCCAGGGACATCCGCGCGGCCGCTCCAGATCTGCTCGCCCGTTGCCGATATGAGGTCGTCGGCCCTCGAACCGATCTTCGACCCGAACTTGCTCAACGCGATCTCGCGAATGAGATTGCGGTCGGTGACGCGGATGAGGTTCATCGTCACCGATGTCGCGTTGATGGTCCGCATCGGAATGATGCCTTCGGAATATTTCGGCAGCACAAAAGCCAGCGAGCGGAAACGGACCTGCTCCCTGCGATCCGAAATAAAGAAGCCCAAAGCGGTGTTTTCGCCGAGTTCGCGGCCGTCGCTGGACGGGAGCTTGCCCGCAAAGGTCAGCGTGTAGGTTTGACCATGCTCAAGGCCATAAAGGCAAAGCGTGCGGTTCGTGACTTTGATGTCGAACTTAGTGATGGCAACAGCATTTCCCGCTTGTCCGCCAGCCGGATCGGCGCCATTGCGGTCTTCGCCTGGACTGCTCTCCTGCGCAGCGCTTTTTGTGAGCGTGATGAAGGGGCGGTAGGCTTCGCCGTCGGGCTTCAACAGCAACGAAAAACGCACGCAGTAAGCGGCGTACCGTTCGCTAACATTTGCAAACTTCGATACCGGGGCAAAGACCTGGGGCGGCTTCTCACTGGCCCTTGCTTCGATAATGTCGTTCCTTTGTGGAACGAGCCCGCGCAGCTCGGAATAGGCCTGGTTGGACAATCGCAGCCACGTCAAGGTGTCAGCGCTGACCCTCCGGTAGTCGTCCATCATCGGTTCGAGGCCGTCGCCGAAGGCAGCTTCTTTAAGTTGCTTTTGCAAGTCCTGAAGCTGCTGCGCGCTGCGCACGTAACGCTCGTAAATGAAATCCGCCAGCACTTGCAGCGCCTCGAATTCTTGCGGCTTCGATTGGGCGAGTGCATAGGCATTGTAAGCGGCCGAGATGCCTTCGGATGCGTCCGGCTTGAAGCTATGCCAAGCACGGGCCAGAGCGAGCCACGTGGGCAGGCTTGGCGCCGTGCCGAGGGCCGTTTCGTAGCGCGCGATCGCCGTGGCCCATTGGAGGCTGGCGGCTGCCGATTTCGCTTGGGCGATCAGGTCGTTGACGCTGGGGTTCTGCCCTGTGGCGCGCGGCTTCAGCCGATCCGCGTAAGCGTGGGCGGCCCGCTCGGCCTCGGGGAATGTGGCCTTCGCGGGGACTTGACCAGCGGATAGAAGCAAAACTGAAAGAGTGAGTACCGCAAAGCGAAGCAACATACTTCTCTCCTCAGACGCGAACGGTGATGTCAGGAACCTTAACAGGCTCCGGTCAAGCAGGGGCTGAAAAACTCGCTTCGGCGCAGCCATCCTTCGAGACGCCGCTACGCGGCTCCTCAGGATGAGGAAGGGTTCCAGATGGTGAACCCGCCGAGTTTTTCAGAAGCCAGCAAAATCCTACTCCGCGCCCATAGTTTCCGACTCATCGGCACGCGAATAAACCTCTTGGCCAAGCGGATTCCGATACTTGTACCAGGTGGCTGAATTTGCCCTGCCAAGCTCTATCTTGCCTTCTATCAAGGTGCCGGCGGCCAATTTTCCGATGGCGTCTGTATTTTCGTCAGGGCGCCTATAATAACGGCTCGCTCTGACGAAGAACAACTTGTTTTGTGCCCAAGACTTCTCCACCACCCAGTCTTCCTTTGGCCCTTGGCCCTCGGTTGCCGACCCCCGGCCTGAAGGCGTTTCGGGACGGAGTGCCGGCTGACTCTGCGGTTTTCCCGGATGAAAGTAAAACTCGTCTTCCGCTGTCGTCACATAGCGCATTTCCGTAACTTCGCCGGGATTGGTGTTGCTGCGCTGTCCGTAAACCTGACGTACCCTCTTGAATAAATAGATTGCCGCGGCGCTTGGCTTTTTGGTTATTTCCTCAGCCAAGATACTTGCGTAAAGATTATTGTCTTCTGTCACGGCGTTAGCTCGATGCTGAGTGCGCGACGAGAATATTCCGCACGGCCCTCTGGTTGGGTACCTGAACGGGCAACAAACCCTTACCCAAGGCTTTTGTGAACGCTATGCTCCGGCACGCATCGAGGACAATGAAATTATTATCGTTCTCGATACGGGAGAACATCTCCACGATTTTTCTCTCGCTGATCCCCTTTAAGCTGAGGTCGTCGTTGCTTCTTATATCAGTCCGGACAGGGATGAGGTAGTTGTCGCTTCCATCCGAGGCGCCGTGGCCGGAGTAATAGAACAGTCCAACAGGTTTTTCTCCGGGCTTCTGATCCACTTCCCGGCTCAAGTCCTGACTAAACCCCGTAATATCGTCCCACATTTCCAAATAATTACGGTTCTGGCTCACCCGGACGTCGAACCCCGCATCCTCCAGGGCGCTCTTCACCAGCTCTCCATCGCGCAGAGTGTGGGCAAGCCAGCCCATATCTTGGCTATAATCTTGATTGACGATAATTAGCGCCAGACGTTTTTCCGCGCTAGCCTGTGCGGCGGGGAGCACTCCGAAGCAAAGGATCGCGATTCCCACAGAAAGAAGGCGTTTCACTTGGTGATCTCGTACTCTAGAGTGCCAAGAGCCCAGCGCGCTGTGTCTCCGGTTTGCTTTGACCGTGTGTATCCGGAAATAACCTGATCCAGAATATTGCTTAGGTATTTCACTGGCTTGGGAACCGGCTGCAATCCTTTGGACGCCGTTATGGTCTCGGAGGAGGCTGCGGTGATGCTGAGCGGGAATTCCGCTGGAACGGCCAGAGCCACTAGCCTGCTGCTTCCAAGCGGTTCGACTGCCATGAATTCAAGCGTGCCACTATTGGGAGGCGGGACCGTTAACGGCTTGCCTGCCTGTATATAGCTGACCTCACCGGGCCGGCTTTCGTAGGAGTTTGGAAAAATCTGCGTGACGTTGTGATCGGCGTCAATGTCGATCAGGATCAGGCGGCCGGACACGGGGCTACGCAACGTGAATTTGTATCCGGTCCCGAGCTTGAATGGCTGCGGGGCATTCGCGCTGATTTCAATCCGGCCCGCCTTATCGCCAAGCTCCTGCTTGAGTTGCAGGACGCCGGCCTCTGAGAGCGCGGCCCTCTCGGCGTTGGGTGAGAGCATCTCCTGGGCCGATGCCGCCAACACATCCCCCGCATGTTCACGAATCCAAGGCGCGTAGTAAGACAATCGGGAATAGACGCCGTATTTGTGTTCGCGCGCGCAGCCTTCGCCCCAGCTCACCGCGCCCACTTGATAGATGCATCCTTCCTTGTTCCGGATGACAAGCGGCCCCCCGCTATCTCCCTGGCAAGAGTCGTGTTCTCCCCGGTCGAAGCCGGCGCAGAGCTGACCCTCCCCGATTTTGTAGTTGGCATAGGCGGAACGGCATATTTCAGGGGAGACGGCCGGCACAGAAGTCTCCCGCATTTCTGGCTGGCTGGCATGAACCGTGATCGAACTCGCGGTCCATGAACGTCTTATCCTCCGCATTTTCGGACGTATCGCCAAAGCCGGCGAGCAGCATGGCCGTTTCATCAGCGGGATCGGTGTCCGGCGACAGGGACAACCTCGCCAGCGGCCCCAGCCAAGGCCGTGCCAATCTGACCAGAGCAATATCTTCGCCGTCCCTCGATGGCACCCCATGATAGTCCGGGCGCTGCACGACGTCCGCGACTTCATAGACATTTTCAGGGCTGACGGTGGCAAGGTCGTCAACGCCGATCACAACTTGCAAGACCGCCCCGCTGAACGTGTCCTTGAAGCGTCCATCCGCTGCGCGCGCAACTCTGAGGTGACTTTCAGGATGGAGGGGTGGCAGGTTCAGGACGCAGTGACCTGCGGTCAGCACCCATTCGGGCGCGATGACGGAACCGCCGCACGTATGCCAAACCCCTTTGTCTGTTCGCAAGCGAAGCTCGGCGAACGAGGGCCATGCCCGCGAAAAAGCGCGCCAGCCTCCAACAACTTTCGTCCGTACCGCGCAGATCTCACCCCTCACGGGTGACCCTAGGAAACCCAAGAAAAACAATACAACCGCAACAACGCGCATACCCGATGTCCCCGCTCATCGCTGCTTAGCCGGTGAACAACACCTTAATCACGCGCCGGAATATTAACAGAGTTCCCTTAGTCTTAAAGATTTTTTTCCCAAGTTCTCTCCCAAACGTCAAATCCAGGATTTGAAGACCAGCCTGGACTGGCTGCCCCCAATAGCCCACCGGCCCCCGCCGTTCATGCCGATCTCGAACAAGTCTGCTTTTGCCGCGCCGTACGCACTTGACGGAATGGGAATACCGCCCCCAATTCGGGCGAGCCCCCTCCGTATGCGAAGGCGGCTGAATGTCCCGTTCGATAGGAGAAAGCGCATGGCTGGAGCCTCGCTTGCGGACTTCCCCTTGATCCCCAGAAAGCTCCTGTTTGGCAATGCAAGCCGGCTCGATCCGCAAATTTCACCGGATGGAACGAAGCTGGCATGGCTGGCCCCCGTTCAAGGCGTCATGAATGTCTGGGTGGCTCCCGTTGACGCGGTCAGCGAGGCAATCCCCATCACCCAGGTCACGGGACGGCCAATCGTCTGGCATGCCTGGACGCCGGATGGACGCTGGCTTCTTTTTATGAAGGACGAAAGCGGCGATGAGAACTACAACATCTACACAGCCGATCCACTGACAGCCGGAACGCGCAATCTGACTCCTTTTCCGCGCGTCGCCGCCAGGATCGCTCTCAAGTCGCCGGACCTGCCTGGCAAAATTCTGGTGGGGCTTAACGATCGCGACCCCCGTTGGCACGACATCTGGGAAATCGACCTCGAAACCGGTACACGCGCTCCAATCTATGAAAACAGCGATAGGTTGCGCTGGGTCTCTTGCGATTGGCAGGGAAATCTGCGGCTCGCGCGGCGTTCGAGCCCCGAAAAAGGCGGCGACGAAATTTTGCGGATCCAAGGCGGCGCGTTAGAGCCCTGGAAGCTGATCCCCTTTGAAGACACGCTGGGTACGGGGACCGCGGCGTTCAACCGCGCAGGCACCCATTTCTCGATGCTTTCGTCGCTCGGCCGCGACACAACAGCGATGCTTCGAGTCGACGCCGCGACGGGAGAAGAAGAACTGCTCGCGGAGCATCCGGGCGCCGATATCGGCAATTATCTGCTCGATCCCCGCTCATTTGAAGTCGCGGCGGTTGCTGCCGACCCCGGACGGTTGACATGGATCGCAATCGATCCCTCCGCCGGGGAAACGCTGGAGCACATCAAGGCGCGTTTTCCAGAAGACGACTTCAGCATCACGAGCCAAAGTCTGGACAATGAACGCTGGGTCGTCACCGCTTCGGGTCCGCAGACACCCGCGATCTATTATCTCATCGACCGCCCAAGCGGCGAAATCAGGGAATTATTTTCCGCACGTCCCGATCTTAAGCCCTACCGCCTTGCGCCGATGCAAGCGCCGCGCATTGCCTCACGGGACGGGCTCACCTTGCCGTCATACGTGACGCTGCCGCCGGACGAGACCGGCCTGCGGCCGGCTACGCCGCTGCCGATGGTTTTGCTCGTCCATGGCGGTCCCTGGTCGCGCGATAGCTACGGCTACAACCGCATTCATCAATGGCTCGCCAACCGCGGCTACGCCGTGCTGTCCGTCAATTACCGGGCCTCTTCCGGGTTCGGAAAAGCCTTCCTGAACGCCGGCGATAAAGAACACGCGGGAAAAATTCATGACGACCTGATCGACGGCGTCGGATGGGCCATTGCCGAAGGGATCGCGCTTCGGGACAAAGTCGCGATCATGGGCGGCTCTTACGGCGGTTATGCCGCGTTCGTCGGTGCAACCTTCACACCGGACGTGTTCTGCTGCGCGATCCCTATCGTGGGGATCACCGACCTCGTCACGTTGTTGGAGAACCGGCCGCCTTATTGGGCGGACTTTATCGAGCAATTCAACCGGCGCTATGCCGACGTGCGTACCGAAGAAGGGCGCGCCTTTCTGCGTTCGCGGTCTCCGCTCTACAAGGTGGACAATATCAAGAAACCGATGCTGATCGGGCATGGCGCGAACGATATCCGCTGCACGCTCGCGCAAAGCGATCTCATCGTGGACGCCATGCAGAAGAAGGGTATTCCCGTGACCTATGTTGTCTTTCCGGACGAGGGGCACGGCTTTTACAAGCCTGAGAACAACATCGCATTTCACGCCATCGCCGAAGCTTTCCTTGCCCGCCATCTTGGCGGCCGGGCCGAGCCAATAGGCGGCGACTTTGCCGGCTCGTCGCACGAACTACGCGCCGGCGCGGATATTATCGAAGGCGTGGGCGTTGCGGCTGTTGCGAAGCCGGCTTCTTAGCGCGCGTTGCTTCAAGACGGGACCGAGTTCCCCCTCACCCGTCCTTCTCCCTGACGGGAGAAGGACCCTTGTTCTGGCGTCCGCACTCCCCTGGGGAGAGAGACAGACGGAGGGGGTTTTTAGCCGTGCTGAGCAAAAGCAATGCGCTCTAAACGATAAGCCCCTGCATGGGCGCCACCGGAGCGCTTCCCGGAAAGACGCGCTCCGAGAGCACCCCGTGCGAGACGCTATAAAGGTCCGCGAGCACGCCCTTGGCCATGGCGCGCAGATCCGTGGTGGGCTTCAAATCGCGCCCCTGATAGAGGTCCGCCTCCCTCAGCCCCGGCCAATCCGCGATTACGCGCCCGCCTTTCACGGCACCGCCGGCAAGAAACGCGACCGTCCCCGTGCCGTGATCCGTGCCGGCCGTGCCGTTGATACGCGCGGTGCGGCCAAACTCGGTGACGATCAGGACGGCCGTATCCTTCCAATAGGGCTTCAGGTTCTGCTCAAAGGCCGCGAGCGCCGCATCGAGTCCGCCGAGCAGCGCCGCGAGCCGGCCCGTCGCCCCGCCCTCGCGCGCATGCGTGTCCCAGCCTTCGAAGGCGAGCGCGGCGATGCGCGGGCCGCCGGCGGCCGCCATGATGCGCGACGCGCCATCGGCGATGGCTGCCATACCCTTGGGGTTATCCGGGCCTTGGCCGCCATTCGGTTTCGGC
The DNA here is from genome assembly GCA_963817705.1 of uncultured Alphaproteobacteria bacterium. Lineage (GTDB taxonomy): Bacteria > Pseudomonadota > Alphaproteobacteria > Rhizobiales > Rhodomicrobiaceae > Rhodomicrobium. The sequence goes on from CAWFPF010000002.1 coordinate 947,306, forward strand.
AGATCGGGCGCGGCGGCGACCGCCAACTTGTCCGTGTCGAGACCTTGGTGCAGGGCGAGCCCAAGGGCTGGATCGCGCGCCGCATAGAGGTCGAGAACGCGCATGGCGGTGCTGTCGCTTGCGCGCGGAATGATGGGAGGCGCCCAGCCCATTACCGGCGCAGGCCCGCGCGCTATGAGGGGCGCAACCGCGCCAACGCCGAGGCAGCCGGTGCTGGACACAGCCTCGCCTGCCGGCAAGGTCTCAACGAACCGGTTGAGCCAGCCCGAGGCTATCAGTCCGGGCCCGGATTGCCCGCTTTCGAGGACATCTTGCCCATCGAAATGCGAGCGCTCCCTGTAGGGCGTCGCCACAGCATGGATGGCAAGCGCCTGCCCGTCCTTATAAAGGCGCGCGAAATTCGGCATTGCCGGATTGAGCAGGAAAAACCCGTCGAGCGGTAAGGCGGGCGCCGGTCCTTCGAGCGATAGCGCAAGCTCGCCATGCAGCGCCGCATAATTGGGATCGCCAAAAGGAGCCACCGCCGACAGCCCATCGAGTGCGCCACGGAGCACGATGACCACGAGCCGCGCGTCGCGATTTCCGGCGGCGAAGGCAAACTTCGGCATGGAGGCCCAGGCGAAGAGCGTGCCCGCGCCCGCTAGGAGCGAGCGCCGGGAAACGGAGGGCATTTCACACAGCATCGAACTATCTCCGTTGGAATTCGGGCGACATCAACAGGATCGCATAGCCTTGCGCCCGGCTTTCCGCGTGCGCGACCGCTGTGCGGGTGTGATCCGATGCGATTGGGCCGATGATCTCTTCGAGTAGTTCTGTGGGAGGCTTCCCATCCTGCACGAAGCTGGCAAAGCGCGCGGCAAAATCAAGGCGGGCTTTCATGCCTTCCGGCGAAAGCCATGCCGGGGTTCGGTCCGGGAAACCATTCGGCCCCGGCGGGCTCCAAAGAGGCTGCCCCATGCTCGTCAACGCGCCGTTGATCTGGGGCGCCTTCATCGGAACGTCTGCGGCGCGCACCGAAGCCGCGAGAAATTCGTAGGGCGTCCGCAACTTCGAAGGCTCCCCCGCCCAAGCTTCTGGCGCATCGATGAGCGCGCGCGACACCGCTGAAAGATCTCCCTGCGTGTCGAGGAACGTCTTTTCCAGCTTGCCGGCAAGCGCAGGGTCAGGAGCATCGGAAACGAAATGCATCGCGAGCTTTCGCGCGATGTGCTTCGCGGTAGACGGGTGCCTCGCCAGCGCGAGCAGCGCCGCCTCTCCTTGCGAGCACCCCTCCTCGCGATAAACCACGCCAAGAACCTTGTGATTGCCAGGCTCATGCAGATTCGGATTGAAGACGAACCGGCCTTCCTCTCCGAACTGATTTTCGTTCCGGGCGAAGCGCCAGCCCGTGAGTACGCGTGCAAGCGAGGTCACGTCGTCTTGTGTGTAGCCGCCATCGACGCCCAGCGTGTGCAGCTCCAAAATCTCGCGCGCGAGATTCTCGTTGAGTCCCTTTTGCTGCCGCTGCCCGCCGCGCGAATTCGGCCCCATCGATTGCTGATTGTCGAGATAGAGGAGCATCGCCGGATGCCTCTCGGCGGCGAGCAGCATGTCCTCGAAACGCCCGAACACATGCGGCCGGATCGCCTCGCGTTCATAGGCGCCGGCCAGGATGCGGACAGGGCCGCCTTTCCGGGCAGAAATACAGAAGTGGTTTGACCAAAACAGGACGAGGCGCTCGCCAAAGCCCGTGAGCGGCGCCTTCGCGGCTTCGAGGCGGGCCAGCGTCTCGGCCTGAAAGACGTCGCGCACCGCGCGGCGGCGCTGTTCCCGGCGCCCTGGGTCCGCCTGATTCTGTGCCGCGTCCGCCGTTGGAGCGGGCTGCTCTTTGTTCGCCCCGGCATCGGCCACGCGCTTGGCCTCGCGCAGCGCCTTTAACTCCTCCTGCTCCATCCGGAGCCGATGAAAAGCCTCGGGGCTGGCGAGCAGTGCGGCTTCGCCTGGAACTGCTACCGCTTTCGCGGCGACCTCATCCAGGAGCGCTTCGCGAATGCCGCTCCCAATCCTGCCTAGATCGCCGGGCCGTGCCCCTAAGCCGAAGCGGCTAAGACCGGTGAGTGTTGCCTTTTGCAAGTCCATGCGTGCCATCGGCGCGATCCCATGTCCGCCCACACCGGGGCAGGATTGAAACAAGAATAAGCGTCAACCGGGGCGTGAGTATCGCCGCTCCCGTCTAAGATTGTAAGAGGCTGTGCCGTTCGCGCCACGCGCTACCTCGAGTTACCAGCCTGTTTCGTGACCGGGTGCGCAGCCGCCTGCGGCAAATCGCAACGCGTGACACTTTTCGCCGCATTTAGGCTTATTGAGTTCGATGCCGTTTTCTGATTGAAACGAACGCCGCTTGAAACCGGTTTGAGATTGATTGGGTAGGAGAGAAGATGTCGACATTGATCAAAGTGAGTGTGCTGGGCGTGGCCCTGGTTTGGTCCGCTGGCGCCTATGCGCTCGAAGGCAACGCCGAGGCAGGCAAGTCCGTGTTCGCACAATGCAAAGCCTGCCATCAGGTCGGCCCCGGCGCAAAGCCTGGCATCGGACCTGTTCAAAATAACCTGATCGGAGCAAAGGCCGGCTCGCGCGCAGGCTATAATTATTCCGCGGCTATGAAAGAGGCTGGAGAAAAGGGCCTCGTCTGGAACGCGGACACCCTCGACAAATATCTTGAGAACCCGAAGGGCGTCGTTGCAGGAACGAAGATGATCTATCCCGGCCTGAAAGATGCACAGAAGCGCGCGGACGTGATCGCGTATCTGAAGACACAAACGACCGACTAACGCTCCCAAGCCATCATGGCCGCCACAGTAAACCCTGCCTCGGTGGCGGGGTTTTCCGTTTCAGGTCTGGGTGAAAGGTGAGCCGTTCGGATTTCGCGGCCGCGATGCGCAAGTGCCACAGTTCCGCCCTCACAAAGGCGCTTGGTCCGCACTATCTGCCAAACCATGAAAAGCGATGGAGGATGGCCTTTGCCTCTCCGGTTCCGTGCAACGCTGACGGTCATGGCAGCGGCAGGGGCTCTCGCCGCCTGCAGCTCCAGCGATAAGCCCGTGAGTGCCGTCACACCTTCGGCTGCCGAGGCCATGGCAGGCCCCGTTGCGCTGGCGCCGAGGAGAGGTTCGCCTCAAGCGATTGCGATGGCCGTCAATCAAGAGGCGTTGGCGAAGGCGATCGAGCGGCTCCGCATCACGAAGAAAAAGCCCGAAAGCCCTTACGATCAGGCCGGTGCCGATCTCAACAGCGACGGGCGCGCAAAGGCTCTCGTCCTCTTCACGGGGCAAGACTGGTGCTCACCGCAAGGCTGCACACTTGCCGTCTTCGAGCCCGTCGATGTGGGATACCGCCCCGTTTCGCAGATCATCGGCGTGAAGGCTCCGGTCGCCGCCGGGCCGGGTTCCAACGCAGGATGGCGGGACCTCATTGTCAAAACGGGCGGCAACAAAGTTGTGCGCCTTCAGTTCACCGGCGGCGGATACCCGGCAAACGCAGCCGGGCAGCCCGAGGGCAGCAACGAGGACGTGGCGCAGTCGGAGGTGCTGATCCAGCCCGCCGCCAGCCAGACGGCGATTGCCTCTCCGGGCCCGGGCAAATCGGCTCCCCGGTAGGATTGGGAGAACCAAACCATGGATATCGACGATCTGGAGCCTCGCAAGCAGCCCTCGAAACCGAAGGACCTCGCCGTCTACTCCATCGAGGATCTGCGCCGCTATATTGAAGTTTTGCAGGCGGAGATTGTCCGGACGGAAGCCACCATCGCGCAAAAAACCGCGCAGATAAACGCCGCCAGCTCTATCTTCAAGACGTGAGCGTCAAGCCCGTCCGGTAATGCTCCGCGTTGTCACGCGGCGGGAAAGGCGTGCCGGATGCGCTCGATCTGGGGCGTGATCGGCGAGGCGTTCTCTTCAATCGCGCTGTAGCCTTCGCTCATGAGCTTGTCGAGGCGCAGGATCCGGTCGTAAAGGCGATGGCTTTCGGCGATCAGGTGCTTGAAGGTTCCCGGCAACGCATCGAAACCATCCGGCCGCAAGCCGCTTTGAGGGATCAGGGCAACTCTGTGCCTGTGCGTATGCGCTTCGGCCGGGCTGATCTCGCCCACGGCAATCGCGCGGCGCACCAGCAGCCATGAGGCGAGCTGGGTCAGGCGCGTCGTCAACTTTATGCTTTCGGATGAATAGGCGAAGCTGGCCGGCGGCGTAAGCTGTCGGGCTTCCTGGCGCCCGGCGCGGTCGAGATATTCGGCCGTCTCTTCGACCAGGGTCATGCCTTCGCGATAGAGCTTTGCAAAATGCTCCGACGCGGTGAATTTATCCCGGAAGGATAGGAGAGCGCCGTTTGTGGGATGTTCGGCCGCACGGGAACTCGTCATGTCACTTTGCCTCACGCAAACAACCCACTCAACTGGGGAAACCGCAGATTCCCATGTCCGTATAATGGCACGCGCCTTTAAAGTCCGTGAAGGCGGAAATGCGGACATTAGAGAGCTTACCGGAAATTGAAGCAGCATCAAGAACACGGACCCAAAAAGTTTTCCGGGCTGCGCCCGTTGCGCTCCGCTCAAGGTCCGGGTTGCAAGGTAGCAAGTCCACCTTAACTTGCGGTAAAATGAGCCCGGATGGGGCTTTGCTGGAGATCAACAATGAAAACAATCGTTATCCGCGAAGCAGGCGGGCCGGATGTGCTCACCCTCGAAGATCTTCCGGTGCCGGAGCCCGGCCGGGGAGAGGTTCTGATCAAGGTCGCTGCGGCTGGTGTGAACCGGCCCGACGTTTTGCAGCGCATGGGAGTCTACCCGCCGCCGCCCGGCGCCTCGAACATTCCCGGCCTTGAAGTGGCGGGCGAAATCGTCCGGCTGGGCGAGCGTGTGTCACGATGGAGCGAGGGCGACAGCGTCACCGCGCTGACCGCTGGCGGTGGCTATGCGGAATATGCCGTTGCCCATGAAGGCTCCTGCATTCGTGTGCCGAGGGGCATCGGCATGGCTGAGGCAGCCTGCATCCCCGAAACCTTCATGACGGTTTGGCACAATGTTTTCGAGCGCGGCGCACTCAAGGCCGGCGAATGTTTTCTTGTTCACGGCGGGTCGAGCGGGATCGGATCGACCGCGATCCAGCTTGCCGTTCATAGCGGTGCACGCGTGTTCGCTACCGCTGGTAGCGCCGAAAAATGCGCTTTCTGCGAGGAACTCGGAGCGGAGCGCGCAATCAACTACAATACCGAGTCTTTCGTGACCGTCATAAGGGAGGCGAATTACGGCAAGGGCGTGGACGTGATCCTCGACATGGTCGGCGGCGATTATACGAAGGACAACATTGCCTGCGCCGCCGAGGATGGCCGGATCGTGCAGATCGCATTTTTGAAGGGACCGCGTGTCCAGATCGATCTCGCGCCGCTGATGATGAAGCGCCTCACTCTCACGGGATCGAACTCTTCGTCCACGTCCGCTGGACTTCAAGGCGCGGCTTGCCCGCGAACTCGAACAGCGGGTCTGGCCGTTGATCGAGAGCGGCGCGGTGAGGATCCCGATCGACCAGGCCTTCCCGCTCTCGGAAGCCGCCGAGGCACACCGGCGCATGGAGTCCGGCGCGCATATGGGGAAGATCGTATTGACGGTGGGATGAACATCAACTCACGCGGCGGCCGCCCGCCTCGTGAGCCGCCCGGAACGGCTAAATAAGGAGCCGCTGTCGCATGGCTTGCGCGACTGCGTGCGCTTCATTTTGCGCGCCCAGCTTCGCTTCAATCCCGCCGGAATGCGTCCTCACTGTTTCTTCTTCTAGATCAAGGGCTTCAGCAATCTGCTGCGATGACTTGCCCCAGGAGAGAAGACGGATGATGGCGAGTTCTCGCGGCGTCAACCGGGTGTACGCGCCGTCCCGCTCCAAATCCGCCTGCACCAGCTGCTCCAGACGCATGGCCGCGAAGCTCGCGGCCGCAAAAACCAAAATGCGAAGTGGCTCCACCAGGACTTTTGTCAAAACTTTCGCCGACCAAAAGGTCACAAGCCAGCGACCTCCGACCGGGCACATGAATCCATCGCGCATTCCATACTTCATCGCGAGTTCGAAGCCCCACCTGTCCGTGCCTGCCGGCCCGAAACCGCGTAACATCTCGCTCCATGTGCATGGCGCTAAACTCATGCGGGCGATCAAATAGCCCGCTGGGTTATGGTTGGGCGCGCGATGGTACCATTCCTCCCACCATCCCGCTGGCGCGTCCTTGTGCAGAAAGACGGTCTTGCCGGGACAAAGGGCTCCCCAATCCGAAACGTTGGGCGGGAGGCGCGCCGCGCCGAGCACGCTCAACTTCAGGGACGGGCTGGTAATGTCATGGAGCGCGTCAAGCACCGCGTCCGGAGTTGCGAGCGATCCTATGTAGGAAGCATAATCGACGAGTTTTGCGCTGAGTTCCGAAACGTCTTTGGGGCAATCCGGCCGGAATTCTCCGTTGGCTTCACGCTCATGACTGGTGCGCGATAGGGGCACGGTGCCTTGTGCGAGATTCTTATTGTAGGGCCCACCCTTAACGACCCAATTGACGTGGTTGTTAAATGTATAAGCGAATACCTCAGAGTTTCCTGCCCATTTGCGATGAAGGCCGCCTTCATCACGAGCTTGCCGGATTGCCGCTTCTAGCGCCGCAATCTCCTCGACCGTCAAGAATTCCATCTGCGACCTGCCCGTTTAGTGTCAACTGACATTTACAGCTTGAAGAAGAGCAAAGCGCAAACACTGACTATTGGCGAATGAGTGAACTCGTGAAATGCCTCCTAAGAATGCGTTAAACTATTGCAACGAATGCTATTGCTCCGCACCTGAGCGCCGTCCGTCGCGATCCTCAATCGGTCGAATCCACCGTTTGCACAAAACGGCGCCAGCGATTATATTGAGCATAACCCTGCGATTGCGGTTCCCCCACACAATCGGAATAAACGCCCAGGAAGCCGAGGGCTCGCGGCTTCCCGGAGAAGGAGGAATTTATGAGCGACAAACCGCTGATGCCGAAAGCCACCGCCGTCTGGCTGGTCGAAAACACTTCGCTGACCTTCGAGCAGATCGCCGATTTCTGCGGTCTTCACGTGCTAGAGGTGAAGGGTATCGCCGATGGCGACGTGGCGCATGGCATTCGCGGCTCGGACCCGATCACGTCGGGCCAGCTCAGCCGCGAGGAAATCGCCCGCGCCCAGAATGACCCCTCTTACCGGCTCAAGCTGGCGCGTTCGAAAGTCTTCATTCCCGAGATCAGGAGTAAGCGCGCCCCGAAATACACGCCGGTTTCGCGCCGGCACGACCGGCCAAACGCCATTCTTTGGCTGCTGCGCCATCATCCCGAGTTGCGTGACGCCCAGATCATGCGGCTGGTCGGAACCACGAAGACCACCATCGAATCCATCCGCGAGCGCACGCATTGGAATTCTGCCAACCTGCAGCCGCAGGACCCGGTTGCGCTGGGGCTTTGCTCGCAGATCGACCTCAACTCCGAGGTTAAGAAGGCCGCGAAGCGCGCAGAGGAAGAGCGCCCCGAGGCCCCGGTTCCCGCTGGGATCACGCTGCAGCCGCTCGCCGAGCAGCCCTATCTCGATATCGAGGAGTGGAAATAGCCCGCGCTGGCAGGGCAACGGGCTAAGAATCGCGGTAGGGTTTCGCCATGCAAGCTTATCTCGATCTTCTGCGCCTCGTGCGCGACCGTGGCGTCAGGCGCGGCGACCGCACCGGGACCGGAACGCTGAGCCTGTTCGGCCATCAGATGCGCTTTGACCTCTCCCAGGGCTTCCCGCTTGTGACGACCAAGAAGCTGCATGTGAAGTCGATCGTTCACGAGCTTCTCTGGTTCTTGTCTGGCGATACGAACACCCGCTATCTCAAGGCACATGGCGTCTCGATTTGGGACGAATGGGCGGATGAGCGCGGCGATCTCGGCCCGGTCTATGGCGCGCAATGGCGGTCTTGGCCGGCGCGCGGTGGCGGCACGATCGACCAAATTGCTGGGGTCGTGCGGGCTCTGAAGGCTGAGCCGGAATCGCGCCGCCATATCGTAACCGCTTGGAACCCCGCCGATCTGCCGCTCATGGCTCTGGCCCCCTGCCATTGCCTGTTTCAGTTTTACGTGGCGGAGGGCCGGCTCTCCTGCCAGCTCTACCAGCGCTCGGCGGACGTGTTTCTCGGCGTGCCCTTCAATATCGCCTCCTACGCGCTCCTCACCATGATGATGGCACAGGTCACGGGCCTTCAACCGGGCGATTTCGTCCACACCTTTGGCGATGTGCATCTCTATCTCAATCACATCGAACAGGCGGACGAGCAGCTGAGGCGTAAGCCGCTGCCATTGCCGGAGATGGCGCTGAACCCGGCGGTGGGCTCGATCTTCGATTTCGTCTATGAGGATTTCACCCTTTCAGGCTACAAGCCCCATCCCGCGATCAAGGCACCGGTTGCCGTTTGATGAATGAGGACAGCCGCTTAACGGTTTCGCTTGTCGTGGCTGTGGCGGACAACGGCGTGATCGGGCGCGAGGGCAAGCTCCCTTGGCGCCTTGGCAGCGATCTCAGGCGCTTCCGTCAGCTGACCATGGGCCATCCGCTCATCATGGGGCGCCGGACGTTCGAATCCATCGGCAAACCGCTCGACGGGCGGGACTCGATTATTGTCACGACTGGACCGCAAAGGGAGCAGCGCGAAGGGCTCCACTTCGCCCCGTCGCTGGAAAGCGCTTTGAGCATCGCCGGGCAATGTGCGAAGGCGCGGGGCGTTTTGGAGATTTTCGTCATCGGCGGGGCGAGGCTCTTCGCTGAAGCGTTGCCGCTCGCCCAGCGCGTTTATTTGACGAAGGTGCACGGATCGCCGGACGGGGACGTTCTCTGGGAGCCGCATCTCGGTGCTGGTTGGCTGGAAAGGTCGCGTATGGACCGCGAGGCCACCCTGCGCGATGAATTTGCCGTCACCGATCTCGTCCTTGAGCGCACCCACGCTTGACGCCGCCGTTCCTTGGCTCCATATCCACCCCCAAAGCGATGACGCGCCGGTCGAAATAAATCAGAAGATAACCAAGGACGCGCTTCGCAAAAGGAGACGGTCCCGTCGGATCCTTACCCTCATTGACATCCTGTTACAAAGTTGATGAATAGCCTGAAAAGCGGTGCGAAGGCGCAAGCCGTCCCGGTTGCAAAGGAACGTTGAAAATGCCCTGGAGTCAGAACGGCGGCGGCTGGAAAGGCGGAGCGGGCGGGCCTTGGGGTCAGGGCCCCTCTGGAGGTAATCCTCCACCCGATCTGGAAGAGATTTTGCGCCGGAGTCAGGATAAGCTGCGCCAAGCCGTACCCGGCGGGCTCGGCCTTTTCGGTACGCTCATTGTCGCTTTGGCGGTCCTTGCCGCCGTTGGTTATTTCGGGTTCACGGTGCGGGTCAACCCTGATGAGCGCGCGGTTGTGCAGCGCTTTGGCAAGTTCGACCGCGAGCTTTCGAACGGGTTGAACTTCCGCTGGCCCTACCCCGTCGAGGAAGTCACCATCGTTCCTTACACACGGCAAAACCGTGTTGAAGTCGGCTTTAGCACAGGAACGAGCGGGCCTTACGGGCCGATACGCAATCCGAACAAGCCCGAGGAAAGCTTGATGCTGACCGGCGACGAAAACATCGTCGACGTGAACTTTAACGTTTTTTGGAATGTGAAGAACGCTCCCGCCTACTTGTTCAACATCCGCAACCCAGGCGGCAATCCCGACGCCAACGCCAATGTGAAGGCTGTCTCCGAAAGCGCGATGCGGGAAATCATCGGCCAGAACGACATTCAGCCGATCCTCACAAAGAGTAGGCAGGAAATCGAAGAGTCGGTTAAAGCCCTCATTCAACGCACCCTCGACAGTTACAATTCCGGCATTCAAATCACCCAGGTGAATTTGCAGAAGGTGGACCCGCCCGCCGATGTGATCGCAGCGTTCCGCGACGTTCAGGCGGCTCGCGCCGATCAGGAGCGGGCCCGCAACGAGGCGCAAACCTATGCCAATCGCGTGATACCGGAGGCTCGCGGCGACGCGCAGCGTATCCTGCAGGCGGCGCAGGGCTATCGCGAGCAGGCCGTGGCGGAGGCGCGAGGGCGCACGGAGCGCTTCCTCAAGGTTTATGAGGAATATCAAAAGGCGCCGGACGTTACGCGCCGCCGGATTTATCTGGAGACCTTGGAGCGTGTGCTCGGCGGCATGGATAAGATTATCCTCGACGAGAAGGCCAACGCGGGAAGTGTCGTCCCTTATTTACCTCTGAGCGACCTTCAACGCTCAAATCAAGCTGGAGGTCAGCGATGAGAGCGATTTTGATGGGAATTTTGCTGACCGTCGCGGCAATCGGAGCCGGTGCGGTCCTGTTTTCCGCCTTTATCGTCGATCAAACGCACAGGGCGCTCGTTCTCCAGTTTGGCGAGCCAGTCAGGGTCATCGATAAGCCTGGGCTTTACTGGCGCAAGCCGTTTGTCCAGACTGTGGAGCAATACGATAAGCGAATTCTGGATCTTGAGACCGACGAGCAGGAAGTCATCGCTTCGGACCAGAAGCGGCTGGTCGTGGACGCCTTCGCGCGCTACCGGATCCTCGATGCGTTGCAATTTTACCAAGCGTTCCGCACCGAGGCGGGCGCGCGGCCGCGGCTGACGGCGATCGTCAACTCGACCATCCGGAGCGTGCTTGGACGGGCCTCTTTCATCGACGTCGTTCGCAACAAACGCGCGGAACTGATGAAACAGACGATCGCGCTGGTGAATGACGAGATGCGCAACTTCGAAGTCGAGATCGTCGATGTGCGCATCCGGCGCGCAGACCTTCCCGAAGCCAATAGCCAAGCCATCTACAAGCGCATGCGGACCGAACGCGAACGCGAGGCGGCCGAGCTTCGCGCCCAAGGCAGCGAGCAATCGCAGCGCATCAAATCCACGGCGGACAAGGACGTGACCGTGCTTGTCGCCAATGCGAACCGGGATAGCGAGCGCATTCGCGGCGACGGTGACGAGGAGCGCAACCGGATTTATGCCGAAGCGTTCAGCAAGGATCAGGACTTCTTCGCCTTCTACAGGTCCATGCAAGCCTATGACGAAGCCCTCAAGGGCTCGCATACGCGCATTGTCCTGTCGCCGACGTCGGAATTCTTCCGGTATTTCAACTCTCCAACGGCGAAATCCCCTAGAGACGGGCAGGATGCCAAGCCTTCTGCGGGCTCAGCCAGCACTGTGTTACCTACACACTAGCGCTATTCCAAACAGCCTTCCTTAACCGCGGTATCGTTGAATAAGGCGAAGAGGACATTGCACTTTAGGTAAATCTCCCTCACCTTATGAGGGAGTGTAATATCCCTTGCGGTTCGCCGCGTCTTATTCGTATTTGGCTGAGGCACCATGACGGTTCTCTCGAGTTCCCGGCTTTTGATCGGCGCTGGAGTCGTGTCGATTGCTTCTATCCTGGGCGGTTCCAGCGCTTCCGCCTTCGAGGGGCAAGACGCGCAAACCTTTGCCGATATCGCAAGCCGCGTGAGGAGTTCCGTCGTCACCGTCGCGGCCGCCGTGATCGACCGCCAAGCTTTAGCGGCGAAGCACAAGAAGGGCGATAGCACGACCGGCAGCCGGGAAGAGGTGCAGCCCCACGACGATTTTACGCCGTCGCGGCCGAAGCAGCGTCCTGGCGAGCCTCCGCGGCAATTCACGTCGATTGGGTCTGGGTTCGTGATCGATTCGAGCGGCCTGATCGTCACCAACAATCACGTCATCGAGGGCGGAAACGCCATTTATGTCATCCTATCCGACGGCACCGAGTTGAAGGTCGACAAGGTTGTCGGGCGGGATCCGAAATCAGATATCACCGTGCTCAAGGTGACGCCCAAGGCCTCGAAGCCGCTCGCTGCGGTGCCCTTCGGGAACTCGTCGCGGGCCCGTGTCGGTGACTGGGTCCTTGCCATTGGAAATCCATTCGGGCTCAATGGCACCGTCACGGCGGGAATTTTGTCTGGGCGCGGCCGCGACATCAACGCCGGGCCGTATGACGATTTCCTTCAAACCGACGCCGCGATCAACCGCGGGAATTCGGGCGGTCCGCTCTTCAACGAGTCGGGCGAAGTCATCGGCATCAACACCGCGATCTTTTCGCCTTCGGGCGGCAGCATCGGCCTCGGCTTTGCCATTCCTTCCAACACCGCGCGGCGGGTTGTCGATCAGCTCGAACGGTTCGGCGAAACCCGATGGGGATGGATCGGCGTCCGGATTCAAACGCCAAGCGATGATCTGGCGGCCGGCTACCACCTTCCAGATGCCGGCGGAGCGCTGATCGCTCAAGTTGACAAAGGCGGCCCGGCGGAATTAGCGGGCCTTGCCGAAGGCGATCTCATCCTCTCCTTCGGAGGTTTCCCGATCAAACACGCCCGCCAGTTGCCACGTTTCATTGCTCAAGCACCGATCGGGGAAGAGATCGAAGCCGACATTCTCCGTGGAGGAGAGCATAAGGCCGTTAAGGTAAAGATTGGCCGGATGGAGGATGTAACCAGCTCTGAGCTGACCAGCGCGCCCCAGCCGCGGTCCAAGCGGCAGAAACTAGGGAAAATCAGCTTCGGGACCCTTTCAGACGGCACACGTGACCGCTTCGGCATCCAGACGGCTTCGGAAGGTGCGGTTGTGACCCGGCCTGTTCAGGCGGCTTCTGGCGGGCAAACCTTGGAGCCGGGTGATCTCGTGCTCGAAGCCGCCCATCTAAGCGTACGGAATGCTGGCGAGCTTCAGGATCGCCTCGACGAATTGCTGCACATGCAGCGCTCCGAGGCCCTCCTTACGGTTCAGAAGCCCGATGGCTCCATTCAGTTCGTGTCACTGCCCCTCGCGGCCCAATAGCATGGCATGGAAAAATACTTGAGAGCGGCGGCCAAGTCGCCGGTCTATGTCTATCGTTATGCGATTTCCCCCCTTATCGGGCCACGATGCCGCCATTTGCCGACGTGCTCGCAATACGCGCTCGACGCCATCGATCTGAACGGCGTTTGGTTCGGGGGCTGGCTTGCTCTGGGCCGATTGGCGCGCTGCCATCCCTGGGGTACGAGCGGCTATGACCCCGCACCCGATCTCACCCAAGCGCACATTCCCGTCTGGGCGCCCTGGCGGTGTTTCCTCTACCGCCGCGCGGTTCATTAGGATGACCGCACAGACATGCCTATTTATAGGCTTCAGATTGCCGCGAAGCGGCGCAATCTATGCCAATATTCTGTTGCCGGCGCCTGCGCTTGAGCGTTTAGTGGGCGCGGACATTTGGGAGCAATGACATGGCATCCCTCGACGAAAAAATTGAGACCACCGGCCGCCAGCGCTTTGTAAACAGCGTGTTCGACCGGGTCGCGACGCGCTACGATCTCATGAACGACCTAATGTCGGGCGGCGTACACCGGATTTGGAAGGACGCAGCGATCAACTGGCTGGCGCCCTCGCACTCCACCGCCTCGGTGCTTCTCGACGTCGCCGGTGGCACTGGAGACATGTCTGGCCGCTTCCTGCGCGCCGCCGGCCCCGGCTCGAAAGCCATTATCTGCGACATCAGCGGCTCGATGATGGAGGAGGGCCGCCGGCGGCTCGCAGCAGAGCACGCCCAAGGGAAGGTGGATTTCGTGGAAGGCAACGCGGAGACGCTGCCCTTCCGGGACGCCATAATGGACTACTACACCATCGCCTTCGGCATCAGGAACGTGCCCAACATCCCAGCCGCGCTGGAAGAGGCGTTTCGCGTGCTGAAGCCGGGTGGCCGCTTTCTCTGCCTTGAATTTTCGCGCGTGGATGTGCCGATCCTCGACGCGCTCTACCGGCAATATTCGGACAAGATCGTGCCTGCGCTCGGCCGGGTCGTGGCCGGCGACGCCGAGCCCTACCGCTACCTCGTGGAAAGCATCACGAAATTCCCCAATCAGAGCCGCTTCGCGCGCATGATCGGCGATGCCGGGTTCACCCGCGTGCAGTTCCGCAACCTGTCGGGTGGGATCGCGGCGATGCATTCGGGCGTGAAGGCCTGATACCGCTCAAATCTCGACACGCCGCCTTTGGCGGCTCCTCAGGATAAGGTAGCGGCGCTAGGCTCCGGCAACTCCTCAAGGATGAGGCAGCGGCGCTAGGCTGCCTCCGGCAGCTCCAGGGAAGGCCCGAAGGGCCGTCTCGAACCATGAGGGGGCTTTCCCTGGACCGGCACCGGCTGTCCCGGCTCACCCTTCGAGAAGCTCAGGGTGAGGGCTGCTGCGCAGCATCCCCGCGGCAAATCTGCAACAAGCGCCTCTGCATTTTCCAGTTTAGACCCAAGCCGGTGTCCCTGTCCGTCTTCGTGCGGTAAAACACCGCGGGGCGCACTTTCGAGGACAATCCGATGCCCGGCTGTTCAACAGGAACCAGCTGCTTCGCGGAGGCGAGGCATCCCCATATGCGTGACCTGGGCGGGAAACCCTTGGAGCCTGACGGGGCTTTGCTTTCTGAACATCCTTCTGATCGTGATTACCGCCGGCATCTACTGGTTCTGGGCCAGGGCGGAATACCGCCGCTATATGTGGCAAATGGTGCGGGTCCAGGACGAGCCATTGGAATATACCGGGACGGGCAAGGAACTGCTGATAGGCTATCTCAAGCTTTTCCTCTTTGTGTTCTTGCCGCTCATCGCTCTTACGGCCGGCGCTCAAATCGCTTTCGGACCAAAAAATCCTGCCGTTGCGGGCGCCATCGCGATCGTTTACGCCGCCGTGTTCTTCCTTTACCTCGCCGGAATTTTCCGGGCTCACCGCTACATCTTGTCGCGGACGCGCTGGCGCGGCATAGCCTTCGGCCTTGAAGGCAACGCTGGCGCCTATGGCTGGACCGCGGTTTGGACCGGGCTCTTGACCGCGTTGACGCTCGGGTGGTTATACCCGTGGCGCACGGTAGCGCTGAGACGGAGGCTGACGCGCGCCATGGGATTCGGTTCTGCTGCCTTCGATTTCGAGGGCGGCTCGGGACGTCTCTACGCACCGTTTGCTATCCTTTGGGTGGGCTTCGTCCTCGCATACGGAGCCTTAGGGGCCGTGCAAGTCGCGCTGATGAAGCTGCAGCTGCAACAGCCAGGGGCCGCGCAGGTGCATTTGGACAAGATCCCGCCCGTCGCCTTCTTGCTCATCGCCGCAGCAATCCCGTTCTTCCTTGCCGGCTGGAGCTGGTTTGAGGCGCGGAAGCTCAATGTATTCGCCGGCGCCACAAAAGCCGGTGGGCTCGGCTTCTCACTCACAGCGACCGGTGGAAGCGTCCTCTGGCTTACGCTAACGAACTTGCTTATCCTCGTACTAAGCGTCGGGATCTTGCGCCCTGTCGCACAAGCCCGGCGCCTTAGGTACTTGGTCACGCGGCTCTCCCTCAGCGGAACGGCGGATCTCGATGAGGTCATGCGGGGCGCGGAGGAAGAAGGTACGCCAGGCGCGGGGCTTGAAGCGGCATTCAGCATAGAGATTTTCTAATTGCCCGAATACATCTTCGACGGCCGGTTCAACAGCGGCGAGAAAGCAAGCGGTGTGCCCGCAACCGTGACTTTTAAGGCCGATGGCCTTGGGATCAAGGGTGTCGATGGCGTGCAGCTTGCCTTTTGGAACTATGAAGACCTGCAGCCCGCTGCACCGGTCACCAGAGGTGCGAGCGACGTTTTGCTGCGCCATTCCCGCACCCCTCGCGCAACGCTTTTCGTGCGGGGGCCGGGCGCAGGCCGGCTTCTGATCGCTCGCGCGCCAGGAACGGCGCAAAGCTTTCAGCGCTTCAAGATCGTGGGTCTCAGCCTGATCGTCACTGCCGTCGCCGTCATTGCCGGAATGGCGCTGTTCTTCGGCCGTGTGAGCGCGTCCAAAGCGGTCGCCGCGCTGATTCCTACGGAGACCGCCGGCAGGCTCGGCTCGCAAAGCATCGAGATCTTCGGAGCGGTCGCTCCCGCCTGCACCGCCCAGCCCGGCAACATCGCCCTGCAGCGAATTTTGGACAGGCTGCAAGCGGGAGGCGATTACGGGCACCCCTTTATTTTACACGTGGCCAAATCCGGCATCCCGAATGCCTTTGCTTTTCCGGGCCGGCATATCGTGCTGCTCTCCGGCCTCGTGAAGCAAGCCAGGAGCGCGGAGGAAGTCGCGGGCGTACTCGCCCATGAGATGGGCCATGGGCTCGAACGGGATCCCGAAGCGTTTTTTGTCCGCAATCTCGGCATGCAGGTTTTGATCCAGTTCCTGACCGGGCAATCCGGATCGCAAAGCCCATTCGCGGCGGGCGCTTTCCTTCTTCAGCTCCGCTATTCGAGGGACGCCGAACGGGCCGCAGACAACCATGCTATCGAGATCCTAAAGCAAGCGCGCATCTTGCCTGAGCCCACCGCGGACTTCTTCTTGCGCGACGCTGCAAAACCCTCGGGCGAGGGCGGCGTTTTGAGCTATCTCAGCACGCACCCCTCGTCCAAGGAGCGCGCCAAGCTTTTCCAGTCGCAGGCGTCCTATCCAACCGAGCCCGTGCTTACTACCCGGGAATGGGCGGACGCGCAGGCGGTTTGTGGGGAGCTGCCGGGCAAAAAGCCCGGAGAAGGTCCGAAAAGGCCCGTGGACAAACTCGACAACCGGAAAGCGTAATACGCCCCCGATTCCGGCGTCTCCGGTTTCGAGTCCAAGAGTGGGGCTTTCACGGTTCGAGACGGCCTCCGGCGAGTCTTTCCCTCATCCTGAGGAGCCGCCAAAAGCGGCGTCTCGAAAGAGCGTCAAAAGCCGGAACGAAACGTTCAACGAAGGCGTCATCACGCCGAACGCTGCTTTTTTGTTCGCTATCACCCGAGATGACGCCGCAAGGATCACTGTTACCTCGCCGCGCGCCGCCAGCACATTTCCGGGTTGGAAGGCCGTCTGGTGCCGATGTTAGCCAAAACGCCCGGTGATGTAGTCCTGCGTGCGTTTATCGGTGGGGTTCGTGAACAGTTGCTCGGTCGTCCCGAACTCTACCAATTCGCCCAAATACATGAAAGCCACGAATTGCGAGACGCGTCCGGCCTGCTGCATGTTGTGCGTCACAATGGCGATCGTGAAATCGCTGCGCAGTTCGTCGATCAGCTCCTCCACTTTCGCGGTCGAGATCGGGTCAAGCGCTGAAGCCGGCTCGTCGAGCAGGATGACCTCAGGCTGAAGCGCCACCGTGCGCGCAATGCAAAGGCGCTGCTGCTGGCCGCCGGAAAGGCTGAGCCCGCTCGCATGCAGCTTGTCCTTGACTTCGGGCCACAGAGCGGATTTCTCCAGGGCATATTGAACGCGGTTGTCGATCTCCGCCTTGGGGAGCTTCTCATAGAGCCGCACGCCAAACGCGATGTTCTCGTAGATCGTCATCGGGAATGGCGTCGGCTTCTGGAAGACCATGCCAATACGCGAGCGAAGCAGGTTGAGATCCACGTTCGAGTTTAGGATATTCTCGCCGTCGAACAGAACTTCGCCCACAGCCCGCTGGTTGGGATAAAGGTCGTACATCCGGTTCAAAACCCGAAGCAGAGTGGATTTGCCGCAACCGGAGGGGCCGATGAACGCGGTCACCGTCCGGTCGTAGACGGGCATGGTGACATTTTTCAAGGCCTTGGACTGTCCATAGTAGAAGTCTAGATCCTTGATGCTGATGCGCTCTTTGCCACCCGTGGCAGCACCGTTTTCAATCATGTTCATGCTTTCACTCCGGAGGAACCGAGCCAGCGCGCCAGAATACTGAGAATTAGAACGGCCGCCGTTATAAGAAGCGCTCCTGCCCACGCAAGGTTTTGCCACTCTTCATATGGGCTGAGCGCAAACTGAAAGATCACAGCCGGCAGGCTCGCCATAGGCGCAAACAGGTTTGTGCTAAAGAATTGGTTGTTTAAGGCGGTGAAAAGCAGTGGCGCGGTTTCTCCGCTGATGCGCGCTACCGCAAGCAGGATGCCGGTTATCATCCCAGCCCTTGCAGCCTGATAAGCGACGTGCCGGATCACGAGCGAACGCGGCATGCCGATGGCGCTGGCTGCTTCACGCAGCTGGTTTGGCACGAGCAGGAGCATGTTCTCCGTCGTCCGCACGACAATCGGTATCACGAGGATGGCGAGAGAGACAGCACCGGCGATGCCTGAAAAGTGTCCCATAGGCCGAACCATGATCGTGTAGACGAAAAGGCCCATAACGATGGAAGGCGCACTGAGCAGGATGTCGTTGATGAAGCGCACCACAGAGGTGACGCGCGTATGCCGGCCGTATTCGGCCATGTAAGTTCCGGCAAGGACCCCGATCGGTGTTCCGATGAACGTGCCGATCACGGTTAGCATGAGACTACCGACAATCGCATTTCTTAGGCCGCCACCGGAAGCTCCAGGAGGCGGCACATCTTGGGTAAAAACAAGCGAGGATAACGACCCCACACCCCTATAAAACAGGGTCCCGAGGATAATGGCCAGCACACTTATCCCAACGGCCGACGCCAGCCAGCATAGAGTCATAACGAATATGCTCTTGCGGCGGCGGGCGCCGTATTTTGCCAAGTCCTTCGACATTATTAACCAGCCGATTTCTCAAGCCGCATAAGCAGCAGCCGCGCGAGTGCGAGCACGATGAAGGTGATGATGAAGAGGATGAGACCCAGGGCTATGAGGGAGGATGTGTATAGATCCCCCGTTGCCTCGGTAAATTCATTGGCGATCGTCGCTGAAATAGTCGTTCCAGGCGCGAGGATCGAGGCGCTTAACCGGTGAGCGTTGCCGATGACAAATGTGACCGCCATCGTCTCGCCTAATGCGCGCCCCAGGCCGAGCATAACCCCGCCGAGCAAGCCGACCCGTGTATAGGGGATGATCACAGAACGGATCACCTCCCAGGTGGTGCAGCCGATCCCAAAGGCCGACTCCTTCAGCAGCACCGGCACGGTCTCGAACACGTCGCGGCTCACGGCGGTGATGAAAGGAAGCACCATGATCGCCAAAATCAAGCTGGCGGTAAGAACTCCGATACCATAGGGCGGACCGGCAAACAGGCTTGAGAGAACGGGCACGCTGCCAAAGGCGCTGATAAGGGCCGGCTGCACGTTTGCCTGCAGGAAGGGCGCGAATACAAACAATCCCCAGATGCCGTAAATGATGCTGGGAACGCCTGCGAGCAGCTCGATGGCAATGCCGATCGGACGGCGCAGGATTGGCGGGCAAAGCTCAGTCAGAAAAATCGCTATACCGAGCCCGACCGGTACGGCGATGAGCATCGCGATAAAGGACGTGACGAGCGTGCCCACGATTGGTGCGCGCGCCCCGAATTTCTCCGTAACCGGGTTCCATGACTCCGTGACGAAAAAATCCAAGCCGAAGGTTTGAAAGGCGAGCGCAGCACCGAGGACCAGCGATACAAAAATGGCTCCCAGGACGATCAGCACGCCAAGGGCCGACGCCTTGGTAATCATTCTGAAAAAAGCATCGCCGCGGCCAAGCCTCTTCAGGGTACGGGCGCGGCTCTCGTTAAAAATCGTACTCACGGTATCGTGAAGAGTTACATCAACCAAGGTTTTGCCCAACTCGCTTTGGTTCACTTGCACTTATGAGGCAGGACCGGTAATTGCCAGTCCTACCTCAGATTTCGTTGGCAGGTCTAGTTGGTCTTGGCTGAGTAAACAGGTTTGCCGTCGGAGCCGGTAATCTCGCTCCAGCGCGATTCGACAAGAGCTTTCACACTAGCGGGCATCGCCACGTAATCGAGTTCCTGAGCGGCTGCATCCCCATTCCTATAAGCCCAAGCGAAAAACTTCAAAGCTTCGCCAGCAGCGGCAGCGTCGTTGGGCTTCTTCGGCATGAGGATGAAGGTCGAGGCAGAAATCGGCCACGAATTTGCACCAGACTGGTCCGTAATGATAAGATAGAAGCCATCGCTGTGCTCCCAATCCGCATTCGCCGCGGCCGCTTGCACGGAGTTGCCGGTGGCTTCGACGGTCTTCCCATCCTTATTCACCATTTTCGTGGTGGTGAGCTTGTTCTGCTTCGCATACGCGGCCTCGACATAGCCGATCGCATTCTTGGCTTGCTGCACGTTGTTAGCGACGCCTTCGTTACCCTTCGCGCCGATGCCAGCCGGCCATTCCACCGAAGTTGCGGAGCCAACTTTAGATTTCCAATCGGCGCTCACCTTCGCGAGGTAGTCCGTGAAGTTGAATGTTGTGCCCGACCCGTCCGAACGGTGAACGACCACAATCGCCTCGGAAGGCAGCTTGATACCAGGATTGAGCGCTTTGATCGCCGCATCGTCCCAGGTCTTAATCTCGCCGAGGAAGATCTTTGCAATCGTTGTCCCATCAAGGGTAAGTTCGTTCGGCTTTACACCCTCGAGGTTTACAACCGGGACGATCCCGCCCATGACCATGGGCCACTGTACCAGATCGCCGCCAGCGGCAAGTTCTTTAGCCGTCAGAGGCTTATCGGTAGCCCCGAAGGTAACGGTTCTCGCGGTGATCTGCTTGATGCCGCCGCCAGAGCCGATCGACTGATAGTTGAGGCCGTTGCCTGTTTCCTTCTTATAGGAGTCGGCCCATTTTGCATAAATTGGATAGGGGAATGTGGCGCCTGCGCCTGAAATATCGGCTGCGATCGCCGGGGCCGATGCAACAGCAACGGCGATGGCGGCGCTCGCGATGAGCGACTTCATCGATGATATCACGCTCTAGCTCCCTTGATTAGGGCCGTAGGCCCCGTGCCTGTTAAACAAATGGCAAAGTGAACCTAGTCCCCGCGTGTAACACTAACAAGACAGCGAAGCTGGTTGAATCTGAACGGATTTTAGCCAAAGAGCCTCGCTTGCGCCGTGCGCGCTGAAGCGTGCCATTTGCGTTTCCGATGGGGAGTATCGAAACCCCGGGGCTAAGCTTGGCCGAACGGGTTCTTGACCTGGACTGGAGATTCGGCTGCCGCAACGCGCAACGGCAAACCGTGTTCGTCCTCCAACTCTTTTACGATTCTCTCGCACAGATCCTTCAGTGCCTTGGCCGCGGCGAGGCCACTCCGGTCTCGCGTGATAGCGAGAGAGCCGAAGATAGCTATATGGTCTTCCCGGTTCTCGATGTTGAGAGCGCCGAGGGTTACCGCTTCGCTCTCATTCTTAAAGGGTGAAAAATCCATTACCGGCCTGTTCCTGCTGTTTGCGCCTCGGTGCTGCGGAGGCGGCATCCGAAATGTGGCGTCGGTTCTGGCAAATTCATAGCCCGCCGCTTCACGCCTGCATCAAGTTGCGGAAACACGTCGATGCCAACTCTGGTTTCCAGCTCCGAAATTGAAAGCGGCTCCCAGGATTGGCTCCCATCGTTTGGCGCGAAATAGGCCGCCGCGGCTTTTGCAGGAGGGACATAAACCGCTTTGAAAATATGCGTCGGCACAAGCACACGCCCCTTGAGGCTTTGCAGTTCGGAGCCCAGGAAGGCCGGGCCAGTCACGACATAAACCTCCCCGCGGTCGAGCGCGAGATTGCGGACAGCCGACTCGATCCCTTCCCAGAGCACCTCGTTGTTGCAAGGGTCTTGTGGGATCATGTTCGCGAGGGAGAACGATTCTTCCTGCGCCTCGGGCGTCGACATATCGCCGTTGGGCGCCATGTGGCCCCGGTCGAAACCGCTGCGGCGGTAATCGGCAAGCTCCGAGCGCTGGCCGGACGGAAGTGCAGGTTCCTCATGGAAGGCATTTGAGCGTAGCCGCGGCAGCATTCGCGCGCGCTCGACGCGGGCCGCCGTTAGATGTTCCGCCGACCAGAGCGGCGTTCGCGCCACACCGGAGTAAAGGACTGCAATCTCCGAGAAGCAGACCGGGTAGGTCTTCTCCGCAAGAGCTTGGTTTTTTATTGAGGGTGCGGTGCCGAGATAGAGCTGAGACGGGCAAGCGAGATCCGCAGCCTGAAGCGTTTGAACGAACGATACAAAAACCAAAAACAAAAACGCGCTGAAACAGGAGACTCGAACCATGATCGTTCCCCCTTATCGGACTTTTTCAAGTGAAAGCCCGATAAGGGGTAAGCGATTCGTGCGTTGTTTCGAACGCTAAAGGCTAAGATATTACCATCCGAACAGGAGAAACAGTTTAGACATTACGCCCGTTAGTGCGGCGCAGCAGAAAATTATGACCTTGGATGATGCTGCTTATTTGCAGCTCTTCGCCAAATCTTCGAGCACAGCCGATGAGGCCTCCTCCATTTCGGAGGACGTGACTTTTTCGAAATCGGCCCCTAGCTTCTTGGCCGCTTCTTCCATCTTCTTATCCAGAGCGGCGAGTGCCTTTTCGTCTTTCTTTTCGGCCGCAGCCTGAGCCTCCGACTCAAGCTTTGAAAACTCGCAGAAGCTGCCGAACTTCACCTTGTCGGCCTTGATGCTGCCGGCGAGGTTTTGCACATCGGCCTGGCTGGCCTTCGCAGCGGGCTTATCCTGCGCGAATGAGGGCGCTGAACCGGCTGCTAAAATGGCGAGCGCAGCCACAAGCTGAGTTTTCATACACTATTCCTAAATGGGATAGGATCACAGACGGCCCCGGCGGCAGGCGGCTTCTATCGGGCCTGCCACGGCGGGGCGTCCGGAAATGTTTGGCGGGGACTTACTTACTTGCAGGTCTTCGAAAGGTCGTCCAGCAGCACCGCGGACTCGTCATCGATTTCGGATGCGGTGACCTTATCGAACTCCGGCCCAAGCTTCGTCGTGGCTTGCTCGATCTGCTTGTCGAGGGCCTCAAGCTTCTTCTCGTCCTTCTTCTCAGCCGCCGCCTGATAGTCGCCTTGCAGCTTCATGATCTCGCAAAATTGAGCGGTCTTCGCTTTGTCGGCCTTGATGATGTCGACGAGCTTCTGGACGTCGGCCTTACTCGCTTTAGCGGGAGCCGCGGGGGCCTTGTCTTGTGCAAATGCGGGAGCTGAAATCGCTGCAATAACCGCGACCGCGGCCACAAACTTGGTTTTCATGAAAGTCTCCTTAGCAGATGAGCTTCTATGCCAGAGCGGCACGAAGTGGGCGGTAGGCGAACTCTGATCCGAAACTCCCGTTCCGGCGGTTCCACAAATTTGCAAATGGCGGCAATTTCGCGACATCAATCGTGAATAATTGTCAATAATGGTTGCAGACCGGCCGCTCAATCGAATTATTCCGCACGCAGCCTAGGTTGGCTGAAATACGGAAAGATGCTGCAAGCGGCTAAAGCGGCGCGAATGACGCGCCGCTTCCGTCCAATCATTCATCGCTCGAAGCATACCGCCAGCGCCGGCCCGACCTTCTGGCATAGCCTCTGCGGTGATGCAGATGCGCGTACCGCCTCCTGGCGTGGTTTGCCGCGGCATAGTGATGGCTATGATGTGCTTCCGCCGAGCGCGTCCGGTGATCCCCATCGTTCGACCGCGCGACGCGCGTTTTGGGGGACTTCTCGTCATGCCCGAGTAGCGCGTCTAACAGCGGAATGCGGAATTCCGGCTTTTGGCGGCCGCGCTTCCCGCTGCCGTAACTCACAATCTCGAGACAGACGGGAGCAAGCCCTCCCATGCCAAGAGCGTTTTTGGCGCCTGTCGATAGATCGATAACCCGGCCCGGAACGAAGGGCCCCCGGTCATTGATCCGAACTGTGATGCTGCGCCCTGTCCTCTGGTTCCTAACGACCACGCGTGTACCGAAAGGCAGCGATTTGTGCGCTGCAGAAATACCCATGTGTTCGTATCTCTCGCCGTTTGCCGTACGGGTTCCCGACGAATAGGTGGAGGCGATACCGCACTCGGCACGCGCTTGCTGGCAGCCTACAAACCATACCGCTGCTAACAGGACAGCCGCATAGATACCGTTCACTTTCTTCATCACCAACCTTTCCTTGTCATAACAGTGAAGCCAGCGATGAACGGCGGCAAATGAGGCGTAAATTGGGAACGTTCCATGGAATATCTGGTATGCGGTTTTCGCATAGCGCCGAAAATGGCCGAAATCTTTACGAAAAATTAAGCACATTTCGCTTGTTATTCTCAATACGTATAAAGTTGTACTGAATGGAACATTTTCTGTACCGTGAAACCTAATACAGGCGTGACGCTCATCAGGAGACAACTGGAGAACGGCAGAACGGGGCGGTCCTTAATATTCTAACGCAGGTGCAACCCGAAGACTCTGTGCAGCCGCTAGCGGTCCGGCATCACACCATTTTTTTATCTAGTTCATCATTTTTTGAATTGCCTTTCCCAAGAAAACATATAGACTAGTGAAGTAGATCACACGCTCGTCCCCGCAATAAATAACCTTTGTGAGGAAATCATGAGATATTACACCACTAATTGGCTGTTTATGATTTCATTTATATTTCTGTTCTATGCCATATTATTAATAGCTCAAAAATATGGACTCCCAATTTTTTTCGATATTGCCGTAAGCTTGTTCTTCGCCATTGTCTTTCCAATCGGCTTTGCGCATGCGCGCCGGCAAGTCCGTCTCAGCCGGATTCACGCAGCGGAGGTTTTCCGGAATACATTTGAGGGCTCGCTGAGCAGTAATACCTATTTCGAATTCCTTAGGAGAAAATATTTTCTCAATATTCCGTTGGGCGAAACGGGGAATGACATCGCGAAGCCTCGCTCGAAATATCTATCTCTTCACCTATCGGATTGGCTCCTGATAGGTTCGGCTTTGCCACTCACTATACTGTTTGCCGCAGGGTTCTTTTTGCTGCTGCTTCCCGTGCGCGATCTTGTTTATTTGCTCGATGGGCCAGCCTCCAGCAATATGGCTGGGACGGCTCCAGTCTCCGATACAAACAGCTTGGAAAACGCTGTCGTCGTGGGCAAATTGGCTTTTGTGGGCGCGTTTTTATACTGCTCACGGCTTTTCATTAAATCTCTTGTTGCCTATGATCTTTCCGCTCTTACCCTCCTGCGTGCCGTCGTCCACATGCTATTCGCGGTCATGATTGCGGTCATGATCTGGAGAGTCGCACCCGCTTCGGAGCCGCTGAGGGACGTTACTTCGCAGGTGCAAAATACTCTGATAAGTGACAATAAAGTCACGAGTTGCGGCGGCCGCCAAGAGCCCCAAGCCGTAGCTACCGTGGCGGAGCGGCTTCCTAAAATCTGGCTCGTTCTCGCATTTGCGATAGGCTTCATCCCCGACGCCGCCTTCTCCTGGCTTCTGAAGCGGACGCGCATGGCGGTCAACCGGCGCGACGCGCGAATGGCGAGGCAGACGCCGTCCGTGCCCCTCACGGTGATAGAAGGCATCGATTTCCTGACGGCGTTCCGTTTGGAGGAAGGCAACGTCTCCGGTGTGCAGAATCTCGCGACGGCAAATCCGATCATGCTTCATGTCGAGACGCCGTATTGCCTGTTTCTCATCATGGATTGGATCGCGCAGGCTCAGCTTTGCGCCGCCGTTGGGCCGGAGCGCTTCCTTCTTTTCAGGAAGCTGAATATCCGGACGATCTTCGACCTCGAACGCACAGTGCTCGACCCGCAATCTCCGGTGGGACTGAGGCAGATCGTTGGATCGGTGCTGCTGGCTAGCGGGCCATCCCGGCCCAGCCTTTTGCGCGAGTTTGCCGTGAGGCCGCTCGACATCGCGAACCGCGACTTCGACAAGGCGCTGAATTCTTGGGTCAACATCGAGGTCGTGGAGCACCTCGTGCGCGTGATGCTGGACGGCCTCCACATTCACCGCTTCCGTCAACTGTGGCGAGATCTCGAAGGCAGTTTGACGGCTTCGAAACCCGACAAGCTCCCCCGCGCTAAAATCCTTCCTTCTGCGGCCGGCGCGTCTGCATCCAAGGGAGGGAACCGTGAGGCCTACGCACTTGAGATCGCGGCAGGCGGCAGGCCTGGTGCACGCGACCTGCAAACCGAAATTCATGGCGATTGAAGCCGGCAGCTTCTCATCCCGGGATTCCAGGGTTGGAAGCTGCCGATTCCCTCTCCGCTCGGGTCTTGGGAAGCGCGCTAGACCTCGAAAGCCTTGCCGATATCCGGGATCACAACATTTTGCCCCGCCATCGCGGCGACGAATTTGGACGGGTCCTGATCGATGATCGGGAATGTTCCATAATGCATCGGCACGACGGCATCGAAGGCGAAATACTTTTTGCAAGCGAGCGCGGCCGATTTCGCGCCCATCGTAAAGCGATCCCCAATTGGCACGAACCCGATCTTGGGCGCGAACAGCTCGTCGACCAACGCCATGTCGCTAAAAATCTCCGTGTCGCCCATATGGTAGATCGTCTTGCCGAGCCCTTCGATCACGATCCCGCAAGGGTTGCCAAGATAGACCGTCTGGCCATTCTCAGAGGTTGAGGATGAGTGGAACGCCTTGACGAAGCTCGCGCTTACGCCGCCGCCCAGATCGATCGTTCCACCCGGATTGCCCGGTTGAACCTTCTCGACTCCCTTGCCCGCTAGAAACATCGCCAGCTCGTAAACGGCAATAAGCTCCGCACCGGTCCTTTTGCAGATCTCCACCGCATCGCCCACATGGTCATCATGGCCGTGGCTGAGCACAACATGTGTCGCTCCGTGCGAAGCGTCCTCCGCCGAGCCGTTGAATTTCGGGTTTCCAGAAAGAAAGGGATCGATGAGAATGACGTGGCTCCCGTTTTCGGCACGCACTGCGGAATGCCCGAACCATGTGAGCTTCATTGCAAATCTCCTGAGAATGAGCGACCAAATGCGCCGCTACTATATGTGAGCGCGGCGCGCCCGCAATTTGGACAAACATCCAAGGACAGAGTTGTGCCATCTGAGCCTGCCGGCCTTGCCGACCTGTTCGGCCGATTGAAGCGCGACGAGCGGCTGCTCGGACTCGACGTTGGCACGAAGACCATCGGGCTCGCGCTCTCCGACGTGATGCGGCAAATCGCGACGCCGCTCGAGACCATCCGCCGCACGAAATTCCAGGCCGACGCAGCGAGGTTGCTGGAACTGGCGAGAGAGCATGGCGTTGGCGGCCTTGTCATCGGTTTGCCCATCAATCTCGACGGTTCGGAGGGGCCGCGGGCGCAATCCACCCGGGCATTTGCTCGCAGCCTCGCGCCTCTCACCGATTTGCCGTTGGCCTTCTGGGACGAGCGCCTTTCGACCGCGGCGGCCGAGCGTGCGCTTCTCGAAGCCGATACCAGCCGCAAGCGCCGCGCCGAGTTGATCGATAAGATGGCTGCGGCCTACATTCTGCAAGGCGCGCTGGACCGTTTCAACTACAGCCGCCGTTCTCCTTTATGATTGCCATTCTCTCGGCGCTCGCGCCGCTCTTTCTGATCTCGGCGCTTGGCTACCTCCTCGCCAACCTTAAATTCGGCGGCGAGGCGATGTGGCATGCGCTCGATCACATCACCTTTTACGTGCTGTTTCCCGCCCTCCTGGCCAAAACCTTGATGAGGGCCGATCTCGGGAGTGTGCCCGCAGGCGGCTTCGTCTTTGTGTCCATTGGCTCGATCACGATCATGGCCGGTGCCATCGTAGCGAGCTATCTCGCGCTCGGGAGACCGCTTCCAGGCCCCGCCTTCACCAGCTTCTTCCAAGGCGTGCTGCGGTTTCAAAGCACCATAGCGGTTGTGATCTCGGCCGCGCTTTTCGGTGAGCGGGGACTGACCTTCGCCGCCCTGTCGGTGGCGTCCCTCGTCCCGGTAGTGCAGCTGTATACGGTGCTCGTTCTCCTCATTTTCGGGCGTGGCAATGAAGGCATCCGTCTCGCTCCGATCTTGCAGCGCCTTGCCCTCAACCCGCTGACGCTCGCATGCCTTCTCGGCCTTATCCTGAACCTGACTGGCGTCCCGGATTTCGTCTACGACACATTCTCGGTTCTCGGCACCGCGAGTATCGCGCTCACGCTCCTCGCAGTGGGGGCCGGCCTCAATCTTGCGGCCGCGCACGCGTCCCGCCGCCTTGTGGCAGGCAACATGGCAGTGCGCCTTATCCTCATGCCGCTGCTCGTCTTCTTCTTATCGTGGCTCGCGGGGCTTACAGGGCTCGCGCGAACCGTCGCCATAGTCTCGGCTTCGGTGCCCACAGCGGCAACGGCCTATACCATGGCGCGCAAAATGGGCGGCGACGCCGAACTGATGGCGCAGATCGTCACCTTCCAGAGCTTGGCTTCGGCGATAACCCTGCCTGTCTTTATCTATCTGGCGCAGACCTTTTGACATGGGGCTGCATTAGAAATGCCGCTCACAGACAGGTGGCACAGTCTTCGTTCGCCCCATCCCGCTTCATCTGAATTTTCTATCGTGATGCATACCGTTTTTTCGCTTGTAACTTCCTCAAAAGCCCTTTCTTTTGAGCGGGGAAATGGAGCGCTCCGGGCTAAGTGAGGGGTGTCGTGCCAGCGGTAAGCCATTACGCAGTCCAGAGCCTGGGTGTGGCATTGACAGTGCTCGCGCTCAAGAGCACGGCCTATTGGGTTACGGGCTCGGTTGCCCTGCTCTCGGACGCGCTTGAAAGCATCATCAATGTCGTCGTGGCCGGCGTGGCCTACTTTGCCCTTCGGGTCAGTTCGACACCGCCCGACGCCCAACACCCCTTCGGCCATCATAAAGCCGAGTATTTCTCCGCCGTTCTCGAAGGCGCGCTGATCGCGCTGGCGGCCTTCGCCATCTTCCGTGAAGCGGTGCTCCACTTCTTCGAGCCGGCGCCGTTGGATGCGCCGGGGCTCGGCCTCGCGATCAACGCCGTCTCCTCTTGTATAAACGCCGTCTGGGGCTGGCACCTCGTCAGGGTTGGCCGGCGCGAAAAGTCGCCCGCCCTGGATGCGGATGGCCGGCATGTGCTAGCCGACGTGGTCTCGTCCACCGGCGTCGTCATCGGGCTGATCGCGGCGGTGCTGACCGGCTGGCTGCAGTTGGATGCGCTGATCGCGGCCGGCGTCGGCGTTTACATCCTCTTTTCGGGATGGCGGCTCATCAAGTCGAGCATCGGAGGGCTGATGGACGAATCGGCTGACCCCGGCACGCTCGCAGCGATCCGCGAAGGCATCGAGAGGGAGGCACACGGCGCCATCGAGGCGCACGACCTGCAGACCCGCGCCGCCGGCCCCGTGACGTTCATACAATTTCACCTCGTCGTGCCGGCCACCATGACAGTCAAAGACGCGCACGACATCTGCGACCGGATCGAGAATGCCTTGCGCGAGCGCGTACCCGGCGCCCGTATCGCGATTTATGTCGAACCTGACAACAAGGCCAAGCGCGTGGGAATCGTCATGCGTCCCCGCGAGAACCATCCTTCCTAAAAACGCGTTGTGCTTGTTAGAATCGCCGAAAACTTCTCCTCCCCTTGGGGTGAGAGAACGCCAGAAAAGACGTCCATCGCCCCGCAAGGCCGCCTTGGCGAGCTTGCCGCTCAGGGGCCCGGAGCGGGACGGAGTCTCTGGCTCCTTCTCACATTATCACGCATTAGCCGCCCCGGTTGAGCCGCGTTCGGCTCCGCAAGCCGGCTGCGACATTAGCGGCACGCGTTCCCCTTCGTTCCTTCATGAAGACGGCATAAGGATCGGGCTAAGTCTTGGCATTCAGACGAGAGGGACTGCGATGACAAAAAAGCCAACTCCGGGGACATCGGATTTGCGTGTCCTGAGCGTGCCGGTCTTTTGGCCCATGGCCCTTGCGGCGTCGCTGGTGCAGGAAGGCGCGGAACTCTACGCGAGGAACCTCAAATTCGCCGAGGAGGAGATCAAAATCCACGGCGAGCTGAAACCGGTCCTCGCAACACCGAACAGCGTGCGGCTCGATCTCCGGACCATGGTGCTGCGCGATTATGGCACGCCGGACGGCATACCCACGCTCGTCGATGCGCCCTATGCCGGGCATACGGCCGTGATCGCCGACTACCATAAGGGGCAGAGCCTGGTTGAGACGCTGCTCGCCAATGGCATCGCCCATGTGGTTTTGACCGATTGGAAATCGGCGACGCCGGACATGAAGGATCTTCGAGATCGACAATTATCTCGCCGATATGATTGTCGCGATCGACGATCTCGGCGGGCGGGTGAACCTCGTCGGCCTATGCCAAGGCGGGTGGCTTTCGACGATGATTGCGGCGCGCTTTCCCGAAAAGGTGAATTCTCTCGTCCTTGCGGGCGCCCCCATCGACACCGATGCCGGTAATGGCGGGATCAAGGAAGCGGCGCATCTCGTCCCGCTGGCCTTTTACGAAGAACTCGTGGCTCTCGGCGGCGGCTTGTTGAAGGGCAGCTTCATGGTGCGGGGCTGGAAGACGATGCACCCCGAACAGCATTATATCCGTGACCACATCGATCTCTACGAGCACATCGACGACCCTGCGTACATCGCGAAGGAAGAGGCGTTCGAGGCCTGGTACGAGAATCCGGTCAACTTGCCCGGGCGCTGGTATCTCCAGGCGATCACGCAGCTGTTCAAAGAGAACCGCCTTGCAAAGGGGAGCTTCGTGGGCCTCGGCCGAAGGCTCGATTTGCGAAACGTCTCCTGCCCGCTTTATCTCCTCGCCGGCGCCTCGGACGATATAACCACGCCCGAGCAGGTGCTCGGCGCGAAGAACTATGTGGGCACGCCGCCCGGGAATATTGTCCAAAGAACAGCGCCGGGCGGGCATATCGGGCTCTTCATGGGCGCGCGCACCTTGGCGGAGGAATGGCCCTTGATCGCGCGCTGGATTGCGGGCCATAGCACTGCGGCGGGTTAGCCCGGAACAGGATCGCCGGCCCGTCGTCTACGCGGGCCG
The DNA here is from genome assembly GCA_963817705.1 of uncultured Alphaproteobacteria bacterium. GTDB lineage: Bacteria > Pseudomonadota > Alphaproteobacteria > Rhizobiales > Rhodomicrobiaceae > Rhodomicrobium. The sequence goes on from CAWFPF010000002.1 coordinate 978,019, forward strand.
TTTTCCGGTGCGGTCATCGGTTGTCCATGCCTGGCTTTGGAATGCGAAGAAAAACGCGGTCGCTGGCCCGCTGGCCGGGCGGAGAATAAGCCCGCCGTCCTGCCATGTGCCATCGTCACGGTCGTGCGGTGGCGGGCTTCCCTGGTTCATGTGAATGTCGTGTATGCCCCGGCCCGGCAAAAACCCGAAATACTGATCTGGTTTGACCGGTTCCAGCCCCCAAGGGTTGCCGAAGGCAAAGACGTCCGTGCCTGGGCTGGCTATCGCCTCCGAAAACGCGCCGCTCAAAAGATCGTCGAGCGCGTTGGGATCGCCGATGGACGTGGCGTCGACGGTGCGCATGGCGCGCGTATCGAACAGGTTGCCGCGCACATAGTCCAACCGCAGCGTGCGATCCGCAGGAGGCGGCCGCGTAAGGCCCAGCGGCAAGGCCGCGACGGCGTCCAGGATGGGATGAGTAAAGTTGTGTTCGGCGTGAAACAGAAGATTTGTCCTGTCGTCCGACCGCACATTGACCGCGATGCGCCAAGGCCCATCGGATGACTCGGTCAAGATTTCGAGATGCGGCGCCGGATCGCCCTCGCTGTGGTGCAGGAACTTTGTGACAGTACAGCGCAATACACCGTAACGGATTGGCATTGGTCCCCCATTGCGGCTACGGCCGCTGGCGAGCTTCTCCGTTATCGAACTAGGCAATATAAGCGTCAAAAATATGCCGGACACAAAAACCGCCGGGCGCGCCCACGCGCCTTACGCTAACGCCAATCGATTGCGATGCTCCGGTTGCGCAGCCTCATCGGTTTAACCGGCGACTGCCTGGTAATAGAACCCACTCAATGCGATTCCTTGAGGATCGTGAAGCCTATGGGGCGCTTTTCGGTCACGCGAAACAATTCATTTCCCTGCGCGTCGAGCAACCCAGTCGGACGGGGATCGTCAGTGGCTTCGAAAACCTGAACCCGATCGGCACCTGCCGTAGAGCGGTCAAGCTGATAAAGATCGTCCCACCAAGCGCGCTGCGCGGCCGGCACCCTTACATACTTCACTTCGTTCAACTCACAGACTCCACTTCGAATAGACGGGGCACGTGACGGCGATGGCTGCCACTTGGCACCTGGTCCTCCGTGCCAAGCCGCAATCTAGAGACACCATCCGCGGCCGTCATCCCAAATAAAGGGTTAACACAGTGTCAAAACCGCGCAGTTGAGAATATCCTTAACGTCAATGCTAAGGTTTTTGGCGCAAGAAATCTGCATTGACCGATGGTCGATATTTCCATCTTTTATGCAATAGTCTTGCCAATAGTTCAGCTTACGCTGCGTGGCGAGGTCATCTCTGTCTTTGGCAGTCTAGGTGCGGGTTCCCGCTTCGCCCGAAGCTATCCAAATCACACCCGCCTCGAACCGCGCAAGCCATAGCACGCGCAAACCTTGCGCGTCTGAGACTCTACTCCGCCGGCGACAAGCGTGGCTCAAGCCCCTGCCGCGCTCCCTCGGGCTGCCGCTTTTGCCGGGGCGAGCGGTAACCCACTTTGTTCAGCAAGAGGTAGATCACCGGCGTCGAATAGAGCGTCAGAATTTGGCTCAGTATCAATCCCCCAACGATGGCGTAGCCTAGTGGCTGGCGAAGCTCCGACCCTGTTCCCGTGCCCACCATCAACGGGATACCGCCAAGGATCGCGCAAACCGTTGTCATGAGGATCGGACGGAAGCGCAAGAGGCACGCCCGCCGGATTGCTTCAAGCGGCGGGAGCCCATCCTCCCTTTCCGCCTGGATTGCAAAGTCTACCATCATAATACCGTTCTTCTTCACAATGCCGATCAAGAGGATGAGGCCGATGAGGCTGATGATCGTGAAGTCGATATGGAACAGATACATCATCAAGAGCGCGCCCAGCCCGGCCGAGGGCAGCGTCGAAAGAATCGTGACGGGGTGAATGTAGCTTTCATAGAGCATACCGAGAATAATGTATATGACGAACACGGCCGCCGCGATGAGGAACGGCTCGCTCGCGAGCGAAGTCTGGAAGGCCTGTGCATTGCCCTGGAAGCTGCCCGAAATAGCAGCCGGCAGTCCGATTTCGCGCTCTGCGGCGCTGATGGCATTGACAGCTTGCCCCAATGAGGCTCCAGGGGCCAAGTTGAATGAGAACGTAACGGCAGGAAACGTCGCTTGGTGGTTGATCACGAGCGGTGCCACCGGCTTGGTGCTGATCGTGACAAGCGATGTCAGCGGAACCGCCTGCCCCAACGGCGAACGGACATAGAGCTTCGAGAGCGTGTCAAGGCTGCCCTGGAGACTGGGAAGCACCTCTAGGATGACCTTGTACGTGTTGAGCTGCGTGTAGAACTGCGTCACCTGCTCTTGGCTGAATGCCGCCGCCAGAACATTGTCGATCGCCGCCGGTTGGATGCCGAAGCGTGAGGCAACGTCGCGATTGATCGTCAATGTCACGGTTTGCCCATCGAGCACCTGATCGGTCGAAAGGTCCTTGATTTGCGGTATCTTCTGCAACTTCGTGAAAAGCTGCGCGGACCACGATCTCAAGTCATCGGGCTGACCGCTTTGCAGCGTGTACTGAAATAGGCCCTGAGACTGCCGGCCGCCTACGTTGATGTCCTGGGTCGGGGCTAGGATCAGGCTTGCGCCGACCACTTGCGTCAGTTTCGGACGAAGGCGGTTGACGATATCCATCGCGCTCACCTTACGTTCGTCCAAAGGCTTCAGAGACGCGTAGACAAAGCCTTGGTTCGGAGCGCGGGTGCCTCCGACCGTCGAAACCACCCCGGACACCGCGGGATCGCTTGCGACGACGGCTGTAAGCTGCTGCTGCAACTTCTGCATCTGATCCGGCGAGACAGAGGCGGAGGCCTGGGATTGGCCGATCAAGAAGCCTGTGTCCTGGATCGGGAAGAAGCCCTTCGGCAGCATCACGAACAGCCACGCCATTGCGGCGATCGTGGCGAAGAAACTCGCAAGGGTCCAGCCGGGATGCCGGAGAACCACGTCGAGCGTTCGCCGGTATCCGCCGATGAGGCCTTCGAAACCAGCCTCGCTCAGACGGTACAGCCTGCCGTGTTCTAAATTGTGCTTTGGCTTGAGGAAGCGGCCCGCAAGCATCGGCGTGAGCGAGAGCGAAACGAGCGCTGAGACAAGGATGGCCACCGTGACCGTCATGGCGAACTCGTGGAGGAGACGCCCGACGATGCCGCTCATGAACAGGAACGGGATGAAAACCGCGATCAAAGACAAGCTTATGGAAAGAACGGTGAACCTGATTTCTCCCGACCCTTTGTACGCCGCCTCAAGCGGCGGCATGCCTGCTTCCAGATGCCGTTCGATGTTTTCCACTTCGACGATGGCGTCGTCGATCACGAAGCCGACCGCGATCGTCAATCCCATGAGCGACAGGTTGTCGAGGCTGTAGCCGAGCGCATACATGGCCGCGAAAGTGCCGATGATCGAGATTGGAACGGCAAGGCCCGGAATGATCGTCGAGCGCAAGTTGCGCAGGAACACAAAGACGACGGCGACCACCAGAACCATGGTCAGCACGAGCGTGAACTGAACGTCCGCGACCGAAGCGCGGATCGTTGTGGTGCGGTCGATAAGGGGCGTGACCTCGATGCTCGGGGGAATGTTGGCACGCAGGTTCGGCAGTTCCGCTTTGATGCGATCCACCGTATTGATGACGTTCGCGCCTGGCTGTTTGAAGACCACCAAGGCGATGCCCCGCGTCTTGGCAATCCAGCCCGCCACAGTTGTGTCCGCCGGCCCTTCTATCGCACGGCCGATATCTCTGACGCGGATCGGGGCGCCGTTTCGGTACGCGACGATGAGGTCGTTATAAGGCTCTGCTGTCGTAAGCTGGTCGTTGTCGTAGATGGAGTAGCTTTGCGTCTCGCCGCGAATGGTACCTTTCGGCGCATCCACCGTCGCATTCGCGACCGCAGATTGCACGTCCGAGAGGCTAAGCCCCATTTCGCTGATTTTCCCCGGATCGATCTGGACGCGCACAGCGGGCGTCTGCTGGCCGCCGATGACAACTTGAGCGACGCCGGGAAGCTGCGAAATTTGCAGCGCCAGCATGTTCTCGGCATAGTCATCGACCTTTGTAATCGGCAGATCGTCAGAGGTAACGCCAAGGATAAGGATGGGCGGATCGGCCGGATTCACCTTGCGATAGGTTGGCGGGTTTGGAAGATTCTTCGGCAACAGGCCGGCGGCCGCATTGATCGCGGTTTGAACGTCTTGCGCAGCGGCGTCGATGTTGCGGTTCAGATCGAACTGGATGGTGATTTGCGTGCTGCCGAGCGAACTCGCGGATGTCATCTGCGTCACGTCGGGAATAATCCCAAGCTGCTTTTCAAGCGGCGTCGTGACCGCCGAAGCCATCACGTCGGGACTGGCGCCGGGAAGCTGCGCCGTGACCTGTATGGTCGGAAAATCGACGGTTGGCAGCGGCGCGACCGGCAGAGAGGGATAGGCTGCGATGCCGATGACGGCGATCGCAATCATGAGCAGGGAGGTCGCGACCGGGCGCGCAATGAAGGGAGCTGAAATATTCATCGCTAGCCTTGGGACTTCGCAGCCTGCGCTGGATTGGCTTCGGTAATGCTGGCGCCTTGCGTAAGGCTGTATTGTCCGGCCACGACGACGCGCTCGCCGGCCTTGACGCCGCTTGAGACAACGGTGACGCCGTTCTGGATTTCGCCGGTCTGGACGGGCTGGCGGTGTGCGGTTTGATCCGGCGATACGAGCCACACATAGACGCCGTTCGGGCCGTGCTGAATCGCGTCGGATGGCACCGTTAGAGCATCCCGCTCGGTTCTAATGACAACAGCGGCCTGCACAAACGCACCGGGCCAGAGCTTGCGGTCTTTGTTGTTGAAACGCGCTTTGAGCTTGATCGTGCCGCTGGCTTGATCGACCTGGTTGTTGATGACGTCGAGTTGGCCTTTCGCAAGCAGATCCGAGCCGGATTGACCGTAGACGAGCACTGCCGGAGAACCGCTTTTGGCTGCGGATTGAACGTCTGCGAGATCGGATTGCGGCAGCGTGAAATCGACTGCGATGGGCTCGATCTGCGTCACGGTGCCAATGATGGCGGAGGGCGAAACAATATTGCCAACGTCGATGTTACGAAGGCTGACCACGCCGGGAAACGGAGCTTGCACAGTTGCAAAATCGAGATTGATCTGCGCCGCCTCGATCGCCGCGTCATCGCCTTCGATCGTGGCTTTCAATATCTGGACTTGAGCCGTTTCATTGTCGACAGTTTGCTGTGTCGCGAATCCGCCCCTCGCTACGAGCGTCTGATCGCGCTGAAGGTTCTTCTCCGTATTCGCGAGGTTCGCGGTGTCCTGGCCCTTTTTCGCCTTGGCCTGATCGAGCGCCGCCTGGAAGGGCCGGGGATCGATTTGGAACAGCACCTCGCCTTCCCTCACGTCGCGGCCCTCGCGGAAAGGGATCTGCACAATCCGGCCGGACACCTGAGGCGTGATGTTCACCATCTGCCATGCGGTCACGGTTCCAAGGCCCGAGCGCGCAACATCGACGTTTTTACGCTGCACTACGGTTGTCTGGACCGCAACCGAGAGCGGCGCCTGCCGCGCGGTCACTGGCTTTTTCTGGCCGCTCCACATCGCATAGGCCCAAAACGCAAGCACACCGGCGGCCCCGAGCAAAGCGACATTGAACATCCGCGAGACAACACCGCGGCGAGGCTCCAACTCGTATTCCCCATCCATCGCTTCCGCTCCAGAGGCGCAAACGCCCACAGATCACCAAATAATAAATGGGAAATGGTCTCCGCCGTGGCGGTTTCAGCCTGTCAATTCTGACAGTGGGTAAGAGCGGAACCAAATCATACATATGGCCCAAGTCCAAATACGCGTAGCGAAGCCGAGCATGCCATCGATCCACCCGCTGTTATTCTTGCGCAGTTCTGCTCCGGCGAAGCTCGCTCTTATTGCGGCCGTTTTCATAGCTGCCGTTGTTATCGTCCGCAGCCTGAGCCTCGGCAGCCTTACCGATGTCGATATCGCATCCTCGGAGATCCGCAATCGCTGGCTCGAATCGATACAAATCCTTGGCAACCTCCGGCATCATGTTGCGCGCGTTCGTACAGAAGAGGCTGAATTGCTCCTCGGCGGCGCGGAAGATAAAGCCAAGAGCGCGCGCAATTATATGGCTCTCGCCGCTGAAGATATTGCAGCCTACCGGTCAATCGATCACGACCCCGATGAGATAAAAGCATTCGATTCTTTCACCGGCGATTGGCAGCTTCATCTTGAACGGGAGAAGACGTTAGCCGCGCTCATTTCGAGCGGACAAAACCAGGAGGCGATTGCGTTCTTTCATGACGGCGCCTTTGCCACGTTCCGCAAAGCGGCGCGCGAGCTGAGGCAACTCGTCGATCTAACTCATTTGAAAGCCCAGGCCGCCCGTGCTCATGGGAGGCAAACCATCGCAACCGCCCAGCGCTTCATCTCCGATCTCATCCTTGCCATGCTGGCATTGTTCGCGGGCCTTGCCTTTTATCTCTGGCATTCGTTTTCGCGTCCGCTTCTCCAGCTTGCAGGAAGCATGCGGCGGCTCTCCCTGAATGACACGCATTTCAAGATCCCCGCGGAATGCCGGCGCGACGAAATCGGCGAAATGGCCCAGTCGCTGGCAGTGCTGCGCCGGAACACCATCGAGCTTTTGGAAACCCGCAAAAACCTAGCGATGCAGGCCGGGATTCTGGCCGGTACGCTCGAAAGGGAGCGCGAACTGACCGCCGCTCAGCGTAACTTCCTCACCACCATGTCTCATGAGTTCCGCACGCCCCTCACCTATATAGACGGCCATGCCCAGCGGCTTATCGCGACGCGCGAGCATGCGGGGCCGGCACAGATCGGCGAACGGGCGGAAAAAATCAGGTCCGCTGTCTTCCAGATGACGAGCCTCGTGGCAAGCCTGACCGCCGAGATGGAGATGCTGAGCGCGCCGGCGAAAGCCGAAGAGCGCTTGTTCGATCCGGGCGAAATGCTCCGCAGCTTGATCGATTACTACAAGGAAATCGATCTCAAGGTGCATTTCGACGAGCGTCTGGAGCACCTTCCTGAAATCAGCGGAGACCCCAAGCTGCTTCGCCGCGCTTTCAGCAATTTGATCTCGAATGCCATGAAATATTCGGCGGAGGGCGGCCTCGTGGAGATTTCGGGCAAGGCCGGCAATGGTACCGTGGATATTTGTGTCGCCGATCACGGCATCGGCATTCCTCCGGGTGAACTTCCAAGGGTCCGCGAGCGTTTTTTCCGCGGCAGCAATGTCGGATCGATCCCCGGCACCGGTATTGGACTTAGCCTTGTGCAGCAGATCGTTGAGCAGCATGGCGGGCGCTTAGCCATCGATAGCGAGCCATGCGAGGGGACCAAGGTTGTTGTGTCCCTGCCTATCGGGACCAGGATAACCAAAGCGACGGGAAGGCCGCTTGAGCAAAATCTTGTGCATTGAAGACGACGCCGAGACCGCGAGCTTGCTGTGCGAGGCGCTGACGGAGATGGGCTATGACGCTATCTTCGCTCCCGACGGCGAGAAAGGGCTGGCTGCGATCCTGTCCGGCAAGCCGGACCTTGTTGTTTGCGATGTCCGAATGCCCGTGCTGGGCGGCTTCGAGCTTCTGAAGCGGCTTGCCGCGGCGGGATCGCCCTACGCGGACATTCCCTTCCTCTTTCTCACGGCCCTTGGCGACCGAGATAACGAACTTGCGGGACGGCGCCTTGGGGCCGACGACTACCTCACAAAGCCTGTGGACTTTGAGATTCTCGGCACCGTGATCCAGAACCGCTTGCGCCGCCGGCCTCCAGGCCAACGCCCAAGATCGGACTATCACCTGACCGGCCGCGAGCGGGAGGTTCTCACCTGGGTGGGGCGTGGCAAAACCTCGTCGGAGATCGCGACCATCCTCGGCTTGAGCGAGCGCACGGTAAACTTCCATTGCGATCAGGCGATAAAGCGCCTCGATGTCATCAACCGCGCGCAGGCTGTCGCAAAGGCGGTTTCGGAGCAGCTTCTCGCTCTTTAGAGCGGGTTGGCGCTCTCCAGTGCGAGTTGGGGACGGATGTGTGAAGACTTTGTCATCAAGGAGCACAGCGATATGACTGGAAGTTCACAGCCTGTTTCGCCTATCCCGGCGGACGATCCGCAGCGCCAACTCACGGTAGCCAATCCAGAGAGTCCGCAGATGCGGAATGTTGCGGTGGCGGGCGGCATCTACACGATCCTTGTCGCAGGCGAAGATACGGGCGGGCGCTACTGCCTGATCGATATGCATGTGCCTCCCGGGGGAGGCCCTCCGCCACACCGCCACGATTTCGAGGAAATGTTTACTCTGCTTGAGGGCGAGCTTGAGTTCACGTTCCGGGGGCAGCCATCCACGATCCGCGCGGGCTCAACCGTCAACATCCCAGCGAATGCGCCGCATTCCTTTCGCAATAAATCTGGCTCGGCGGCCCGGATGCTTTGCATGTGCACGCCTGCCGGGCAGGAGGCCTTTTTCATCGAGGTAGGCGACCCGGCCGATAGCCGGACGGCGCCTCCGCCTCAGCTCAGCCGGGAGGAGCTAGGAGGAGCGGAAGAAGCGCGTCGAGGCTCTCGCTCCCAAATACCGGACGGAGATCCTGAAGCGGTAAGGCATCAGGCGGGCGCCAGATGGTTGACTGACGAAGCGGCGTTCTGCCGTGGATTAGGACCGCGCCGCCCTTGAAACGCCGCCCTGCCGCAATGACACTGGCTCCGAGTGTGTAAGCGATTCGGGGGACCAAACGATGCACGGCTTTGCGCGACGGGTATTGCCGCTCTTGGCACAGCCAGGAGCACCTTCGCCAGCGGGCAACAAACGCAATAACAAAGCATCGCACTGCTCTAGCGAGCATCTCTGGAACGTCTATCGGGAGCTGCCGCAAGAGCGAAAAACACTCCTGCACCTCAAGGCTTTGATCGATCCGGCGATCGGCAAGGGGCCGTTCCTCGATGCCGTGCGCAAAGCTGGTTTGCGTCCGCCGGGCGCCAGGGCCCATACGTGGGCTTCCCTCAATGTCGAATTGCAGGCCCTTCAGCGCCGAGGCCTCCTCGATAAAGGCTTCGATTGCATTCCGGAACTCAAGCACGCGGCGGCGGTGGAAGCATGCGCGAGCGAGGACGCTGCGCATTTGATCGATGCTGTGAAGACTGTCATTCCGAAGAGCGATCGCGAAAATCGGGGACGGCCGGCCTATTATTACCTCCCGCCGGTCAATCAGGACTTCAACCTCTTCCGTCATTTCAGACTCGCCATCTATGCCAACGACGAGGCCGGGTTCAGCCGGCTTTACAAAGTCGTTGGAGAGGCAACATCGGGTCCCGAGGGCCGCCCGGTGCTCGCCCGGTTTCTGAGCGGCTTTGGTCTTACTCAGGCGTGGCTGGAGCAGTTGCGCCCCCCCATCCGCGAGATGTTTGCCGGGCATGCCGTCCGCATGGTCATCGAGCACGATCTACGAGCCCGCGAAACCGAAGCCATCGTTCAGCATTATGCTAACACGGCGCTGGGCGAGGCTGGAGGGAACCTCAACCCACTTCTCCTGCGCTTCGATATTCTGTCCGCGAATTTCGATCGGGCCCGGCAGCGCATCGACGCTCTGCCTGAAAGCGAGGCGCACCTTGCTGCGGCGCACGAGGCTTCGATCGCGTTTCTGACCGGAGACAATGCGGCGGCCCTTGCAGGGTTTCGCAATGCTCTGAAGCTGCTCCGCAAGTCTCTCGGCAAACGCAAGGTGGCGCTTGAGGCGGAGGCCGGTCTCTTCCACATGCTTGCATTGGTGCGCGCCAACGATCTAGCTCAGCATGCGGAGCTTCGCGGCCTCATTGACGCCGCGACGATGGAGGTTACGCCTTATTATTTGGCGCATCGCAGTGTGGAGGCGCTGCTCGAACTCATCGAGGGACGGCAAGGCAAGGCACAAGACCTAGTCAAGCAATTGGTGGAGCAGCCGTCAAGCGGTCCGGCAGCCAACACAATCCTTCTCCTCGCGGCGCTCTTCGTCGACGCCGCGCTTGTGCGCAAGCGCGCCGCGCTTACTGAGGCTGAATATCAATCGTCTCGCCCAATCGATGCCCCTTTTGGCGCGCATTCGCGCTGAAATCCTGAGTAAGACCGCCAGCGACGGCGCATTGTGGCGGCAGCGCGCCCGCCTGATGGAAGGCAAGAACCTCATCGCCTTCACGGAGATCATTGCTCTCAAGCAACCCTGGGAGCGCGCCTTCGATACGTTGACCGTGTTTCTCAGGCCGGGAGAGCCGAAGCGCCCCGCTGAAAAGGCTCCCGCAAAAACAAAGCGCCTTGCCTGGCTGGTCGACCTCACTTCCAGCGATGTCGCGGTTGTTGAGCAGTCGGTGAAAGGGGCCGGCTGGACTGGCGGACGTCCGGTCGCCTTGAAGCGGCTGCACCAGCGCGATGCACGGCTCGACTATCTGACGGAACACGACCAGCGCATATGCCGCTGCGTGCGCAAGGAACAGAGCTGGTACGACGAAGGGCTTTATTATCTCGATGACTATACCACGCTGCCCACTCTCGCCGGACATCCCAATGTCTACAACGCCGCCAATCCCAGCGAGCGCATCGAACTGATCGCCTATCCGGTGGAACTCGTGGTGAAGGAGACGGCCGCCGGATACAACTTCAGTCTGTCGCACCGTGCCAGCGAGCCAAAGGTTTTCCTTGAAATGGAAACCCCTACCCGATGGCGCGTCGTAGAGCTGTCACCGAAACTGCTCGAATTGCAGGCGACGCTCGGCGATCATGGCCTAACGGTGCCGCGTGGCGAGCGCGACCGTGTCGCCGCCCTTTTGAACGAGGCCAACCCCACCGTACCCATCCGCTCGGAATTGGCCGATATCGATGTGCCCGCCACGCCTGGGGATGCAACGCCCGTCATGCAGTTGCAGCGGCGCGGCGACGGGCTGAGGATCAGAATGGGCGTGCGGCCCTTCGGTGCCAGCGGCCCATTCTATCTTGCCGGACAGGGCGGCGCCTCGACGCTGAGGACCGTCGATGGCCAGCGCCAGCGCGTCAACCGCGACCTCGACGCTGAGAAAGACGCGATGCATGCGCTGATCAAGGCCTGCCCAGCCATGCCGGACTTGGGCGCTGGCGGCAACGAATGCGAAATCGAAGCTCTCGAAGACGTGCTCGAATTCCTGGAGCAGGTGCAGGCTTACACGGGCGCTGTCACCTTCGAGTGGCCGGAGGGCGAGGCGCTCAAGGTGAGCCAGACCGTCAGCGCGCAAAAGCTCTCCATCAAGCTGATGCAGAAACGCGATTGGTTCGAGGTGTCTGGCAAGATCGAGGTCGATGAAGGTCTCATCACAGATATGCAGGATGTGCTGGCGCGGCTGGACCGGGCGTGCGGCCGTTTCGTACCGCTCGATGGCGGCCGTTTCATCGCGCTGACCGAGGATTTGCAGCGCCAGCTCCGCCGGCTGGAAGGCGTTTCGGAGGAGACAGCTGGAGGCCGCCGTCTGCATGGCCTCGCGAGTATGGCCGTGAACGATCTCGTGGAAAGCGCCGGCAAAGTCCAGGCGGACAAGCATTGGCGCGAGTTGTCCGCGCGCATCCGGGCGGCGGGATCGCACACGCCGAAGGTTCCCGCCACGCTACAGGCCGAACTGCGCGACTATCAGGCGGAGGGCTTCGCCTGGATGTCAAGGCTTGCCAACCTGCAAATGGGCGCTTGTCTTGCCGACGACATGGGACTGGGCAAGACGGTGCAGACCATCGCGGTCATTCTTGAGCAGCAGGCGCTTGGCGCCTGCCTCGTGGTGGCGCCGACCTCCGTCTGCCACAACTGGGAAAGCGAGCTGGCGCGCTTCGCCCCGTCCTTGGCCGTGCACCGCCTCGCCGCCGCCCAGGACCGCGCCGCACTGATTGAGGCCATGGGGCCGGGCGATGTACTGATCGCCTCCTATGGGCTGCTGCACCAGGAAGACCAGGCGCTCACGAACCGGGCCTGGAATATGCTCGTGCTGGACGAAGCGCAGAATCTCAAGAACGCCGATACCAAGCGGGCCAAGGCCAGCCAGAAGCTCGACGCAAAATTCCGCGTCGCTCTGAGCGGTACTCCCATCGAGAACTATCTCGACGAGCTTTGGAGCCTTTTTCACACGATCAACCCCGGGTTGCTCGGATCGCGCGAAAGCTTTCAGCGCCGTTTCGCCGGTCCCATCGAGCGCGACCGGAAGCCTGCCGCTCGCGACGCACTTCGCGCGTTGATCCGGCCGTTCATCCTGCGGCGAACCAAGAGCGCCGTTTTGAACGAACTGCCGCCGCGCACCGAGCAGACCATTACCGTGCAATTGCCGGAGGATGAGCGCGCTTTCTACGAGGCGATGCGGCGCCGGGCCATGGAGAATATCGCCGCACTCGACGGGCCGCCCGGCCAGCGCAAGATCCATATCCTGGCGGAAATCGGCAAGCTTCGGCGCCTCTGCTGCCATCCCGCGCTGATCGACCCCAAGACGCCGCTCGAAAGCGCGAAGCTGGCCGCATTCTTGGACCTCACAGACGAACTGCTGCGTAACCGTCACAAAGCGCTCGTGTTCAGCCAGTTCATCGGCCATCTCGAAAAGGTACGCGCGGCGCTCGATGCGCGCGGCGTGCGCTATCAATATATCGATGGCAGTGTGGCTGCGCAGGCGCGGGCGGAGCGCGTAGCGGCTTTCCAAGCGGGCAAGGGCGACTTGTTCCTTATCAGCCTCAAAGCCGGCGGTACGGGCCTCAATCTGACGGCGGCCGATTATGTGATTCATCTCGATCCGTGGTGGAACCCGGCTGTGGAGGACCAAGCGTCCGGCCGCGCGCACCGCATCGGCCAGAGCCGCCCGGTAACGGTCTACCGCCTGGTGGTAGAAGACAGCATCGAGGAGCGAATAATCGAACTCCACAAGAGCAAACGCGACCTCGCCGCCGGCCTCCTTGAAGGAACGGAGGCGAGCGCCCGGCTGACCGAGGACGAACTGCTGGCTTTCATACGGCAATGAGGGAGGACCGGGCAGCCGAGTGCTGTTGCGTAAGGGACTGGGTGAACAGATCGGACCATGGGGTGAATCCCATCCCCGCCTTGGCCGGTACGTAGAATTTCGAGACCGGCCTTAAGCTTGCCGATATGCTTATTTATGAAACTGCCGATGCGCAGTTTCAAATCCGGTATCGTGGGGCCGGCACAACAGTGAGCGTTACGATGCTGACACTCTACGGTCACTCCCCATCGAGCAATGTCCGGAAGGTCCTTTGGCTCTCCCACGAACTCGGTCTGGCGCTCCAGCACCGCGATGCCACCGGCGCGGAGTTGGTTGCAAGCACGCCCGGCTTTTTGTCGATCAACCCGAACGGCATGGTCCCGGCCATCGACGACAACGGCTTCGTACTGTGGGAATCCAATACCATTCTCCGCTATCTCGCCGGTAAGCACCGGCGCTTCGACCTTCTGCCCGAAGACCCGCGGGACCGCGCCCGCGTCGAACAATGGATGGATTGGCAGGGAAGCGATTTTCTCAACGCCTGGCGCAACGCGTTCGACGGTCTTATCAAATCTCCGGGCACCGTGGACCCCGATGCGATCGAGGCCTCGCGCCAAGCCTGGATCGTGAAGATGGCGGTGCTGGATGGCCAGCTTGCCACGACGGGCAGCCATGTCGCGGGACGCAACTTCACGCTCGCCGACATTCCCATCGGTATCGCGGTCAACCGCTGGTTCAAGACGCCGATCGAGCGGCCACCCTTCGTCCACGCCGAAGCCTATTATGAGCGGCTGACCGAACGTGAAGGCTACCGGCT
>CAWFPF010000003.1:0-158255 GCA_963817705.1 uncultured Alphaproteobacteria bacterium
AAACGTGGCAAACCCGCGCGGTACCAAAACAATCGTCGCCAAGGTCATCGCCCCAACTCCAAGAGTCTTTCTGCCGGCATCGTCTTCCTGCCTATGGTTAGAGTGACCTCGCCGGGACTGTAAGCTCGATTGAGCACCTCGACCGGGCTTCCATTGATATCGAACCGGACCGCATAATCAGGCGTGTAGTTAATAATGAAACCCGTCGCCGGTCCAAAAAACTTCACATAGGGCGTTCTGCGAACAACGGTGAGAGCCTGAGCCGCGAACGTGACGGGCGGCTGCGATACGTGGAGCGCGATTTTAAGCCAGCGGTCCGCACCTCCAGAGATGCCATATATGGTTATCGAACTCGGTCTCTCCGTCGTTCCCAAGAGGTAGGCGCAGGGCTGAAATCGCGCCCGCCAAGCAGCATCACGCTCTTGCTCGGCAATTCGTTCCGCTTCGGCGATTTGCTGTTCCGTTTGGCGAATGACGTCCGCTACGACCTCGGGCGGTGATTCCAGCGCGGGGGGCAGTCCGGCAATCAGAGATGCGGTCGACTTCAATTCGCCAGCGCAGAGTTCGTCGAGCCTGCGCAACCCCTTTGCCACGTTCTTGAAGCCAGCGCGGCGAACAAGATCCGACCGCCTGAGCTTGTGAGCGGCGGAGCGCTCCAGGATGAGCGCCTCTATCGGCAGCGGATTGGATTTGGTCATTGTGTCCCCTTTGTTTGCTGCTCGCAGCCGCATCCCGCTTATCGCGGCACCACCTTGCCGGGGTTCGGCAGGTTGGAGAGGCACAATGCCTCGTCTTGATGCTCAAGCGTTATTTCGGGAAGGGCGCGGGAAGTTCAAGTGACCGATGGGTCATTTATCAGAGAAGGGAGGTTGTGGCGGCTCCATAGCTGCTATCCATTTGGAGCCGACGGGATTTTTGCAACGGCGAAAACGTGTCTTCCGGGCCACCACCGGAACTTGCGTGCTTTTCAAGAAGTGGCTCTCGTTCATCTAAGGCAGATCCACGCTGCCTTCCTAGCATTAGCGCTTTACCCCGCCAACTTCGGGCTTCGTGCAATCAGCCTGGCTAAAACGGCGGGTCTCCATGACCTCTTTGGCCGGGCATCGAAGCCGCCAGACCAGCCCCGTGGAGGGATAGTCAAGCTCAACTTGGGCATCGAGACTTTCCTTCGCCACACGGCAAAGGACGGTCGAGCCGAAGCCGCGGCTGGCCGGGACCCTAACAGAGGGCCCGCCACTCTCGCGCCAGCTGATCACGAAAGTTTCTCCTTCGCCGTTGCCGGGCTCAAGGCTCCAGCAGCAATCAACGCGGCCGCTACAATCGGAAAGCGCCCCATACTTCCACGCGTTCGTCGCAAGTTCGTGCAAAGCCATTCCGAGAGCCTGTACGGCCGATGCCGAGACAAGAAGGGGCGGTCCGCGCAGTTCAATCCGCTGATCGACAAGGTCCTTGAAATGGCAAAGCTGAGACAGGGCCAGGCTATGGAGGTCCACGCCTCTCCAGTCACTTCTGACGAGCAGATCCTGGCTTAAGGCCAGCGCCCGGACACGCTCGTCAAAGCGCTCGATGAAGTCATCGGGGTTTGCTGAAACCGTCTGCCGTGCAATCGCCTGCACAACGGAGAGCATATTCTTGGCGCGATGATTGACCTCACGAAGCAGCAGCTTGATGTGTTCCTCGGCCTCTTTTGCTTCAGTAATATCGCGCGTGGTTACAATGAGTTTGTGAATATGGCCCTCACGATCACGCATGGGCGTGATGAGAAAATCCCACCATTTTGGCGTTCCCTTCGCTGTTGGAGAATATGCTGAGAAGTGGCCGGTTTCTCCGGCGTTCGCCCTCTCGATTGCCGCCTCGACCATGGGTCTTTCTTTCCCCGGCCACATCTCCAGCCACAGCTTGCCGGTCATGATAGCGGGGTCATCGGTTTCAAAGAGCCGGAGACCCTGCTCGTTAATGAATTCGACCCGGCCGCTGCGGTCCAAAACCTTGATGCAATCGGCGCTCGACGCCAGCACGGTTGACGAAAACTCTTCGCTGGCGCGCAGAGCTTCCTCAAGTTCGCGGGCTTTCAATGCGGCGGTGATTTCGTCCAGCGTTGCCGGATCGTCGATCATCTCGGGCATCGTCCATGCGCCCCCATCGGCGATCTTCTTCATGGTGCCGCGCAGGATTTTGCCAGACCGTGTTTTCGGCAATCTGTTCACCGCGATGGCGACGCTGAAGGCCGCGGCATGCCCCGCTTTTTCCCGCACAAGGCCAGCGATCTCCTTCTCGATTATCGAGGGCGGCCTGTTTACACCCGCTTTTAGTACGATGAACCCAAACGGGACCTCGCCTTTCATCTCGTCATCGGCTCGAATGACCGCGCATTCTGCGACATCCGGGTGTGAAGCCAGCACCTCCTCAATCCCGCTGGCCGGCAGCCGGCGGCCAGCTACGTTGATAATGTCATCGCTGCGGCCCATGACAGTGAGATGCCCATCCTCGTCCCTGAAGCCTGCGTCTCCGGTGCTGTAATAACCTGGAAATTCAGTGAAATATTCCTCGCAGTAGCGCTCGTCCTGCTGCCACAACGCCGCCAGACATCCTGGCGGCAGCGGCAACTTGATCACAATCGATCCCATTACGTTAGGCGGTAGCGGCTTGGCCGCCTCCCCGGCGATATCGACTTGATAACCCGGCATCACGGCCGCCAGCGAGCCGTGTTTGACCGGGAGCATCCCCAGCCCCAAAGGGTTGCCGGCAATCGGCCAGCCGGTTTCCGTCTGCCACCAATGGTCGATGACGGGGACTTTGAGAAGGCGCTCGGCCCACATGACCGTGTCGGGATACGCCCGCTCACCAACAAGAAACAGCGCGCGAAACTTCGAGAGATTGTACCTGTTAAGATGCTTGCCCTCGGGGTCTTCTTTCTTAATCGCATGAAACTCGGTCGGCGCCATCTGCAGGGCGACACACCCGTGCTCCGCGATCACCCGCCAGTACGCCCCGGCATCCGGCGTAGATACGGGCGTTCCTTCATAGAGAATGGTCGTCGCTCCATGCAGAAGCGGGGCATAGACCATATAGCTGTGTCCAACCACCCATCCGATGTCCGAGGCAGCCCAATAGACTTCTCCCGGTTCCACCCCGTAGAAATGCCTCATCGACCATTTCAGCGCGACCATATGGCCGCCATTGTCACGCACGATGCCTTTTGGCTGACCAGCCGTACCGGACGTATAAAGGATATAGAGGGGGTCGGTGGCCGCCAGGGCGACGCAATTGGTGCGTTTTCCGGCCTTCATGGCTGCCGCGCGCAGCGCTGCCCAATCGTGGTCCCGGTCCGCGGTCATCGCCGCCTCGGCGTGCGGCCGCTGCAGGATAATGCAAGCTTCCGGCTTGGCTTTGGACAGCAAGAGAGCTTCATCGAGCAGGGTCTTGTAGGCCACGATGCGGCCCGGCTCTAGGCCGCACGAGGCCGAAAGAACAAGTCTCGGCTTCGCGTCGTCGATGCGGGATGCCAGTTCCTTCGCCGCGAAACCTCCGAACACGGCCGAGTGGATAGCGCCAATCCGCGCGCATGCCAGCATCGCGATCACCGCCTCGGGGATAGACGGCATGTAAATAATAACTCGATCGCCATGGCCCACCCCGAAGTCCTGCAGCACGGCGGCGAATGTGCTGACCTCTTCGAGGAGCTCGGCGTAGCTGAAGGTGCGTTTGAGTCCCGCGAGAGGTGAATCATAAATGATCGCGGGCTGAGGTCCGCGGCCGGCAATGACATGGCGGTCAAGAGCATTAAAGCAGGTGTTGCAAACCGCGCCGGAGAACCAGCGCCCGTGGACACCGGCCGAAGGATCAAACACTTTCGTGGCCGGCCGGAACCAGTCGATATCCTGGGCTGCTTCTGCCCAAAATCCCTCCGGATCGCGCTGCCAGCGATGATAGGCGTCGTGATACGAGCTTATGCGGGCTTCCATCGCACCTCCTTTGCATTGCGGCTTGATGGAGAGAAAGGCCGCAAGTACAGGCGCCTGCACCGCCAGCCAGAATCTCAACCCCAGCGGGCTCAGGCGTGTGACGAAAGATCGTAATACTAGGGCCGATCACAATTACAGCAAGGAAATTGTCCCACACTTCGCTCGCCTATTGGGGCGTTGAAGGTCTAAGAGATAGTGTTCAGCTGATTCCTTTGGGTTTGTAATCGCCGGCTAATGTCCGCCATAAGCATGCTGTGAGGATCCCGGCTCTGCAGGATAAATTTTCGAATACGCGTGCGTCGCCCCTGTTGAGCCCCCATTTTCGTTCCACCCGGCCTTGGCCTTTTTGGCACCTGGATGACACCTACCGGGATTGTCCGGTTGCCTCCATAGGGGGGCTAGACCAGGAGCCGGTGTGAGGGCCGAACGCACGAAACATCTCGTCCGCGGCTCTGTTACTGGCGCCGCCGTTATTTTTTCTATTGGGATCGCAGCAATCTGATAATTCTAAAGCCGTTGGCTTAATCTCCACTTTACAATCTCTCGAACAACCCCTCTTTGTGAGCCCATTCACATCAGCCCTTCCCTGAGGGTGATTCGCCGTCATCCCCCGCTGTAACGGAGACAACTATGAAGGGCGAGCCCAAAGTCATCGAGTATCTCAAGGCCGGGCTCCGTCACGAACTGACCGCGGTGAATCAGTATTGGCTGCATTACCGCCTGCTCGATGATTGGGGATACAAGGCGCTTGCGAAATATTGGCGTAAGGAATCGATCGAGGAGATGCAGCACGCCGACGGCCTCGTGGTGCGGATCATCTTCCTGGAAGGGTGTCCTACGATGCAGCTCGATCCGCTCCATATCGGGAAGAACGTTAAAGAGGTCATCGATCACGATCTCAGGCTGGAACACGAGGCGCGCGCTCTTTACGAGGAAGCGGCAACGCATTGCCATGCCGTGAGAGATTACGTCAGCCGCGATCTTTTCGAGAAACTGATGCATGACGAGGAGGAGCATATCGACTTTCTCGAAACCCAGGTGGACCTTGTGGACAAGCTTGGCCTCCAGCTCTACGCCCAGCATCACATCGGCAAGCTGAACGACGACTGACAAAGCCTGCAGGGCGGCCGGCATTTACGATGACGCCCGTGGGGCCTCCTGAAACCGGGCATCAGGTCCGTTGCAGACCGGCAGCAGGTGGCGACAACGGCGAACTGGATCTCATCGCTCCAAGCCTGTCCGATGAGGAAGCAAAAGAGAAGTTTCCGGCGGTCTGTGAACAGGCGCTTCTGCGCAATCACAGGTTATCCCGAAGAGGAGCTACTGTCCAAGAGGGTCCAGGACATTACCCACCCTGCCCACCTTGAGGCCGAATTGGCCCAGGTCCAGCGCATGCTCGATGGCGAAATCGGCAGCTGCAGCATGGAGAAGCGCTATTTGCGCCAAGATGGCCCGACTGTGTGGGCGAGGCAGACAGTTGGTGCTGCGCGCAAAGAAGACGGCGCTATCGAGTATTTTATCTCGACCGTGGAGGATATCCCGGAACAGAAGCGTGCCACGACAGCGCGCATGACCGCTTTCGTTAACTGCGGACGGACCGGGTTCTGCTGCAAAGCTTGCGCAGAGGGTTTGGAAAGGAAAGCGACAGCTAATCTGTTTGAGGCGATGCCGCTATATTGGGGTTACCTCTATCACCTCGACGCCATGCAGCAGGTGAGCTTCCCAGACATCAACAAGAATCCCGCCACGCAAGTCATTGCACCTCCATGCCGGAACACGCCAATCCCAGGCCTTCAGGAAGTGGCTGGGGCGGTGGACCCGAAGACCGCCACCTGCATGACGCCGCCGCGGCCAGTTCTCTGGTGCCATTCCTCCGACGGCACTCAGAAAAACCAAACGTGTGAGGACCAGGGGCCGTGCCGTCGTAAGCCTTGGAAACAGCTTGTAAAAGCCTGTCCCAGACGCCCGCCTTGCGCCACCTTTTGAAGCGGTTCACGCAGGTGGTGTAGGGGCCATAGCGCGCCGGAATGTCCGCCCAAGGCGCGCCGGTCCGCAATCCCAGAAGATGCCGTTCAAGACGCGCCGGTCATCCACCCGCGCGACGCCGCGAGGCTTGTTCGGCAACAAAGGCTGGATCACAGACCACTCGAAATCCGTCAGATCAAAGCGCGCCGTCGCAAGCTCCTTTGGGGAGCTTGAATCACTGTTAGCCTGATATGGGAACATTTTTATGGGTATGTGACCTAGTGCGCAAGCGCAGTCTGAAGGGGTCGGCGGCGCGTTTCAATCTCAAATTGCTGACGGCGGCCTTTCAATATTTCAGGATGAGACGCAATTGCGTTTTGAAATCGTAGACGGGGTAGTCTTTGATAATCGGGACACTAATTTCGAGCGACATCACAACATCATTGGTGATCTCCCGGCCGACGGCAAAATCCGCCGGCAGAAAAAGCCGCCCCGTTTGCCCCGAGATTGGATCGCCGTAATTGATGCGGATGTCATAGCTCGGATAGAGAGTTAAGAACCATCGTTGGGGCATGTCGATGTTGAGCGTTGGGGCGATCTCAAGCCGGCTGATATTGCGTGATGAAGGTGTGCCGGTCACGCTCATGTCGTAACGCATCGCCGGAACGAAGTAGCTGTCGGATCCGAGTTCAGGGAGCGAGTAGCGGACGCCAAAGCCCGGCATAACCTGCCACACGCCGGGCCCCAGATCGTCCTGCGCGGTAGGGGCCACCACACGCGCGCCAAAGCCGAATGCCCAGCGCTCGCTGAGGGTCCGGGCTAAGATAACCTGGAACGTGGTGTCACCGAAACCGAGGTCTTGGGTGGTAGGGGATTTATCTGAGACAGTTACTTTATTGTCGCCTTGAACTTGAGCGAGCAATGAAAGTTTCCACTCCGGGTCTAGCGTTATGCGGCTGGTCGCCAGCAGATAGAGCCGTTCGCGATCGGTTGTGCTGTCCGATCCCATCGATTGCTGATAACGGAACCGAAGCTCAAAGCTGTTCACAGGATTGGTAAGGTCCTTGCCGTTGTTCAGCTCGTCCTGTTTAGCATCTTGTGATGCCGCCGGGGTCTCCGCCGCGCTTTGATTTGGCTCGGCATGGGCCAGCCGCGGGGTGCAGATTGCGGCGAACCCTGCCGTTAGTAGCGCGATGATCAGCGGAGTGCCGTAATCTCCGGGCGGCTTCATCCCATCAAACTCCCATCCTGGACAGCGGGACGCCGATAGCCGTGCACCTATAAGAAGACGTGCGATAGCACAACATTTCGTGCATAGATCTTGGAGCGATTCTCCCGGAAGTTGTGGAAATACCCTATCACGAGTGCTTCAGGGGTTGGCGCCTGAGCGCGCAGAAAACGAGTTCAGGCGACTACGTGCAATGGTTCGTTGAACTCGTCTTCGTCCTGGTTCCTGCGCAGTCTTTTCCGCCGCGACCGAAGCCGGGAAGTTTCTCAGTCGGCCCGCAGCCAGCATGGCGCTATGTCCGGCAGATTGGGTGCGGGCAGGACCACAGCGGAGTTGGGGCTAACCGCTCAAGCCGATTGACACAGAGATAGGACCGGCCGGAATAGCTTCGGGAGCCGGAGCCATGTCCTTCTGGAAAGCCGAACAGTTGCTAGAGCTGGCGACCTTCGCAGCGGCCCGCCGCGCGGGCGTCAGCCTCGACGAGGTGACAGAGCGGTTTTCGGTGTCCAAGCGCACGGCTCAGCGCATGTTGCACGCGCTCGAATCTCAGTTTGCCGATACGTGCGTCACCGTCGGCGACCAGGGACGCAAGCGCTGGCATCTTCCGTCTGGCGCTCTGCGCGATCTGATGTCGCTGTCGCCCGAGGAACTGGCAGCGCTCGATATCGCCATCGAAACCCTGAAGCGATCCGGCCTCGCCGCCGAAGCCGCCGGGCTTATCACCTTGCGCGAGAAGATTATGGCGCTGGTCCCGCGCACCAAAGCCGTCCGGCTTGAGACGGATCACGAGGCTTTACTCGAAGCCCAAGGCCTGGCAGCGCGGCCTGGTCCACGCCAGCGCATCGACCGCAAGATCGGGGCAGCTATCGCCGAAGCCATCAAGGCCTGCCGCATCCTTGAGGCCGAGTACCAGTCCCGCGGCGAAACCGCGCCGAGAACCCGGCGCCTGTCCCCTTACGGCCTGCTCACCGGACTGCGCCAGTATCTCGTTGCCCGCCCCGCCGATGCCGCCACCGGCCCGCTTCGTCTTTACGTGGTCGAAAGGATTTGCGCTGCCACGGTCAGCAAGGACGCCTTCGAGCGCGATCCGGCCTTCAATCTGCAGGCCTTCGCCAATCGCGCCTTTGGCGTGTTTCAGAACGAGGAGGAGTTCGGCGAAGTGGTGTGGCGCTTCTCGCCTCATGCGGCCGCGCATGCCCGCGGCTTCGAATTTCACCCCGCTCAGGTCATGGAGGATCAGCCCGATGGCTCGCTGATCGTACGCTTCTCGGCGGCGGGTCACTTGGAAATGGCTTGGCATCTTTATGCTTGGGGCCATGACGTCGAGGTGCTCGCCCCCGAGCGCCTACGCGAGATGGTCCATGCTTACCGGCGCCCGGATTTTGTCTCACTGCCCTGATTGCGCCCTTGGCCCGGCGCCATGGCATGACAGGTTTTGTCACCCCATGCGTGTAAGTTCTATGGCAGACAAAGAATCAGCCCGGGGGCTAGCATGGATAATCAACACGAAAACAGACTATCTGAGGTGATGACCAGGGCACCTGCTTCGGCGGGTGCGCGGCCTGGGCCTTTGGGCACGCGGCCCATAAGCGGCCAGTCCGCTTTACGCCTGGTGCACAGCGTGGATCACCTTCAGGAAGCTCACATTCCGCGGGCTGTTCCCACGGCAATCGAACGGAATGACAAGCGTCTCTCTAAGCGAGGTGGTGAGTGCGCTGAGGCCGCCAGCGCCGGACGCCATCCCAAGAGGATAGACCTTCATCGAACGGCCAACTCTTGGGCCTGGACCGGGACCCCTTATGCGAATACGGGGTCGGGGTGCCACGAAGCTTTCGATTGCAGGATCCGGCAGCGCGGGAACGCGCAGCCGGTGCTGATCGCAGCCATCGCGGCGGGCGCGGGGCCGGCCGGGCGGCCCGGATGTGGCGCAGCGCTGGCCGTTTCCACTCTGGTGAGCATTCTTGACGAAGAAACAAGCGGGGATTTCGACACGGGCCGCTTGGCGAAGCTCCTGCGCGGCACGGTTGGCGAGGTTCAACTCATGCTTGAGCTTCAGGCCGAACATGACCGCCGGCCCGTCCGCGACTATGCCTCGACGCTGCTCGCCGTCATCGTGACGGAAACGGGTGGTGTTATCGGGCAGATCGGCGGGGGCGCCGCTGTGATCCAGCAAGAAGACGGCGCCTGGCGTCCAATCCATTTGTACGGCCAGGGCGGCCCCGGCGATATCACGGAAGGCGACGCGTTCGCTGCCTTTCGGATCGCGGAGCTTCCCGCCACTCCGCGCCGGATTTGCATCTTTTCCGGTGAGCTTGAACGTGTCCTAGCCGATGTTCGCGTTTAGGGGAGAACCTCCTGAAGGCCGGCCGCTGAGCTTATTACGCAGCGGCTCTCGCACTCGATCAAGTTTCGTTCATTTCGAATGCATCTTAGGTAAAGTAAGCGAACGCAGCAGACGCATTATTGTGCTTTCCGCAAGCGTAATGGGAACACTGTTTATATCATCGATTTCTGTTGTGTGAGCTTACTATGAAGGGCCTCTGGATGAACCTTAAGACCTTCTTCCCCCTGGCGGCTGCCGCGTTTCTCGCATGTGGTGGAACTCGCGGCCCGGCGGCGCTTGCCGCTCCCGTAAAAAATATCGTTCTGGTCCATGGGGCCTGGGTCGATGCTTCGGGTTGGAAGCCGGTCTACGAAATCCTGACCAAGGACGGCTACGACGTGACTATGGTGCAGGAACCGCTCCTGTCGCTTGCGGACGACGTCGCCGCAACGAAGCGGATCCTCGACCTCCAAAAGGGCCCGTGCATCCTCGTCGCTCACAGTTACGGCGGCTCGGTCATCACCGAGGCCGGTGTCCACCCGAATGTTGCCGGGCTTGTGTACGTTGCTGCGCACGCCCCCGACGTTGGGGAGGACGAGGGCTCGCTTGGAAAGCGGATGCCAAGCGTCACCCAGAAACAAGAGGGAGCAGTGAGGAAAACCGATGACGGTTTCACTTTCCTGGCGCCAGCAGACTTCCACAAGGATTTCGCGGCCGATCTGCCGCGCGAGCAGGCCGAATTTGAAGCCCAATCCCAGATCCTAACCGCAGCCAAGGTTTTCACCACACCGATGTCCGTGGCGGCCTGGAAGTTGAAGCCGAGCTGGGGGATTGTCGCCGAATTGGACAAAATCATTAATCCCGATCTGGAGAGAATGTACTACACGCGTGCGCACAGTCATACGATCGAGCTTAAGGGCGCGAGCCATTCCGTCTACCAGTCGCGTCCAAAGGAAGTGGCGGCCGTTATCGAAGATGCCGCGCAGCACGCCGAAGAGACCGGCCGCTACTGAAGCCATGGCCGGCCGCCAATTCTGGACGTGGAAAAGCCGGGCATCCGCCCGGCTGTCAAAAATCGATGTGTGTTTGCGCCGGGTTAATAGCCGCGGTAGTACGGCCGCTCCGGGCGCGGATAGTCCTCGCCCTCGGGGTAGTGCCGGTAGCCTGAGGCAAAGCGCTCGACATTGTACAGAGGACCCTGGTCCCCGATCTGAAGCAGGGCGTGGCTGACGATCTCGCCCCGGCCATTAAAGCGCAAAAGGATATGTCCGTGCACCCATTCCCGATCGACCCGCACAAGGATCGCGGAATTATCCTGCTCGCGGTCCCTTGGGTATCTTGAGACGAAGAAGGCGCCGCGATATTCGCCGAAAACGCACGGCTCGCCGTTGCGTAAACCGAAAATCGTGACCCGTACCCGGCGCCCATATTCGGGCCGGATCTCGATCCGGACGACCAGATTGCGCTGGATTTCCACATTATTCCAGGTGCCGAGAAAGTCGCTCGGCTCGCCATAGAGCGGATTGCGCGGCTGCGCTTCAACGGCAGCGGCGCTCAACAACAGGAACACCAAGGCTACGGCAACTCTCATACTGACGGCCCTCTAAACTTACAGATTGTACTTGAGCGGTTTTGCCGAAACTGGCCAGCGGAGCCGTAATACCCGCGCTTTACTCATAGGATTCCCGCTTGCGGGGGACTGACGATCAGCGGCTTAAGTTCGACCGAACGCTCTAGGTCCGAGTATCGAGGGATCGTGTAAATTTTTAGTATAATTGGCCCGAGGTTATGGACGCGCAGTAAACTTGCTTAATAAGGCTTTACCAGCCGTTCCAGGTAATCGAGCTCGATGGCTGGCCGCGCGGGCTCGCCCAATCTGCGGCGCAGCTCGTCGAGGATTTTGCGCGCGCGTTGCACCGTGATCTCGTCCGGAACGTTCACGCTGTCGCCGGGATCGAGGTTGGGATTCTGGGGGCGGCCGAGCGGATCGCGGTTCGCCATGCCATTGCCGCTCGCGCCCTGCGACCGCATCAGCTGCTCGGCGATGCCCCGCGTACCCTGGCGTAGAGCCTCTAGCGCGCGGCCTTCCTGATCGCCCGCTTCTCCGAGATCTTCCTGCTGCAGGGCGTCGCCAGCTTCGCCCATGGCTCCGTCAGCCTCTTCAAGCTTACCCTGGGCGGGATCGCCCTCTTTGCCCTGCTGCATTCCGGACAGCAAATCCTGTAGCTCATTCTGAATCGCGTCTTGACGCTCTTTCAGATTGCCCGGGCTGGCCTCCCCATTCCGTCCGCGGCCCCGCTGATTCCGGCCCTGATCCCGCAGACTGGGCGAATCCCGGCCGCTTTCGTCGCCCTGCTGCGCCCGGAAGGTCTGATCGAGGAGCTGCTGCTGCTGCCGCATGATATCGGTCAGCCGTTCAAGCTGCTTGACTTTTTGGGCGTCTTCCTGAGCGGAAGAACCGCTGCCCTGGCTGCCCGCTTGCAGCGACTCCAAGACATCACGGAGCTCATTCAGCATTTTGGCGGCCACTTCGGGCGAGCCGGCCTTGGCGAGGCTTTCGATCTTGTTCAGAAGCTGCTGTAGATCCTGTGGCGATACTGTTTTTGCATTCGGCGGCGTAAAAGCCTGGCTGTTCTTGTTTTTTTGCTGGATCAGCGCCTGCATATACTGGTTGAGCGCTTGACGAAGCTCAGACATGAGCTTCTGGATTTCGTCGGGAGACGCTCCCCTTTCGAGCGCATCCTTCAAGCGGTCCTGCGCGGCGCGTAGCTCCCGCTCGGCAGCCGATAGATTTCCATCCTCGATCCTGAGGGCAGCATCCCAAAGCTGATCCGCAATATCTTCGATGTCTCCGGTGGTGTGACGGGCCCGCAGACGCCAATAGGCCGAGCGGAGATTCAGGTAGATGGAAGCGGCGATATTGTCATCCTCGGCGCTGATGGCGAGCGCGTTGAGGTTGTTGGCAATCCGGAAGGTATCGCCGGGATCCTCGACAAGCGCGCGTCTTTGTCCGATGACCGCCTTCGCAAGTGGTTTTGTGAATTTGCGCTCGGGAAGGATAAGCCCGCGCGGCGCGCTACGGCCTTCGTGGCCGGCCTCGTCCTTGGCGACAAGCGTGATGACGGCCGGCAGGCCAGCCCAGGGATGGGCGGTCAGATCGCGGTAGGTCTTGGCTTCTGCCGATTTCACAGGCGAGCGCGGCAGCGGTAGCGGAAAGACCGGTGGCTTGCCGATTTGCTGCGGTGCCTCGCCTCCGCTGCTGGCGTTCGCCGGCAATGGTATGCGCTCGACATGCGCTTCAGCGGTCGCAACGCCATAATCGTCGTCAACCTTGTATTTGAACAGCATGACGCCGCGCGGCGACACTTCGACCGGCCCCAGAAATGTGATCGTTGGAGCCCGGTCCGGGATGGCGGTCAGCATCCACGACCGTTCGGAGCCGAAACCGTGCCTCACCGTCAGCGTGCCGGAGCGCTCGATCTTCTGCGTGTATTCCGCGTAGCTTCCGCTCGACTGGCCTGTGGGATCAAGGACCTGGATGCGTTCACCGTTCTTAAGCGCGACGCGATAACTGGGAGCTCCGGGACCATTGACCTTGACCGTCAGAAGCGAACCTTGCGGCACGGCTGTCGCGGATTGCGGGTTATCCGGCAGTACGAACGGCTCTTTTCGCGTATAGGCTGGAGGCGAGATCCAGGCATCGATGCGGAATCCGGCGCCCCCTGTCATCTCCGGCACGGCAAAAGCCGCTTTGACGCGTCCGGTAAGGTCGCTCCCTGACCAGCTCACTACAACGGCAAGCATGAGCACCAGCGCGGCGCGAAGCGCAAAAGGATCGTATCGATCAATGCGCGGATGGGGTGCCCCGGCCTTGAGCTTACGAAGCGCACGCGCGGCGCGTACGCGGTGGGCCTGCCATAGGGCCATCGTTTCCGGGGCAGCGTTGTCCTGCGTGAGCGTATCGTTAAAAGCGGTCAGCGGCCGGTGATCGAGCGCGGATGCTTGCTCAAGCCGCTCAAAGGACGCGGCTCGCGATGGCCGCCGCCAAATGACCAGCGGCAGCAGTGAGAGAAAAAGCGCCGCACCGAAAGCGCACAACAAGCCGAAATGGACTCGCGGCGGCAGATATTGCCAAACCTCAAAAGCCGACAAAAGAACAAACACACCGGCGATCGCGAGCGGAGACCAAACGCGCGGCCAAAGCTTCTCGAACAGCAGCACCCGTTTCGCGGCGCGCACCTTGCCTTCGAGCAAACGCTCTTCAGGTGCAGCTACGGTTTTTGCATCCGTTCTGCCTGGGCTGGAGGGATCGCTTTCTGGTTTCATCATCCGCGCACAATACCACAGGTAAAAGAAGGCCCAAACCTTCGTTCCGCCGCCATGGCTAAACGGGTTGCCGGAGCTTGATCGCCGCGGCGAGCGTGCCCTCGTCCAAGTAATCCAGCTCGCCGCCAATGGGGACACCGCGCGCCAGCCTCGTGATCCGGACGGGCAGGCCCTCCAACTCGGCGGCGAGATAATGGGCTGTCGATTGCCCCTCTACCGTCGCATTCAGGGCGAGGATGATCTCGCGCACCGCGGGCGCATGCGCGCGCTCGACGAGCTTCGCGATGGACAGGTCGTCCGGCCCGCGCCCGTCGAGCGGCGACAACGTTCCGCCCAAGACATGATAGCGGGAGGCCACGATGCGCGCTCGCTCCAGCGCCCAAAGATCGCCCACCTCCTCGACGACGCAAATCATCGAGGCATCGCGCTCTCCGTCGCAGCAAATCGCGCAAGGCTGCTGCGTATCGATGTTGCCGCATTCCTCGCAGATCGCGATCTTGCCCGCCGCCTCGCCCAGAGCGCGCGCCAGAGGCAACAAAAGCTGCTCGCGCTTCTTGATGAGATGCAGCGCGGCCCGGCGCGCCGAGCGCGGCCCAAGCCCCGGCAGTTTCGCGAGCATGGCGATCAGCTCTTCGATTTCGGCGCCGGAGGTTTTGCTGTGCGGGACGGCCATGCGCCTTAGGTAACGAATGGGTTTTCGATGTGCAACCGTTCGATTTTCTCGAACCCGCTTTATAGCCGTCACACAAAGCGGCGCCTTGCTTCGCCCGCCCGGCCAAGAACGCAACGTATGCTCCAAGCCCGGTCAGACGGTTGCAGCGCGCACCGGCGAATTTGTGACAACCGTGTTGGCGGAGGAGAAATCGCGGGCCGGGCTTGGCGCGCTTCCATGCCTGCCGCCTCCGCGGATGCTTTGCACTTCCAAAAACCAACGCCATGCCTAAGGACGAAAAAAGGGCCCCACCGATGGGGCCCTTTTTGTGGCGCGGCCGGTCAGGTCCTACGAGACGGCTGAGAGTTCCCTCAAGCCGTCGTCGCCGGCCCCGAAGAGTAGCTTCACGTCGATATAGCGGATGCGCCCGGCAACTTTGGCTTTCTGCACGCCAAGCTCGCTGAACCGCCGTGTGAAGATAGGCAAACCAAGGGGTTGTTTTCCCTTTGCTTCGCACCATTGGCAGTAATCGTCATAAAGCGCCAAAGCGGTGACGCTTAGCCGGCTTCCTTGGCGACGCGCTCATCGCAGTAGAGCTCGACGTCGGTTTTCGGCTCGGCCGGCCGGAGGGCAGGCTCCAAATCCGGAATGGCCGCAAGCCGGATCCTTTGGCTAGCCGCGGGCGTCGCAACCAAGGCGCGCGACGGCACGGGTACCGTTTTGACGTCGTTGACCCGCCAATAGGAAAAGGCCGTGTAAAAACCGAGGCTGGCGCCCAGTTCTACAAGCAGCGCTATCAGGACCGTTAGAATGGTCTGGATTTCCTCCGTGCTCCGCCCCGTAAGGCCGGCCAGCACTTGGCTTTGCGGATCGGCGGCCCTTACGGCCGCTTGCGGATCGACTTCGCCGAGGCGAGTCCGTATCTGCGTTATTCTGGCGTCGAGCTTATCCGCTTGTTCCGCAATAGCCAGTTCGGCCCTGAGCTTGAAGTAACCTTCGCAGTAAGTCATGCTCCTGCTTGAGGTCGCATTGCTGCATTCCTCACTCTGAGCCCAACGGCTGTTCTGTTTGAAGGCGTCGATTTCGCCGTTGATGGTTCCTGTTGGCCGATGCGCCGGAAGCGTCTTCAGGGTTTCGCGGGAGCGGTCGAGTTCCACCCGCAGGTCCTGATGGGTTTCAGCCCTAAGCACGCGCGAACCTGTCGTGTCCGCACGGTTCAGCGCCGCAAAGCCAAGCGACGAGGTCAGCGAATAGGAGAAACATACCGTAAACAAAAGGGCGCCCCCAAGCGCTTGGCTATAGCTGCGGTTTCTCAGCGCAGCGAAGATAAAGAAAGGCAGAAGCGCCTTGAAGCAATCCGCCGCGGCACTTGCCGCGCCGTAAAGTTGTGACTCGAAATCCGACTTGCCGAGTGTATAGCCGAACCGCCAATTCATAGCGGCCGATACAAGAAGCAGGACCGCCGCTGCAACGACGCCTGCGATACCAAGAACGTGTCTCATTTTTGCCCCCATTTGGGGCGCCGCACCGCTGCGGCGCCAATTAGGGGGCCCGCGGTTAGATATAGAATGTGTCGCAAAAACATTCCGCGATCGGCACGCTTGTAGAAGCGCGCGCGAACGCCGCGGTACGGTATAGCGCTTATCCTCTTGAAAGCGAGGGAATCCTCCCTCGAAGACTGAACGGTCCGCCGCAGGCACGCAGTCTTTTTCTTTCTTCGGATCAAACGCTTATTTAGGCCCCCAAATCAGCATTAGTGATTCGCGGAGTGTTAAGCGAGCGTAAATTTTTTTCCACAAGATGTAGTATCCGATCTATAATGAAAAAACTAAATCTTGATCCCGCTGGTCTACGGATATATCGATTTCTGCGCGAGGCGGCTTCAGATCAGTATAAGCTTTCGCCGTGCTAGCTCCAATGAGAGCGGCTTCACCGATTTACCGTTCGCCGAGTGCTGGCGATCGCAAAGGTTGGTTCCTGGAGAGACTTATGCGGCCCATATTGCTCGTTTTTTTAACTGTCGTCATCGTGATCGGCCTGCCGAGGCTTGCAGATAGGTTCCGTGATGGCAACCTGCGTGCCCCCTCGACGGCGAATGCAAGGGCAGACATGCAAGCGGACTCCGAAGGTGCTGCGCACGCCGAGGGAAGAGCCGTGACCGTGCCGCCGCCGTTTGTTCCCGTTGCGCTCCAACCTCCGTTGAGCGGAGGCGCGGCCGCACTACCGGTTCCCGCGACACAAAAGGAACTGGTCGTAGCGATAAAGAAGGAACTGACAAGACTTGGCTATTACGACGGCCCGGTCACACCCCGATGGAGTAAGGGGGTTCGCCTGGCAGCGCGACGCTTTTTCCGGCAGTCCCGCGGTGACGGGGAGACCACTCTTCCCTCGGTGAAGCTGCTTGCGGCTTTGCAGTCCTCGCAGCCAACCGCCCGGCCTGAGGACCGTCAGGCGAGTGAGTCTTATAAGCCGTACATACTTGGCGCGGCGAAGACCGATGACACGGCTCTAGAGGCTCGGCTGGATCGCGGCAAAGCCCACAAGCACAGCCACCACCACAAGAAGCATCGCCAGGCACGGTCGCGCAGGGCGGGACGCACATGGGCCATCCCTGGGTTCTAGGCTGAGTGCGATTCATTCTTTATTAACATTGAAGGCGAGCTTTCGGCTGAAAGAATAGCCGTGGTCTTGTATGATCCAGCCCACGCCTGGAACCAAACTGTAACAAATCTTGTTTACCTGAGCGAAATGGAATTAACGCAGTGTAGCACGCTGCCCACTTGGGGTTTCCACCATGTCTTTTGAGCCTTATCTGAGAGCCGCCGATGATGGGACCTATGAACTCTTGGTACCATCCTCCACTGGCGCTATCTACGTCCTTCCTTATTGCTTCCATACCGAGGAAGATGCAGCCAATTGGCTTGCGAGCCGGAAGGGGCGCGATCAAATCAGAAAGATACGGAACAGATACGATAGAAGTAAGCGCCGCCCTCACCGTTACCCGCTTAATACGGAAGCGGTTATTTCCTAGCTGGAACCGTAGGGGCGGGTTTACGTGCCCCCGTGTATCGTGTTATGGCAAAGCATGATAACCGATAGCAACAGATCTCTATCGAAAAGCCGACGATGCGCGCGCCCTTAGCTCTGCCGTGCGCGCGTTGAGTTCGAAGCTCCGCGAGCCACTTCCTTTCTCCCTCAAAGCTGAAGATTCGCGGATCAAGATGGACGCCGGTTCGATAAGGCTGCAAAAGCCTGCCGATAATCACGCATTGAAGTGCTTAATCGAAGATACCTTTGGCCCCGGGCGCTTTGCCCGGACAGCCTACCGGATCCGCGAAGGTGCGAGCGGTGAGCCGCGCCTCAATCTCTGCGCCCTTAAAGGCGGCTCTATCATCGGCTCCATACAATTTACACCCATCGCCATTGGAGGAGTGCCCGGGGCACTTTTGCTTGGCCCGCTCATCATCGAAAAAACGCACGCCAATCAGGGGCACGGCCTCAGGTTGATGCTGGAGGGAATGAGGCGGGCCCGCGAACTTGCGTACAGACTTGTGGTTCTCGTGGGGGATTTGCCCTATTACGCGCGGGCGGGCTTCGCCGTAGCTCCATACGGGCGCATCAGCCTACCGGGACCGGTGGATCCAGCGCGGTTGCTTTATGCCGAGCTTGAGAAGG
Organism: uncultured Alphaproteobacteria bacterium; assembly: GCA_963817705.1. Classification (GTDB taxonomy): domain Bacteria; phylum Pseudomonadota; class Alphaproteobacteria; order Rhizobiales; family Rhodomicrobiaceae; genus Rhodomicrobium. The sequence continues at coordinate 18,135 of CAWFPF010000003.1, forward strand.
ACGCGCTGGAAGTCTATTCCGGAGCTGTTCGCAGCCTTTAGTTTCGCGGCCGTTTATAGGGCGCGTGCGGATGTTTCGGCCCGCGCATCTTGGTGCATCAGGAACGCGTCAGCTCGGCGATATAGCCGGGGAGCGTGAACGCAGCCTTATGAAGTTCGGGCGTGTAATAGCGCGTTGTTATATGTGCGGCTTCGTAACGGCTCTTAAGGGTCGCCGTGGGGGTATCCCGAAGGCTTTTGCTATTCGCGGCCCAAGCGAGCGCAAACGGGCCGCCGAAATAGGTGGGCTGGTCGCACAGATAGGTTGCCCTGTCCGGAAAGATTTCAGCGAACAGCGCCATCGTTGCCGCCAAATGATCGGGGTGCATGAAGGGCAAACCATTCTGAGTGATGAGGACGCCAGGCTCATTCAAGCAGCGTTTGCATCCCTCGAAAAATTCCCGTGTAAACAAAACGGCTGCAGGGCCAACAGGCTCGGTCGAGTCTACGATGATGGCATCGAAGCGCTCTGACGTATCGGCCACGAAGCGCACACCGTCCGCGATAATAACTTCGACACGCGGATCGTCGAATGCGCCCTGCGAGATTTCTGGCAGATACTCCTTGGAAAGCTCGACGACCGTGCTGTCGAGCTCACAAAGCACCAACCGTTCGACGCTCCGGTGCCTCAACACCTCTCGCATCACGCCGCCATCGCCGCCGCCGATCACAAGAACGCGCTTCGCATTTTCTGAGCCGAGCGAGAACAATGGCACATGAGCCATCATCTCGTGATAGATAAACTCATCCTTGGCCGTGAGCTGTACGACGCCATCCAGCATCATGACACGGCCAAATGTCGCGTTGTCGAAGATGACGAGATGCTGATGCTCCGTGCGGTTCTCGTACAGCACGCGATCCGCCATCAATGAGCAGCGGAAATGGGGATGCAGCGTCTCCTCGACCCAGCGTGTCATGCGCTTTCTCCTGGCGCGTGACCGCGCTTGAAAACTAAATTCTTGGAGGTGATCACCTGCACCGTCTCCCCATTTTGATTTTTCGTCGTGGTTCTGACGGTAGCAGTAGCCTGATTGGGCTTGGAACGGGACGGCGTGATATCCAGAATGACACACTCAACCGAAAGTTCGTCTCCTGGCCGCACAGGCCGCGTCCACGACACCTCGGCGCCGAAACCGATTGTACCGCCCGCGAACGGCAGCGCGCCGTTCACCAGCATGCGCATCGTAAGACAGGCCGTATGCCAGCCGCTTGCTGCCAAACCATTGAAAACGGTAGTTTTTGCCGCCTCGGGATCGGTGTGAAAGCTCTGGGGATCGAATTGTTTCGCGAATGCGATAATATCTGTCTCGTTGATCTTCTCCGGGGCGCCGGTGAAGGTCATGCCCACGGACAAGTCCTCGAAATACAAAGATCGGCTTGTACCCATCGGCTTTCTCCCTGGCCCGGATTGCGACCGCCTGCTCGCACACCACAAAGTTCCAGATAGATGAACAGCTGGACGCACGCAAGATGGCGCGTCAAGCGTTCAAAGTCCCGTGCTCAGAGGGTTGGGAGGTGAGGGCGCTCAATGACTTGAAGCGCCCTGCATTTTCAGGCCGCAAGCCTTAACTGAACGGCCGCTTCCTGGCCGCGCAGATGCTCTTTGACGACGAGTTCTTCCGGTTCGAACGCTTGCCGGATCACATCGATTGCAAGATGGGGTTTGGCATGTCCGCACATGAAGATGTCAATGGCGGCGTAACCGTACTCAGGCCAGCTATGAAATCGAGATATGCGATTCCGACAGCACCGCCACCCCAGACACTCCACCATTTGGCGTGAAGTGGTGCAAGTGGATATGCAGGAGTGTCGCTCCCGATACCTCTATACACTCTCTGAAGGTTTGTTCGATGTGGTCGATGTCGTCAAGCCGCGTGCCATGCAGCACGTCGACCAGAAGGTGCGTCCCGGCGAATTTCACACCGTTACGCTCGCAAAAGTAGTCCTTCCGTTCCTCGCCGTCCGAATGCGTAACTGCGAGGGTATGCTTTTCTTCCGTTTGGGCGGTGCTTGAACCTCGATCCAAGTCCATCCCCAATTGGAAGAGGCCGTCATGGAATGCCATATGGCGTCCTCCCCAACCAGTAGATGTCCAGATGTGAACAGGGGGGGTATTTGCCCCCCTTTGCCCCTCATTACAAGAGAAAAAATACGATTGGCCGCAAATTATTTGCTGCACCAGAAACTTCGCAGGAATCTTGAGCGCTTCCGGCCGCTAAGTCATTCATCCTGCACAGTTTTTTTGGTGGCCGCCAGATCGGGCTATACTCGGTCGCCGCAACCTCTTTATTATAAATTTACAGGCTCTCAGCGGAAGACGACGGCGCGGTTGCCATTAAGAAGAACGCGGTGCTCCGCATGCCATTTTACCGCATGGGCGAGCACGACGCTTTCTATGTCTCTTCCCAAGGAGACGAGATCGTCGGGGGTCATCGTATGATCGACCCGCGCAACCTCCTGCTCGATGATCGGCCCTTCATCGAGGTCGCGCGTCACGTAATGGGCCGTGGCCCCGATGAGCTTGACGCCTCGGGTATAAGCTTGATGGTAGGGCTTTGCGCCCTTGAAACTCGGCAAAAACGAGTGGTGGATGTTGATCGCCCGCCCTGCAAGCTTATCGCACAACTGCTCTGACAGAACCTGCATGTAGCGGGCGAGCACAACGAGTTCGATCTCTTCCTCCTCCACGATCTCTAAAAGACGGCCTTCCTGTTTTTCTTTCGTCTCGGGCGTCACCGGCAAATGATGGAAGGGAACGTTATGACTGGCTGCCAGCTGATAGAAGTCGCGATGGTTGGACACGATGGCCGCAATCTCGATGGGCAGGGAGCCAATTCGATGGCGATAAAGCAGATCGTTCAGGCAATGGCCGAACTTCGACACCAAGATCAGGAGACGCGTCTTGGCCGCGACCGGATAAACGTCGGCTTTCATGGCGAAGTGGTCGACGACGGGCGCGAGAACGCGCCGCGCGCCTTCACGCGTCAAGTCCGGTGGTGCTGAGAAGGAAACGCGCATGAAGAACCGGCCGGCTTTTACGTCGCCGAACTGGGCGCTATCCGTGATGTTGCAAGCGTTTTCCGCGAGTAGGCTTGCAATGGCTGCGACAATTCCGGGCCGGTCGGCGCAAGACAAGGTGAGCACGAAGGAAGGTTTGCGGAACGGCATGGAACTCACTTTCGGGGGGTTAGACAGCGTCCTATTGGAGGACCGCAGCGTCCTTGATACGGAAATCGAGCTCAAGTTGGAAGAGGGGCGCGGGCATCGCTGACCTGCTGACGCAGCGGCCAGGCAGCGCAGAGCCCAACGCGGTAGCGCTTTCGCCACTTGTCCGTTTCCAGGGAGAGCGATTTTTTGTTACGCTTTCGCCGCAGAATAGACTCTCCTTCCAAAGATGCTCCTACACCGTATATGGCCGATCCCCTCCTTCTCCGCGCCGCGCACGGGGCTTCTGCGCAGCATGTGTCTTCTCGCGACGACGGTGATTAATTTTCTTGCGCTTCAATTTCTGCAGCTCGACCAGACGGCGACCATATTCTTTTTGTCGCCCTTGGCCGTCGCCGCGCTCGCCGGGCCTTTGTTGAATGAGTGGGTCGGATGGCATCGGCTCATCGCCATTTGCATAGGGTTTTCGGCAACATTATTGTCATGATTACACTCCGCGACCTCGTCTTCTCAGAGGTGCCGGACTGGTGGACACTGGCCGGTACTACGATCATCGTTTCGTCTGGGATTTATCTTCTCTTCCAGGAGCGTCAGGCGGCCGGTTCGGGAGAGCCGTCACCGGCAGCGGCGGAAGGATAGGCTTCGCGGACACGCGCCGCGAGCTCGGCAAAATGGCCATCCCGAATAGATTGGCGGATGGCTGCCATCAAGTCCTGATAAAAATGTGTGTTTGCCCAACTCAAAATCATCGGCGCTAGATATTCGCCAGCCCGCAAGAGGTGGTGGATGTAAGCGCGTGAGTAATCGCGTGCAGCGGGACAAGCGCTGGTCTCGTCGAGGGGACGCATGTCTTCGATGTGCGCCGCGTTGCGCATGTTGAGCTTTCCGTTCCAGGTAAACGCCTGACCGTGGCGGCCCGACCGCGTGGGCATGACGCAATCGAACATATCGATGCCGCGCTCGACGGCGCCTACGATATCCGAAGGGGTTCCAACCCCCATGAGATAGCGGGGCTTTTCGGCGGGCAAGAGCGGCACTGTGGAAGACAAAACCTCCAACATTAGCGCTTGGCCTTCGCCGACCGCGAGGCCGCCGACGGCATAGCCGTGGAAATCCATGGCCTTGAGCGCTTCCGCGGACCGTGCGCGCAGTGCGGGGTAGACGCCGCCTTGCACAATGCCAAAAAGTGCCCGCCCCGGCTGCCCGAACTCCCGGAATGCAGTGAGAGAGCGTTCGCCCCAGCGCTGGGAGAGTTGCATGGAGAGCTCCGCTTCCTCGAATGCCGCAGGGAAGGGTGTGCACTCGTCGAATTGCATTTGGATATCGGCCCCGAGAAGATTCTGCACTTCAATCGAGCGCTCAGGTGTCAGCTCATGGAGAGCTCCATCGATGTGCGACCGGAAAGTTACGCCGCGTTCCGTAACGGTTCTGAGCTGGCTGAGCGACATGACCTGATACCCTCCGGAATCGGTGAGGATCGGCCCATCCCACCGCATGAAGCGATGGAGACCGCCCAGGCGCGCGACTCGCTCGGCCCCAGGACGCAGCATCAAGTGATAGGTGTTTCCGAGGATGATGTCGGCTCCCGCGTCCTTGACGGCGTCGAGGAAAACCGCCTTGACCGTCGCCACGGTACCGACCGGCATGAAGGCGGGCGTGCGAATGGTTCCGCGCGGCGTGGAGATCTCTCCGAGCCGCGCTTGTTTTGCGGTGGCAAGGAGCTTGAAGGAAAAAGAAGGGGTCACGGTTCTCACGAATCAGAAGTGCGATGAAGCAGGCACGCATCGCCATAGGAATAAAAACGGAAACCCGACGCGATCGCGTGAGCGTAGGCATTCTTCATAAGCGCAGTTCCAGAGAAAGCGCAAACCAACATGAATAGCGTCGACTTGGGGAGATGAAAGTTGGTCAGGAGCACATCGGCGCTCCGGAATCGATGGCCGGGTCTGATAAACACCCGCGTGAGCCCGCTATAGGGTGCTATCGTGCCGTCATCGCGCGACGCGGTTTCGAGAGATCGCAGCGAGGTCGTTCCAACTGCGACGATCCGGCCGCCTTCCTTGCGCGCGGCATTGATCGCCATCGCCGCTTCCTCACCGATGTCGCATCGCTCGGCGTGGATATGGTGCTCTTCGACCTTTTCGGCCTTCACGGGCAGAAATGTGCCCGCCCCAACGTGCAAGGTCACGAAAGCCTTGCCGACGCCCATCGCTTCGATGCGCTGCATAAGCCCGGGTGTGAAATGCAACCCGGCCGTTGGCGCCGCGACCGCTCCCTCATGCGCCGCGTAGACCGTCTGATAATCGTTGAAATCGCGGCTGTCCGCCGGCCGGGCTCTCGCGATGTAGGGGGGAAGAGGCATCGCACCATGTTTGACCATGAGAGCTTCGACGCTGCCGCCGCCTAGCGCTGCAACGGTCACTTCGCCCTCTGCGCCCTTGGCGGTCACAGACAATGCGGGCGTGGTGTGCCTGATCTCGGCCCATCTGCATCGTGTCCTTCTGATTAAGCGGAGGGGAAGGGCTTTTTTCCTCCTCGTCCCAAGGTGGAATGGCTCGGGTCGAGGGGCGACTCTGCCGGGAGCAGCACGATCGTGTCTCCGACGCGCAAGCGCCGGGCAGGACGCGACAGCGCTCGCCAGGAACCATCGGAAAGCCGTTCGAGAAGTGTCAGTGAAACGTCTACGGCAGGGGCGTCTTGATCCCGAGGGAGACGGCAGCCTTTAAGCTCGGCGGGGATGACCTTGGTGTTGTTGAACACCATTACGTCCCCCGGCCTTAGGAATGAAGGGAGATCGCACACGCGCGCATCGATGAATGGTGAGGGCGAGGAGGGCTCTATGGCAAGCAGCCTTGCGGCATCCCTCGGCTTGGCGGGCCTCAGCGCGATTGCCGATTTTGGCAACTCGAAATCAAAACTATCGAGGAGCACGGGCACCGGCTTTCAATCAGGCAGACGATGAGCGGCCGGTTTTGGTTTATGGCCCGCATTCTTAGCAAAAAAACCGCCACCATCCCCACGCTGGCGGACATCGATTAGAAGCGAAGACCTAAATCCGGCAGGATTCCGCAGGAACCAAACCAGGCGATTTCGCCTGACGCGGACGGAACCTAATTTTCGCTTCCAACGCGGATGGAAACGATCTTGTCGGGGTCCTTCACAGGTTCCCCGCGCTTGACCTTGTCGATACTCTCCATGCCTTCAATGACATTGCCCCAGACCGTATATTTGCCGTCTAGAAAACGCGCATCGTCGAAGCAAATGAAGAACTGGCTATCGGCGCTGTCAGGGTGATTCGCCCGCGCCATCGAGACGGTTCCGCGCTCGTGCGGCGCCTTGCTGAATTCCGCTTTTAAGTTCTTGCCGGAGCCGCCGCGGCCCGTGCCCGTCGGATCGCCGGTTTGGGCCATGAACCCTTCGATTACGCGGTGGAAGACGACGCCGTCATAAAAACCTTGCTGGGCGAGCTCTTTGATACGCGCCACATGGTTCGGGGCGAGATCGGGCCGAAGCTCGATCACAACTCGGCCCTGGGTTGTTTCCAAGACCAATGTATTTTCTTTATTTTCAGATGCCATGCTTTGCTCTTTCCTCACGCCGCGTTAGACAACAATGTGTGTAACTATACGGGCGCCTGTATTTCAATTCTGATGATGAATGTGGTGATCAGCGGGCATCCGATGCAAGTTGCATTTTGATAATGTTATCCGGACTGACCACCTGCCCGCTGCTGCCCTGGCCCTTCTTGATGCGGTCGACGTATTGCATTCCCTCTATCACTTGCCCCCAAACGGTATAGGTGCCGTTCAGATGCGGCGCATCTTCGAGGCAGATAAAAAACTGGCTGTTGGCGGAATTGGGATTGCTGGTACGGGCAGCACCGATGGTCCCTCGCTTGAAGGGGGTTTGAGTAAATTCAGCAGGGAGATCGGGGTATTTGGAGCCGCCCGAACCGTCTCCCTTCGGATCTCCGGTCTGAGCCATGAAGCCCGTAATCACGCGATGAAACGTCAAGCCGTCGTAAAAGCCCTCTTTCACGAGTTGCTTGACACGCTGAACATGCTTCGGAGCGAGATCGGGGCGAAGCTCGATAACGACGCGGCCGTCCTTCAAGTCCATGTATAGCGTATTCCCGGGGCTGGCGGCGCGCGCACCGGCCGATGCCATGGCGAGTGCACAAGCGAGTATCGCCACGAAGAAGCTGGGTCGGAACATAGAATACCTTTGAGGCTTTTGATTGCGTTACGGATTTCGAGCGCCTAGCGCTCCATCGGGGCGGGATTGCGGCCGCGGCTACGAAAGCTTCATTTTGTCTTTAATGCGCTTCAGCACGGCGGGGGAGACAAAGGGAGCCACGTCGCCGCCGAGGCTTGCGATCTGGCGAACGAGCGTTGCCGTGATGTGGGACGTGGCGGGCGACGCGGCTACGAAGACCGTCTCTATATCGGACGCGAGCTGCGCATTCATGCCTGAGAGCTGCATCTCATAACTGAAGTCGCCAGCATCGCGCAGGCCACGAATAATGCATTGGGCTCCGTTCACGCGCGCTGCGTCCACCGTAAGCCCGCGAAAGAGCACAGCCCTGGCCCGGTCACCGGCGCCCAAGCTGACGAACTCCTCCTCCAGCATCGCCAGGCGCTCCGCATCGGGAAACATCGGCGTCTTAGAAGGATGAACGCCGATCCCCACAACGAGCCGTCCGAAGAGTTTCAATCCACGGCCTATTATGTCGCGATGCCCTAGCGTCGGCGGATCGAAGCTTCCGGGATAAAAGCCAGTCTGCATGAGGCCCTCAGGTCTTTCCCCTACAATTTTGCTATTCGAGAGCTTCATCGCCACCTTCGATGCCGCCTCCGTTCGCACTCCCATTTCCGTCGTCGTTGACCGGCTCCGCGGATACGACACGCTCGTCTTGATCGGTGCGGAAAATCGTCACGCCCTGGGCAGAGCGGCCCGTAATAGAAATTCCTTCGATCGGGCAGCGGATCAACTTACCGCCATTCGTCACAAGCATGATTTGGTCTGTATCCTCCACCGGGAAGGAGGCGATGAGACGGCCGTTCCGATCGTTAACCGCCATGGCGATAATGCCTTTTCCGCCCCGTCCCGATGTCCGGTACTCGTAAGAGGACGTGCGCTTGCCGTAGCCGCGCTCGGAAACCGTGAGCACATATTGTTCCGCGGCGCCCATCTCTCCATAACGCGTGGGCGTCAGATCGGCGATGTCTGTGCTCTCGATCGTTTCCCCATCGTCAAGGCCGGCTTCGGTTTCCGGCAATGCTTCGGCAGCTTCCAATTCGGTGCCCGCCCGTTCTCCAGCCGCGGCCCGCCGCATTGCGTTTGCTTGTTTCAAATAGGCTGCGCGTTCCGCCGGCGTCGCATCCATGTGACGGAGAATAGCCAGCGAAATGACCTGGTCCTCACCATCGAGCCTTATGCCTCGCACACCTGTCGACTTCGCGCCCTTTGAATATGCGGATATCCGTCACCGGAAAGCGGATCGCTTGTCCATCGGCGGTGGTCAGCAGAACATCGTCCGTCTCACGGCATAGCTGGGCGCCAGCAATTTGATCGCCCTGGTCCAGCTTCATGGCGATCTTACCATTCTGGCGAACCTCGGCAAAATCGGCGAGTTCATTGCGCCGGACATTGCCAGACCGGGTCGCAAACAAGATGAAGATCCCGGTTTCGCCGCGTTCTTCCTCCGGCAAGGGCAGAATCGATGTGATAGTCTCGTCTTGTTGCAGCGGCAGGAGGTTGATCAAAGCCTTACCGCGCGCCTGGGGAGCCGAAAGCGGCAGCCGCCACACTTTCATCTTGTAGGCCATGCCCCGCGACGACAAGAAAAGCACAGGCGTGTGCGTGTTGGCGACGAAGAGCCTGGTTACGAAATCCTCATCGCGCGTCGTCATCCCGGACCGGCCTTTGCCGCCGCGGCGTTGCGCGCGGTACGTCGAAAGAGGGACGCGTTTGATGTAGCCACGGTGACTGACGGTTACGACCATATCCTCTTTCTGGATGAGGTCCTCGTCCTCCAACTCACCCTCGATATCGAGAATTTCCGTGCGCCGCGGCGTTGCGAATTCTTCCTTGATAGCGGCAAGCTCGTCGCGCACGATCTCCACGACGCGCGCCCGCGAGCTTAAGATATCGAGATAATCCCGGATCTTGTCGGCGAGGCCCTTCAACTCGTCGCCGATTTCATCGCGGCCAAGCGCAGTCAAGCGTTGCAAGCGAAGGTCAAGAATGGCTTTGGCCTGGTCGCTTGAAAGGCGATAAACCATGCCCTCAAGGATCACCGAGCGCGGGTCGTCGATCAAAGCAAGGAGCGGCTCGATGTCCTCGGCCGGCCAGCTTCTCGTCATCAGGTTTTCGCGTGCCGTCGCCGGGTCGGGGGCGCTACGGATCAGTCTAATGACTTCGTCGATATTTGCGACAGCGGTCGCCAAGCCAACCAGCACATGCGCCCGGTCCCGTGCTTTATTGAGCAGGAACTTGGTCCTTCGCGTGACGACGATCTCGCGAAACTGGGTGAAAGCCTGGATAAAGTCCCTGAGCGTGTGCTGCTCGGGACGGCCGCCGTTCAAGGCGACCATGTTCGCGGCAAAGGCCGATTGCAGCGTGGTAAAGCGATAGAGCTGGTTAAGCACGACATCCGGCATCGCGTCGCGCTTCAACTCGATGACGACGCGATAGCCATCGCGGTCGGACTCGTCGCGCACATCGGAGATGCCTTCGAGCCGCTTTTCGCGGACGAGTTCGGCAATCCGCTCTTGCAGGACCGCCTTATTAATCTGATAGGGGATTTCCGTGACGATCAACGCATCCCGGTCTTTGCGGATGGTCTCGACGTGGATCTTGCCGCGAACCGTTATGGAACCACGCCCGCGCAGGTAGGCGGCCCTGATGCCGGCTCGCCCCATGATGATGCCGCCGGTCGGAAAATCCGGCCCGGGCACGTGCTCCATCAGCTGTTCATCCGTAATACTGGGAGTATCTAGAAACGCCAAACAGGCGTTGATGACTTCGCCGAGATTATGAGGGGGGATATTCGTCGCCATGCCGACGGCAATGCCGCCCGCGCCATTGACGAGAAGATTGGGAAAGCGCGCGGGGAGAACAGTGGGCTCGCGCTCGGAATTGTCGTAGTTATCCTGAAAATCGACGGTGTCGCTTTCTAGGTCTTGGAGAAGAGCATCGGAAATTTTTTGAAGGCGAACCTCGGTGTACCGCATCGCCGCCGGAGGGTCGCCGTCGACAGAGCCGAAATTGCCCTGGCCGTCGATGAGAGGTACGCGCATGGAGAAATCTTGCACCATGCGAACGAGAGCATCGTAAACCGACTGGTCTCCGTGAGGATGGTACTTACCAATGACGTCGCCGATGACGCGCGCCGATTTTCTGTAGGGCTTGTTCCATTGATATCCCGTCTCATGCATGGAGAACAGAATACGGCGGTGAACAGGCTTGAGACCGTCACGCACATCGGGAAGCGCTCGCGACACGATTACGCTCATCGCGTAAGCGAGGTAGGAACGCTTCATTTCATCGGTGATCGGAATGGGACGAATATCGCCCGCGCCGCCATCACCGCCCTGTTTGCTGTCGGAAGTGCCTGCCAAAACTAAGCCCTTGGCTTCTGCGGAGGGGATTTATCGATCGGAAGCCGCCCGGAATGATCCCTGCTCTCTATATAGGAAATCCGGGCGTGCAGGTGGAGCTTTTTGCGTTCCCCGGCAAACCCTAAAAGGGAATCTCGTCATCGAGGTCTTTCTCGAAAGACTTTGCCGGGCCAGCATCGCGGCCCTTGCCTGCGGATGCGCCGCGGCTGCCGCCTTCCCTGGCGCTGCCGCCAGAGCCGCCAGCATCGTAGTCATTACTTCCGCCATCATTGAAGCCCGAGGCTGCGTTGCGTCCGTCAAGCATCGTGAGCTGGCCGGCGTAATTCTGCAGCACCACCTCTGTCGTGTAGCGGTCATTGCCGGAATTGTCTTGCCATTTACGCGTCTGGAGCTGACCTTCTATATAAACTTTCGCGCCCTTCTTGAGGTACTGCTGAGCGACTTTCCCCAGCTGTTCACTGAAGATGACGACGCTGTGCCACTCCGTTTTCTCGCGTCTCTCGCCGGATTGCTTGTCGCGCCAGCTTTCCGTCGTCGCGAGTCTGAGGTTGCAGATCGAGCGTCCGTCTTGGGTATGACGCACCTCGGGGTCGGCTCCCAGATTGCCGATGAGAATGACCTTATTGACCGAGCCCGCCATGAGAGCTCCCTTTCATAAAACCGTAAATCGCTGCCTGAGCTTACACGAAGCTCCCAAGGGGACGCCCATTATCCTTGACGGTTATCCACATTAGACGGTGACGTGCCCGTTCATGGAATGTTCTAAATGCTGTCCGGCGCCGTGTCAAGTTTGGCAGGGTGGCCGCCCCGGGCGATCATCGATCGGGGCTAAAAAACAACACCCGTCTATAAACCAACCCAGGACTACGCTTTAGACCTTGTTTTCAAGCAAAAGGCTGTTGACGTCCGCCATTACACGGTTCGATGCTCTTCTCCGCCGGCAGGTCAAATCTGCTGATTCTATTGGCGAAGAGGCAGATCGACGCTCTTGACCGGTTTGCGAAGTTGTACAACATCCGGCAAATCCTGGCTCCGCTTGCTACATCGTAGCGAAGTCGCAGAGCTATATATGGCAGATAGGACTGAAAAGGAACTCAGATGACGAAAACGCAAGCTGCGGCGGCCAAGCCAGCTGCAAAGCCAGCGAAAGCCGACATTGTCACGCTTCGCCATCTCGCAACGGAAGTGGCCGAGACGCACGGCCTGTCCCAAAAGCAGGCGAACGAGGTGCTGTCCGATGCCATTACCGCAATTGGCAAGCACCTCAAGAAGGGTGCGCGCATTCGCATTGCAGGTCTCGGCACTCTCGAAGTGCGCAAACGTGCCGCTCGCATGGGCCGCAACCCCGCCACAGGCGAGGCGATCAAGATCAAAGCAAGCAAGAAAGTCGCCTTCCGGGCAGCGAAAGACCTCAGCGAAGCGATCTGAGGCTGGCTGCGACCGGCGCAAGACTTGCATCCTAATTACTGCTTGAAGCGGCAGTTGCACGTTGAGGACGCGGCTCGCTCGGAAAGAATATTTTTTATTGCCGTAACTTCTTTCTCGATTGCACCAAGGCGCGTTTCCGTCTCGGTTTTATCGCGTGCGATGCCGGACATAATGCCCCCAACAGTGTATCCTGCCACAACCAAAAACGCGCCGACGGCGACAGCCATCGCGAACGGCAGGTAGATCCGGGCAAGAGAGATTTCTCCTCGCCCGTTTCCGGCTTGAACCGGCGGCGGCGTGTCCGCGTCCGGCGCAAGAGATGTCATCGGTTGTGTCTCTGCGGCGGAAGCGATTGGCAAGGTTTATGGACTTGCGCAAACTTTGCGGTGGCCTCTGCTTTTCCTTCCTCAATGTAGTGAAAGCGCAGGTAAAAAAATCCAAGTGCTGCGATGGCAAGGCCGAGTACGACCCTCCCCTCGGCACTTTTCGAGAGTGAGACCAAGATCTCGAAGGTGGCCGTTATCACGGCGCCGATGGCGTTTGAAATTCCTGCGAAGGCCGGTCCGAGCGGGCCAAGAAACGCGAATGACGCCAAACTCGTCAGCCCCAGGGCAGCAAAGCGGCGCGCGAACCACGCGCCAAGACTCAAAAACAGCGCACCCATTTATGGCCTCTCCTCCGTTACAGCGGGGCCTTGGTAGTCGAAATTCTGGTAAGCCGTGACATGCTCGCTCCTGAGAAGCCGGATGACCGCGATAATCGCGACACATCCGGCTGCAATCAGCAGCCACTTATTGCCGCCCAGCCAATCCAAAGCGTCTTGCATCGGCTCCACGATGGAGCGCAGGCCGGTCACGCTATCGAGTACGCTATCTCCTTGAAGCGCTTCAGCGGCCGCGCTTGCGCCAAATAGCCAGGCGAAAATGCGCTGAAGGAAGTTCATGTGCCTGATTGGGCGGTCGCCTGCGTTTTCAAGGTCCTTGAGTGTTGCATTCGCCCGCTTCGGCAGCATGGGCTCCGCCCTGTCCAGCACCGCGTTGTAAGGCAGCTCCCAGACGCCAGGCTCACCAGTCAGACTGTTGTCAAGCTGGAACAGCACAACCGCTCGATGCAATTGTTCGCCGAAGATGCCGTCAACAGCGCCGCAAGGATAGCCGAGAGCGCGCAGCTTTTTTTGCAGAGTTCGCACCGCGTCGCCCTTGATCCCCGCATGCAGAGAGTCATCGTGCGGCGTCCTGATAACGCTTTCCCCGGCCATGACATGCGCGTCATTTCGAATGCCCTGCACGCGGCGGCGCCAGCCCGCGCCGAACACACGCCACAAGCGGCCAAGCCCCTGCAAAAAGGCAAGTCTGGCATCGCAAAAGGCGTCTATCTCTTGCGCGCGCTCAAGCCACCTCTTTGCGCGTCCAGTGCCGCTGTTGACCGCCGCGTCAAAAACGCAAAGGTCTAGCCCCGGCGATAGACCGTCGCAGCCCATTGCGTCCCAATATTCATCGCGATAGATCGCGCGAAGCTCGACTTGCTCGATTTCCCGGACCGGGCGCGGACGTTCGCCCTGCTTCTTGCGCCAAGCGTCGTATTCGCGCTGGATGACCCCCTTCATTGTCGGGCCGCCGGGGTCGTCCGGGTGATTGGAGTAGCCGCCTTCCCATCTGAGTGTAACGGCAAGGCAGTGCTCGAAATTATCCGCCATGTGTTCCTCATAAAAAAAAGGCCGGCATTACCGGCCTTGTCCTCATCTATTTCGCTCGCAAGCTACGAAGCCGCGTCGGCCGGTGTGGCCGGTGTCACAGGCGCAGACGGCGTTGCCGGTGCGGCTGCTGGCGCAACTGCGACCGCGCTGACTGGAGCGCTCGCGGCCGCTAAGGCTGCGGTGGCCGGCCGAACCGTCTGTGCGGCGTGGCTTGCATTGACGGGTGCGGCTGGCGTCACAGGCTGTGTATGGTGTGGTGTTATCGCCTCGGCAATCTGCTCAATGATGCCGGGATGCTGCGACGCAGGGTGAGCCGGAGCGGGAACCGGCGAGGCCGGATGCTGGACGGCCAGCGCCGCAGCCTGGGCAGGCTTTGCCATTGGCGCAGGCGTGACCGCAGCAGCCGTGGGGACCTGAACCGAAGCCACTGAAGCGCTCGTCAGCAACCCGGCGAAGTGCGATACGGTTTGAAGCGCGTTCAAGCCCGCGCTGCGGAGAACGGTATCGAGCAGCTGATGAAAGGCCTGCTGCTCGGCATCGTTCAAAACCAGAGTAATCGTGCTCATAATGTTCTCCACTTCTCAGATATTTCTCATTTCTTACTTGGATTGTCGTAGCTAGATTGGAATATTGTCCATTGCTAAAACAGCAGGAACGGCAACGGACCGAGAATATGTATGGTCTGAAACATGCATAGCGGCGTAGCCAGCAGCCAGAGCTGCTACCGCCGCTAAAAAAGACTATTAGTTGGGGGAGTATTGGAAAGATCGGGCCCGATGTGGCCAAGCGCATGTGCTTGGACAGGACTGGGAGCGCTCTCGTGCGCGGCCAACACACTTGACCGCAGCAGCGCAAAGTGTGGCGGGCTTAATGCTGTTTGGGTTCCGTTCCCGCTAAAGCCGCAGTGCGCATCTGCGGCTGCGGCTTGCTTGCGAACTGGAAGACGTACTCAATCGCGGCGTCAATGGCTTTTTCCCAGACCTTCCAATTGTGATCGCCCTCCATGATGCGCATTTCCACCATCCCCGACTGCCGCCGCGAGAGTCGCTGGAAAATGATTGCTGATTCGCGTGCAATGCCGAGCCGATCGCGATCTCCGGAGACGAAATAGAAGGGCACACGATCCGGCTGAGCGAAATACTCCTCCAACAGCGCGGGATAGTTTTGCCGGTCCCACGCCGCCCGATCGAATTTGCCATCCGCACCCAGAAAGGGTGGCTGAGCTCTGGCCGCTGAAAACTGCGGAACCGCTCCAGTGTATATCGCGGGACTGAGCGCCGCGGCCGCCGCGAGCCGGTCCGGATAACGCAAAGCGTACCGTATTGCACCGTAACCTCCCGCCGAAAGGCCGGCGACAAGACGTCCGCCTCTGGAGTCGATTGTGCGATAATGCAGGTCCACGAACGGCACAAAATCGGACCAAAATGCCGTCTCGGCGCGGTCCTTGGCACCGTCGACCCACCAGCAGGCGGGACATCCCGGCATGATAATGATCGCCGGCGGAATGATCCCCGTGGCGATCAGGCGGTCGGCCTTTTCCCGGATGTGGCCCAACTCTGCCCAAGTGCGCTCGTCTCCGCCCGCTCCGTGCAAAAGATAAAGCACCGGGTAGCGCAATTGACCGTTTTGATAACCGTCCGGAAGGTATGCCGTGTAGGGCAAATTCCGTCCCAGCGCCTTGGAGAAGATAGCGTCGCTTCGAAGCTCACCGGCAAAGGCTGTGGTATGCCACGCAAAAAGCGCAATAAGGGCGTAAGCTAACCTAGTCATCCTCGTTACTTTACCTTAGAGTCTGGTGCCTGCGCAAACTTGATGCAATGCCTCCGGGCAGTCAAGCCACAGGTCATTCTGACCAAGTTAACATGGAGCGCAGGGCAAAATCTGCGTCAAGCTAAGGAGACTTTCGGCTGAGACCAGGCGTTTACCGCGTTACAAGGTTAGGATGTGCCCTGAAGGGCAGAGCATTGAAGTCGTGGTGCTGGGTGCATATTCCAGAACCAATAGGTGAAACCGGCAAAGCCCCTCTAGATTGAAGCTCATGGTCGTTCTGCCCACTCTCCGTGATGCCAGCGCTTACGGATTCTTCTTCGATTTTGACGGCACCCTGACCGAGCTTGCGGAAACGCCGGGCGCGGTCGTCGTCGAGGATCGCGTTCAGCGGACGCTGGAATCTCTTCTTGAGGCTGCTGCGGGTGCGGTTGCCATTGTAACCGGCAGGGAGATAGACGACATCGATGCGTTTTTCGCTCCCTTGCGGCTGCCGGTTGCCGGCGTACACGGCTTCGAAAGGCGCAACGGCGGTGGCACACTGTCCGCTCGCGCCGCCGAGGATAGCGCGGCGCGTTCGGTCGAGAAGATTCTGTCGTGCTTTGTCAACCACAATCCTGGGCTTCTCCTGGAAAGGAAGCGAGGCGCGCTCGCGCTTCACTACCGCCTCAGGCCGGAACTTGAAACATTGTGCCTTTCGCTTGTCGAAGATGTTGCGAACCGCCTGCCGGAAGCCGTGTTGACCCGCGGGAAAATGGTCATCGAGACGAGGCTGCATACTGCCACGAAGGGCACCGCCATCGAGGACTTCCTGCGGGAAGCTCCATTTCGTGGGCGGTTGCCTTTTTTTGCTGGAGATGATGTGACCGACGAGGACGCCTTCATAGCCGTCAATGCGCTTGGCGGGATCTCCGTCAAAGTGGGCCCTGGCGGAACCGCCGCGCGGGTTCGCGCCGGCAACGTCGATGAGTTCCTGTCCTGGCTTCAAACCACGGCGGAAACGCTCAAAGGATCACGTCAGCATGGGTAATCTCGATCTCGGGCTTATTGGAAACTGCGGCATAGGCGCGCTCGTGGATAAGCGGGCGCGGATAGTTTGGTGCTGCCTTCCGAGATACGATGGCGACCCAGTTTTCCATCAGATTCTCGGAAGTGCGAACGGAAATCCGGACGAAGGCGCTTTCTCGATCGAACTCCTTGACTACAAGGGTTCCGAACAATTTTACGTCCACAACACTGCGATACTGAAAACCATTTTGCATGGCGAAAGCGGCTCGATCGAAGTTACGGATTTCGCACCCCGCTTTTACACCCGCAATCGCCCGTTCCGGCCTAAGACCCTTATCCGCACCGTCACGATAAAGGATGGCAGGCCCCGCATTAGAATAAAGCTCCGGCCAAGCTTCAATTATGGCAGCACATCGCCCACGCTGACACACGGCTCGAACCATATCCGCTATGTTGGACCGGATATGACCCTCCGCCTCACCACCGACGCGCCCATTGACTATATCCTTCAGGAAAGCGCTTTCAATCTTAGCGATCCCATCAGTTTTGTGCTCGGGCCGGATGAAACGCTCTCGGACAGCGCTGCCGAGATCGCCCGGAGCTTCGAGGAACGGACCGAAGTGTACTGGCGCAATTGGAGCCTCCGGCTTGCGCTGCAACCTGAATGGCAAGAGGCTGTCGTTAGGGCTGCGATCACGCTTAAGCTCTGTTCCTACGAGCCGACCGGGGCGATCGTGGCCGCCATGACGACGAGCATCCCGGAGGCACCCGGCACGGGGAGAAACTGGGATTACCGCTTCTGCTGGGTCCGGGACGCCTATTTCGTCATCCGTGCTCTTACAAGCCTGGCGGCCGGACGCACCCTCGAAAACTATTACCGCTGGATTATGAACGTCGTTGCCAACGCGAACGATCATATCCAGCCAGTCTATGAAATCGCTCTCGAACAAGCGCTGATTGAGCGGACAGCGGAAAGCTTGCCCGGCTACCAAAGCAGAGGACCGGTCAGCAATCGTCCGGTGCGGATCGGTAACCAAGCTTATGAGCACTTCCAGCACGACACCTACGGGAATCTCATTCTTGGCTCGGCCCAAGCTTTTATCGACACGAGGCTCGTCAAACGGGCTGGGTTGGACGACTTCCACCGGCTGGAAGCGGTGGGCGAGCAGGCGTTTAAACTTCACGATCAGCCTGACGCTGGAATTTGGGAGCTGCGATCGAGGGCCCGGGTTCATACATCTTCCAGCCTAATGTGCTGGGCGGGCTGCGATCGCTTGGCCAAAATCGCCGCCTATTTGGGATTGCACGAGCGCGTGACCTTCTGGCGGCAGAGAGCTGACTTGATCAAGGACAAGATCTTGAGCTGTGCTTGGTCGGAAAAGCGCAAGGCTTTTGTCGAAAGCTTCGGAGGCGAGTATCTCGATGCGAGCGTCTTGCTGATGAGCGAAGTCGGCTTTCTCGACGGTAACGATCCGCGCTACGTCTCCACCGTGGAACAAATCGAGAAAGTTTTGGGCCGCGGACCCTTCATGATGCGCTACGAGGCCGCCGACGATTTCGGAATGCCTGAAACGGCTTTCAATGTTTGCGCTTTTTGGCGGTTGGATTCTTTAGCTCGTATCGGAAAAAGAGAGCAGGCACGAGAAATATTTCAATCTCTTTTGAACGCGCGCAACCATTTGGGACTTATGTCTGAAGACACACACCCGGTCACGGGAGCGGCTTGGGGCAACTTCCCGCAAACCTACTCCATGGTCGGGATTATCAATGGGGCAACCCGTTTGTCGAAGCCCTGGGAGGCGTTTGTTTGACCCGTCTGGTCATTGTCTCGAACCGTGTGGCGGACCTGGAAAATCAGGTCCAGTCTGGAGGGCTGGCGGTAGCCCTCGGCGATGCCATCCGGTCGATTGGCGGCGTCTGGTTCGGATGGGATGGAAATATTGTCGAGGAGGGAACCCCGGCCGCTGTAACGGAAACGGTCCAAGCCAACGTCACCGTGGCCACAATCCCGATGACTGCCCGGGATTATGAGGAATATTATCTCGGCTTCGCCAATAAGGTGCTTTGGCCCGTTTGCCATTACCGCCTCGATTTGGTTGAGTTCGAGCCTGCGTACTTTGAAGGTTATAAGCGCGTCAATAAGATGTTTGCTGCGGCGCTTACACCTCTTCTACAGCCTGATGACCTGATCTGGGTCCACGATTATCATTTGATGTCTCTGGCAGCCGAATTACGGGCGCGAGGGGTCCGGCAAAGGCTCGGCTTCTTCCTGCACATCCCGTTTCCGCCTCCGGAACTCCTGCAAGCTATTCCTGCACACGAATGGCTGATCCAAGCGTTGTTCCAATTCGACCTGATCGGCTTTCAGACCTCGAACGACGTTGACAACTTCCGGCGTTTCGTGGCGGCGCACGCGGGCGCCGAACTTCTCGACGACGGCAAGGTCCGGGCTTCAGGGCGCACAATCGTCGCGAAAAGGTTCCCCATCGGCATCGATGTCGCGGATTTTGCGGCGGCCGCCGAGACGAGCGAAGCGGCGTCGCAAATAGAGAGGCTGAACCGCCGGACGGTTGTGCGATCCCACATTATCGGCGTCGACCGGCTCGACTACACGAAAGGGCTTCCCGAGCGCTTCAAGGCTTTCCGCAAACTGCTGGAAGCTCATCCGGAGCACACAAAGACTGTGACGTTCATGCAGATTGCGCCGCCAACGCGCATCGAGGTTGAGGCCTACGCCAATATCCGCATGGAGCTTGAGGAGCTATCCGGTGCCATCAACGGCGAGTTCGGCGACTTCGATTGGACGCCGCTTCGCTATATTCACAGGTCGGTTCCACGCGATACGCTGGCCGCGCTCTTCCGCGGCTGTGAGGTGGGCCTCGTCACACCGCTGCGCGACGGCATGAATTTGGTTGCAAAGGAGTATGTGGCGGCCCAAAATGAACAAGACCCTGGGGTTTTGATCCTCTCCCAATTTGCCGGAGCCGCGGAAGAACTTGAGGAAGCGCTGATTATCAACCCCTACAACATCGATGATATGGCAAACGCCATGCAGGCAGCGCTGAAGATGCCTCTCCGTGAGCGGAAACAGCGCCACGGTGCGCTTCTAGAGCGTATCAAAGAGCATGACGTACGGTCTTGGCAGAACAGCTTCCTCGATGCTCTCATGGCGTGCCCGGCCGAGGCCTCCGCATGACCGGCTGGCGGCTTGTCAGCGATGTGGGCGGCACGAATGTGCGGTTCGCTCGCGCCCAGAATGGCGGGGCACTTCTCGAACATCGCGGATATCCGGTTTCCGCTCATAAGGACTACCTGTCAGCGGTTCATGCGTATCTCGACGAAACGGGCGGCCTTGCCGGCTGCACCGGTGCGGCGATTGGCGCGGCCGGTGCCATCGATAACGGGAAAGTCAGCCTCACAAACGCCGCTTGGGGCATCGCCGAGGCCGAGGTCGCATCGGCGATCGGAGCGCCATGTACGCTTGTCAACGACCTGCAGGCGGTGGCCTTTAGCCTTCCCGTGCTCGATGAGGCCGATGTTGAGGTTTTGGGAGACCTCGCGCCAAACCTGACGGCGGCGCGGCGGGTTCTCACAGCCAATATTGGGACGGGCTTCGGCGCGGCAACGCTGATCCGGACGGCAGATGGCTGGACGTCTTGCCCAAGCGAAGCCGGGCACATGTCGATCGCCTTCCCGGAAGGGCGCGACGGGGCCATGCACCGCCAATTCACATCTGTCGAGCGCGTCCTTTCCGGGCAGGGGCTCAGCGATTTGCACGCCGCCATTGCGAACGAACCCGGCTCCCTTCATCCGGCCGAGGTCATCGCCCAGGTCAAGACAAACCCCCATAGCTCGGAAGCGCTGCGGCTTTTCACCCTCGTAGCTGGCGACGTTCTCGGTAATCTCGTGCTCGCCGTTGCCGCTTGGGACGGAGTCTACCTGTTCGGCAGCGTTGCAAAATCTTTCGCCAAGGTGGCGGACCTCGGCTTGCTGAGGCAGGCCTTCGAGAAAAAGGGGCCCATGACGGCGCGGATGAAGCAGGTTCCGATCGCCCTCATTACGCTGGATGACGCCCCGCTCGCAGGCCTCGCAAGCTTGCCGCTCGGCACCAAGGCTTGACGGGCCTCCGTTTGGGAAGGCGGCCACATGACCGTTCAGGCTGCCTTCGTCCGCGCCGTTTGAGAACCGCCTGTCAGAATGCGCGTCAGGAAAGCCGAAATCGAGATCGACGCCGCGTTGATCATCGACAAAACCGGCTTCAAGATGATCAGCGCAAGCAGGTGCGCCGCGATGATTCCGATGAAAAGGCCGAAATAGGCGAGAACCGTAAGGGGTGGCCATTCCATCTGCCAGAAAAAGCCGAACAGGAAGGTAGCCACGAATCCGTTGATGAAGAAAAGCTCAAGGCTGTTCTTGCCGATATAGGCCAAGAGGCTGGATACGCTCAGGCGCGCCAATCCCGTGCTCAGGCAGACAACCATCAGAGACCCAACCAGGGACGACAGGAAGAACATGGGCAGAAACCCGTAACTTCCCGCAAACATCCGGATGCCAAACGGTACCGTTCCGCAGGTTTCGGTGAATGAGAAGGTACAGCCGTGGTTCAGAGGTGCGAGCAGAACCGTCGCGACAAACAACGGAACAGCCGCCCACACAGGCCACCGCACCTGCCATTGAGAAAAAAGGAAGCCGATGGCGAAGAACGAAAGCCCTGGCAACCATGTTTGCATTAGAAACTGGCTTGGCAGATACTTGCTGATCGACGTCGCCGCCATGGCGATCAGGGCGACAGCGACCGCGGGTAGCCAGCGAAGCGAGAAGTAAGCCAGGATTTGAACGAAACAGAGCGACGTCAGAAACCACAACACACCGACAGACCAGAGATACCCTTCAAGGATCGGGTCGGCGATGGCAATAGCAACATCTCTCAATGAGTGGGGCGACTCCAGTGCGATGCCGGTGTGGATAGGAACGAATTCCCCGATAAAATTTACGGCGATTGGGAAAAGCACGCCGAGAATGTGCACGATCCAGGCGAGCGCGAGCAACCTCAGCGAACCGCGAAGCACATCGGGGAAGGCCTTCTTCGGCAGGCTGCGATTGACCGCGCCGGACACGAGGAAGAACAGCATCATGTGGAAGGAATAAATCACCTGCCATTGGGTGGCGGCCATTTCAACGAGCGGCCGTCCATTATGGGCTGGGTATAACGGCTCAAGCAGATGACCGTAAATGACAAGCACCATGCCGATGCCCCTTGCAATATCCCAAGTCGCGTCGCGCTTCGGCGCCTGAGCTTCGGCCATGGCTGCCCCTCCGTTTAACACCTCCATTAGTATAAATTTTACGGACGTGGCATGCAATTCAACTGACGGACTTTTTGCGGCGAGGTCACCGGCCCTGCCAATTCGGATTTCGCTTTTCCAGGAAAGCGCTCATGCCCTCGCGGAAATCCTCGCTCGTGTAGCACATCAAGATCAGGTCCCGGTCTTCGTCCTCGCGCGCAAGATAACGCCTCAGCCCTTCCTTCGTGGCACGGAGCGTCAAGGGCGCGAAGCCCGCGATCTCCGCGGCCAGCGCCGTAACACGGGAATTGAGTCCGGCCCGGTCCTTCACCGTTTCCGTCAGAAGGCCGATCCGGAGCGCCTCCGGTGCCTCGATCAAACGCGCGGTGAAGATCATGTCTTTCACCCGCGCCGCTCCAACCAATGCCGCGAGGCGCCCGAGATTTGTGACGGAGAGACAATTGCCGAGCGTGCGCGCAATCGGAAAGCCGAATTTCGTATCTTCCGTGCCGATACGCAAATCGCAGCACGCCGCGATTGCACCGCCGCCACCTGTGCAGGCGCCCGCTATGGCAGCGATCGTCGGAACGCGGCACCGCTCCAGCGTGCCCAGAACGCGATCCATGAACGACTCGTAGCCAAGCGCGTCCTCCGCAGTCTTGAAACTCCGGAACATCGAGATGTCGGTGCCGGCCGAAAAGGCCTTCTCCCCGGCGCCGGTGACAATGAGCACCTTGACCGAGTTCGTCTGAATTGACGGCTTCGCAGCACTGGAAGAGCTTCTCATACATGTCGAAGGTGAACGAGTTCCGCGCCCCAGGCCGGTTGATGATGATGCGCGCAATCCCGCTATTCACCTCGAACAAAAGGTCTTGCGCCGCACCGTCAGCTGTCATCGGGATCTCTCATCTATGCCAGGGTTCCGGCCACACCCTGCCGGATCGGCGCGCCGATGTCATCCTCTTGTTGCGATCAGTCCGCTTCCTGCTCCGGCGCAGGGGTTCCAGCGGCGGCCATCGCTGCGGTGCGCCCCTTTTCGAAATCGGCGTATCCATGGGGGTCGACGCCGTTCTGCCGCAGCATGGCGATGGTGGACGCCCATTTCTCTGGCGTATCCGAGAGCAGGGCCGCATGCCCGATCGTACTCGCGAGAAGCGCCGGAATGTTCGATGGCGAGCCGCGCCCCGATTGAGAGGGCTGGACGGCCTGCGGAGCCGCGCCGGTCAAGGCGTTATGCGGGGGAGTGCCTGGTGTGGTCATGGGAGGGATCATGTTAAGAGCTCTTTTGCGTGCCGTAGTAGTAATTCGCATAGTTGTTGGACGCGCCGGAAACGCCGGTTCCCAAGCCGGAGAGACCCGCGCCTTGAGCTTGCCCAGCCGCCATGTTGAAGTTCCCTTGCGCCGTGCCGCTCGACGCGCTTGCCGAACTCAGGGTATTTGCGGAATTGGCGCCGAGCTGCGCGGTGCGGAACAGGTCATCGAGCCGTGTTTGATATTGCTGCGACAGCGCGTTCTGGGAGTAGCTTTGCAGCGCCGCGAGCGTATTGCCGGATAGGCCCATGCCCTGCGCGGCGTTCTGCGCCTGAATTTGTTGCAGGCCGTAATTCACGCTGGCCTGGTATCCGGGATCGTTCTGGAAGTTGTTGGTGTAGCTTTGTTGCGCGGCCGTGCCATTGACGCCCGTCGCGTTGTTGTAAAGGTTCAGCGCGTTCTGCCCGCTTTGCATGAACGGCTGCTCATAGCCAACAGCCTGATTGAAGCGCTGCTGCTGCAAATCGGCCGATTGATTCGCCGCATTTGCCGTCGCTTGGGCGCCGAAATAATTGCCAAGCGCTGAGGCGGCTCCGCCTATAAGGATGGGTAGGGCTGCTTCTGCCATGGGAGGTCCTTTGCGTATACGGTTTCGAGCGGGGCGTAGCCAAGGCGGCTGAGCAAGGTGAGCGTCCGCTCCTGGCGCCCTGCCACGATGAGGCGGCGCGCGCCCTTCGTTTTCGCCCAGCTTTCGAATGCGCGGAGCAAATAGGCGCCAAGCCCGCGCGCGGCCGGCAGCGCATACCAGGCTGTTTTGAAAGCGGTTGGCTCACCTGTGAGGTAGTGAGGCGCCATCACGCCGCACAGGACCGCGGCGACCGGCTCGCCCGCGACGAGGAAAACCCGGTCCTCATCTTGAAGGTGAGAGATCGCGAAGCGGGCGAGTTGATGCGCTGACGCATCCCGGTGTCCTTCTTCGGCGTAGAAGCGCAAGCCCAGTTCGACAAAGCGCGCGACGTCGCCGGCTGTCCCTTGCCGGACCGGCGATTTGAACTTGCTCACGTCGCGATCCGGTTCTGCGCGCGAAGCACGGCGAGAAGCGCGTTGATGGCATTTGCCGCTTCCGCCGGAGTCGGATCGAGCGTCACACTCGGAATCGCGTCACCCTGCACGAATTCCATCCCCTGGAAGAAGTCGCGGTACTGTTTGTCGAGCTTACCGGTGGCAGGATCGACGATGTAAGGGCTCAAAGGGGCGCTCGTATTTGCGACGGCCATGCTGCTCAGCTCCTGTGGCAAGGCGTAGGTGGAAATTTTGCCGCCGATCCAATGCCCATAGATCCAGTTGGGACCATCGCTCCACACCGAATCATAAAGCGGAAAAAAGGGATAGGGCCTTGCGTCCCAGGTGTAGATCATCGCCTGGCTGAGATCGGCCATGCGCCCCTGGTAGAGTGCGCTTTGCGGATTGCGGTCTTCCGTAAACTCAGGATCGCCCGGGGTGAAGAAGCGCATCATAGAGTCGAGATAGCGCCGCTGAATGAGGTAATCCGAAGTGCCGTCCGAAAAGTATGGGATCGCGCTTTCAGACGACTTGGGATCGTAGAACACGTTGGGCTGGTTCGACCCCTTGTCGATGGAAGGGCAGCCAAGCTCTGTGAACCAGAAGGGCTTCGACTGAGGGAACCACGCTGTTGGCGACGGGCTTTCGGTGCCGCCCGGCCGATTGAAGTGCTGGTTCGCCCACCAGTTCCAGATGTCCTTGTACCGGAAAACCCAAGACTTCCCGTAAGCGCCGTCGGTGATCGGTGTGCGTGTCTGCGAAGCCCTGTCTGCCTCGCTCGCGTAAAACCAGGCATAACCTTCGCCGCCGCGAACGTTCCCCATGAGGTATTCGTAATCGGTGATGGCGGTCAGCGTGCCGTCCGGTTTCACCACCTCATCGATATTGGGTGCGGTGTCCCGCCAATCCGACAGCGGCCAATAATTGTCGAAGGCGACGGCGGCAATGTTGGCGTCCGACCAAAGCGGATCGAGATGGAAGAATACGTCGTTAGACCCATCCGCCGGCTGGTGGCCGAACCACTCCGACCAGTCGGCCGCATAAGTAAGCTCTGCATCCGGAAGAATGGCCTTCACGTCAGCAGCAAGTTGCAAGAGCGCCGAAACGAACGGATAGCTGCCTTCCGCATCACGCAGCCAGGTCAGCCCGCGAAGCTCCGTGCCGAGGAGGAAAACATCGACCCCGCCGGCAAGCACGCACAAATCGGCGTAATGCAGAACAAAATTGCGGTACTGGGCCACGAAAGAGGCGACTTCGAACGCTATCTGCGGTGTCTTATCCGCCGTGCTGTAATCCTTCGTAATGCGCCCGCGCCAAGGATAGACCGCTTGTCCCGTGCCGCCGGTGTAGGGGTCGGGAAGCGTATTACCGGCCGGAATGTCCATCAGGATAAAGGGCGTGAAGCAGACCTTGAGGCCCCTCGCCTTCAAGTCCTTGATCGCCGCGACGACGGATTGATCGTCCGGCGTGCCGCCGAAGGCCGCGCTGCCATTCACGGTCGAGACCGGATGCGCCTCGTTGCGATGCAGGCCGTTGCAAACCCATTCATGGGGCATGTCGTCGAACTGCGTGCGTGTTACGCCCGGCATCAGCGTGCATGAGCCTGCTCGGAGGTCGTCGCCGTACCAGGCCACGTAGAGATTGACGAGACCGCAATTCGGGAGCTGATTTTGAAGGCTGTTTAGCGATGCCGCCCAATCGCATGCCGCGCCGCCGATCCGGCCTGTGCTGTCCGCCTCGCTATAGGCGATCAACCACTGCGAGCTGTCGTAGACACTATAGGCGTTCTCCGTGGCAACAAACTCCGCGCCTGCCGTGATTTCATCGCGCAGCACCTCGTAAGGCGCATAGGCCCACTCGGTCGCCGCCGGGATCATGGTGACGGCTTGGATCGCATTCGCGAACGCCGTCTCGTCCGCGTCGAACCCCTTCTGGACCCAGCCCTGCGCCGCAAATTCGCTAATCAGCGCGTTTGCCGTTGCTGCGATCTGCGCCCATGACGCGTTGGAAGCCAGATCGGGGATGGCAGGCCCTACACGGCCGCTGAGCCTGGAAAAGAAGGCGCGCGTTGTATTATCGAGTTTCCCGTCAGGGCCGATCTGAAAACCGAACCGGCTGAAGAGATTGGCTTGCCCACTCATGCCAGAATCTGCCTGACGCGCGCATCGGCATTGAGGATGCCACGCATCACAGGAGAGGAGGACGCGAGCCGGAAGGTCCGGCCGGCCCGCAGCGTCGCGCCAAGCTGATGGAAACTCGCCACCGCAAAACGCTCGCCAACGCGGCCGAGAGACGCGATGCGTCCGCCAGACCAGGTCCGGCCGCCATCGTCCGACCAATCGAGCATGAGCTTCGGGTTGGCCGCATCGGCATTGGTTCCGGTTATGCCCACACCTGGCAGGATGTCGACATCGAGCTGGTCCACGATCAACCCCCTAGGGAAAGCATGAAGCGGTGCCGACTGCGCCAGAAAGAGATAAGGATTGCCGCTTTCGGTTTGCGACGTATCGTCCAGTACATGCAAGCTGCCATCCAGGCTCGACCCGATCACGACTTTGCCGCTGAAAAACTCGAAGCCCTGCGCAAACCAGTTGGAAAATCCGCCACTCGCCCTCTCATGCCAGAGGCCTGTGGCAAGGTCGAACTCCCATGTCCAATAAGGGCTTGTCACAGCGTAAAAGTCATGGCCGTTGAAGTGCGTGTAAACGGCGCGGAGCGCGCGGCGCTCGTCCCATGATAGGTCAGAGATCGCCCGCTCCAGCGCATGCGTCGAGATGCGGGCTGGCTCCGAGCCGGTGAGTTGACGGACGACGCCATTGTGGTCGACCCAAATCAGCGCGTCGGCGACCGTCGCTACGGTTTGCTCCGCGATGCAGCCGATGTCGATATCGGCGCGGATGCGAGCGAAGGCGAAGGGTGTTGTGCCTGCGTCCTCCCAAATTTCCAGGCTCAACTCGCCAAGCGCAATCAGCGCGCCGCGATGGGTTACAATCCGGCGAAGCCCATCCGCCCGGCTCGACGCGGTCGCATAGGAGAGTGCGTTGACGGTCAGCGCGTCATTCAGCGCCGTGTGAAAGATGCGGCCGTCGGGAATTGAAAAAACTAGGTAGCCATCGAGAAAAGTCACGCTATTTGGCGCGGGAAGGCTCGCAATACTGGGTTGAGAGACGGTGTTCGATCCCGTATCGAGGACATAATAGACGCCATCCGCGACGATGCCGATTTGCGGCTCGGGCCGCTGATTGGCCGCCATAATGACCATGGAACTGCCGCCGATCGTTCCGGAAACCGAAGTGGCGTTGCCCTGATCGTCGAAAAGCGCCGACGCCGTTCCGCCCACCGCATAAAGCCCCTCGTCATAAACATACAGCATCCCGCGGCATGGGCCGTTGAGACCGGCCGCGCCGGTATCGAACCGCGACGTCCCCGGAACGGCATAGATTGGCAGCGGCGATTTTGCCGCCTGGCCGAGCGCCTCGGGATAACCATTCAGCAAGCGTTGGTTCGACCCGAACCCGCTCTTGTCCGGGTTGGACGTATGCCCGAAATCGACTGCGACCATGGTGTGGAACTCCTGGTATAGTTTCCCCTCACGCGGCCGCTGCGCGGCCACCCTCTCCCGCAAGGGGAGAGGGTCAGTGCCTGTTTCTCCCCTCTCCCCTTGCGAGAGAGGGGCCGGGGGTGAGGGGGTCCTGTACGCGATCGCTAGCGGAACCCGTAACGCCTGAGGCTTGGCATCCAAGTCAGTCCGGTGTCCTGGCTCGCCTGAGGCGAGATCACGTAATAGGCGAGCAGCGCCGCGTAAGCCTTTTGCGCCCGCTTTTGTGTCGAAGGCTGCGCCTCGATCCCGCTGGCGGACGCAAGTTCGACCGCGAGGATCGCCTTTGCGCCCTCGGAAAATTGAGCGAGGAAAGGAAAGGCGCCGTTCAGCCCAAAGGACAACGGTGCCGGATTCGGCGGCGTCGCGGTATCGCTGGGGCCGTACGGCGGATAAGCGCCGGAACTGTCCGTGATGTCGCCATTCAGAAAATCGTCGCTGAAGAAGATGCCGTCCGTCTCCTGGACGGGCGGATTGGGGCCGCCGGGAAATATGCCATCGGCGGCCCACGCGTTCAGCATATCGTTATACATGGCGAGGCCTGCCGCAGCGCGTTCTGGATCGAGGTCTGAGCCAAGCGGCAGAAGGCCGAGGCGGCGGTAGGCGCCTGCGATGATGTCACGGGCCGTTGTCATTCAAGACCTCGATGATTGCGTCTTTGAGCTGAGCCTTGGTCCAACTGAAGTCGAAACGGATGCCGCAATTGGCGGCGATCTGCATCAGCCGGCGCCGGGGCAAGCGGTCGAGCTTTTCCTGATCCGTCAGCTCTTGATCCGGACCGGTTCCCGGCGGGCTCACGCGGGCCGTTTCGGAAAGCGGCTCGCTAAGGGCAACTGGCGCCGGAAACCGCTGCCAGCCTTCACTGGCTGGCACGTGATCGGGGTGCTCGAACAGGCATGCTTCGCCCTTCCGGTACATCCAAAGCCGGGTGTCGCCGGTCATCATTGACCTTTCATGAGGCCGACACCCACAAGCGTCGCGCGGATCTCGTTCAAGAGCGTGAGGATGGCGGTGGCCTGAGTCTGGCTGAAGCCGAAGGGTGCCGCGTTCGTGGGCGTGGTTGTATCGACGGCCGCCTGTGCTGCGCCGGATCGCTGTTGAACCGGAGTTCCGTTGTAGAACGCGATAAGATCGCTCGGGCTTTGGCCGAGCACAGTGCCGTCGGGATTCCCGTCGGAGAGCTGCTTTACGGGCATGGAAATGGTCCTTGTTACCACCGTCATGGCAGCCCTTGAGGCGGCCATCCAGAAGGATGAATGAGTTTGGGTTAGGTCTGGATGGCCGGGTCAAGCCCGGCCATGAACGCCAGGGGTTAGCTCGAAGCGCCGGACAGGCGCGTGGCGAGGTCGGGGTAAATCGGCTTCACGCCGTAGAGGATGTCGAGCCGCCACATGTTGATGTCGTTGATGATGTCGTAATCGCAGATGACGCGGATCGAGAGACCCTTGTAGCTCTGCCGCGCCTTCTTGATCGCGCCCTCCGGCAACTCCATCGGTACCATGCACAACGCGAACGCGTTCTCGTGGAAAACGAGGTTCTGCGGATAAGAGGCGCCAGCAGTGCCAACAAACGTCAGCGCCGCATTTTGCGCGGGCGCTGCGCTGACTGTCGCATACTGACCGGTGACGATGATGGCCGGCGCGATCGCGATGGCGTCTGCCGTGCCCGTCGCTGTGACAGGTGCGCTGACAACGAATTGCTGCAGATAGGGCAGCACCTGCTTCGTGACGGGGTTGACGGCATAGACGCCCGCAATGGTGAAGATGTCGCCCTCATTGAGCGCCGCCCCGGCGGTCAGCCCGTCTACAAGGATCGCGGTTTGGTTCGTGTTCATCGAAGCGAGATAGGTCGTTACGCCGGTATTTGTGACGCCGTTTGCCGCTGCGGTGGCCGAGATGACCGGCGTTCCCGCATAAGCCCCGGCCGTGTAATTGATGACGTTCTGCGACGAGTAGCAGTCGGTGTTGCCCACCATGGGAAGCTTGGACTTCTCCAGCGCAGTCCGTGCGATTTCAGGCACGTAGAGCCCGGTGAAGCTCGAAGCCATGCCGTAGAAATCGGCGGGCGAAAGGCAAGCGGCGCGCGGCGACGGCACGGCCATTTCATCGAGCCGCTGCGGGCCTTTGATAAAGGACTTGTATCCCGAGAGCGTCTGGCCGGGCGTCCCGACCCAGTTCCAGACATATTTGTAAAGCGACAGAATATCCAGATCGACCTGGTTAGCCAGCGCGATCATGGGGTGCTTCAGATATCGCTCGGAAAAGCGGTCGATGGTCAGCGTGAGGTCCTTCGTGGGAAAGCGCAAATCGACGCCGCGCTGGGTGTCGATCTTGATCTGCACCTTGCCTTCCTGCGCGTCCTGCATCTGGGCAACGGACCCCGTGCGCACTGCGTATTTAACGGGCCGGCGGATCGTGAGTGTGTCACCGATCTTGGTCTCGCCAAACTCCAATTCATAGGCGCGGTAGACCATCTTTGCGGCGACGAGGTTATTGTCGAGCTGCATCAGGCCTTCCTTGGCGATGATGCTCGGCGTAAGCAGGGTTGAGGCCATGGGGGCTCCGTCTGGGCTTGATGTTTGAGACTCCGCCCCGAAGCACGCCCCAACCGTCATGGCCGCACTCGAGGCGGCCATCCAGGGACAAGACGAAGGATCGGGGTTTGGGGCGTAGATGGCCGGGTCAAGCCCGGCCATGACACACAGGTTCAATATCCGCGGGCGCGGCGGTAATCTTCGAAGTCCATATCATCGAGCGCAGCGCCGGCGCTGCCGCCGAGTCCGGACAACGTGCCCACGGGCTGCGGCGCGCGGCTCACGGAGACGGAACCCGCGCCGAGGCGCCCTTCGATGCGCGCAATCGCCGTCGCCTGCGAAACGGGTGGCAGCGATGCGATCTCCGCTGCCTCGGCGGGATTCTTGCCGAGGTAATAGGCAATCTCTGCACCCTTGGGCGACTCGCGCAGGGCATCGGCCATGATGGGCGTGACGGCGAGATTCGGGTTATGCGCCACGGCATCGAAATCCGGCACGCGCTGGCGGAACTCCGCCGTGGATGCGGCCCAGGCTTCGTTTGCGGCCTTTGCAGCGAACTCCTGAGCCTGTGCGGCCTGGCGCGCATACATATCGGCGCCCACCTCGCGCACCGCCTGCTCGGCCACGGCGCGCGTGTACTCTTCGGGCGCGGCATAATCCTGCATCCGGCCGGGCGCCTGCTTGGCACCGCGCAAGGCCGCCGCTTCCGCAGTACTCCGGGCCGCAACGGCGTCCGCGTCGCGTTTTTGACGGATGAGCTGCTGAACGCGGCCTTCGCGTTCGCCATCCCAGGGGGCGGTAGGAGGCGCACCCGCGCCCTCGTTTGGCTGAGCCTCAGAGCCAGACGATGCGAATGCCGCATCGTCCGCAGACGGGATGTCGTCGTCTCCGGTCATCTTCGATCCTTTGTGCTGGTATAGTTTGTTGAGATCCGGCGGCCTGAAGGTCATAGCTCAGCAGCAAGCGTTGGCGGCGCGGCTCCGTCCGTGTTATCCCTATCCCGTAGAGCGAACAGCGAAGGGCGAAGCCATGTCCGATCTGCCCGAAGACCTTCCCGGGGAACTGCCGCAAGGCGATTTCGAGCGGCTCGTTCAGCACCTCCAGGACGAGGAGGTGCAGGCCCAACAGGCCCGCGTGAGTTCGGTCGAAAGCCTCAAAGTCTGGGTGAGCCAGCACCCAACCCTGCAGCAAACCACTCTGATGGAAACGATCACCGTCTACGGGCCGGCCTTTCTCGAAATCCTACGAAGGGTCCTCGGCTTATGAGCGGCTCCAAACCCGGGCCGCTCGATCTCATCGTCAAAGCCGTGGAGGAGGAGTTCAACCGGCAGCCGCCCACCATTTGCGTGATCGGCCTTTCAGGTTCCGGAAAGTCAAGCACGATCAATGCGATGTTCGGTACGAACAAGCGCGTTTCGGCAACGACGCGCGGCACGCATCGCTTCCGCGCGGATGTTTTCGAGATCGTCAGCCAGCGCGTGGAAGGCGCAGCTCTCAAATGCGCCCTACGGGTCCTCGACGCGCCGGGGCTCGGCGAGGACGTCAGCCTCGATGAGAATTACCTTGGCCGTTACCGGCATCATCTCAAGGACAAAAAATGCGATATTGTGCTTTGGATCGCCGCCGCGCGCAATCGGGCGCTAGCCCTCGATCAGCAATATCTCACGCGCCTTTCCGATGTGCTGCCCAATGTGGTGATCGGCATCAATCAGGTCGATTTGGTCGAACCGTTGAATTGGAACACCGGCATCAACATGCCCTCGCGCGAACAGGACGAGGCCATCAAGGAAATCGCGGCAGACCGGCATACGAAATTGACGAAGTGTCTACGCGGCGAGTGCAGGACCATCGCCTACAGCGCGCTGAAGTATTACAATTTGCAAAGTCTTTTCGCCGCCTGCCTCGATGCATCGCCACTGGATCGGCGGTGGATGTTCGATCTCTTGAAGTCGTTCACGACCCATGACTGGCTCAACGAGGCAAAGGGCTTGAGCGCTGCGCAGAAGCAGCAACTTGCCCGCGCCTATATCAAGTCCGACGAAAAAATCAGCGCCAGAAGCTTGCCGGGATAAGCGGCCTTCGCTCCGCAGGTTCAAACCGTCTCGCTTAGAAGGCCATCTCAAAAGTTATACGGCGAAGGCTCGGTGAAGCGTGCGCACCCTCACCCTCGTCCGGACGACATTTGTTGTTTTGTGGGAAATGTCTATGCTCCGGCCGATGATGGAGCCACGCCATGCCGCGTCTGTCGATTGAACTCACCCCCGAGCAGCACAAGCGCCTCAAGGCGATCGCCGCGCTGCGCGGGCAAAGCCTGAAAGATTACGTCTTGCAGCGATCCCTGGAGGACATTCCGCTATCCGAGGAAGAAGCGCTACGGCAGCTCGAAGCTTTGCTGCGCCCGCGTCTTGAAGAAGCGGCGAGCGGTAAGCGCATCTCCAAATCGGCAAGAGAAATCTTCGACGCCATCCGCAAGACGGCGTGATGGCGTGAATGCCGTCTTGCGATCTGACCCCTTCTGCCGAAGCCGATCTTGAAGAGATCGCGCGCTACACACTTAAGACGTGGGGCGAGCGGCAAGCCGAACAATACGCGGCGGCGCTCGACGAATGCTTCGAGAAGATCTCCTCCGGCCACGCAATATCTCGCAGATTCTCCACGATCTTCCCTCAGGTCAGGTGACGCGCTGCCGCCATCACTTCGTTTTCTTCGTTCGGCCGGGAAACGAAAGACCTTGCATCATCGCCATATTGCACGAGCGCATGGAAATCATCGAGCGGCTCAAGCACCGCCTTTCGTAAACACGTTGCATCCCATCCAAAACCGTGGATCTCGGGTCAAACCTGCTCAAAGCTTATACGGCGACGGTTCAGTGAAACGCGCGCGCTTCAGCTCGTTGTCGAAGACCTTACCCTGCAGCTCGGCTTCGGCCTTGGCCGCGCTGGCCTGGCGCTCGCGAAGTGCGGCCTCCTGAAGCGCCGTTTGCAGGCGGTCCTGCGGCGTGCCGTAGACGGTGGACACAACCGAGGATAGCGTGCGGGCGTTGGCGTCCTGCGCTTCTGCATGCGCCCGGACCGCATCCGCTTCGGACTTCGCGGCGAGGCCTTGGACGCGGTTGAGATGCGCCTGGGCGAGCGCCTCCTGGTAAGCCTGCTGCTGGGCTTGTGCGATCTGCGCGTCGAGCGGCGGCGCCTCGCCGGAGATTTGCGGCGGCAGCATGCGCTTGAGCCTGTCCGCGATCTCGTCCGCGCCGGGCCAATCCATATTCCGCGCCACGAGGTCGCCGGCCATGCCCGCGGCCTGCGGCACGGCCTGGATGAATTGCAGCATGGAATCCGCGGCTTCGGCGCGCCGGGTGGCGTAGGACGGCCCGATCTTCACCCGCACATCGTAGGTGCCCTGGCTCAGGTCGTTGAGCAGCACCGGCTTGCCGTTGTTGCCCATCACGGGCACGTTAATCCGCACCGGAAGATGCGCCTCGTCCTCGCGCATGATGCGAACCGTGCGCTCGCTGTCATAAATCTTCGGAATGAGATCGATCAGCACCTTGCCGAGATGGTTCAGCGTGGCCATCAGATTGTCCTGATAATGCAACGCCGAGATGCCGCCCTGGCTTTCGCGCGCGCGTATCGCGACGCCAGAAATCTCGTTCGAGCGCGCGCCCAGCGACGCGTCGTAGATGCCGGTCGTGGCCTTCATCTCGTCGGAGGCCATTGCGCTTTCATTCACCAGCGCCGACGGGAGATCCGGCGGCGGCTCGCGCATCGGGCGCCCGCCCGGCACTTCCGGGTCCGGCTCGTAGAGCAGATAGGGCCGCGACACCGTGTTCTGCGAGTCCCACTGGCCCTTGAACTTCGCGATCATCGCCGGCGTGGCGACGAAGGGCGCGCGCGGTGCCAGCGCAATGGCTTCGGCGGCGGCCGAGCGCCAGAAATTGTAAAGCTGTTGAGGATCGCGGGAGAAGCGGATCAGCCCGCTGCGGATCACCTTGGTTTCGAGCGCAGTCTCGGAGCCGATCACGGGGAAGATCGGGATGTAGCGCCCAGCCCATTGGTTCGGACCTTCGAGCACCTCTTCGCCACTTAGGAGGTAATGCTCGATTTTGTGAGACCGCACTTTCCGCTCGGCGATAATCTGAGATGCAAGCGTCTTGTCATGGCCGGGCTTGACCGTGGCGAGGGGCGCGGACACATCCACATCCGTGATATCGATGGTCTCTCCGGTCGCGAGCCGCGCGATGGTGCGCTCGGTGGGCCGTTTCACCCAATATTCGCAGACGCGCACCGCATCGCGATTGGCCCAGAACAGGCCGCTCTCTGCGTTGAGATCGGAGGGCGCAGCGAAATCGGTCATCGCCGCGCCGGGAAAGCGCTTCTGGAACGCCTTGCGGCCGATCATTTCAGAGACGAGGCAGTATTCGGCGTCCGACCTATCCGGCTCGACCGCGCCCGGCGCCCAGAACACCGAGAGCGGATGTTGAATGCGCTTGATCAGGATTTCCTGATCGAAGCCATCCCCGTCCGCGTAATCGGTGACGATCCGGAAATGCCCTATGCCGCAGGCGACCGCATAATAAACCGCGTTCGCGAACACATGCGTGGCGTTCGAGCGGTACTGGATCTGCCGCAGCAGGCCCGAGTAAATCTCCGCCAGTTCGGCCGTCGCCTCGCCGCCCGCTGGGATCGCCTTGATGGCCGGCGGGTTCTGCCGCACGCTGTTCGCCACCTGGTTCACAAATTGCGGCAGCCGGTTGATGGTGAGGCACGGCCGGTTCTGCGCTTCGCGCTGCAGCCGGATCTCGTTCGGCCATTGGTCGCCCGCGAGGAACTTCAGGTCCATGAATCCATCTTCGCGGTTCTCGCGATCCTGGATCCACGCGGCTTCGAGACGCTCTTGCGCCTCTTGAACGATGTCAATTTTGGGCAAGGGAACCTCGTATGAGCGCTGCGGCGCATGCGATCAAGGAGTTTGTAGACGGTGATATGAAGTTGGCCTATGCTTAGGCCTATGCCGAAGGAGATACCTGTGGAACTCGAACGTCACGTCAAACTTTTCAAAAACGGAAGAAACAAAGCCGTTCGCATCCCGCGCGAGTTCGAGTTTCCGGGCGACGACGCGATTATGCGAAAAGAAGGCGATAAAATCATCATCGAGCCGGCTCCCAAGAAGAAGTCATTGCTTGAGCTCTTGGACGAATGGGAGCCTATCGATGAAGAATTCCCAGAAATCGAAGACCTGCCACCCGAGCCGGTCGATTTCTGATGCGATATCTGCTCGATACGAACATCATTTCAGACTTCATCCGCAATCCTAAAGGGCGTGTCGCCAAACGAATTCGGGGCACCGGGAGACAATCCGTATTCACAAGCGTGATTGTGGCTGCAGAGCTCCGCTTCGGGGTTGCGAAGAATGGATCGTTGCGATTGGAGAGACGCGTCGAAGAAGCGCTTCAAGCTCTCGAAGTTGCGCCGTTCGAGCCTCCTGCTGACACCACCTATGCGTCTATAAGGGCAAGCCTTGAGATGAAGGGAAACCCAGCCGGAGGCAACGATCTCTTTATCGCCGCTCATGCACTGACTCTCGGCGCGACCCTTGTTACAGCCAACGAACGCGAATTCGCCCGCATCGAGGGCCTTCATTGCGAAAACTGGTTAAAATAACTGCTTCGCGTCTTTCGCGATCCCGTCCGCCAAGCACTTTCATGGTTCTAATGCTAAGGCACGGCTAGCTTTCCTTAATTCATCCCGAGCGATCGGCACCGAAACCAGCGGCAGCGAACGTGCACGAACATCATGCCGTTGTTTCCGAACCATCGGCCCCATGCTAACATCCGGTTCGGAAGTAAATGGCTCTCAAGCAATGACACACCCCCGTATCAATCGCGACCCCAAGGTGATGATGGGCAAACCAATCATCGCTGGAACGCGGATAACCGTTGAGCACATTTTGCGCTGCCTCGCGGCTGGAGATCCGGTCGAGCACATCCTGCGGAATTATCCCCATTTGAAGGCAGAGGATATCCGCGCTGCCCAAGCCTACGCTGCCGATTATCTTGCCGAAGAGGGCGTGATCGCCGCCGAATAGGAAGCCATGCCTTTGTTCTTTGCAGACGAATGTGTGGCGGCTCTTATCGTCGAAGGGCTTCGGTCTCGCGGTTTCGATGTGTTGGACGCAAAACAGGTCTGCCAAGGCGACAGTGACGGTCGCGCGCTCGCTTTAGCTGCAGCGTCTGGGCGAGTCTTGATCACCGATGACCGTGGTTTCGGCGAGCTTGCAGTACGCCACCGCCAACCCGCCGCCGGTGTCATCATTCTGATGCTCTACGCTCTTCCATCCGGAACGCGCGAAATCTATGCGATTGACCGGATTGAAAGCATAGCGAACGAATGCGAAGGCAAGCTGGCGATTATCGAACCCGGCCGGGTTCGCACAAGGCCGATACCAGCGAAGCCCGAAAGCACTTCGTGATTTTTTATACTGGACTGGATTTTACAGCAGCCAGCCCCCCGCCCCGCCTCCCGCCTCATCGTCCCATGTCACGCCGGGCTGCGGCCGCACCATCCGCGGAAACAAGTCCGACAGCGCCCACACCAGCGCATCCACCCTATCCGCCGCGCCACTGCCCTCGATGCCGAACGGCGTGAACAGTACCATCTGATCCTCCAGCGCCGGGAAAGCGCCGGCATGGCTCACCCGGCCCTGCTCGTAGAGCGCGGCGATGGGCTCGGCGCGCACGGTCTTGCCGCGGCTCGCGCGCACCTGCCGCAGCGGCAGGCCGGCCCGCTCGGCGCGCAGGACCGCTTCGACCATCGCGCCGCCCTGATTTATCTCAACCACCAAGGCTTCGGCTTCGTATCGATCGAAGGCTGCGACGGCTTTTCGCGCCCATCCGGCTGGGCTTTGGCGGGTGGAAAGATCGTCGAGAATATAGCCTCGTCCGTTTTCACCAAGGCCGGCGACGACAATTCCGGTTTCGGACGTCCGGTCGCCTTCGGCGCTTGGCTTTGCCGCGGGGTCGATGCCCACGACAACGCGTTGCATTGCGGGCAGCGCATGGCCTCCGGCAACGCGGTGCCGATCAAGGATAGCGCGCGTCCAAAGAGCGCCCGCAACGTCGTCGAGAAGTTCTGCATTGAGTTCCTGCCTTCCGAGGCGTGTGCCCTCATAGCGTTTCACGATGGTCTTGAAGAAGTTCGCCGCGAGATTGGCGCGGTTGTCATAGGTGCTGCCGCGCGTGACGGCGACGCCTTGCCCTTCGCGGGCCAGAAAGTCGCGAATGAGCGGGATGGGGCGCGGCGTCGTAGTGATGACCTGTCGCGGCCGCTCGCCGAGCCTGAGCCCGAACTGCAGCATGTCCCAGGTTTCCTGCGCATAGCGCCATTTGGCCAGTTCGTCGCACCAGGCCGCTTCATGCTGCGGCCCGCGCAGTTGATCCGGCTCCGTTGCGTTGTAAAGCATGGCCACCGCGCCGTTCGGCCAGGTGAGCCGGCGCTTCGATTGCTCGAATTTCGGCCGGAAGCCGGCGGGATGGATCGAAAGCAATCCGCCCGGACCTTCCACGATCACATCGCGGGCGTCCGCCGCCGTTTCAGCCACC
This sequence comes from uncultured Alphaproteobacteria bacterium, assembly GCA_963817705.1. GTDB lineage: Bacteria > Pseudomonadota > Alphaproteobacteria > Rhizobiales > Rhodomicrobiaceae > Rhodomicrobium. The sequence continues at coordinate 56,182 of CAWFPF010000003.1, forward strand.
AGGGCCAGCCGTCCGTATGTCCCCCGGCCCAGCGGAGTAGGTCCGCAAACGCATTCGCGCACCCACTCCGCACCGCACCTCGTTTTCCCGGCGCCGCGGCCGGCCAAAATCAGCCAGATATGCCAGTCGCCTTCTGGCGCCCGCTGTTCGGGCCTTGCCCAGAACCGCCAATCATAGGTCAGGCTTTCCAGTTCCTTCGGCGTCAGGCTCGCAAGGAACCTCTTCCGGCGTGCCGGCGTCAGCGATGCGAGAAAGCTTGCGCTCCAGTTCGTCGCGGATCCGTTCGGCATTCATGGCGTCCTTTGGTTCCTCGCCGCGTTGCGGCAAGGGCCGGTCCCGGAAGCGCGCACCGAAGCGGTTGCGCATCTGGAGAGCCCAGCTCGCCGCGTTCCAGGTTTTTACGAATTGGCCCTTGCGCCCCGCTGCGAGCCACCAGGCATATTCGAGGTCCTTGGCGCGGCTCATGGCCTCGCGGAACCCGGGATGCGCCTTGATCCAGGCATTCAGCGTTTCGCGGCTGACCGAGAGGGAGGCGGCGATTTCCGCCTTCCCGCAGCCTTCTGCGGCGAGTTCAAGGACGCGCTCGCAATAGGCGCTATCGTAGAGGGACGGCCGCCCGCGCTGGCGCGGCGGTAAGATTTCGAGACCGGCGCTCATGCGACCTCGCAAGTCTTGATGGAGTCATTTGCGGGAGAGCGCAGCGCATCATGGAAGCAGGAGATTTTAGCCACATGGCCTATCGGCCGGGCATCTGCATGCTTTTCTGCGACTGTAGGAATTTATAGGTCAAGTCACCGCCGGGCTTCAATACGCTTGATCGCTCGAACGGCCGCAAATGATTTTTTTGACTAAAATTCTATGAAAAACGAGGGCTCGCCCATGATTGGGCGAGCCCAAGGGCCCCCACCCTAGAAAATTTGGCTGAAGAGATAGAACAAGCCGCCCGAAAGCGCGATGGCCACGGGCAGCGTGAGAACCCAAGCCATCAACAAATTCCGGATCGTTGAAAGCTGAAGGCCGGATTTATTGGCGGCCATGGTTCCCGCCACGCCCGAGGAGAGCACATGCGTCGTCGAAACCGGCAAGCCGTACATATCGGCCGCACCAATCGTGGCCATGGCAACAAGCTCGGCCGAAGCTCCTTGCGCGTAGGTCAGATGCGTCTTGCCGATCTTCTCGCCGACCGTCACCACGATCCTCTTCCAGCCGATCATCGTGCCAAGGCCGAGGGCGATGGCGACCGCGACCTTCACCCAAAGCGGGATGAATTTGGTCGAAGCGTCGATTTCCTTCTTGTAGGCATTGAGCTTACCCACCTCTTCGGCTGAAAGCTCGGCCTCCTTATCCTTCTGCAGGATGCGGATGGCCTCGGAGGTCAGGTACATGTCGTTACGCGTGTTGCCCACGACGGCAGCAGGAACCTTCGAAAGCGAACCGTAGGACGCAACCTGATCGGAAATCTCGCGCAACAAAACGGCGAGGGAGGGATAGGTGCCTTCGTTGATCTGGTGCGAGGATACGTATTGCGTCACGGCCGGGCGCGGATTGCCAAGCACGCTATAGCCGGCAGCCTTGGCCTCGACGACTTTGGAAGCCTCGATCGCCGCGGCTCTGAATGTTTCAGCGTGGGATGCAGGCAGTGCGCGGTTCAAGGCATAGGTCGTCGGAACGGTACCGATGAGGATGAGCATGATCAGGCCCATGCCTTTTTGCCCGTCGTTCGAACCGTGTGCGAACGATACGCCCGTGCAGGTGAGAATCAGCAGGCCGCGAATCCACCATGGCGGCGGCTGATTGCCTTTCGGCTCATCGTAGAGGGCGGGGTTGCGAATGAGAAACTTCAAGATCAGCAGCAGGAGGGCGGCGCAGAAAAAGCCGACCAGCGGCGACACGAGCAGAGAACTCGCCGATTTTCGTGGCTTGGCCCCAGTCGACACCCGAAGTTCCGTCGCGGCCGCGCAACATCGCGTTGGCGATACCGACGCCAATGATGGACCCGATCAGGGTGTGCGACGAGGAGGCGGGCAAGCCGAGCGCCCAGGTTCCGAGGTTCCAAATGATCGCGGCGAACAGCAGCGCGAAGACCATGGCGAAGCCTGCGTCGGACCCGACCTGGAGGATCAATTCAACCGGCAGCAGCGAAACGATGCCGAAAGCGACGGCACCGGTCGAGAAAAGCACACCAAGGAAATTGAAAAGCCCGGACCAAACGACCGCGACTTGCGCCGGTAGCGAGTGGGTGTAGATGACCGTCGCCACCGCATTGGCGGTGTCGTGAAAGCCGTTCACGAACTCGAAGCCGAGAGCGACAAGAAGAGCGCCGCCAAGGAGCAGAAACGGCAAATAGGTTGTGACCGGTTCGCCCGTTTCCTGAATGTCGGTGTACAGGCTATAGGCCGTAAAGAGTATCCCGGTAGCGAGCAGCAGGATGAAAATGATGGCCGTAGCCGGGCCGGCTTTCGGATTGAGATCGGGCTTCGACGACACCTGCAACGGCATCGGCGCTGCAATATCGGACATAGGAACACCTCCAAGCGGTTTACCTGGAAGCTATGTCCCGACGCCATGACAGCTTGATGAAAGCCCAACCAACAGCTTGGCAATTTTAGGAAAATGCTAGATATCTGTGGCTTCCCGTGCCGCTTCCCAAGACACCGCCGTAATGAAAGGCTCAAGGCTAAGCCGGCCGACAATTTGCTCTAGCGCCAGGTCTTTGCGCGGACCGGCGGCCGTTTCCACGGTCACCAGGACCTTTGCGATGTCAGGAAGATCCTCGCTCTCGATACGCCGCAAGCCGAGCCCGGCCTGCGATAGCGCGTGCAACAGCAGGGAGCGCACATGCGCTTCTTCGGGGCTCCGGCAGGTGACCGAAATCGTATAGCTGGCCTCGCTCGCGGCGGCGGCACGCTCGCCGTGCCGGTTGAGCGCGATGACCATCGGTTTCATGGCGATGTTGATCGCGACCACAAAGCCCGCGGCCCCGAGGCTCAGCGCGTAAAAGCCGCCGCCTGCGAATGTGCCCGCCATAGCGGAGCACCACAGCGTCGCAGCCGTGTTCAGGCCCCGCACATTGATGCCCTCGCGAAGGATCACGCCCGCACCGAGGAAACCGATCCCGGAAACGACCTGCGCCGCGACGCGCGTAGGATCGCCCTGGCCAACGGCGGCGGAGAAGGCCACGAAGCCGCCCGCGCCCAGAGCCACCAGTGCGTTCGTGCGCAGCCCAGCCATTTTTTGGTGCCATTGCCGTTCGGCGCCGATCGCGGCGCCCGCCATGAGCGCAGCGGCAAGGCGCGCGAACATATCGGCGGCCAGCCATAAATCGCCCATTGGGTTCACCTCCTAAGGCTGCGTGCGTGACCTTCGCGCCATTTTCGACAATTTCAGATCACGGCCTCCGATCCTTAGACCAGAACGGAAAAAGTGGGTAGCTAAAGCCATCCTCTTGCCAAATCGAGCTGGGCTTGCAACCTGTTACCCGCGCTTCCGGTTAGAGATTCGGCGACCATAGGAAAAGGCATGACCAAGCAAAGCACTGCGGCGGCACGGGACCTCTTCGGCGATGAGGAGCCACCGGCGGCGAAGTCAAATGCTGTCCGGCCTCCGGCCCAAAAGCCCGGCGAGAGCTACACTGCCGCCGATATCGAGGTGCTGGAAGGCCTTGAACCCGTGCGCCGGCGGCCAGGTATGTATATCGGCGGGACGGACGAAAAGGCGATGCATCATCTCTTCGCCGAGGTGATCGACAACGCCATGGACGAGGCGGTGGCGGGCCATGCGAGCTTCATCGAGGTCGTGCTCAGCGCAGACGGCACGCTGGGAGTTACCGATAACGGCCGCGGCGTTCCGGTTGATCCGCACCCGAAATTTCCAGGTAAATCGGCGCTCGAAGTTATCATGACCACGCTGCATTCGGGCGGCAAATTCAACTCCAACGTCTATTCCACCAGCGGCGGTCTGCATGGGGTGGGCGTGTCGGTGGTGAACGCTCTGTCCGAGCACTTGGAGGTCGAGGTCGCGCGTGGCGGCCGGCTTTACCGGCAATCGTTCTCAAAGGGCGAGCCGCTGACCGGCCTGGTGGACCTCGGCGTTGTCCGGAACCGGCGCGGCACCACAGTACGTTTCCGCCCGGATCCGTCCATTTTCAAAGAGCGCGCTCACTTCAAGCCGATCCGCATTTTCAAGATGGCTCGCGCGAAAGCGTATTTGTTTGGCGGGGTAGAAATCCGCTGGTCCTGCGCGGCAGAGTTGCTGCAGGGCGACACCGGCGTTCCGGAAAAGGCCGTCTTTCATTTCCCCGGCGGCCTCCGCGATTTTCTGTCGTCCCGGATCGAGGGCCTGACGCCGGTTACGAAGGACCTTTTTGCCGGACGCGTGCAAAAGGAGGGCGGTCACGGTAGCGTCGAATGGGCGGTCGCCTGGCTTGCTGACGAGGACGGATTCACCCAGTCCTACTGCAACACGGTGCCGACGCCCGACGGCGGAACCCATGAGCAGGGGCTAAGGGCCGCGCTTTCGAAGGGGCTCCGCTCTTATGGCGACCTCACGAACAACAAGAGGGCCGCGCAGGTCACCGCCGACGATATCTTCATTTCGGCGGGCGTGATGCTCTCGGTTTTCATCCGCGAGCCGGAATTCCAGGGGCAGACCAAGGACAGGCTCTCGTCGGCCGAAGCCACCCGGATCGTGGAGACGACCGTCAAGGACGCCTTCGATCATTGGCTTGCCGCCTCGCCGCAACAGGCCAATGGCCTTATGGAATTTGCGATCGATCGCGCCGAGGAGAGGCTGCGCCGCAAGCGCGAGAAGGAGACTCAGCGAAAGAGCGCCACGCGGAAGCTTCGGCTGCCGGGCAAGCTCGCGGACTGCTCCAAGAATGCGAAGGACGACACCGAGATCTTCATCGTTGAGGGCGACTCGGCCGGCGGCTCCGCCAAGCAGGCCCGCGATCGCGCCACGCAGGCAATTCTGCCCTTGCGCGGCAAAATCTTGAACGTCGCCAGCGCGTCACGCGATAAGCTCGCGCAGAACCAGTTGCTCGCCGACCTGACCTTGGCGCTCGGCTGCGGCGTGGGCAAGCATTACAACGACACTGAGCTGCGCTACGACCGCGTTATCATCATGACGGACGCTGATGTGGACGGCGCTCACATCGCCTCGCTGCTGATCACGTTTTTCTACCGCCAGATGCCCGATCTGATCCGCAACGGCCACCTCTATCTCGCGGTGCCGCCGCTTTACCGGCTGAGCCAGGGCGGCAAGACCGCCTACGCCCGGAACGACACCCATCTCGCCGAGCTGAAGGCCAACGTCTTCAACGGGCGCGGCAAACTTGAGGTCAGCCGCTTCAAAGGTTTGGGCGAAATGATGCCTGCACAGCTCAAGGAAACCACCATGGACCCTGCAAAGCGCGCGCTTTTGCGGGTGGAGATTGCCGGACGCCCCGGTGATCTGAACGGCCTCGATCTAGAGGCGGATGAGGCCGCGGCTGCCGATATCGTGGAGCAGCTCATGGGCAACAAGCCCGAGGCGAGGTTCCGGTTCATTCAAGAGCGCGCCGCGTTTGCCGAGCCGGAAGCGCTGGATATTTAGCGAAGAGGCCGTACCCGATTATCTGGGAGGCAACATCGCAATAGGCCCCGGCTATTGCGATGTCTGATCGTGAGTGCCGAGTGCAACCTACGCGGTTGCTGGCCCGTTGCGTGGAGTGCGTCTAGTGCCGCAATGTCAGGTTGGCGGAACCGCTGCCGCTGTGCAGCGATACGTTTTGCGTGTTTCCATGAACGCTGACGTGAATGCTGCCGGAAACACCGAATTGAGGGTTGAAGAAGCTTCCGGAATAACTGTTCGGGCCTGTCTTGCGGAGACTGGCCGATTGATCGACGCTTCCGGACGCGGTTGCACAGCGGGCGCTGAGCGATACGCTCGATCCGCCGCCCGAGTAATGGGCGCGGCAGCTTGCACGCTCACGATGACCATCGGAGAAGACGACGGTCCCGCCGCCGCTCCAGGAGCCGGCGATACCTTCGGCTCTCGATTGCGGGGCGGCGATTGAAGCCACGAGGAGCAGCGCTCCAAGGGCCGCAGAAAATTTAAAAACATGCGTATGCGGTAGATTGAATACACTCATGGGACGCCTCCTGAGCTCACGGTCCGTAGAAGATGTGGAGCCACAACCGGCGATTCAATGCGTGTTCTAAAGAACTGGTTCCGCCTGCCGATCGGAAGAGGTCTGACGATTGCCGCGCCAGGTGCGGAGCAGAAACATGATCGTTGGACGCAAAATGAAAAGGTCGGCAAACAGCGCCGATATCATCGCGAAGGCAGAAAGCCAGCCGAACAGCCGCAAGGAGGGGAGGTCGGAAAAGACCGTGACCGCGAGACCGCAGGCCAGCACAACGGTCGTCAATATGAGCGCCGGCCCAACAAGAACAGTAGCGCGGGCCACGCCAATCGCGGGATCTTGCCCGCGCCGGTCCTCAAGCCGCATGCGGTTCAGGAAGTGAATGGTCGCGCTCAGACCCAGCCCGAAAGAGACTGTGAGGGCGACAATGCTCGCAAATTGCAGCCCGAGTCCAAGGACCCAAAGCAGCACGCCCGAAGCGAGAATGGGGAAGATCGCGGGGAGAATAGCGGCAAATAGAACGATCAGTGAGCGGAAGGCGAGGCCGATGAAGGCGGCAACAAAAACGATCTCTATGGTTAGGGCTTGGTTCAACCGGTCGATCATGCTCGCGCTATTTCGTGCAGCGACCACGGCAAGCCCTGTCACGGACATCCTGTAGGAAGGATGCGCGGCGCGGATTGCGTTCAGCGTCTTGTCCAGTTCGGTGACGACCGGCAGAAGCTGGCTTGCATCGACATCGGGAACGTAGCCCGAAACCACAGCCGCGTCCTGCGACTTCGATATGAAGCGTTGCACCAGGTGCTCGGGCAGGTAGCTGATATACTGCTTCAGGGTGGCCACGTCCTTCTTACCCAGTTTATCGGCAAGCCACCGGCGAAGCGTTTCGATAGACCACACATTCCCCACGCCGGCCTGCTTCTCCACCGCCGCGTGGACCTGGGCGAGAACCTCAAGCGACTCGTCGCTGTACAGGGAGGCGCCGCGAGGCAAATCGATCAGGATGTTGATCGGGTTGGAGCCCGTGAGCTTCTTGTCGAGACGGTGGCTTGCGGCGACGGCTTGCTGCTTGTCGGGGACCTGGTCGGCGAGCCGGTAGCGCGCGTGAAGATTCGAGTAAACCGTCGCCAGACCCGTAATCACGAGCAGGCTGATGAGGCTGTACACGCCGGGCCGCGCCACGACGCGCGCCGCGATCCAGGCGCAAAAGGCTCGCAGCGCGTCAACCGCCGTATCGGCGCCCTGGATACGCGCGGCAAAGGCCGACTCGCGCCGGACGAGCAGAACGCCAAGAAGCGGAAGCAGCGTGATGACCGTGAACAAGGCGATGACGGTCGAAATGATTCCCGCTGCCGCGAAGTTCTGGATCATCTCCGAACCGGAAAAGAGCAGAGCAACGAACGAAATCGCCGCGGTCGCATGCGTCAGCACGCACGCCGGACCGACGACGAGAATCGCATTCCGGAACGCATCGCGCTTGCTCTCGCCCATGATGAGCCGGTCGCGGGCCGCGAAAGTGAGCTGCATGCTATCCGAAAAGCTGATGACCATAATAAGAGGCGTCATCACGTTGAGAAACGTGTTCAGCTTGAAGTTCAGCCAGCCGAGCGTTCCGAGCGCAAGGAGGATGGCGATCAGTGGCGGGCCTGCCGCGATGATCATGAAGGATACGCGGCGGAAAAAGACGATGGCGATCAAGCAACCCGCGGCGAAGCCGATGCTGTTATAGAGGAGTTCATCGCGTTCGACCGCGTTGCGGATCTCCAGCCTCATAACGGGAACGCCGGAAAGCTCGGCCCTGAGGCCTGTCCCCTCCAATTCTTCGGCCATAGTCTCGCGAAGGGTCTTCACGATCATGCCATCGCCTTCGCCATTGGCGACGGCAGGGTCGAGGGCGATCACAACAAGCGCGAGCTTACCGTCGTCCGATAGAAGCTTGCCGCGGATGATCTCGTTGGTGAGCACCTTTTGGACCAGCGCTTCGTAGTCCTCGCCTTCGGGCAATTCCGCCGGGAAGAGCGGGCCGGGCAATTGTCCGTTCTCGGGAGGCTGACGTGCCGAAAAGATCGAGAGCACGCCTCGCGTACCTTCGATGAGCTGAAGTTCGGTGACGAGGTTGCGCAGCTTCTCGATGGAATCGCGTTCGAGAAGGCTATCCCCTTCGACGACCATCAGGACGTCGTACTCGTTCGAGGGAAAGCGTTTCGAAAAATCCTCGAAATGCCTGAAGTCGGCCGTGTTGGAGCGGAAAAGCGAACTGAGAGAGTCGTCGACCTTTAGCTTTCCCACGCCCAGGGCCGCGAGGACGCACAAGGCAACCGCTATCGCCGCCGAAAAAAGCGGCGCGCGAAGTGCGACGAGACCCACCCGTTCAAAGCCAAGAACCAGCCGGTAAGGCTCTACGGATTGTCCGCCCTTGGGCATACCGGCGTCTGCATTGCTTTTTTTGATGCCGGTCATGGTCCATCTGGCTCAATCAATCACTGCCATAGGGCTAACGCAAATACTCAGGAGGATAAAGCATATCTTGCCGCCTCGCGCGCAGGGGCCGGAAAATTGCATCCTTAACCTAAATACCGGCAAAACCGCTGGATCGTGAATGCGCCTACCCGCTACCGGCTCTCATTTTTTGCGGCCCGAATCCCGCCGGCGACGGCATTCTTCTCGCACATATACGCGCCGCGCTTGGTGGTTCCGTAACGAGGGGTGCCCGCGTGGTGATAAACCTTGGTACCTGTATTGGCCCACACGACGGGATCGCCGGCACAGTTGGCTTTCGCCTCGGACTCGGTCGCATATTCACCGGCCTTCGCGGCGGGCGTGGCGCGGGCTTTCTTGGGTTGAGGCGCGGGCGTCGTTTGCGGCGGCGCCGCTCCTCCGAACGGGTTCGGCGCGGGCGTGGTTTGCGACTGTGCGAAGGCGGAAGCGGCGCCGGCGGCGATCAAGGCCGCGCCGAACAAAAGAGAGGAGAAGTGAGATTTCATGAAAGGATCCTTTGCGTTTTTGTTGCAAATCGAATTGTTAGCGCCGGAACGGGCCCTGGGCAAGGGGCACAAGCTGCTAAGCCCTCTTGCGATCTCCGGCCGCGCCTACCGCCCTCTTGCTTTGCGCTCTGCCTTCGGCTTCTTCGCCGCCTGGCGCGTGGAGAATCAGCGTTCTGACCAGCAGGTACAGCACCGCCGCGTTGAAGATGTGCCAGAAATAATGCGTGCCGATCGGGAGAGATCCGCAAAGCGGCTCGTCGATGGTTCGGGCGGCGAAGGACATCGCGAAAAGCCCGGCCGCGCTGACGAACGCCTTCCCGGCTTCGGCGTCCCGGCGCCATATCCCGAGGCCGGCCGCCACCATGAAAAAAAGCGTCGGAAGATACATGGCGCCGCCCCAGAGTATACTCTGGAAAGCATCGGATTCGAGGTAGAAGGTTGCCGCGAAGAAAGCCAGTGTTGTAAGCACCTTAAGCCAGAACGGCCATCCGAAGAACGCAGTCAAGATAAGCCAGCAGTAGACGATCATGAAGATAAGGATGGGGATGACGTCAGCCCATTCGGCCCAGCGCGTCGCGATCGTATGAAAGGTTAGGCTGCCCAAACCTACGACGGCAATGATAGCCGCGAGCGCTTGGATTGGGCCGCGCAGCAGGACATTCGGGCGCTGTCTCTGCAGCCGCCAGACCGCCCAGGCCGCAATGAAGAAAGCGAAGTTGGAGAGGGCATTGAGCGGCTCAGCATCCCAGGCGGCGCTGGTTCGCTCGCAGTATATATTGACGGGCTGGCTCAGATTGCCGAACCAAGAAGCCAACGGCACCATGCGTCTTCCCCTTTGGACTGGGCCGCGAAGGCCGGGCGTTGTGCGCCGGCCTACGTCCCGGGACCTTCGCCAGGGACGCTTAGCGCACACGGCCCACACTCGCAACACGCCCGTCCCGGAGGTAGCCAGCGCTGCCACTACGGCCCGCTCGAGGCTGGTGGTAAATTTACATCATTTGACTAATTGTTAGCAGATGCATCAAACTTGCGGTAACCATTTTCACTTGCTTCTCACCGCCGTTATGCTACCCGAGCAATCTGGGTGAAGCTTAGCGGGGCTTGGACTTCAGCTCAGGCGCGCCGGCCTACGGAGCGTGAATTGGATTCCCCCAGCCTGGTAATGGAGTGAAAGATGCGATTTTTGACTGCGCTTTTGGCACTGGCTTTCTTGCTCCCCCTCCCTGTGCAGGCGCAACACCGGCGCCACGGTAGCGAGAGGGACGACGGCCTATGCAAAGAAGTCGTACAGGCGGCCGGCGACGCTTTCCATCTCATTCGCGCGGCAAGGGCTTCTGCAATCAAGCGTTGGCAGGAGCAAGTTATTAATGTCCACGGCGAGCGTTTCATCAATTACGATAATGCTCGCGGGCCCGAGGGCCGTTCCCCCCTTATTCGCTGCGATCCCGCGCGGGTTGGCGGCGGCAATACAATATTTGATCTGAAACGCTGCGTGGTGATCGCGCGCCCCTGCCGTGAGTTGGCTGAGCGTGACCGCGAGGAGCGCCGCGACCGCGACGACAGATAGATCATTCCGTTAGGGTGTTGAGCACACAGGCGGAGAATTTACCTTCTGCCTGTGTGAGTGTCCTTCGCGCGGGCGTTTCTCTGATACTCGCGCGCGAACGCATGGAACGGTTCGGCGGCATCGAGCAGCACGCTGTTTTGATGCTCCCAGCTCTCCATGCAAGCTGGACTGCAGAACTTACGCCCGGCCCAGGCTACTAAATTCGCCTGATCGATCGTGCCGGGACAGAAGGCATTGTCGCAGAAGTCCATTTCTCTCTCCCCCGCATGGGCGCCTATGCTCACGGAAGACAAGCGCGGCGCGTCCATCCTCGAATCAGAATTATAACACGGGCAGAGACCAGCAGTTTCGGCGATAATCCGTCCTGCCTGCGCCTGGCCGCGCACACCGTTCGAAGTGTGACTTATTTACATTCCCCAGGCTGAGCCTTGGCGGTTCTACTCCGGGGATGCGAGGAGAGTGAATGTGTTGGCCCGGCAAACCTCGGAAGCCGGAAGCGAGCCGCTTTTGCGGCGTAATGCCGCCGTGATAAAGCGCAGGCACGGCAGTATAGCCTTAAGCTTTGCAGAAATGGCCATCTAATATTTGGTTTTTTTGTCTTTAAATATTACAATTTAAAGAAACTGGGTCGAACAAAACTAACGCACTACACGCTTTGCGCGTGCCTAGAACCTCGAAAACGGTAACATCATCGCAATCGTAGCAGTGATCATGGTCTTCTTGATTAGATAGACCGCTGCTTGACCGTGTAACACTGTGAGTGAGGTTCAGATGCGCTCCCTCAGCTTGATGATGGCATTCTTCCTGACCACCTTTTCTGCCGGAGCGCTCCTCGCCGAAGAGCAGCAACCGCAAGACGAAGACACCTACCTGCCCCCAGCGGCATATCGAGCGGCACCGCAAAGCCGGGTAACGGATGCCTCGCTGGAACCGCACCACAAGCAGTTCAGGGCGGCAGGCCATAGACACCGCGAGGCGCATGGCTATAGGGAACGGCGCTTCGCCGGGCCGAAATTTCCATTCAGCTTCTTCTGAGCCTTGGTGGCATCAGCCGCCCGGGCTCCGCTCGGAAGCGGCCTTCTCGCGATCAAGCCCGGTGCGCCTTTGGCGACAACCACGCCCCTTCGATACGCCGTTTTCTATATTCCCTGGCCTTGCGAGAATGCTTTTCCAAGCTTTTGTGCTCGCAGAATAAATTTGCTATGCCCATGTCGCACTTACGATGATGATGAACTTTTTTACTCAAATATCACGTTTTCGCCTTGAGAACTTTCTCATTCCGGCCAAAATCACCGGCGATGGCGCCTTGTGCTGGCGCAGGTGCAAAGGGCGGGGCGAGACGGTTATGGTATCACCACTTCAGCAAAAGTTCCGCGCAAAGGGTCCTGTCGTTATCACCGCCAACCGGCTTTCCGACGGGGCAGTGGTTCATCGCACCGAAACCGGCCGCTGGACTGAGCGCTTGCCTGAGGCCCAAATCCTTTGGTCTACGGCGGAAGCGCAACTCGCCTTGAAAGCCGCTCAGTCGGATGGCTTGGCGGCTGTAGGTGCCTACGCCGCTCCCATCGATGCCAGCCACGATGCTGCACGCCCGGCCAATCTGCGCGAAGTTATCCGCGCGGGAGGCCCAACCTTCTCGCTACCGTCCGATGCTCCGGAGAAGGTAGCGGCCTAACGTCCTTTTTTGTAGGATGCAGTACCTCCTGCGCTTTTTCAGCGCGAAGCCTGGGCGCAAGGGGGCGCCCTCTGAGACCTAAAGCCGGGCACAATGTACATCTACGATGAATTCGATCGCACATTCGTTGCGGAACGGGCTGCACAATTCCGCGGCCAGGTGGCACGCCGCCTCTCGGGCGAGCTCTCCGAAGAGGAGTTTAAGCCGCTCCGCCTGATGAACGGCGTCTATCTGCAGTTGCATGCCTATATGCTGCGGATTGCCATCCCTTATGGCACTTTATCGTCGAACCAACTCCGTAAGCTCGCCCATATCGCACGCGTTTACGACCGCGGCTACGGGCATTTCACAACTCGGCAGAATCTGCAGCTCAACTGGATTAAGCTTTCGGAGATGCCGCAAGTGCTGGAAGAGCTGGCCGAGGCCGGCATCCACGCCATGCAGACCTCCGGCAATTGCATCCGCAACATCACGACCGACCAATGGGGCGGCGTTGCCGCCGATGAGATCGAAGACCCCCGGCTTTGGGCTGAAATCCTGCGGCAGTGGTCTACACTTCACCCCGAATTTTCGTTTCTTCCGCGCAAGTTCAAGATCGCCATCACTGGCGCACCGCATGACAGGGCCGCAGTAAAAGTTCACGATATCGGGCTTCGCCTCATCCAAAACGAGGCCGGGGAAACCGGTTTTGAGGTCTCGGCCGGCGGCGGTCTCGGCCGGACGCCCTTCATCGGGAAGGTGATCCGGGACTTCCTGCCGAAGCAGGACCTCCTAAGCTACCTCGAAGCCGTGTTGCGGACCTACAACGCTTTCGGCCGCCGTGACAATATCTACAAGGCCCGCATCAAAATCCTCGTTCACGACCTGGGCGCCCAGCGCTTTGCCGCCGAGGTCGAGGATGAATGGGCAAAAATCCGCGACGGCTATTTGAAACTCGATCCCGCTGCCGAGGCCGATATACGCTCGCGGTTTATCTATCCCAGATACGAGGCGCTGGACGACGAACCACCGGCCCTCAAGACAGCGCTAAAAATCGATTCGAGATTTGCACTCTGGCACGGCAATGCGGTCGCGAAACATAAAGCGCCGGGCTACGCCATCGTCACGCTTTCGCTGAAGCCCGCGGGGAAACCGCCCGGTGACGCGACCTCGGGGCAGATGGAAGCCATCGCGGATCTTGCGGATCAATACAGCGCCGGCGAAATCCGCGTCGGACATGAGCAGAATTTGGCGCTCCCGCACGTTCGCCAGCAAGACCTTCCGGAGCTTTGGGGGAAGCTCGACGCCATTGGCGTTGCGACTCCGAACGTCAATCTGGTCACGGACATTATCGCCTGCCCAGGTCTCGATTATTGCAGCCTCGCGAACGCCCGTTCGATCCCCGTCGCCATGGAGATCGGCAAGCGCTTCGCCTCGCTCGAAAAAGCGCAGTCCATCGGACGGCTGCACGTGAACATCTCGGGCTGCATCAACGCCTGCGGCCATCACCATGTCGGCCATATCGGCATCCTGGGTGTCGAGAAGAACGGCAAGGAATTCTATCAAATCACCCTCGGCGGGAAGGCTGACGAGAACGCCACGCTCGGAGAACTGCTCGGCCCGGCGGTGCCTTATGAGCAATTGCCGGATGTGATCGAAAAGGTCGTCAACCGGTATCTCGATCTGCGGCTCAGCAAGGAAGAGCTGTTCATCGATACGGTCAAACGCCTGGGCCTCGCCCCGTTCAAGGAGGCGATCCATGCGGTACATTAAGGATGGATCAATCGCGGCGGACCCATGGGTTTACGTCAAGGGCGATGAACCGGTGCCGCCGGACGTTCCCGCAATCGTATCGCGGGGCTGGCTCCTCGCTGCGGCTCCAGACGTTCTTCGGAGCCGGAGCGCGCCGCTCGGCGTCGCCTGGCCCAATGACAAGCCCGAGAGCGAGCTTGCACCCCACCTGCGGCAATTGTCCCTGATCGCCCTTGAGTTCCCGGTCTTCCGCGATGGCCGGGCCTATACCCAAGCGCGCCAGCTCCGGGAACGCCTCGGTTTCAAAGGCGAGATCAGAGCAACAGGCGATGTCCTGCGAGACCAGTTCTTCTTCATGGCCCGCGTCGGCTTCGACGCCTTCGAAGTCAAGAAGGATGCGGACGCGGAAGCCTTCGGACATGCGCTTCGAGAATTTACGGCCCTCTACCAGCCAACCGCCGCCGCTCCGGTGCCGCCGCTTCGTGCGCGGCACCGTGGACCGGACACCTAAGCGCGTACTCTCTTTTCTATCATTTTGAACGCAGAGAAGCCAGTGTTGAGGTGGGCATACCTCAAAAACACCTGCAATTTTTTCCGGGGATAGACATGCTGAGACGGACACTCCTGACGATCGCTTCGATCGCCATGTTGGCGGGGTCAGGTTACGGCGCCGATATCTCTATCCTCAACGCCTCTTATGATCCGACCCGTGAGCTGTATTCAGAGGTCAACAAAGCTTTCGCGGCGAAATGGAAGGCTGAGACGGGCGATACTCTGAGGATCAGGGCGAGCCACGGAGGCTCGGGCAAGCAAGCCCGCTCCGTTATCGACGGCCTCGAAGCCGACGTGGTCACCTTGGCACTCGCTTACGACGTCGATGCCATTGCCGAAAAAGGGCTGCTCGCCCCGGATTGGCAGAAGAAGTTCCCAGACCATGCCTCTCCCTACACGTCGGCCATCGTGTTTCTGGTGCGCAAGGGAAATCCCAAGGGCATCAAGGACTGGGAGGATATCGTGAAGCCCGGGGTTCAAATCATCACGCCGAACCCAAAAACCTCGGGCGGCGCGCGCTGGAATTATCTCGCGGCCTGGGGATTCGCCCTCAAGAAATACGGCTCCGAGGATAAAGCAAAAGAGTTCCTGCGGACCCTCTATAAGCAGGTTCCGGTTCTCGATACCGGGGCGCGCGGAGCCACCGTCACATTCGTCGAGCGCGCTCAAGGCGATGTGCTTCTGGCCTGGGAAAACGAAGCCTACTTGTCGGTGCAGGAGTTCGGCGCGGACAAGTTCGAAATCGTGACGCCGTCCGTTTCGATACTCGCGGAGCCTCCGGTCGCCGTTGTCGATAAAGTTGTTGAAAGACGCGGCACCCGAGCCGTGGCGGAAGCCTACATCAATTTTCTGTATGGCAAACAAGGGCAAGAGATAGCGGCAAAGAATTTCTACAGGCCACGCTTGAAAGAAGTCGCCGATACATACGCTGGACGGTTTTCCAAGACAAGTTTGTTTACAATCGACGAGGTTTTTGGCGGCTGGCAGCAAGCTCAAAAAAAGCACTTCGCCGAAGGTGGTATCTTCGATCAGATTTACGGACAATGAATTTGGCCTCAGAATACTGACTTCCATGTCATAGTCTTTGTCTAAGGGAAAGTGCGTCTGGGGTTAGTCCCTGGACGCAGTCGTAAGAGGGAGCTAGCGATTGGTGCACGCACCGTCAGCGTTAAACTTCAGGGCACCGAGCGTCATCCCCGGGTTTGGGTTGACGTTCGGGTTGACGCTGACGTGGATCGGGCTCCTGGTTCTGATCCCCCTCGCAGCCCTGGTCTGGCAGGCCTCGGCGCTGAGCGCGGCGCAGTTTTTCCAGATCGTCCTGGCTGACAGGACGTTGAACGCATTGAAGCTCAGCTTCGGCCTCGCCTTTGTCGCAGCCTGCGTGAACGCCGTCTTCGGATTGACAGTTGCCTGGGTTCTGACGCGCTATGAATTTCCTGGACGCAAGCTTGCGGATGCCATCGTCGACCTTCCCTTCGCCTTGCCGACAGCAGTCGCCGGCATTGCGCTGACCAGTCTTTACGCGCCAAACGGATGGATCGGCGGTTTATTGGCTGGCCTTGGCGTGAAAGTTGCCTTCACCCCGCTCGGCATTCTGGTGGCGCTGATCTTCGTTGGCTTGCCCTTCGTCGTCCGCACCGTCCAGCCGGTGCTGAGCGATCTCGATCCGGAACTCGAGCAAGCCGCGGCAAGCTTGGGGGCCTCCCGCTGGCAAACGCTGGTTCGTGTGATTCTCCCGAGCGTTCTGCCCGCGATCCTGACCGGCTTCGCGCTCGCCTTCGCACGGGCGATCGGAGAGTACGGCTCGGTGATTTTCATCGCGGGGAACATCCCTAACGTCTCCGAGATCGCGCCGCTCCTCATCGTCATCCGGCTCGAAGAATTCCGCTACGCCGACGCAACCGCGATCGCGACGGTCATGCTGGCCGCGTCTTTCATCATGCTTCTCATTATCAACCGGCTCCAGCGCTGGGCCGAATTGAGAGGGTGATGACCATGGCGTTGGTTGAGGCCGCAAGCCGCGGCAGCGATGTGGAAGAGCCTGCGCGGCAGAACCGCGCGGCCCCGGCTAATCGGTCGCGTTCCTTTACCCGGGAACCGGCCATAGTGCGAATCGCTCTTGTGGCCGTATCCCTGTCGTTTATCGGGCTCTTCGTCGTGCTCCCGGT
The DNA here is from genome assembly GCA_963817705.1 of uncultured Alphaproteobacteria bacterium. Lineage (GTDB taxonomy): Bacteria > Pseudomonadota > Alphaproteobacteria > Rhizobiales > Rhodomicrobiaceae > Rhodomicrobium. The sequence goes on from CAWFPF010000003.1 coordinate 72,983, forward strand.
GATCGCCGTCTTCGTACAAGCCTTTGCAAAGGGCCTGCCAGCCTATTACGAAGCCCTTTCCGATCCCGATGCCCTCTCAGCCATACGGCTGACGCTGATCGTCGCCTTCCTGTCCGTTACGTTGAACCTTGGTTTCGGGCTTGCCGCTGCCTGGGCGATCACCAAGTTCCGCTTTCCCGGAAAGACGCTCCTCATCACACTGATCGATTTGCCCTTCTCGGTTTCGCCAGTGGTCGCCGGCCTCGTCTTCGTTCTTCTTTTCGGACTGCAAGGCTTGGCCGGGCCATGGCTCCTGGATCACGGGATCAAGATCATCTTCGCCCTGCCCGGCATCGTGCTGGCGACCATGTTCGTGACCTTTCCTTTCGTGGCGCGCGAACTCATTCCGCTGATGCAGGAGCAGGGCACCACAGAGGAGGAGGCCGCGATATCGCTTGGCGCCTCCGGTCTTTCGACGTTCTTCCGGGTCACCTTGCCGAACATCAAATGGGCCCTGCTTTATGGCGTGCTGCTTTGCAATGCCCGCGCGATGGGCGAATTCGGCGCCGTTTCAGTTGTGTCCGGCCATATCCGCGGGGAAACCAATACAATGCCGCTCCACATCGAGATCCTTTACAACGAGTATCAGTTTTCAGCCGCCTTCGCCGTTGCCTCGCTTCTTGCGCTTCTCGCCCTTGTGACCCTTGTGCTGAAGACCGCGCTCGAACGTAAATTGGAGCGCACGTGATGCACATCGATGTCCGCAAAGTCTACAAGCGCTACGGAAACTTCATCGCTCTGCGCGACGTGAGCCTTAACATCCAGAGCGGCGAGCTTCTCGCCCTTTTGGGGCCGTCCGGTTCGGGGAAGACCACACTCCTGCGCATTATCGCGGGATTGGATTGGCAGGACGAGGGCGAGATCTATTTCGGTGGTGCGGACGCCCTGCATCTCGATGTGAAAAAGCGTCATGTCGGCTTTGTTTTCCAGCATTACGCTCTGTTCAGGCACATGACCGTGTTCGAGAACATCGCGTTCGGGCTGAGAGTCCGGCCGCGGAAGGAGCGAAAGCCCGAGGCGGAGATCAAGAAGCGGGTGAACCAGCTTCTGGAGTTCGTACAGATTGGGTGGCTGGCGGGCCGGTACCCGAGCCAGCTTTCCGGCGGGCAGCGCCAGCGGGTTGCGCTGGCCCGTGCGCTCGCGATCGAACCGAACGTGCTGCTTCTCGACGAGCCCTTCGGCGCGCTCGACGCCAAGGTGCGCAAGTCGCTTCGCCGATGGCTGCGAGCGCTGCACGAAGAGTTGCATGTGACGTCCATCCTCGTCACGCACGACCAGGAGGAGGCGCTGGAAGTCGCCAACCGTGTCGTCGTCATGGGAGGCGGCCGCATCGAACAAGTCGGCACACCGGATCAGATTTACGACGAGCCTGCCAACTCGTTTGTGTTCGATTTCATCGGCGAATCCATCAAGCTTCCGGTGACGGTAGAGAGCGGCGCGGTCTGGCTCGGCACGCAGCGCTTCGCCGAGAACGGACACCTAGAACCTGGTCCCGCCCAGCTCTTCGTCCGGCCGCACGATCTGAGCTTCGGCGAACCGTCGCTTGCGCCTTTGCAGGGCGCGGTGCGATCCGTCCGGCGCGTCGGGTCCGCCAATATCGCCGACCTCACCTTGGAACTGACCGGGGGCAAAATGACCGTCGAGGCGGCGCTGCCTCCTGGATGCTCCTTGAGGGCCGGCGACAGCGTGGGCGTGACGCCAAGCCGGTACCGCATTTTCGACCGCCCGGCCGGAGACATGAAATCGCTGAGTGCGCAGGGGTAATTTGCGGCCTCTCCGGAACCAGTCTGCCGCAGCAGTGTAGGACTCCTGGAGCCAGGGAGAGCACCGCGATGCAACTCAATCCATACCTGTCGTTCGATGGCCGCTGTGAAGAGGCCTTCCAATTTTACGAGAAACTCCTCGGCGGGAAGATCACGGGCCTGATGCACTACGAAGGCTCACCCGCCGCGGAGCATGTGCCGCAAGAATGGCGCAGCAAGATTATGCATGCGAGCCTCGACGTGGGTGGGACGATCCTGATGGGAGCCGATGCGACGCCGCGCCATCATGCTGAGCCAAAGGGTTTCTCAGTCTCGCTGAGCGTAGAAAAAATTGAGGAAGCGGAGCGGGTGTTCAACGCGCTGGCAGAGCGTGGCAAGGTGACGATGCCCATGCAGAAGACCTTCTGGGCCGCCCGCTTCGGCATGGTAACGGACCGGTTCGGCATCCCTTGGATGATCAATTGCGAGCATGAGTAGAAACGCTCGAACCCACCCCGTCCTTCTGCGCTTTTTGTCATGGCCGCCCTTGAGGCGGCCATCCAGCACAGAATGAAATGCTTCCGGAACAGGGATTTGTGCCCCTTTCGATGGATGGCCGGGTCAAGCCCGGCCATGACTGTGCTCCGGAATGGGTTCGATGAGGGCTTCGCAGCGGTACAGGCTCCTAAAGCAAACCCAATTCCAGCTTAGCCTCGTCGCTCATGCGGTCCTGGGTCCAAGTGGGCGTCCAGACGAGCTTGACGAGCACGGCACTCACGCCCGGAACCATCGACGCGGTTTGCTGAACCTGCCCCGGCAAGGAACCGGCGACTGGGCAAGCGGGCGTCGTCAACGTCATCTCGATGTAGATGAGGCCATCCTTCCGCGCGGCCACTTCGTAGATCAGGCCGAGATCGACAAGATTGACCGGGATTTCGGGGTCGCGCACGGCCTTCAGCGCGTCCAGCACCTCCGCCGCCAGCGCCGGATTGCCCTCCCCCATGTCGGGGCGCGTTACCTCGGGTACACGTGCGGAGCCGGTGACAAACGGGTCGGGTTCAGGCGCGGTTGCGGCGCCGGGCGCAAAATCGGTGGGGGCGTCGATCCGGGACATGCCTCTACTCCGTCTTGACCGTGCCGCCCAAGGCACCGCCCTTCACTGCCGCCTCGAACGCGTGCCAGGCAAGCGTCGCGCATTTCACCCGGGCTGGGTAGGCTTTCACACCCGTCAGCGGTTGGAGTCTGTCGCTGTCGTCTTCGAGCGATGCGGGCAGCGCGATATCCTCGCCGGTCGTGACCTTGGCGTGGAACGCCTTGAACATCGCCTCGGCTTCTCCGAGCGTCTTTTCCTTCAAGATTTCGGTCATGAGGGAAGCGGACGCGGTCGAGATCGCGCATCCCTTCCCAACGAAGCTGGCATCGGAAATAACATCCCCATCGAGTTTCAAGAACACCGTCACCTTATCGCCGCAGAGCGGATTATGGCCATGCGCCAAATGGCTAGGGTCTTCGAGCGCGTGAAAATTCCGCGGATTGCGGCCATGGTCCAGAATGATGTCCTGATAAAGTTCGCGAAGGTCCATGATGCCCCTGAAGTTAAGCGCCGAATAGGCTCTGCGCGGATTTGACGGCGGCCACAAGGGCGTCCACGTCGGCCTCGCTCGAATAGATGCCGAAGGAGGCGCGGGCCGTCGCCGCAACGCCAAGCTTGTCCATCAGCGGCTGCGCACAGTGATGCCCTGCCCGGATCGCGACTTTCTCTTGATCGAAGATGGTTGCGAGATCGTGGGGGTGGATGCCCTCGACCACAAAGGAGACGGCGCCCAGGCGGTGTGCCCCTGCAGGAATGACGGTAACGCCCGCGGTTTCAGACAACCGCACGACTGCGTAATCCGTCAGGGCCTCTTCATGCTCCTGGATTGCATCGCGCCCCACGGATTCCATGAACTGCAGCGCGAGGTCCAAGCCAACGGCACCGGCGATGTCGGGTGTGCCCGGCCTCGAACCGGGCGGGCGGCGCCTGATAGGTGGATTTCTCGAAGGTCACGGTCTCGATCATGTCGCCGCCACCCTGCCATGGCGGCATAGTTTCGAGGATAGTACGCTTGCCATAAAGCACGCCGATCCCGGTCGGTCCATAGGTCTTGTGGCCGGAAAAAACGTAGAAGTCGCAGTCCAGGGCCTGCACATCGACAGCCATGCGGGGCGCGGCCTGGCAGCCATCGATCAGCACCTTGGCGCCGGCGGCATGGGCAAGCTGCACGATGGTTTCCACGGCCACGGCGTGGCCGGTGACGTTCGCAACATGGGTTATGGAGACAAGCTTCGTGCGCGGGCCAAGCGACTGCTTCAACGCATCGAGGTCAAGGCCGCCGGCCTTGTCGATGGGCACGATGACAAGCTCAATCCCGATCCGGTCGCGAAGAAACTGCCACGGCACGATATTCGAATGATGCTCAAGCTCGGACAGCACCACTTGGTCGCCGGGCTCCAGAAAGGCGCCGCCCCATGCCTGGGCGACGAGATTGATGCCCTCGGTCGCGCCTCTCACGAAGACGATTTCGGAGAGATCGCGCGCATTGAGAAACCGCCGCACGGTCTCGCGCGCAGCCTCGAAGCGCTCGGTGGCGCGCACGCTCAAATCGTAGGCGCCGCGATGCACATTCGCGTAATCCTGGCGGTAGAAATCCGCGATGCCGTCTATGACCGCGCGCGGCTTTTGCGCACTCGCGGCCGTGTCGAGAAAGACAAGACCGGGATGGTGGTGGAATACTGGGAACTCCCGCTTGATATCGTTCGGCTGGAGCGCGAGGCGCAACGCGGGCTTGAGCACCGGGCCCCAGGTCATGGCGTGTCCCCCGCGCCGTCAAGCCAACGCCGGACCTGGCGCGTGAGGTGCGCAGTCAACTCCTGGCTCAGGTTGGCGGCTTCGATGGCAGATGCCGCGAACGCCTCGACCAGCATGGCCCGCGCGGTGCCTTCGTGAATGCCGCGCGCCCTCAAATAGAACAGCGCGCTCTCGTCGAGATCGCCAACCGTGGCGCCGTGGCTGCACTTCACCTCGTCCGCAAAAATCTCAAGCTCGGGCTTGGTATCGACGGAGGCCTTGGGGCTGAGAAGCAGGTTCTGATTGAGCTGATGGGCATCGGTGCCATCCGCGCCGGGCCGCACTGTCATCTTACCCAGAAACACGCCATGCGCATTCCCGTCGATCACGCCCTTCAAGACTTGGGAAGTCTGACAGTTCAGCGCCCGGTGATCGACGAAGGGAGCGAAAGTCGCCTCCTGATCCCCCCGAAGAAGATAAGCGCCGTTGATAGCCACAGTCGCGGCTTTTCCGGCCGAGGCAATGTGGATGTCCTGCCTCGACAGCCGGGCGCCCAGCGTCAGCACGAAGGTTTCATAGCGGGCGGATTCCGCCACCGTTCCACGCGTCAGCGAAAGGTGGATCGCCTTCTGCGCCTCATCTTGTATTTTGACGTGCGTGATCGAGGCTCCGGGGCCAACGGAAACGGCCGTCACGGTATTCGTCCAGCCGGCGCCTGAGCCCGTGGCTGTGTCCACGATGGTGGCTTTGCTGCCGGCGCCAGCGTGAATGACGTTGCGAAGGTGGAAGGCGCGTGCGCTGGGCGAGTCCCCAAAGTGGATGACTTCAATGGGCGTTTCGAGCACCACGCCGGGCTCGATCGAGAGCACGAAGCCATCGTAAAAGAAGGCCGTGTTGAGCGAGGCGAAGGGTTGTGCGCCGGAGTCCTCGCTTGCGTCGAACGCCGCTTGCGCCAGTTCGGGATGCCGTTCGAGGGCTTCGGCCATTGAGGCGAGGAAGACGCCTTCGGGGAGGCTTCCGGTGTTCGAAAGCTCTTTCGAATAGCGACCGTCAATCAGCACAAGGCGATGCGTTTGGCCGCCCAAATAGGAGGAAGCGAGCTGGGAGGGTGGGAAGCCGCTTCCTCCTTCCGCCGGGAGGATGGCGCCGGCGGTGAGTGGCCGCAAATCGGTGAAGCGCCAGCTCTCTTGTTTCCGCGTTGGAAACCCGAGTTCGGCGAAACGCTTCATTGCGGCCTTCCTGTGCCCGGAGAGCCAAGAGGGCTCCACCTTGTCCGGGCGAGTCTGAAAGGTGTTGACGTATGCATCGACGTTGGAGAAGTCCCCCCTCATCCTGTCCTTCTCCCCTAGGGGAGAAGGGACGCTTGTTCTGACGTCCTCTCTCCCCTCGGGGAGAGAGACAGAGTGAGGGGGCCTTACGACGGTATCTTGTTTGGCTCTTGTCATGACGGGCGCCCTATGCCGCGTCGCTGAAGTGCGCGTAACCGCGCTCTTCAAGCTCGCCGGCGAGGCTCTTATCGCCAGACGCGACGATCTTCCCGTCGGCCAGAACGTGCACATAGTCTGGCGCGATGTAATCGAGGATGCGCTGATAATGGGTGATGAGCAGGATCGCCCGCCCCGGATCGCGGAGTTTGTTCACGCCGTGCGAGACTGCGCGCAGGGCATCGATGTCGAGGCCGCTATCGGTCTCGTCGAGGATCGCAAGCTTCGGCTCCAGCATCGCCATTTGGAAGATTTCGTTGCGCTTTTTCTCGCCGCCTGAGAAGCCCACATTCACGGGGCGATGCAGCAAATCCTCCTTGATGTCGAGGAGGCCGAGCTTCGTTTTCACGAGCTTTAGGAATTGCGCGGCATCGAGTTCCCGTTCGCCGCGTTCCTTCCGCGTTGCGTTCAAGGCCGCGCGCAGGAAGTACATGTTATTCACGCCCGGGATCTCGACGGGATACTGGAAGGCAAGGAAAATGCCGGCCCTCGCCCGCTCGTCGGGACCGAGCGGCAGAAGATCCTGGCCCTGATACAAGACTTCGCCTTCGGTGATCTCGTAGCCGGGTTTCGCCGCCAGCACGCTCGACAGCGTGCTCTTGCCCGCGCCGTTTGGCCCCATGATCGCGTGCACCTCGCCCGCTTTCAGCGTGAGGTCAATTCCCTTCAGGATCTCACGTCCGTCCGCGATGCGCGCGTGAAGATTGCGGATTTCGAGGATGTCGGTCATGAGCGGGCTGCCCTTTGATGTGATGCGATATTTTTGAAAAAGCAGACGGAACTGCCCCTTACCCCAGCTCTCTCCCGCGAGGGGAGAGGGGGCAGGCCGAAGCCGTTGTGAAGGCGTCCCTTCTCCCCTTGCGGGAGAAGGCCAGGATGAGGGGGCCTTTTGCTAAAAGCCATAGCCATTAACCCACGCTGCCTTCGAGGCTCACCGCGAGAAGCTTCTGCGCCTCGACGGCGAACTCCATGGGCAACTCCTTCAACACTTCCTTGCAGAAGCCGTTGACGATCATGGACACGGCATCCTCCTGAGGCAGGCCGCGCTGCTGGCAATAGAAGAGCTGGTCTTCGCTGATCTTTGAGGTTGTCGCCTCGTGCTCGATGCGGGCGCTGGGGTTGCGCACGTCGATATAGGGAACGGTGTGCGCGCCGCATGTCTTGCCGATCAGCAGCGAGTCGCACTGCGTGTGATTGCGCGCGCCCTGTGCCTTCGGCATGATCTTCACTTGGCCGCGATAGGTGTTCTGGCTGCGGCCGGCGGAGATGCCCTTCGAAACCACGGTCGAGCGCGTGTTTTTGCCGAGATGCAGCATCTTCGTCCCGGTGTCGGCCTGCTGCATGTTGTTGGTGACGGCGACGGAGTAGAATTCGCCGACGGAATTGTCGCCTTCGAGCAAGCAACTCGGATATTTCCAGGTGATCGCGGAGCCAGTCTCGACTTGCGTCCAGGCGATCTTTGAGTTTGCGCCCCGGCAAGCGCCGCGCTTCGTTACAAAATTATAAATGCCACCCCTGCCCTCGGCATCGCCGGGGTACCAGTTTTGAACGGTGGAGTATTTGATCTCGGCGCCTTCGAGGGCGACGAGTTCGACGACCGCGGCATGGAGCTGGTTCTCATCGCGCTGCGGCGCGGTGCAGCCTTCGAGATAGCTGACATAGGCGCCCTTGTCGGCGACCACGAGCGTACGCTCGAACTGGCCGCTCTTCGCCGCGTTGATCCGGAAATACGTAGACAGTTCCATCGGGCACCGCACGCCGGGCGGGATGTAGGCGAAGGAGCCGTCGCTAAAGACTGCCGAGTTCAGCGCCGAGAAGAAGTTGTCGCCCTGCGGGACAACCGAGCCGAGATATTGGCGTACGAGATCGGGAAACTCGCGCACCGCCTCGCCGAAGGAGCAGAAGATGATGCCCAGTTCGCCCAGCGATTCCTTGAAGGTGGTCGCGACCGAAACGCTGTCGAACACGGCATCGACCGCGACGCCTGCCAGTGCCGCGCGCTCGCCGAGCGGGATGCCGAGCTTCTCATAAACCTTCAGAAGCTCAGGATCGACCTCGTCCAGCGATTTCGGACCGGCCTGCGTCTTCGGGGCGGAATAATACGTGGAGGCCTGATAGTCGATAGGGGCGATAGTGAGCTTCGCCCAGTCCGGCTGCTCCATGGTCAGCCAGCGGCGGAACGCCTTCAGCCGCCATTCGAGCAGCCATTCCGGCTCCTGCTTCTTCGCCGAGATGAAGCGCACCGTGTCTTCGTTCAGGCCGGGAGGCAGCTCGTCGACTTCAATGTCGGTCACGAAGCCGTATTTGTAGCCTTCGGCCGCCGCGGTTTGGACCGTTTCGAGTGTATCGAGGCTTGCTGCCATGGTGAGACCGGCGCCCTTCGCGGTTGCGAGATGTTCCGGGATAGGGATAGCAAGGAGTGTGCCATGGGGTAAGACATTGATAGGACGTGGTTATTGTTCTGCCTCGATGCACGTCAGCTTCACGACTTTGTCGCAGATGCGACAGGCTTGCGACCGCAAATGCTCTTGCAAAACTAAGCGGCGGCAGACAAGTTCGAATGGCTCTCGACAAAATGGCCATCGGATAGCTATATTTTATCTATGAGCACACACAGCGTTGCCGAAGCAAAAAACAAACTCCCCGAACTCATAGACCGCGCGCTGAAGGGCGAGGGCATCGTGATTACGCGCCACGGCCGCCCGGTTGTCGAGTTAAAGCCGATACCCGAGCCCGAACGCCGGATAACGGATGAAGACATAGAATGGCTTGCTGCTCACCGGATTGGTGGAAGCAAAGCCTCTATAGATGCTGGGACACTTGTCTCCACCATGCGCGACGAGGACGATGAGCGTTGAGAGCGTACCTCGACGCCAGCTTTCTGGTCGCACTTTTTACGGACAATTCGTTCTCGGAGCGCGCCGGAGACTTTCTGCTGGCTGAGAAGCCCGTCCTACTGGTCAGCGATTTTGCCAGCGCCGAGTTTGCTTCCGCAGTTGCAAGACGCATGCGTATGGGGGACTTCACAAGGAGCGGCGCGCAGCTCACTTTGTCGAATTTCGATGCTTGGACGCCGCGAGCCGTTCACCCTGTTCACGTTACGGCTGCAGATATAAAAGTGGCGGAGTCTTTCCTCCGGCGCTTGGATCTCACCCTACGTACGCCCGACGCGCTGCACATCGCCATCGCGCAGCGTGCCGGGGCCACGCTCCTGACGTTTGATAAGAAGATGGCTGAATGCGCCCGCTTTCTCGGAATGCCGATAGGAGCCTTGTGAGGGCTAGTTGGCTTCTGAAACGCGCCGCGCGCGGGCCAGCAGCGACTCCCCCGTCTCCTCGCCAAAGCAATGCGCGAAATCATCGCATTCGCCGCAGCTTGGCGCGGTGCAGAGCGTATAGCTGGCATCGGCGCAGATGAGCCGGTAGAGGAATTTCTTCCACTTCATGTCTTGCGAATTGCGCATCGCGAGCGGCTTGAAGTGCCGCGTCATGAGCTGAGAGAGTTCGCCCCGGTCGCGCAAGCCGAGGTCTTGCCAAAGGTGGTTCGGCTGCTGGGCGCGCCGCGCGATCATGGCCGCGAGTAGCATTTCGAAAGGCGTGCGCGATGTGGTGCAGCGTTCGAGCAGATCGAGGAGACAGGCTTCATCGGCGGTTCGCTCGAAAGACGCGTCGCGCGCGAACAGGCGCCAGGCCGCGGCCTTGGGGAAATAGTCTTTGACGAGGGCGCCGAATTGCTCGCCGGTCAGCCCCGCGGCGCCCGTTTGCGGCTGCCCTTGCACGGTCGCCTCACTCGACGAGATCGCCAGAATAGAGGCCACGGCGTGAGCATCGAACTCATCGGTGCCTAATGCACGGGCTTCCATCAAGCTGAGATAGATGTCTTCCGCAGCCATGGCTGGAGAGTGCGGCAGACCTTGGACTGGGATCATCGTGTCTGAGCCTCGGCGTCCTGCAGCGGCCCCGTCACCCGGCGATCCGGGCGTTTCAAAAGCCGCAGAGGTTGTTTTTGTGACCCCGCATAAAGCGGGACATGCGCCTTGCGAGCGACAGTATCGCCGGGTGCGGAAGCGCAAGTGTATCCAAACGTCTGCAAGTTTTGAGCCAATTGGGTTCGAAATGCCGGACCGGGGGGCCGCGGCGGCGGGGCAAGACGCCGTGACAAATCCAATTATCCCGCCCCCAAACCTATTGCGCGGGACGCGATTTTCCATATAGTGCGTGCACCGTCCGGTTTGAGGCTGAACGGAACCGGCAGGCTGTTCCTAAACATGAATGTCCTCCGAGCGGCGTGCGAGCGCCCTGTTCCCGTGTCTCGGCTCTGCTTAAGATCCTTCAACGCCTTTCCGAGGCTTGACGGGGGCTATGCGCCGGACTTCGTAGAAGCTAGGAAAGGCCGATATGCCATTTTACGAGCATACTTTTCTTGCGCGCCAGGATGTCACGGCGCAGCAAGTCACCGGGCTTATGAACACCTACAAAGCCGTCATCGAAGAGAATGGCGGTAAGGTCTCCAAGACCGAGTATTGGGGTCTCAAGTCCGCAGCCTACAAGATCAAAAAGAACCGCCGCGCGCATTACGCGTTCTTTAACATCGATGCCCCGCACGAGGCGGTGCTCGAAATGGAGCGGCAGATGCGGATTTCGACCGACATCATCCGTTTCCTGACAGTGCGCGTCGACGAGCTGGAAGAGAAGCCGTCGATTCAGATGCGCAAACAGGATGAGCGCGAGCGTGGCGACAGGGGCGACCGTGGAGATCGCGGCGACAGAGACCGGGGTCCGAGACCGCCGCGGCGTGACCGCGAGGACCGGCCCTTCGGAGGTGGCGGCGGCTTCCGGGGTGGCGATGACGACGGCGGCCAGCGGTTTGGCGGCGGCGCGCGTCCGCCGCGCGCGGGAGGTGAAGCATGAGTATGCAAGGACACAGCGGCGGCGGAGCGCGGCGTCCCTTCTACCGGCGCCGGAAGACGTGCCCCTTTACGGGAGATAACGCGCCGGTCATCGACTATAAGGACGTGCGGCTCCTGCAGCGCTTCATCTCGGAGCGGGGCAAGATCGTACCCTCCCGTATCACGGCGGTGTCCGCCAAGAAGCAGCGGGAACTCGCCAAGGCCATCAAGCGTGCGCGCTTTCTGGGCCTCCTTCCCTATGTGTTGAAGTAGGAGCATCGCCATGCAGGTCATTCTCCTGGAACGGATCGGCCGGTTGGGCCAGATGGGCGACGTGGTGAAGGTGCGGCCGGGTTACGCGCGCAACTTCCTTTTGCCGCAGGGCAAGGCACTTCGCGCCACCAAAGAAAATATGACGCAGTTCGAGCACCAGCGCTCGCAACTCGAAGCCAACAATCTCCAGCGCAAGCAGGAGGCCGAGGCCGTCGCGGCGAAGCTGAACGGCTTGAGGTTTACAGTGATCCGGCAAGCCGGCGACACGGGCCAGCTCTACGGCTCGGTCTCGACGCGCGACGTCTCCGACGCCGTGACCGCCGGGGGTTTCACGATCGACCGCGTTCAAGTCCTGCTTGACCGCCCGATCAAGAACCTTGGGGTTCATGACGTCCGCGTGGGACTTCACCCGGAGGTCGAGATCAAGGTCTCGATCAATGTCGCGCGGACGGAAGAAGAAGCCGGACGCCAGGCCGCTGGCGAGGATGTCACCAAGGTTCGCGACGAATACGCCGCGGATTATGCCGCCGAGCAAGCCGCCATCGCCGCCGAGGCCGCCCTGTTCGAAGGCGAGGGTGTGGCGCTGGAAGAATAACGCGGCTCCGGCTCAACCTTCTATCGCAATCAAAAAAGCCCCGCCTCCAGCGGGGTTTTTTATGGGTCCTGGGCGTAAAACCCTCCGCGATGCCTGAAACGCATGGCAGATGTGCGCACGGCTGGGTTGCGCGCGAGCCGTTTGAACCCTACACGGCTTAGACGTAGGTCTCATGGCCTCTTAGCGTCTTTAGCAAGTTGAGAAATGGAGCGGAACGTGGACGGTTCGCGCGTTCGTTGCCCTGCGCTGCGGGACAAGATCATGGCGGCTGCCGATGCCGCCGCGCTTATTCCCTCTGGTACAAATGTCGGGATGAGCGGCTTTACGGGCGCGGGCTATCCAAAGGCTGTGCCCGCAGCGCTTGCCGAGCGGATCCACGCCCGGCATGAGGCGGGCGAAAAATTCAAGATCAGCGTCTGGACAGGGGCTTCGACAGCGCCCGAACTCGACGGAGCGCTCGCCAACGCCGACGGGATCGAACTGCGGCTTCCCTATCAGTCCGATCCGACATGCCGCAAGCGCATCAACGCCGGCGAGATGGACTATATCGACATTCACCTCAGCCAGGTCGCTCAATTCGTTTGGTTCGGCTTTTTCGGCACCCTCGATGTCTCCGTTGTGGAAGTCGCGGCCATCCTGGAGGACGGGCGGCTCATTCCATCCTCGTCCATAGGGAACAACAAAACCTGGCTCGATCAGGCGGACAAGGTCATTCTTGAGGTCAATTCATGGGCAAACCTCGGCCTCGAAGGCATTCACGACATCTATTATGGCACGCGGCTACCCCCTGACCGCCAGCCGATTCCCCTGGTGAAGCCCAGCGATCGCATCGGCGAGGATTATCTGCGCTGCGATCCGGCCAAGGTCATCGCGGTCGTTGAAACCGATGCCCCGGACCGCCTATCGAAATTCACCACGCCGGATCAGAATTCGAAGGCGATTGCAGAACACATCATGGAGTTTCTCGGCCGCGAGGTGAAGAAAGGCCGGCTGCCTCCGAACCTGCTGCCCTTGCAATCGGGCGTGGGTAATGTCGCCAACGCCGTCATGGCCGGACTTGAACATAGCCCATTCGAAAACCTCACCGCCTACACCGAAGTGCTTCAGGACGGGATGCTGACCCTCCTCAAACAGGGCAAGATGACGTTCGCGTCTGCGACCGGGCTTTCGCTCAGCCCCGACGGCGATGCTTGAATTCGATCACAACATCGCGTTCTACCGCGACCGGGTCTTGCTCCGGCCTCAGGAGATCAGCAACCACCCCGAAGTCATCCGGCGGCTCGGCGTGATCGCTATGAACGGGCTGATCGAAGCCGACATCTACGGCAACGTCAACTCGACGCATATCCAAGGGTCGGCCATCATGAATGGGATTGGCGGCTCGGGCGATTTCGCGCGCAACGCCTATCTTTCGATCTTCATGACGCCCTCGGTTGCGAAGGGCGGAGATGTCTCGTGCATCGTGCCGATGGTGACCCATGTCGATCATACCGAGCATGACGTTCAAGTCATCGTCACGGAGCAGGGGCTCGCCGATCTTCGCGGTCTGGCGCCGAGGCAGCGCGCCAAGCTCATTATCGCGAACTGCGCGCACCCAAGCGTTCAGGCCCGCGCTCGAAGAATATTTCGACCGCGCGCTGCATTATTCGCCAGGTCTGCACACGCCGCATCTCTTGGAGGAAGCCTTCACTTTTTTTCCCAATTGGGCTGCGAATAAAGCCGCGGCCAAGGCTTGGCGCTAGGCATAAAGCGCGCCGCAGCCGCTTCACGCCGGCCGCCTTCCTCAGCCGTCTTTCCATCGCATGCGAGGCTGCGGTCAAGCGTCCCTTCTCCCCTTGCGGGAGAAGGACAGGATGAGGGGTAATGCGCTCAGCACGCCGCGCGTAACCCCTCCCCCAGTGAGAGGGGACGACTGCTCCAGCCTCGCAGCGCCGTCCAAGCCGTGAAACGTCTTACGGCGCGCGATGCCACACATGGGTTTTGCAGACAACCCCAGCCAGAATGCAGCCTTCGAGCTTGACCTCGTCCTTCCCCTTCACCTCGATATAGCCGGTGTAGACTTTGCCGTCCTCGGAGTTGTAGACCTTGCCCTTCCACCGGTCCGGGCCATCCTTAGCCGCGCCCTCCATGATGATGACGCCCGCCATGGAGCGGCCCTTCAGCAGCGGATCGGGATTGTTATCGTCCTTCTCGCGCGATTTGCTGGGCGTAACGACCTTGATGCAGACCCCGCCGGGGCAGGTATAGATTTGCGTGGTCCCGCCCGTGTCCGTGGTCCAGGTGCCGATGGCATCTTCCGCTGCGGCGAAGGACGATGCCGGCAGCGCCAGAAGCGCGGTAAGGCAGGCGGCAGCGGCCGTAAATCTCGATATGCGTGTCATCCCCGGAACCTTTCCCAATTCTTATTGCCAAGCTTTATGGGCGGGATGTTTACCATTCGCGTGGTGCCGCAGATATCGAACTTCCGTCGAGCGGGCCGCCCTCTGAGCGGCGGCAAAGAGGCTCGGTGCGCGGTGTTCTATCTTTCTTGCCAGCGGCGGCGCTGCTATGTCTAAAGCGCAAGCTTTCGCGGCGGGACCGGCATGGCGGACATTTTCATCAGTTATAAGCGGGCGGACCGGGAGCGGGCCGCGCAAATCGCGGCGCTGCTCGAACAGGAGGGCTGGACCGTCTGGTGGGACACGCGCATCGTCGACGGCGACCGCTGGGATGCTACCATCGAGCGCGAGATCAACGCGGCGCGCTGCGTGGTGGTCATCTGGTCGCCCAGCTCCATCGACAACGAGAAGGCCTATTGGGTGCATATCGAAGCCCACAACGGGCGCGAGCGCGGCATTCTCGTGCCGATCTCCATCGGCGGGGCGGCGCCGCCCTTCGCCTTCAAGCTGATCCAGACGCGAAACCTCTCGGATTGGCATGGAACCTCGCGCGACGGCGCGGCGGGCGAATTCCTGGCCAATGTGCGCCTCAAGCTCGGCCAAGCTGCGGGCGCCGGCCTTCCGCCGCAGCCCGCGCCGGCCTCGCCTTTGAACGCAGCCGGCCAGGGCGCCGCGGAGCGCGAGTGGGGCGTGCTCGGCCTCGACAGCCATGACGATCCGGGGCTTGTCCTCGCCTTCGCCGGTAAATGGGAGAAGGACGACCCCGTCTGGGCCTATCGCGCGCGGCAGAAGGCGGCGGCGCTGGAAGCTCAGCGCCAGCGCGAGGAGCGGGAACGGGAGGCGCGTGAAGCCGAAGCGCGGCGGACCGCCATTGCCGGCCGGATCGCGCGGGAGACGGATCGCGACGCGCTGTTCGGACTGTGGCGGGAAGACCCCGGCGCGGTTGCCGCGCGGCTCCAGGCGCTTGGCTTCATAGAGGTAGCTTCGCGGAAGGACGGGAAGCCCACGAGCTATTGGCTCAAGCCCGGCGAGCGCTTCCGCGATCTCGACATCGCGCCGGAGATGGTCGCCGTGCCGGCCGGCGAGTTCTGGATGGGATCGAAGGACGGCGAAGGCGATGCCGATGAGCACC
Source organism: uncultured Alphaproteobacteria bacterium (assembly GCA_963817705.1). GTDB lineage: Bacteria > Pseudomonadota > Alphaproteobacteria > Rhizobiales > Rhodomicrobiaceae > Rhodomicrobium. The sequence goes on from CAWFPF010000003.1 coordinate 88,341, forward strand.
CGCGCCACAAGGTCGCGATCTCGCGGCCCTTCGCGGTGGGGCGCTTCCCCGTGACCTTCGATGAATGGGACGCGGCGGTTGCGGCCGGCGGCGTGACGCGCAAGCCCGACGATTACGGCTGGGGACGCGGGCGCCGCCCGGTCATCGACGTGTCCTGGGACGATGCACAAGCCTACGTCAAATGGCTTTCGGGCAAGACGGGCCAGCGCTACCGGCTGCTCAGCGAGGCGGAGTGGGAATATTGCTGCCGGGCCGGCACTGAGACCGCCTATTCTTTCGGGGACACCATTACGAAGGCTCAGGCGCAATTCTCGGAAGGTTGGGGGAGCGCCGGCAAGACCGTGGAGGTTGGCTCTTTTCCCCCCAATGCGTTCGGCCTTTACGACATGCACGGCAATGTCTGGGAATGGTGCGAGGATTGCTGGAACGAGAGTTACAATGGTGCTCCCGCCGATGGCTCCGCCTGGGCAACCGGCGATTGTACGTTTCGCGTTTTGCGCGGCGGCTCTTGGCTCAGCCTTCCGCAGATCCTCCGCGCGGCGAGGCGCCTCAGGGACGACGCAGAGTACCGGGTCAGCATTGGCGGTTTCCGCGTGGCCAGGACCCTTTTTACCCCCTAACTCTTTACCTCTTTACCTCTTGAGCACTGAGCTTTTGCTTGCACTCGGAGCGGGTGTCCCGCCGGAGGCGGGCGGTTTTTTTTGCGCCCCCCGCGAACGGCCTGCCCGGGGATTGGCCGACGGCTTACGGGTCCGGGTCTTGCCGCTGCCGGGCAATATACTCCCGCAGCACCGCGTTGATTTGCGTCTGGTAGCCCTTGGCATGCCGGGCGTGGAACCAGTCCAGGACATCGGCGTCGAGCCGCATCGTCACCGGCCGCTTGATGGGGCGGTACAGCCCGCCGCGCACCGCGCCGTCCCAGGCCGTGACCTCCGGCGCGTCCGGATCGGTGAGATCCGGAATGCCGCTGAGCGCATCCAGGGCCGCCTTTTCCTCCGCCGTCAGCTCTCTAACCATCCTCATACTCCTTTCTTTCACGTCGCGTGGCTTCCCGCACGCTGATGATGCGGCCCGGCGCGCCCTCCTCCGGCCAAGTGTGCACGATGAACAGCGTGCGTCTGTGCACAAAGGCCAGCGTGTTCCACCGGTCGCCATCGGGATGCGGATCGGGCTGCGACAAGGCCAGCGGATCGGCGAGCGCTACCTCCGCGATGCTGAGCGGCAGGCCGTGTTTCCGCCGGTTTTGCTCATCCTTTTCCGCGCTCCATATCCAATCCAAGCCACCCTCCCGTGCGTACATATTTGTACATACAGCGCCGAAGTCAACCGCCCCGCCGCTGCGCCACCCTTTCCTAAACTCGCGATACCACCGATATCTCGGTCAAGGCAAAGCTCGCGCAAGGCAACGCATCGAGGTGCTGAATCCCGCAGATGTTTTGAAGAGGCTTAATCAATGACAGCAAAGACCGGGACATTTGCGCTGAGGCTGCCATTGTCGCTCAAGGCAGCCATCGAGAAGGCGGCGGAGCGCGATGGAACAAGTATGAATCAGTTCCTGGTGGTGGCAGCGGCCGAGAAGCTGTCCGCGCTGCAGACCGAGGCGTATTTTGCCGAAAGGCGCGGACGCTCCAGCCGCGAGGAGTTTCTGCGCATCCTCAATCGCGAGGGCGGCGAAGATCCCCGCGAAGGCGACGAACTGCCGGACGAGGATGCAGCGCGCGGGGCACGCTAAGTTCAAAGCAGAAGGGATCCAGGTCTGCCCAAAGACTCGGCGATGGCGTTCGCGCATCAGTCAAGGCCCCGCTCTCGCCGTTAACGTCTCCTCCAACGGATTCATAACCCTGTGCACGCCGGCCGCCTCCGGCCCGCAGCTCCTTCGGCGAATCGCGCGAATCAGCGCATTTCTCCCCCCATGAGACGCAACCCCGCATTATCCGCCCTTCCCGCCGCGCCTTCCCTTCAGGAAAGCCTGGACGCGCTGCCTTTCCGGCAGGCCCCCCACAACATCGAAGCCGAGCAGGCTTTGCTCGGCGCGATCCTCATCAATAACGAGTCCTTCGACCGGGTCTCGGGCTTCCTGCAGGCCTCGCATTTCTTCGAGCCGCTGCATGGCAAGCTGTTCGAGGTGATGGGCAAGCTGATCCAAGCCGGGAAGCATGCCTCCCCGGTCACGCTCAAGACCTTCTTCGCTTCGGAGCCGCCAATTGGCGAACTGACAGTCGCGCAATATCTCGGACGGCTTGCCGCTTCCGCAACGACCATCATCAACGCACAGGCCTACGGGCGCGCGATTTACGATCTGGCGGTACGGCGCGAGCTGATCGTCATCGGCGAAGACCTGGTGAACGTGGCCTACGATTCGCCGGTGGATGCGCCGCCCGAGACGCAAATCGAAGAGGCGGAGCAGCGGCTTTACGACCTCGCCGATAAGGGCAAGTACGGCTCCGGCTTCATGTCCTTCGGCGACGCCACCACCGACGCTGTCGAGATGGCCGCGCGGGCCTATGAGCGCGACGGCGGCCTCTCCGGCCTCTCCACGGGCCTTGTGGATCTCGACCGCATGATGGGCGGCCTACAGAATTCCGACCTCATCATCCTCGCCGGCCGGCCCTCCATGGGCAAGACGGCGCTCGCAACCAACATCGCGTTCAACATCGCTAAGGCGCACCGCACCGCTCAAACGGACGGCGGCTTGGAGGAAACCGTGGACGGCGCCATCGTCGGCTTCTTCAGCCTCGAAATGTCGTCCGAGCAGCTCGCCACCCGTATTCTCGCCGAGCAGGCGCAGCTCCCCTCGGAACGGATCCGGCGCGGCCAGATCACCGATACCGAATTCAACCGGCTGCAAGGCGCGGCGATGCAGTTGCAGACGCTGCCGCTCTTCATCGACCACACCGGCGGCATTTCCATCGCGCAGCTCGCGGCCCGCGCGCGGCGGCTGAAGCGGCAGAAGGGCCTCGGCCTCGTCGTCGTGGACTATCTCCAGCTGCTCACCGGCTCGGCGAAGCGCTCGCAGGAAGGCCGTGTGCAAGAGGTATCGGAAATCACAGTCGGCCTCAAGGCGCTCGCCAAGGAACTGTGCGTGCCGATCCTCGCCCTGTCGCAGCTCTCGCGTCAGGTTGAAAACCGCGACGATAAGCGGCCACAGCTCTCGGACTTGCGCGAGTTGGGCTCGATCGAGCAGGATGCCGACGTTGTGATGTTCGTCTTCCGCGAGGAATATTATGTGTCGCGCAAAGAGCCCTCGCTCACCAAGGCGGAAGAGCATCTGAAGTGGCAGGACGAGATGGATCAGGTTCAGGGCCTGGCCGAGGTGATCATCGGTAAGCAGCGTCACGGCCCCACCGGCACGGTGCGCCTGCAGTTCCAGGCCGACATCACGCGCTTCGGCGATCTGGCCGACGACCGTCGCCTTCCGGAGCGGTATGAATAGGCATGGATGACAGGTTCGCGCCGGAGATTGAAGGTCAGCTTGCGATTGCTCCCCCGCATGCGACGGGTGCCGTTATCGTCAGTCTGGGCTCGATCCGGCGCAACTACCGCAAGCTACGCGATGCCAGCGCCTCCGCTGAGACAGCCGGAGTCGTTAAAGCCAACGCCTACGGTCTCGGTATCTCATCCGTGATTCCAGCGCTGGAGTTGGAAGGCTGCTCTACTTTTTTCGTGGCGACGGCCCACGAAGCGCTCTCACCCCGGAGGCTTTGCAAACAGGACAGCACCATTTATGTGCTCGATGGATTAATGACCGGGGCGGCTCAGTTCTATGCGGGTGCTGACGCGCGCCCGGTGCTCAGCAGTTTCGAAGAGATCGAAGAGTGGGCGAGCTTCTGCCGGTTCCGGGGCACGCGCTATCCCGCCGCGATCCACGTCGATACCGGCATGACGCGGCTGGGCATGCCGGAGGATGAGGCCCAGCGGCTCGCGTCGATGCCTGGATTGCTGGCCGCTTTCGACCTGCAACTCGTCATCAGCCACCTTGCCTGTGCCGAAGACCGGAGCCATTCCAAGAACGAGGCCCAGCGCGCCCGGTTCGAAGAGCTGGCCGGTTTGTTCCCGGGCGTCCCGCGCAGCCTAGCGAATTCGGGCGGCATCTTCCTCGGGCCTCACTATCGCTTCGAACTTACGCGCCCCGGAGTTGCTCTCTATGGAGGCAGCCCCACCAATTCCGCCGCAAACCCGATGGAGCCGGTTGTCTCGCTCTATGGCCGCATTGCGCAGGTCCGGTGGGCCGAAGCGGGCGAAACCGTGGGCTATGGCGGAACGCAGACGCTTCGGCGCCGCACAAAAATCGCGACCGTCACAGTGGGTTACGCCGATGGATTCTTCCGCGCTCTGTCCGCGAACGCTGCAAGGGACGGCCCACCGGGTTATATCGGCGGTTACCGGCTCCCGCTTCTCGGCCGGGTCTCGATGGATTTGACGACATTCGACGCGACGGATGTGCCGGACGATCTGGTTCGCCGGGGCGGTTGGGTTGAATTGATTGGGGAGCGGGTCACGGTCGACGATCTCGCGGGCTTCGCCGGAACGATAAGCTACGAAATACTGACCTCGCTCGGGCACCGCTACCACCGGGCTTATCTGGATGAGTAATGAGTTCCCCCTCATCCTGCCATTCTCCCGCAAGCTCGCCTTGGCGTGCTTGCCTCTCGGAGTGGCCGTATCCGCAAGCGGATACGGCATGGGGAGAAGGGACGCCTTCTCAGCTGCTGCGGCCTGCCCCGTTTCCCTTTGGGGAGAGGGCCGGGGTGAGTGGGTCTTCCCATGGTAAAAGCCAGCCCAGACTATGTCTGTCAGTCTTGTGGCGCGGCGTCGCCCAAGTGGCAGGGCAAGTGCCCCGCCTGTGGCGCGTGGAACAGTCTCACTCAGGAGGGAAGCGCGCTTTCGTTCGCGGGCCCCGCCGGGCTCAAGGCCAAGCGCAAGGCGAAAGCGGCCGCGATCGAAAGCCTCTCATCCGAGGACCGGCCCGTACAGCGAATCGCGTCCGGCATCGCGGAGCTTGACCGCGCGGTCGGCGAAGGCTTCGCGCAAGGCTCGGCGGTTCTTCTCAGCGGGGAGCCGGGCATCGGCAAATCGACGCTTCTCTTGCAGGCGGCCGCCTCCATCGCGAACCAGGGCCATAGCGCACTCTATTTCTCCGGCGAGGAGGCCACCGGGCAAATCCGGATGCGCGCCGCGCGTCTTGGGCTCAGCCAGGCGCCGCTCGGCCTTGCCGCCGAGACCTGCGTGGAGCGTATCCTGGCAACCGTCGAGCAGGCGGGCGCGCCCGATTTCATCGTGGTCAACTCCATTCAAACCCTATGGACCGAAGCCATCGAGTTGGCACCCGGCACCGTGAGCCAGGTCCGCGCCAGCATGCAATCTCTGATCGCGCTTGCGAAGGCGCGCGGCCCGGTGCTGGTCGTGGTTGGCCACGTCACGAAGGACGGGCAGATTGCGGGACCGAAGGTCATCGAGCACATGGTCGACACAGTTCTCACCTTCGAAGGCGAGAGCAATCACAACCTCCGGCTCTTGCGAGCAACCAAGAACCGTTTCGGCCCGGCCAACGAGATCGGCGTCTTCGACATGCATGGCGACGGCCTTCGCGAGGTCGCCAATCCTTCCCAGCTCTTTCTGAGCCAGGACGGCGCGGGGACTCCAGGCAGTGCGATCTTCGCCGGCATCGAAGGCACCCGCCCTCTTCTTGTGGAAATCCAAGCTCTGCTCGCGCCCTCGCCCTACGCCGCCCCTCGCCGCTCGGTTGTGGGGTGGGACCAAAACCGCCTCGCCATGATCCTCGCCGTGCTGGAAGCCCGTTGCGGCGTAAAGCTTGGCGTACAGGACGTGTATCTCAACGTCGCGGGCGGGTTGCGCATCGCCGAGCCGGCGGCCGATTTGGCTGTGGCCGCGGCGCTGCTTTCGGCCCTTTCAGGCATTGCGCTCCCGCGCGATTGCGTCTATTTCGGTGAGGCTGGTCTATCGGGGGCTTTGCGGCCTGTTCAACAGATGAGCCTCCGTTTGAAGGAGGCCCAAAAGTTGGGTTTCAGCGCGGCTTTTCTGCCGGCGGCGGGCGAAATTCTGCGCGATGGCTTCGCCGTGAAGCTCACGCGGCTCGCTCAGTTGAAGGATTTGGCTGCGCTTTTTGGCTAGGCTCAGGGATGGGGATAGCCTGGAGGCGTGTGAAGCCGTCGATCCGCATGAAAGGGTAAGGCTCATGCCGATTTAGGGGCTCGACGTTATACTTGTGGGCATCATGATTTTCTCCGGCCTGCTCGCCATGCTCCGGGGTTTGACGCGTGAAATGCTGTCCATCATGTCGTGGGCGCTCTCCGCGTTGGTGACGCTCCTGGCCTATTCTTATTTCAAGGAGACGGTGCGCGGCCTGATCGACACGCGCGCGCTCGCAGACGCCACCTTGATCCTGGTGGTGTTCATCACCAGCCTTATTATTTTCAGCCTTCTGACCGCGAACGTTTCCGAACGCGTTCTCGACAGCCGCGTCGGGGCCATTGACCGGACGCTGGGTTTTGTTTATGGCCTTATACGCGGGCTGATCCTGGTGGTGATCGCCTATTTGATCGTGAGTCAGATCGTCGAACGCCAAAATCTACCAAAATGGGTCACGCAAGCGCGATCCCTTCCGCTTATTGAAAGCGCTGGAGATACGATTAAATCTTTCTTGCCGGACAACCCTAAGTCACTGTTCAACAAGCGCGAGCGGCCCGGCTCGCCCGCGCCTGAGGCTGACAAGACATAGTGTTGGATTGAACGAAGCCCCGTAATGCGGGCGCGAGCCCGGTAAAGGACGCTGAGGTTTGGACGAAAATTGTGGAATGCCGCTTTCGGCCGCGGCCCCTTTTGACCTCTGCGACGATAAGCTGCATGAGGATTGTGGGGTTTTTGGCGTCTTCAACCACCCCCAAGCCGCTGCGCTTACGGCGCTCGGTCTCCACGCCCTCCAGCATCGCGGCCAGGAAGCGGCCGGCATCGTGACGTTCGACGGCAGCGCCTTCCATGCGGAGCGCCGTCTCGGGCTGGTTGGCGATCAATTTAATACGAAGCCCATCATAGACCGGCTGTCGGGATCGATGGCCATCGGCCATGTGCGCTATGCGACGGTTGGCGAGACGGCGCTGCGCAACGTTCAGCCGCTCTTTGCCGATCTCGATGTGGGCGGCCTTGCCCTCGGCCATAACGGCAATCTCACCAACGCGCTCAAAATCCGGCGCGAACTCGTTTCTTCCGGCGCGATATTCCAATCGACGTCCGACACCGAAGTTCTCGTTCATCTTATCGCTCGAAGCGCCGAGCGCAAGCGTGGCCTTATCAGCCGCCTGTTCGATGCGCTGCACAGGATCGAGGGTGCATACGCGCTTACGATCCTGACAAGATCAAAGTTGATCGGCATCCGCGACCCGCTTGGCATCCGGCCTCTTGTGATCGGCAAGCTGGGCGATGCGACCATCCTCGCCTCGGAGACGTGCGCGCTCGATATCATTGGCGCCGCCTTTGTCCGGGAGGTCGAAAACGGGGAGGTGGTCGTGATCTCCGAGGAGGGGATCGAGAGCCACAAGCCCTTCCCGCCCTGCGCACCGCGCCCCTGCATCTTCGAATATATCTACTTCGCCCGCCCTGACTCCATCATGGGCGGGCGCTGTGTTTATGACGTCCGCAAAGCACTCGGGCGCGAGCTTGCGCTCGAAGCCCCCGCTCCGGCGGATGTCGTGATCCCGGTGCCCGACTCGGGTGTGCCGGCTGCCATCGGCTACGCGAATGAATTGGGCCTGCCCTTCGAGCTTGGCATCATCCGCAACCATTATGTCGGGCGCACCTTCATCGAGCCGGAACAGCGCATCCGCAAGCTTGGCGTCAAGCTGAAGCATAATCCGACGCCGAGCGTGAGCGTGGAGGGCAAGCGCATCGTGCTCATCGACGACAGTATTGTGCGCGGTACCACCTCGACCAAGATTATCACCATGATGCGTGAGCGGGGCGCACGCGAGGTCCATATGCGCATCGCCTGTCCGCCGATCAAATATCCCGACTATTACGGCATCGACACGCCTGACACCGATACATTGCTCGCGGCTAACCACGATCTCGAGGGCATGCGCGAACTCCTTGAGTGCGATAGCCTCGCTTTCCTGTCGGTCGACGGCACCTACCGTGCACTCGGATATCCGAGGCGCGATCCGGACGCACCCCAGTTTACCGATCATTGCTTCACCGGCAGCTATCCGACGCGGCTCCAGGATTGGGACGGGCCGGACCCGGGCCAGCATCATCGCCTTTCGCTCATGGCCGTGTAGCCTCAGTCCTATGTCCACGCTTCCAAGGTTCGACGGTAAGGTTGCACTCGTGACAGGCGCGTCGCGCGGGATCGGCCGCGCCATCGCTAAGGCGTTAGCTCTGCAAGGCGCGCATGTCGTGGCGCTTGCCCGGACCAAGGGCGGCTTGGAGGAACTCGACGACGAGATCAAGGCGGCGGGCGCGCAGATTTCGCTGTTGCGGCTCGACCTCAAGGAGGGCGCCCAGATCGATGCTCTGGGGCCGACGCTCTATGAACGCTACCAGAAGCTCGACATCTTCGTCGGGAACGCCGGCATTCTTGGGCCGCTTTCGCCGCTTGGGCATGTGAGCGAGGCCGACTGGTTGCAAACCATGGCCATCAATGTCACGGCGAACTGGCGGCTCCTGCGCACGCTCGATCCCATCCTACGGCTATCTCCCGCAGGCCGCGTTCTCTTCCTCACCTCGGGAGCCGCGCAAAACTGCCGGGCCTATTGGGGCCCTTACTCGGTTTCCAAAGCGGCCCTCGAAGCGCTCGCCAAGACCTATGCGCATGAGGTGCAATCGACGGCCGTGCGCGTGAATTTGCTGAACCCCGGCCCGATGCGGACCCGCATGCGGCGCCAAGCCTTTCCGGGCGAGGACGAGAACACGCTGCCGCTGCCCGAGACGGTTGTTCCGCTGGCGCTATCGCTTTTGACGGAAGAGACCACGGCCAATGGCGAGCGCTTCGCGTTCAAGGCGCCAGGCCAAAGCTGAGCACCGGGCTGGCGCCGTCTCGCTTCAAAAACGCTCTCATTGTCCGGCCGGGTTGTTGTGCGGTGGCGCGACCCCGTTGCAGGGGCTGCGTGGAGCTGGGCTCACTACTTACGCCGAGTTCGAGGCCATGGTGACTGCAATTTCAAGTTGCCGCGCATTCAGCGCAAGCATGGCCTTTATGGCGGTATCGCGATCCCCATTGCACTATGACATTTATATACCCGGCCGTTCCCCCTCGCCTTGTTTTTTAACGCCCCTCCGCTGAATTATTGGCCACGTTGCCGCCCAAGCTACGTCGAAAACGTGGCGTTTTGGGTAGCGGCATTTTTTACGCGAAAGGGTCAGAATGTCAGACTTTCTGATGCTTGCCATGGGGCTTGGCTTTTTCGTCATCGCCATCGCCTATGTCAGCGCCTGCGACAGATTGTGAGGAAGCCATGTCCCTCGACTACATCCTGGCAGCTGCCGTTACAGCGTTTCTGCTCGGCTATCTCATTTATGCGCTTGTCCGCCCCGAGCGGTTCTAGGGAAAGCCATCCATGACACTTCAAGGCTGGGCGCAGATCGCGCTCTTCGCGTTCGCGGTCGTGCTCGTCACGAAACCGCTCGGCTTCTATATGACCCGCGTGTTCCATGGCGACCGAACGCTGCTTTCGCCCGTGCTGCGGCCGGTCGAGCGTGCGCTGTATCTGTTGAGCGGCGTCGACGAGCGCCGTGAGCAGAGCTGGGTGATGTACGCAATCGCCATGCTGTTGTTCAGCATCGCGGGCTTCCTCACCCTCTACGCGCTGCAGCGCCTGCAGGACGTGTTGCCGTTCAATCCGCAAGGGCAGACGGCGGTGACGCCGGACCTCGCCTTCAACACCTCGGTCAGCTTCATAACCAACACCAACTGGCAGTCCTATGTGCCGGAAACGACGATGAGCTACCTCATTCAAATGGCGGGGCTCACCGTGCACAACTTCCTGTCTGCGGCCACGGGTATTGCCCTTGCGCTGGCGTTGGTCCGGGGCTTCTCGCGAGCCACTGCGAACACGGTTGGGAATTTCTGGGTCGATATGACCCGCGCGACACTCTACGTCCTGTTGCCGGTGTCGATTGTGGTGGGGCTCTTCTTCGTCTGGCAGGGCATGCCGCAAAACCTGAACGCCTATACCGATTTGAACACGATCGAGGGTGCGAAGCAGCTGATCGCGCAGGGCCCTGTGGCATCCCAGGAAGTCATCAAGATGTTCGGGACGAACGGCGGTGGCTTTTTCAACGCCAACTCGGCCCATCCTTTCGAGAATCCGAACGCACTCACGAACTTCGTCCAGCTTCTGCTAATCTTCGCAATCGGCGCCGGGCTGACGAATGTGTTCGGGCGCATGGTTGGCGATCAGCGCCAGGGCTGGGCGATCTTCTCGGTGATGGGCCTCCTGTTCCTCGGCGGCGTGGCGATTTGCTATTGGGCCGAATCCAATGGCAATCCGGCTTTTACCGCGCTCGGTATCGATCAGACCGCCAGCGATCTCCAGGCCGGCGGCAATATGGAGGGGAAGGAGACCCGGTTCGGCATCGCAAATTCGGCGCTGTTCACCACGGTGACGACCGACGCCTCCTGCGGCGCCGTGAACAATATGCACGACAGCCTCACGCCGCTCGGCGGCATGGTTCCGCTCATCAACATCATGCTGGGTGAGATCATCTTCGGCGGCGTGGGCTCAGGCCTTTACGGGATGCTGCTCTTCGCGATTCTCTCCGTCTTCATCGCCGGGCTTATGGTCGGCCGCACACCGGAGTATCTCGGCAAGAAGATCGAGGCCAAGGAGGTCAAGATGGCGATGCTCGCGATCCTGATCCTGCCGCTTTCGATCCTTGGCTTCACGGCCGTCGCGACCGTCGCAAAAGAAGGTCTGGCCGGAATAGCAAACAGCGGAAACCCGGGCCCGCATGGGTTTACCGAGATCCTCTACGCTTACACTTCCGCAACCGGCAACAATGGCAGTGCATTCGCCGGGCTCAGCGCCAACACGCTGTTCTACAACTCGACGCTCGCTTTCGCGATGCTGATCGGGCGCTTCCTGATGGTCATTCCCGCGCTCGCCATAGCGGGGTCGCTCGCGCGCAAGAAAATCCTGCCGCTGTCCGCAGGCACCTTCCCGACCTATGGCACCCAGTTCATTTTACTCGTCTCGGGTGTGATCCTGATCGTCGGCGGCCTCACCTTCTTCCCCGCGCTCTCGCTCGGGCCAGCCGTCGAGCATCTCGCGATGGTGGCCGGTAAAACTTTCTGAGCTTCGAGGTCTGAAATCCATGTCTCCTGCACCGAAATCCAAACGGACGGCAACGGCAACGATCACCGATCCGAAGATTCTGATCCCGGCCATCGGCGGCTCATTCAGGAAGCTCGATCCGAGGCTGATGGTGAAGAACCCCGTCATGTTCGTGGTTGAGGTTGTGGCCGCGCTGACAACAGTCCTCTTCATCCGCGATGTTGCGGCAGGCGCTGGCCATTACGGCTTTTCGCTGCAAATCATCCTGTGGCTTTGGTTCACCGTCTTGTTCGCGAACTTTGCGGAAGCCGTGGCCGAGGGCCGCGGCAAGGCGCAGGCCGCAAGCCTTCGCGCGACCAAGACCGATGTCATGGCGAAAAAGCTCGCCGATCCGCGCAAGCATGACAAAGTCACGCTCGCGCCCGCGCTTGAACTCAAGCCCGGCGACATTGTGTTTGTCGAAGCGGGCGACCTCATCCCGTCGGATGGCGATGTGATCGAGGGCGTGGCCTCGGTGAACGAAGCCGCCATCACGGGCGAATCCGCGCCCGTCATCCGTGAGTTGGGCGGCGACCGGTCGGCCGTCACCGGCGGCACCATGGTGATCTCCGACTGGATTGTGGTGCGCATCACCGCTGGACAGGGCGCGACCTTCCTCGACCGCATGATCAGCCTGGTTGAAGGCGCCGAACGGCAGAAGACACCGAACGAGATTGCGCTCAACATTCTGCTTGCCGGCATGACGATCATCTTCGTCTTCGCGGTCGCGAGCATCCCGAGCTTCGCCATGTATGCGGGCGGTGAAATCCCGATCCTGGTTCTGGTCGCCTTGTTCGTCACACTGATCCCGACCACGATCGGCGCGCTCCTGTCCGCCATCGGCATCGCCGGGATGGACCGCCTCGTGCGCTTCAACGTGCTGGCCATGTCGGGCCGCGCGGTCGAGGCCGCGGGCGATGTGGACACGCTTCTGCTCGACAAGACCGGCACGATCACGCTTGGCAACCGCCAGGCAGCGGAATTCATACCGCTGGCCGGCGTGACCGAGCTTGAGCTTGCCGATGCCGCACAATTGGCCTCGCTTTCCGACGAGACCCCGGAAGGCCGTTCCATCGTGGTTTTGGCGAAGGAGCGCTACGGCATCCGCGGACGGGACATGGGGCAACTCGGCGCCCAGTTCATCCCATTCACGGCGCAGACACGCATCAGCGGCATCAACCTCGAAGACGACCAGATCCGCAAAGGCGCTGTCGACGCCGTGGTCAATTATATCCGCCAGGTCAGTGCCAACCCGCACATGCCCATTCCCCGCGAGCTTGAGCGCGGCGCGGAAATCATCTCGACGAAGGGCGGCACGCCGCTCGCCGTCGCCCGCGGCGGCCGCCTGCTCGGGCTTGTCCATCTCAAGGACATCGTCAAGGGCGGCATCCGCGAGCGCTTCGCGGAATTGCGGCGCATGGGCATCCGTACCGTCATGATTACAGGCGACAATCCCTTGACCGCGGCAGCGATTGCGGCCGAGGCCGGCGTCGACGACTTCCTGGCGCAGGCCACGCCCGAAAACAAGCTTCAGCTCATCCGCGACGAACAAGCCAAGGGCAAACTTGTCGCCATGTGCGGCGACGGCACCAACGACGCGCCGGCTCTTGCTCAAGCCGACGTTGGCGTGGCCATGAACACGGGCACCATGGCGGCCCGCGAAGCCGGCAATATGATCGACCTCGACAGCGACCCGACCAAGCTCATCGAGATCGTGGAGATCGGCAAGCAGCTTCTCATCACGCGGGGCGCGCTCACCACCTTCTCCATCGCCAACGACGTGGCGAAGTACTTCGCCATCATCCCTGCGATGTTCTCGGTCTTCTATATCGGACCGAATGGCAAGGGCTTCTTGAACGCGATGAACATCATGGGGCTGTCCACACCGCAAAGCGCCATCCTCTCCGCGGTCATCTTCAACGCGCTGATCATCATCGCTCTGATCCCGCTCGCCCTTCGCGGCGTCACCTACCGGCCGGTCGGCGCCTCGAAAATCCTGACCCGCAATCTGCTCATTTACGGCATCGGCGGCATCATTGTGCCCTTCATCGGCATCAAACTGATCGATGTCGCCGTGTCAGCCATCGGTCTCGCTTAAGGAGAAGGCCATGCTCAGACAAATACGGCCCGCCATCGTCATGATCGTCATGCTCACACTTCTGACAGGGCTGGCTTATCCCCTTGGCATGACGGGGATCGCGCAGATCCTGTTTCCCCACCAGGCCAATGGTAGCCTCATCAAGCGCAACGGCACAGTTGTCGGCTCCGAGCTGATCGGCCAGAATTTCGCGGATGCGCGCTATTTCCATGGGCGCCCCTCGGCGACAACCGATACCGATCCGAACGATGCATCGAAAACCGTGCCAGCGCCCTACAATGCGTCGAATTCGAGCGGATCCAATGCCGGTCCGACCTCAAAGGCGTTGATCGACCGGGTGGCCGAGGACGCAAAAAAACTGAAAGAAGAGAACCCCTCCGCTCTTGTTCCCGCCGATCTCGTGACCACATCCGCTAGCGGGCTCGATCCGGACATTTCGCCTTTGGCCGCACAGTTCCAAATACCGCGCGTGGCCAAGGCTAGAGGAATGACGGAGGAGCGGCTGAAGCAGCTTGTAGACGAGGGCACAGAAGCCCGGCTGCTTGGCGTTCTCGGGGAGCCGCGGGTGAACGTCCTCAAGTTGAACTTGAGGCTCGACGCGGAGCGCCCAACAAGCGCTTCGCGCTAGCGCATATACCGGGCTTTATGCTGCTAGGAGAACCGGGTAGAATTGTGATTGCATCCCCGTGTTAAAAGAGCCTCGGGGCATCCTTTGCCGAGGAGTATCATCGAGCATGCCTCTATCCGATATCATAACGCCCGCGGTGATCGCGGTCCATGTGCGCATCGAGAATAAGGCGCATGCCTTGAGATTTGCTGCCGCGTCGCTCGGTTCGAGAAGCGGACTTGAACCGGAACGCATTCGTGAGGCTCTCGCGGGGCGCGAAGCACTCGGTTCGACCGGTATCGGCCGTGGCGTGGCTGTTCCCCATGTCTGCTTTCCCGATCTCGACCGGCCTTATGCTATGTTCTGTACGCTTGCGCACCCGATCGCGTACGATGCCATAGACGGTAAGCCTGTGGACCTCATTTTCGCCATCATTACGCCGCTGGGCTCGGGTTGTAGTGGGGGCGAGGCGCTACCTTATCTTGCTGCGATTTCGCGCGTTCTTCGCGGCGAAGGTCAGGCGGCGGGATTGCGTAACGCTAATAATCCCTGGAGCGCTTACGATATCATTGTTAAGTCACTGACATCCGAGGCCCATCTCGTTAGCTGAGAGTCATGGCGGAAACCGAGACGATAAGACGGCCATCGCCAGACGCGCTTCTTGTGGAAGCGCGGCGGGAAGATAAAAGCCGTGGCCGTCTCAAGGTCTTTCTTGGCGCTGCGCCTGGCGTCGGCAAGACGTATGAAATGCTGCTCTCGGCGCGGGCGAAGCTGTTGGAAGGCGCCGATATCGTTGTCGGCGTTGTGGAAACCCACGGCCGGGCGGAAACGCAGTCGCTTCTCTACGGTTTCGATGTCATTCCCCGGGCTCAAATCGATTATCACGGCCATACGCTCGAGGAAATGGACCTCGACGCCCTGCTCAAGCGCCGCCCTCAGATCGCGCTTGTGGATGAGCTTGCTCATACCAATGCGCCGGGCAGCAGGCATCCCAAGCGTTACCTCGATGTGGAAGAGCTTCTGGCTGCCGGGATCGACGTCTACACGACCCTCAACATTCAGCATGTGGAAAGCCTGAACGATGTGGTCGCTCAGATCACGCGCATCCGGGTGCGCGAGACGGTGCCCGACTTCGTCCTCAACAAGGCCGACGACATCGAGCTGATCGACCTGACGCCGGACGAGCTGATCCAGCGGTTGAGGGAGGGCAAGGTCTATGTCCCCAAACAGGCCGAGCGTGCGCTCAACCATTACTTCTCGCCCGGCAATCTAACCGCGCTGCGCGAACTGGCACTGCGCCGCACCGCGCAGAGCGTCGACGAGCAGCTTCTGACCCATATGCGGGCGCATGCCATTCCAGG
Organism: uncultured Alphaproteobacteria bacterium; assembly: GCA_963817705.1. Lineage (GTDB taxonomy): Bacteria > Pseudomonadota > Alphaproteobacteria > Rhizobiales > Rhodomicrobiaceae > Rhodomicrobium. Next base: position 103,731 of record CAWFPF010000003.1, read on the forward strand.
CCCGTGGCCCGCGGGCGAGCGCCTTCTCGTGTGCATCAGCGAGGACCCGCGCTCCGCTGGGCTCGTGCGCTATACGAAGCGCCTCTCCGACCGCCTGCACGCGCCCTGGACCGCCATTTACATCGAAACCAGCCACAGCCAGCACCTCACCGAGGTCGAGCGCGACCGCGTCGCCGATACGCTGCGCCTTGCCGAGAAGCTTCAGGGCGAGGCGATCACCATTCCGGGCAGCGGCAGTATCGCGGACGATGTGCTCGCCTTTTCGCGCGCCAACAACGTGACGCATATCGTGGCGGGCAAGGCGGAGAGGACACGCTGGTTCGAACTCATCAATGGGTCGGTTGTGCGCGACCTCGTTCGCCATTCCGGCAATATCAGCGTGCATGTCATCGCGGGTGATCATCTCGCCGCCGATCCCATACCGAAGAAGACGGTCAAGACGCGCGAGTCCCCCGAACATTTCGGGTTCGATCCGATTCCCTATGCGGCGACGATCGGTGCGGTCGCGCTGGCGCTGGGATTCGCTTATCTCCTCAAACCCGTCATCGGCATCGAGAGCGCGGACCTCGTCTTCCTCGTCGCCGTCATTGGCGTCGCCTATAATTTCGGGCGTTGGCCGTCGATGTTCGCGGCGGGCACGAGCATGCTCGCCTATCAGCTCTTTTTTCTCGACCCGGAGAATAAATTCGTCTTCGCCGACCTGAAAAATGTTGCCGCGCTCTGCTTCTTCTTCTTCACCGCCTTCGTCGTCAGCAACCTGACCGCCAAAGTCCGGGCTCAGGCCTCCGCCGCGCGCAACCGCGCCGCGACCACCGAGGCCCTTTATATCTTTTCGAAGAAACTCGCAGGCATCGTCTCGCTGGACGACCTCTTGTGGGCCGCGGCTTATCAAATCGCGCATTCGCTCAAGACCGATGTCGTGATCGTTCTGCCCGATGCGGACGGGGTTTTGCGTGTGAAGGCGGGATTTCCCCCCGAGGACGATCTCGATCAGGCCGAGCTTGGCGCGGCCAAGTGGTCTTTCGAGAACAACCGGGCTGCGGGGCGGAATTCTGAAACGCTGCCGGGAGCGCGGCGGCTTTTCCTTCCCCTGCGCACCGGCTCGGGTGCCGTTGGCGTTGTCGGCTTGGCGCGCGGGCAGCGGCCGGAAATGCTGCTGACGCCCGATGAGCGGCGCCTCCTGGACGCGCTCATGGATCAGTCGGCGGTTGCCATCGAGCGTGTGCGGCTCGCCGGTCAAATCAACGAGGCGAGGCTGGCCGCCGAAACCGAGAGACTTCGCGCGGCACTCCTGACGTCGTTGTCGCATGACCTGAAAACGCCGCTGGCTTCGATCATGGGCTCGGTCACCTCGCTCCGGCAATATCGAGACCTTCTCGATGCGCCCGAGCGCGAGGGTCTGATCGAGACGATCCAGGAAGAGGCCGAGCGCCTGTCCCGGTTCGTCTCCAACCTGCTCGACATGACCAAGATCGAGTCCGGCTCGATCGAACTCGACCGTCAGCCTGTCGATGTCGATGAGATTGTGGGCGCGGCGCTGCAGCGCGTGTCCAGTATGGTTGCCAATCACTCGGTCGAGGTCGATCTCGAAGCCAACCTGCCGATGCTCAACCTCGACGTGATGCTGTTCGAGCAGGTGCTGGTGAACTTGCTCGATAACGCGGCCAAATATGCACCGCCCGGATCGCAGATCAAGATACGCGCGCGGCGCGCCTTAGGCTCGATTGTGATGGAAGTTCTGGATGAGGGGCCGGGCATTCCGGAGGACCGCCTGGAGCGCGTTTTCGAAAAATTCCATCGCGTGAAGCAAGGCGACCGGCAGCGCGCCGGAACCGGACTCGGGCTAGCGATATGCCGCGGATTTGTCGAAGCGCTCGGCGGAAAAATAACGGCCGCCAACCGGGCTGACCGTCAGGGCGCCATGTTCACGATAACCTTTCCCGATCCTGAGAAGAGTATGGCTGCCTGATGGTCCGGATATGAGCGGAGCCAGCGTCAAAACACCGGTGCTCGTCGTCGACGACGAACCTCCGATCCGCCGCCTTCTGAGGACGAGCCTCACGCTTGAGGGCTTTGAGGTTCTCGAAGCGGAGAATGCCGGGAAGGCCCTGGCACTCATTGAAGGCGGAAAGCCGGAGATCGTGATCCTCGATCTGGGCCTTCCCGATTTCGACGGCGTGGATGTGATCCGCCGCATCCGCGGCTCGGGCTCGAAGCTCCCCATTATCGTGCTGTCGAGCCGCGCGGGCGAACGCCAGAAGGTCGAGGCTTTGGAACTCGGCGCCGACGACTATGTAACGAAGCCATTCGGCATTGCCGAGCTTGTTGCCCGCATGCGCACCGCATTGCGCCACCGCTTTCAGGAGCAGGGCGGCGAGCCGCTCTTCAAGAGCGGCGGCCTCAGCGTCGATCTTGTCCGCCGCGTCGTGACCGTCGAAGGCCAGGAAGTGAAACTCTCTCCGAAGGAGTATGAGATTCTCCGGCTCCTCGTGCTGCATGCAGGCAAGGTTTTGACTCACCGCTTCTTGATGCAGGAAGTTTGGGGCGCGGCATGCGACGTGCAATATTTGCGGATTTACGTGCGCCAGCTCCGGCAGAAGATCGAGCCGGAGCCCGAGGTGCCCGCGCATATCTTGACCGAGACCGGTGTCGGATACCGCCTTCGCGTGCGGGAAGATACGCCCCGGACTTAGGTGACTGCCGCCATGGTTCGAGACGGCCTGCGCCCTCTCTCCATGAGGGAGACCTCATCCTGAGGAGCCGCCAGGGGCGGCGTCACGAAGGATGTGTCTAAGAGCCCGACGCGAGGCGGAGAGTCATGGCCGGGCTTGACCCGGCCATCCATACTTCTTTGAAAAGCTTCATGTTTCCGGCACGGCCTGGCAATCGGGGCACAACTACTTTTTGTTGTCGTCTTCAGCAACAACGACATCGACCAGTTCATCCGGCTGATCGATGACAGTTTCGGCATCCCCGCCAGTCGCCTTTGCGTCAGCCGCTTCCTTGTCGTCTTTCGAAGCGGCTGCTTCCAAAACATCGACGGCTTTGTCCCAGCCGCGATGAGGACCCTTCCTGGCGGTATCTGGGGCGTAAGCCGCTGCTTCGGCCTCATCGGCTTCGGCTTCATCGACTGCCGCGACGAAGTCGCCATACACGTCTGTTGGCACATCGAATTCGCAGTAGAGATCGCAGGCAAGATATCCGCCCGCGCCGATAATGACCACGCGCTTCCAATGCCTGTGCCAGCGATGCGCGTGCAATGCCGCAAGACGCTGGTGGAGGTGGGCCGGCGGCTTCCGGAATTTGTGGTCGACCAGCTCCTTGTGCCGGCTGCCAACGACTTTGTGCGTCAGGTTATGGCCATTGTAACTGTTATGAAGGAGCGTTCCCGGCGCGTAGTGACCGACAGATGCCGTCGGGTTGAAGCGCTGGACGCGCTTTTGGGAGCCGCCGTGCTTGTCGCCGTGCGTCGTAAGGTGCTGCTGCTTCACGGTGTGCGTCGCATGGGAGGGCCTGTGCGGCGATGCGTGCTGGTGACGGGTTGAACTGTGGCGCGTGAAGCTGCGGCTGTGCGTCACGCTATGGCTGCGTGTCCGGCTGCGTGAAAAGCTGCGGCTCCTATAATTCGTGCGCCCTCGCGAAAAGCTTCTGGATCGTGGCGCCGAAAAACGCGGAGCGGAGTATCGGGGAGCAGAGAAGTGCGGCGCCGAGAACGACCGGAAGCCCGCGCTCGCAGGACATGTTAGAAAAATAACCGCGATCGCGGCCGCCAAAAGACCGAAGACATTTTTCATTTCACACCCTTTAAATTAAATCTTAGCTTTGCGGATGCTGATCTTCAAACTCGACCCGCGGCCCACGGCCCCGAGCTGACCTCACTATAATTTAGGCAGATAAAATAGGCAACCGAAGGCAAAGGTTGCGCTTGCCGCTTGGACGGTGCGAGGAGCTTAACATCGCAAAGCGGTCCTTGGGCCTCATGCACGATAGGAAACGAAACAGAGCAGACATTCGTTGGCATGCAATGCAACGTCTGCTCCCTCAGGTTGCCATCGCGATGATGAGGGGTAGCCGCTCCAATCAAGCCAGTTTGAACTTCAGCGAACCAAGCTTTTCGATCCGGCTTTCGATCTCGTCACCGGCCTTCAGCCAGACCTGCTTGTCCTTCGGCATGCCAAGGATCACGCCCTGCGGGGTGCCGGTGAAGATAATGTCGCCCGGCTCAAGCGTCCAATATCTCGAAATGAACGACACCACCTGATAGCAGTTGAAGATGAAGTCGTCGGTGCTCCAGTCCTGGCGCACCTCGCCGTTCACGAAGGTTTGGAGCTTGAGCTTATGCGGATCGCCGACGAGGTCCGAAGTCACGAAGTAGGGGCCGACCGGTGCGAAATTGTCGAGTGTCTTGCCGATCATCCACTGTACGCTTGGGGTTTCAAGCTGGAGGTCGCGGGCTGAAAAATCGTTCGAGGTGCAGTAGCCCGCGATCGTGTCCGGGGCCTCGGCCTCGGAGACGTTCCGGGCCTGCTTGCCCATCACGATCAAAAGCTCGGTTTCATAATCGAACTTGTAGGATATTTCTTTCGGTGGCAGCGTAATGGTGCAATTCGCAGGCGCCAGCGAGTTGTTATACTTGTTGAAGAGAATAGGCTGCCTGGGCTCCGCCATGTGCACTTCCGCTGCGTGGCGCTTGTAGTTGAGCCCAATGCAGATGATTTTTCCGGGATTGATGAACAGGCGGCCGTAGCTGACGCTGGCCTCGGGCACGATAGCCCCCTGGGCCTGCGGGGCGTTCTTGACGGCGTTAACGAGCGCTGTCAGCTGGCTGGCGCTGCCTTCCTGAAGAAGCCGGTCCAGCGTCAGGGCGGCGGGCAGGCCCAAAAGCTGCGATGCCTTGCGCACATCGATAACAGAGTCCCCGGTCTTGACGCCGAGCGTCTCGGTGCCATCGGCATTCGCAATGGACAAAAGCGTCATATTCTTCGGCATCTCGAAGGGGCCGTTATATTTCGCTGTCATCGTGTTCTCTTGAGCCTGCGCGCCGGTTCCCATCGCGAGCGTCGCGCCGGCAGCGCCGGCTCCAGCCGTCTTCATCAGCATGCGGCGTGTTATCATCGCTATATTCCCTTGTACTTTATTCTGGCCCAAGCCACGGCGGCATATCACACGCGGCTAGCGGCACCGCATTCGACTTATGGCTGAGGATTGGTTCGAACATGACGCCGTCATTCCGCTAAAGCGGGCGGGTAAGCTTCTCTGACTTCGCCAAAGTGAACGCCGTGTGCTTCCGGACCGAGAATCGCCAGCCCTGCCACAGCGAAAGCCACGACTGTGGCCGTTCCAGCCAAGGCGACGGCGTAATTGGCGCTGGCCGGCCCCACGACCCCGGCGACGGGTAAGGTGGCGGCGATCCACGCTTGCATGGTCGCATTGATGGATGCGATCAGATTGCCGACCTGGTAGGCGAACCCTGGAAATGTGCCGCGTACCTCACCGGGCGAAAGCTCGTTCAGATGAACGGGGACGACGCCCCAAGCGCCCTGCACGGCGAATTGGATAAAAAACGCACCCACGGCAAGCCAGAGCGGCTCCGTGGAGAACGCCCAGAGGGGGATTACGGGGAGCGCCAGCAGCGCCGCCAGCCCGATGGCGCGCCGTCTTCCGATTCGCTCGGACAAAGCGCCAATGACGAGGCCGCCGAGAATAGCGCCGATATTATAGACAATGGCGATAATGCTCACTGCAGTCGTCGATAGGTGACGCTGCACCTGCAGGAAGGTTGGATACAGATCCTGAGTGCCATGGCTGAAGAAGTTGAATGCGGTCATCAGAATAACCGCGTAGGCGAAGAGGCCCGCGTGCCTCCGCAGCATTTCCGCCAGGCCCGCCTGCGGCCTCCCGCTGTCGCGCCGCTCGATAAAGGCTGGCGACTCGTCCACGTTGCGGCGGATGTACAGGACGAGAAACGCCGGCAGCGCGCCCAGCATGAACATGCCGCGCCAGCCTATGGTGGTGAAAAAGAGGCCGTAGACGACGGAGGCGATCAGGTAGCCCGATGGGTAGCCGGCCTGCAACAGGCCCGATATCGAGCCTCTCGCATTCTGCGGAATAGTCTCCATCGCGAGCGAGGCTCCGACGCCCCATTCTCCGCCCATCGCGATCCCGTAGAGGAAGCGCAGGATCAGGAGGGTTGTGAGGTCGGGGGCAAAGCCGGACGCGAATTCGAGCGCTGAGTACGTCAGAATGTTGACCATCAGGGCGGGGCGGCGCCCGAAGCGGTCCGCAGCAAGGCCGAAAAGCAAAGCGCCGATCGGCCGGGCCGCCAGCGTCAACAGGATAGCGAAGGTGACGTCGGTCACGCTCACCGAGAATTCGGCCGCCACGTATTTGATAACGAAAACGAGGATGAAGAAGTCGAAGGCGTCGAGTGTCCAGCCGAGGTAAGCGGAGAGGACGGCATTGCGCTGGTTCGGCGTCAGCGAGCGAAGGACGGCAAAGATGGGCAGCATGATTGCAACCCCTTAACGGTGTTTACGCCGTAAACGGGTGCGCATGGGGGTTCGTTGCAGAGGTGACGTAATTTAGGCCGCGCACCAAAGCTCCGTGAACACGATCCACAGCCAAGAACGCCGCCCGGTCGCTAATTCCGGTGCTTTTGTCCTCCGCCATGGGCTTTTGTCTTGTGCGTAGTATAGCCACGCGCGTCGGTGCCTAAAAAGCGAACAAGATTGGAGCTATCCCTTTACCGGTCGTCAGCGCGGCCCCGGTGACGTATGTTTGGAGGTGGGGCGAGCTTATCGAATTGGGGGAACCATGACCTGGCGTGACACGATCGAATCTTGGCGGAGCCGGCTCGGACCTTATTTAGGCGTCTTTCTATTCCTAGCCGCCGCCCTCGGGCTCCTTTACTTTGCACCGGCACGCAGCGCCGCCGCTCTGCTCGGGATCGTCGCGGGCGCCGCGCTCGCTTTTGCTCTCGTTACGAAAGCTCGCGAGCCGGTACAGATTGCGGTGCTCTGGGCCGCCATCGCCGTGACGGCGGATGCCGCTTATGCCCGATTGAACGATCAAGCGCCGGTGACCCTTGCCAACGCGCTCGCGAAGATCATCGATGCTTGCCTCAAGCTCGCGGAACCGATGATCCGTGTGCTTGGGCTGCCGGGCGGCGATCCGAGGGTTAAGGTCGGCGCGGTCGCCCCCGAATTTGTGTGGGCGCTGATCCTGTCGCTGATCGTCGCGATGGCGATTGGCGTTCCTTTCGCGAGCCGCAGGCTGCGTTGAAGCGTCAGAGGCTTCCGGCGGCGCTGGCTACACTCCAGCCCCGCCGGAGAACCGGGTTCTCACCCGCGGCACTGCCACCCAAATAGGGAACAGCTTCTGCCGATGGCTATTGCTATCGATCAGCCTCCGTGCGCCGTGTCGCATTGGTAGTCTGATGGAAACCGGCAATACGATCCGTTGCCAAGCCGGTTTTCGTCGCCAGGCGTATCGTTCCTAACAAACAGCGACGTCGGTGCGCTGTCCCGTGCTAACACATTTGCCAATGCCGGCAGGGCAATACTGGCAAGCGTCATCGATAAGGCCAGGGAGGTTCTTAACACTTGGGGTTTCATAGGGCGATCCTTTCCATCTTTGCGTCCGATTGTCGTGCAGGTGACCGGACCTCGCAATTTGGAAGTTCCTAACGCAGCCTATGGCCTGCAAATAGGCTCACCGGAGGGTTGGAATGCGGTTTGACTTGACCGACCTTCGCCTTTTTCTCTTCGTCGTGGAAGCCGGGTGCATCACCCGCGGAGCTTCGCAGGCAAACATGGCGCTGCCCTCGGCGAGCGCCCGCTTGCGTGGCATGGAAGATATTATCGGGCTGCCCTTGCTCGAACGCGGTCGCCGTGGCGTGGCGCCAACTCCCGCAGGAGACGCGCTCGCCCACCACGCCCGGATCGTGCTGAGGCAAGTCGAGCAGATGCGGGGCGAACTCGGCAAATACTCAAGAGGCCTCAAAGGCTATGTCCGGCTTCTCTCGGACACCACGGCGATGACCGAGTTTCTGCCTGAAGCGCTTGCGCCCTATCTCTCCGCCCACCCAAATGTCTATATCGATGTGAAAGAGCGAACGAACACGGCGATCGTAAAAGCCGTGGAAGGAGGTTTTGCCGAAATAGGCATCATCTCCGACACTTCCGAGACAGGCGCGCTTCAGCTCTTGCCTTTTGCCCGGGACAGGCTCGTTCTGGTGGTTCCGAAGGAAAGTCCACTGGCGGAACGCCGGCAGGTCGCGTTTCAGGAGGTAGCCGGGCATGAATTCGCCGGGATTGGCAGCGGAAGCCATTTGCAGGACTATCTCGCCAAGCATGCCGCCGGAGCGCAGCCCCTGACTTACCGGATACACATGAGCACTTTCGAAGGAATTTGCCGCATGGTCGAGCATAATGTAGGCTTGGGCATCGTGCCGGAGACGGCTGCCGAGAGGTGCCGCAAGCGGATGTCCATCCGGACAATAAAGCTTACGGATAGTTGGGCCATGCGCCACCACTCGCTTTGCATCCGGAAACTTGAGGCTTTATCACCGCATGCCCGCGACCTGGCTCAACATTTGACGTCCTGCCACTGATCGCCGGGGTTCTGCGCTAACTAACACGCAATGTTAATCCTCGGTTTCCCCGATGTGGTGCTGCGCATAGAGCTGAAGCCCGAGCTTGTCCACGAGGTCGAGCTGAGTTTCGAGATAGTCGATATGCTCCTCCTCGTTATGCATCAGCGTCTCGAACAGATCGCGCGATACGTAGTCCCTCACGGCGTGGCAGTGCGTGGCGGCCTCTTCATAGAGCGTCCGCGCGGATATCTCCGCGCGAAGATCGCATTCGAGAACCTCCTTCACCGTCTGCCCTATATGCAGCGGGTCCAGCACCTGCATGTTGGGAAAGCCTTCGAGGAAGATGATCCGCGTGGTCAGCTTGTCGGCGTGCTCCATCTCCTCGATGGATTCCTTGCGCCAATACTTCGCAAGGGACTTATAACCCCAATTGTCGAGCAGCCGGTAGTGTAGCCAATACTGGTTGATGGCAGTCAGCTCATGGCGGAGTCCGGCGTTCAAATATTCGATGACTTTCGGGTCACCTTTCATAGTTTTCTCCGTTTTTCGCCGGTGAGTCGAAGGGGATGGGAATGGCTTAAGACCATTATGCTTGGAATGAGATTAAAAATCGTGCGCGGTCAAGCCACTTTTGCGTCAGGCATTTCACTTTCCGCCTGCGCGTTCTTGAACTCGTCCATAACCCAGCGTATGGACCGCGTGCAGCGTCCGCACTGCGCCGTACAGCCGAGATGCCGGCGCACCTGACATGGCGTACTCGGCGGATTGGGACAGCTCAGCGCTTCCCGCACCGCGTGATCCGTCAGCACATTACAGGAGCATAAAATCATGTCGCCGGTCTCGGATGGAATTGATCTGCGCTGTTACGATAGGGTTCCCTCCCCTCGAAATCAATAAGAAACACTTCCTTAAAACCATTCTAACTGAGGAAAGCTGTTCCGGCTCGTAAGCGTTATTGTCGCGGCATTGGGTCAATTTGTGAATGCACTTGGTTCGTTTCGTGTGCCTACGCTCGAACCTACAATACTCCGGTATTTCGATCAGCGCCGGCTGGGCCGGAAAAGGCCGTGCCGGACGCAAGGTTTGCGTGCTGATGCGCGCCGGGCCGGGATCACTCGTCGCCGCCGCCGTCGCTGCCATAGATCGGCATCACGCGCCGCTCGGCATAATCGGCGAGAAGCACGATGGAGCCGGTGGTCGCGCGGCCTTCGAGATCGCGATGGGCCTGCGCTGCCTCGGACATGGGATAGGTCTTGGTCACCCGGATTTTAACACGGCCGAGTCGCACCATGTCCATCACGTCATTGGCGTTTTCGACGAGCGCCTGGCGTGACGCAATATAGGTATTCAGTGTGGGCCGCGTCGCATAGAGCGATCCCTTCTGCGCGAGGATCGAAATCTCGAAGGGCGGTACGGACCCTGAGGCGTTACCGAAACTGACCCATAGCCCGCGAGGCTTGAGGCAATCGAGCGACTTCGGGAACGTATCCTTGCCGATGGAGTCGTAGACCACATCGACACCCTTGCCGCCGGTAATCTCCTTCACGCGCGCGGCGAAATCCTCCGTGCGATAATTGATGACATGCTTGCAGCCATTATCCTTCGCAAGCTTCACCTTCTCGTCCGAACCGGCGGTGCCAATGACCGTCGCGCCAATGAAGGAGGCCCATTGGGACGCGATGAGGCCCACGCCTCCCGCCGCGGCGTGCCAGAGGATGACGCTGTCCTTGGTAACGGGGTAGGTCTGTTTCAGGAGGTAGCGCACGGTCATGCCTTGCAGCATCATCGCGGCGGCGGCTTCGTAGGAAATGCCGGCCGCAAGCTTCACAAGCCGGCCGGCCGGGATCAGCCTCTCCTCGGCATAGCCTCCGATCGCGCCGGCATAGCAAACCCGGTCTCCTGGCTCGACCTCCGTCACGCCCTCGCCGGTGGCCACGACTACGCCCGCGCCTTCGCTGCCCGGTGTGAAGGGCAGCGCCACGGGATAGAGCCCGGTTCGATGATAAACATCGATGAAGTTCACACCGGCCGCATACTGCTTGACCTTCGCTTGGCCTGGCCCAGGCTCACCAGCATCGGCCTTCTCCCATTGCATGACTTCAGGGCCACCAAAGGCGTGTATGCGGATCGCATAAGGCATGAGAAACCTCATAGTTTAATGCTTGAGCCGTGGCTTTCGCAATTTGGCATTTATGCCCGTAATCCCGCGAATTGTCGATATGCCCGTTCCGTGGCGTATTGCGGCGGCATGTAAGCGTTGGGGCCCATTTTCGTAAAAAAACGCGGCGGCAAATTTCGGTCCCTCGAACGGCAATCGGCAAAGCGCGAATGGGAGTGCGCCGCCCCTGGAAAAAACGTAAATCAACGCAGCAAATAAAGTCAAAGCCGGTTCAATGGTCATGCGAACAGGAATGTCGAGGGCGGGATTTCCCGCCCTCCCGTGGATGCTCAACTGTCGTCGTCGGAGTTCCAGCGGTGCGCATAGTGCAGCGATTTGCCGTCGTCGACATGGCCGCAATCGTTGAAGTCGCAGCCATCGCGTAACCCATGCTTCCGGATGATTTCGTGCGCGTGGTACATGAAGCGTGTCGTCTCGCCCCAACCCGTCTGGTCGAAATCGCAGGCGGCGCCGGCATAGTGCCGCGAGTTCGGGACGTGGCCGCCATGCGCGAGGCAGCCGACGTGCCGCGGCTTATAGCCATGCGCCACGAAGTCCGCGATCAGAGCCTGAAAGCGCTCGGCAAGGTGGGAGGCAACCGTGATTGGTCCCGCGTCCGTGGTAACCCTGGCCATCCCACCCCCGAGGTTTTTGATGGTGCTGGTTATGCTGAGACAGTGCGGCCAGCACATGCCGGTGCCACCAGCCCCAAATAGGCAAAGGGGAAGCGCGCTGTGAACGGCGGGATCGTGCCGTGCATGGCGCCGGTAATGATGATGCCGGTTAGCGGCCTGCGCGTGCTGCTTGTGCCACCAACCCCACGCCGCCATGCGATGATGCGCGTGGCGCACGGTATGATGGTGGTGAGCATAGTGCTGGTAGTGATGATGATGATAATGATGATGACGATGACGATATCCAGCTTGCGCCGGGATCGAAACGGCCAAAAAAATCAAGGCCGTGAGCAGCAGTCTCATACTCGGTACCTCTTGCTCTTGTTTTTGTCGCCCTGCGGAGCGCGGGACGCTCCACATGCCGGGCTTGGCTCCTATGAGCGGGCCCGGGTGGGCACTGGGGCATCTGCCTCAGCATCCACGATGCGAGTCATACCCAGCGGGAGCTTTGCGTAAGGTTAAAATACGGCAACTGCGCGGCTCCACTGTTGCCTAAAATCCTCACAATAGGTCCAAAGCCGGCCTAAACGCACCGCTATAGGCGGAGTTTCATGCTTTTGGGCTTGCTGGGAGGGATCGATTCGTCAGGGAGAGAGGGGACGCGCGACATTAACTCGCAGTCTTGTTGGATAGACCCCCTACCTCTTTGCCGCATGCGGAGCGAATTTTCGAGGCATGGATCGAGGTGGTGTTCGATGAGGGAAAAACCGGCAGGCGGTCAGGCGCAAGTCACCGCCGGCAAGCGGATCACGAAACGTGCGCCGTAGGAGTAACGCTCCAAGGTACCGCAGGCGAAGCTCTCTTCGCGGCCGGTTGCGGGGGGTGGGCAAGGTTCAGCCGGGCGGCCCTTTTGTGGCTTGACGGCTTGAGGCTTCAGCGCGCGCACGCCTGGGCAGAGCCTGTTTTCGGCCCAGATAGCGCCCTGATGCGCTTTGACGATCTGCTGCGAAATGTTGAGGCCCAACCCGGAGTTCTGGCCGAACAACTCGGGCCTGTCCGTATAAAAGCGGTTGAAGATTCTTTCCAGGTTTTCTTGCCTGATGCCCGGGCCTTCATCTTCGATCGTGATTTCAATCTCGCTCTTTTTCGGAACCCTCCTGGCGGAAACATAAATAGATCCGCCCTTTGGCGAAAAGGAAATGGCATTATCGATGAGATTCAAAATGACCTGGCTCAAACGGCTGTCATGACCGCTGACCATGTAATCCTTGCTGTTCGTGAACTGCTCCGGCGAAGAACAGCCTTGAACGGTAAAGACGACGTTGAGACCGCTCGCAATCCTGTTCTCGCGCGTGATCTCGCATAACATGCTGAGCAGGCTCGCCATATTGACGGGCTTTGCCGTTTCGCGAGCCAGCTCCGCATCGAGCCGCGAGGCGTCGGAAATGTCCGTGATGAGGCGGTCCAGGCGGCGCACATCGTGGATGATGATATCGACGAGTTTCCGCCTGTCGTCCTCGGCCTTGATCGAAGGCAGCAGGCTCGCGGCATTGCGAAGCGAAGTCAGCGGGTTTTTCAGCTCGTGCGACACGTCGGCAGCGAAACTTTCGATGGCATCGAGTTTGGAGTAAAGCGCGTTGGTCATGTCCCGGAGCGCGCCCGACAGATGTCCGATCTCGTCCCGCCGGTCGCTGAAATCTGGAATTTGCTCCCGGTTCTTGATGTTCCGGCGCACCCGCTCCGCGGCGATCGCAAGGCGGTGCATCGGGTTGGCGATGGTCCCCGCCAGAAGCAAGGACAGCAGCCCTGTGACGAGGATCACGAGCCCGGCTACGGCGACGATTTGGAGACGCTCCTGCGCGATCAGGTCGTCGATATCGCCGCCCTGGGTCGTGAGCATCAAAGCGCCAAGAATGGTTTGATCGCGCTGAATGGGGACTGCGATCGAGATCACGGTCTCTCCCGCATCGGTGATGCGGATGAGAGGAACGGGACTGCCCGTCAGCGCGACGCGAACTTCCTCATAGGCCTTTCCGTCCGGCCCCATGTCCTTGTAACGGGGAAGGTCTGCGGTCCATAGACCGGATTTAAGAAAGGACCAGATGTCGCCGAAGAGATCGGTGTCGCCCTCGGCTGCGCCCTCCAAACGGCCGCTTGAGCCATGCGGATAGAGCTGCCGGCTGTCCGAGATCAAACTCCCATCCGTGTCGAAAACCCGCGCCCGGGTCTTTGTCGGGCCGACGAGATCGCGGAGCATCGGGGACACAATTTCAGGATCGATGCGGAAGGACAGCTCCGGGCTCGCAACGCCCTGCGGCACGATCAGCCTGTTCTCACCGGACTGCGGGTTTGCATCCGCGGCCAAGTCCATGTTGGTCTTGCTCGTCTGCGAGATCGCGCTTGCGATGATGCCGGCCTGCGTCGTAAGGCTCTCGATGCGCGTCTCCATGAACTTGACGCGGTACTGGTTCAAATAAAAAATTCCGCTGACCAGAATGGTCACGCCGAAGAAATTCAGAACGATGATCCGGCGCGTGATGCTGTTGAAGCGGTAATGCCTGAAAAATTTGCGCGTCAGCCGCGCGGCGCGCACCCGGAAGGCGCGAAGTCCACGCCGCACCTCGCTTTTGTAAGCCCACCCGGGTATCTCAAGGGCCATGCGGTCCAATCTTCGAGGCTACTCCTTAAATCGGTAACCGACGCCATAGAGCGTTTCTATAACGTCGAAGTTGTTATCGACCACTTTGAACTTCTTGCGAAGCCTTTTAATGTGGCTATCGATGGTGCGGTCGTCGACATAAACCTGATCGTCATAGGCCGCATCCATAAGAGCGTCGCGGCTCTTGACCACGCCGGGGCGCGCCGCGAGCGCTTGCAAAATCAGGAACTCCGTCACCGTGAGCGTGACTTGCTTGCTATCCCATATGCAGGTGTGGCGCTCGGGATCGAGCTTCAGCTTGCCGCGCTCGATGATTTTTGCGGCGTCCTCCGTGATGGCCGATGGCTCCCGAGGCTGGCTGCGCCTCAGGATCGCCCGTACGCGTTCCACAACGAGCCGCTGCGAGAACGGCTTCCGGATAAAATCGTCGGCGCCCATCTTCAGCCCGAACAGCTCGTCGATCTCATCGTCCTTCGATGTGAGGAAAATGACGGGCATTTCGGTTTTCTGGCGCAGGCGGCGGAGAAGCTCCATGCCATCCATGCGCGGCATCTTGATGTCGAGAATCGCAAGGTCCGGCGGGTCCGTTGTAATGCCGTCGAACGCGGAAACGCCGTCCGTGTAAGCCAGGATTTTGTATCCCTCGGCCTCGAGCAGCATGCGCAAGGAAGTCAGGATATTGCGGTCATCGTCGACAAGAGCGATCGTTGGCATCAGGGATCCAGCTTCTTTCTGGTTAAGGGAAGCGCTTCTGTTGCAGATTTACCTCTACACAGAAAAATTAGAGTTGCGCAAGCCGGGCCTCTGGAAAACCTTAAGACAAATGTGGGCGAACTTATTACCAAAAGTTAGTGAGAAGCAAATCGTGCAGGTCGTTGCAGCGCAGCGGCGTCGCCGCAAACCTTTACCACGCAATGGCTTAGCTTAAACACAGGGGGGGCGGACCTTCGCCCAGCCGCCGCTCTGGGGCTGCGCAATAATTCGTCACGGCCGGCGTCTCTCAGGCCGCTTCGCAGGTCTCCGCGCGCAGCTCGACGACCCGGTTGCGCGAGTCGACGAAGACCACATTCGGCTTATGCGCGAGCGCTTCCTCGCGGGTGAGATAGGCGAATGAGGCGAGGATCACGAGATCGCCCGGCTTGTTCAGATGCGCGGCCGCGCCGTTGATCGAGACGATGCCCGATCCGCGCGGCGCTTCGAGTGCATAGGTGGTGAGACGCGTCCCCTGCGTAACGTTCCAGATATCGACGGCCTCGTGCGGCAGGATATCTGTGGCGTCGAGCAGATTGCGGTCGATGGCGACCGAACCCTCGTAATCGACATCGGCATGTGTCACCGTCGCACGGTGAATCTTGGCCTTGAGCATGCGCAGCATCTTGGTCTCCTGAAGGTGCATCCTGGAATACGAGATGCTTCGCCCCCGCTGGGAAAATTTGCGATGATGTAGTACAGAGCGGCGGCTAAGGGAATAGGGCGTTTGGACAAATACGCGCGCACGTATTAGCCGCGCCGACGAACTCTAACGGGTTTTTTGACTATTGATCACGAGATAATAGGTGCAGGGGCCGATCCCGAAATTCGTAAATTCGTGCGGAATGTGAGCCTGAAAATAGATCGCGTCGCCTTCGTTCAGCTCATAAGCCGTGCCGCCGAGCGTGGCGCGAAGCCGCCCTTGCAGCACATGGATATATTCCTCGACGCCGCGCTTGTGGGGAACGAACTCGCCGGTGGAGGCGCCAGCAGGCAGCACGTTCATCACCCAGTCGATCCCGCGCGCGGGCAGGATGGGAGCGAGGCAGCGCCTTGTGTGGCCGCTTTCAGGGTCGGTGAGGATGGGCTGTTTTTCGAGGGGCTGGAAAATCACCTCGCTGTCCTGCTCCGGGGCCATCAGTTCGGAGAACGTGACCCCGAGCGCCTCGGCGATGCGGCCAAGCACCGTCGTGGACGGCGTGGCCTGCCGGCGCTCGATTTTCGAGATCATGGACTTACTGACGCCGGACAGGCGGCTCACAGCCTCGATCGAGTAGTCCTTGCTCTTGCGGATCTCGCGCAGTCTCTCGCCGAGTTCGTCCAGCTTGGACGAAGGGCGCAGCAGGGCAACGGCGGTCTCCGATGCATGCATCCCGCTCACCCGAGGCCGAGCGGCGGCAGAGCGGCAGCATTGGCCTCAAACGCGCGCTGATATTCGAGGATACGCGCTGTTTCGTGCATAACGCCCAGGCCATGGAGCTTGCGAATGAGATAGAGTACGCCGTCGATGCCAAGCGAAACGCCGCCGCTGGTTAGAACGCCGCCCGACAACACGGCCGCGGCTCTCTCCGGCTTGATTGCGGGATAGGTCTCGGCGAGGACCGTGAGCGGCGGTCTTTCCCCGCCATAAACTTCCGCCTTGGTCGTCGCGGCACGGCCGTCGAGGCAGCCGGCGGCCGCCAGGATCATGGCGCCGGTGCAGATGGCAGCCAGCGCGGCATTCGCGGGCACGGCCTTGAGAAACGCGAGCGTTGCGGGATCCGCAGCCGCGGCCGGCCATCCAGGGCCGCCTGTCACGACCAGGGCATCGAAGGGCGGGCAGTCGTCATAGGCATAATCGGCGATCACCTGCAGGCCGTTCGCGCAGCAGACCGGACCGGAACTCCGCGCGACCCCGAACGCCCGGATGGATGGTTCGACGCGCTTCGCCATCGAGAGCACGCCGAAAGTCGCGCCGAGATCGATAGGCTCCACGCCATCGTAGATGAGAATTGCGTATTCCGTCATGGCGTTGCACGTCCTGTGGGCGAAAACCGGTCTCAAAAGCGCCAATGCTCAAAAAATAGGCGGCGAGGCGGACAAAGTGGGAACTCCTGTTGTCAAAAGAGTTTATCTTCTTCTGCGGAAACTCATCCTTCGAGACGCCGCTGTGCGGCTCCCCACGATGACGCGGAGGAAGACGCCGCTCTCGCATGAAAGAAGGCCGCAGCTCCAAAGCCAGGAGCCTCCCCTTACGTGAGTAAGCTGCCGCTTCGAGAGCCAGGAGCCTGCCTCATGGTGAGGAGGCCGCAGGCCGTCTCGGAACCATGAGGGGAGGCTCTTCCATGATACAGAGACCGAGTCTAGGGTTACTTCAATGTTGGCACAGCGATTGCACGCCGTATAGTGGAAAATGTTTCATAAAGGAAACACACTTATGTCCACACAAGCGGCGGCCACAACCGGAACGGATGTGCTGAGCGAGAACGCCTTGAGACCTGCTCTGTGGGCGAGCGTTCTCGGGACCATGGTCGAATGGTACGACTTCCTCATCTACGGCACTGCTGCCGCGCTTGTGTTTAACAAGCTCTTCTTCCCGAACTTCGAGCCGTTGGCGGGGACGCTGGCCTCCTTCGCCACCTATGCCGTCGGTTTCGCGGCCCGCCCGCTCGGCGGCGTGATCTTCGGCCATTTCGGCGACAGGATTGGCCGGAAAGCCATCCTGATCGTAACACTCATGGTCATGGGGCTCGGCACTTTTGCGATCGGCTGCCTCCCGACTTACGCCGATATCGGCATTTGGGCGCCAATTTCGCTCGTCACCCTCCGGCTCTTGCAGGGGATCGGCATTGGCGGCGAATGGGGCGGCGCGGTTCTGATGGTGGTCGAGAACGCGCCCAACGGAAAGCGCGGCTTTTATGGCAGCCTCGTCCAGGTGGGTTTCCCGCTCGGCATCGCGGCGTCTACGGGGGTTTTCCTTCTCCTGTCCCAAATGCCGGAAGCACAGTTTTTATCCTGGGGCTGGAGGCTGCCATTCCTCCTCAGCAGCATCCTCGTCGCGGTCGGTATTTTCATCCGGCTTCGCCTGACCGAGACGGTCGCCTTCAAACGGGTGAAGGCCGAGGGCAAAGTCTCCAGGGCGCCGGTGATGGAGGTGATCAAGCAGAATCCGCGCCCGTTCCTCATCGCGATTGGCATGAAAATATCCGAAGTGGCCTGGGTTTACGTGCTGATCGTCTTCAGCGTGTTCTATTGCACGACAAAGCTTGGCCTGCCGAAATCCTTGATCCTGAATGGCATCGTGGCAGGCGCGCTTCTCGAACTCATCACAATCCCGCTGTTCGGAGCGCTCTCGGATCGCTTCGGCCGCAAAGCGCTTTATTATTTCGGCATCGCTGCCTCGCTCGCGGCCGCTTTCCCCGTGTTCTGGCTGCTCGACACGAAAGATCCCACCACGATTATCTGGACCATTGCGATTGCGCTGAGTCTGACGCATGGCACCATGTTCGGTCCACAGGCCGCTTACATGACCGAGCTTTTCGGAACGCATGTGCGCTACAGCGGGGCGTCGCTCGGCTGTCAGATCGCGGCGGCGATATCCGGCGGGTTCGCGCCCATGATTGCCACGGGTCTGCTTGCCGCGACTGGCAGCACAGCCGCGATCTCGGTTTATTTGATCCTGCTGGGACTTATCACCCTGATCGCGGTCGCCGCTTCGCGCGAAACGGCGTCGTTGGACATCACCCTGAATTGAGCTGGAATGACTTTACTCCGAATCGCCCGCCGGTCATGGCCGCACTCGATGCGGCCATCCAGGGGATGAGGCAGAGCCTCTGTTCTGGATGGCGAGGCCGAAGGCCGGCCAACGGCGCATGAGGAGGCGGTAAGGGAGCTTTTGCCACGGTTTGCGACTCACACAAAGGGTCTGGCCAAACCATGAGGATGAGCTGTTTGACCACTATAGTACACTAATTTAGCATATCGGATTTACGGGAGTGAGCCGTGCCCTGGTCGGGGACCTTGGAATACATCCATATCGCGCCAGCCGCCTCCTACGAGATGGAGGAACTCAAGGAGGCGCGCCTCATCGCGGGGCGCGGCATCGAAGGCGACCGCTATTTCAGCGGTACCGGCACCTACTCGCCGAAGCCCGATGTCCGCGAGGTAACGCTGATCGAGATGGAGGCGCTGGATGCACTCGCCCGCAACGATCCGCCGCTGCAGGAGAAGCCCATCGTCCTGGCTCCGATCGATCACCGGCGTAACTTCAGCACACGCGGCGTTCCGCTCAATCATCTCGTGGGCAAGCGCTTCCGGGTCGGCGAAACGATCCTCAAGGGCGGGCGGCTGAATTTTCCTTGCAAGTATCTCGAAGAACTCCTGGGTCTTCCCGTTTACCTGCCCCTCTATAACCGTTCGGGACTGAACTGCTGGATCGTGCAGGGTGGTATCGTCCGCCAGGGCGATAGGATTGAGCCACTCGACCCATGACCGCGCGGATCATCATGAAAATGCGGGTGCAGAGCGCCCGAGACGAGCCGGGTGGCGTTCGAGTCCTAAGCCTGAACCACCCTTTAAGGGACATGCTGCCGGAATGGACTCCCGGCGCGCATGTCGATCTTCGCCTGCCCGATGGCAAAATCCGCCAATATTCCCTGTGCGGCGATCCCGATGACCGCACCCAGTATCGCATCGCGGTGAAGCTGGAAGAAAAGGGCCGCGGCGGCTCGAAATGGGTGCATGAAACCCTCCACGCAGGCGCCGAGGCTCATGTGTCCGCGCCCCGCTGCAATTTCGCGCTGAGCAGCCGCGCGAAGCGGCATGTCTTCATTGCGGGCGGCATAGGCATTACGCCCTTTCTGGCGATGGCGCGGGCTGCGCGGAAACTCGGCACGCCGTTCAAATTGGCCTATTGTTCGAGCCTTGCCACGCCGCCCTTTTTTGCGGAATTGCGGGCGCTCTGCGGAGACGATGTCACGTTCTATCGCGCAAGCGGTGCGGAGCGCCGCCGGTTCGATGCCTCATCCGATTTACCGGATCGGGCAGAGGGCACCCACCTTTATTGCTGCGGCCCTCTTCGTCTCACCGAAGCCGTACGCGCCGCGACCGCGCAATGGGCACAGGATCAGGTTCATTTCGAGGTCTTCCAGCCGTCGCTTGACGAAAATTTCAAGCCCGAGCTCTTCGACATCGAGATCGCGTCGAGCGGCCGGACGCTGCGCGTCCCAGCCAACAAGTCTGCGCTTGAGGTGCTGAGAGAGGACGGTTTCATCATCCCCTCCTCTTGCGAGCTTGGGGTCTGCGGAAGCTGCGAATGCGGCTATCGGGACGGCGTCGTCATCCACCGCGACTCCGTACTTCCCGTTGGCGCCCGGCAGGATCGCATGATGCTCTGCGTTTCCCGCGCCCGCGTGAAAGTCACCCTCGACCTATAAGCCTACCGGATCAGCATCGGGAAGGTGACCGCAATGGCCCAGGCGAAGGCGGCCGCGCTGGCGATGCCCCCGGCGAGCGGATGCTGGGTTTGGTGGTCCGCCCATTTGCTGAACAAGCCGTAGACGATGAAGAAGAGCAAAATGATCGGGATAATCAGGATGAGAAAGAACAGCTTTTTGAAGTTCAGCGCGACCGCGAAGGCGAGCGACAGAAGAAACAGGAACTTGGTGAGGATGTAGCTCCCAGGAGGCGCGTTTTCGCCCCGCGTCAGCCATTCGTCGGCGAGGAAGAAAGGCAGCGTGCCGGCGAACACCGCCGCGATCAGCGGCAAGCGCTGGGGGATGGGCCAGAACGAGATCACGAAGCGGTCGAGCGGAACGCCGAAGACGAGAATGTTGTAGCCCGCGAGCAGCGCGGCGGCGAGAGCGAGCTTGCGATGATCCACCCGCGCCAGTGCGGTCTGGAAGGGCTTCTCTTTGCGCGTGACGAACCAAAGCGCCGCCGCGGTCAAGAGCCCGTAAACGGCGAAATGAACGGTGATGTAGTCACCGAGCAGGATGGGGAGAAAGGCGGTCGGTGCCTTCCAGAGGATGAGGGGCGTGAGAATCGCCGGGACCACAGCCACGGGCAAAAGCTTCCGCCAAGGCAGCGCCGCCCCGAGGGGCACTTCCGACACGCGCGGCAGAAGCTTCGACAGCGGCCAGCCCAGAAGCGTGATCCCGAGGAACAAAAGGCCGAGCGCCGGCCCGCGCCCATCGAGATAGCTTTCGCCGCTCCGCCCAAAGACAGCATTCAGCCAGTCGCGCGCTTCCGCCATGCTCTGAACGCTGTAGAGCACGCTGGCGTGCTCGACCCCGCCAGAAAGAGAAAAGCGCCGGGCCGTTCCGTCAGCAATGGAGCCATAAGTGACGCGCGGCTGGGGTTCCTCGCCCGAGACCATCTTGACCACACGGCGCGCCTCGTCCTGCAGGGCGCCGAACTCCAGGCCGCCCACGATCACGTCCAGATCGCGCGGGCTCGTGGGTGTGACCACCGGCGAGAACATCGAAACGGCGACCGTAGCGGCCACATCGGGATGCGCCTGCGCGTAGCGGACTACGATATCGCTGGCCATGGAATGTCCCAGGATCGCGACGCGGCCATCCGTGCCGGGCAGAGCGCGCGCGAATTCGCCGACGCGGTCCAGCTCTGCAAGCAGCGCCCGTGTCGCACCATGCGTTTCGGTGATGCTGCCGCTGAGGGGTTGGGGGTTGCGGCCGTGCCCCAGGCAGTCGAAGGTCACAGCGATATATCCGGCGTGGGCAAGCGTCACCGCGAAGGGCTGCATGAGCTGCTGCGAGCCCGCGAAGCCGTGGGCGATGATCACCACAGGCGCGGGCCCGCTCCCTTCTAGCCGGAACACCGTCACGGGTGTTTCGCCGGCGTAAGTGCGGCTCACGGAAAGGCCGGACTTTGCGGCGGAAAGCTGCGCCAATCCCGCCGCGATGCAAAGAAGAGCCAGGGCGGCGGCGAGGATGCGTACCGGTTTCATGGAGGCGCTGGGGTGAAGGGCTATTTCCGAATGGCGGGATAGGCTGTAGACTAGCGATAGCACGCCCCCATCCCCCGAAGGAAGCAAAAGCCGTGGCCCGCATCGTCACAGAAACCCTCCCGGCATCCCTCAAGCACAGTAACGGCGCCGCCGGGCCGGCCGCGCGCGTTGTCCTAATTTGCGGTGCTGCCTTAGCGGCCGCCGGAAGCTTCGCCGCGCCGTGGCTGCTTAACCCAGGCGAAATACCAGTTGAAGGCGCGGGGGAATTCGAGGCGCTGATCCGTTTCATGGCGATCGTGAAGGCCGCCATGGCCCTCGGCGCGGTCGCGCTGATCTACTGGCGGCTTTCGTTTCCGGCCAGCCCGCGCATGACGCTCGCCTATATCGCCGCCGCCGTGCTCATGGCCGCTGCGCCCGGTGTCATTTGGCATATGGCGGCCATCGGGAAAGGCGCCGCGTTGTTTCACGGCGGCCTCGTGCTGTTTCTTATCCTGGCCCTGGCCGATGGAACGCCCGCCTATCGCCAGCTAACGGAAAAGGTCTTGAAGCGGCGGAGCTAAGTCCGGTCCACCGTCAATAATCGCCGAAAACGTCGAAGAAGCCTCTCGCGCCTTCCCAGGAACGCCGCTGTGAAGCCTCGGGCTCACCCCCTTCCCTCGCGTAATGCCGGCGGGGCGCACTCGCAAGCTCGACGGGGGCGAGATGATTGCGGCCCTTCGCAATCCGGTCCCATTTGCCTTCGAGAGCCTGCGTGATCCGGCGCTCATGACCGTAAACGTCGGGGAACGTATGGAGCTTGCCGTCCTCGCTGACCATCGCCGTGAAATAGGTCAGGTGCACCGGGATTTTGTGCTCAAGGGGGATCTCATTGTTGAGCGGACCCCGATTGACCGCTTCTTCCACGCGTTTCGCATCCCAGCCTTGATCCTCGCGCAGCACGATCTCCGCCAGCTCAAGCGGATAGGCAACCCGCATGCAGCCATGGCTATAAGTGCGCTGGGTCTTCCTGAACATCCACTTCTCCCGTGCCAGCGCGTCGTGCATGAAGACGGTGTGCTGGTTCGGGAATGAGAATTTGAATTTCCCCATCACGCTCATGGGTTGATAGGGCTGGGTGACGTCATAGGTGCGGATGTCGGCCGTGGACCAGTCGATGCGGCGCCAGTTGACGGGTTGGCCGTCCTTGCTGACTTCGATGCCATATTCACGCATCATGTGACCGCCCTTGAGCATATCCGGGAGCAATTCGTGCACCTTGACGGAGTCCGGCACGATCCAGGTCGGCTTGAAGGTGACCTTGCGCAGCGGCCGGCTGAAAATAGGCGTCTGTTTATCGACCAAGCCCGCCACGATGCGCGCCTCGCGGATGGTCTTGCCGTCCTTGACCACACGCTGGGTGTATTCCGGGATGTTATTCCAGATGTAAATCGCACCCATATCGGCGGGCATCCAGCGCCATTCTTCCATATTGGCGAGCAGCGTCTTGGCTTCCGGGCTGCGCTGCTTATGCGCACCGAGGAGGGCCAGATATTTCTGGCGGAGTCTCTCGAATTGGGGGTGCGCCGGGTTCAGCCCGCGCAGATAAGCCTCGGGCCGGTCCGCGGCAGCGATGCCATCGAGAATGGCTTCCGGCTTCAAGAGCTGCGGCTGCCGGTCGAGATAGCTGCTCAATTGCTCCGATGGGTTGGCGATGCGGCCCCCCCGCGCGTACCGGCCATATTTCAGGACAGCCAGCGAGATCTTGATTTCGTCCGCGGCGATCGCTTCGGCCGTGGCCGCGGAACCTTCCGCCCCGCGCTTTTCGATCCCGGCCGGCAGCGCGAAATCGCCCGCGTCGAGGCCCCATTCATCGGCGCGCTTGATTTCCGCGGCAACGTCGAGCGCCTTCGACGTGGGGGCTCCCGCCGGCGTCAGCCAAAGCGGCGCAAAACCGCGTGAACTCGTAGAAGGAGGAGAGCGCCGCATGCTCGTTCCGATCCGCCTCGGTGAGGCCTGCGGCGAGGGCGGACAGCGCTTTGCGCAAAGCTTCCGCTTCGGGGCTCAGTTGAGCGGCTGCGGGCGTTGCCGTCTGTGGAGCCGCCGGTGAGGATCCGGCCGCTGCACCCGCTGCCGCAGCGGCGTCCCCCGGCTGCTGCGCGTTCAACGATCCCGTGGCGATCAAGGCCGAAGCCACGACGCCGAGCGCAAAGACGACTCCGCGATGCATGTGAAATCTCCCTCTTTGGGGAAGTATTAGAGACAAGGAATAAAGAAAATCCTAGTCTTACCTGAAAACGGTTTCAGATCCCCACCGGCACAACCGCCGCAGCAGATGAAGAGCGGGAAGTGAAGCGGTTGGCAACCCCGAAAACGCCGGCTCGCTCCAAATCGCCTCACGAGATGGTGAAAGCTTCGCTGCGCCGATGGATTTCCACAGACTCGCCGGCTATAAAGGCGCCCGAAACGGTCAGGCCCTCATGACCCGAAGGAGATTCGCATGGTTATCGTCGCCGGAAACGCGCTGCCGCCCGCCAACTTCAAGATCATGACCCCGGCCGGACCATCGGAGGTCTCCACGGACGAGCTGTTCAAGGGCAAGAAGGCCGTCCTGTTCGCGGTTCCGGGCGCCTTCACGCCGACCTGTCACGTGCAGCATCTGCCGGGTTTTGTCCAGCACGCCGCCGCGTTCAAGGCAAAGGGTGTCGACCTGATTGCCTGCACGGCGGTGAATGACATTTTCGTTCTCGATGCCTGGGCCAAGGCCAGCGGTGCGCAGGACACAGTGACCTTTCTCGCGGACGGCAATGGCGATTTCGCGAAATCGCTCGGGCTTGAGATGGACGCCGCGCCCAGCGGTCTCGGCGTCCGTTCGAAGCGCTATGCGATGCTGATCGAGGACGGCGTGGTGAAGGTGCTCCATGTCGAGGACACGCCGAAAAACGCGGTGGAAAGCAGCGCGGAGCGTTTGCTCGCCGACCTTTAGGGCTGGCAACCGTCTGCCTTTTCTTTCCGGGCCGGAGCAGCCCTTGACGGGATGGCTTGCGGCGATTCGCGCCCATGCTGCCGGGGGGCTGAACCCCATTGCTATGGACTCATTCTGCCCGGCTGCTTCATCATCCGGGCGGCGCAAAAGGAATGCCGGCGCCAAGCCGGCTTGGACTCTGCGCCAGATGAGGAGCAGCAGCCATGTCCTCCCTGAAATTCATTTACTTCACGTTCGAAGGCCGCATCGACCGCCGCACATGGTGGATCGCTTTCGTGCTTATTCACGTCGCGATCGCAAGCTTCAACGCCGTGCTATCGAGGCTCATGAACGACGACGCGCCCTTCCTTGACGGCACTTGGGCAAACCTCGTCCGCATTCTTGGCGACCGCTCGGGGTGGATCACCGCGATGGTCTTCATGCTTCCACAAGGCGCGATCAACACGAAGCGCTTCCACGACAGGGGCCTGTCCGGCTGGTGCTGGCTTGTCTTCCTGGTGCCCTTTTTCGTTGCGACAGCCATCTCCATCTCACCGCTCGGCGGCGAGGATTATCCGTCGCCGCTCGCAGGTTGGGCTCAGTTGATCTGCGGCTTTTGTTTGGTGTGGACACTGGTCACGCTCGGCTTTTTGCCGTCGAAAGACACGGCGCCCGGCTCCCTTAAGCAAGCGGCTTGGTCATAACGGCGAAAATTGATGGCTCAGCCTTGAAACTTCACGGCGACGCAGGTGATGTCATCGAATTGTTCCGTGCCACCGGCGAAAGCGTCGACCGCGGAAAAAATGCTGGACACGATGTCCTGAGCGCTGGCGTTCCGGCCTGCCAGCGCCGCCCCGAGGCGATCCTCCCCGAACTCTTCGCTGGCGCCGTCCATCGCCTCGGTGACGCCGTCGGTGATGAAGATCAGGGCGTCGCCGGGGCGGACCTTGGCGCTGAAAACGCGCGCCGGCAGATCGGGCATCATCGCAAGCGCAAGGCCGCCACCCGGCAGGCTGCTCAGCTCGCCGCTTGGGCGCAGAAGCAGCGGAGGCTGGTGCCCGCAATTGCAATACTCGAAATCGCCGGTTTCGAGATCCAGCACGCCATAAAGCACGGTCGCGAACATTGACGACGGGTTGTTGGCGCAGAGGATCGCGTTGGCGAGCTTGAGCATCGCGCCGAGGCGGTGCTCCTGCCTAGCCACGACCCGCAGCACCGTGACCGCAACCGCCATGAAGAGGCTCGCCGGCATGCCCTTCCCGCAGACATCGCCGGCAACGATGGCGAGGCGGTTGTTATCGAGCATCAGGACGTCGTAAAAATCTCCGCCGACGTGGCGCGCTGGGCGCATCGCCGCATGAAGGCCGGTCCCAGCGGGGATTTGCAGGAGGGCGAGGTCGGGCAGCAAAGACTGCTGGATCACGGCCGCGCTTGCCATCTCGTCCTGCTGACGCCGCTTGTGGACGATTTGATCGGCAAAACGCCTGAACGCCGCAGCGAACTCTTCAAGTTCTGGCGTTGGGTTTTTGAGGTCCGAAAGAATGCCATCGTCGAACTCGCGCTTTTCAAGGGCGGCGAGGGCGTTCGTATAGAGGCTTATCGCCTTGTTCACGCCGTTGATCTGCTTGCCAAGTTCGCCGATCACCCCGACAAGAATGCCGGGTTCCTTGGCGCCGATTTCAAGCAGCGTCTCCCGCGAGAAGGGCACGACGGCCGATGGCGTCAGAACGCGGATGCTGGCCGTCCTTGGCAGACCCGCCAAAACGCCGATTTCACCGATGAGCCGGGGGGCATGGCAGGTCGCGAGCGTGACGGGTCCGTAAGAGGTTTCCGCGTAAACGAGCACGCTCCCCGATGTGAGATAGTAAGCGGTTTCGCTCGCTTCGCCCTGCCGGATCGGGATATCGCCCGGCCGCCAGAAAACCGGCGGAATGGCGCTGGCGACGGATTGGAAGATCCCTGCGCCGGAAAGCGCGGCGGAGTGTCCCGGATCGGCGCCTGCATCGTCCTGCGTTCGTTGATCCGATGCCGGCCGCTTGAACTCAGCTCTGACGACGTTCAGTCCGCCCAAACGTTCGTAAGTCAACGTTTCGGAATAGGCTTTTGCCAGCAAAATCCCGAGCCCCCCAGGCGTGACTTCCGCCAGGGGCTTCGAGATTTTTTGCGCCGGTGCATTCGCGACATCGAACGGCCTGCCATCGTCGGAAACGCTGAGGCTGATCCGCTCAGGATCGATTTCCAGCGTGAGGAGGACTTGAGGCGGGAACGACGAGGCAGGCGCCCCGTGGCGCACGATATTGGAGAACAGCTCTTCCAGGCAGACTTGCATGGCGAAGAGAACGTCGCCGCCGATGCTCTTGAGCTGGCAGACGTCATCGATCCAGCGCGCGGCAGCACCCGCTCCGGGCAATGTTCTTTCAAAAGCCCTGCGAAAAACCTCTTGCGCGCCCATGCGGCAGCTGTGCTTCCCCTAGAGTGCGTCCGGAAAAGTGTGAAGCGGTATTCCGGAAAGGCGCACGGAAAAACAAAAGTTGGTGCCCGCTTTTGATTCCATCAAAAGCGGATAGGCTCTAAGAGTAGAACGCGACCAGCGCCGCCGCGGCATCGATATCCCTAACGATCGGGATGATCGTGTCGACCCCGGTCGTTATGAGAACCTTTTCAACGCCAGGCTGCGGATTGAGCAGCGCGATCTTTCCGCCCTTGTTCGTAATCGCTTTTGCGCTGAGCACCAGTGTGCGGATCCCAATCGAAGCCATGAAGGACACATCAGACAGATCGACGATGACCTTCTTGCGAGAGCCGGCAATGACGCTGAACTTCATATCGACAGCTTGGGCCCCTTCAATATCCATTCGGCCTGAAAGCACAACTTTGGTGATCTGATTATCCAAATCGACAACATCCAGTTTCACGCGCTTCTCCAGTTTTCTAGCCCAAGCGAGGGTTGCCGGGGGCTGCCGCCGGCGCGGCGATGCAAGTCCTAGTAGCGGGGGAAAATTGGTGTCACAAAAGTATCAAGGTTGCAATTGGCAAAAGAGTGAAGGGGGAATCGGGGCCGCACATTATGACTGAATCTTCGCAGGCTGCCTATGAAACGGTCTCGGCGGCCAAAACTGAGTACCGCATAAGCATTTTTCTGAAAAAGCCCTTCATGACAGCGGCTTAATCTGTCATCCGATCTTATCATTCGAACGATAAGCAAGCGCATTTGCAAGTCGCTCAGGAGACGTAGATGGACACTGGACCGGCAACCGCGCCCGGATGCGAGCGAGCGGGCGGACCGGAATGGAACGGGTCCAGCACCGCACCACGCCCCGAAGCGCGTTCTCATGTGAAGACAAAAGTGTTCGATATTCCGGCGGCATTTGCTGGCAGCCTCATCACGGCCGCGTATTCCATGTCTTACGCGGCCCTCATTTTCCAGGGCGATCTCGCGGCCGGCGTGCCTTCGGCGGCCTGGGGATTCATGATTTCGGCCGCCTTTGCCGGCCTGATCGCGGGCAGCCTCACAAAGCTTGAGCCACTTGGATTTGCCCCGGACTCGGCCTCGGCCGGCCTCCTCGTCAGTCTCGCGGGGAGCATTGCCGGCAGCGTGAGGGTGGCGGGCGGCTCCATCGCCGAAAGCACCGCCAATGCCCTCATGGCCCTCTGGGTGACAGGCATCTTCTCCTATGGGCTGATGTGGGTGCTTGGATATTTCCGTGCGGCCCACCTGTCGCGCTTCGTGCCTTACAGCGTCGTCGCGGGGTTCCTCGGGGCTACGGGCGTACTCCTCATCATGGCGAGCTTTTCTCTCTCGCTTGGGCATCCGTTTAATGGAGGAATCCTTGCAACGGATCTGACCCTTCCGAATCTTGAGAAAGCCGCTGCCGCTACCATGCTGGCTGCGTTTGTGATGCTGTTGCGGACCGGGAACAAAAGCCGCGGACACATTGCCGCCGGTCTCCTTTTGAGCGGGGCTTTCTGCCTTATCGCGGCTCACCTCGCGAACGCCGGCGCGGGTCAGGCGGGCTTGTTCCTTGAGGGCGAGCAGGAGATCCGGCCTTGGGCGCCTTTCGGGATCGCGCTTTCCGGCGAGGTTCAATGGACGATCCTCGCTGTCCATCTTCCGCAAATCCTCGCCGTGATGATCGTCGTCCAGATTTCCAATGTCGTAAAGATCTCCTCGGTCGAGGTAACCCAGTCCCAAGCCGCCGATCTCGATGCCGAATTCCGTTACAACGGTGCCGGTGCCCTGGCCGCCGCGCTATTCGGCGGGATCGGGGCGAGCCCGTCCTCCGGGGTCAGTAGCATCCTGGCGAAAACCGGAGGCCGCACGCGGCTGAGCGGTATGCTCGCCGCCTGCCTCATTGGGGCGCTGCTGGTGTTCAAGATCGGCGTCATGAGTTACGTGCCGCTCCCGCTCCTCGCCGGCCTCGCGCTCTATCTGGGCTTCCTTCTCGTCGTCAACTCCTTCCGCCGGCCTTTGCAGCAGCGAGCCTGGTTCGACCTCATTCCGGCTCTTGGTATCATGCTCATTTGCTTGCGCTTCGGGCACATCGCCGGCGTGGCCGCGGGCATTGTCCTGGCTTGCGTGATTTTCTCCTACAGATACGCGAAACTCGGACCGGTAAAGCGTCATATAACGGCCGCGTCCCTGTCGAGCCACGTCGAGCGTGCGAAGGAGCAGGCGGCCATCTTGCGCCGGGACGGGGATGCCATTCATATTTATTGGATTTCGGGATACTTGTTCTTCGGTTCGTCGGACCGGCTGTTCGAGGAAATCCGCCAGCGGATCGAAGGGCAGCGGAGTCCCAGAATCGCTTTTATCATTCTCGACATGACCGCGGTGCCGGGAATGGACTCATCGGCCGTGGTGAGCCTCATCAAGCTCAAGAACGTCTGCATCAAGCAAGGCGCTCAGCTCGTTTTCTGTGGCCTTGACGAGGCGGCAACGGCAAAGCTCGCGGCCGATGGTCTGACGGGCTTCGAGGCCTTCGCGAACCGGAACGAGGCGCTCGCCTGGTGTGAAGCCGGTCTTCTCGCATCCAAGGGCGTAGGGACAACCTTGAGCGGAGAAACGCTGGAGGCTTGGCTTGCCTCCGAACTTGGGCAGGAGGCCGGCGCGGCGATCTTGCCTTATCTCCAGCGCAAGCCAATCAAGTCGGGAGAGGTGCTTTACGGCCAGGGCGACCCCGCGGGGACTATCGACCTCGTCGCCGAGGGCAGCATCGCGATCGTGCTCCAGCGCGAAGGCGAAAGCGATCATACTCTGCGGCTCATGAGAACGCGCACGGTTGTTGGCGAGATGGGGTTCTTCCGCAACGCGCTTCGCGCCGCCTCGGTCGCCGCTGCCGAGGACGGCGTGGTGTTTTCCCTGACGCGGGAAGCTTTCGGCCGGCTCGAACAGGAAAACCCAGGCGTCGCGAACTGCTTCCTGCAATTCATCATCCGCATTTTGGCCGACCGCGTGGGCTTCGCCAACAGCGAAACAGCCGCTCTTTTGTGAGGCGGAAGGGTAGGCATGATTTTGACCAGGGTCATGGACGCCGCTTCCAAGCCGCGCTATTGCGGGCGGGTCAACGGCTGCGGTATCGAGCCATGTTCGGAACCTAAGAGGGGATCTCTGGCGGCATGAGCACATCCCGTTTCGATGTTGCGGTCATCGGGTCCGGCCTCGGCGGACTAACAGCCGGCGCGCTTCTCGCAAAGGCCGGCCACAGCGTTTGCCTCATCGAACGCAACACGAGTCTTGGCGGCGCCGCATCCTGCTACCGGGTGGGCACGCTCACGATTGAAGCCTCGCTGCATGAGACGGCGGACCCTCGCGATCCGCTCGAAGTCAAGCACAGCATCCTCAAGCGCCTCGATTTGCTCGACACAATTACCTGGGTGCCGGCCGGGGACTTGTACACGGTTCAAGGCGGCCCCGTCGGCGAGCCCTTTACGCTGCCGCATGGCTTCGAGGCGGCGCGGGTTGCGCTTCAGAAGCGGTTCCCCGGCGCCAAGCAGGGCCTAGCGCGCGTTCTAGAGAAAATGGAGCGCATTTGCAAGACGCTCGGTCAGGCGAGCATGGCGCGAGAAAACCGGTCGATCGGCGCCCTTATCGGCGCGGTTGCCGGAAGCTCACCGCTCGTCTCGGGCTGGCGCGCCTCGCTCGGCGATGTGCTGAGCGCAGAACTGGGCGGGAACGAAGCCGCGAAATTCGGCCTGGCGGCCAATCTCCCTTATTATTCCGCCGATCCGAAGCGGCTTTGGTGGCTGTTTTACGCGGTCGCGCAGGGCGGAATGATCGGCTCTGGCGGCGTTTATGTGCAGGGCGGTTCGCGCCAGCTCAGCATCAAGCTCGCGGGCGCGATAAAGCGGGCGGGCGGAACCGTGCTCCTTGGCACGGGAGCAACATCCATTGAACTGAACCGCGAAGGCGCCGTGGCTGCCATTACCGCCGCGGGGCGCGGCGAGACTCCGTCGCAGCGCATCGAGGCCCGAGTCGTGCTGGCGAATTGCGGGCCGGACGCCATCGCGGCGATGCTGCCTCCCGATGCGGGCGCGCGGTTCGGTTCGGCCTATGCCGGCCTTCCGCTTTCGACTTCGCTATTCACGGCGCATTTCGGGCTCAAGACCAATCCGGCGGCGTTCGGGCTGACGGCTTATTCCTCGATCCATCTGCCCTCGTGGATGACATCGGTTGGCGATTATTCGCAGGCCGCCGCGCTTTTCGGCGCAAACCCGGCCGGCAGGCTCCCGCCCTTCGGCATCGCGAATTACGCCGCCATCGACTCCGGGCTCGACAACGCCGGCCCGATGCTCGTGACCGTCGTTGGCGTGGACGCAACGGCGAATTGGCGCGGACTATCCAAGGAGGAGGAAGCCGCCCGGCGTCATGCCTGGCTCGATGCCATCCTCGCCGAGCTGGAACGGCTTTATCCCGGCTTTGCCGGTGCGGTGACGGAGAAAAGCTTCCTGAGCGCGGCCTCCATGGCGCGATACCTCGGCACGCCCGAGGGCGCGGTCTACGGGTTCGATCCGCTGCCGCCCACGGCTTCGATCTGGCACGGACCGCCGCGGACGCCGGAAACGCCGGTGAAGGGGCTGTATCTCGCCTCGTCGTTCGGCGGCTACGGCGGATACTCCGGCACGATGGCTGCCGGCGCCGATGCGGCGCGGCTGGCAGAGGCGGCGTTGCGGCGGGAGCCCGCCTAGGGTTGGTGCGGGCTTGGCATCTCCGCAGCTCTTTTGCAGGCAAAGCGTTGGAGGTCGCCTCCCTGAAAACAACGGGTGAGGATGGCTTTAGCTGGCACGAACTTTGCTTAGACAGTCAGTTGTGACCAGCGACGCGTTCGATGAGGACATCGTCCGGTGATTGTCACGGACGAGGCTGTCCGGCCTAAGCGGTTGCTGTAGCTTCAGTTTTTCTGAGCGCTGCCGGGCGAACCTGAGGGGAGGGTGCGAGCATGCCACTTTACAGCTACCATTGTCAGGAATGCGGCAAAGACGCTGAACTCCTGACCGGCTTTGCCAGTACGCCCGCATGCCCAAGCTGCGGCAGCCAAAAGATGGAGCGTCTGCTGGGCCGGCCCGCGCCGCAAGGCAAGAGCGCCGGTATCGCAAAAGCCGCGCGCGCTCAGGCGGGGCGCGAAGGACATCTCAGCAACTTCAGCCGCAAGGAACGCGGAAGCTGAGGATCGCCCTCTGCCCATTCTCCTCACCAGGAAATATCCATTGCAGCGCTGGCATTCTGCTCCACGAGCAAATTGGCCTGCGTCTCGGGCTTCCGTGTAAGGCTGGCTTGCGGCGGCGGCGGCAAATTCTTAAGCGACTGAGGTCCCGAACCTTAATGATTGGCGCTAGCGCAAGATGCGCCGGGCAAGGAAGGGCCAACACGCTGTTTGGTAGAACTCTAGGTTTGGAGAACCAAATCGCGATCCAGTAAGACACTATATCTACTTGCGTAAGCCATTGGAAAACTAGGGGAGATCGTCCCCACTTAGGTAATCTCCCCTAGCAACCTTAGGTAGTATTATTTGCGTGAAATTTTTAGCGTAGGTAACTATAGCCCCTACTAACATTTTTAATACTATGATAACCGTTGACGATGGAACCCCGTAAAACAGGCTCTTCAAGAAGGCGCGATGTGATGGGGTTTGCAGGCGACCCAGGGGCAGGCCGATGCAAAAGAATGTTTTCGTTCAGCACACTCAGAATCGTAGTGAAGGGTCCGAGAGCGCTGCGGTGTGGTCTCGGCGGATGGTTCCGCGAGATGCAAAATTTGCAGCCGCCTGGATCGCCAGAAGCCTTCCCGCCGGGTCAGAATTTGCAGATACTTTGCCCGTGCTGATTGAAGACTTGATCGTCAGAGATTGTTTGTCTGGTTGTTGTTTGGAGTCGTTTTCGAAGGAAAAAAATACTGGGGCAGACGAGACCCGAAATTCGCGCATCGTAGCGATAGGATTGTCGGGCTTCATAACCGATGAGGCTACGGAAGAGCTGTTTGCGGAGCCTCACCCTCTGTTTGCGTTCAGGCTGCTCAACCGGCAACTCTTGACTTCAAAAGCGAGCGGTTTCCTCTCCTATGAGGACATTGCGCGCGCCAATACGCTTGGGCAACTTACGCTGTTTCCTTTCTTATGGCTCCAGGACTGCGCGCCAGACACCCCTGAAGGCCGCCTGATTTTGGGCCAGGGACAGAGAACCTTTATAGATTATCATCTGGGGTACCGGCTCAAACGGCTTGTCAAAATGCTGCCAGAGTTTTTGGCGCCAACGCTGGAGATGGGTGGGATGCGCGCGGGACCACGGTTCAGCGCTCGCGGGATCGATGGCGCGGACATGCCATTTGTCCTGCTGGATCTGACGAGGGAGGAAGCCACAAGCCGTTTGCCCGGTTCGCCGCTTGCCTGGCTATTCGATACGCGGCCGCAGCGCTGCCGGTTTACGCGCTCCCAGCAAAAAGCAATTCTGTGGGCCATAGAAGGCTTATCGAGCGAAGATATTGGCCAAATGCTCAGCAAATCAAAAGGCGCGATCGACGATCTCTTCAAGGACGCCTTCGACCGCTTTCAAGACGCTTTTCCGCCGGATGCCGCCATTTTATTCGCCAATCCAAAGAAGCGGCGTCAGGGTTTGTTGGATTTTCTGCGAGACAACATTCACGAGCTGCGGCCATTCGATTGGAAAGTGCAGGATTGAAATCGGGCTGACGCGAGGCGCAACCTCATGGTGCTTCGAAGTGCCGCCGAAGGATACGGAAAAGAAGAGCTCGTTGCCGGCGTACGATGGCAAAGCTGCGGCGGCAAACCGTGCCCGGTTCTGAGGTCCGGGCCCAGTCTGCGCCGCTTCCCTCGCGATGACCACGCAGCGTTGAGCTGCATCCGCTTCTCGCGCTGGCTAAACGCACCGGAACCGCATATATTTCACCCATGAACCTCAACCTTACCAGCGATCAAGAGAAGTGGCTCGAAGCACAAGTTGCGGCTGGGCGCTTCACCACCGTCGAGGCAGCCGCCGAAGCAGCGATTGCCGCGGCGATGATTGACGATGGCCGGATCGAAGCGGACGATCTCGACTGGGCCAAACCCTATGTCGCCAAGGGCCGCGAAGACGCATCTCGCGGCGACGTGTTGTCCCATGCCGAGCACAAGTCACGCATGGCCGCCCGGCTCGACGCGCTCAGGCGTTGATGGCAATCGTCGAGATTACGGCGTCCGCCGATGCCGATCTCGCGGACATCGTCACCGATCTCGCTGCAAAAGCCGGTGTTGCCGTCGCTGAACGTTACGCTGCGGCATTCGATGCTCTTTTCAACCCGGCTCGCCGAATATCCCGATATCGGAGCGCCACGGCCGAGGCTTGGGCCTTATACACGGATTGGGATAATTTCGCCCTATATCGCAATCTACGATCACAAAGACGATCTTGTGACGGTGCTTCGAGTCCTTCACGGCCACCGGAAGATCACCGCCAAGCTGCTGCGGCCGTAGCGGTTAGCCGCTCCCGAGATAAGCCGCCGCTACCTCCGGGTTCCGCGCGATCTCCGCCGCCGGGCCGCTGAGCCGGATCTGCCCGTTCTCCAGCACATAGGCGTAATCGGAAATGTCGAGCGCGGCGCTGGCGTTCTGCTCCACGAGCAGGATGGCCTGCCCCTCGCGCTTCAGCTCCGCGACGATGCTGAAAATCTCCTCGACGAACAGCGGCGCGAGGCCCATGGACGGCTCGTCGAGCAGCAGCAGCTTCGGCCTGCCCATCAGCGCACGGCCGATGGCGAGCATTTGCTGCTCCCCGCCAGAGAGCAGCCCGCCGAGCTGGCCGAGCCTTTCGCCGAGCCGGGGGAAACGCTCCAGCACCAGCTCGCGGCGCCGGGCAATCTCGCGCCGGCGTGGCGTGAGAAAGGCGCCCATGCGCAGGTTCTCGGCCACGGTCATGTTCGCGAAGATCTGCCGGCCCTCCGGCACATGCGCTATGCCGAGCCGCGCGATGCGGTGCGGGCGCGCGTTCAGAAGCTCGCGGCCCTCGAAGCGCATCGAGCCGGCGCGCGCCTTGAGCAGGCCCGACAATGCGCGCAGCGTGGTGGTCTTGCCGGCACCGTTCGCGCCGATGAGCGAGACGATTTGCCCCGCGCCGGCTTCGAGCGCTATGCCCTTCACGGCGGGAATGCCGTTATAGCCCACTGCGAGGTCCCGGACTTCGAGCAGCGCCGCGCCTGTCATGCCGCCTCCGCCTGCGGGTTTGCACAGCCGATCCGGCCGTTGTGGAGTTGAGGGAAGTCCCCCCTCACCCCAACCCTCTCCCCGAGGGGAGAGGGAGCTGCGGCTTTCTCTTTGTGGGAAGGATGAGAGGGCTGCTGCCCTCTTCCCAACGAAGGCGGCTGTTCCGGCGTTCTCTCTCCCCCTGGGGAGAGAGACAGAGTGAGGGGGTCTAACGCCACCGCAAAAACAGGAGCCGCCGTCATCACCGCCGCCTCGCCAGCGCGTGGGCGACCTTGGCGCCGAGGTAGGCTTCGATCACGTCCCGGTCGGTGCGAATGTCGGCGGGGGGGCCTTCGGCGATCTTGCGCCCGAAATTCAACACGGTGATCCGGTCGCACAGGCCCATGATGAAGTGCATGTCGTGCTCGACGATGAGGATCGTGAAGCCGCGCGCTTTGAGCGTGTTGAGGAGCGCGGTCAGCACGCGGGTTTCGGACGGGTTCATGCCGGCGGCGGGCTCGTCCATGAGCAGAATTTTGGGGTCGGAGGCGAGCGCGCGGGCGATCTCGACGCGGCGCTGATCGCCATAGGAGAGGTCTCCGGCGCGGCGGAATTCCGCGCCTTCGAGGCCGGCAAGCTGAAGGAGGCCGCGCGCCTTCGCCGCCGCTTCGCGTTCCGCCCGGCGGAAGCTGCCGGAGCGGAGCAGGATCGAGGGCAGCGCGCCGGCGGTGCGCACATGCCGCCCGGTCATGACGTTCTCCAGCACGGTCATGTCCTGAAACATGCGGATGTTCTGAAAGGTGCGGGCGAGGCCGAGCGCCGTGCGCCGGTAGGGCGGGAGCTTGGTGATGGGCCGGCCCTCAAGACGGACAGTGCCCGACGCGGAAGGCAAGAGCCCGGAGATCATGTTGAAGGCCGTGGTCTTGCCGGCGCCGTTCGGGCCGATCAAGCCATGGACCGTGCCTTTCCTGACCGCGAGATCGAGCCCATCCAAGGCGGTCACACCGCCAAAGCGGACCGTGAGATCCTCGACGTGGAGCAGCGGCGGCGCCGGTACGGGTGACCCGATCATGGGCGGGCCTCCTTCACGGGGCCGATCCGGCGGAAGCGCCAGGCCAGAAGCCCGCGCGGCATGAACAGCACCGCGACGACGATGATGAGCCCGTTCACGACGAAGCGAAAATCGTGCAGCGGGCGCAGCACTTCCGGCAGAAGCGTCAGAATGAACGCGCCCAGCACCGGGCCGAAGGGCGAGCCGATCCCGCCCAGAAGCGCAAAGCTGAGGATCGTCACGGCCTGGTCGAAGCCGTATTCGTTCGGGCCGATGAACGACGACACGTCCGCGCTCAGCGCGCCAGCGAGCCCAGCCAGCACGGCCGAGGCAATCAGGGCCGAGAACCGGTAAAGCGGCACGTTCACGCCCATGATGCCGGCGGCGGTTTCGTCCTCGCGCATGGCTTCCATGGCCCGGCCGATGCGCGAGCGCCCGATGGCCATCAGAAGGATGAGGGCGGTTGCGAGGCACAGATAAATCAGCCAAGCGCCGCCTTGCTGCGGGATGCCGGGAAGGCCCAGCGCGCCACCCGTGATCTCGGAATTGAGGTAGAAGATCCTCAAAACCTCCCCGAGCCCGATTGTGGCGAGGGCGAGATAGACGCCGGAAAGGCGTAAAGTCGGGACGCCGATGATCGCTGCGGCGAAAGCGGGACCGGCCATGCCCGCTAGGAGGACGGCCGGAAAGGGCGCGTCGAGCTTTACCGTGAGCAGGGCCGAAATATAGGCGCCGATACCCATGAAGGCTGCCTGTCCCAGCGAAAGCTGACCGACGGCCAGCACGACATACATGCTGAGCGCAAGCAGGCCGTTGACGCCCAGCGCGTAGATCAGCGCTTGATAGGTGAAAAAGAAATCGTCGAACGATACCGGCATCAGGCTCGCCTCACGGACGCGCGGCCGAGCAATCCGGCCGGCCGGATCCAAAGCGTCAGGACGAGGAGAATGAAGCCGACCGCGTCCTTCCAGGACGAGGCGTAATATCCGGCGGTCAGGCTTTCCAGAAGGCCCACCGCGAGCCCGGCAATCAAGGCGCCGCGAACATCGCCAAGGCCGCCGAGGATGATCACGGCGAAGCCCTTCAGCATCATCGTCTCGCCCATATAGGGTTGAATGGCGTTATAGTTCAGGCCCACGAGAATGCCGGCAAGAGCGCCGAGCGCGCCGCAGATGAAAGAGACGAGCCGTATCACCGCGCCCGCATTCACGCCCATGAGCTGGGCCGCGTCCCCGTTCTCGGCGAGCGCGCGGATGGCGAGGCCCATGCGCGTTCCCCGGATGACGAGCATCAGGGCCGCGACCGAAAAAGCAGCGGTGCCTATGATGAGAAGCGCACTCAGCGTTAGGCGCACGCCTTGGAACTCGAAGGCGCCGCCTTGGAAGACGGCCGGCGGGAAGCGCCTGATGTCGGTTCCGAAGATCGCCGTCGCCGCTGAATAGAGGAAGAGCGTCGCGCCGAGGGTCACCATGAGCGAGGCCAGTTCGGGCGCCTTCGACCGGCGCAGGCGCGTCAGAAGCACGGCATCGAGCACAATTGCCGCGAGCCCCACGCCAAGGCTCGCTGCGGGAATGGCAAGCCAGATTGGAGCGCCCTCAGCCGTGAGGTAAAGCGCAAGGAAAGCGCCTGCCGAAAAGTAGAAGCCGTAAGTCAGGTTGATGACGCCAAGCACGCCGAACATGAGCGTGAAGCCCAGCGCGAAGAGCGCATATGTCGACCCCGCGACGATACCGTTTGCAAGTTGCTGGGCGAGCATGGACCTGTCTCATAAAACGTTCCCCCTCACCCAACACTCTTCCCGGGCGAGAGGAGAAAAGAGCGCCCCCTTTTCCCCGAGGGACCTCCGGCGCCGCTTGCCGCAGAGTTCCTTCTCCGGCTGAAGAGAAGGACAGAAGGGGGCAGTGAGTTCAATCGCCGGAAAGTTATTGCAGGGCGTGAAATTTGCCGCCCTTCATTTCAAGCACCACAACGCCTGACGTGTCGGCCGGACTCCGCTCGGCATTGAATGACAGGTTGCCCATCACGCCATGGACTGATGCGGTCTGCAGCGCATTCTTGATCTTCTCGGGATCGGCCTCGCCCGCCGCCGTGATCGCTTTCGCGGCCAGCTTCAAGGTGTCGTAAGCCTGCGCGGAGAACTGATCGGGGTTGGAACCATATTTGGCGTTATAAGCCGCGACGAAGGCCGTATTGGCCGGATCGCTCTTTCCGATGAACCACGGGCTGCCCACAAGCGTGCCGTCGGCGGCGTCGCCCGCGATCTCGCCGATTTTTGGGGAATTCAACCCATTGCCGCCGATGACGCGGACGCTCTCCGGAAAGCCCAGCGCCTTCTTGCCGAGCAGGATGCCGGAGCCGGCTTCGACGAGCGCCGAGACCACGATGGCGTCGGGGTTGAGCGCCTTGATCTTGGTGAGTTGCGCGGAGAAGTCCGAAGTCCTTGCCGCCGAAGGTTTCGGTCGTCAGCACCTCGATGCCGAGGTTTTCCAGCGCCGCCTTCATCACGTCGTAAGCCGATTTCGTGAACGCGTCGTCGCTGCCGTACATCACCGCGACTTTCTTGACGCCGAACTTCTCCTTCGCCGTGCGCAATGTCACGGGCACGACGTCAGCTTCCGGCAGAGATGTGCGGAACACATACGGTCCGATAGCCGTGATACCGTTCGCCGTTGTCGAGGTGCCGACAATCGGAATCTTGCGGCCATTGGCGACGAGGCCGGCTGCGAACATCTCGTTCGACAGCGTCGGACCGAGGATCAGCGGAACCTTCTTCGCACCGATCAATTGCCGCGCGCCATTGATCGCCTGCTCTTTATTGCCCGCCAAGTCCTCGTATGCGATCTCCAGGGGGCGCCCGTTCAGAACGCCGCCGGCCTTATTGACCTCTTCCAGGGCAAGGTCGAAGCCGTTCTTGATCGCGATGCCGTATTTGTTGTTCGGCCCGGTCAAAATCTCGATGGCGCCGATGGTGACGGGCTCCTTGGCCTGCGCGAAAGCGGCGCCCGGCAGCGCAAGCGCCGCGCACAAAATCCCAATGGCGGAAACTAGCCCTTTCAGCCCACCCATCGCGGCGTCTCCCCGGTTCATCTCACTGGATCGATCATTTTTTTAGCTGCCTGACTCTCCGGCAACCTTTGGATTGTCTTTAAGCACGTGCTTGAAAAATTGCAACAGCCAAGCTCGGCTGGCTGTCCCGTCCGATAGTCTCAACTCGAAACGCTCGCCAAAGTTGTGTGCGCGCAGAGCGGAATGCTCAAAAACTGACATTGCGCATAATTAAATTTGCCGCCAGACTTATTGGTTCCGTTTGTAAACACTGCCGATGTAGAGGATCATGAAATGCTTTGCTCTTGGAAAAGCTTACTCTGGAGCGCTTTATTCTTCCTGTCATCACTCTCTTTCTGCTTTGCAGAAAATCCCGTCTTCTCTTTCACCACTATCCCCGATCAAGATGAAGCCGCACTCGTCAAGCGTTTCGAGAAGCTCGCGCCCTATCTCGAACAGAAGCTCGGCGTCCGTGCGGCCTTCGTGCCGGTGAGCAGCTACGAGGCCGCCGTCAAGGCTTTTGCGGCGGGGCAGGTTCAACTCGGCTGGTTCGGCGCCTTCTCCGGTGTGAAGGCGCGCCACGCGGTGCCCGGCTCCGAGATCGTCGCACAAGGCGAGAAGGATCAAAACTATAAATCCTATTTCATCGCTCACGTCTCAAGCGGCCTAAAGCCCTCGCCGGGTTTTCCAACCGGCATCGAGGGGAAATCGTTCGTGTTTGGATCGCAGATTTCGACATCGGGGCGGCTCGTGCCGGAATTTTGGATACGCCGGCAGTTCAACAGGACGCCGAAAGAGGTTTTCTCGCGCGTGAGCTTCTCCGGCGATCACTCCAGCACGCTCGATCTGGTTCAAGCCGGCGCCGCGCAAGCGGGCGCCATGGACTACACGGTGTTCGAGGCGGCGCAGAAGGCCGGCAAAGTCGATCCGGCACGGGTCTCGGTGATCTGGGAAACGCCGCCCTTCCCGGATTTGTCGTTCATCGTGCGCGGCGATGTGAATGCCGTCTTCGGCGAAGGCTTTGCCGCGAAGGTCAAGCAGGCCCTGATCGCGCTCGACGACGAGGACATCCTGAAGGCGTTCGGCCGGCCGAGGTTCGTCGCGGCGTCCAACGAGCAGTACGAGTTCATCGAGGAACTGGCGTCGATGCTGGAAGCGGAGGAGCGGAAGAAGGCGACGAATTGAGGGGGGGCGGCCGGACAAATCAGCGTCGCCCGTTCAGGCCGCCGCCAGCCGTTTCAGCTCGGTCTCGAACTCCAAGCGAAGTTGCGCCCCTTCATCCTCGGGCAGCCAGAACGAAAGCTGCGGGAACATCAGCCGGTACAGCCGAACTTTACCCGGCGGCCAGGGCGCCGTTTCTGCCGCTTGGGCCTCGGCAAGAACTCCCTGCAGCCACGCGCGCATCTGATCGGGATCGGGACCCGCATAGGCGACGGCTTCGCCCCCAAACAGCTCAAGCTGGCCGCTCCGTTCTACGCTTGCTATGTTGTCGTTGAACACGGCACCCTCGTGTGGATTTGTCACACAGGGCACGATGAGTGATTCGCAGCGCGAGGGCGAGCAGCGGTCGCGGCCTGTCCTTAGATTTCTTCAGCGGCGGGAGCCCCGTCCTTCCAGGCGACAGCGGCGGCTTTGCAATCCGCATAGTTGGCGTCGAGCGCGGGTCCCATGAGCAGGATGGCGGCGATGCGGCGGACCATCCCGGAGACGTAGATCGCCTCCTCGGCCTTCAGTGCGCGGCCCAGAACGGCGTGCTCGCGGTAGGAGAGCCACTTCTTGATGACTTGATAGCCGCCGAGCGTGTAGTCCCAGATGCGGGCGGGGACATTGGACCAGCATGCATCGGTGTTGAGGTGGATGTCGAAGGTCGTGCCGCCCAAAAGGGCCATCACCTCGTCGAGGGAAAGGCCGAGCGTTTTGCCCTCCAGGGCGAGCGCGGCCCGCTCGGCATCGGTGTATGCGCGAGCGGTGGCGACACCGGGGCCGGGCATCACGATGCGGCCACCGCCCGCAGTCTGTATGGAGCCCCAGCGCGCGGAAACCTTCAGGTCGTCATCGCCGAGGCTCTTGCCGTCGCGGCGAGTCGGCAGCGCAAGACTCTTCAACCCTGCGCGCAAGTGTGCCGGCGGAGACACCGGGCGCCGGCGTCTCCGCGTCGAGTAGCGTCGCAAGCGTGGCGCCGAGCGCGGCTGAGGCTTGCAAGGTGCTGGCTTCGCCCGGAAGCGGCACGCGCGGCCAGTCCATGCGCAACGCCCCGGCGTTCTCGCTGTGATAGGCGGGCGCGTTCAAAGTCGCCGCTACATGGTGGAAAATTGTCGAAGGAGGCAGGCCGGATGCCGTCATGCGCTCCAGCAGAGAACTCGGTAGGTTCCGTTGCCCGCTGTTGAGCACAAGCGGAAACATAGCAACATTACTTTCGACCAGATGGTGATCTGCAATCGAGCGTACGATCTGCGGCTGGTAGAAAATTTCCTTTCGGTTTCTTTCGCCGGCACTAAGAAACGAATTGCCCGAAACAACGTGCAGCCAAGTACTCAGCTCGCTTTTCATCCAACAATTTCGTCTCGGGCTCCCAATAAAGCCAGCGAACGTCGAAGGGCCTGTATGCGTAGCGTACAATATTCGCCGGCAGCAAGCCTCGAATCGAGCAATGTCCGTCGTGTTGCCATCGGTTCAAAGCGTCCCGAACCAGTCATAACAGACGGATGTTTCGCACGAATCTGATCGTCTGAGATCGCAGGGTCGAAATAATTGCTTGCAAACGCTCCTCCAGCGCCTCTTGTCGATGCTGACAAGAAAGTCGTCGCGGCTGGTTTTCACTCCGGGGAAGGACGCTGGCAACAGCTCCGGCACGCGCGGCCAACTGAAATAGCCAGCACCTACGACCGCCCCCACGAACGGCAGCCCCAGCTCTAGCGGCGGCTGCAATACTTTATAGAGCGCGCCCGGTTCGGCATTGGCCATCGCCAGCAGGTCCTCCCGCTTCGCTATGCCCCACAGGTTGCGAAAGGCAACCTTGCTTGTCGGTCTTGTGCTCGGTCCGCCGTACCAGGGTCGCGATAGCGGTGCCAACCTGGATGCCCTCCCGGTTATGTTCAGTTGAAAAGATTGAGGGGTCGGGCTTGCCGTCTGGTGTGGTCTTACCAGTCTTGTATTTGTCGCCGTTGAGACAGTCGATGCGGATGATGTCGAACGCGTCGAGATATTGCTCGCGCATGCCGGTGAAGGATAGCCCATCAAGCCAAGAGTAGTTAGAGATAAAGCAAACAATTCCCCGCCGTTCATTTTTGGCGACGATGCGCCGCTCTGCCATGCGGAAGAAGCGCACGTAAAGGTCGTTGAGTCCCTGCCCCTCGGGCTTTCTCACGCGCTTTACCGAACGGTAGGCATTTGTTAGGTCGCGCTCCTCGCCGATGGTTACACCCGCAAAACCGTTGTAAGGCGGATTGCCGAGAATCACCAAGATCGGCGCCTCCTGTTTCACTTGATCGGCCTTCTTGCGCTCCTCCTCGAACTCGGGAAACGGAAGCGGCTTCTTGGTTTCGGGCTCCCAGCCGGTCAGCGCGTTGGTCAGATAGACGCTGGCGCGCTCGTGATCCTTCAGGTTGGCGCCAAGCCGCTGCAACTCGCTGCCAACACGCAGGTGCGCGACAACAAACGGCGCCGGCATGATCTCGAAGCCGAGCACGCGCGAAAGCGCCGCCTTCTTGACCATCTGCCCTTTCAGATTGCCGAACCCCTTCTCATCGAGTGTTTTGTCGATGCGCCGCAGCACGGCCGTCACATAAGCGCCCGTCCCGCAACAGGGATCGAGCACGTAGACGTTCTCGGCTGCCAAGCCGTCCGCGACGCCCAGATCGTCCTTCAGCGCCTTGTCAACGCGCGCGACCATGTAGGTGACGACCTCGCCTGGTGTGTACCAAACGCCGAGTTCCTTGCGCAGGTCGGGGTCGAAGGCCTCCAGGAACGGCTCGTAGAAGAATTGCACCGCATCGGCATCGTTGAACTTCGCCAGGAAGTCCTCTTTGACGACGCGATTGAGTGTAGCTTCCGTGCAGTCGAGCAGTTCGACGAGGCCGAGCGGCTGAAGCTGCTTCGGCGCGGCGAGCTGCTGGTAAAGCGCGCTGACGAACGGCACGTTGAGATGCCAGATCGCCTTCTGCCACTCGAAGCGCCCTTGCGGCGGCGGCTTTTGCTGCGCCCACAGCACCCAGGAGGAAAACACGCCATAGAAGAGAGTCTGAACCAGCGTCGAGCGAAAGAAATGCTCGCCCTTGTCGCCTTCGAACCTCATGCCGAGTGCGTCTTCGATCGCCGACTTGATGCTCGCCAAACCAGGCAGCTCGCGCTTCGCCTCCACCCGATCCAGCGCGTCGCGCGCGTAGGAGGCGAGAAACCAGGCGAGGTCCTTGGGCTCACGCAGCGCTACCGATTGCGTGAGCGCGCGCATCAGGTACTCGCCGAACGCGCGGCCGATGCGCTCGGCCGACTTGCGCGGTGTCGATACCAGTTCCCAGAACGAGGCCGCATCCTTCGCGAG
Source organism: uncultured Alphaproteobacteria bacterium (assembly GCA_963817705.1). Classification (GTDB taxonomy): domain Bacteria; phylum Pseudomonadota; class Alphaproteobacteria; order Rhizobiales; family Rhodomicrobiaceae; genus Rhodomicrobium. Next base: position 147,695 of record CAWFPF010000003.1, read on the forward strand.
ACGGAAACTCTCGCGCTTCTCCGGCCGCCCGTCCGGTCCTTCCCCGATGATAATAAAATCGCGGAGGTTTGTGACGATGACGAGCCGGTAGGTCTCGAAGTATCCGGTGACCTGCTTCGCCTGAGCCGTCAGCCAAGCGTCGTCCGCGACCGGCTTCATCTCGATGACGCCCCGCTCCGGCATCTGCCCCTTGCGAGGCTCGCCGCGCTGGAGCTGGCTCTTGGCATACAAGCCGAAATCCGGGTGGCCAGCCCCGGTGTTGCCGAGATCGGGTAGGCAAAGTACCTGCCCCTTCAAGTCAGCGCCGATGGCGTCCAACAGGTTGTCGAAGGCGGAATAGAAGGACCGTTCTGGCGTGCCCGCGCCGAGCCGGCGTATGTTGCGCAAGGCCGCGAAATAGTCCTCGACAATTTTGATGAGCCTGTCCGCCAACTCCGCCCCTCCGACGCAAATCGGAGCTTAGCAATTCGGCGGACTAAAGTACATTCCGGCGCGGCGCGCCGCAAGCGGGGCCACTTGGATTCGGCTGACTCGGCTAGGGCTCAGATACGAAGTTCAACTCTTCGTCTTACCCCAAAAGTTGTGGCCTCGGCGTCCACGATTCTTGGCTAATCGCGCGTAAGCGCCAGCAATTTTTTACCATTTCCGGTACTACTCGGTTACCTAACTAAATCGTAAAGGGAATGCACCTCCAGATCATGCGTGAACGGGCGGATAATCCGCGCGTGCGCCAGCCCATGGTAAACGCGGCCATGGTAAACGGCGGCATTTCCGGTTTTCCTGCCGCCGCGGAAGACACCGGTTTTGCAGATTTCGCCTATGAATCCCGCATCGCCAGAATGGGATAAATATACCGGCGGAAAGAGTGTTAAGCGCGCCCATCACCCCTCCGCCATTTGCGACGCCAAAACCTTGTCGATGCGCCGGCCGTCGAGGTCCACCACCTCAAAGCGCCAGTCCTTCCACGCGAAGGTCTCGCCCACGGGGGGGATGTGGCCGAGCTGTGAGAGCACGAAGCCGGCCAGCGTCGTGTACTCCGCATCGTCCACCGCGAGGCCCTCGACGCCTAGCACGCGCTCGACTTCGAACACCGGCATCTGCGCGTCGAGCAGCCAGGAGCCGTCCTCGCGCTGCACGGCGCTGGGCGCGCTGTCGGCCTCCTCCTCGGGTAAATCGCCCGCGATGCCGGTCAGAATATCGGCCGGCGTAACGATGCCTTGCACGCTGCCATGCTCGTCGAGCACGATGGCCATGTGGATCAGCGACTTCCGGAACATCTCCAGCAGCTTCAAAACATTTGTACTTTCATGTACATAGAGCGGCGTCTTGATCGCGGTTTCGAGGCTGATTTGGCCCGTGGCGTGGAGCTGTTCGAGCAGCGTCTTGGTGTGCACGATGCCGATGGTGTCGTCCACATTGCCCCGGCCGACGGGAAAGCGCGAATGGCCGCTCTGGCGGATATCGTCGAAAATCCGGCTTGGGGTTTCGGTGATGTCGAGCCAGACGATATCCGGGCGCGGCACCATGATCGAGCGCACGGAGCGGTCGGCAACCCGTAAGACGCGCTCGATAATTTCCTGCTCCGCCTTCTCGAAAACGCCGGCCTCGGTGCCCTCGGCGATCATCGATTTCACCTCCTCCTCGGTCACATCGGGCGATGGGCGGACGGCGGGGCCGAGAAGGCTGAGCACGCCGGCGGTGGACAGCCGCAGCAGCACCGCGATAGGGGTCGCGACGGTAGCCAGGAACTCCATCGCAGGAGCAACGAGGCAGGCGATCCGCTCCCGGTCGGAAAGCGCAAAATGCTTGGGAACAAGTTCGCCGATGACGAGCGAGACATAGGCGATGCCCGCCACAACGATGGCGGAGGCGGCGGTTTGTGCATGCGGGCCTATGGTGGGCGTGCCGGCCAGCGCCTTCGCCAAGGGGGGCGCGAAGCTGAGTTCGCCATAGGCGCCGGAGAGGATTGCCACGACCGTGATCCCGATCTGGACCGAGGGCAGAAAGCGGGCCGTGCCGGCGTTCAAAGACAGAGCCGCGGCGGCGCCTCGCTGCCCATCGGCCGCCATCTTCTGCAGCCGGGCTGGCCGTGCCGACACGATGGCCAGCTCCGACATGACGAGGAATCCGTTCAACGCGATGAAAAGAAAAAGGACCAGCAGGTTGAGCCAAGGCATCGGAGGCGCGGGGGTGTTGTTCGCTGCCCTTATAGCGGGTCTTCGCGCGGCGGGCAGAAATTTTTGCTACGGCTGCGCCGGCCGGAGACGAAAGAAACCGGGCCGGAGCCCGGTTTCCACCGTCATGGGCGAAACCTTTGTCACTTCAGATCATGCATGGAACCGGTGCATGACTTGAGAAGACGCGAACCCCGGCACCGCCCGAGCGCGCAACTCAGCCCGCGCGACTTGGGGGATAAAGGTGCTGTGGCATACGGAAAAGATCGCTCCCGGGTGATGTCTGGCCTTCATCGCGAACCTTGACTTTACCGATCCGTCGCGAACGGCGCCCCTGCAGACCTTCGAGAGCTGATTTTAGCATCGGTCCTCCGCTCTTCTTCTGAACCGCGGCTTTGTATGTCGAGGAGAAAGCCCCGGTTTCGGCATAAAGCCTCCTCACGCCCATTTTCCGCGGGCCGCCGGGAACTTTACGGAAGGGACATTGCGCCGAAGAGCAGGCGTGCCGTCCTCGATGCCTCGTCCCTGGGCAAAAACCCCAACGGTAGCGCGGCACAGTCCGGCTGCGAAATGCCGCCGGCACGCTACAAACAAGCGATAATAGACCGGGGGCGGTTCCCTGGCGTTGCGTGGCCAGTGTTTTCACCACGGGGCGCCCGTTGCGACCATATCGCGATTCTGATGGTGGCCGTCTAGTCTTAACAATTCGTTAAGATTAATAAAAAATTTCTAAATGTCATAATGGCCGTTTCAGCGCGCGGCTTAACACGCCGACGATGCCCTCTTTGAACACAAGCACACAGATAACGAAGATAGTGCCCTGCACGATCGTGACCCAGGCGCCCAGGCTGTTGAGGTAATTCTGAATGGCGACGATGATGACGGCGCCCACGACGGGGCCGAAGATTGTGCCCATGCCACCGACAAGCGTCATCAGAATCACCTCGCCCGACATGCTCCAATGGACGTCGGTCAGCGTTGCGAGCTGAGAAACGATCGCTTTCATGCCCCCCGCGAGACCGGCGAGCGTGGCCGACAGCACAAACACTGTCAGCTTATAGCGGGCCGTCCGGTAGCCCAGCGAGATCGCGCGAGGTTCGTTATCGCGGATGGCTTTCAGCACTTGTCCGAAGGGCGAGTGGATGATGCGATAAATCAGCAGAAAGCCCGCCATGAAGACAACGGCGACGGCATAGTAAAGTGTCAAGTCGGAGTTGAGGCTGATGAAGCCAAGCGCCTTACCGCGCGGGACGCCCTGGATGCCGTTCTCACCGCCTGTGAACGGCGCCTGCAGGCAGAAGAAATAGACCATCTGCGCCAGCGCGAGCGTAATCATGGCGAAGTAAATGCCCTGCCTACGGATGGCGAGCCAGCCCGCGACGAAACCCAGCAGAGCGGCCACGGCGGCGCCTGTCAGGATAGCGAATTCCGCGGAGAAAGGCGGCAAGCCGATCGGGATGCTCAACCAGCCAGTCCTAGGGAACCAGAATGGCAGCGAAGCGAGCCCATGCTTCGCCGTATGGGCCGCCACATAAGAGGCGAAGCCGAAAAACATCGCATGACCGAAAGACAGAAGCCCGCCATAGCCCAGCATCAAATTGAAGGCGCTTGCAAACAAGGCAAAGCACAGCACCTCGGAGAGAACGAACGGATAGAGGCCAAGCGCCGGCAGGAGGGCGAGCAGCGCGGCCAAACCAAGGAAAAGGAAGGCATGGAGAAGGGACGACGAGGCCGTGCCCGGCCTGTCCGCGGCCCCTGCAAGCTCACTTGCCTGCGAAACTTGATCGAGGCTGGACATTACGCGGTTTTCCCAAAAAGGCCTGCGGGTTTGATCAAAAGCACGATGACCATGATAACGAAGATGACCGTTGAAGAGGCCTGCGGGTAAAAGACCTTTGTGAGCCCCTCAATGATGCCAAGCATGAAGCCGGTCACGATCGAGCCAAGAATCGATCCCATGCCGCCAATAACCACGACTGCGAAGACGACGATGATAAGATCGGCTCCCATATTGGGATTGACCGAATAAATCGGAGCCGCCAGCACGCCGGCCAGTCCTGCCAGCGCCACCCCAAGACCGTAGGTAAAGGTAATAAGCCGCGGTACGTTCACGCCGAAGGCCTGCAGCAGCGTGGGGTTCTCTGTGGCGGCGCGTAAATAGGCTCCGAGCTTGGTCTTCTCGATCATCAGCCAGGTGGCGATGCAAACGACGAGCGAGGCGGCGACGACCCAGCCGCGATATATCGGCAGGAACATGAAGCCAAGATTTTTTCCGCCGGAAAGCTCTTGGGGGATCGTGTAGGGAAGGCCGGATGAACCATATTGATTGACGAACAGCCCTTGGATGATAATCGCGAGCCCAAAGGTCAGAAGCAGGCCGTAAAGGTGGTCGCTATGCTGGTCGCCGTCATGAGTTTCGAGCACGCCAGTGTTGGCAAGAAGCGTGGCGAAAAGCAGCGCGCCGATCGCGGAAATCCCATAAGCGAGAGCGGCATCTGGACTGAAACCTAAGGCGCTTGCCAGGTCCGGCACGCCGTTCCCGAGCCCAAGCCCCGCCGCGAGATGCGATCCGTAAACCGCGAACAGAATCACAAAAAAAGCGCCGATAAAGGTGAGGCTGCGCGCTTTACTTCGTACATTGAGCTGCGAAAGAAGGTTCCGCTCCAGCAAGATGCCGAAAAGCCCGACGATGACGGGTGAAAGGATTAGCGCCGGCCAGTAGCCGATTGAGTAATACGGGTTGTTCAAAAGAAGATAAGCGCCGAACGCACCCATCATATATTGGGCACCGTGCGCGAAATTGATGATGTTGAGTAGGCCGAAGATGACAGCCAAGCCAAGGCTGAGAATGGCGTAGAATGAGCCATTGATAAGGCCGAGAAGAAGCTGGCCGAACAGCGCTTGCGGCGGCACGCCGAGGAGGCTGATTACGCAGGACGAAAAATCTTGGCAAGGCATTGCCGCTCAGCTCCAATCGATCGAGGGAGCCGCAAGAGGCGAGCTCCCTCACAACAATTTTGTTACTTACCAGCCACCAGCGGGCAGCCGCCTTCGCTCATCGGGCGGAAGGCCTTGTCCGCGGGCGTCGTCGAGATCAACTTATAGTAATCCCACGGGCCCTTCAATTCCTCCGGCTTCTTCACCTCAAAAAGGTAGGAGTCATGAAGCACGCGGCCGTCGGCCCGGACAGAACCCTTGCCGAAAAGCGGATCGTCGGTGGGGATTTCCTTCATCTTGGCGACCACTTTGAGCGCATCCTTCGCGCTGCCGGCAGCTTCGACCCCCTTGAGATAGTGCAGCACACTGGCATAGACGCCAGCCTGGATCATCGTTGGACGGCGACCGGCGTCCTTCATGAAACGATCGGCGAAAGCGCGGGTGCCTTCATTGAGATCCCAGTAGAAAGAAGCGGTCAGCACGAGGCCTTGCGCTGTCTTCAGGCCGAGAGAATGGATGTCGGTGAGGAACACCAGCATACCGGCGAGCTTCTGACCGCCCTGCACGATGCCGAACTCGGCTGCTTGCTTGATGGAGTTGATGGTGTCGCCGCCGGCATTGGCAAGGCCGACCACCTTTGAGCCCGATGACTGCGCCTGCAAAAGATAGGATGAGAAGTCCTGAGTGTTGAGCGGAGCCTTGACGCTGCCAAGGACCTTGCCGCCCTCGGCGATAACGACAGCCGAGGTGTCACGCTCCAGAGCCTGACCGAAGGCATAGTCGGCTGTGATGAAGAACCAGGTGTCGCCGCCTGCCTTCACCGTCGCGGAACCGGTCCCGTGCGCGAGCTGCCAGGTATCGTAGGTCCAGTGGAGGGTGTTCGGCGAGCATTTCGCGCCGGTAAGGTCGGACGTCGCCGCACCGGAGTCGATGAAGATCTTGTTTTTTTCCTGGGTGATCGCCGATACCGCCAAGGCAACGCCGGAATTCGGCACGTCGAAGATGGCGTCCACACCCTCCTGGTCGTACCACTCGCGAGCCTTATTCACCGCTACGTCAGATTTGTTCTGATGGTCCGCCGACACGACATCGACTTTGATGCCCTTCGCAGCGGCCTTGAAATCCTCGATCGCCATTTTGGCCGCGACGACCGATCCCTCACCCGCGATATCGGCGTAGAGGCCAGACCGGTCGTTGAGAATACCGATCTTGACCGGGGTTTCGGCTTGAGAAGCCGTCATGGAAGCCAAAATGGCCGCCGCTGCCACAAACAAAGTTCCAATACGCACGTTCACCTCCCTGGTTTGCAATACTTTTGAACCTACACGCCAAGATAGGCGTGTAGCTTGAACTTGTTGGCTTCGAGTTCGGCGTTCGGGATCATGTCGATCACGCGCCCCTGTTCCACGACATAGTGCCTGTCGGCGACGGTCGCCGCGAAGTGGAAGTTTTGCTCCACAAGGACGATGGTGAAGCCCTCGTTTTTGAGTTCGCGGATCGTCCTGCCGATCTGCTGGACAATGACGGGCGCCAAGCCCTCGGTCGGCTCATCGAGCAGCAGCGTTCTTGCGCCAGTCCGCAGGATTCGCGCAATCGCCAGCATCTGTTGCTCGCCGCCGGAAAGCTTCGTGCCCTGGCTCGTCCTGCGCTCCTTGATGTTCGGAAACAGCTCGAATATCCGCGCGAGATCCAAACCGCCTGGCTTCACCACCGGGGGAAGCATCAGATTTTCCTCGACGGAGAGGCTTGCGAAAATTCCTCGCTCTTCCGGCACGTAGCCGATGCCAAGCCGCGCGATCGAGCGGGCGGGGAGACCGATCGTCTCCTTGCCCTCGAACAGGATCGAACCGCGGCGCTTGTTGAGAATTCCGATGATGGCGCGCAGCGTTGTGGTCTTTCCGGCGCCGTTCCGGCCGAGGAGGGTTATGACTTCACCGGGGTTCAGGTCGAAATCCATCCCGTGCAGGACGTGGCTTTCCCCGTACCAGGCGTTCAACCCGCGCACGCTGAGGATCGGGGCGTGATCCGCGGACGGAATGGCGCCGGTCTGCCGTGCGGCCTCAGCCATGACCCACTCCGATATAAGCCTCGATCACGCGCTCGTCTGTCGAGACCGTGGCGTAATTACCTTCGGCGAGAACGCGGCCGCGCGCGAGCACCGTGATGAAGTTGGAGAGGTCCGCGACCACGGAGAGGTTATGCTCGACCATGAGAATGGTCCGGTTCGCGGAGACTTTCCTAATCAAGGCCGCGATCCGGTCGATGTCCTCATGGGCCATACCGGCCATAGGCTCATCGAGGAGCATCAACTCAGGATCGAGTGCAAGCGTCGTCGCGATTTCAAGCGAGCGTTTGCGCCCATAGGACAATTCCCCTGCCGGAGTGGCGGCGAATTCGATCAATCCGACCGCCTCCAAAAGTTCGCACGACCTTTCGTTCAGCCCGTTCAACACGGATTGCGCGCGCCAGAAATCGAAGCTTCCGCCGCGGCTCCGCTGTAGCGCGATCCGGACATTTTCGAGCGCGGTGAGTTGTGAAAAAACTGCCGAGATCTGAAAGGACCGAACGATACCCTTCCGCGCCACGTCGGCCGGCTGGGCGCGCGTGATGTCTTCGCCCTTGAAGGCGATCTTGCCGTTGGTCGGCGTGAGAAACTTGGTGAGCAGGTTGAAGCACGTGGTCTTGCCCGCGCCATTGGGGCCAATCAGTGCGTGGATGGCACCGCGCCGGATGGAGAGATCCACGCCGTTCACCGCGAAGAAACCTTTGAACTCCTTCGTGAGCCCGGACGTTTGCAGAATGTAGTCATCTGCCATGGAGCGCTCCCTTCGCCTGGAAATTGCAGGGGCTAGCCTTCATTGTCATCCCCGACAAAAGTCTGGAAATGGATGCTTCCAAGCGAGGGTCATATTTGGGATCGGCCTCAGTCAACACCCAAGTATTTCTTTAACTTTTTCTCGCGGGGCGTTGCAGCGAAGGTCCAGGCATGGAGGCCGGCGAAGCTACATCTTAGTCATGCCCATGAGCCTAACGCCACCTTTGGACGAAGTCTGTTTAGGCTGCCAGCCGTGCGTGGCCAGGTACGATTGGCCCGGCTTCCAATCTTCTCAAGCGCCTAGGCACCTTCAGGGATAGCAGGGCAAAGAAGTATTGGGCACCGCCGCCTTCCCATCGCCCGAGGACAACTCGGCACGGCGCGCTGCCTCCCAACTCATTGTTGAGCGCAAGCGTCTCGTGACAGATAGGAGCGAAAGCGGTGGCAGCATTCAATCTCTTCACCATCCGGTGAAAAAGCGTTTGCTCCTGAGCCGTCAGAAGCCCGGGGAGGCGTTTGCCGCCCAAGCTCGATTTGCGCCAGCCAAGCCGCTGGGGGCGGCCGTCCGCTCGAACGATAGCGAGATCCGCGTCCAAGAAAAGCACGAGGTCGAAGGCTGCGAGAAGGAGGCTCTGGTTGGCCTCAGGGTTAGAACAAGCAGAGAATGCTGACGCGGGCTGATCCGGTTCGCGCTTGGCCGGCGGAAGCGGGGCTGCGCTTTGTTTCTTGCTGCAAAGCTTCCGGACCTTGCGACCGATCGCCTTCAGGGATCGCAACTCTTCAGGCGAGAGTTGGGGAAGCGGAACCGGTGCCTTCGCGGGCGTCTTTGGCCGCCTGGATGCCTTCGGCTTGCATCTTGACTTCGGCGCCTGGGTCTTCGCAACAGGACCCGGCGTGGCGCGCACGCTTCCACCCTCGGCCACGATCAAGCCATCATGACCATCGGCGAGCAGAAGTGGGTCAATCGAATAGTTTACCGGACGCCGCGCACCGCCGAGCTTTAGCTTAACGATATAAATAGCGTGTTCGTGACTGCTTTTGGCGAATTCGGCGCAGCGGGCAAATTGCTCCGCGACCTCCGGCGCAATCGCCCTTCCTAAAGCCTCTGGGCTTAGGCCGAATTGAGTCCGCGCCGCGGAATTCATCCATGTGACCGCCCGCCCTGTGCTGTCCCAGATAAAGGCAGCGCGCGAAGAAAAAAGCAAATCCATAACCGGATTTTGGCTGCCGGCGGTTGTAAGCGGGCTCGTTGCCAAATGATGTTTCCTGCCGGTTGCGCCCCACGCAGCACTGGCGTTGTGTCCCCGCACATGCACTGTGTTCGGAACCAATGCAATCCAGGAATCCGGCAGCGGCCGAGATTTCTTGTGGAGAATCAGCGGCAGATGCATAATCTTGAACGGATTGTGCGTTGCACAAGATTTTTGTTGCACCGCAACACAGGTCTTGCTATAAGGCCGGTGTGGCTGGATGTTTAACAGGATCCAGCACTCAGGATGGAGATTAGAAGGAGGCACCTATGACCCAACGGATCGATTTCGAAATTCCCTCATCTGTCCGCGACCTCGCCAGCAAAAGCGTTGAGCAAGCCCACGAAGCCTATAACCGCTTCCTTGAGGCCACCCGCCAGGCTCACGACGTCGTTGCCAAGTCGACAGACGTTATCGCTTCGGGCACGCGCGAGATTAGCGAAAAGGCCGTGAAGTACACCGAAGCCAATCTTCAAGCCAATTTCGAGCTTGCCCAGCGCCTCGTTCATGCGAAGGACCTGAAGGAAGCTCTCGACATCCAAAGCCAATTCGCCCGCCAGCAAATGGAGACGTTTGCTCATCAGGCTCAAGAGCTGTCCCGCCTCATTGCTCAGTCGGCGCAAAAGGCCAACCCGTCGAGCCATTTCTAAGCCCCGTCCACGCCATGGAAAGTGCAGGAGCTTATTTTGCGCTTTTGCACCCTCCAGGGCATGGAACGCGAGTGGTATGCCCTGTTTGCAAGGCGCGCTTGCTGAAGTGAGGTGCAATGGTAACCGGCAAGGTTTCGAGCAAAGCGATCTTCCCCCTGGCAACGTCCGGCTCAGCGGGCGCCAGCGGCGTTACCGCGCCTTTCATCATCATGCAGGAAAAGCCGGCTGAGCAGAAGAATGCCCTGGTACGGGCGGTGGTCATGACATCGCTGGCCGGGATCAACAATGAAAGGCCAAAGTCATGACGAACAAGATCGACTTCACGCAATTCGGGCAAATGCCCCAATTTGGGCAAATGTTTCAAGACGCGAGCGGGCCAGCATCATCGATTGGCACGGCCATGCTCGAAACGGCGCGGCTCAGCATCGAGCACTCCGTGAAGTTCATTCAGGAGTTCGCCAATGCCAAGGGGCCGACCGACGCAATCGGCTTGCAGTTCCAATACATGAACTCACAAGCGCAGCTTCTGGCGGATCAGTCGCAGGCGATCCAGCGCGAGTTCGCCAAGATGCTCCACATGCCAGGCGCCAACTAAGCGCCCTTCGGTTCCGGGTCAGCCGCGAGGCCGGCCCGATTCCCATCAGTGCCCTTGAAGTTTGACAGAAAACGCTGTTTACTGCGGTTCACCTTCGCCGCTGTAGCTCAGTTGGTTAGAGCACCAGATTGTGGATCTGG
>CAWFPF010000004.1:0-363150 GCA_963817705.1 uncultured Alphaproteobacteria bacterium
TCCGCCGGGGGAATTGCATCGTGATACGAAACTAATCCCAATCCCAGAAATTACATCCGCGTACTTCTCACATCTCTTGAAGTCGTTCCGCTCTTTCCGAAGGATGAGTGAGCGGGTGGTTCAGGCAATATCTCGTGAGATCGGGTGCCAGTGGTGGATGCGGGCTAAGTCCAAACTGGTAGCCCAGGCCCCTTCCGCTATCTTCTTGTCGTTTTCATCCAGCTCTTCCAAATATGCCGCGATGACAGCCTCTTCCTTGTTTACGCAATGTTCTAAGTCTAAATTTCTTCCCATATATTTCTCCTTCAGGAGTTTATCCTTTTCTATGCGCGGGCTTTGGGAGCACAGCCGCAATGTATTATTTATACTTATTTAGGTGTGGGCCGAGCCATGAGTCATCGCCTTTGCCGCGCTCAGCCAGGACGCTGATGGCAAAACTTTCCCAAACCAGGGCAAGCCTCCCGTGGGAGCTGCGGCTTCGCCGGCCGCAGCGCCGAAAGGGGCCCGTCTGCCGTGCAGGGAGACGGGGAGATTTGTGAGGATAGCAGCTAGGTCTTAGGCGGCGAAACCGGTTCTTGTGGTAGCCATATGGTAGCCAGACTATCGGAAGCTAATCCTTATTGTTGGCTAAGACCTTGTGAGCGACCCGAGACATAGGTGACAGTTTGTACCGGACACATAGGTAACACTTTTCGCTTTCTGGCGGGGGGTGTTGATGCCGTGGAAAGCGTGTTCGGCGATGGAGGAACGTCTTCGTTTTGTGGCCCGGCTTCTCGATGGCGAGGGCATGAGCGATCTCTGCCGGGAGTTCGGCATCTCGCGGAAGACCGGCTACAAGCTTTACAACCGCTACAAGGATGAGGGGCTCGAGGCGCTGACAGACCGTTCGCGCCGGCCGGTGCGCTATGCGAACCAGCTGCCCGAGTCCATCGAGCGCATGATCGTCCGCTTAAAAAAGGACAAGCCGCACTGGGGCGCGAGGAAGATCAGGGAACTCCTTGTGAAGCGGCTTGCCGGAGACGTCCGCATCCCGGCCAAGAGCACCGTGCATGCGGTTCTCGACCGCCACGGCCTTGTCGCCCGCGCCCGCAAAAGGCGGAACCGGGCGGAAGGAACGCCGCTCAGCCAGGCCTTGGCGCCGAACGATCTGTGGTGCGCCGACTTCAAGGGCGAGTTCAAGCTCGGCAACGGCCGGTATTGTTACCCTTTGACCGTCACGGACCAGACCTCGCGCAAGCTCCTTCTCCTGGAAGCCCTTGAACTCAACGAAGGAGGCGCCTGTCCTGGAGGCGTTCCGCCGCCTGTTCCAGGACCACGGCCTGCCCGCCGCGATCAGAAGCGATAACGGCCTGCCCTTTGCCTCCCCGAATGGGCTCTATAACCTCTCAAGGCTTTCGGTCTTCTGGCTGAGACTCGGCATCGCGATCGAGAGGATCAAGCCGGGCCATCCGCAACAGAATGGCCGCCATGAGCGCATGCACCTCACCTTGAAGAAAGAGGCGACCCGCCCTGCTTGCCAAAACAGCTTGGCGCAACAGGCCCGCTTCGATGATTTTATGAACGAATTCAATACGGAAAGACCGCACGAGGCGCTTGCCATGAAAACGCCGGCTGAGGTCTACACCTCCTCTTCACGGCCCTATTCGGGCTTGCCCGAAATCGAATACCCCTGCCATGACAAGGACGTGCTCGTTACCGCCTGCGGACGCATCTGCATGCACAGAAAGAAGATCAACATCTCAACGGTCATGGCAGGCCAGAGGCTCGGCATCAAAGAAGTCGACGAGGGTATTTGGCTCGTCTCCTTCATGCACTATGATCTCGGATATATCGACCTGGAACAGAAAACCTTGCAAACCATCGGCAACCCGTTCGGCACGAGGTTGTCACCCATGTCTTAGGTACAAAACGTGACCTATGTCTCCGGGCTGGACATTGAACAGGCTGGTGCCCAGGGGCGGATTCGAACCACCGACACGCGGATTTTCAGTCCGCTGCTCTACCAACTGAGCTACCTGGGCATTGCGAAGGCGTAAACGCCATTCGAGCAGGCCTTATACGGTTTTTGACGCGCCATGTCGAGCGCGGATCTATCCCGCAGAGCCAGACTTCGAGGCCGCACCAACGATACGTCCGTCCCGCGCGGCGATGACCACGTCCGCCGCGATGGTGCTGGCGCCCAAGACCTTGTGCACCTGTTCCAGCGCGAGCTTGGCAACATAGTCTGCGATCGAGATGTTGGAGCGCTCCGCCAGTTCCAAGATCTCCTGCGCGGTGTTGGCCTTCGCCGCCGCTTCCACCAGCGCTTCGTCCGCGCCGAGGTCCCGAAGCCAGCCCGCGATCAGCGCCAGATCGACTACGCCGCGCTTCGAATGCAGATCGAGCCGCCCCGCCGCGAGTTTGGAGAGTTTTGCGAACCCGCCGGCGATGGTGACGCGAGGCACGGGATGCGTCTTGAGGTATTTCAGCATGCCGCCCACGAAGTCACCCATGTCGATGAGCGCGATGTCCGGCAGAGCGTAGAGCCGCGCAACAGCCGCTTCCGAAACCGAGCCCGTGGCGCCCGCGACATGGGTGAGCCCGGCGGCGCGTGCCACGTCAATCCCGCGATGGATGGTGTCGATCCAGGCCGCGCAGGAATAGGGGACGACAATCCCGGTCGTGCCCAGGATCGAGAGGCCGCCAACGATGCCGAGCCGGCCGTTGAGGGTTTTTTCCGCGAGCTTTTCGCCGCCGGGAACCGAGATTTCGACCGCGAGATCGCCCGGCTCGCCATGCAAACTCCGCGGCCTCGCGCACGGCTTCGCGGATCATGGCGCGCGGGACAGGATTGATCGCAGGTTCTCGTGGCGGAATGGGCAGGCCGGCGCGTGTAACCATGCCGACGCCGGGACCAGCGTGGAAGGTGACGCCACTGCCGGGTGCGCCGCGCGTCACGGTCGCAATGATGAGCGAGCCATGGGTCACGTCCGGGTCGTCGCCTGCGTCCTTGACGATGCCGGCCTTCGCCCAGCCGGGCCCCGCCTCGCTCAGTGCGAGCGCGAAACAGGGACGGGAGCCACTTGGCAGCGTGACGCTGACGGGATCGGGGAAGGTGCCGGTGAACAGCGCTTCGGTTGCCGCGCGCGTTGCCGCCGCCGCGCAGGTGCCTGTGGTCCAGCCCCGCCGCAAGCTCTTGCCCGGGCGTTCTTCCGGCCCGGCATCTGAGGGTTTACCAGCGTCGCTCATCGGCGCTATGTAGAGCAATGTTTTCTTTGCAGAGCAAGCCTCCGGGCCTCGTCATCGCAGCGCCGCGCTCCGGTTCAGGCAAGACAACCGTCACCCTCGGGCTGTTGCGCGCGCTGCGGCGGCGCGGGCTCTCCGTCCAGCCCTTCAAATGCGGGCCGGATTACATCGACCCGGCCTTTCACGAAGCCGCCAGCGGACGCCCGAGTTACAACCTCGATAGCTGGGCGATGGACAAGGCCACGGCGCTGTCTCTGCTGCGCGAGGCGGACGGCGCCGATTTTATCGTCGTCGAAGCGGCGATGGGGCTGTTCGACGGCGTCGCCACGACGGGCGGCTTGGGCAACGGGGCGAGCGCTGATATCGCGGCGCTGGCCGGCTTGCCCGTGGTGCTCGTGCTCGACATTTCGGGCCAGTCGCAGACGGCGGCGGCGGCGGCGCGCGGCTTCGCCGGTTTCCGCCCCGATGTTGCGATTGCGGGCGTGATCATGAACCGCGTTGCAAGCCCGCGCCATGAGCGGCTTGCCCGTGCCGGCTTCGAGGAAACCGGAATGCGGGTGTTCGGGGCCATCCCCCGCAAGGAGGCCGTCGCGCTTCCCGAGCGGCATCTCGGACTAGTCCAGGCTGGCGAGATCGATGGGCTTTCCGCTTGCCTCGACGCTTTGGCGGATTTGGTTGAGGCTCACGTTGATATCGAGGGGCTTCTGAAAACCCCCTCACCCCAACCCTCTCCCCAAGGGGAGAGGGTGAAAGCTGCGGCCCCTTTTCCGAGCGGAGAGGAAGTTTCAAGCGTCCCCTCTCCCCAAGGGGAGAGGGTGAAAGCTGCGGCCCCTTTTCCGAGCGGAGAGGAAGTTTCAAGCGTCCCCTCTCTCCAAGGGGAGAGGGAGAAAGCTGCGGCCCCCTTTCTGAGCGAAGAGGAGGTTTCAAGCGTCCTCTCTCCCCGGGGAGAGAGACAGAGTGAGGGGGTCTTTCCCCCCGGCCAGCGCATCGCCCTTGCCAAGGATGCCGCCTTCTCCTTCGTCTATCCGCATCTCCTGAAGGCGTGGCGGCAAGCTGGCGCAGAGGTCATCCCCTTCTCGCCGCTGGCCGATGAAGCGCCGGACCCTTCCGCCGATGTTGTTTGGCTTCCCGGCGGTTATCCCGAGCTTCACGCCGGGCTGCTCGCCTCAAACGGCAACTTCCTGGCCGGCGTCCGCACATTCGCGGAAACGAAGCCGGTTCACGGCGAATGCGGTGGCTATATGGCGCTCGGCGAAGGTCTCGTGGATGCGCGGGGCGAGCGGCACGCCATGCTCGGGCTTCTTCCGTTGGAGACGAGCTACGCGGCGCGGAAGCTTCATTTGGGATATCGCCGGGCGGAACTTCTCTGCGATTGCGTGCTCGGCCAGCGGCGCGATATCCTGTCCGGGCATGAGTTCCATTACGCGTCCGTCATCGCCGAGCGCGGCGAGAGCCTGTTGCGTCCGTTTGACGCAGACGGTGCCCCTGTGCCCTCCGGCGGCCTCCGCAAAGGCCACGCTACAGGTTCTTTCCTGCACGCAATCAGCCGATTCGCTTGCGGATTCCGTTGACTTAAAGCGCTGGATGGACATTTGACTATGTCGAAACATGAGACAATAGCCGGCGGTGCACGCCCGGGAGGAAACATGGTTACAATATACGGACGCACCACGGCCTGGAACGTGCGCAAGGTGCTGTTCTTTCTGGAAGATACCGGGCTCGCATACGAACGCCTCGATTATGGCCGCGGCTTCTCGCCGACGAATACGCCGGAGTTTTTGGCCCTGAACCCAAACGCAATGGTCCCCGTGCTCGCCGATGGGACTACGGTGATTTGGGAAAGCCACTCGATCTTGCGCTATCTCGCGGCCAAGTACGGGCCGGAAAGCTATTACCCGTCAGATCTGGCGCAACGCGCACAAGTCGATCAATGGCTCGACTGGAAGCTTGCGCATGTGTCACCCGCTATGCGGCCCTTGTTCTTCCGGCATTTCCTCAAGATGGGCGAATTTTCGGACAGGGAGGTTGCGGAAGCAGAGGCCGAGAGCGCGAAGCTGTTCACGATCCTCGACGGACAGTTCGCCAAGACCGGCGCCTATGTTACAGGCCCCGACATTACGATCGCCGACAATTCCATCGGGATGGCGGTTCATCGCTGGTTGAACCTGCCGTTGAAGAGGCCAGCCCTCCCGCACATCGACGCCTATTATCAAACGCTGTCCAGGCTGCCGTCCTTTGAGAAGACGGTGCGCATCGGAATGCCGTAATACGGCTTGCGCTATCGAGGCCGTCATCCCGGACCGGATTAGATCGTTGATCGGCGGGTCGAGCCCGCGAACAAGGCCCGATGCTACAACGCCCGCGCCAAGTTCAGCCGCTGTGAAGGCCGGAAGCCGCGTCTTTCCAGGAAGGCGAGCAGCCCGTAGTTGTTCCAGGAAACCTCCGTACGCACCGTTTCGACTCTGAGCGATCCAAGATTCCCGAGCAGCACCGTCAGCAGCGCCGATCCCACATCCCGTCCCATAAACTCCGGGTCTACCCCAACCGTATCCATAACCGCCTCCGGCCGGGTCATCCCGAATTCGCCGTAGTCCACGCGCGCCATGATGAAGCCGGCCGCAGTGCCGTCGAGCGTTGCGATCATCGACAAGCGGATGCCGCCTTCATTGAGCACTTCGTGGAACTTCCGCCGGTAGTAGTCTGTACGGTCGCGGCCCGTTATCCGCCGGTCGATTGCTACGACCGCCTGGAGATCCTCCGCCTTGAGTTGCCGCACGGGCACCCGGTCCCGCGACAAGTCCTCCTGGCTTTCCGAGGCTTCGCCGGGGGTAACCTCGCCTTCCAAACGGCCGCATTCCCGCTCAAGCACCAGTCCCGGCCAGAGTGAAAAACCGGCGGCAGCGAAGAGCCGTGTCAGAGGCCGATTGGACCAAAGTGTTTGAGTCCGGAGTTCGCTGACGCCGCGCCCTTTGAGCTTCTCTATGAGGAAATCCAAGAGCAACCTTGCACCCCCATGACCGCGAACCGCTGCCGTGGTGCTGATCGCATCGAGGATAGCCGCCGGACTGGAAGTGCCGAACTCACCATCGATGATGCGAGCAAGCACGAAGCCCTCCAATTCGCCGTTCTCGCAATAGCCGAGCGAAACGAAGGCTTCAGGGTGCGCCTGGTTCGCTGCCAGCCTTTTCTCGAAAAAGCCGCGGCGCGAGCTGCCTGAAATATCGCGGTCAATCCCAACGGCGCGATCCAGGTCCGAAGGATGAAGGTAGCGGACGGTGCCGCGAGCGGCCGGTGCAAGATCGTTCAACATCGCACTTCCCTAAATTGACCCCTTGACCGCAGCCCTTCCCACAAAGAAGAGGCAACGGACGGTTCATTCTCTATTCGTGCAGGAGACGGTATTTCTCAGCCAGATCTTCCCGTGTCTCGGGCCAATCGGGATTGGCGACGATGCAGTCGGCGGGGCATATGAGCTGGCATTGGGGCTCGTCACAGGCGCCAACGCATTCGGTGCATCGCATGGGGTTTATGATGTAGATCCCGTCGCCCTTCGAGATCGCCTCATTCGGACATGGCTCCACGCAGGAATCGCAGTTCGTGCAGTCTTCGACGATCATTAAAGCCATATCCGCCTCCTCCCCTTGTTCGAGGCTCTGCCTGCACCGGATCGCAGCGTTACGCCGCCCCAAGCACAGTCTCAGGCCGCTTTCGCACTTTCGTTCATGCGCTGGAGCTTCTCCCACCTGAACGCGCCCCATAAGGCAGCGCCAATCGCGCCGGCATAAATCGCATCCGCGTGGGTTTCGATCGGTACGGCGATCTTCTCGCGGGCCAGCAACTCCTTCATTGCGTTGACAAGTCCATCGTCAAGGGCGAGGCCGCCCGTCATCTGAACCACCCCATCGAGAGCGCCGAGGCTCTTGAGAAGCTTCGCGAGCCGGTCGGCCATGGACTCATGAATGCCCTTCAGGATGTTCGGCGCGGTAATGCCGCGCGAGACCATGTTGATGACATCGGTCTCGGCAAGCACTGCGCAAATGCCGGAAACCTTCTCAGGCTTTTCGGCCTGCTTCGACAAGCTGCCGATCTCGTCCTGGGCAATGCCGAGATAGCGAGCGATATTGGCAAGGAATTGGCCGGAGCCGGATGCGCACTGGCTCGTCATCTTATACGTCAGCACTTTGCCGCGGGGGTCCATCCGGATCGCACGTCCATGCAGCGCGCCCACGTCGAGCGCCGCGCGGGCCTCCGGGCGCAGAAAGATGGCGCCGCGTGCATGGGTCGTCATCGAATAGAAGTGACCGGTCTGGAATTGAAGCGACTCGCCTTCGCCTGTCGTCGCGCAGTAGGCGATATCCGCTCGCTTGAGACCGTTCCCTTCGAGAAGGCTATCGTAAACTTGGGTGGCAAGGACGAGCGGGTCGCGCTGGCGGACCCGCTCGGTCGCCTTGGCGATCCAACGCTGCTCGCCGCTCGGGCCGTCGAACAGTGCGACCTTAACGGCGCCCGTGCCGACGTCGATCCCAGCTGTAATGGGCATTGGTTTACTCCTCAAGCGCTGACGGCACGGCGGGCGAATTCAGCGGCTCCGAGCGCGCCGGTGTATATCGACTCCGGATCGATGTTGATGGTGACGTCGCCATAGTTCTCTTTGATGAGCTTGCGAAGCTCACGCACAGCCGCACCATTCTTGGCAACGCCGCCGGTAAAGGTGAACTCATTAGTGACCCCGCCCGATCGCGAGATGATCGAGATCGCGCGCAGCACGATGGCGCGATGCAGTCCGGCGAGAATGTCCTCGCGCTTCTCGCCGAGCGACAGCCTATCGCGCAACTCCGCTCCGGCGAACACGGTGCAGGTTGAGTTGATGCGCGCCGGACGGTTGGACTTCATCGCCATGGGGCCGAGCTCGTGAAGTCCCATCTGCATCTCGTCCGCGATATAACCGAGATACCGGCCGCACCCAGCCGCGCAGCGGTCGTTCATCTGGAAATTCTCGACGACGCCGTTGGAATCGACCTGGATGCCCTTGGTGTCCTGGCCTCCGATGTCGAGCACCGTTCGCGTCTTGGGATACATCATGTGGGCGCCAAGGCCGTGGCACAGAATTTCCGAGCGGATGTGCTCCTTCGAGAACGGCAGGGTGACGCGGCCGTAACCGGTGCCAACGAGATAGCTTTCCTCAAGCTCGATGCCGAGCGCGTCCGCGATGCGGTCTTCCGGCACGGGCGCTTCGTGTCCCAAACTTGTCAGGACGCGGGCGAGCGCGCGCTTGAACTTGCCGGACAGGTCTCCGGATGGCGGGCGGTTTTCGACATCGATGATCGATTTGTCGTAGGCATTCAGCAGGAGGTCGTCCGGCAAGCCCGCCTCTTTCGCAGCCGTTTCCGCATGCACGTGAAAGCGTGAACCGGCGACGTCCCGGAAGAAGTCGGACTTGCGCTTTGCACCCGGAGCATAGAGCGCCGGCGCCTCTTCCCGCAAACGCTCGAAGACCGTCTTCAAGGCTTCGCCCGTCTGTCCGCCGGCCATGGCAAAGCGCGAAGTCTTGAGCTGGCCAAGGCAGGTCTCCTCCAGATCGCCGAGCTGCTCCAGGAACTGCTCAAGACGGAAGGCGCGCTCAAGCGCAGCTAGGAATTCCGCGGCTTCACCTTCTCCTTCGTCCGCGTGAAGGGACCGGCGCAAGAGGGTGAAGCGGGCATCGACCTGTGCCTCTTCGCTTGCAACCCGGGCAGCCGTGGCGTAGTTCGAGCGCGAATTCGTGATGCCCCGCCCGATAACGGTCCGGTTCTCGTCGAGCAGGACCGCCTTGGTCGTGGTCGAGCCAAGATCGATGCCGATGAACGTCTTCATGGATGGCTCCCTGCCTCGCCAAGCCGCTTCATCAGGCCACCGCGCGGGCGCTGGCCCGCTTCTGGTCGATCATCTGGAAGTAGCTTTCGAGCCGGTTCTTGATATTTGCTGCCGAGAAATAGCGGGGATCGACGAGATCGGTTTCGATGAAAGCCGCGGGCTTGCCGGTCCGCCGCTCCACCTCGCGCATGATCAGAAGCTGACCGGCCGAAAAGCTGTTGCAGCTTTTTATGGAGTTGATCAAAAGGCCGTCGGCTTGATAGGCGTCAACGTAGGTTTCGAGCATGTTGACCCGCATGGGCAGGTTCCGGTTCGTATAGACGTTGAGGCAGTATTCCGCGAGCGACTCCAGGGGTCTCGCCGGATCGTGGCGGAAGCCGAAATCGTAGGTGCCACCAACCTTGGTGTAGCTTGACGCCACAACGACGGCGCCTTCGTCGTAGAACATTTTCCAGAACTGGCGGAAGTTGGTGTAGTTCGGCGGGCCTTCGACGACGAGCCGGTACCGCTCCTTGCCCATGTCGCCCTCCGGCGTGACGGGCCCATTGCCTTGCGCCAGCCGTCCTTCAATCTCTTCGCGCAGGAACCTGTAATAGTCGATGGCATCGTCCGTGCCGCGGAAGGCGCCGAAGATCGGCCCGATATAATAGATGCCGCCGAAATAGGCGTCGATCGGCGAAGGCGTCGCCTTTGCGGATTCCAGTACCCAGACGAGATCGTCCTCCGCCTTGGCCGATTTGGCGAGATACTCTCTCAATCGGTCGATGTCGAACTTGACGCCCGAGACCTTTTCCAGCTTTGGAATGGCATCTTTCTCAAGCTGCTTGACCATATATTTGACCATCTCCGGCGTAATTTTGCCGTCCGCCAAATAGGGCGTGTGGAGCATGATGGTTTCGCACTTATATTGTTCGCGCAGCAGCTCGAACCACTTCATGAATGTGAAACAGCCGGTATAGGACAAGAGAAGCACATCGGGGTCCGGGAGCTTGCGGCCGTTGGGTCCAATGTTGCCCTTCGCCATCATGCCGATGTCAGACTTAACATAGGTGCAGACATCTTCGGAGTGGCCCAGCTTTTCGGCCTCCATCACAAACGAGCCGCTGGTTTTTCTGAGCCCGTTCTGAATAGCGTTCACCTCCGGCAAATTGTTCGCAAAGCCGAAGCACATGAGCAGCTCGTTGAGATTGCCGGGTACGAAAGTTGCGGCCACCTTTTCGCCCGTCTTGGGCGTATCCGCGAGGCGGTCGTAGTGCCGGCTCATCATCTCTTTCTGCTTGGTCATTGAGGCATCCTTGATGGCCTCCGCCCTTGCAGCTTTCGGATGCGTGATGATGGTCCTCATGACTTAACTCCAAAGTTTAATAGAGTTGGCAAACGTCCCAGCTTGCTCGCGAATAGGCTGCATCTGCCCGGAATTCTCGGCATACTTGAACCCGATATAGGGAATTCCAGCGGCCTTTAGCGCGTTCTGCAGCATCGGCCGCTCCAAGAGCGCCGGATCGCAAAAGCTCGGCATGGCGAAGATCACGCCCTCGGCGCGGTTCTGCCGGACGCTCTCGACGAGATAAGCGCCCTTCTTAGCGGCGTCCGGCTCATACTTTGCCGAGGTCGAACAGGAGTTGTGGAGATAGGCACTGGCGAGCGCCGCAATCGGATCGCCGTCTTGGGCGACATCGGACTTTTCCCAGCGCGTGACGAGCATGAAGTCGTCATCGACGATATAGCAGCCCGAAAGCTCGACAGCCTTGATGAGGGTCAGGGGCGGCTGCTCGCAGAAGGCGCCGTTGATCACGACACGCGAGTTGTCCTTCATCGGGCGGTCCTGCGCGCTTGCCGCGTCTATGTAGGCCCGCAGCATCTCATTATGGTCTTCGACGGGCAGAGTGAGGCCCGCGCGCAGCAGCAAGTAGACCTCGGCCGAGGGCACCTTCCAGGGCTCCGCCGCGCGCAAGGCATAAAGCTCGCGAACGAGCCGGCGATTCGTGTTGTAGATCGCAATCGACGTGCGGATGGCTTCGTCCGTAACCGGCTTCCCGGCAATGTCCGCGAGCCAGTGGCGCAATTCTTCGAGATCGTTCCGGTAGAACTCGCCACCGATATCGTCGTCGAAATTCTGCGGGAGATCGACATAGCGCACCGCCACGCTAGGAAACATGAGCTTCCACATGCCGCACAGATTACGGATGACATCGCAGATTGAAGGAAAGAGCACGCCGTCTGCGAAGTCGAGGCGCCCAGAGACGCCAAGCTCAACGGTCGAGCGCGGGATGCGGCAAATGTAGCTCTGATAATACGCGTCGCCATGGATCACTTCAAGCTGGTCGCCGCCGCCAAGGATACCGAGAGGCAGTGCGCCCGCTGCATGGATCAGCTCGCGCGGCACATAAAAGGGCAGGTAGCCGATGACCTTGCGGCCTTGTTCTGCCGCTTTCCACTCGCGAACGGTGCTGAAGCTCAGGTCGGAGAAGATCGCCTCGCAGCGGGAGACGATTGGAGCGGTGTGTGAGGGCGCTGCATCGAGCATGTCAATTGCCCCTCCATTGGGCGGGACGTTTTTCGAGGAAGGCTTCGAGCCCCTCGGCGGCATCGTGCGTCTTCATCAGCTCTTGCAGATAGATGCGCTCGGCTTCCACGAGCGCGGCCGCCACGCGGTCCACCAGCGCCAGCCTGGCGGCCCGGACCGCGAAACGCAGCGAGCTTGGGCTTTTCAGGCCGAGATGCTTGTCGAAATAGTCGAGCGCGGCAGCTTCGGGATCCGGCACGACGGCCGCAACGAGGCCTATGCGAAAGGCCTCCTCGGCCGGGATGGGACGGCCCGATATCAAGAGGTCCTCCGCTGCCGCCAGCCCAATCCGCTCCGGCAAAAGACAAGATGCGGCGGGCGCGAAAACCCCAATCTGGATCTCCGGCTGGCCGAGCCGGGCATCGGGGCTCGCGAAAATGAGATGTCCCGCTGATACAAGTTCGAGGCCGCCGCCGAGGCATTGTCCGCGAACCGCCATCATGACCGGAACCGGCGAGCGGAGCACGCGCAGGACCAGGCGATGGAAACTCGCCAGCATCGCTGCGCATTGGTCCGGCAAATGCTCCTCCACGCTGGCGCCAAAGGAGAAATGCGGGCCCGACGCATCGATGAGAATGCCTTGAAGCTTCGGCTCTTCGCCGTGTTCCGCAAGGGACGCGTCAAGCGCTGTAACAAGCGCTGCATCGAGGATGTTGGCTTTAGGACGGTTGAGCCGGAGGCGCAGAAGACGCCCCTCGTGTTCGTGCCAGATCTTGACCGGATCGCTCATAACCGCACTCACGCTTTCGGAATAAGCCGTTCGACCATGGCATCGGACCAGGGTTCGCCGCGCGCCAGCGCCAAGCGCAGTTCCACGAAGTCGATTTCCCGGTTGTTTCTCGGACCCTCGTTGAAAGCCCGGAAGCCGGTGCGCGCCTCTGCCATCATGTTGAGCGCGAGCCAGGCGCGGCTATCCTCCTTGTTGCGGTTCCACGCTTCGATTTTCGGCTTGCGTAGTTCCTCGAAGCTTTTGGTCAGGCACTCCGGGAAGGTCAGCAGGAGCTTACCGCAAAGCTGCTCGACCTTCTCATCGAGAAGCGACAGGTCAACCGTGCCTCGCGCCATCAGTGCCTTGCCCTTTTCCAGGGCCGCGCCGCTCTTGGGCTCTCCGTGGATGATCCGGCCATACTCATCGAGATAGCGCTCTGTCTCGACGAGGGGGTTCGCCAGGAATTTGCCGTCCACCTTCAGCGCGGGCACGATGTCGAGGATGATGCCGAGCCGGTACGCCTTATGCGCCGACCAGGGCTCGCAAAGCGTGCCAGATTCGATGGCGCGCTCCGAGCCAACCATCAGGGGCAGGAAATCGGTCGCTCCTCCGATTGCGGCGGAACCGTGTTTCGGCCCGGCCTGCCCGAAGCGCGCAAGGTCTTGCGCAACCGAGAAATCGCAGGCCATGCCGATTTCCTGGCCGCCGCCGATCCGCATGCCGTTGACACGCGCGATCACGGGCTTGTCGCAGCCAAGGATGGCCGAAACCATGTCGTTGAAGAGCCGCATATATTGCCGGTATTCCTGCGGATTGCCCGAGTAATATTCGGCATATTCCTTGGTGTTGCCGCCGGTGCAGAACGCCTTGTCGCCGGTTCCGGTGAACACCACCGCAACCACATCGCGCGCGTTCGAAGCAGCGCGCAAGGCGCGAATCACGCCTTTCACCATCCCCGTTGTGTAGGAGTTATATTGCGATGGGTTGTCGAGCCAGATCCAAGCGTTGTAGAGCCCGTCGACAGGCTCGCCATTAGGCAGGCGGGCGGGCCGTTTCTCGTAACGGATGTTCGGGACCGTCTCGAAGGGGACGATGTCGTGATCGTGCAGGGGCGTCTGCGCCATGGATGACTCCGTTAGGATCAGGGAACGAGGATCGCCCGGCGCGAGAGCCGGTGCGCATGGGCGTCGGCAAAGACGCGCTCGATGTCCGCAAGCGGTTGAAGCTCGACAAATGAAGCCAGCTCAATGCGGCGGTCGAGCACGAGATCGAGAGCTTCCGGATAGAGCTCCGGCGGACAGCCCCAATTGCCGATGGCGCGCGCGTCGAAGGCCATAAGATTGGAAAGGCGCAGCTCGACGCGGTCCATCGTGAAGCCGACAACGCTGAGCGTGGCGCCGAATGTGAGCAGCCCGAATGCGGTGGTTTGGCCCGCCGCCGTGCCGGAGCACTCGAAAATGAACCACTCTGTCGAAGGCAAGCCCTCCGCCTTGCAGAAGGCGTTGATGCTTGCTTTGAGCGCCTTCTGATCGTGCTCCCGCGCATTGAGGGCAAGCGACGCGCCGTGCCGCCCGATCATCTCCAGCTTAGTGGCATCGACGTCGATGGCGGCGACCGTGGCACCGAAGCTTTTTGCGATCTGCGCCGCATAGCCTCCCACGCCCCCAACGCCTACGACGATGGCCACAGAACCGGGGCGCACTCCGGCGCGCTTCACTGCTTGATAGGGCGTGGTGACCGCGTCGGCGACGACGGAGACATGGGCAAGGCTCAGGCCAGCCTTCTCAAGGCGCCCCTCATCGACCGCACACAAGCCGCGCGCCGGAACCACGATATGGGAGGCGAAGCCGCCATGGATGTCGTTGCCGGGCATTTTCTGCTTCCGGCAGATGTTGGGCAACCCGCGCCGGCAAAGATCGCATTCTCCGCAGGGCAGGACCGCCGGAACGATCACGGCTTTGCCGATCCAGGCTTCGGCGCCTTCGCCCGCAAGCACGACGCGGCCCGAGATTTCGTGACCGAGCGCGAGCGGCAGCTCATGGTTGGTGCGCACACCATCGAAAAGGTAACCGAGATCGGTGTGGCATACGCCGCAGCCCGCGATCGCGATCGCCACCTCGCCCACGCCTGGATCTACCGCGAAGGGCACCATTTGAAAGGGCGCCCCAACCGCCGTCATCACCCAACGCTGCCCCTGTGTTTCCTCTACCATGTGCTTCCCCCGGGTTGCTCCCGGGCGGTTTGCTCAGGCCCGCCCATGTTGGTAATGTAGTACGCAAATACCGTTTTAGCAAGCATCACCTTTTCCTTCGGGGAATGCGTATTCGGAGGTGCCGCGGGGGATGAATGATGGCCGCTCCGATTCGAAATCGGCGGCCGGCCGGCTGCGAACGGACGTTGCACGCTTAGTCGCAGGGTACGAGCGTTTTGACCGCCGCTTGTCCGCTTCGTTGTTGTTTATCGATGAGCTTTACGAGCGCTGTAATGGAGACCGAACGCAACGAAGCAATAGTGGTTTCGTCGATTTCGTGTAGCACATTATCAAGGGCTCGCTTCTCTTCGGAACTCGCACGCGCCGCGCCGGGCTCTTCACTGCGCACGTCCTCAAACAATTCAATGATGTCGAGCAGTGTGACGCGCTTCGGATTGCCGCAAAACCGGTATCCGCCGCTGGCGCCACGCACCAATTCCACAATCCTGGCACGGACGAGCGAGCGCAAGACTTTGGCGAGATGATTGAGTGAAATACCATATTTCGCAGCGATCTCTGCGGCTGAAAGCTGCTGATCGCTGTGAGCGGCGAGCTCAAGCGTCGCGTAAAGACCGCACAGCGTTGCTTTTTGAAGTCTCAACTTGCTTTGTCCTTTCCGTAACCGCTGCTCGCGGCCGGCATCGTTGAACGCCCCATATGATCAAAGCGTTCTCTCGATAAAGAAAGCTTTGTTGTCCGGCGCAATCTGCAAGACGCGTTCCAGACACGGCAAACCCAAGCCGGCGTTAACAGTGAGGATAGGGCTATAAAGCCTCAGGACCTAACCGCCGCCCTAGCCAGAGGTTCCGCTGAGGAGAACCAAAAAAGCAAAGTTCCCGCATTGGAAGCGTGCCGATGCATCAAAGCTCGTTCTCTCTCACTGGGACACGTCCCGGCCAACATTTAAAGTGGTACCCTTATGCGGTTTTCAAGAGGATTGCGAGTTAACTTCCGGTTCTATGCGCGTGATAATTGCCAAGCCGGCGCCCTGGGGTTCGCGGCTCCTGCCGAGCCACGACTGCGTAACGCCGCACGGGCATTCGGTTAGTGCTAAGCTCAAAAGACCGTCATAAACGCCCTCAACGCCGTGGAGCGTGCCTCACGCGACGAAATCGCTCAGCCATGGCCGTGCGACGGAATGCGAGAGCGCACGGTCAGGCGGGATACTCCGGCCGGGTCAAAATCGCGCCTCCCCCCCGAGCGGCGCGATCCTGACTCCGGCCCCCCCCAATATAGCAAGCGGGTTACGGGAAAACTTGGCCCAGGGCGTAGCGCACCCGTTAGGATGGTTTTGCGCCTCATGCCTCCTCCCTTCGGCCACCATTCTGTGGTGGTGGCTCACGCTTGCATGCGGGGCGGCTCTTTAAATCGGTAACATAGCACCGGTTTGCTTATTTTTCATCATGATGCTGAACTTTTCATATGTCAATGCGTCCTCGCTTTAATTCGTAAGGATGACAACACCGGCGCCGCGAAGCCGCTTCCGGTTTGTGTGACCTGCCTTACGACGCTCGGGAGCCGGCAAGAATAATCGTCTTCCAGCTAGATTTTTGCCACGCCATCTTTACTGCTAGCTACACGCTCACAACATCAGCTTGCCAAGCCGCACTGTTGCGCCTATTTTTACGGCAATCCCAACATCCGAGGTGTCTATGGCTCGCGTCACCGTCGAAGATTGCGTCGACAAAGTCCCAAACCGTTTCGAGCTCGTTCTGCTTGCCGCTCATCGCGCGCGGGCCGTCTCTGCCGGTGCGCCCATGACGATTGAGCGCGACAACGATAAGAACCCCGTGGTTGCATTGCGCGAGATCGCCGATCAAACCATCTCGCCGGAGGATCTCAAGGAAGATCTCATTCACTCGTTGCAGGCCCATGTCGAGGTCGACGAACCGGAGCCTGAGGCTGCACCTGCGCTGCCGGGCGCCCGGTCTGTCAATGTTCTCACGCCCGACGATCAATTTTCGGATGCGATCATAGACCGGATCACGGAGGAAGAGTTGCTGCAAGGGCTTGCGCGCAGCATTCCGGCCGAGTCCGCGAGCAGCGGCCGGTCGAAAGGATAAAAACTCGCCATTCCGCTTGACGCTTCCTAGTGCCTGAGTTTGATTAACTCATACTTCGAAATCTTGAAGGGCTGACGAAGCCGTGCAGGTTGAAGGTCAGGCGAGATCGCAGCCGATCATGCGGCAGTACGATCTCGTCGAAAAGGTGCTGAGCTATAATCCGGCGGCGAACGAGGCGCTGCTCAACCGCGCCTACGTTTACGCCATGAAAGCCCATGGCCAGCAGAAGCGAGCCTCCGGCGACCCTTATTTCTCCCATCCCCTCGCGGTTGCCTCGATCCTGACCGGGCTCAAGCTCGACGATGAAACCATCGCGACCGCTCTTCTCCACGACACGATCGAAGATACGCCTGCGACGAAGGAAGAGATCGAGAAGCTCTTCGGAACCAATATCGCGGCTCTTGTCGACGGTCTCACCAAGATCGAACGGCTCAATCTTGCGTCCAAGAAAACGCAGCAAGCCGAGAACTTCCGCAAGCTCCTGATCGCGATCTCAAGCGATGTGCGTGTGCTGCTGGTCAAGCTCGCGGACCGGCTGCACAACATGCGGACGCTAGAGCACATCAGGCCCGAGAAAAGGCGGATCATCGCCCAGGAGACCATGGATATCTACGCCCCCCTTGCCGGGCGCATGGGCATCCAGGAAATCCGCGACGAGCTTGAGGAACTGTCGTTCCGCTGGCTTCACCCCGCCGCCTACGAAACGCTGATGTCGCGGCTCAACGTCCTGCGGGACAGAAACCGCGGCCTGACCCAGGAAATCGCGACCGATCTCAAGGTGCGGCTCGACGCGCAAGAAATTCACGCCGAGGTCTCCAGCCGCGAGAAGAAACCCTATTCGATCTGGCTCAAAATGCAGAACAAGCAGATCGGATTGGAGCAATTGTCCGACGTTTATGGCTTCCGGATCATCGTTCCGGCCCTTGAGGATTGTTACGCCGCCTTGGGCGTTGTGCACACAGCTTGGCGCGTCGTGCCCGGCCGCTTCAAGGACTACATTTCGACCCCGAAGCATAACGACTACCAATCGATCCACACCACCATCGTGGGACCGAGGCACCAGCGCGTCGAGTTGCAGATCCGCACGGCGGAGATGCATCAGATCGCGGAATACGGCGTGGCGGCTCACACCGGCTACAAGCTTGCCGCGCTCGCCAGGCTGAACGGCGCCCACCCCCCGAGCACCAACGGGCCGGGCGAGAGCACAGCCTATCAATGGCTCCGCAAGCTCGTCGCCAATCTGCTTGAGGGGGATAATCCCGAGGAGTTTCTGGAGCACACCAAGCTTGAACTGTTCCTCGACCAGGTTTTCTGCTTCACGCCAAAGGGCCGCCTGATCGCGCTGCCGCGCGGCGCCAACGCCATCGATTTCGCCTATGCGGTTCACACCGATGTTGGCAATCGCTGTGTGGGCGTGAAAATCAACGGCCGCCACATGCCGCTCTTCAACGAACTGAAGAATGGCGACGAGGTCGAGATCATTCTCTCCGACGCCCAGACGCCGCCGGCGGCGTGGGAAGGTGCCGTCATCACGGGCAAAGCGCGCTCAGCCATCCGGCGCGCGACCAAAGAGGCGGTCCGCAAGCAATACATGACACTGGGCCGCGACATTATCCGCGCGGCCTTGGAGCGGACCGGTAAACCTTATGGCGAGACGGAGCTTACGGCGGTGCTGCCTCGTCTCTCGCACAAGAGCGTGGACGATCTCCTGACCGCTTTAGGACGCGGCGAAATATCGGCCGACGAGGTGCTGGCCGTCATCGATCCGGAGGCCGTGAAAGAAGCGCCGCCGAAGCGCCGCACCATCACGCGCAATGACGAAGGTTGGTTCAATCTCCGCCGCGTCAAAAGCTTCAAATTCCGGCTCCCGGCCCTGCTCAGCACTCCCGCGCATGGGGAGGACGACACCAAAGCGATCCCGATCCGCGGCGTGAACGGCACCTCGATCATCCGTTTCGCGGACGGCGGCGCGGTGCCGGGGGAGCGGATCGTCGGCATCCTCGATCCGGGCGAGGGCATTACGATCTATCCCATTCACTCGCCGCAGCTTCGTGCTTTCGAGGATCAGCTCGACCGCTGGATCGATGTAACATGGGACATTCAGGAAGGCGCGACAGAGCTTTTCCCGGCGCGCGTCCGCGTCGTGGCCCTCAACGAGCCGGGAAGTCTCGGCCGGATCGCGACCATCATCGGCGCTGAGGGCGCCAATATCGACAGGCTCCAGATGGTCAACCGGGCGCGGGACTATACCGAAATGATGATCGATATCGAAGTGCTGGACTTGAAGCATTTGACCGATATCCTGAACGGCGTCAAGAACCAGAACGTGGTGAGCGAAGCCAGCCGTGTGATGATCTAAGCCCGCGGACGGTCCCGCGGCGGGACCGGCTAAGTCTCAGCGCGGCAGTGTGGAGGCCTCGGCGGCGAACCGCCGGGCCACAGGATAGCCGCTTTCCATTTTGACCATGATTGCAAAGTCGTAGCGGTCGATATCCAGTGCAAAAGGAACATCGTTCGCATCGAGCCAAGGGCGGTTGACATCCCCAAACTTTGCCGCTTCGGCTCCCGAAAGAACCATTTGACGGGCGGATTCGGGATAGACTTGCCGGCCCTCCAACAGATTACGCAGATAAAGCGCACAGATTTCGTCTTCGCTTGAGCGCCGCCTGCCCTCTTCGCCCATTGCAACCAGCGTTACGCGCTCCGTAGCCACTGAGCGTATCGCCCGAACTGTCGCGCTTGCCGTGACGAGCGAGGCGGCAAACATGTGCTGCGCCCTCGCCGCTGCCGTCACGATGCCTTGCGTGCCGGCACTCGTTCTCTGAATGATCGCCTTGCCCCTTAGATCGGCTTGAGACAACGCGTAGGGCGAATTGCCGAAGTCGAAACTCTCCGGTGGCCGGCCTCCAACCTCGCCCATGCATATCGTCCCGGTACCTTTCTCGCGAAGGGCCAGTGCTTCTTCGACGGAAGCAACCATGGTGATCCGGGTTGCACCGTTTGCAAAAGCCACGGCAGCGGTCGTGAAAGCCCGGAACACGTCGATAATGGCCACGGTGCCTTCGGCGCGGGCCGCCCCTTCAATCAAGCTTTCGATGCGAATGTCCATGCAAGGCTCCTGTCCTGGCGAGTATTACAAACGAGGCCCGCAACCGCGCCTTGAGAGTAGCGTCGCATCCCCGCCTAGGCCGGGGATATCCCGGGAGCCGCGATCGCCGCGCCAGCCCATTCCGTGAATGCGTGAAGCACATCTTGCAGCACTTCCAGATCGGTCCGGCCCATCCGGGCCGGCATATGAAAGGAGTGGTCAGCTCCTGCAAAAAGCTTCAAGACCGCGCGCGCACCGAGGGCTTCGCAAAGCTGCTCAAGCTGTTGCGTGTCCGCGAGGGCATCACGCGTCCCCTGGAGAAACAGCATGGGGATTTTCACCTCGAAAAGATGCCGGCCGCGATCCTGAGAAGGACGCCCGGCCGGATGCAGCGGAAATCCCAGAAACACAAGTCCGCGGACTCCTGGAAGGGGTGCCAGAGCTTGCGCCTGTGACGTCATCCGGCCGCCGAACGACTTGCCACCTGCAATGAGCGGTGTATTCGGGAGCAGCTGCAAGGCCCGCGCCGCAGCGGCGCGAACGGCCGCATGGGCGAGTTTCGGCGAATCGGGACGCTTGCTGCCCTTTTCCATATAAGGAAATTGATAGCGCAAGCTTGCGAGGCCCCGTTCTGCGAGCCCGCTCGCGACGGCCGTCATGAACGGATGCGTCATTCCCGCCCCGGCGCCATGCGCGAACACGAAACAGGCTTCAGCGCCGGGCGCCAACTGCAACAAGCCAGAAATCGCGGTTCCGTTGTCGAGCGTTATTGGGACCGGCATTGCTTCCCAGGGCGGCATCGAACGCTGATCCTTCCCAACGAAATGGTTTTCCCTTTGTATCATGAGAAGGATAGGAAGAGGGCGCCATGCGGTTGAACTCAGCGGCAACACAAAGTTTGCTATTAGCGTGGCACACTTCGTCAATATTACGCGGTTAGCCCAAGCGGGAAGCCCCCCGGCTCTGCCGGGGTGGCAGTAGCAGTTTGACATTTCCGGCAGTGGATCCCCGACGCTCCCTTTCGTGAGCCGCCAAGCACACGAAAGGGAAGATCGATGGACGATCACGAGAGCTTAAGCCACACGAAATGGGACTGCAAATACCACGTTGTGTTCATCCCGAAGTGCCGCAGAAAGACGCTCTACGCGGAGCTGCGGAAGTATCTGGGGGAGGTGTTTCGCAAGCTTGCCGCGCAGAAGGAGAGCCGGATCGAGGAGGGACATTTGATGAGGGACCACGTGCATATGTTGATTTCGATCCCGCCGAAATATTCGGTGTCGCAGGTGATTGGGTATATTAAAGGCAAGAGCGCGATCCATTTGGCCCGTGTCTACGGCGAAAGGAAGCGGAACTTTGTAGGTCAGCACTTCTGGGCTCGCGGGTATTTTGTATCCACCGTAGGCCGCGATGAAAAGGTGATCAGGCAATACATTAAGAACCAGGAGGCGGAAGACAAGCGACTGGATCAGTTGCGCCTCTGGAACTGAGATCCGCCAACAGGCGGCTCATCTCATTGGGGCCGCGTTAGCGTCCCCAGCCGCCGCTTTGAGCGGCTCATGTTTTAAAGCCCCCGGCTTTGCCGGGGGATATTTACCCGGAGCGTTGCTCTTGCAAGCCGCCGGGAAGGCTCGCATAAGCGTCCTTCGCCAGTGACAGAGTTTGAGGGAATGTCAGTCATGCCAGGTTTACCCCGAAAGATCGCGGCCGCATGCGTGGCCTTTGCTGCCGGCTTTCAGGCGGCGCGTGCGGGAGATTTGGGTCCAACGCTCGAAACGATTAAGGATACGGGCACGATGGCGATCGGCTATAGGGAGGGCACGGTGCCCCTGTCCTACGCCGGCGAGGGCGGTCAGCCCATCGGTTTTGCGCTCGATTTGTGCGCGCTGGCCGCGAGCAAGGTCAAAGATATCCTTGGGCTCCCAGACCTCAAGATCGTTTACCAGCCGGTGACGGCGGCTGACGGCGCGGCTCTCCTGAACGCCGGCACGATCGCGCTTGACTGCGGTGCGACGCCGGTCACCCCGGATTTGCAGAAGCAGGCGGCCTTTTCCGATCCGATTTTCGTCTCGGAGCTGACTTGGCTCGTACCGCGAAGGCTGCGCGTCGAGAGGGAGGGCCGGCGCAGGCGCCGGTCGGAAACCATATCCCCGTCCTCGCCCGAGGATTTGAAGGACAAGACCGTGGCCCTGACGCACGGGTCGGAGGCAACGCCGCTGGTCTTGACGCTGAGCAACGACCGGACCTTGGGCTTGTCGATTGTCGAGGGAAAGGACAACGCTGAGTCCTTCAAGCTCTTGGAGTCCGGCAAGGCTTCCGCGTTTCTGGCCGACACCGTCCAGCTTGTTGCGCTCAAGGCGGCGGCGAAGAACCCCGACGCTTTCGGTTTTCTCGATGGCGGCTATCCGGGGACGTCTTATGTTTTGCTACTACGGAAGGACGACGGCGCGTTCAAGAACCTGGTGGATAGCGTTATCGCGGATGCCGCCAGGTCGGGCGAGTATGCAAAGCTCTACGCAAAATGGTTCGAAAGCCCGATCCCGCCGAAGAATGTGAACCTCGCCTATCCGATGCCGGAAAAGCTGAAAGAGACCTTGAAGGTGACGGCGGATAAGCCCGCCAGCCAGTGAAGGCGCAAGATGTCAGGGAAAGTAATCTCCGGCGAACGTCCGTACGCGATGGACGGGCGCCTTGGCCTCAACGAGGGCCGCTTAGGCCTCGCTCACGCGTAGCCCCCGGTTCCGGCACAAAGATATTTCACCCCACTGCATTTCGGATTAGTGTAGCTCGCCCCTCGGGTGACGAAGCGAATAACGCGGCGGCAGCGCCAGCACCGGGGCAAGCGCATTTGGGAGGATAAATGACCTATCGCGCGCCCGTCGCAGATATTGCCTTCGCCCTCAATCGCATCGCGGGCTTGTCCGCCCTCGTCGAGCGCGGCTTGTTCGAGGATCTCGACATGGACACGGCCGCCGCCATCCTCGAAGAGGCGGCGCGCTTTGCCAATGAGGAGGTGGCGCCAACGAGCCGGGCGGGCGACACGCAAGGCGCACGGCTTGTGAATGGCGAGGTGGTGATGCCGGACGGCGTCACGGAAGCCTATCGCAAATGGGTCGCGGGCGGGTGGGGCAGCCTATCGGTCCCAAGGGAGCACGGCGGCCAGGGCCTGCCGCTCGCCCTATCCATGGCCGTGACGGAGATGTGGAACAGCGCCAACATGGCCTTTGCGCTCAACCCGCTGCTCACGCAGTCGGGGGTTCATGCCATCGTCGCGCACGCGTCGCCGGAGCTGCGAGGCAAGTATCTGCCGAAGCTCGTGACCGGAGAATGGACGGCATCGATGGAACTCACCGAACCGCAGGCGGGCTCCGACCTCCGTTTTCTCAAGACGCGCGCGGTTCCGTCCGGCGACGGCAGCTATAAGATCACCGGCACAAAGATCTTCATCACCTATGGCGAGCATTCGCTGACGGACAACATCGTGCATCTGGTTCTCGCCCGGCTGCCCGATGCGCCGCCCGGCACCCGCGGCATCTCGCTGTTTCTGGTTCCGAAATATCTCGTCAATACCGATGGCTCGCTGGGCGCCCGCAACGATGTCTTCGCGGCCAAGCTTGAGCACAAGCTTGGCGTCCATGGGAGCCCGACCGCCGTTCTCATCTATGGCGACAAGGGCGGCGCCACCGGCTGGATGGTTGGCGAGCCGAACAAGGGCCTTCAGGCCATGCTGACCATGATGATCGCGGCGCGGATCAGCGTCGGCGTCCAAGGCGTCGCCGTCGCCGAAAGCGCGTTTCAGCACGCGCTCGCCTATGCGCAGGAACGCAAGCAAGGCACGACGGACGCGGCGGGGCCGGATGCCTCGGTTGCAATCGCCGCACATCCCGACGTCAAGCGCATGCTGCTCGACATGAAGGTGAAGACGTCCGCCGCGCGCGCGATCTGCTACACGACATCGGCGGCGATGGACATTGCGGGCCGTTCGCCCGACGCCGCCGAGCGCAAGCGGGCCATGGCCGAGGCGGCGCTGCTGACCCCCGTCGCCAAGGCGTTCTCTTCCGGCATCGGCGTGGAGGTGGCCTCCGATGGCATCCAGGTCCATGGCGGCATGGGCTACGTCGAGGAAACCGGCGCGGCCCAGTATTATAGGGATGCCCGGATCACCCCCATCTATGAGGGCACCAACGGCATCCAGGCCATCGACCTCGTCACGCGCAAGCTGCCCTCCAATGACGGCGAAACGGTCCGCAAATTCATTGCCGGGCTCAAGGAGACCGTGGAGGCGATCAAATCCTCAAACGAGCCCGCCTTCGGTCATATGGGCGATCGCCTGGAAGCGAGCGTCGCCGCCCTCGAAGAGACGAGCGATTGGCTGCAGCAAAAGCTTACGGAGGATAAAGATGCAGCGCTTGCCGGGGCGACGCCGTTCGGGCGCCTTTTCGGAATCGCCACGGGCGGGGTTTTGCTTGCGAAGGGTGCATTGGCGGCGGCCCGCAGTGCCAATGGCAACGGCGCGAATGCGGACGCCTATGTGATCGAGGCGAGGCATTTCGCGGAAAGCCTGATGGGCGAGACCGATGGCCTGAAAAATGCAGTCATGCATGGATGGAAGACGGTGGCGCAGGCCGGCACCGTGCTAGGGATGCGATGATATGAGCGCGCATTTGGAGATCGCCCTTGCGGGCGCCGTTCAAACGGTCCGGCTCAACCGTGCGGAAAAGAAGAACGCGCTAACAGTTGACATGTATGAGCGGCTCGCGGATGCGCTCCGCGGCGCCGAATTCCTCCGGAAGCATCGCTGTCACGGTGATCCTTGGCCAGCCCGGCATTTTCTGCGCGGGCAACGACATGGCGGATTTCCTCGCTGCGAGCCAGGGTGGATCGCCTTTGCACGCCCTCAGTTTCCTTCAAGCGCTTGCAGAGGGTGAAAAGCCGCTAATCGCCGCCGTGGATGGCCCCGCCGTTGGCATCGGAACCACCTTGATGCTCCATTGCGATCTCGTTTTCGCGAGCCCGCGCGCGGTCTTCCAAACGCCTTTCGTGAATCTCGGGCTCGTCCCCGAAGCCGCTTCGAGCCTTTTGGGCCCAAGGCTCATGGGGCATGCGCGGGCGTTCGAGCTTCTCGTCGCTGGCGAGCCCTTTACGGCGGAGCGCGCAAAAGAAGCTGGTCTCGTTAATCATGTCGTGCCGCCCGGCGAGTTGGAGGCGGCGGCGCTCAAGGCAGCGGAGAAGCTGGCGCAGAAGCCGCAAGAGGCCGTCCGGCTTTCGAGGCGGCTGCTCAGGGGCGATCCCGCGGCGATCAAGCATCGCATGGAGGAGGAAGGAGCCATCTTCCTCGAGCGCATTAAATCGAAGGAAGCCATAGCCGCGTTTTCGGCGTTTTTGCAGAAGGAGCCCCGAACCCGGTAGACCGTTATATGCCGCACGAACGGCGCTGACGCTTCGCCGGGTAGAGAGAAAAGAATGGAAACGCTCAATAAGAAGACACTCTTCATTACCGGCGGAAGCCGGGGCATCGGTTTGGCGATAGCACTGCGCGCCGCACGCGATGGTGCAAATATCGCGATCGCGGCCAAGACCTCCGATCCCAACCCGAAGTTGCCGGGCACGATCCACACCGCAGCCGCCGAGATCGAGCACGAAGGCGGAAAAGCCCTACCGATCCTGTGCGACATCCGCTACGAGGATCAGGTGCAGGACGCCGTCGCTAAAACGGTCAAACATTTCGGCGGCATCGATATCTGCATCAACAATGCGAGCGCGATCAGCCTCACCACCACCGTTCAGACCGATATGAAGCGCTTCGACCTGATGCATCAAATCAATGGGCGCGGTACATTTTTGACCTCAAAGCTCTGCATTCCGCATCTGTTGAAGGCCGCAAACCCGCATATCCTCATGCTTTCGCCGCCGCTCGATCTCAACCCGCGCTGGTTCGCCAATCATGTCGCCTACACCATCGCCAAGTACAACATGAGCCTGTGCGTTCTTGGCCTGGCGGCGGAACTCAAATCGCAAGGCATCGCCGTCAACGCGCTCTGGCCCAGAACCACCATTGCGACCGCGGCCGTCGCGAACCTGCTCGGCGGCGACAAGCTGATGCGTGCGAGCCGCAAGGCCGATATCCTGGCCGATGCCGCTCATGTCATCCTCACCAAACCCTCGCGCGAGTTCACCGGCAATTTCTGCATCGACGACAGTTTGCTATGGGAGAACGGCAAGCGGGACTTCGATCACTACCGCATAGACCCGAGCGAGGACTTGGCGCCCGACTTCTTCGTGCCCGAAGACGATAAACCGCCTGTTCCGCTGAAAGCTCTTGTTAGCAAGAGCGCTGGGTGAGCCATTCCATGTCAACGCTGTACATCACGCATGAGTCCTTTCTCGAACACGACACCGGCGAATGGCATCCCGAGCGGGCCGACCGTTTGACGGCCATCGAACGCGCCTTGTCGGACGAAAGGTTTCAAAATCTTCACCGCGTCGAGGCGCCCGCCGCAACCCGCGAGCAAATCAAGCGCGCCCATCCAGAACGATACTTCGATTTTCTGGAGCGCAAGCGGCCCAAGGAGGATCTCATCACCCTCGATGGAGGGGACACGATCATGTCGCCGGGAAGCTGGGAAGCGGCCTTGCGTTCCGCCGGGGCGGGCATTCAGGCCGTCGACGAGGTGATGCGAGGCGAAGCGTCGAACGCCTTTTGCAAGGTGCGCCCTCCCGGCCATCACGCAGAGATCGAGCGGCCGTATGGTTTTTGCCTGTTTAACAATGCCGCGGTGGCGGCGTTTCACGCGCAAGCGGTCCATGGCGCGGAACGGGTTGCCGTCGTCGATTTCGACGTCCACCACGGAAATGGGACCCAAGCGATATTTTGGTCTCAGCCCTCGCTTTTCTATGCGTCCACCCACCAGATGCCGCTCTTTCCCGGCACAGGTAGCCTCAGCGAGCGAGGGGAAACGGGCAACATCGTTAACGCACCGCTAAGGGCTGGCGATGGCAGCTCGGAGTTCCGCGAAGCTTTCGAATCGGTCATTCTCCCGGCATTGCGCCGCCATGCACCTGACCTTATCATCGTGTCGGCCGGGTTCGATGCACACCGCGCCGATCCTCTTGCCAACATCAATTTGGTCGAAGAGGATTATGCCTGGGTGACTCGGAAGTTGCTTGACGTGGCGCGGGAACGCTGCGGGGGACGGCTTGTTTCCCTGCTGGAGGGCGGCTATGACCTCGGCGCTCTCAGCCGGTCGGTGGCGGTTCACGTGCAAGCGCTGTTGGAGGCTTTATAGGGAGCGGTCATGCAAAGCAGTGCTATCAAGGATCCAGCCGCGCCCAAGGCGGTGCGTGCGGACATTAAGGGCATGAGCTTCGAAGCGGCGTTGAAAGAGCTTGAGCAAATTGTCACGCGGCTTGAGCGGGGCGATGCCGATCTCGAACAGTCGATCGATATTTACGAGCGCGGCGAGGAGTTGAGGGCGCATTGCGACCAGCTTCTCAAGCGAGCTGAAGCTAAGGTGGAACGGATTACGCTCAACGCGCAGGGGGTTCCCACCGGTGCCTCGCCTCTCGATCCCGGCCTGGAAGGGGCGGCCTAACCCCTAGCGCGGCTGTACGTCGCGGCAAGTCAGGGTTTATTCACAAAAGCAATCCAAGCTATATGTTTGACTGCACGAGTTTTTCCTTGCCGTGTGGCATCGCGGCAAGTGTGGCTTGCAATTTTTCAATTGCGACAAAAAATTGCGTGTACAGAGAGAGAATGGCGCCTAGGGTAGCAAATAGTGAATCCTGAAGGAAAGCGTTGAAGTGACGATAAGCAACCGTACCCCCCTACTCGACACCATCAAGTTTCCTCACGACCTTCGCGAACTCGAACCCGATCAGCTCCAGCAACTTGCGGATGAGCTTCGTCAGGAACTTATCGAAGCTGTGTCCGTCACGGGGGGGCATTTGGGCGCCGGCCTTGGCGTGGTCGAGCTGACGGTTGCGCTCCATTATCTGTTCGACACACCCCACGACCGCCTCATCTGGGATGTGGGCCATCAAGCCTACCCGCATAAGATTTTGACTGGCCGCCGGGATCGCATCCGCACCTTGCGCCAGCCTGGAGGCCTTTCCGGTTTTACCAAACGCTCCGAAAGCGAATACGACATCTTCGGCGCTGGTCATACCTCGACCTCGATCTCTGCCGGTCTCGGCATGTCTGTCGCACACGCGCTGAAAGGCGAGGATGAGGGCCGGCATGTGATCGCCGTCATCGGCGACGGCGCCATGAGCGCAGGCATGGCCTATGAGGCGATGAACAATGCTGGCGCGATGGACAGGCGCCTCATCATTATTCTGAACGACAACGATATGTCGATCGCGCCGCCGGTTGGAGCGCTATCCTCCTACCTCGCGCGAATCCACTCGTCGCGCCCCTATCTCAAGGTCCGCGATTTTGCGAAGCAGCTCGCGCATAAGCTGCCGTCGGCCTGGGAGCGGCGGGCAGCCCGCGCCGAAGAATTTACCCGGCATATCTTCACCGGCGGCACGCTCTTCGAAGAGCTGGGCATCTATTATGTCGGCCCTATCGACGGGCACGATCTCGACCATCTCGTCCCCGTGTTGCGCAATGTCCGCGATGCCGATTTGGGTGGGCCGGTCCTTGTTCACTGCGTGACCCAAAAGGGCAAGGGCTACGCGCCCGCCGAGAACTCGGCCGATAAGTATCATGGCGTCACGAAATTCAATGTTATCACCGGCGCGCAGGATAAGGCGAAGGCTGGGCCTCCGAGCTATACGAAGGTATTCGCGCAAAGCCTGATCGAAGAGGCGCGTAAGGACAGCACGATCGTCGGCATTACGGCCGCCATGCCGGCGGGAACGGGACTCGACCTCTTTGCCAACGAGTTTCCTGACCGTTGCTTCGACGTGGGTATTGCCGAGCAGCATGCCGTGACCTTCGCCGCCGGCCTCGCCGCCGAAGGCATGAAGCCGTTCGCCGCAATCTATTCGACCTTCCTGCAGCGCGGTTACGATCAGCTTGTGCATGACGTTGCGGTGCAACACCTCCCCGTTCGCTTTGCCCTCGACCGGGCCGGCCTTGTCGGTGCCGATGGGGCAACCCATGCGGGTTCCTTCGATCTCGCTTATCTCTGCTGTCTCCCCGGCTTTGTCATTATGGCCCCGTCGGATGAGGTCGAACTCAAGAACATGGTGGCCACGGCGGTCTCGATAGACGACCGGCCAAGCGCACTGCGCTACCCCCGTGGCGAAGGCATTGGCCTTCAACTGCCCACCGAAGGAACGCCGCTGACGATCGGCAAGGGACGCATACTGCGCGAAGGCTCGGCCGTAGCCATTCTTTCTCTGGGGACGCGCCTCCAGGAAAGCCTGAAGGCAGCCGAGAAGCTCGGCGCCATGGGGCTGCCCACGACCGTGGCCGATGCGCGTTTCGCTAAGCCCTTGGACCATGACCTTATCCGGCAACTTGCCC
This sequence comes from uncultured Alphaproteobacteria bacterium, assembly GCA_963817705.1. Taxonomy (GTDB): domain Bacteria; phylum Pseudomonadota; class Alphaproteobacteria; order Rhizobiales; family Rhodomicrobiaceae; genus Rhodomicrobium. The sequence goes on from CAWFPF010000004.1 coordinate 29,225, forward strand.
GGCACCATGAGGTCTTGATCACGGTCGAGGAAGGCTCGTCAGGCGGTTTCGGAAGCCATGTCCTGGAATTTCTCGCACGCGACGGGCTTCTCGATCATGGTCTGAAGGTTCGTCCTCTCACGCTGCCGGATATCTTCATGGATCATGGCAAGCTGGAAGCCCTGAATGAGGAAGCTGGCATCAATGCGAGCGGCATCGTGAAGGCCGTGAGAACGGCGCTTGGCGCGTCCGCGGCCGTAAACCGCGACAGCCGCGCATAGTCTGAAGCGCCGGCTTGACCGGCCAGCCCTATGGGCTCTGCGACCCCGAATGGCGCATCCGCGCCATCAGGAGGCGGGTTCCTCTCGCTGAAAATCTCTCTGCCCTATGGAATCGCCTCCCCCATGGTTCGAGACGGCCTTCGGCCTCCTCACCACGAGGGGAGGTCGCGTTTGCGAGGAAATCTATTCAGTTCCCCGCTTTTATGGCGACATCAAACTCGTGAATTGGGGAGGGCGCATTACAACCTGCGTCTCCGGCAGAGACCTTGATAGGCGCCCTGGCGCCACGGTTATCCCTGCAGGCGATGACCGATGAAATCCTTGATCTTCTTCGCAAGCTCGTCGGCGCCAACGTCGCGGAAATCTTGGTCGGCTCCGGGAATGATGGTGAGTGTGACGGTCTTGACAGTTGCAAACTCAGGCTCCGCCGCCTTGATCTCGTGCAGGCTGGGGCCTGCATCGCCAACGGCGACCAGCACGGGAATGCCGATGCTCTGAAGAAGATTCGTGGTGCGGAATTTGTCGTTGGCGCCGTAATAGTCCGCGAAAGCTCCGGCCGTTACCTGTGCATTATGGCACGCGAGAAAGCCCGGCACCTCAAGGAGCTGGTTGCCATCCTCACTCGCTACCAGTTCCTCGGCCTTGGCAAGCTGCGGGCGTAACGGTTTGCCGAACCGGGCGCGATATTCGGCTTCGAGCTTCTCGTCGGTCTGCATGAGGGGCGAGATCAGCACGATTCGCTTGACGGATTTGTCGAGCTTGTTGATGGCGTAAAGCGCGGCCTGGTTTGCGCCCCTGCCATGGCCGGCAACGGTAATGGACGGCGCGCCCTTCTCTTTAAGCCAACGAACCCAGGCGGCGATTTCCTCGATGGCGTCCTCGTGGCGGTGATCCTGCTCCAAGGAGCAATCGAACATGCCGTGCCGCTTGTCGAGGCCGAGCCCGAGTGTGATCGCAAGAGAGTTCACGCCAAGATCGTGCAGGGCGTCTTGAAGCGACGCCATAAGCTCCATGCGGCCGTGCCCCAGCGTGTCGTGCACGAGCAGGACCACGCTCTCGCTTTTCAAGGACTTGCCCTGAGCGAGTTCCAGATTCGCGGAAATCTCAAGGCCGAGATGCTCGATCGTAACCTCTTCCGCTGCGCTCTCCAGGTGAGAGGCCGCGAGTAGAAGCACAGCAAAGGCCAGGACAATGAGGCCGCGCATGGGTTCCTTCCAGTCGATAAGTGCGGTGCAGCAGTCGCTAATGCGCCTTATGGACGAAATCAGGGCCGAAGTCCGAATGAGCCGCGAATTATGGCTGGAGCAAGGACATATCCGGCCACAGCTCTATTTACGCCTTGATCTTCTCCGGAGGGCCTTCATTCTTGCGGCCCGCAAAAGGGACCGCGTAGCGCCCGGTTCACTGGCAACCGCTGGATGCCCACGCGGAACCGGCCCAGTTTCGAGCGATTGGCCGGGCAGACGCCCCTGGCCCGTCTGGGATGCGTTTGTGGCGCTCCCGGCCCAGATGTTCAGCGCTTCGACGAGGGCGGCGAAGCCCATCGCGAAGTAGATGTAGGCGCGCGGCAGATGGGCGCCGAACCCGTCCGCGACCAAGACCACGCCAATCAGAATGAGGAAGGCGAGCGCCAGCATCTTCAGCGCCGGGTGCCGCTCGATGAAGTTCGCCGTCACATTCGCGGCGAAGTACATGATGCCAATCGCGATGCAGATCGCCGCCGCCATGACCTCGATGTGTTGCGCGAGCCCAACCGCCGTGACGATCGAATCGATCGAGAAAACGAGGTCCATGAGGGCGATCTGAGTAATCACCGCGGCGAACCGTGCTTTGGCCGGCGGCCGCCTCGATGGGTCTTTGTCCCGCGCCTCGATCAGGCCGTGGATTTGTTCCGTCGCCTTGAAGATCAGGAACAGGCCGCCAGCGATCATGATGAGATCGCGCCAGGAAAAAGTCAGACCGCCGGCCGTGAGCACAGGCGTGGTTAGCCTTATGATGGCCGAGATGAAGGAAAGCAAAACCAGGCGAAGGACGAGTGCGAGCAGAAGTCCCCAGCTTCTTGCCCGTCGCGCGTCTTGGGCCGGAAGCCGGTTCGTGAGCAGTGACAGGACGACGATGTTGTCGACGCCGAGTATGATCTCAAGGCTTGTGAGCGTTAAGAGGCTCGCCCACGCGGCTGGATCGAAGAGCAAGGACATGAAAAGTCTACCGCTTAGTGCCGGGCTTCGCGGGCGGTTCTTCCTGCCCGGGGCCTGCATCGCCGGGGGCGGCGCTCAAGCCGAGAGCCAGAGTATAGACAGCCGCGACAATGAAAATCGCCTTCACGGCGGCGCCGCCGGGGAAACCCTGCCATAGCGGAAGGATCGCCGCCACACTCCAGGCCACAATGACGGCCAAGGTGAGCGGTCTCATTCGCCTCACGCGGAGCGGATGCACCCAGCGCAGCGGGATGAAGGTGAGGACGGTGCATAATCCGATCAATGCGGCGGCGAGTCCGGGCGGGATCGCTAGAACGAAGCAATAAAGGACAACCACGTTCCAGATGGCGGGGAAGCCCACGAAATAGCCCGCCGCCGTCTTACTGTCCTTGTCCGCAAAGTGATAGAGCGAAACAACCATGATCGCCAGTGCCAGCCCTAGCCGCAGCGGTTCGGGCACGATCGGCGCCCGCGCAACCATGAAAGCCGGCACAGTGACATAGGTTAGATAATCGACGATTTTATCGAGATCCTCGCCGGAAAAGCGCGGCAAGACCTTCTTGACCTCCAGCCGCCGCGCCAGGGGGCCGTCAATGCCATCGACGGCAAGCGCCACACCCAGCCAGACAAACGCCGCTTCCCACCGCCCCTCGCTCACGGCAAGAAGCGCCATTAGGCCAAGGGCACCGCCCGAGGCCGTAAGCGTATGAACGGCGGCAGCACCGATCAAAGAGAGGTTGAACTGGAAGGGCAAGCTCACGCCGATAACAACTCCGGCGCGAGGTCAGAATTTATGGCTCAGCGTGCCCTTGATCTGCATGTCGTTTTCGGGACGCTGCTGATCGAGCGGCGGCGCATCCGAAAAGTTGTTCTTGTTGCCGTAGAGAAGCTCAAGCCCGAAGTCGAGCTTCGGTAAGGTTCCCACGGAACCGATGCCCGGTATCGTGAGCTCTGTTCCAGGTTTGCCCGCTATGGAAAGAGGATCGTCGACCGAAGCTTGAGGCTTTTGGCCCGGCAGCGTCAACTGCTGTCCGAACGGCGTGACGGGCGCGGCCTGAGCCGCGCTGCCCTGTGGCGGCGCCACCGGCTCGGTCGAAAAAGCCATCGCTCCAGTGATCTGGGCAAGCGACAAGGCGATACCATACGCCAGTGCCGCCCTCCTCAACTTGTAGTGCCTACCCATGACTCGCTCCCCGCTTCTAGGTCTAAGATGATTGCGAAGCTCCATGAATGCAAGTCTATTGATTCAGGCTCTAAGTCACTGTAATTGAAAGACATCTACCGAGAAGCCGCAGAGTGCGTGGCGGAAATGTCTCAGTCCTGGAAACAGGCGCCTTATTTTGGTCCAAAACCGGCTAACCCAGTGCCCTGGTCTGATTGTAAAGCCATTCGGCGTAAGGCGCGGCGACATACGCGGCGTCGAACACAATCAAGGCGGGAACCGTGTAGGGGTGCAGAGCACCCAACCGCTCAAGCGCTTGTTTCTGCAAGGACTTTCTTGTCTTGACCAGCATAGCCGTTTCAGTCCCGGTTTCGAGCGCGTCCTGCCAGCGGTAGATCGAAACCATGCCTGGGAAGATGTTGACGCAGGCTGCAAGCTTCTCCTCGACGAGGACGCCTCCTATTTTCCTTGCGTCACTTTCACTGGGAAATGTGGTATAAATGATGATCGTTCCGGCGGCTTCGTCCATGGTGGCTCATTCCGTTCGTTTTATGGCCTGTGGAGTTCTTCCGCGGCCGTTCACCCTTGGGAAGTAAGATGACAGCAACGGGCACGGCGCAACTGCGGGCAGCCGTTATGGCTGATAAGGTTCGCCTCGGTTTTGTTGCAAGCCCGGCGCCGGAGGCACAGGCCGCTCTGAAGAGCCTGTCCGATCACTATGGCGACGTAGACCCGCAAACGGCCGACGCCGTCATCGCGCTTGGGGGCGATGGGCTTATGCTTCAGACGCTGCACCGCTTCATGGGCATGGATGTACCCATTTATGGGATGCATCGCGGGTCGGTCGGCTTTCTGATGAACGAGTATGATGAGGAAGGTCTTCCGGAACGGGTTGCGCGATCGAAGCTGAGTGTGATTCATCCGCTGAAGATGAGCGCGGTGAACGTGCACGGCGAAAAACTCGAAGCACTTGCGATCAATGAGGTGCATCTGTTCCGTCAAACCGCACAAAGCGCGCGGCTGGCCATAAGGGTCGATGGTCAGGAAAGGCTGAGCGAGTTGATTTGCGATGGCGTTCTGGTTGCGACCCCCGCCGGGAGCACCGCCTACAATCTTTCGGTCGGCGGCCCGATCCTTCCCTTGAAGGCCCGGCTTCTCACCCTGACACCGATCAGTCCGTTCCGGCCCAGGCGGTGGCGCGGCGCCTTGCTACCCAACAAGGCGCAGGTCAAAATCACTGTCCTCGAAGCCGCCAAACGGCCTGTGAGCGCTGTCGCCGATCACGCTGAGTTTCGCAATGTGCTGTCGGTCTCGGTCCGCGAGGAGCGCGGCATCGGCCTGAAGTTGCTATTCGATCCTGGCCATGCGCTCGAGGAGCGTATTCTGGCGGAGCAGTTCCGGTTTTAGGCACAGACTTGCGCAAAGCGGTGCTCTTGGCCAGCCTTCGCAGAACTGACTGCCATGGTTCAATCCGGCTTACGAAGCTTGCGGCTCTTGGGAGAGCTTGTTGCAATGATGCCTCTCCGGCGACTTGAAGAGAAAGAAGACGGCAACCTTTTGGTTGCCGTCTCTCGATCGAAGGCGCGGCTACTTAAGCGGGATGTACTCGCTGCCGCCGAGTTTGTAGTTGATGCCGATCCGGCCCACGAAAAGTGAGTTGCCGAAGTTCGTGCGGTTAACGTCGGAGTCGTACTCAAGGTCAACGCCGTGCGTGGTGGCAAAGTCCGCATAGAGCGCCTCAAGCTTCACACTTATGCGCTCGGTAAGGCCCTGCTCCAAGCCTCCGCCCACTGTCCAGCCCGCAACATATCCTCTGGCAGCCTGACAATAAGAAGGATAGGTGAAAGCATAATAGCTTCCAAAGCATGAGTTGAAGTTGCCGAATGCGGCGCCGCCAGTCGCATAGAGGAGAGTGTGATCGAAGGTATAGCCGAGGCGTCCACGAACCGTCGCAAAATCTGAGAGGCTGGAGCGGCCCGATCCGTAGTAGTCTCCACCACTGTTCCCTACGGAAGCAGCGCTCCAGTCTGCCTCGATCCCGAAGACTGTCCTGCCCAACTGCCAATTATAGCCGGCGGTCAAGCCACCAACGGCACCGCCTCCCGTGAGGGGAGCTATGGACGTATCGGTGTACTCAAGAGGCTCTGCGTATTTCGTTCTGAGGCCGGCAGCCCCAACCGTTGCGCCGATATAGAAGCCGGACCAGTTACTGACCGCGGCATAAACCGGGGCGTCTTTCGCGCCGGCCGTGTAGATGTCGGCTGCCTGGACACTCCCAGCAACGGCCAGCAGACTAACAGCTATCGTAAGCGTTTTTATCATTTCATTTCCCTCGAAGATGGAACACCAATCCCTCTTCGTTTATCTCGCTCTATGCGCGTCTATGCAACCTAAAGTTGCACTAGGCTGTGTCTGGGCCCTTGTTTCTTGAGATGGGAGTGACTTGAACGACACAGGTGTGCGACCGCTTGTGCAACGCGCCAACGGTCCCGGGAGCGAGGCATCCTGTGAAAGCAGGAAACCATTTATAAGTATTAATTTATATAGATGTGAGCGCAAGCCGGTGTGACAACGCTCAGCGGCGGGGCTTGGCTTTGAATGAAACTGCCTTAGGCCAAGGGCCTCCTGGGAAATTGGGTGACGGAGCTTTGCTGGATCTCAATCATCAGAAACGAGTTCGTGATTGAGGGTTTGATGAGCTGCAAGGCAGCAGCGAACCCTCCGAGCAGACATAATGACATCGCCGTCCATCCAAGCCGGAGCCAATATGCGCTGGCATCCGGTGCCAGGGTAACCAAGAGGGCCGCGGCGGCGCCGAGGCTGGCTGCCCGCCAAGCCGGATACGGAATCGGCGTGATTTTCCGCCCGTCGAACAAGAAAAGAACGAGACGGACGCCATGGCCCATCATCATGGCGTAAAGAGCGCCCCGCACACCAAAAAGGGGTATCAAGAGCGCGTAACCCGTAATGGCGGCCGCGGCACCGGACATATTGATTCCCATCACCGTGAAAGCGGTGGGGCGCAAGTGACTGCCGACATTGCTCAATGTGCAAAGCTCGTTCAGCACGCATACCAAGACCGCGGCAGGCAAAAGCGCCATGGCCGGCCGGTAGCTGGCGGGAAAGACGGCCTCGATGAAGAGTGGAGCGAGGAGATTGATCGCCACCGCGCCGCTGATGAGGATTGTTGTGCCCAATCCCCAAGCCGAGGCGCTACGCCGGAGGCCCTCCGGCTCCTTCAGAATAGCGATGCGCCTTGCGATCCACCAAAGGGTGAAAGGTTGGAGGGCAATGGCGGTTGCGAGCGCGAGCTTGATGGCGAGTGCAAGATAAGCAATCTCAGCATTGGCGACGCTGCCCGAAAGAAACCACCGGCTGAGGCTGCCAACCGCAAAAGTGGAAAAGCCGGCGAAGACGATCGGCGCACCGTAGAGTGCGGCGCGTTCGGCGCCCTTAAAGGAGAGCACCGCGCCATGTGCCCTGATGTGTAAGCCGGAGAGGAATGCCGCAAACGCGATCACCAACAGCGCATTGGCGATGAGCAAGCCATTCACTCCGTACCCCAACGCAAACACAAGCCACATCGCGCCGATCTGCGTAACCGAGCGCAGCGTGGCAAACGCGAAGATCGCTCCCGCGCGCTGATGCAAACGCAGCCACATCAGAGGGATGTCGATGAATGCGGTCACGGTCGCTCCGGCGAGCCCACACCGGACGGTGGAAATATCGACGGTGATGGACAGCGCCGAAACAAGTGCCGGCACGCACAGCTGCAGTGCTCCGCCGAAAACCACAGCCGCCGCGAGCGCCGTGCCCAGCAGCTCGGACGCGACGCGATTCCGCTCCGTCTCACTCGTCGCGGTGCTTGCAAAGCGGAGAAGTGTCTCGCCAAGCCCAAGCGATAGAAAAAGACCGGTAATCTCGATGAGGCTCACGGCGACGTCGGCGCTACCGAAATCCGCGGGCGCGAGATATGCCGCCGTGAGCGGAATGCTAAGCAGCGAAAAGCCTTTATCCACCAGCACACTGGCGACATAATAGAAAATGGATGACATTACCGGACCAAGGATAGGTTTAAGGCACAACCTCAATACAGGACAGGTGGTGCGATATGCCTAAGCCTACGGTTTGAATTTGATTTAGTTTGCGGGGCAACCGCGCCGGCGCCCGTTACGGCGGCACCTGAGAGGGGACTGGGCCCCGCTTCAAGATAAGGCTTCAGACTTTATCCATACCGTTGCCGCAGTGCGTTGCCGATGCTGGGAAAGCTGTGCAGCTTTTGCCGGCCATGGACGTAGCGGCCATAGGCGCGGCCAAAGAGTTCAAGGACGCGCAATTCATCGGCAAAGTCTTCCGATGGCGGACGGCCCCTGGCAAATGCGCGTCTCGCCAGACTTTGGCCGGCCATCCTCAGGAAGTAGCGCGGGATTCCGCCGATGTGCGGCACCGGCTCTTGGTTTTCGCGGCTAATGAAGCCAATGCTGACGCCATCCCAGAAGGCCCTCCTCCTGAAAAAGCTCTGTTTCAGCCTCTCGGCCGGGATGTGGTGATAGATGATTAGATTGGGCGAGTAACAGCCTTTGCCATTCGCGGCTATGAACCGGCCAAAGATTTCGAGGTCTTCGCCTCCGTTGGCGCCTGAGCCCGTCCGGCCCAAGCTCGTATGATACAAGCCGGCCTTGCCGAACAGACTGCGCCGCACGACGGCGTTCCCGCCAACCATATAGGCCGGTGATCCCGCGCCATATTCGAAGCGGCGATCGGACTGAACGATCCATCCGATCAAGCCGCGATGGCTCTCCGGCAGCCAATCCGGGCAGCTCAGCCCGCCCCATTTCGGAAGACAGGCGCCGCCGAGGAAATCCAGAGCCGGATCTTCGAAATTGGCGGCGACCTCACAAATCCAGTTGGGGTCGATCTCCTCATCGTCGTCGATCGTGCCGATGAGCCCGGCCTGCGACGCGCGAATGCCTGCATTGATCGCAAATGAGCGGCCTTGCTGTGCTTCGAACACATAGCGGAGCTTACCATCGAACCGGGGGATGAAATCTTGAACGATGGATTTGGTGGCGTCGGTCGAGTTGTTGTCAACAACGATCACACCAACGTCTATTGCGGCAGGCTTTATTGCATCGTCTATGCTTTGCAATGTGTTTTTTAGCAAGTGTGCTCTGTTGTAAGAAGGTATTATAATATCCAGCGCTAGAGATGTACTCATTTCATACCTCATCTGCGCCACGGCGCGGGGGCGCAACGACCCGTTATTGAGGTCGCATCACAACCATTGAGATAACTCAACGCGGTATACACGCCAACCCGAAACGCGAAGTAACTTTAATCTAAATACTTTTAAGCAACACCTTCAAAAAGCCGCGCTTTGGCTTTTGGCGAACCCCGCCGGCTTGAAAGCCGCCCCTTATGCGCCTCACGGCCGGCTCAATCGATTTAGCGCCGAAATCGGCACAACCCACGCTTAAGCTCCAAACGTCCGTCCAGATAACACCAATGCGTCCTCGCGACCCCGGTGATCGCAAAAAACATGCACATTAAAACATCGGCTTGATGCAGTTTTACGCAGCGCAGGGCGCATTGAGGCAATTTTGCACAGCAATGGCAAATATCCTCGGATACAACCGTTGATTTCTATTCAAGCTCTATTGCCAGTCATTCAATGGCGGATGGGGATTTTTGTTTTTGGGGGAAGAAATGTTCCGGTATGTAGGAGCGATCTTGATCGCCGTCTTCGCGCTTGTGTCTTCGGCAAACGCGGGCCAGGTCCATCGCGCGCCGCCTCGCAGGGTGCACCACGCTGAAGTCTACCGCGCCGGGGCCGTGCCTGCGCGTCATCGCCACCACGTCAAAGTGAAGCCGGTGCGCAAGTGGCACTCCGTCAAAATTGCTCCAGCGCACAAGCGGCACTATGCCAAAGCGAAGCACGCGTGGGCGTCCGTTCAAACATGCTTGCGGTATTACGGCGGACCGAAGGGCGGACTCTGGCCCGGCCAGTTCTAACGGCAGGGCTCTTGGCGTTAGCAGCCAAAATTATCCAGGCGCTTTTTTAGCCCCGACCGCGAACGCTCCGGCTCTGGCATACTCTTTCCTCGCCGGTATCATCGCTGCCGATGAAACCGATAGCCAGACCCGAGGAATTTCGCATGCCCGCCACTCCAGAAGCCCAAGCCAAAACCCGTGCGTTTGCGCGTGTTCTTGGCCCGTTCCTTACCATCGTCCCCGGCATCATCGCGGTGCGCGCGCCGGAGATGGGCCCCTACATCGCACCCTTCTTCGGCAATCCGGCGCTGGTATGGGTCACGGGCGCCCTGATGCTGTTCGGGGGAATTTTCGTGATCGCACAGCATCAATATTGGTCGGGCGTGGCCGCGGTCTTGATCTCGCTCTTCGGCTGGTTTCTGGCGCTGCGCGGCCTCGCGCTCTTGGCCGTGCCGCAGCTTTATGCGGAGGCCAGCGAGGACGCGATGGGTGCGCTGACGTGGGTGCGGATCGGTTTTGGCGCGGTTTTTGCGGCCGGGCTATGGCTTACCTACACGGGCTGGATCGCGAAGGAACAGCGCTAAGCCCGTTTCTAGAACGCCCAGCGAAAAGCGTAACGGAGCGCGCCCGGCGCATCCTGCTCGATGCAGCGCCCGTGGCTCACCACGACACGCTCCGGCCCCCAGGATAGCATCGTCTCGACGGCGCGCCGTACGCTGCGCCTATGCGGCGAGAACGTGGCTCGGAGGTCGATGGGCATTTGCCCGCGCCCGGCATAAGCGCCGGAGAGCCACACGAGAAAGCGATAGGGCTGTTTGAGTTTGGCGAGTTCGAAACTTTGGATGGTGTCCGTGAGGATGAGCGTTTTCGACGCTCGGTGAAAGAAGGCCACCTCATCGAGATAACTGCCGGGAATAATCGTTTGCGCGATCTCCGCGCCCCAAGCCTCCGGTGCTTCGGGGCCGAGGTCCTCGTCGAAACGAAGGTCGAGGCCTCGCGCCCGCGCGCGCTCCCGCAGGCCGGGCGAAGCCCAGACCGTGGCCTCTGGAAAAGCCCGCGACCACGCGCCCAGATGCTCGTAATGCAGTTTGTTCGGCGAGACGAGATGCCGGACCGGCCCCATCGCGGACAGCGCGCTTGCGAGGGCAGCGTCATAGGCGATGGGCGAATGCAGCCACAAACCGCCGCCCGCGAGCCGCACAATGGTCATGCGCGTCGGGAAGGGCAGCTTGAGAAAGCTGAGCCCCGGATAGGACATGCAGACAAGCCGCCCATCCGCGATACCGATCCCCACGGCGATGGGCTTGTAGACGTTGACGGGTTCGCAAAGGGCGATGGCGGATTCGAACATGGATGCGATGCGCCTTTGCCGTGTTCTTCCGATTACGAATAGGGCGGGTTGAAGCCCTATCTAAATACATCGGCCAGCGCAATGGCAATGCCGGGCGGATCGAGCGTTAAGCCCCCCTCCCGCACGATGACGGGACGCGAAACGCCACGCCCCTCGCGCCGGTAATGAATCAATTCGCAATCCTCCCAATCGGCGATGACGTAATGCTCGATCGAAGGCACGCCGAAGTAGCCCGCCAGTTTTACCGTGAGGTCCCTGCGTTCCGTAGATGGCGACAGAACCTCGACAGCGATCAGCGGTTCCGGCGCCACGATCTCGTTTCTCGCCATCCGCCCCGCGAACACAACAACATCAGGCTGAAACACGGTGGCAGGGCCAATCTTGACGACGACGCCATCGACGCCAACCGAATAATCGAGGCCAGCCTCCGCAACACCGCGCAGAAGCGCTACATAGATGCGCCCCTTCACATCCGCATGGCCCCAACTCTGCGACTGCTGCATGTGAGGCACCCCGTCGAACAGCTCCCAATGCTTCTCCGGCTGCTGACCGGTCCAGTCCGCGAATTCCCCGGCCGTCATGAGTTTTTGTGCGAGCGCTGTCATGGGATGAATTTAACATCGCGCGGGGAGGGGAACAAGAAGCGCACGTTTGGCCGGCGAATGATAGGGCAGCCGTCTGCGATACGACGTACTAGCCGCGCTCGCCAGACAGGCGGCGGCGCGCTTCGGCGATTATGTCGTCGATGGAGGCATGCTTACCGGGCCCGCTCGCAATGCCCTTGTCCCAGGCATCTTTCAAATATCGCTTATTCGCGGCCGAAAGAGCGCCGTGCTCGTCCTCCAGATGATCGTAGGGATCCAGGCCAAGACTGGCCGCGAGCGCAATCAAAAGCGCCTCCCGCTCTTCGGCCGGGAGGGACAATGCCTGTTCAGCGATAATCTTCGCGCGTTCGTTCATGGCTTAAATTTGCGCGGGTCAGCCGCACAATGCAAGCTTATGAATTATGAACAGCGCAGTTATTAAGATCCGATAAGACTACGGTGTTGTGAAATCGCCCGCTCCATGGCCGGTGTCAGCGGCGCGGGCGAGATCAACGCTTCGGCAAAGCGCCGCTGATCCTCCGCCGATAGTTTGATGATCGAGGTTTCCTCGATGGTCTTGCGAGCCGCCTCTTGTGCGGCCGACACAACGAAGTCTGTGAGCGAGCGCCCCTCGATCTCGGCTGCGCGCTTCAGAAGCGAATGTACGTCGGCGGGCAAGCGGGTTTCAAGGCGGGCTGTGGTTGCGGATTTCGTCATAGGCGGAGTGTAAGGCAAAGCACCGTGTGTGGAAAATCTTTAGCACCGACTATTTTTTTTGCATGCTCTTTCATGCCTCTAATGCGTTCGAGCATTGCATATTGGAAATTGTCTGCAATCACGATCAGCAGACGAGCTGCGAAGTCCACGTGATCCGCAATATCCATCGCCGAGAGATCGGGCGAATCGCCGTGCGCAACGCGATGCCGCCACTCGACGAGTTCTTTTCCAACCGAAGCCTAAACCTCTGTTAAGCCCCAAGATCGAAGTTCATCACACTATAATGTATGCAAGGCGTTCGAAGTTAAGATTTGATTTTGCGGCTATAGCGCTTGAATCAAACTGCCCAAAGTCACAGTCTAATCGCTCCTTCAAACGCTCAACGAAGTCGCGTCTTGCATCTGCGGAATGGTTTTTGTCTCGCAGTGAATAAACTCTCGATGGAAAGCACAGACTAAAAGCATCCAATCTGTTTCGAGTACCTTTTTACCTCGTTCGCGAAGGAATTCCATATACGTTTGTAGGCACTCATTATAGAAGCCCTCCCAGTTTCATAGGTTAATACAACCGGAGCCTTCGAACTCACGCCAGAAGGATCTGCCGTATGATCACTACCGAATCTTCGTTTGATTTGGAGAGCTCTTTGACGCGTCGAATGCGTGCTGCATCGATCGCATCGAAATAGAGATCAATTTCAGGCATTCGGACGAAACCATTTCGAACCGAAAGTTACGCTTCTTTGCAGTCGCACACTACCTCGTAGGCCTGGTGCACTCATGTCCGCAATTCCGGCTGCTTCCAAAAGTCTGCGACTTTGTTCGTAATAAAATTATTAGCATCATCTAGAGCAATGATTACGCTCCTGTTTCGAGCAAGACCGACGACAATTCCTTCAAGCGCCCGGAGCGAGAAGCGTTGGGCAATGTCGTTGGGACGATCCTCGGGCGGAATTAGCGCTCTATCTCCCAGAAGGCGATGGAGCGTTTCAATAGCCCAGCCTATCTGTCCGAGCACATGATCAGCATCTCGCTCCATCATAACTTCTAAAATTGCTTGATCCAAAAACTCCTGAACATCGCGCCCTTTAGGGAAATCCTTGAACGTATGGACAACCAGTCTAACTGCGTACTCTAAGTCTTTTTGATTCATTCTTTGCTCGTCTGTCACTTGAAATATTTTCTTAAATTCATCCTTTGTGACGAAAAGCCTCAATCTTTGGGTAAACTCACGATTTGTGAGCACCATCGAACAAGTTCGAACTTCCTGCTCGTTCGCGTATGCACCGCCACGATTTAGACGTTGGAACAAGTCGTATTTAGTCTTCGGGTCGCTGGGGTGTTTGAGGATTTGAAAGTCAAATCTATGTCGGCGGAAAAACAGTTGAAGAGATTTGTCGAGCGAGATTTCCCCTTCTGATTCTGAATCCCAAAACATCTCAAGAGAAGGTAAGTATTTTGTTTTTATAAGCTGGAACGCTTCAGTTTCCTGTATCCGCATCTCTGAGTACCCCCATGAATTAAGGACCGTCAAATTCTTTGGAGACCATCAATTAGTTCCCAAGTACCGTTCTCGTTTTCATAAACGAACGCAGGAGGTATAGGGATACCAATCAGAATGAGATTTCGACGAAATTCGACTTACGATCTGTTGTCCAACGGAATAGGCGCTGAAATTCGGGTATTATATTCAATTCCGAGGACGCGTACATATTTGCGACCTCACCAAGAGTTATCTGAACCGTGTCGGTGTTTACGGACCTCTTTGCTTCTTCGATTTCATTTTTAAGCATTTATGTTATCACTCCAACTTCCCTAAACAGCCTCAACAAAGCTCGCGACCACCTTCTTCTGCCCGGCCTTCTCGAACTCCACCGTCAGCTTATTCCCCTCGATCTCGCTGATGGTGCCGTAGCCGAACTTCTGGTGAAACACGCGCTGGCCAACCGGAAAAGCCGCGTTCGGCATGACCGTGCTCGCGGCCACAAGCTCGCCCTCGATCTCCGCCGGAGCGCCCCGCGCGCGGTTCCGCGCAGTCCCCTCGCTCCGCCAATTCGCCTGAGCACGCCTCCAGCCCGGCGTCTCGCGCTCATAATCGAAGGGCGAGGCGGCCTCGTCGAAGCGGCTCGCGCCATAGCCGCCATTGGCCGCGCCGTAACGCCCATAGCCATAGCCGCCGCTCTCCATCACAAGGTCGGCATGCTCCTCCGAAAGCTCGTCGAGGAAGCGCGACGGCATCGCCGATTGCCACGAGCCATGCACGCGGCGGTTCTGCGCGAAGCTGATGGTCAGCCGCCGCTTGGCGCGCGTGATGCCGACATAGGCGAGCCGGCGTTCCTCCTCCAGCCCCTCCTGGCCGTTCTCGTCGAGCGCGCGCTGATGCGGGAACAGGCCCTCCTCCCAGCCCGGCAGGAAGACCACGTCGAACTCCAGCCCCTTCGCGCCGTGCAGCGTCATCAGGCTGACGGCGTCGCCATCGGCGTTCTGCTCCACGTCCATCACGAGGCTGACATGCTCCAGAAAGGCGCCGAGGCTGTCGAAGTCCTCCATGAAGCGGATCAGCTCTTTCAGGTTTTCGAGCCGGGATTGCGCGTTCGGGGATTTGTCCTTCTGCCACATCGCGGTGTAGCCGCTCTCGTCGAGGATCAGCTCGGCCAGCTCGGTGTGCGGCATGGTTGGGGACAGCGTGCGCCAGCGCTCGAAATCGTCGGTGAGCGCGCGCAGCGCTCTCCGGGCCGCGGGCTTCAGTTCCTCGGTCTCCGTGATCTGCCGCGCGGCGCGGAAGAGGCTGATCCCCTCGGCGCGGGCGTGCTGGAAGATGGTTTGCAGCGACTGGTCGCCGAGACCGCGCTTGGGCACATTCACGATGCGCTCGAATTTGAGGTCGGCGGCCGGGTTCTGCACCACCTCCAGATAGGCGATGGCGTCCTTGATCTCCTGCCGCTCATAGAAGCGCGGGCCGCCGATCACGCGATAGAGCATGCCCATGGTGGTGAAGCGGTCTTCGAACGCGCGCATCTGGAACGAGGCGCGGACCAGGATCGCCATGTGGTTCAGCGGCAGGCCTTCGCGGCGCAGGCGGTCGATATCCTCGGCGGTGAGGCGCGCCTCCTCGTCGTCGTCCCAGACGCCGCGTACCGTCAGCTTGTCGCCGTCGCCCGAACCGGTGCGCAAGGTCTTGCCAAGGCGGCCGAGATTGTTCGCGATCAGCTTCGACGCCGCGCCCAGGATATGCGCGGTGGAGCGGTAATTGTGCTCCAGCCGGATCACATGCGCGCCGGGGAAATCCTTCTCGAAGCGCAGGATGTTGTCCACCTCCGCGCCGCGCCAGCCATAGATGGATTGATCGTCGTCGCCCACGCAGCAGATATTGCGGCTGCCCTGCGCCAGAAGCCGCAGCCAGAGATATTGCGCGACGTTGGTGTCCTGATACTCGTCCACCAGGATATAGGTGAACCAGCGGTGATACTGACGCAGCACGTCCGGGTTTTCTTGGAACAGCCGGATGTTTTCGAGCAAGAGATCGCCGAAATCGGCCGCGTTCAGCTCCTTCAGGCGCTTCTGATAGGCCGCGTAAAGCTCGATGCCGCGCCCATTCGCGAAGCTGTAGGCGTCGCTGGCCGGCACCTTCTCCGGCACGAGCCCCTTGTTCTTCCAGCCGTCGATCAGTCCCGCGAGCTGCCGCGCGGGCCAGCGCTTTTCGTCGAGCCGCTCCGCCTGGATGAGCTGCTTGATCAGCCGGATCTGATCGTCCACATCGAGGATCGTGAAATTCTGCGAAAGCCCCACCAGCTCGGAATGGCGGCGCAAAATGCGCATGCCGATGGAGTGGAACGTGCCGAGCCAGGGCATGCCCTCCACCGTACCGCCCACAAGCTGGCCCACGCGCTCTTTCATCTCGCGCGCCGCCTTGTTGGTGAAGGTCACGGCCAGAATTTCGTTCGCCCGCGCCCGCCGCGTCCACAACAGATGCGCGATGCGCGTGGTTAGCACGCGGGTCTTGCCCGTGCCCGCTCCCGCCAGCACCAACACCGGCCCGTCGACGCGCTCGACGGCCTCGCGCTGCTCCGCGTTCAAGCCCTGCAGATAGGGCGCCTCTATGGCCGGCACGTGCGCGGCTATTCTCTCGGCAATCGAGCAACTCGTTCCCATCGGCTAGATATAGCATGGCGGCGGCGCGCAGTAAGAAAGCGCGGCGCGGTTTTCACAGCCAAGGCGGGCGGCTATTCTCAAGAAGGGCGTTGCCGGCATCGGCGATGTGGCCTACTGACTGGACACGATAAAAGAGGGAGGAGCATCATGAGTAAGCTTTTTCGTGCCGCGCTCGGGGCAGGGGCGTTCGCCCTGCTGACCGGACTCGCCACTCAAGCCATAGGACAGGCGCAAGTGCCCGTATCGCTGTTCAAAGTCATAACCGTGAAGGATGAACTGCTCATCGGCCTGAACGCTGAGGAGATCAAGGCGCTCGGCGGCCCGGAGAAAACGGCGGCAGGCGTGATCGCGAGCGCACTCGCAGGACGCAAAGAGCTGACGGTTTGGCAATATGCCGTGCGCCATGGCCCAAATGGCGATCTTCAGGTTGCGCCCTTGCATCCCGTCGGGCTCCTGGCGCACGACTCGCTGAGGGTCGAGCCGTACTCTAGCCCGCTTGCGGTGCTTCCACACGGATAACCGTCCGTGCGGTCAGCGGGTACTTTCGAAATTTCCATGCGATTGCGACGCCTTTCCGCTCCCGGCTCCGGCCACCAGCATGCCGGTTACGGGTCATAATGTCGCCTTCTGCGGTTGCGTCCCAATCTTAAGAGCGTCTTCCTTGCGATTCATCTTGCCGAGCGCATTTCGTCCTTGGCGGCCGCTGCTGCTGTGGCTTTCGCCCTTGCCGATTGCACGGCGAGATCGTCGGCCGAAACGAATTTCAAGTCCGCGCGCTCTTCATCCGATCGCTTTATATCGTGCCTCGCATCCCGCACTTTGCCGGCGGTCGCGATGCGTTTCGATTGAGCTTCGTTCCCCCGGCCGGCCATGGCACCGAGCGAATTCGAAAGCGAGATTACCAGGGCACTTGCACTGCCGGCGCAGACTGGCGTCCTGCTCAATCTGTCCTGAATCGCGCGGGATCTCCGTCGTCGGAGATATGAGGCTTCTTGGGCGAACAAAAGAGGCCTAACATGGCCTACCCATCAAACCTTCTCAAGGCACCAAGCCAGGATCGCGCGCTGAACGTGGAGCCGGTTTTCCGCTTCGTCAAAGACCACCGAATGCGGGCCATCGATCACCCCGTCGGTGACCTCCCTGCCGCGATGTGCCGGTAGGCAATGCATAAAGATAGCATCCTTGGCGGCTTTTTCCATGAGGGCTTCGTTGACCTGGTAGGGCCGCAGGAGTGCGATGCGCTCGGCCGATCCTTGCTCCTGTCCCATGGAGACCCAGACGTCGGTGACGACGCAATCGGCTCCCGCGGCGGCTTCTGCCGGATCCTCGAACAGATAAAGCTTCCCGCCTTCGGCGCGCGCCCATTCCATGAATGTCAGCGAGGGCTGGAGAAGCTTCGGTGCGGCGATCCGCAACGTGAAGCCAAAGCGAACGGCAGCGTGAATCCAAGACGTTGCGACATTGTTGCAGTCCCCGACCCAGGCGACGGTCAGGGGCTTGAGGCTTCCCTTGACCTCTTCGAGCGTCATAACGTCCGCCAGGATTTGGCACGGATGAGACTTGTTCGAGAGGCCGTTGATGACGGGCACGGTCGCGTGTTTCGCGAGTTCAAGCAGTGTGTCGTGCGAAGTGGCCCGCATCATGATGGCATCGACATAGCGCGAAATCACGCGGGCGGTGTCGGCAATGGTCTCGCCCCGCCCAAGTTGCATGTCCGAATGATTAAGCACGATGGTTTCGCCGCCAAGCTGGCGCATCGCGACATCGAAAGAAATGCGCGTCCTGGTCGAACTTTTCTCGAACATCATGGCGAGGACAGCGCCTTCGGCAAGCTTCGGGCGTGAGCCGGAACCGTTCTTGAAGGCGCTCTTGAGCGTGTAGGCCGTCTTCAGGATGAACTGCAGCGTTTCGGTGCTGTAGTCGTCGATATCCAAGAAGTGCCGGGGAGCGATCGACCCCGCGATCGCGGAATTACGCTGATAGTGTAGCATTGAGCCTCGCACATGCTGAGTCGATTTTCGCGCATGCCTCTCGTATTTCTGTTTCCTTTACGACAAGTGGTGGCAGAAGCCTTACAACATTCCCGCCTGCGCTGACCGTCAATAGCTTCTCAGCAAAAAGCATGCTGGAAACCTCCGTATTCGCAATTTTGCACAGGAGGCCGATCATCAGCCCTTCTCCGCGGACCCCGGCGATGATGTCCGGGTACTTGTCTGCAATTTCAGCAAGGCGCTGCTTAAAAAGCAATCCAGTCTCCTGGACATGTTGAAGAAATCCGGGTTCCAGCACGATATCCAGCACGGCGTTTGCGGCCGCGGCCGCAAGCGGATTACCCCCAAAGGTCGAGCCATGCGAGCCAGGCGTCATCCCGGCCGCGGCCTCTTTGGTTGCAAGGCAAGCGCCAATCGGGAAGCCCCCACCCAAACCTTTCGCGACGGCCATGATGTCGGGCTCGATCCCGGACCATTCGTATGCAAAGAGCTTCCCGGTGCGGCCCACTCCGCATTGGACCTCGTCGAAGAGGAGGAGAATGCCATGCTCATCGGCAAGTTCCCGGAGTGCGCGCAAAAATGGCCACCCGGCTGGCCGGATCCCGCCCTCGCCCTGCACCGGCTCTATAAGTATGCCGGCGGTTTCCGGCCCTATCGCTTGCCGCGCTGCTTCAAGATCGCCGAACGCAACCTGATCGAAGCCATCGACCTTTGGGCCGAAGCCCGCAACGTGCTTTGGCTGATTGCCGGCGGCGATCATTGCCAAAGTTCGCCCATGGAATGCGCCCTCGAAGGTCACGATGCGAAAGCGCTCGGGATGGCCGTGGTGGTCATGATATTTCCGCGCCATCTTAACCGAGGCTTCCATGGCCTCGGCTCCGGAATTGGCGAAAAAGACCACGTCTGCGAATGTCGCCTGCGCCAGCCTTTCGGCAAGGCGTTCTTGTCCCGGCACGCGGTAGAGGTTGGATGTGTGCCACAGCTTCTTCGCCTGCGCCGTTACGGCCTCGACGAGATGCGGGTGGGCGTGGCCGAGACTATTGACCGCAACGCCTGCCGCGAAGTCGAGATAACGCTCGCCGGCAGGCGTCCAAAGATAGGCGCCTTCGCCTCTTTCGAATTCAACATTGGCCCGGGCATATGTTCCAAGCACCGAAGACATGGCGCGCACTCTCTGTTTCAATTAAAAAAAGCCGCTCCGGCCATCGGGCGGCTTATGCTCGCTCTATTATTTTCCGCGAGTTGAAAACCGTGTCAACCGGCATAAAAGACACACCGGCGTCGAAATCAAGAGGAATCCACGCGCTTTAGGGCTTTGGCAATTTGTCCTCAACGCCCTTTTGTGCAAATATCCTAGCTCAGGAAGATGGCACGGTAGCATCTCCGTACGAGCGTGAGCTTAACGTGCCCAGCATCTTGCGCCTTGGTTCCCCAAGGCTTGTGCGTTCCAGTATATGGCTGTGTTCCCGCCCCCGGCAATGTTCGGGGTAGCCTGTCTTAAGGGCACCTGCCACTCCTGTGTTTCCTTGTTCTGCGTTGGCGCCTGTGACCCCGCTGGTCTTTTGTCCGGCGGCCCGGTCACTTTACGCGGTTCGTCCGCCGAACTGAACGAGGAGCTAAGACATGAGTTGGACAGATGAACGCGTTGAACTCTTGAAGAAATTTTGGGCGGATGGCCTCAGTGCAAGCCAGATCGCCGCAAAACTTGGCGAAGTGACACGCAATGCCGTCATCGGAAAAGTACATCGCCTGGGCCTAGCCGGCCGCGCCACCACATCCCGGATCAGATCGGCGCGCCCTAGGACCAATGTTGCGCTTTTCCCGTCGCGGTCGCCGCAAGTGCAATATAGAGCCTTCGGCAACACAGCTTTGAAGGTCTCCCCTGAGCCTCAGGAGCGCAAATCGGCTGCCGTCATTCCGCTTCGTGCTCTGCCGGACCTGGAGCCCGCGCCAGCGGGCAACGTTACCTTGATCGACCTCAAGGAATCCATGTGCCATTGGCCGATCGGGGATCCCATGGAGGAAGGCTTTCACTTCTGCGGACGCCGCAAGTCGTCCGGGATTCCTTATTGCGAGCACCATGCGGCCATTGCTTATAATCCGGCGGCCCGGCGCCGCCGCGCGGTCTAGAGCTTATTGTTCTACCATACGTCTTTCCGGAAAACGCTTCTCACTTTTTCGGACGCACGCCAGCAAATATTTACAGCGGGGAAGGAAGCCGGGGTCTGCGACGCCCTGGTTTCCGCATCGTCAGTGGCGGTAAAGTCGCCATCTCGCGGGCGAAAGCAAAGCCTTGAGCAATAGAAATTTCCTCGGCGTGCCAGCAAATTCGCGGCCCGAGATAAAATTCATTACAATTTTACGGTTGCTCGAAATCATTTCCAATCCGCAAGTTTAAATAGCAAATCTTTTAAACTCACGCGGAGGCGACCATGATCCGTGTTTGTTTGTCGATACTTTTGCCGATAGTTTTGTTGTCAGCTTGCGCGTTCGATGAGACGCGGCCTGAAGTTAATGCACAGCACGTAGATCTCCCTCCAGCGGGGGAGAACATTCTTGCTTGTACCGGTCTTCCCGTTGCAGGACAGAAGTGTGGTCTCGCACTTCCAAAGCTTTAACGGCGAACCCGGATAGAATGCGCGCTGCAGGCAGCGTTTCCTGGTACGGCAAGCCGTCTCATCCCAGGACCGCCAGCGATGATCTCCCACATATTGCGGGTTTTCAGGGCCGTCTGAAGTGACGGAAGCGCCGCTATTCGAGAAGCGTCTGGCCGGGGAATTTTTCGCCGAGCGCATAGCCTGCGCCGCGAACTGTGCGGATCGGGTCTTTCTCTTTTCCCCGGTTGATCGCCTTTCTCAGGCGACCGATATGCACGTCGACGGTTCGTTCGTCGACATAGACGTCCCGGCCCCAGACGCCATCGAGAAGCTGGGTTCTCGTGAACACGCGGCCGGGGCTTTCCATCATGAATTCGAGAAGTTTGAACTCTGTCGGCCCGAGCCGGACCTCGCGGCCGTTGCGCACGACGCGATAGGATTCGCGATCGAGCTCGATCCCCTCGACCTCAAGGGTTTGCGCAAGGCGCTGCGGATTGACGCGGCGCAGGATCGCCCGCACCCGCGCCATCAATTCGGGGACTGAGAAAGGCTTGACCACATAGTCGTCGGCGCCCGTCGTGAGCCCGCGGATGCGATCCTGCTCCTCGCCGCGGGCCGTCAGGATCAGGATTGGAATGCTGCGCGCGGATTTGCTCGTGCGCAGGCGCCGGCAAAGCTCAATACCTGAAAGTCCCGGAAGCATCCAGTCCAATATGATAAGGTCCGGAGGGTCTTCGCTGACCGCAACCTCCACTTCGTCGCCCCGGCTCGCCAGCGCTACCCGGAACCCCTCCGCCTCCAGATTATACTGCAAGAGCAGGGCAAGCGGCTCTTCATCCTCGACGACCAGGATCTTCGCGTTCATTGCTGAGTTCCCCCGAATCCGGCGCCAGGCGCTAACCCTTAAGCGCGCCGGCGTGCGACAGCACCAGCGTCCGGCTCGTGGTGTCCGATTTCGGCCGTTCCTCGCCGAGAACCTTTCCGTTGATGAGATAATAGACAGTTTCAGCAATGTTTGTCGCGTGATCTCCAACACGCTCGAGGTTCTTGGCACTGAAGAGAAGGTGTGCGTAAACCCCGACGCTTTGCGGCTCCTCCATCATCGCCGTGAGAAGCTCGCTGTAAAGCGAGTTATACATTGCGTCGATTTCTTGGTCGCGCTGCCACACCTTCAATGCCGCCCCGGAATTACGTTGCGAATAGGCATCGAGCACGTCCTTAAGCTGGCGCATCGCGGCTTCGCCTATATGCATGAAGCCCGTCATGACCTGCTTGGGATGCGTCTCTTGGGCGATCGCGATGGCACGTTTGGCGATGTTCTTCGAGAGATCTCCAATGCGTTCAAGATCGGCGGCGATGCGAATGGCCGTCACGATCTGCCTGAGATCGCTCGCAACCGGTCCGCGCCGGGCGATGATCGAGATGGCAAGCTCGTCGACGGCGCGTTCCAATTTGTCGATCGCGCGGTCATTCTCAAGCGTCACCTCAGCAAGTTCTGGATCGCGGTTGTAAAGGGCATCGATGGCCTGTCCGAGAGCGTGCTCGGCCAAGCCGCCCATATGGGCGAGCATTGAATCGAGCGATTTCAATTCTGTCTCATAAGTTCTTACGGGGTGCTCGACCATGTTGGTTCCTCCCTAGTACCGGGTGGCAGTCTGGCCGGAAAGGCTGGCCTCATTCCTATCACTCGGGACAATCGCCTTAGTTGCGCGAGTTTGCCGCTTCAATCCAACGGGAATATGAACATCTCGATGGCGTGGCGTTCATCCACAGCATAGAGCGCTTTCAAGACCCGGCAGGCGCGTTGCATGTTGTGTCTCAACTGCGCGGTACAAGGACGGCAGCTTCCGCGCCGTTGTGATCCGGGGCGTCTGCGCCGTCACGCTGAAGCCGCTCTTCGAGCACTACCGAAAATTTCGAGCCGGCGCCTTCCTCCGAAAAGATCCGGAGTTCTCCGCGATGGCGGTTCACCACATGTTTGACAATGGCAAGACCAAGCCCAGTACCGCCCTTTTCGAGCGCGGCGGCTGACGGTACACGGTAGAAGCGTTCCGTCAGCCGGGGCAGGTGCTGGGCCGGAATTCCGGGGCCATTATCTTCAACCGAAATCTCGATCTTGGAAGCTCCCGCGTTCATCTTCCGCCGCATGGCGACATGCACGGCGCCGCCTGTGCGCCCATATTTGATCGCGTTATGCACAAGGTTGATAAAAACCTGCATCAACTCGTCCCGGTCACCGGGAACGGCGGCACCGCCAATATCGGAATCCACGGTCACTGTGATACCGGCCTCCGCGGCCATCGGCTCAAGCGCATCGCACGCTTGGTTTACGAGTTCTCCGATAAGCACCGCGTCTTGCGGCTTCAAATGCGCGCGCATTTCAACCCGGCCGAGGGACATGAGATTATCGATCAGCCTCGCCATGCGTTCGGCCTGCTTGGCCATGATGGCCAAGAAGCGGTCGCGCGCGTTTTCATCATAGCGTGCTGCGCCTTGAAGGGTCTCAATAAACCCGAGAAGCGACGCGAGAGGCGTTTTTATCTCATGGCTTGCATTCGCGATGAAGTCTGAACGGAGCTGGTCCAGCCGTCTCTGCTCGGTCAGGTCGCGCATGAAGAGGAGAATACATGGGTTCTTGCAAGCGCTGGAACCGAGCCACGAGACCGTAGCGGCCATGTAACGCTCGACGGGGACACGCTCGTTGAACAGAACGGTCCGCAAAGGCGTCGCGGACGAACAATCCACGACCGCGTCCAGGATCTGAGGGGTCCGGATCGCGGCAGAGAGATGGGAGCCCGGTCTTAATCCGGCAAAAAGGTCGGCCGCCCGGCCGTTGTAGGAGAGAACGGTGCCGTCGCTAGATAGCAAGATCGCGGGTTCCGGAAGCCCGCCGATCAGAGCCGCGGCGATCTCAATCTGTCCGGTGTCCTGCGCGCGCGGTAACGCGACGGGACGCTGGATTTCGGGAAGCCCTGCGCGCGGGATCGCAGCCGCCCCAAAAGCGAATGCCATCGAGGCCAGCGCGGCACCTTGCAGAGGCAGCTTGTAAACCCCACACAGCAGCAAAACGATCGCCCCGAAGAGAACAATGAGCCAGCGGCGGACAAAAAGCCTGGTCAGCATTCCTTGCTGAACTGGTGCAAAGTAAGTGGACGGCCGCTCCTCTGCCGGCGTTTCCGGCGCGGTGAATAAATACGCGCTGAACGGCGGGCGCTCCGCCGGTTCTTTATCGAAGCTGTTGAGCATGGTCAGAGGTCACGATCCGCAAGCAATCCGCGAGCGCGGGATTTGTTGCTCATTCTTGCGGATAGTATCTGACGACTGCGACAGTTTCCCGACAAAACCGCCGAGTGGCAAGATTCAGCGGGATTCGCGGCTCAGCCCCGCCTCGGCAAGCTCTTTCAGATAGCCTTCCCAAAGCTCTTCTTTTCTTTCAGCGAGGTTGTAAAGATAGTCCCACGAGTAAAGGCCAGTGTTGTGACCGTCGCTAAAATCGATCCGGACTGCGTAATTCCCGATAGGCTCTATGTGGCTTATCGAGACGTTTCGCTTCCCGGGAACAAGCTTCCGCTCCGAGGGCGAGTGCCCCTGCACCTCGGCGCTCGGACTCATCACGCGCAACAGCTCCGCCTCCAAGATTTCAGAAAGCCCGCTCCTGAATGTCACACGCAATCCTGTTTTCTCCGGGTTCAACCGGAGCTCCGAAGGCCAGCGGCCGTTTGCCAAAGTCTCGTTCATCTCTCTTCACGCCTCGTAAAAAAGTATGCGTTCACACGATCTTAGCCTAAAGCCCCGCTTCAGCTCATCCCTCTTACTCTTTTTCGCCGCATTCCTGGCAAATACCCTAACGGAAGAGCCGGTGAGATTTTAGGCCGTCTCAATTCGATCGTTCGTCAGACTGTATGTGTTTAAGGGTGCCATGCCAGCAATTCAAATGTCTCGCGGAGAGCGGGGTTCGCTCGAAAAGATTCTCAAACGCCCCTGCCTTGTCACCGATATTCCAGGCGAACACGCGGAAAAGCTTCTGAATTATGGGCTCGTCAAGCGCGATGTGATGCTGCTTCACGCAACCCCGCGCGGTCAACTCGAGATGCTGCGGCAGCGTTTCAGAGGGATCGACTACGGCATACCTTTGAATGCCAAGGCAGCGGGTTAAGCGCTGCGTTTTTTTTGCGAGCGTTGCAAAACCCCACTAGCTGGAAACTTTTGAACGCCTATACTCAACGAGGGGCGGAAGAGCTGGAACCCCGGCGGCCGCTTAGGCTTCGACACATATTCGCGTCAGTGGGAGATAAAGATGGGTTCTCGGCTTCTTTTCAGTGCCATCGCCGCCCTTGCCGTCCTTGGGCTTTCGGCGGAGGTCCGCGCGGATGATGGCGGCTATCGCCCGAAGCATCACCGCAGCGCGCGCCACTGCTGCCGGTATTATTTTGGCCGTCCCATCGGTGGATATCTGTTCGGCCATCAGCATACGCCGTGGACGTTTACGGACGCAGATAACTATCCTGGTTATTACAATAACCAGACGTTCTGGGAACGCGTTCAAACCCAGAGAAACTATCCCGTCCAATATTAGCGGCCGCGAACTCCGGCGCCCCGTCCCAAAATCACCGCGAGGGATGGGACGTGAAGCGTGCTCAGCATGAGCACGCCCAAACCGATGGTGGCGGCCGCCAAAGCTAAGGCCGCCCTTTCGGGCGGAAGTGCCGCATTGGCAGCCCCATCGCTTAGCAAAATCGCCACCGCCGCACCCGTTGAGGGCAAGCCCAGAAACCACTTCTGCTTTGGTTCCTCGCTCTTCGCCCTCGAAAGTATATTGAACCGCGCGAGGCGGATGCCCGTGGCGGCGACATAGAACCCCGCGACCAGCCAGCCAGCCCAGCTCAGGACATACAGGTCCCGCCGGTAAAGTAGCATGGCCGGTGCGACCCCAAAATTCAGGAAGTCAGCCAACAAATCCAGCTCAGCGCCCATCGCGCTCACGGCGCCGAGACGGCGGGCCGCGAAGCCATCGGCCACATCGAGTATCACCGCGCTGGCGATAGCACCCGCGGCCCAGCCATACTGACCTTCGCCCGATAGCCGGACCGAAGTCAGTCCGCAAAGAACCGCGCTCAGCGTCAGGATGTTCGGCAGATAGGACGCGGCCTTGCGCAAAAGGCTTCTTGCCGCGGATGGCGCCCGCGCACCGGAAGGCAAGCTCTTCTTCTCGACCATCGAAAGGTCACCTTCATCGCAAGTGCCAGGCAAGCGCGCGCCATTTTTGTTAGTGTTGGGTGTTTTCAGCCGCGAGGCGGATGGCAATGGCTGTTTCCTGTTTACCCCATCCTTGTTCCGGAAAGAAACCATAAGCGGACATCAAATCCGCTGAAACAGGCGCGGAGGCGTGCGCTGATCCAAGCCGGCCAGGACGGTTTCACCGGCAATCGTCCGCTGACCCTCCCCAACGAGGAGGGAGGCTTCGGGCGGAAGATAAACGTCAACCCGGCTGCCAAACCGGATGATCCCAATGCGCTCGCCAGCGGAAATGCGATCGCCCTGGCTGACGCCGGTTACAATGCGCCTCGCCACCTTGCCCGCAACGAGGACCGCGCCAACACGCTGCGTGCCCTTCGTTTCAATCGAAACGCCGAAACATTCGTTTTCAGCCGGTGCCTCCGGCGCTGCTGCATTGTGATGCTGGCCCGGCCTGTAAAAAGCGGCCTCGACGCGCCCCGTTACCGGGGCTCTGATAACGTGCACGTCGAAAAGCGAAAGAAAGATGGAAATCCGCTCAAGCTCCGTTGTTCCGAGACCGAGTTCAGCCGGCGGCGCCGCGTTTCCAATAGAGATGATGGCGCCGTCGGCTGGCGCTACGATGAGATCGTCCTGCGTGGGAACGAAGCGCCGGGGGTCGCGAAAGAAGAAAACAAGCGCAAGTGTCGCGATCGAACCAATGGCTCCAAGCGTGTTCGACAAGAAGAAAGCCGCCGCCGTGGCCGCCGCTGCTATTGCAACGAACTTATAACCATCCTTATGGATGGGGACGATTAAAGCGCGCAGTTGCGCAAGCGCATGAAGATCGGACACTATATTCCCCGTAACATCGTTGAAAGGTGAGAACGCCGACGATGATGTTTGGCCTCACCTTAAGCACCTAAAGCATGGAATTGCCATGCAAAAGTCACAACCGGCCACTACGCGAACAATGTGAGCGCATGCCGGTCCCAACACCGCGTTTCTACGGGAGATACCTCATGGTCACGAAAATCGCCGCAACTCTCATTCTGGCACTCGCGACATTTGCATCAGCCAGGGCCGAGGATGCGACAAAACTTGCCCTAGCGATTCCGCCGGAAGTGACCGAGGTCGCAACCGCGGGCACATGGTCGGACGGCGAGGCCAGCGGCGTGTTCCGCGCGACGGTGCTGACTGCGGCGTCCGGCAATTCGACACAAGCACACCTCGTGCTTCAATTGATGGCTGTAAGCCCGGACGGAAATTCGTCCAAGGTGTACAAGACCATCGCGGTGAAGAAGATCGATGACAAGAAGCTGCCAAACGCCTTTCTCGCCGTGGAAGAAGACGGGACCGAGAACGAAGTGACGTGGCGCGTAACGAGCTACGATGCCAATTCGAACGCGGACATCGGCGCGCTTGTCAGCGTGAACGCCAAGGGCGAAGTCACGGTCAAAGACGCGCCGAAAGAAGAAGACACAGCCGCTCAGCCCGGCGAAGAGAAGAAAAACTAGCCGCGCGAGCCGCAGTCTTCCTTCCAGTGACCGTGCTGCCTAAACCTTCCCCGCCACCTTCAGCGCGAAGGCGTAGGCGAGCGCGTCCTCTTTGAGCCGGTCGAACCGGCCCGAAGCGCCGCCATGACCGGCCTCCATGTTGATCTTCAGCAGCAGCAGGTTCCCGTCCGTCTTATGCACCCGCAGCTTCGCGACCCATTTCGCGGGCTCCCAGTAGGTCACGCGCGGGTCTGTCAGCCCCCCGGTTGCGAGGATGTTGGGGTAGTCCTGAGACCGCACATTGTCATAGGGGGAATAGGCCGCGATGGTGCGGTAGGCGTCCGCGCTTTCGATGGGGTTGCCCCATTCGGGCCACTCGGGCGGCGTGAGCGGCAGCGTTTCGTCGAGCATCGTTGTTAGCACATCCACGAAGGGCACATCCGCGATGATGCCGGCGAACAGCTCCGGTGCCATATTCGCCACCGCGCCCATCAGCATGCCGCCGGCCGAGCCGCCCTTGGCGACGATGCGCCCAGCGCTTGTGAACTTCTGCTCCGCGAGATAGCACCCGGCGGCGATGAAGTCGAAGAACGTATTCGTCTTCTTATCGAGCTTGCCGTCCTTATACCAGCGATAGCCCTTGTCCTTTCCGCCGCGGATATGGGCGATGGCGTACACGAAACCGCGGTCTACGAGGCTGAAGGCGTTCGTCGAGAACCCGGCAGGCATGGCCATGCCGTATGAGCCGTAGCCGTAAAGCAGGCAGGGCGCGGAGCCGTCCAGCAGCGTGTCCTTCCGGTAAAGCAGCGACACCGGAACGGTTTCCCCGTCCAACGTAGGCGCGAAGACGCGGCGCGTGACATATTCGGCGGCGTTGTGTCCGCTCGGTACCTCTTGCGTCTTGCGCAGGACCCGCTCGCGCGTGCGCATGTTGTAGTCGAAGATTTGGCGCGGCGTGGTCATCGACGAATAGGTGAAGCGCAGCGTCTCGGTGTCGTATTCGTAACCGTCGGTCATACCGAGCGAATAGGCCTCTTCCGCGAAATCGATCGCGTGTTCCTCGCCATCGGCGAAGCGCCGGATGACGATGCGCGGCAAGCCATCCTCGCGTTCGAGCCGCACCATGTAATCCTTGAAGCAGGTCACGTCGAGGATCAGCCGGCCTGGCTTATGAGGTACAACCTCACGCCAATTGGCGCGGCCTGGGTTCTCAAGTGGCGCCTCTACGATCTTGTAGTCCTCGGCGCCTCCGTCGTTCGTGAGGATGATGAGGCGCCCTTCGTGAGGCTCAACCTGGTAGTCATGATTGGTCTGCCGCGGCTCGACCAGGCGAAGACCCCGCTCCGGTGACGCGAGATCGAGCAGACGGACTTCGCTCGTTTCGTGATCGCCCGAGCCGATAATAACGAAGCGCCGGTCCAGGCTTTCGCCTGCGCGCGTGAAAAACCCCGAATCCGGTTCCTGGTAGATCGGCTCATCGTCCGCGGCGTCCGTTCCGATGCGATGCCGAAGTACCTGCAACGGCCTTCGATATTCGTCGACTCGCGTGTAATAGAAGGCTGTGCCTTCGGTATTCCAGGCGGGCTCCCCTTCCATATCGGGCACCTCATCCGCCAAGTCTTGGCCCGTTTCGAGGTCACGCAGCTTGATCTTGAAGAACTCCGAGCCCTTGTCGTCGAAGGCGTAGG
The DNA here is from genome assembly GCA_963817705.1 of uncultured Alphaproteobacteria bacterium. GTDB lineage: Bacteria > Pseudomonadota > Alphaproteobacteria > Rhizobiales > Rhodomicrobiaceae > Rhodomicrobium. Next base: position 58,622 of record CAWFPF010000004.1, read on the forward strand.
CCAAGAGGCGGTGATCGTGGCTCCAGGCCACTGCGCCAAGCGAGAAGAACGGCTTGCCCGCGGCCATCGCGTCGCCATCGAGCAGAACCGCGGACTCGCCGCCGTCGCGAGGTTCGCGGCAAAGGCGCGGATGCTGGCCGCCCGTGACATAGCTCGTAAAATAGGAATAGTCGCCATCGGGCGCGGGAACGGTGGAATCGTCCTCTTTGATGCGGCCTTTCATCTCCTTGAACAGGGTTTCCTGTAGCGCTTCCGTATCGGCCATCGCTGTCGCGGTATATGCGTTCTCGGCTTCGAGATAGGCGCGGATATCGGCCGCGAGCGCGGACGGATCGCGCATCACCTCCTGCCAATTGTCCGCGCGAAGCCACGCGTAATTGTCGGCACGCTCGATGGCGTGATGAACATCGCTCACGGGCCGCCTTTCGGCCTGCGGCGGGGTGGGGAGCATCTTGAGTGCGGTCTGGTCCATGGCTGCCTTCGCGTAGGGATCCGGCCTTGGATTTAGGCCTTTGCGCGCGGCATCTCAACCGCTGGGTAGTAAACAAGCTCGCCTTGGCGAGCTTGTGGAAGAAGGTCCGCCCAACTTTCGCGAGGCCGGTGGCGCCTGCTTGAGGATCTAAGCGGCCTCCCCCGCCGGCTTGGCCGTGGCAAGATCGGGCGGAACGGCCTCCGCCGCGATCCGGCGAACGGCCTCGGCAAGCGAAAGCGTCTCTTGAGCCTGACTGCCGAGCCTGCGGATCGAGACGGTTTTCTCCTCGGCCTCACGCTTGCCGGCGACGAACAGGACCGGCACTTTCGCTACGCTATGCTCCCGGACCTTGTAGTTGATCTTCTCGTTCCGCAAATCGGTCTCCGCGCGCAGACCGGCTTCGGCACAAGCGGCCAAGACCTCGCCCGCATAGGCATCGGCATCCGATACGATGGTCGCAACCACGACCTGGAGCGGCGCCAGCCAAAGCGGCAAGTGCCCGGCGTAGTTCTCGATCAGGATGCCGAGGAAGCGCTCGATACTGCCGAACATGGCGCGGTAAATCATCACCGGGGTGTGTTTCGCGCCGTCCTCGCCGATGTAGAACGCGCCAAGCCGCTCGGGCAGGGTGAAGTCGAGCTGCACCGTGCCGCATTGCCAGTGCCGGCCGATGGCGTCCTTGAGCGTATATTCCAGCTTCGGCCCGTAGAATGCGCCTTCGCCGGGGTTGATCGAATAAGGGTGCCCGATCCTCTCAAGCGCCTCCTTGAGAGCAGCCTCGGCACGATCCCAGATTGCATCCGACCCGACGCGTTTCTCCGGCCTGGTCGAGAGCTTCACAATGACATCCTCGAAGCCGAAATCCCGGTAGATCGACAGGATCATGTCGTTCATCTTGACGCATTCGCCGATCATCTGCTCTTCGGTGCAGAAGATATGCGCATCGTCCTGGGTGAAGTGGCGCACGCGCATGATGCCATGCAGCGCTCCGCTCGGCTCGTAGCGGTGAACCTTCCCGAACTCGGCTATTCTCAGCGGCAGGTCGCGATAGCTCTTGAGGCCGTTCTTGAAAATCTGAATGTGGCCTGGGCAGTTCATCGGCTTGCAGCAGAACACGCGTTCGTCCGGGGTCTCGGTGACGAACATGTTCTCGCCGAACTTCTCCCAGTGGCCGGACTGCTCCCAAAGCTTGCGCTCCATCATGTCGGGTGAGTTCACCTCGACATAACCGTTCGCTTCCTGACGGCGCCGCATGTAATCAATGAGCGTCCGGAACAGCACCCAGCCCTTGGGATGCCAGAAGACGGAGCCCGGCGCTTCCTCTTGGAGGTGGAACAGGTCCATCTCGCGGCCGAGGCGCCGGTGATCGCGCTTTTCCGCTTCCTCAAGCTGGTGCAGATAGGCGGCGAGTTGCTCCTCGGTGGTCCAGGCGGTGCCATAGATCCGCTGAAGCTGTTCGCGTTGCTGGTCGCCGCGCCAATAGGCGCCGGCCAGCCGCATAAGCTTGAAGGCTTTGCCGACCTTGCCGGTCGAGGGCATGTGCGGCCCGCGGCAGAGATCGAGCCAATCGCCCTGCTTGTAGATTTTTACGTCCTCGCCCTCGGGAATGGCATCCACGAGTTCGACCTTGAACCCCTCGCCCTCGCGCGCAAAGAAATCCGCCGCCTTCGCGCGGGGCCAAACCTCTTTCGTAAAGGGCCTGTCCGCAGCGACGATCTCGCGCATTTTCTCCTCGATCTTGGCGAGATCGGCTGGGGTAAAACTTTCCTCGCGGAAGAAATCGTAATAGAAGCCGTTCTCGATCACCGGGCCGATCGTGACTTGAGTGCCTGGGAATAGCTCTTGCACCGCCTCGGCCATGACATGAGCGGCGTCGTGGCGGATCAGCTCCAGCGCCTCGGGATCGTCTCGGGTTATGATTTTGATGCGCGCATTTTTGCCGATGGGATCGCGGAGATCGGCAAGCGATCCGTCGAGACTGACGGCAACCGCCTTCTTGGCAAGCGACTTCGAGATGGAAGCGGCGAGTTCGGCGCCGGTAATGCCGGATTTATAGTCGCGGGCAGAACCGTCGGGGAAAGTTAAAGAGATCATAGAATCCTCTCACTCCCGCCTACACGTGCGGGTAAGACGTTGGCAATGATCTCTAATGTAATCCCGGAGCTTGAAAGTCAAGCTCCGGGGGAAATGTGCGTGGGAGCCAGCGACTACGAAGGCGTGGCGATCTTCCGGGCGCTCTTGCGCGAGGTCTTGGTCCCAACGGGCCGCTTGGTATTCAGCGAGGTCCGGTAGCCTTTGGCCGAGCGGTGCAGCGATGTCTTGTGGGCCTTGTAGTGATGGGCAGAAGCCTTGTGGCCCGGCTTTTTGGGCAACGGCGCGACTTGCGGGGCCTGCACGAGCGTGGCCCCCTTATCGAGCTTCGTGACTTGGGCAGAGGGAGCGGCAAACGCGCCGATAGCGGAGGCGAAGAGAATAATTGCGGCGGCGCCGGCTGTACTCATACGCATGGTCTTAGTACCTCATGATAGTGTTTAGCTCTGCGAAGGGCTTTTCTGCCCCATCGTCTATGCAGATTATAAACAGACTAACTGTGAACGCGCGGTGAACGGAATTGTCATTTGGCGTTACAAATCAAATGGTTAAGCTGGCGCTGTCTCAGGTACGCTTTTTGCCGGAGGCCGTGCAACCCGGCAAACGATCATCACTCTCCTGCGCCGCCCGCTACGGGCTGTGCTTCCGCCTCCGACCGCACGGTTGGCGTCCCGCGCCAGACATAGAGACAGAGAAGCGCCCCCGGGATGCCGATGGCCGAGGTGATGACGAAGAAGATGGGGTAGCCGAAATGGTCGACCATCACTCCGGAGAGGCCACCCACGAGCTTGCCCGGCAGAGCATAGAGAGAGCTGAGCAGCGCGTATTGCGCGGCCGCGAAAGCCGGAGAGGTGAGCGAGGACATGAAGGCGATGAGCGCCGTGCCGGCAAAGCCGGAGGCGAAGCTTTCGATGCCGATGGCTAGCGTCAGGAGATCGAGACGGGCGCCAGCATATGCGAGCCACGCGAAGGTAAGATGCGAGGCCGCGGCTGAGATTCCGCCGATCAAGAGAGCCGGCATCAACCCAAGCCGCAGCACGGCGGCGCCTCCCGCGAAAACGCCAGCGATGCCGATCCAGACCCCATAAACCTTGGTCACCGTTGCGATGGCCGTTTTCGAGAAACCGAGATCGATATAGAGCGGGTTTGCCATAACGCCGGAGACGAAATCGGGAACCCGGTAGATCGCGACAAGCGCTAGAATGGGGACGATCACCGTCCCGTTGCGGCGCAGCAGATCGGCAACTGGCTCGGCATAGAGCTTGAGGAAGGATTCGCGCGGGCGCCCATCCGGCTCGCTTTGCGGCGGGTGCGGCGCAAGGATGCTTGCCGTGATGCCAACGGACACGAGGATAGCCATGACGAAATAGGCGGCCTTCCAGCCGGCGAAATCGGCGATATAAAGCGCGCCCGCCCCCGCGCACAGAAGAGCAATTCGGTAGCCGAGCTGGTAGCTCGCCGACATCATGCCCTGCCGTTCCGGGGGCGCAGCGCCGATGCGCCAGCCATCCACCACGACATCTTGCGTGGCCGACGCAAAAGCGACGAAGAACGCACAGGCGCCGGTCCAAACCCAGGACTGCGAGGGATTGCCGAAGGCGATGCCAACAAGGCCGAGGGCGACGCCTGCCTGCGAGAGCAGCATCCAAGCCCGGCGGCGGCCGAAGCGGGAAAGTATGGGGACGTCGCGACGGTCGATAATGGGAGCCCACAGGAATTTCAGACTATAGGCAAGCGCGATATAGCTCAAAAAGCCGATCTCGGTGCGCGCGATCCCAGCCTCGCGCAGCCAAGCCGACAGCGTCGAGAACACGAGCAAATACGGCAGGCCCGAGCTGAAGCCCAGCGCTAGCATGAGTGCCAGACGCCGATCGGCTACGATTTCGGAGACGAGGCGCGCCCGGCGGGAGGTTCGGTTTTTTCCACTTGTCATGCCCTCTTATAGCCCGAAACCTGGAGTGCGAAACCCGCGAGAGCTACGCCAGGAAGCGCGGTCCATTCGAATGGTTACGAAACGGCCTCAATCTTCCTTGCCACATCATTTCCGCGGCTTTCGGGGGGACGCCTGCTGTCAAGCTAGAAAGTGGGTAGGAACTAACCCTTTGCAATTCAATACGCTTTAGCAATTCACACAGAGCAATCCTTCATCTTGGTATTGCGCCGGGCGTTCGAATTTGCTATCGATTTCCACCGAGTTGGAAACTAAAGCCCAGAATACAGATTAATCTTTATATGACCAACTCAATGAGTTTGTTGAGTTTTCCTGCCTTGGAGGGGTGCCCGAGTGGCTAAAGGGGACGGACTGTAAATCCGTTGGCTAAGCCTACGTTGGTTCGAATCCAACCCCCTCCACCATACCTCGCCGAAGCTCAGCTTCAGGCTCCCCGGCTGCGATCAGGCTGCCTTTTCGATCTCTGCTAGCTTGCTGTCCACTTCGCGCAATTGTGCAGCGAGCCCGTGCAGGCGGGTCAGCAGTTTTCCAGCGATATGCGTGGCAATTGCGGGTTGGGCTTCCATGATCGCCCGGAAAGCTTCTTTAGAAAATGCCAGCGCCCGGAGGCGTTCGTTTGCGGCGACAGTCACTCCGTGCACCGTTTCAACCAGCATTCCGAGCTCGCCAACAAGCGTACCGGGCCACAAATCCTCGACGAAGGCCTGTCCCCGCTCGTGCTTCATGCAGCCCGCCTTACCGGACATGATGAGAAACGCGGCCGATCCCTTCTCATCCAGCGCGATGATGTTCTCGCCGGCTTCAAAGAAGCGCTTTTCGCCCGCATCGGCAATGACGCCGAGTTGAGCCTCGGTGAGGCAGGCGAACAGGGGGACCTGCCGAAGAAGCTCGATTTTCTGGTCGAGCATGAGATTTGACCCAATGTTTGATGGCGGAAACTCCTCATACTCTACAGACCCTAGCTATCATGACGATTCGAGGTGAGGAGGCAATACCCCCGACATTTCATCCACAGCGCCTGCGCAAGCGTCATCGCTTTTCGATGGCATTAAAGGGCGTGCTCCCAGTTTTTCTCGCGCGATATTATCGCAATACCAGCCCGTGAATCAGGCTCTACCCGAATTTATGAAGTTTTTCCGCGCCCGGCAGCGCGAGGCGGGATAGGCTCCGGGAAATTTCGGGGCGGGACTCTGCCAAGGCGCCGGGCTCGAACATGCCGGTGCGCTCCGTGTGCGCCAGCGCACCGTCCAATCTGCGAAGATCGTGCGCGAAGGATTGCAGCCGGCTCAGCAGGTTGTCCGATATCTGTTGCGCAATGGCCGGCTCCTGCTGCATCGCCCGCTTGAGGGCCTCGCGATGAATGGCCATCGCGCGCACGCGAACCGTGGCCTGAACCGTCAAGGCATGAACCGAATCCACGAGCATGGCCATTTCGCCGAGCAGAGCGCCAGGGCCAATGCTTGCGCCGGTGGCGGGCCGGCCGGCGAAATGAAGGCATGTCGCGGTGCCGCTCAGGATGAGAAAGCCCGTATGGCCGGGGTCATCCCTGGTAATGACATTGTCGCCCGCGTCGAAAAACGCTTTTGTTGCAACATCCACAATCGAACCAAGCTGCTTCCGGGAGAGGCCTCTGAAAATCGGTAGATTCTCAAGAAGCCCGATCTTAGGGTCGAGCATGGTGAGCAAACCTGTTTATTGGGGGCTGAAACTCCTTTGACGAACAGCTACGCTTAGCCTTGTGGATGATTCGATCCTACAACTCAAGTTTGCTTCGGCCTGTATTGTGGAAAACAGGTTAAAGTGCTGGCTTAAACTCAGGGGATCAGTTTGTAACCGCCCGATTCGGTGATCAGAAGCTCCGCCCTTGAAGGATCGCGCTCGATTTTCTGCCGCAAGCGGTAGATGTGGGTTTCGAGCGTGTGTGTCGTGACACCGGCGTTGTATCCCCAAACCTCGTGCAGCAGCACGTCGCGCGAGATAACCTTCTCGCCCGCCCGGTAGAGATATTTCAGGATCGACGTTTCTTTTTCGGTCAGCCGGACCTTGCTGCCTTTTTTATCGATCAGAACCTTGGCCGCCAGCGGAAGGAATACTCCCCGATCGTAAAAATGGCCTCCTCGCTATGCTCATGCTGACGCAACTGCGCGCGGATGCGGGCCAGCAGCACGGCGAAGCGGAACGGCTTTGTGATGTAATCGTTCGCGCCGGATTCGAGACCCAGTATGGTGTCGGAATCGCTGTCTTGCGCCGTCAGCATGATGATGGGATGCTTGAAATTGTTCTTGCGCAACAAACGGCAAGCTTCGCGGCCGTCCATATCGGGCAGGCCGACGTCGAGAAGGACCAGATCGGTATGCCCGCTCTTCACCGCCGCAAAAGCCTGGGCGGCGCTGTGCGCAACATGCGCCTCGAACTCCTCATGCAAGGCAAGCTGCTCGGCCAGAGAGTGCGCGAGGTCTTGATCGTCGTCGACAACCAGGATACTGCGCGTATTGCTCATAGTGCCTCCGGACAGCCACTTCACATGTGGGATTTAAGGGACGCGCCATCGTAACGCAACGGGTGGTAGGGTGCGCGTGCCCCTGAATTTAGCGCAAAACCGGCGGAAAATAATGGGAAAACGCACCGTGGTAAGATTAGTTACGATTTCCGGCGCCGCCACGGCCGGCGCGGTGCGGTATGGGAACCTGCAATTCCCGGCGGCTGCCGGCAGGAGTGGCGTGCGCGCGAGGAAGCGCGAGGGCGACGGCGCGACGCCTCTCGGGATGTGGCCCGCGCTCCGCGTCTATTACCGGCCGGACCGGCTGAAGCGCCCGCGCACCGCACTGCCTGTGGCGCCGCTGCGGCCGGACTTTGGCTGGTGCGACGCGCCCGGTGACCGCAACTACAATCGCCGCGTGACGATGCCCTACACCGCGAGCGCCGAACGGCTTTGGCGGAGCGACGGGCTCTACGACATCGTCCTTGTGCTCGGCTACAACATCACGCCTCGCGTGGCCCGGCGCGGAAGCGCGATCTTCGTCCATGTGGCCCGCCCCGGCTTCGCACCGACCGAAGGTTGCATCGCGCTCAAACGCGAGCACCTGCTGCGCCTGCTCGCCGCCCTCCCGCGCGGCGCGGTCTTCGCGGTGGGGCGGCGGCGTTAATCCTTGTTGATGTGCGTCCGGGGCGGCGCAAAACGCCTGATAAGTCCAATTACGCCAAGACGATTTGCGAATTCTTGCCGTTGCCAAGCGCAAGCTAAGCGCGTCTGCGAGGCTTGCGGCCGGGTCTTTGTCCGAAGGCCTGCGTGATAGGAGTGCGAAAAAGTTCGCCCACTATGGAGAATTATGATGTTTCGAAATTTGGCAATCGCGGCGATGTTGGGGTTGGCTCTGATACCGGCTCCTGAGGCTGCTGCGCAGGAATTTGGCGACGTTCTATTCGGCGGCGCCTTTGGCGCCATCGTAGGCGGCGCCCTCGGTGGAGGTCGCGGCGCCGCAATCGGCGGAGTTCTCGGGGCGACAGCGGGTGGTGTGATATCCGCCGAGGGAGAACGGCGCCGCCACGGCTATTATTATTACGAACACGGTTGTTACATCCGGCGGCACAACGGGGCGTGGGTCCGGGTGCATCTGCGCCATTGCCACTAGTCCCAGAGAGTTAGTCGCGGGCGCGCCCACAATCTATCGGACGCCTTGCATTGCGGTGCGGGCTTCTTCCGGCGGCTTTAACAAGCACGGTGGCGGGGTCTCCAATCCTGCGGAGGCGCCCGCATTACGAGGTACACAATGACGCAAATCGAGCGCGCGATAGAAACCGTCATCGTGCAAAGCCGGTGGCTCGCGGCGCCGCTCCTGCTCGGTCTGGTCATCGGCCTGGCGGCGCTGCTTTACACGTTCGCTCTTAAGATGGTCGCATTCCTCAGCCTGGTTCAAACAGGCACGGAGGACCAGGCGATTGTCGGGGTTCTCAAACTCGTCGATTTCTCGCTGACTGCGAACCTGCTGCTTATCGTGATCTCTTCCAGTTATGAAAACTTCGTGGCGCGAATCGACCCTAGGGCGCACGAAAACCGGCCGTCAGGGCTCATCGGCATCGGCTTCTCGGAGCTGAAGCACAAGCTTCTGGGGTCGATCTTGGCCATCGCCGCGGTCAGCGTGCTCGAATGGTTCATGGACCTCGACAGAAGCGTGGACAACACTAAGCTCGCCTGGGTGGTGGGCATCCTGCTTGCCTTCGCAGTCGCGATGCTTCTGCTTGCAATCGCGGACCGTCTGAGCGGTGCCCACCACAAGGACGGCTCTTGAGGCGCCTATTGCCGGTCGTGAGCCAGCGTCCTCGGCCTCGGCGGCGGCAAAAGCCGAGGGACGGCGCGGAGAGCGCGGCGACGCCGTGGCGGTTAACAGGGCGCCGCCGCCCAGAACCTGACGCCGCGGCAGCCCGCCTTCGCCCCGCGGCTTAGAGCGGCGGCCGGACATGGCCACCCCGTGCCCTTGAGGAGGTTTTTTCTGGGCCGTCAGGCGAAGGCCGGGAAGCGCTCGCCGGCAAAAAGGGGCGGCCGCAGTCGAGACCAGTTGGACGCGAACTGGAACGCATCGAGATCGGTGAAAGTCTGGCCGATCACCTGCATGCCCGAGGGCATCCGCTCCTCGACCACGCCAAGCGGGACGTCCATGATCGGGTAGCGGTTGAGAAGGTTCCACGGCCAGGTCAGCGCGAACCCGAACCCTGTGCCCGTCCACACGTCCACCTTGTTCTCCTCGCTCTTGAACATGTCGGCCCGGACAAGGGGCGTCGCCATGGTCGGCATGAGCAGAATCCGGTAGCCCTTCCCGAAGACGCGCTGCTGGACTTGCCGGTGAAGCTGTTCCAGCAATGCCTCGACTTCCTCGGCCTGGCGCGGTCCGACGGGTCCGACCAAGTCGAGCACCTCCGCCATATAGGGCGAGAGCTGATCCCGATGGGAATTCGAAATCTCGAGCAAAGTGCCTATGGACGTCGCAAACAGTCCGCGCATGAAGACGAACTTCTGCTCCTTCGAGAAGCCGCAGTCGACCTCGTCCACGACGCATCCGGCGGCGCGCAGCGCTTCGATGCCTTTGAGCATTGCGTCCTTAACCGGCGGAATAGTGCTGGCAATGGCTGCGCCCCAATCCACGGCGATGCGCCATCCCGAAAGGTCCGGGTATTGGGAAGGATAGTCGAGGCGAGGCCGGATCGCGGCCATGATCTTGTCGGAGGGGCCGACAACCGCGTTCTGCAAATGGACAAGATCGTCGAAGCGTCTCGCCATCGGGCCCGAGGTCGAGAAGGGGACTTCCCCGCCCGCGACCCGCCCGAACGGCGGCCTGAAGCCGTAGACACCGTTTTGCGAGGCGGGAATTCGGATCGAACCGCCCATGTCCGATCCCAAGGCGAGCGTCGCGAAGCCCGCGGCCAGCGCCGCGCCCGATCCCGCGGACGATCCGCCCGGGGAGTACTCGAGATTCCATGGATTATGGGTCGTGCCCCAGGCGCGGGTAGAGGCACCGAGGAAGAGGTAGAATTCCGGCACCGTCGTCTGGATCTGCATGATGGCGCCGGCCGTCTCGAGCGAGTCGATGATCGCTGAATTCTCTGTTGCGAGAGGCAAGTCCTTGAAGATGAGCGAGCCCTGCGTCACCCGCCAGCCCGGCCGGGTGAACTCGTCCTTGATGGCGACCGTAATCCCTTCGAGCGGCCTTGCGTCGCCGCGCCGATAGCGGTCCTCGGACTGTTTGGCCTCCTTCAGCGCCTGATCGAAGTGCTCGTAGGTGATGCAGTTGACCTTCGAATTGAGCGCTTCTATCCGCTTGATCTGCGCCTTCAAGAGATCGACCGGCGAAGCCTTCCCAGCCTGGAACATGGCTTTGAGTTCGTCGACAGAGGCGTAGCAGAGCGGATCGGCGACTCGGCATGTGCGGCCGGGAAATCGAGGGCCGACGCGACAAGCGCCGCCCCCGCGCCTTTGATGAGCGTTCTTCTATCGACCAGCGCGTTTGCTTCGATGTCAGCCATGGTGCATTCCTCGTCTGATTAGCTAAAAGATTAGAACACTGTAGAGTTTCGAAGTCATCAAACCGGTTAAGTAAGAGCGCGGGGCCAGACAAACGCGCGAGGCGATCGAAGACGCGGCGCTCACTGGGGGAAGATCAGCGTCAGGCTGGCGCGCGCCTGCCATTCGGGCCCATAGTCCGGGCGCACAACGTTGTAGTAGAGGCCCGCCGAGGCGGACATCGCTTGGCCGCCGATTTCGAACACACGCCCAATCTCGCCGCCCACCGGGACGACCCAACGATTACCGGGCTCCGCAGACCACTCGGCCGTGAAGATCGGGCTATAGGACGCGAACCACCCGCCGGAGAAGTTGTAGACGATGAACAATTGCGCTGTCGTTCGATCCATCGGTCTGGCCGCGCCCGGCGCGCTCAACGACCACCACTGACTGATCAAAGCGCCGAAAGCCCAGGGGTCTGGCTAAGTCAAAAAATCGCAGCTGGACCCGCAGCCCATTCGCCAGCGCCAAGATGCCGACTACTCGCGGTTGGCAGCGAAAATGTTGGTCCCACACCCCAGATGACGTCGCCGGGATGCGAGGGCGTCAACGCAATCAGGGGGATGACGTCGCCAACGCCGAAGTCTGCCGTATCCGACGGCGAGTGCTGGACCGGAGAAACCACGGGAATAGTGGTGCGTGTAACGAGATTCCAATCTTTATTGAGACTGAACGGGATCACAGGCTGAATATTGAGGATGTTGCCTGTCTGCCCATAAGGCCCCAGGGGAAAGTTGGTCTCATTCGCAAAAGGGATGCTGATTGTATCGGCGAGCGGGTTTTGAGCCAGCTTGGCCAAGTCCTGAGTTGACGGCTGTTGCTGCGCGACGGCTTGCACGGCGAAAAAGAGCAGGCCAGACGCGGTTGCCACCAGCGCGGTCCTAAAATGCGCAGCAACCCGGTCAAGCCGCGTCCAGCGAGGTCTGCACAGCCCTGCCATCGCGCGTCTCCATCTTGCAAGGACATACTTCGAGGGCTCCAATTGAGCCGTGTGATCGGAATAGCGCACTCACGGCCGCCCGCGACCTTTGACGCCCCGCCAGTCAGACCAGAACTCTGTTCAAGGAACAATTCGCGGTTGCAATCTAGGCGAGTGTTGCTGAAAATGCAACTTTAAGATGGTTTCGGTTGCAAGAAAGTCTGTTCTGTTCCGGGTTCACCGGGGTCCGGGCGAACAATGAGCCTTGCGCAAACCTTGTGGCCTACGCCGTCTTCAAAAACCCAACCTCGCCCAATCATAACTCGTTAAGCCTGTCCGGGGCGCGGGGAATACCCGCCTCCCGCAAAACTTCATCCTCCAGTCCACCGAGGGCGTTCTCGCCCACGCGGAATTGCTTGATGTAGATTCTGGGCATGCGGGCGTCTATTCCGCTGCGGCGGCCGCAGCCACGGGCTTGAAATAAAAATCCTCGTCCGGAATGCGGCCGTAGACGAAGGGCTCCTGCCGGTTCTTGGTCGCCGCGAGCACGCTGCTCGTTACCTTGCGGAAGAAGCGGCCCAGTTCCACCCCCTCCTCGTCCATATGCCTGACGAGCGCCATCGCGAAGGGGCTGTTCGCGCCGCTTCCATCCAGCGCCACGCTGCCGTCGCGCGCTGCGTAAAATACGACCTCGCCATGCGCAGGCTCGATGGCGGCGAGCCCGCGCGACACACCCTGCGCGTTGCTCCTGTTCATCGCCATGCGCGCGAGGAACGGATTGGTGCGGCAGGCATCGAGGATCACGATCCGCAGCTTGCTCGCCCCGGACAGCCGCTCCAGCACGCGCTCCGCTTGAATGGCCTCGTCCGGGAGGTCGGTGGCGCGGGCGAGCACGGCATCGACGGGGATGAGCCAATTCCTGCCGAACAGCTCCATGCCATGCCCGGCATAATACACCAAGGCCCATGCCGCGGCGCCGGCCTTGTCCTCGAAATCCTTGAGCGCATCGCGCATTTGCGCGACCCCAAGATCGTGCTTTTCGACGACGTCGAAGCCGAGGCGGGTGAGCACGCCGGCCACGGCCGCCGCATCGTTCACAGGGTTCTTGAGCCGGTCGCCGGCCGAAGCGTAGGCCCCGTTGCCGATGACGAGCGCTACCCGGCGTTCTGCGGGCCCGGTCTGGACTGCCCGTCCCAGCTGCGGCGTCCGGCCGGAACCGCGCGTCCGCGGTCTTCTTGGCCAGTACGCCAAAACGAGAACTGCAATCGAAAGACATGCGAACGCGATAAGGACAAATTCGATCATGCCCGGTTCATCAGTGTTCCGCCACACTCAAGCGTAAGCGTTACCGTCGCTTGAGCCGATGCACAAGGATTGAACATTACAATCGCGCTCACGAGCGGCGCCGCGTCTTGGGTCCCGCTGCTCTAACGTGCGGAGCGAACGGCCGTCCATCGATCGGCTTCGCCGGCGGCCCAACCCCAGCCGAGCGCCAGCAGATAGAGCGATGACTGCATGGCCGCGTCCGCAGAGCGGGCAAAATTGAGCGCTATCGGTTCACCCCGTAGCCGGGCCTCCCGATTGCGCGGAGACGGTTGGAACGTCCAGGCGGCGAGCGGCCCCGCTTCCGGCCGGTTCTGGAGATACTGCTCCGCTTTGCGCCTGCAATTGCCCAGCGCGTCCGATGCCGTCGCGCCGAAAGCTTGGACGCCGCCGTGGCCGTCTCCGCTCGTTCCGTAATAAACGTAGGTCATAGTCTCAATCCGATTTTCTCTCTGAATTTCCGTTCGCTTTCCGCATCTGCAAGGATCACCGCCCGCATTTCTAAATACTGCGTACTCAGCCGGATCATAGCGGCGAAGGCGCCCCAATGCGTGGAGAGCAGGGCGGCTTCGCGCGACTATCGGGTATCAGCGTCTTGCTGTTGCCGTGTGACATTGGCGCAATTGAGCCTAACGGCAAGCTTGAGAATCGCATTAGCGAACATGAGCGGTGTTGGTCAAGTTGTTATGGCGCGTGGGACCGTATCCCCTGGTCCCGGCATGACCGGCACGGTTTTCCCCGAGGCTTCGGACATAGCGCTCGCTAATGGCAATTCATCGGCACAAGCCGCTCTTCCCTGGACGTGCCCCCTTTGCCGTCGATGGAAGCAATGGTATTGGGCGGCAGCATTGCGCCGATCCGGTGTTCAGAGTAACGTTTGACTATGCAGTTCGCTTCTCATCGGGCTTGCCGGAGCTTCCATGGCTATGAGATTGTTGCGCGCGCTCGCTCTGTGCCTGTGTGCTTTCATAGGGATGGCGCTTCCGGCATCTGCGGTTGAGGTCATGGTTGTGGGGAACGCGTCCCCGGAAGCGGGCCTTACAACCGCTGCCGCCGCAAAAAAACTCAAAGACCTGATGACGAAGTTCTACGGCTACGAAAGCGTCAATCCGATCGTCTATGCCGCCAATCTGTCAAAGGCGGAGCTTGATCCTCGCTTGAAGGCGTTCGAAAGCAAGCTTGAGAACTCAGACTTCGCAATCTTCTACTATCTGGGAATCGGCGCTCACGAAGCGTCCGGGGCCAGTTACCTCGTGCCCTATGGCTGGAACGGCAACAAGAGCGAACTCGTGCCGCTTGAAGAGATCCTCAGCGCGATGCGAACCTTCGCCAACGGCAAGAGCCTCCTCATCGCCGATCTTGTCAGGCCAGTACAGGGGTGGAAATACGAGGGGATCTTTCCAGGCCTTGGCGACATTCAGAGCGCGGCCCAGTCAGGCGGCAAAGGTGTGCTCATCGCATACGATTACGATAACGCAGCGGCCACAAAGGACGGCACGCAGTTTACAGCCTCTTTGGAAAAGCGCGTTTCGGGGCCATTGGAAGTCCGCAACCTCGCTTCGCTGATTCAAGAGGACCTGAGTTTCGAGACAGGTGGAACCAAAGTGCCGCGCTTGGCCGGATTTATTTCGGCATCGCTTCAACTGCGTCTCGCCGGTGAAGAGGCAGAGTCCGCGAAAAAAAGGCAGATGTGCACCGCTGCGAATGAGAAAGCTAAGGCCGCACGCGCCAGTGACGGCAGCGAATCGCCGCCTTCGGAAGCCGCGATCATGGCAGCAGCGGTCATAGCCGGTAAACCGGGCAAGAAAGAATCGGTCTTGTCCTGGTTCTTCTGTCCAGCCGGGGAAGAAGGAGAGGAAGACAATAGTCCGGCCCCCCAGACGCACAGACCTAAGCCCGCGAAAAAGCAGTTCGTTGTCACGCCCCGTAACAGGGGCGGCGGTGGCGGGTCTGCGCGGCCGTCCGGTGGAGGCGGCGGGGGCGTGTCAACGGGAACGTTCAACTAGCCGCGATTGCTCCTTCCGTGCTTGCTACCGGAGGGACGAAAAGATAGACTGTTATACAAGGTCTAATCGATTTGAGGACGAATGCATGTCTCATCAGCAAGGGCTCGTAAAGTCGCTTCTCGGTGGAATTTGCCTCGCCGCTCTCTCTGCGAGCGTTGTTGCCGGCGAGGACGTTGGAACTGGCGCCGCAGCTCAGCTTCCGGCATCCACGGCCTCAGGCGCTGCTTCCTCGCCCGTTTTGCCTGAAACGGTCAAGCCCGATCGTAAATCCGAGGCCGGCACCGCGACGATATTGGCGGCCTCGCAAAGGCCAGCCGGCGAACAGGGGCAACCCAGCGTTAAGCATAGAGCCGCTGCAAGGGTTCATTGGTGGTATTCGCGCGTTTACTGCCGCCATTTGGGCTGCAATGGGGTCCATATGATTGGGACTGCCTACTAGGCTCCGGCGCCCGGCCATTTTGTGCCGCATGATTGATCCGTTACCAGCGGAAGCGCGAAGGCGTTTCTGCTTTTCTTCATTTTGTGGCCAGATTCTATGTTTGCTCATGTTCAAATAATCCAAACGAAGACCGGCCAGTTGGCCGGCACAATGCAAGCTGTGGCAATTTTGCCCCGGGGGCGCCATTCAGTTATATGACCCCTCAAAAACCGGTTTCCGGGACAGCGCTTTCTGCTAGATGTAGATTGTGGTGGGCTATGTAGTTTGTGTTGCTTTGGATGTGCATTGTTGGGGGAAGTTATGGTTCGTACAGGGGAACGGCTCGTTGCGCCGGTTAGGCCGCAGCCGGGCGAAAGACGGCATAAAGCTTTCATAAAAGGATTGGTATCGTTCGGCGCGCTGATGGCGGGCCTCTTGGCGTCGAGCGGGGCATACGCTGCGTGTACCGACCCGAGCGGCATTTCCTCGTTACTTCCATTCGGGACAGGCGGTGGCGTGAACGCGCTCGTATCGATGATCGGTACGGCCAATACCGCATTCCTAACAAATACCTCGGCATTTGTTTCCGCGCCTGGAGGGGTTGCTCCCGATACGCAAGGCGGTGGCGTATGGTCCCGCGCTGTCACGGGAACGGTGCAGACCGAGTCGAACAGCACGTTCACGGGGAATGTTAGTCTCAACCTAACCCCTTTAGCCTACCCTCCCTCCGGTTACAGCGCTAGTGTTTCAGGCTCTGCAAACTGCCATACACAGGTCACAGAGGATTTCAGCGGCTGGCAAGTTGGACGGGACATCAGTATCCTCGACCATGACGGCATCAATTTCCACACCGGCGTCACGGCTGGTTACATTCAGTCCAATGGGAAAGATAACGGAGGAACCCTTGGAGCCGGCTTCGAAGTGCCGTTCGCTGGAGTTTACGCAGTTCTAACGAGCGGTAACTTCTACGCCGATGTTTTGGGCCGCTTCGACTATTATCAGAGCGTGCTTAACGATCCGAGCGCGAACGGCATTTTCAACCAGCGCTTGGACGCTCGGGGATACTCCGTGACAGCTAATACTGGGTATCGTTTCGATCTTCCCGACAGATGGTTTGTGCAGCCCTCCGCTGGCATAACGGTTTCTCACGTCGATGCGGATCCATTCGATCTCAGTGGAACATTTGTCTCCCTTTCAGGAGTGTCGCTCCCTGGAACGGTGCAAATCAACAATTTAGACAGCACCCTTGGCCGGGCTAGCGTGACAATCGGCACGACCGTCGACATAGCCAACGGGTCGGTCATCGCGCAGCCCTTCTTTACGGCCAGTGTGTTTCATGAATTCGCGGGCAATGTGACAGCGTCTATCAACGCGAATTCAACTAATCTAGGGATTTCCCCTCTTTTGGGGACCATCACAACCGCAGGTCAGCTTTCTGTTAGCCGCGTCGGTACCTACGAACAGTTTGGCCTTGGCAGCAATTTTGAACTCGCCGATACGGGTTGGCGCGCCTATGGCCGCGTGGATCTCCGGACCGGTGATAACCTTCAAGGTGTAACCATCAGCGGCGGGTTGCGTTACTCATTCACGCCGCCGGGCGGCTTGAAAGACGGCGGCGGCTTGAAGGACTACGGTGGCTCGACCGATTACAATTGGACTGGATTTTACGCCGGCGCTATCGCGGGCGAGATCGACGGCAAAACGAATTGGGCAGCGCCGGATTTCATCAAGCCCGACTTCGCGGGCGAACTGGCTGGGCTTCAATTTGGGTATAATTATCAGCTCAAGAATACCGTGCTGGCAGGCGGGCATATCGTATTGGGCGTTGAGGGCGATATAGGCTTCTCAAACGCACGGGGAGCTACGTCATGCGGGTCTGTTATTGGGTATTTCGTAAGTTGTGAAAACGATGTAAGTCAGCTAGCAACACTCGCTGGGCGTCTTGGCTACACTTGGGGCCAGGCTTTGTTCTACGTTAAGGGCGGTTTGGCCGCGGGCGATATTGCGGCTCGTGCGCATCTCAATGCGGGTACCGATACTTTGATTATCGGTACTTTCTTCGATCCCGTTACAACCACCAAATGGGAAGCCGGTTGGACCGCGGGTGTTGGCACCGAGTTCGCTCTGACGGACAAGTGGTCTGTTAAAGGCGAATGGCTGCACTACGAGTTGGGCCAATCCGCATTCGCAATAAACACCTCTGGTATCCCCGCGAATATATCCGTCTCCGGCGAAACGGTGCGCGTCGGCCTGAACTATCACTTTTCCGCTGGCCAGTAGAACACCCGGCTCCCGCTGCCCTTGCGTGTACAGCGGTCTTTCGATATCGCAGCGGCGGCCTTTTGGCCGCCGCTCGCGTGAGATCCTGCATCACGCATGAAGCCGTTCCAGGCCCGCTGAATTGAGCGGAGCCACTACCTCGGCCGCCTCGGGTTCAAATAAAGATCAGCCTCCTGCTTTTCCAGCGCGAGCTTCATCGCCCCGCTCGACACCCCCTGCGTGAGCCGCCCCACATGCCGCCGCGCCGCGTTGTTGAACTTCAGCATCGCGCTCACGAGTTGTAGCACGGTTGCGAGATGCGCCGGCTGCTTGGCGCCGATCGTCACGTCCCAGCGCCCGCCGATATCGAAGAGATGGCCGTCGAGATGCCCGATCTTGGCGCCCGTTTGATCGAAGAGAGTGTAATCGCCGCCGAGGTCGAGCCAGTCCTGACGTAGCCGGTAAAGCCGCGCCTCGCCGTCCTCCATCAGGAAGAACGAGAACTGTTCGGGCATGCCCGGCCATTTTCGCGCCGAGCGCTCAAGCTGGATCGACTGGTCGAGGCCCTCGATATGCAGTGAATAGGCGATCACCGGGAAGCCGCCCGCGCCCGTCGAGAGCGCCACGCTCCGGCCGACGAGCATGTCCATGCTGGCGCGCCAGTTCATCGACGGCGTGAACAGCTTCAACACGAGCCGCTTTTCGCCGGGGTTTTCCGATTTCCATAGCCCCTCGCGATAGGTGATCAACGCCGTGCGCTCGCCGCCTTCGAGCACCTCGCCGATCACGTCCGCGTCCTGCGTGAACTCGCGGGATTTCGCCCGGTGCTTCGTGTGAACGAAAAAGCCGATTTCCACGTCGTGAAGATCGGTCCACCACATATCGACCGTGAATGTGCGCTCCGCCGCTTTCGCCATGCTGCCCCTCTTGAAGTCGAATCGATTGAAAAAAGTGTGGGGTAAGCGGGGCGGAAATCCGCATGGGAAAGCGCCGCCATCCACAGCTGGTTTGCCGGCGGCCGCAATTGGACTGGGTGGTCGAGGCAGTGCAGCCGGCCAAACGGCCACACCGCCCGAGGCCGTCACCTTACCCCATAGGCCGCATATTGCGCGACAAGAGTCGGGTTCGCCGTTTTCGCCTGGAGGATGTCCTCGGACCCGGCGGCAAAATCGCCGTGCTTTATTTTCGCGATGCCTCTTCCGTACGCCGCGCTCGCCAATCGAGGGCAAAGTCTGAGAGCGGTTTCATAATCGGCCAGCGCCTTGTCGAAGTCTTGCAGCTTCAGATAGACGAGGCCCCTGCTGTCGAACGCGTGTGCAAACCTCGGATTGAGCGTTATCGCCGTGTTGCACTGTTCGAGGGCCTTGAGCGGGTCTCCGCCCGTCGTGATCGTGGCCCAGCAGTAACTATTCCAGGCCCCGGCATTCTTGGGCTGCTCTTTCGTCAGTTCCTCATAGATAGCGATCTGCATGCCTTTTTGGAACTGAACCATCATGGGTGCGGCGCTGCCGAGGACTTTGAAGGTGGCGGCGGCGTACTTCTTGTAGGCGTCCGATTGCAGGAACGATGTCATCTGCTTCATATCGCCGGCCGAAAGTTCAGCCGCGAATATTTTGACCTGAAGGGTTTCCAGGCTCTCCATAAGCTGTTTCATGTTTGGAGAGTCCGGGTTCAGAGCATTCCGCAGAAAAGTCTGCGTGAACTTCGCCGCCGCAGGATCGGCGCTCAGGGCTTGATCCTGCATCATCATCCTCGAAACCGCTTCCGAGACTTGTTTCATTTTGCCGCCCTGATCTTGAGCCACGATCAACTGATGGGCGGCAGCAATGCTTTCCTCTGAGGGAGAACTGTCTTGAGCGCTGGCGCCCAAGGGAATGAGAACCAGCGCCGCGCCGATGAGAGCTTTTCCAATCCGCACCATTTCGCACCCTTCCGTGTTGCGCCCTCATCCTGACATCGCATGACACAAGCAATCGAGGGCCCTTGCGCGTTTGTCGCTCCGGCCCGGCGTTTGGTTCAAAGCGCGGCGTCCGGCACCCAATTCCCGTGAAATCCTTGCGGGACCCGCTTCGGGAGTTTGATCCGCGCGGCGGCTTCTCCGCCGATATCTTGCGCGTTCAGGATCATGAGATCGCTGGCATCGCGGCCGTGATCGTACACAAAGCCCATGAGCCAGCCCTCGTCCTCTCCGGCATCCGGCCCGGCCGAAACGAACGCAAACTCGTTCGGCATGCCATTGCCGAACTCCCGCACGGTGCTTTTTCCGGTTGAGAGATCGTACCGGATCAGGCTGCCGCCGCGGCCTATCTCTGTTCCGAGCCCCGCTGCATAGACGACCGAATGACGAAGCCCCGCATGAGCATCGTTGATGCGCGGAAACTCCATCGGCCGGTCGTCGAGACTTTCTTCATGAGCCTTCGACGCACCCGGCCCGATGCGCCAGCGGCGGAAAACGGGGCGCTCGGAAAAGGCATCCGGGCCGCCGCGCCATAGGCTCTTGTACCAGGAGACATCGATCGCAATCGTCCCATCCGCCTCCTCGAAGGCGTTCGCGACATGGAACACGAAGCACGGCTCGATCTCGATCCAGCGCAGCGCATCGAGCCCGGCCCCGCGCGGTATGATACCGAGCCGCGCGCCGTGGCTGTCGCTCCAGGTAAAGGGCATGCTGCCTAGCTTGCCGGCCTTCATGTCGAAGACGACGGGCAAATCCATGAAAATCACGTGGCCCCTCGTCATGGCGAAGTCGTGCATCATCACCGGGGCTGCGATCGGGATCTCCAGGCTGTGCATGAGCCTGCCTTCCGCGCCGGCGGCGTGATAGGTCAGAAAGGGAGGCCGCGCGGAATAGCCGAAGAAATGGATCTCCCCCGTGACCGGGCAAATCTTCGGATGGGCGGTGAACGGTGTCCTCAGTTCGCCGCCATAGTCGTAAAAGCCCGCCGTATCCAGCTCGCGCGTGATCTCCATCGGCAGCGCATTCTCGACGAGTGCGAAGATGCGGCCGGCGTGAGCGACGACGCTTGTATTCGCAAGACTTTGCTTGATCGGATTTTCCGGCACGTCGCGCTCGAACAGCGGCGTGCGCACCCAGCGATTTCGGTACCATTCCGCCTTCCCATCCCGGATCGAAACGCCATGCACCATGCCGTCCCCGAGAAACCAGTGGCCTGAGTGGCCGTCTTTCGGATTGGCGCCATTCCGGGCGTAGAGCCCCCGCAACGCCTGCGGAATGCGGCCCTCGACGGGCAGATCGAAAGCCGTCACCTCTTCCATGACCGGAGCCATGTTGCCGCGGAGCCAAAACGGCTTCTCGGTTTTCTCTTGCATCGCCTGTTTCATCCTCATATATGTGAGCACCGTTTACATTGTGATTGGACCGCGAAATGTCAACAGCCCCCGTTTTGCCGGCTCGCCTGTGCTGTAAAGGACGGCATTGACCTGATGCAGAACACTCGGGAGAGCAAAGACGGCTACCACCACGGCGCTTTACGCCGCGCTCTGATCGATATCGCCACAAAGCATGTGAGACAGGACGGCGCGGCTAAGTTCAGCCTCCGCGAGGCGGCGCGCGAGGCGGGAGTGACCTCCGGCGCCGCTTACCGGCACTTTCCCGATAGGGACGCGCTGCTCGGCGAGGTGGCCCGCGACGGCTTCCAGCTTCTGGCGGAACGCGTGGTGGAGGCGGTTTCTGGCCTTGAAGGCGCTGGGCGCCTGCTGGCAGCCGGGCGGACTTATATCGCATTCGCAACCGAAGAGCCGATGCTGTTCCGGCTGATGTTCAGCGCGATTGGCGCGAGGTCTCAGCGCGGCGGAGAGGACCGGGATGCGCCGCCCGGCGCTTTCGAGCAGTTGCAGATTCGCTCTCGCAGATTTGAAGGGAGTCGCGCCGGAAGCGGTGAACGAGGGCGTCCTGGCGCTGGCCTGGAGCGTCGCGCATGGCGCCGCCTCGCTCATCAGCGATGGCGTTTGGCACGGCGGCGACGGCCGCGCCGAGGCCGCGCTGCAGTGCTTCGCGGGGTTGCTCGCGCGATTGCCGTAAGGCGCGCCGAGCTGCCGGCGGCTGAGGCTTCTGAAAAAGCCGCTATGGCGGGATGGCGCGGCTTCGAAGAAGAAACGCCACGCGAAGGCCACGCTTGCCGGCGATGATCGGCCGGCCGCCGACTGGCGGCAACAAACGGGAGCACTGTGGACGTTCCGAAGCGGGAATAAAGTCTCTTCTGCGCCGGTGTCGCAGGCGTACCGGTGGCCAATGTTGCGGCCGCTCATCCCCGGAAGGTGTAAGATGGAAATAGGAATGCTGGGCGGCATCGCGGGCGCGGCGGGAGGCTGGTTGTCGGGCTATGCCTATAAGTCGTGGAAATATAAGAAGGAGCGAAAACGCGGCCTAAAAAACGAATTTCACGATCTCATCACCGTCAAGGCCGCGATTGTTTGGCGCGATGACGAGGGCGACAAGAGGTGGCATCTCTCGATTCGCGACGTGCAGGAAAAAGTACCCATGCTCCACGTCTTTGCAAACCGGCCTATTACGGATGTCGTCCGCGCGGCGAGCGAAAATACGAAAGAAGGGCTTGTGCGCGTTTCCAACCCGGTCATTCACCGGCGGATGATGGACCTTATCCGCCGTCACTTTACCGGTAACGACCTGGCGGCGCTCTACAAGTTCCTCACCGGGCGGCATGTGCGGAGGGATAGAATCATCTTCGGTTTGCTATCTCCTCATCACAAACCCGCGAACGGCGATGCGGAGCTGTTTCGCTTGGGTATGGCCAGTATCCTGCTTATCCACGAAGAGCGCCTCGGCATTCTTTGCCGTCCCGACTTCCTGGATTTCATCGCGCTGGGCACGTCGGCCACCCGGACAGATGCCGAACTCATTCACAAAATAGCGCTCTCTGCGGCTGAAGAGCTGCAGAAAAAACCGGGCCTGGCTGCGCTTGCGGTTGCCGACGTCGAGAGCGAGGACGAGGAACACCTTGCTGACCAAGTCGCACAAAAGGTCTTAACACGGCTTGCAACGGCGGGGCTGGCTCGCGCATCGAGTTAGATACAGCATAACGGCCGGCGGCAATGGTGGCGAACCTACGGGCGGTTTCCCTAGCCGGAAGCCGCCGCGGCGCCTGGGGTTGCGTAACATGCGGCACCCGCCGGGTTCAGAACCTTCCGGATCGTCTTAGAGATCGCGAAGGCGGCGTTCCATCGCCGTGTCCCAAAGCCGCTCGCGCCTCTCATCGAAGATCAGCGCGGGATCTGCGATGGCCGTGAACCAGGCATGGCCGGCCATCTCAGCTTCCAATTGATTGGGCCCCCACCCCGCGTAGCCAAAGGCGATGAGAGTCTTGCCCGGTCCCCTATTTTGCACGATGTCGCGGAAGATGTTCTTGCTTGAGGTGGCGGCCACGGCCCCGTCGATAGCGATTGTTTCGGAGCGTCGGTACTCGGCCGTGTAAATCACGAAAGCAGCGGAAGGCTGCACGGGGCCGCCTGAGAAGATTTCCACGTCGCCTTGAGCCGCGGTGTCTTTTTCGCCGAGGCTCTCCAGCAGCCTCGCAAACGCAAACCTCCCCAAGGGGCGATTCAAGGCGATGCCTACCGCGCCGTCCTTGCTGTGCCGGATGACGAGAATGACCGTCCGGCGGAAGCGGGGGTCTCGCATCTCCGGTGAAGCGATCAGCAGTTGTCCGGCCAGAGAAGCACGGTCAGGCCGCGTCTCAAGCTTTGCCGCGACGGCGCTGGGGAGCGCCGCTGCGAGAACCGAAGCGCCGAACGCCAAGAAAACTCGCCTAGACCAAGCCACGGCCATCACCCCCTGCATCGAAAACTAGCCCCTGAAAGTGATGTAATTGGGGAAAGTTTTTTATTTGAACCAATTCGTTGCCCTTAAGAGAAGTTCGGCTTCGACCTATTTGCCCACATCACGCCGGCATGAGGGTTGATCGCTGAGACATTGAGATTGCCAGCAAGGGGGACGATCGCAACGCACACGATCTCCTATATGCATAGCCCCTTGCCGCGGCAGGGAAAATGCCGGCATGGTCATCCCATCTTGGGCACATGAAACCGCTGTTCGCGGGTGGGGGTCAGCTTGCGGCGGTTTGCCTTATTTTGCGCTTGTGTTCTGTCCCTTCTGCCAGCCCTGGCATGGGCCTCGGAAACGGCCATCATCCAGATCGAGACGAGCAAGCCGGCCGCGCAGGTCGTGCCGTCCGAGGCGCACGGCGCCGGCCTTGACGGCCATCAGAAGGGCGACATCGAGCGGATCTTCCGTCCGGAGTCCCTGAAGGAGATGGCATCGATCCCCTTCCACCGGGTTTCCTACCGCCTCAGAACCGAGCTCGGGGCGGCGGTGTGGCATTGGAACGAAGAGGGCAGCTGGAGCGATCCCAAACACGCCCAAGGCTACTGGATTTCGAGCGATAAGGCGGACAAGCCGCTACAGGAGACCTTCGGCTACCGTTTGCCGCGCCGGGGCAACACCGAGGATCAAGCCAATCACGACGGCTATTCGCGCCTCGCCGATGGCGACGAGACGAGCTTCTGGAAGAGCAATCCCTATCTCGATGCGCATTACACGGGCGCCGGCGATCCGCTTAACCCGCAATGGGTGCTGATCAATTTCGTGGAACCTGCGGAGATCGACGCGCTCCGCATTGCGTGGGCAGAACCTTACGCAACCGCCTATGAGGTGGAGTATTGGGAGGGCCAGGGCGCGGAGTATTACAAGGACATGCTCCGGGGCCGCTGGCGGACCTTCCCGCAGGGGAAAATCGAGGGCGGCGCGGGCGGCAGCGTGCTGATGACGCTCAGCGGCGAGCCGGTGCGCACGCAATTCATCCGCATCCTCTTGCGGAAAAGCTCAGGGACGGCGCCGCCCGGCTCAACGGACATCCGCGACCGTCTCGGCTTTGCCATCCGCGAGCTATACGCGGGCCGGTTGGATAAGGCCGGCAAGCTCGCCGACAGGGTAATCCATACGGTGGACGGCACGAAACAAACCAAGATCGTCACCTCCTCGACCGACCCTTGGCATCGCGCGGCCGACCGCGATGACAAGATCGAGCAGCCCGGCATAGACCGGGTCATGCGCTCCGTCCTCACCCGCGGCCGGCCGGTGATGATGCCCACGGGCCTCCTCTACGACACGCCGGACAACGCCGCGGCCGAGATCCGCTTTCTCAAGGCGCGCGGCTACGATGTCCGGCAGATCGAGCTGGGCGAGGAGCCCGACGGCCAATATGTCTCGCCCGAGCATTATGGCGCGCTGTTCATCCAATTCGCCGATGCCATCCGGCGGGAAAATCCGGCCCTCGTCATGGGCGGCCCCGGCTTCCAGTCCGAGATCGACGGCTGGAACAGCATTCCAGACGATGCCGGGCACACCTCGTGGATGGGCCGGTTCCTCGCCTACATGAAGAAGAAGAACCGGAGCGCGGATTTCGGCTTCTTCTCCTTCGAGTGGTATCCCTTCGACGATCTTTGCAAGGACAGCCCCTCGAAGCAGCTCATCGAGCATCCGAAGTTCGTCCGCCAGACGCTGAAGCGGCTCCTGCAAGACGGCGTGCCACGGGAGATCCCCTGGATCGTCACCGAGTACGGCTATTCCTCCTTCGCCGGGCAGCGCGAGGTCGAGCTTCCCGCCGCGCTCCTCAACGCCGAGATCCTCGCGCAATGGTTGATGGCCGGCGTGAAAACGGCCTATCTCTATGGCATCGAGCCTGGCCGTCCCATCAAGGAGGTCGATGCCTGCGAGACTTGGGGCAATCTCATGGCGCTTGAGGAGGGGAGCGGCGGCAAGGTGAAGTGGCGCCTGCCAACGTATTACAGCGCGAAAATGGTGTTGGAGGAGTGGCTCGGCGCGCCAGAGGGCGTGCACACGCTCTATCCCGCCCGTATTCGCGGGCCTGAGGCTTCGGACGCGAGCCTCGCCGCCTATGCCGTGAAGCGCCCGGATGGCCAATGGGCCGTGCTCATTCTCAACAAGGACCCGGCCGCCACTCAGCTCGTGGAGGTGCGCTTCGCGGGCAAGGACGCGGGCTGGCAAGAGCCGCTCGACACGGTTCAATATTCATCGCAGCAATATGTGTGGGAGGCCGATCGGGGCAACGGGCACCCGAAGTTTTCGGAAGCTCCGGCGCGATCCACGGTGGGAAGTGACAAGCCGGCCTCGCTCAGTCTGCCGCCCATGTCCATAACGGTGGTCCGCGGCCCCGGCCCCAACGCCGCTATGCAGGATGGCGATAGGGAGCGGTGAGCACGGGGGCGATGCGTGGCTTCGGTACTAAAAACAGTCGTTATACGAGGTCTATTGCTGTTAATCCCTGCCATTCGTGGTGATTTGGGAATATATGCCGGACTCGCGCGGAATTGATTTTGGGCCAGCAAATTGAAAAATTGAGGCATGAACTGCGCTTTATCGAGGAGAAGTCTTCGTCCTAACTGAAGACCAATGAGCAACAACTTAGATCATTGACTGACACCGTACTCTCACTTCGATCGACTCGGCGAGAGCCGGCGGATGATGGGAAGTCCGAGACTTCGGATAAAGCTAGGCAATTTTGCTTAGGGTTGGGAACCTGTCCACGGCCCGCGCCTCAAATTCGCGATAATCCCGCGCAGCGTCCGCACCTCCTGTTCGGTCGGCGCCATGCGGGCGAACATGGTCCGGATATTGTTCACCATGGTCTCGCGCTTCTCCGGCGGAAACAGAAAGCCGCAGGCGTCAAGCTCGCGTTCGAGATGCTCGAACAGCCCGAGAAGTTCGTGCCGCTCGGCGGGCCGGCTCGCCTTGAAGCGCTGGCCCGCGCCTTGCGGGGCGTCCGGGAGGTGGCGGCCCAGCGAGACTGGATCGGCGAGCTTGCGCCATTCATAGGCGATGAGCAGCACCGACTGCGCGAGATTCAGCGAGGCGAAAGCGGGATCGACCGGCGCGGTCACTATGACATCGGCGGCGGCGATATCGGAGTTCTCCAGGCCGGTCCGCTCCTTGCCGAACAGAATGCCGCAGCGCCATCCGGCCGCCTCGCGCTCGAAAAGTCCCGCGACGGCGCTGTCGGGCGCGAGCACGGGCTTGGCGAGGAAGCGGCTGCGGGCGCTGGTCGCGGCCACGTAATGCAAATCGGCGATGGCGGCACCAAGATCGGGATAGACGGCCGCTTCATCCACTATCGCGAGCGCAAGCGCGGCAGAAGAGCGCGCGGCTTCGTTCGGCCAGCCGTCTCGCGGGGCCACGAGGCGCAAGTCCCGTAGCCCGAAATTCGCCATGGCGCGGGCGGCGGCGCCGATATTCTCGCCGAGCTGCGGCTCGACCAGCACGATGGCCGGCCCTGCGCGCGCTTCCCGTGCTGCGGATTCCGTCATAACTGCGGCCGCTTTGGCGCTTGGCGCGGCGCATTGGCGGCGTTATGGTTTCGTGAACGCATCGTCTGCGCGCATTTCCCGAAAGTCATCGAAGGTTTCCATGAGCAAGATCAAAGTCGCAAATCCCGTCGTCGAACTCGACGGCGATGAAATGACACGTATCATTTGGACGCTGATCAAAGACAAGCTGATCAAGCCCTATCTCGACATTGATCTTCATTATTACGATCTGGGCATCGAGCACCGCGACGCAACGGACGACCGGGTGACCGTGGACGCCGCCGAGGCCATCCTAAAATACGGCGTTGGCGTGAAATGTGCCACCATCACGCCGGACGAAGCCCGCGTCGAGGAGTTCCACCTCAAGAAGATGTGGAAATCGCCGAACGGCACCATCCGCAACATCCTTGGCGGGGTAATCTTCCGTGAGCCCATCGTCTGCACGAACATTCCGCGCCTCGTGCCCGGCTGGACCAAGCCCGTCATCATCGGCCGCCACGCCTTCGGCGACCAATACCGCGCCACCGATTTCCGCGTGCCCGGCAAGGGCAAGCTGACCATCACCTTCCAGCCGGCCGATGGCGGCGCGCCCGACGTGCACGAGGTGTTCGACTTCCCTGCCGGCGGCGTGGCCATGGCCATGTACAATCTCGACGGCAGCATCCGCGACTTCGCCCGCGCCAGCATGAACTATGCGCTGCAGCGCCACTATCCGCTCTACCTCTCGACCAAGAACACGATCCTGAAAGCCTATGACGGCCGCTTCAAGGACCTGTTCCAGGAGGTGTTCGACGCGGAGTTCAAGGACAAATTCGCCGCGGCCGGCATCACCTACGAGCACCGGCTGATCGACGACATGGTGGCGGCCTGCCTGAAATGGTCGGGCGGCTATGTCTGGGCCTGCAAGAACTACGATGGCGACGTGCAATCCGACACGGTCGCGCAAGGGTTCGGCAGCCTCGGGCTCATGACGAGCGTGCTCCTGACCCCGGACGGCAAGGTCGTGGAAGCCGAGGCTGCGCATGGCACCGTGACGCGTCATTACCGTGAGCATCAGAAGGGCCGGGCGACATCGACCAATTCCACCGCCTCGATCTACGCCTGGACGCAAGGGCTGAAGCATCGCGCCAAGCTGGACGATAACGCCGCGCTCGACCGCTTCGCCGGCACGCTGGAGAAGGTGGTGGTGGACACCATCGAGGCCGGCTTCATGACGAAGGACTTGGCGCTGCTCGTCGGCGATAAGCAGGCATGGCTCTCCACCGAAGGCTTCCTCGACAAGGTGGGTGAGAACCTGCAAAAGGCGCTGGCCTGAGAGCAATTCGCTAGATTTGGGAGCGCACGCTGGGCGCTTGTCGCCGCTTTGCCGGTGCGGGGCGCCCAGCACCGCGGCTGCCGTTCGCTCCCATTTACAGTTTCTTGCGTCCAGAGATGAGGCAATATCAGCCTCGGGGGAAGGAACTATGAAGATATTTTTATCATACGCATCTGAACAAAAGGATCATGCCGAACGCATTGCTTTTTCTCTTCGTCAGCGAGGGCATGTTGTGTTCCTGGACCGCGACGATCTTCCCCCTGGAAGCAGCTATGATGACAAGATCGAAAAAGCCATCGATCAGTCGGATCTTTTTTTATTTTTAATAACACCGGCTGCCGTCAGAGCTGGCAGGTATACATTGACCGAACTCAAGTTCGCACGTGCCAAATGGCCGAATCCGAACAATCGTGTACTGCCGGTGATGATCGAACTAACGCCCATAAAGGACGTTCCAGTTTTTCTTCAGTCAGTTAGTTTCTTAATCCCGGAGGGTAATATTGCCGCGGAGGTGGCAGCACTTGTTGATCGTATTGGAGGGCCAGAGCGCGCGTTTCGAAACGCAGCCTTCGTTGGTTTTTGTGCCATTCCTTTGTCCATTATTCTACTCTTGGCAAGCATCAACTTAACTGGAAATATAACTGATCACAGAACCGGTCATCTATGGTTCGCAAATGCCGGGCTGGCTGTTTTCATAGCTTATCTGTTCTATCGCTACGAAGAACAATCTAAGTTAAAGGTTTCTCTTATTTTTCTTATTGGATTTGTACTGACACTGATATCTTTTAGGCTTGGCTATGATGTTGGATTTGTTATACCCGAGTTCTACTACAGTACCGATGAAAATGCCGCAGAAGAAGTGAAGAAGGCGCTTGAAACATATTCCACTCTCAATAACAGCCTCGGCTGGCTTATAAGTTTCGTTATGATTGGAGTGCTATGGGTTCTATCTGAGATCCTTGCTTTGAGCTTTTTCTCTAAAGCGTTCCGTGCCTCATCAAGATGGTTTGCAGGAAGTTTAATCGGCGTAATTTGTGGGTTTGCTTCATATTTGATATTTTTCGTCACGAAGTGGCCGTACCTGATGTTTGCGCCACCTTTTGCCCTTATGTCAGGCCTGATAACTTTTTACATGGTTCGAGGTCAGCCAAGATAGAGACCCAAGGGGAGAGAGCCGCGAAGGGCACTGTAGCGCAAAGACATGCTTAAACTGCGAAGCAGGCCCGAGTCAGGTAAAAGCCGAATTGGCATAAACCACAGGCAAAAGCGCTATTCCGGAGCCTGCTAATGGAGCGGGGGCGTGGACGGCGCGGGCTCGCTGGGCGGCTCCGGCGGCGCCTCTTCGCTCTGGCTTCCGCTGCCGCGGAGGGCCCGCCGGAAAGCTTGAATCCCATCCCGCACGCGCTCGATGCCGCGGACCATCGACTCGCCCCGCCGCAAGCGCCGGTCGAGCGCCGCCATGGTGCGCGCCATGCCCGGATCGTCATCGTCGAGCCAGATTTGAAAGACCCGCGCGTAGATCGCCAGCAGCCCTTGGATGCGCAGCAAGCCCCGGCCACCTTCGCCGTTGATGCCTGCCGCGGCCAGCATCCAATATTGCGACTTCAGCGCGGGGCGGAGCTGCGCCAGCGCCTCGCCGAAGCTTCCGCCGAGATCGTCGCGGATGCGGCGGATCGCGGGTTTGTAGGGCTGCAGGACCTCGAAGCGCGTGATCATGACATCGAAAAGCCGGTCGCGCGGCACATCGGCGCCCGGAGCCGCGAATTTTTCGAGCACGGCCTGATCCACGGCGCGCGAGAAAGCCGCCAGGATCTGGGCCTTGCTCTGGAATACAGGGCGCATTTCCGCGAGCGGGATCCCCGCCTCGGCCGCGATTTCGCCCAGACTCAAATCGCGCCAGCCTCGCTTTTCAGCAAGGCGCAGCGCCGCGGCAATGATGCGATCGCGTGGTATTGGGCTGTCGAGCATGTCCGCACTCCCGATTCAAGGACGCCACCGCCCTCAATATGCGGCGCGGCGAGGCTTGTTCAACAGCGCGCGCCGCGGCTTTTTGCTTTCACGAGGCTGTGACCGAGGATCGCCATCAAGGACTCCAATTTGGGATCGTGGACGCCAAGCGCGCGCAGATGATCGGCTGTGTTGACGACATAATCGATGTTCGTGCCCGAAGCGCCCATGCTGCGGCGGACAAGATAGGCTTGCCGTTCCAAGGGAAGACAGCCTGCATATTGCGGATGATGCCGGTTGACGAGGAAGCACAGCGCAATCACGGTCCGTTGGCTGCCATCGAGCAGCTTAACCGGCTTCATCAACGCATCGTAGCTGTTGGTGACGTTTTCGCGCCGGTGCAGGTAGGCGCGCGTATCTTGCACCAGCCGCCGCGGCACCCTGTACACCATGCCCTCGCAGCGCCCGCCTTTGTCGAGCCCATGCACGAGCCCCGGAGCGGAGTGCACGCCGCGATGAACCACCGAATAAACGCACAGTGCCCGGTGGGCCCCCTCAAGCAGCGCGAGCGAGGTCTCGTCATGATGGAAATTCGGCCGCCACATGAGCGAGCCGTAAGCAAAAACCCACAGATCCACGGTTCATTGTCTCTAAAGGAATTGTCTCAATTGAAACGCGAGCGGAGCTATTGCGTATAGGGCTTTTTCTCTAGGCTGTCTTCGTCTGTTTAGGTTGCGTGCCGGGAATTTTCCGGCCGAAATCGGGCGCCGGCGTTTCCTGGCCCGCTTCGATGATGCCGCGCCGGATCGCCCGGGTCCTCGTGAAAAGATCGAACAGTGCATCGCCGTCGCCCCAGCGGATGG
This sequence comes from uncultured Alphaproteobacteria bacterium, assembly GCA_963817705.1. Taxonomy (GTDB): domain Bacteria; phylum Pseudomonadota; class Alphaproteobacteria; order Rhizobiales; family Rhodomicrobiaceae; genus Rhodomicrobium. Next base: position 89,601 of record CAWFPF010000004.1, read on the forward strand.
CCCGCTGAAGCGCGGCAAGGTCTTCGGTGAAGCGGCCGAGAATTTCCAGCACCGCGTCCTTGTTGTTCATGAAGATGTCGCGCCACATAGTTGGGTCCGAGGCAGCAATGCGGGTGAAGTCGCGAAAGCCGGACGCCGAGTACTTGATAACCTCCTTCTCCGTGACGCGTTCCAAGTCATTGACCGTGCCCACGATGTTGTACGCGATCAGATGCGGTACATGCGAAGTGACAGCAAGGACGAGATCGTGATGTTCGGGCGTCATGATCTCGACCTGGGCGCCGCAGGCCTGCCAGAACGCCTTCAACTTCTCAACCGCGGCTTCGTCCGCGCCGGGCAGCGGCGTGAGGATCGTCCAACGGCCGTCGAAAAGCTCCGCGAAGCCCGCTTCCGGGCCGGAAAACTCCGTACCCGCGATGGGATGGCCCGGTATGAAGTGGACGCCTTCGGGCACATGCGGGCCGATGTCGCGGACCACGGCCGTTTTCACCGAGCCGGCGTCCGAGAGTATGGCGCCGGGTTCAAGGTGAGGCGCGATCTCGGCCGCGAGTGCGCCGAACGTGCCCACGGGCGTGCACAGGATGACGAGACCGGCGCCCCGAACAGCTTCCGCCGCGGTCTCAAACACCTCATCGGCCAGCTTGAGCCGCCGGGCCGTCGCCCGCGTCCCCTCCGTGCGCGCGCTCGCCGTAATCGTGCCCGCGAGGCTTGCCCGCCGGATCGCATGGCCGATCGACGAGCCGATCAGGCCGATTCCGATCAGCGCGGCTCTTTGAAACATGGGTTGTGTCATTTTCAGTGTCTTTTAACGCTCTTGTGAGGCGGGAAACTTCCTTCGTAGTCATGGCCGGGCTTGACCCGGCCATCCAGGCATCGATGAAACGCACGTTTATCCCGGATGGCCGGGCGGCCATGACATCATACTAAAGCTGCGTTGCCCTAAACTCCCGCAGCGCGCCGAGCACGGCGCGGTTCTCCTGTTCGAGGCCGATGGTCATGCGCAATGCGTTGGGCAGCTTATAGGCGGCGAGCTGCCGCAGGATGATGCGCTTGCCGATGAGATAATCGTCGGCGTCCTGCGCGGTGCGGCCGGGCTCCGTTCCGAACGGTATCAGCACGAAATTCGCCGCGCTGTCCGGCACATCGAAACCGATCTCCCGCAGCTCCAGCGTAACCCTATCGCGCCACAATGCGTTGTGCGCCTTCGCGCGCGCGACATGCGCCGTATCCGCCAGTCCCGCGATGGCCGCCGCTTGCGATGGCCCCGCGAGATTGAACGGACTTCGGATGCGGTTCATCAACTCGGCGATGGCCCCTGCCATGTAGCCCCAGCCGACGCGCGCGGCCGCCAATCCGTAAATCTTGGAGAAGGTGCGCGTCATGACCGTGTTTGGCGTGGAGCCGGCTAGCTCGATCCCGGCCTCGTAATCGGGATTATCAACATACTCGCCGTACGCGCTGTCGAGGACGAGAAGCACGTTGCCGGGCAGCGCGTTCCGCAGGCGGCGCACCTCGGCCGCATTGAGATAGGTGCCGGTGGGGTTGTTCGGGTTCGCGATGAAGACCGCGCGCGTGCGGGGCGTGACGCGCTCCAGGATCGCGTCCACGTTGGCGGTAAGGTTCTTTTCCGGCGCGATCACAGGCCTGGCGCCCGCCGCCAGAATCGCGATGCGGTACACGAGAAAGCCATGCTCGGTGTAGATCGCCTCGTCGCCGGGGCCGAGATAAGCCTGCGCCAGCACGTGGAACAGCTCGTCCGAGCCGTTGCCGCAAACGATCTGTGCCGGGTCGAGGCCATGGGCTGCGCCGAGCGCCTCACGCAGCGCCGTGGAGGCGCCATCGGGATAGAGGAAAAGCCGCGCCGCCGCCTCGCGATAGGCCTCCAACGCATGTGGGGACGGCCCGAGCGGCGTTTCGTTCGACGACAATTTGATGACCGGCCCGGCGCCCGCGATCTTTGACCGCCCCGGAACATAGGGGTCGACCGCGAGCACGCCCGGCCGGGGGCTTGGAGCCTCTCCGCGCACCGATGATATCTCCATGGGATTTGGCCTGATGCAATGAGGGGGTGTTATAGACCGAAGATGGCGCGGGGGACAATACGCTGCTCACAAACGGGGCGCCCTGGCTAACGGCAAAGGGATCGTTGCCCGGGACCGCGCGATTCAGTCCTCTCTACCGTTGAGCCATCTGCCTTTATACAGGGAAGGCATGCAGGGAAACGTGGAGAGGTCAGATGCCAATGGCGCCGGATCGAGTCGAACCCATAGAGATACTTCGCCGTCAGCGGGAAGCGTTCCTGAAAGCAGGGGCGCCGGATCGCGCCGAGCGCCGGGCTGACATCGAGACGCTGCGGAACGCGGTCAAGAGAGACGCGGAAGAGATCGCATCTGCAATCTCGGCGGATTTCGGAAACAGATCGAGGCACGAGACGATGCTGGCCGACGTTTGGCCGGTTCTCGCGTCGGCGCGGCACGCTCTCTTGCATCTGAGGACGTGGATGAAGCCAAAAAACGTCGCGGTTGGCCTTGAGCTTCTGCCGGGGCGCGCGCGTATCCTTTATCAGCCGCTCGGCGTGGTGGGCATCATCAGCCCCTGGAACTATCCGTTTCAGCTCGCAGTCATTCCGCTGATCGCGGCGCTGGCGGCTGGCAACCGCGTCATGCTCAAGCCGTCGGAGCTGACGCCGCGCACATCGGAGTTCCTGGCAGGGTTCTTGGGCCGGTTATTTCCCGAGGAAAAGGTCGCGGTCATCCCCGGCGGGCCGGAAACCGGAGCCGCGTTTTCGGCGCTGCCGTTCGACCATCTGTTCTACACGGGGTCCACGGCGGTCGGCCGGCGCGTCATGCTGGCCGCCGCGGAGAATTTGACGCCCGTCACGCTCGAACTCGGCGGCAAATCGCCCTGCATCGTCGGCGAGGACGCGGCGCTTGCCACTGCCGCCGATAGCATCGCCGCCGGCAAATTGCTGAATGCGGGGCAAACCTGCATCGCTCCGGATTACGTGCTTGTGCCCGAGGCGAGCCGTGAGGAGTTCCTGCGTCTCCTTCAGCAGTCGATCCAGAAGCTCTATCCCTCTTTGCGCGCCAACCCGGACTATACGTCGATCGTGAATGCGCGCCATTACGAGCGGCTTGCGCGCTATACCGGGGAGGCGCGGCAGCGCGGCGTCCGCGTCATCGAAATCAATCCCTTGGGCGAGGCGCTTCCAGAATCGGAGCGCAAGATGGCTCCCACTTTGATCATCGATCCGCCGGAAGAACTGGCCGCGATGCAGGATGAGATTTTCGGTCCGGTGCTTCCGATCAAATCTTACCGGACGCTCGATGAAGCCATTGCCTACGTCAATGCTCACCCCCGGCCGCTCGCGCTTTACTATTTCGGACGCGATACCGCCGGCCGCGACAAGGTTTTGGGCCAAACCACCTCCGGCGGAGTGTCCGTTAACGAGACGCTGATGCATATCGTGGTGGAGAAGCTTCCCTTCGGCGGCGTCGGCCCGTCTGGCATGGGCGCCTATCATGGCGAGTCCGGGTTCCAGACTTTTTCGCACCGCAAGGGAGTCTTTCTGCAGAGCCGGCTCAACGCCGCCGCGCTGATCCGGCCGCCTTTCGGGAAAGCAGCCAACGCAATGCTGAAATTCTTGATGGGGCGGTAAGAGTGCACCCGCACGAGGTTAACAGCGGCTGAATCTCGGGCGCACAAGATAACGCTAATTATATGATGTCAATACACTTTTTCCTTAATAGCAGGCATCAAACGCACTTGACGAAATCGCCTCAAACGGCAGTGTTCCGTCTTTAGGACCCGCATAGTGATAGCTGGGTTGAGGACGTGCGCCACAACAGCGCTCCTCACCGGTCCGCGGGACGGTAATGCGTTGAGGAAAAGATGGTTCCAGATTATGCCCGTGAAGCTCTCTCAAGGAGGGCGCCGGATGGAGCAAAGCTGGCCGCGCTGGTAACAGACGCGGACGGCCGCACATTATGGGTAAGCGAAGCTTTCGGACACTTGCTTGGGTACCGGCTCGAAGACATGGCGGGACGGAGGCCAGGGCATGTCCTGCACGGGCCGGACACCGACCCGGGAACGGCGGAGGCCATGGCACGCGCCATGAGGGAAAAACAGCCGGTCAAGACGCCGATCCTAAATTACAAAAAGGACGGAACGCCTGTCTGGATGGAGGTGGAAATCCTGCCTCTCTTCGACGACAGGTCCGCGTTTGCGGGTTTCCTCTCGTTCGGCCGCGAGCGGGCGGCCCGGGCGGATTCCGCGCAGCCCGAGCCCTATCGGGTTCTCGTGGCGGAGGACCATCCGATCAACCTCAAACTCGTCGTCGCCTTGCTTCAGGCCGCTGGTTGCGAAGCGCGAAGCGCGGAAAATGGCGAAGAGGCTCTGACAGAGCTTGAGAAGACGGACTTTGATCTCATCATCATGGACAGCCAGATGCCCATCCTGACCGGCGTCGAGGCCATCGCCATCATCCGCGAGCGGTCGGACTGGAAACAGGCGATCCCGATCATGTCTCTCACCGCCCATGCGATGCGGGGCGCGGAAGAATTTCATACCTCCGCCGGTGCCGATCTCTATATGTCGAAACCGATCCGCAGCGACTGCTTTATCGGAGCCGTGAAGAACCTCGCCAGGCGCGGGCGCGCTTTGCGCGTCATGAATGGAGCGCAAGCCGGAACTTCGTCACCGGCTTGACGGTTGGGCGAAAAGGGCTCTCCAGTGCCTGCCCGCATTAGCGGCGAAAAGCCCGATTGCGCCGGGCGCGCTTCCAGCGTAGACGTTAACCGCAAACACTCCCGTGCGAGCCCTCATGACGAATCTTCTTCTCACATATCTCCCGCTTGTCATTTTCTTCGCCGTGGCCTTCGTGATCGCGGCCGGGCTTCTTGTCGCGCCGTTCATGCTGGCGCCGAACAAGCCGGACCCGGAAAAGCTCGCGGCTTACGAATGCGGCTTTCCCGCCTTCGACGACGCACGGATGAAGTTCGATGTGCGCTTCTACCTCGTGTCCATCCTCTTCATCATTTTCGACCTCGAAGTGGCCTTCCTGTTCCCCTGGGCCGTGTCCTTCAAGGAAGCGGGCGCCTACGGCTTCTGGGCGATGATGATCTTCCTCGGCGTTCTGACCGTCGGCTTCGTCTATGAGTGGAAAAAGGGCGCGCTGGAGTGGGATTGATCGGCAGTTTCAGACCCCCTCATCCTGTCCTTCTCCCCAAGGGGAGAAGGGACGCTGTTTCAGGCGCGAGGGCTGGGGTGAGGGAGTCTTTTCGAGCCGTTCCATAACAAACGGCTTGGTATTTGCAGCCGGTACAACTTATATGACGGGCATGGAGTGAGGGCCTTTAAGCCATGACGCTAGGATTTCCGGAGCCATATCGCGACGCCACCGGCAAGGGCGGCGGCGGCGTGGCCGTGGACATGACCGGTCTCAACGACCAGCTCGCCGACAAGGGGTTTCTCGTCACCAGCACGGACGAGATCATTAACTGGGCGCGCACCGGCTCGCTGATGTGGATGACCTTCGGCCTTGCCTGCTGCGCCATCGAGATGATGCACGCGTCGATGCCGCGCTACGATGTGGAGCGCTTCGGTTTCGCGCCGCGCGGCAGCCCGCGCCAATCCGACGTCATGATCGTGGCCGGCACGCTGTGCAACAAGATGGCACCCGCCATCCGCAAGGTTTACGACCAGATGCCCGAGCCGCGTTATGTGATCTCCATGGGCAGTTGCGCGAATGGCGGCGGCTACTACCACTATTCCTATTCCGTGGTGCGGGGCTGCGACCGTGTCATTCCGGTCGATATCTACGTTCCGGGCTGCCCGCCGAGCGCAGAAGCCCTTGTCTATGGCGTCATGCTCCTGCAAAAGAAAATACGCCGCACCGGCACCATCACACGCTAAGGGCTGAAGGACTCCCGATGACTGACACGGCGAAGCTCACGGCACTTGCCGAAGTGGTCAAGGCCGCGCTGCCGGAGGCGGTTTCCGGCACGCGCATCGCCATTGGCGAACTCACGCTGACTGTCGAACGGGCGAGGATCGCCGAAGTGCTTCAGTTTCTGCGGGATGACCCATCCTGGCGCTTCAAAATCCTCATCGATGTTTGCGGCGCCGATTATCCCGACCGGGCAGAGCGGTTCGAGGTGGTCTATCACCTGCTTAGCGTCCACAACAATTTGCGCGTGCGTGTCAAAACGAGCACGGACGGCGTGTCGCCCGTGCCTAGCGCCGTTGGGATTTTCCCTGGCGCCAACTGGTACGAGCGCGAGACCTATGACCTTTACGGCATCTTGTTCGACGGTCATCCCGATTTGCGGCGCATTCTCACCGATTACGGTTTCCGCGGGCATCCCCTGCGCAAGGACTTCCCACTGACGGGCTATGTCGAGGTCCGCTACGACGAGGAGCTGAAGCGCGTCGTCTACGAACCTGTCAAACTCCAGCAGGAGATGCGGAGTTTCGACTTCCTCAGCCCCTGGGAGGGCGCCCGCGCCGAGCCGCTTCCCGGTGACGAAAAAGCGTCCGGCCACGCCTGAGTCCGCGACGAAATTGTATTTGAAATATCCGCAGCCGCGGGAATATCTGGTACTAAAGCTCCTCAAACGCGATAGGATGCCCGCGTGGCTGGCTTAGGCGCGGCTCGCTAAGGACGGCAAGATGGACGGCACGATGGCTGACGGCAGCATGGAAGCAGACACATCCGTGGAAAAGGCCGCGAGGCCGCCGGAGAACCGGAATTTCACGATCAATTTCGGTCCGCAGCATCCGGCCGCCCATGGCGTGCTGCGCATGATCCTGGAGCTTGACGGCGAGCTCGTCGAGCGTGTCGATCCCCATGTCGGGCTCCTCCATCGGGGCACCGAAAAGCTCATCGAGTACAAGACCTATCTCCAGGCGATCCCCTATTTCGACCGGCTCGACTACGTCGCGCCGATGAACCAGGAGCACGCGTTCTGTCTCGCCATCGAGCGGATGCTGGGCATGTCCGTTCCCATTCGCGGGCAGCTCATCCGCGTGCTTTACTGCGAGATCGGCCGCATTCTGAGCCATTTGCTCAACGTCACCACTTTCGCGCTCGACGTGGGCGCGCTCACGCCGCCGCTCTGGGGTTTCGAGGAGCGCGAGAAGCTCATGGTGTTCTACGAGCGCGCCAGCGGCTCGCGGATGCACGCCAACTATTTCCGGCCCGGCGGCGTGCACCAGGATCTGCCTCAGGCGCTCATCGACGACATCGCAGCATGGTGCGACCCGTTCCTCAAGGTGGTGGACGACCTCGACACCCTCGTCACGGATAACCGCATCTTCAAGCAGCGCAATGTGAACATCGGCGTCGTCAGCCTCGAAGACGGGATGGCGCACAGCTTTACAGGCGTGATGCTGCGCGGGTCTGGCGCGCCCTGGGACTTGCGCAAAGCTCAACCCTACGACTGCTACGCGGATCTCGAATTCGACATCCCAATCGGCAAGAACGGCGACAACTGGGACCGCTACCTCATCCGCATGGAGGAGATGCGCCAGGCCGTCCGCATCATGAAGCAGTGCATCGAGCGCCTGAATTCGCCAGCGGGGCAGGGGCCGGTGCTCTTGCCGAACCATAAGGTGACGCCGCCGCGCCGGGGCGAAATGAAGCGGTCGATGGAAGCCGTCATCCATCACTTCAAGCTCTATACCGAGGGCTTCCGGGTTCCCGAGGGCGAGGTTTACGCGGCGGTCGAAGCGCCCAAGGGCGAGTTCGGCGTCTACCTCGTCGCAGACGGGTCGAACAAGCCCTATCGCTGCAAAATCCGGGCGCCCGGATTTCCGCATCTCGCCGCGATGGATTTCCTGTGCAAGGGGCACATGCTGGCCGACGTGTCCGCCGTGCTCGGCAGCCTCGACATCGTGTTCGGTGAGATCGACCGTTGACGCGCGGCTCGGGAAGCGTGGAGCCGTTCTTTCCGTAAAGGGTCCTTGCCGCGCGCGCACTTCTGAATTTGAGCGTTAGTGAGCGGCGTCTCAATCGAACAGACCGGCGGCCTCTATGGTGAGGCCGGGCGGATGCAGCAAGAGCTGGCCTTCGGTCAAAAGCCGCGTCTGCAGCAAATCCCCCTCACCGCGCGCATGGTGAATCACGAGCCTCTTCTCGGGATCGAGAATGAGATAATGGTGAATGCTTGGCACCGTGAAATAGCCGCGGAGCTTATCGCGCATGTCCGTAATTTGGTTTCCGGGCGATAGAACCTCAACCACGATAATGGGGTTCGGCACTTCCAATGAATTATTGGGTACCTCCTCGCCGCAATAGACAAGCGCGTCTGGTTCGAATGCGGTGCGGGCCGAGATGCGCAGTGTCGCACCATCGGGGACAGCGTGACAGGGAAGCCCGGCGGACTTAATCGCGTCGCGCAGGACAATCGCGGCGTTAAGTTTTGCCTTCCAATGCGCGGCGCGTTCCGGAGACATCGCAATCACCTGACCTTCGTGCAGTTCATAGCGCCCGCGCTCCTGCGCTTCCGCCCAGGGAAGGAATTCATCGACGGTCATGAGGTGGTTGGGAAGTGCGTTCATTCCAGAAAGATAACATCGCGCATGACTGTCCGCCAGTGGCGGCCGCTGAAACGGCGCCCAGCTATTGCCGTGACCTCATGGCGTCCAACCCCGAGGCGCCAGCTCAAAGCCTTCAAACTGGAATGCGGGAGCGACAATGCAACTTACCAAGGTCCAGGCACCGAGGCTGGAAGCCTCCTGCCAGACAAAAGGCGGCACCGTGCCTTGGAATGCTTCGCCGTTTCCGGCATCGGGACCGAGCCGTACGGTTTGACGCTGGCCCGTTTCGTCAACAAGGCCGAGCCGAAGCAGCGCGCCGGCCTGCCAAATCCAGATTTCCGAGGCATCGATCCGGTGCCAATGAGAACGCTCTCCCGCAGCGAGGAGAAACAGGATCGCGCTTGCTGCGCCTCTGCCTCCCTCCCGGGGCTTGTCGCGCCACAGCTCGCGATAATGTCCGCCCTCGGGGTGAGGCCGGAGCTCCAGGGCCGCACGAACCCGCTCTTCAGGCAGGGACGGGTCACGGAAATCGGGAAGCAGCCCGCTCATTGAAGTCTACCCCGCGATCTTTCATACCGGCATTGTGCATGACTCCGCCGCCTCTGCCATACCAAATCCGGCTTATTATTTCCGAAGTCCCCCCTCAAAGGGACGCTGGAAGGGGGGCTTTACCCCCCGGCAGCGAAGCGTTGAACCGGTTTTGGTATCAGTCACGCCTCATTCGGCGATGCAGACATGAAAAAGGCCCCGCAAGCCGGGGCCCCCCAAGGAAAATTGGTTGGCGATCAACCCCCGCCATTTGCAGACCCTTTGGTGGGAGAGCTTGGCGCCGATCCACCGCCAGAGGTGCTGGAACCCGAAGTTCCCGAACCCGCCGTCTGTGCGTGAGCGTTCGCCGTAGCAAGTCCGAAGACCAGAACCATCGTCATGACACCGATAAGCTTCTTCAAATACATCCTCCTGCTAGTTGTGTGCTGACTGCAACCAGAAGGTGGAACGGAGGGCGGGAGGCAAGGTTCCGGAGGAGTGGATCGCCAGCGCGCCTTATTTTCGCGCCAGTATGACCATATTAACCTTTCTTAATGTGGGGAAGACACGATCGAACGCTTAAACTGCTGAGCGCTTTTGCCGCCTGTTTTATTTGGGCGGGAAGCGGCTCCGCGTTTGCTCAAGAAACTTGCGAAACGGGCGCCTTCCGCGATGTCGTGGCGAGCGCCAGTGCATCGATCACGCAGCTCCATGAAAAGAACGGCAAGGTCTTTCAGGAAAACCTGCAAAAACTGCGCGCGCTCAACAACTGGACCGATGCCGACTACGTCGCCATGGCCACGCCTTATGTGAAAGATGAGACGACAGCCGCCCTCGATGCGGCGAATCAAGCCCTGCTTGCCAAGGTCCAATCCCTCAAATCAGGCAACGCCGCTACCGGCCCGGGCCGGTGCGCTATGCTGAGCGAGCTTAAGCTTTCCATGGAACAGGTGGTTGCGAATACGGCTGCCAAGTGGGAGCACATGCTGTCGAAGATTGCTCAAGCTTCCGCCCGGCCGCTTCAGGCAGGTATCGCGCAATAAGCCAGGGGCTTAATACTCTTTGCGCACCCAACCTGCCGCCGTCAGGTGCTCCTGGGGCGTGAAGCGGGTCTTGTAGGCCATTTTGCGCGATCCCGCGATCCAATAGCCAAGGTAGACGTAGGGCATGCCTCGCGAGCGGGCAAAAGCAACCTGCTCCATGATGATGTAGTTGCCTAAGCCACGCCAAGCCAGCTCCGGCTCGTAGAAGCTGTAGACCAAGGAAATGCCATCGCTCAGCCGGTCGCAAAGGACGGCGGCAATCAGAGGGTTTTCCCTTGAATCCCGGCCGGCCCCGGCGGGCATGCGGTATTCGGTCAGGAAGGTTTCGACCGTCGAGTCCTGGATCATCATCGAATAATCGAGAAGCGACATATCGGCCATGCCGCCTTCTGCGTGCCTGGCTTCGATATAAGCACGGAACAGGGCAAACTGCTCGATGGTGGGTTTGCCGGCGACGCGTTGCGCCTCGATGCCGGCGTTCGTTTTCCAGGTCTTGGCGAGCGAGCGGCGGGGCTCGAACTCGTTGACGACGATGCGGACCGGGACACAAGCCGCGCAGTGGTCGCAATAAGGCATGTAAGCGATGTTCTGGCTGCGCCGGAATCCGCCCTTCAAGAGATTGTCGATAAGCGCGCGCGGCCGCTCTGGCGAAAGATGCGTGAAGATTTTCCGCTCATGCCGGCCGGGAAGGTACGGGCAGGGCTGCGGAGCGGTGACATAGAATTCTGGAAAGCGTCTCTTCTGGTCCACAGCAACCCATGGAATTGGATACGGCCTTGGATATTGTGCCCGTATTTTTGCTTTTAAGCCAGAGAGCAGATGTGCAATGCAAAACGATTAGTAATCCGTACCGAAACGGTGAAGCTCGGCGCCGTGCAATTTCAGCCAGCAGCGGGCTTTTTGCATGGCCGGGACCGCATCTCTCACGAGCCGCCAGAACTTTGGCCCATGGTTCATTTCACGCAAGTGAGCGACCTCATGTGCCGCGACGTAATCCAAAACAAATGGCGGCGCAAAGATGAGCCGCCATGAAAAAGAAAGAGTACCGCTTGTCGAACAGGACCCCCAGCGCGTGGCTTGATCGCGGATCGCGATCCGCTTGGGGGCACAATCGAGCGTCTTGGCATGCTTGCTGACGCTGACTGCGATATCCTTCCGTACTTCCGCGCGCAGCCAATCGGAAAAGCGGCGCGGAGCATGCTCCTTTTCGCCGCTTATACAGATTTCGGCCAGCACGATGGAGGTTTCGGAGCAGCGCAAGGATGCGGTGGCCGGGAAGACGCTGGCACGAGGATCGTGCTCCGCGAGCTTTTGAACCGAGACCACGCCCGTGTTCCGGACCGCGCCCTTGAATTTCAAGCAATGCATCTCTCCCCGCAAGGGGATCACCGCGCCATCCGTGAAGGGGACAGGCTCGGGAAGGCGCTCCAGCTGCTTTTTAAGCCAGCCGGCGTGCCGGGCTAGAAAGGCACTCGCGTCCTCGACGCGTCCCCTGTTGGGCAGCGTTAGAATCACGGCCCGCTCGGTATGACTGACCTTCAGCGAGAATCGTTTCGCACGGGAAGAGCGCCGAAGCTCGACGTTGCATCCTACTTCCGGCACGCGAAGAACGGGCGTGTGCTCTAGGGGAATGACGGATTTAGGTAGCATGTGACTTTCGTCGATGCTTGAACGCGGTTTCAGTTTGCAAGGCGACTCACCAGATAGTCTAGCAGTGGACTGTGGCTCAAACTGCTGTTTTTAGGCCACAGAACGGGAAAGAAACAACCAATGTATCAGGTTTTCCACACCAACGCCACAGCTTGCTCCCTTTGGAGATTGGTAAGTCTACACCTTTTTCCCCAGCCCCGTTCCAGCTTTTTACGCATAGCGTGAACAAGGAGCCAATTTTCATCGCGATATCAACACCTGCTTAATATTATTGCAAGTGCGAAATGCGCAGATGCTACTCTTTGACCCAAACCTCCACGCGCCGGTTCCGATCCTTGCCCGCTTCAGTGGCGTTGCAACCAACCGGAAGCAAGCTGCCATAAGCCTTCACCGTGATCTGACCGGCCGGGACGCCTTCGGCGACCAGGGCCGTCTTGAAGCTCTGCGCGCGGCTGTGCGCAACTCCACGGTTTGCGTCGAAAGTCCCTGTATTATCCGTGAAGCCCAGAAGCAGGACTTCCTTGACCTTGGCCGCGTCGCTCTTAAGAAAGCGTGCCAGCCGCGGGATGTCTTGACGCGCCTTCTCGTCTAGCACGGTGGAGTTCTTTGGGAAGCGGAAATTGACCGATACCCGCCGCGCGCTTTTGAGGTCGTTCACGAGGTCCCGCATGTAAGCGAAGTTGAACTCGGCGTCCGGCACGAGCAGCGCCGGCGCGAGGCGGCCTGTTTGCTGATCGAAGGTCTGGAGGTCGATATGCTGATTGATGAACCCAACTTCGGAAATCGAGTCCTGCGCCCGGTCGGAAAGCGCGTAATCGAGGAGCCTCGTTCCGAGAGGCGTGAGCGAGGCCGTTGTGTAGAGATAGAGCCGGCGCGCGAGCGGATATTCCTCGGTCTTCACCGAAAACGTATCCGGCTGCGAGACGATGCCGCAAACCGACGAAATCGCCAGTGGCTTGGCATTGCGGATATAGGCAAAACCCGCAAATCCGATTCCATCTGGGTCGCGCGCTGTTCCGTCCGAAAGTTCCGGGCTCGACTCGAACCGCTTGGCCTCCGGCGAGATTTTGAGGTTTCGCTGGCTTCAGCACGAGATTGTCAAAGGTGTCGAAGGTCCCGGATTTGGCATCCCTGGCGTAGAGCTTGATAGGTCCGGGGCTCCTGCCAACCTCGCTCCAATCCTTGATATCGCCAGAGAAAATCTTTGCGATCTGCTCAAGGCTAAGCGCCGATACTGGATTTTGCGGCGAGACGAACACGGCCACGCCGTCCAACGCGAAGACATGGGTTTCGAGTTCGATGCCCTTGTCCTTGATCGCCTTGGCTTCCTCGGGCTTAATCGGGCGCGACATCTCGCCAATCTGGGCCTTGCCCTGCAAAAGGTCCGGCGGCGCGGTGTTGCTGCCATGCGACTGAAGGTCGATGCTGCCGGCGTCTTTGCTGTCGTTTCCGTAGAACTTATAGAGGACTTGCTCGGGATCGGCGCCGACGATTTTTTCAAGGGCGTAGCCCTCTTTCTCGGCGAACCTCTCGATGGTGTTCGGCATCAGTTGGGCGCCGATGGTGTTCGAACCGTGAATGGCGACCGTGCTCGTGGCCGTCTTCGGACAGGCCGCGCCGGAGCAGTCGAACTTCGACAATTCCACCGCCATCACGCCGAGTTTTTCCGATTTGATGACGAAGGACCCCGCATCGGACGCCACGAGTTCCCCGATGATGGTCAAGCCACCGCTTCGCAAGGCCAAGGTCACCTCGCCACCTTGCGCGGCCTGAACGGCGCACATGGCGAACGCGAAAGAGGCGGCGAACTTCAAGTTGGACCGGGACGGCATGATATCCTCTCGAACGGGGGCGATGGGCGAAGCGCTAACAGCTCAGAGCGTCAGCGCATCAAGAAAAGCTGTGGCAGCGCCTTCGCGCTATAGCGGGCAAGCTCGTCGGTGGGTTGATCGCATTCGATTGCCGAGAACACGCCGCGCGAGCGGGAGACGTGTCCGTCGGGGCGCCAGACGGAAACCTTGTATTCGAGATCGGCGTAGAGGCCCGTACCACAGGTATCGGGGTCGCGCGGGCGCCGGGCGCGGCTCTCATAATCGAGGGCAAGCGTGATCGCGCCGGGGTTTTGATGGGCCGCGTGGACGAAGGTGTAGACCTCAAGCTGATCCCCGCCGTCCCGGCCGTCGCTGGCGAAGCTGATGAAGCCATGGCCGCGATTATCTTGCCGCTTGCGTTCTTCGGCTTGCCACCGGCTCGATGGACTGCCGGGCCAGACGTGGTTTTCGCTGGACAGCCCCGCGGCATATTCGAAAGCGTGGAGATCGAGATTGATGCTGCCCTTCCAGGTCACAGCAACCTTTGTGACCCGGTCGAGGTCGAGGGTCTGCAGCTTGACGGGAATGGGAGGGGCGTCCTCGATGGACACGGTCAACGGTATCGTCTCGCCGAGGAAGCAGTCGAACGCCATTGTCAAATGTCCGCTTTCGTCAAGGCTCCGGATAAGTTCAAGCATGTCATAGCGAAGGTGGATTTTGCGGCGCGGCATGCAGGGCACGGCGACATTCAGGCGTGCCAGCCCCGCGCTCATCGCTTCGACTTCGATCGAAGGCGCACACGCGGTTGGTGTTTGCGCACCGCTTTTCGATAGAAGCGGTCCGCACAAAGCGGCACCCAGCCCCACGTAGATTACAAAGCGGCCTTTCATCCTGGCCCTGTCCTACGCTGTTGCGCTCAAGAAGATTAAGCCACGCTTGAGTTACAACGTTAAGACGGATTAAGCTATTGCTTTACCGAAAAAAATTGCCGCAGCCACGCGCCTGTCACGTTATTTTGTTTCCCCGCATAAGTATTCATCAAGCAGGGCCGCAATTCCGCCGGCATCGATTGCTCACTTCCCGCCAGCGGCGCTGTATGTTACAAGCTCTGCCTATCCGGAAAATCACCAACGATCGGGAGACCCTTTGCGATGACGGTAGAAGCCTTCGGTTATTAACCGCGCGGCTGAAAAATCGCGAAGTCTTCGCTTCGCTTCGCTGCGCCATTGTGTCCACCCCATAACGCGAGCGAAGCCATGTTGTCCTGGTTCGAAAAACTTATTGACCCCTATAAAGACGTTCCCATTGCTCAGCCGCCCGGTACCCTCGGCGCCTTCTACCGGCATTACCTCAGAGATGTTTGGTGGGCGTACGCGCTGATCATGCTTTTCGGCTTGCTCGGATCGCTGATCGAGGTCTCGCTTTTCACCTTCGTCGGGAAGATCGTCGACCTGGCGAAAACGGCGGCGAACCCGTCTGCGTTTTTCAACGAGCACGGCCGCACGCTGCTTTGGATGGCGTTCGTCGCGATGGTCGCGCGGCCGCTGGCTTTTGGCATGCATGCGCTCTTCATCAATCAGACGGTGAACGCCAACGTCACCAACATGGTTCGCTGGCGGACGCACCAGTACATTCTGCGGCAGAGCCTGTCCTTCTTTCAGAACGACTTTGCGGGCCGCATCGCCCAAAAGGTCATACAAACCGGCCAAGCTTTCCGTCAGTCGCTGGTGGAGGCTGTGGACGCGCTGTGGTTCGTCGCGATCTACTGGACGAGCGCGGCAGTGATCTTCTTCCAACTGGATGCGCGGCTACTATGGCCATTGCTCATCTGGATGGCGGGGTTCCTGGTGACCATCCGCTATTTCGTGCCGAAACTGATCGCGAAGTCCACTGAGGTCTCGGAGGCGCGCTCGACGCTCACCGGGCAAATCGTGGACGCCTACACCAACATCCTGACGGTGAAGCTGTTCGCGCACACGGATGGCGAGGACGCCTATGCGCAGGAGGCGATTGCCGACCACACGGACAAGTTCAAGAGCCAGATGCGTACCATCACCGGCCTTGAAATGACGCAGTGGGTCCTCACCGGCATGCTGATCACGGTTACGACAGGCCTTGCGCTCTGGCTCTGGAGCAAGGGCAAGATCACGCTTGGCGATATTGCGGTCATCACTGGCCTTGTCATCCGCATCAACAACATGGCCGGCTGGGTGATGTGGGTGATCACCGGCATTTTTGAGAATGTCGGCACCGTGCAGGAGGGCATGGAGGTGATTGCGAAGCCTTGGAGCGTGGAGGATGCGCCGGCTGCGAAGCCTCTGCGCGTGACGCGCGGTGAGATCCGCTACGACAATGTGCGCTTCCATTATGGCCGGGACAGCGGGCTGATCGAGAATCTGGCGCTGACCATCAGGCCGGGCGAAAAGGTCGGCCTGGTCGGGCCATCGGGCGCGGGCAAATCGACGCTCGTCAACATCCTGTTGCGTTTCCACGATCTGGAAGGCGGACGCATCCTGGTCGACGGCCAGGACATTGCGCTCGTCAAGCAGGACAGCCTGCGATCGCAGATCGGGCTTGTCACGCAGGACACATCGCTGCTGCATCGCCCCGTGCGCGAAAACATTCGCTACGGCAGGCCCGATGCCACCGAAGAGGATGTGATCGCCGCGGCCAAAAAAGCGCATGCGCATGAGTTCATCCTCGATCTTGAGGATTACAAAGGGCGGCGCGGCTACCATGCGCAAGTGGGCGAGCGCGGCGTGAAGCTATCCGGCGGCCAGCGCCAGCGGATTGCGATTGCGCGCGTGCTCCTGAAGGACGCGCCGATCCTGATCCTCGACGAGGCCACCTCCGCGCTCAACTCCGAGGTCGAGGCGGCGATCCAGGAGCAGCTCTATAATCTGATGGCGAACAAGACCGTTATCGCGATTGCGCACCGGCTGTCGACGATCGCCGCCATGGACCGGCTGATCATCATGGACAAGGGCCAGGTCGTGGAGGACGGCAGCCACGAGGAACTTCTGAGCCAGGGAGGGCTCTATGCGAGCCTTTGGGCGCGGCAGTCGGGGGGATTTTTGTTCGAGGAGCACAAATCGTCCGATCCGATCGTGGAGCCCTCGCACCTCGCTGAGGAATGTGGCACGGCGGAGTGACCTTCCGCCTCCACTTTCACTTTAGCCGGCTGACTCGCTGGAACCTTTACAACGAGTTTCTTAAAGCGCTCGCTCAGCGCGAAACTTTGAAGGAGGCTCGCAGGACAATCGACGCGGACCGCCGCCTTGATTTTATGCGAGATTGCATTCTAGCTGTGGCCGGAAAAGAATGGCGCCACATCGTTTTCATCCCATGATCTTCCCGATGTGCTTTTTGAACGTGCATACCGCTTCGACGATGAAATTGAGCGCAAGACGGCGAAGCGCGAATTTATTGCAGGCGCATTCTTAGAGAAAAAGCATGCGGAAACCTATTATTTCGGCCCCAGTCGTTCGCAGAGTACCTTGCCGAATACATGACGCTAAATCCACCGTCAGGCGTCTCTCATGAAATTTATGCGTCTTTGGCAAAGCTCTTGCTCTAAGCTGCGGGAACCGTTTTCTCAGGGGTAAGACCTGTGAGCATGACAATTCCGGCGCCGGGTCAGGAGATGCCGGCCCTTCCGGCGCGCACTTTCCTTCCGTGGCTCTGGGACCGGCTCGCGGCGCAGCTCGACGCCGAGCAGGGGCGCTGGTTCCTGTGGCTGCCCGTGTTTTTCGGCTCCGGCGCCGGCATCTATTTCGAGCTTCTGGAGGAACCGCCGGTTTCGCTTGCGCTCGGCCTCTTCATCGCCGCGCTGGCGCTGCGCGTTCTGGCGCGGGCGAGCCTCTTCGCCTTTCTCGTCACGAGCATTCTTCTCTGCGGAGCCGCGGGCTTTCTCGCGGCGAAACTCCGGACCGACATCATGGCCGCGCCGATGCTGGAGCGGCATGGCGCCTACGATATCGAGGGCTTCGTGGAGAGCTTCGACCGGCAAAGCCCGAAGCGGGGCCGCGCGATCGTCCGGCTTTCGAGCATGAAATACGAGACCGCCGAGGTTGCGAGCCGGCCGTTCCGCGTGCGGGTCAGCGTGCGCGGCGGGGTGACGCTGGTGCCGGGCAGCGCCATCAAGATGCGCGCCATTCTCGGGCCGCCGCCAGAGCCGGTGATGCCGGGCGGCTACGATTTCGCGCGGATGAGCTATTATCAGGGCGTCGGCGCGTCGGGTTATTCGCTGTCGAAGCCGGAAGTTCTGGAGGATCGCGCGCTGCCGCTCGACATGCAACTGCGGACGCGGCTCGCGGAACTCCGCGCGCGGATCGGGGCGCGGATCATCGCGGTTCTGCCGGGGCAAACGGGCGAGATCGCGGCGGCGCTGACGGTTGGGCAAACGGCCGGGCTCGACGATAGCTCGATGGACGATTTGCGCGGCTCAGGGCTCGCGCATGTGATATCGATCTCGGGCCTGCACATGTCGCTGGTGGCGGGCACGGTGTTTTGGTTCCTGCGCTGGACGCTGGCGCTGTTCCCGTGCATCGCGCTGCGCTATTCGGTTCGGGCGCTGGCCGGCGGCGCGGCGCTCGTCTGCGTGACGATCTACCTCGCGCTATCCGGCGCGGCCATCGCGGCGGTGCGCTCCTATCTCATGATCGCGGTCGTGTTTCTGGCGATCCTGCTCAACCGGCCGGCGCTGTCGCTGCGCAATGTGGCGCTCGCTGCCCTCCTCATCCTGGCCGTGCTGCCGGACAGCCTGATCGACCTCAGCTTCCAGATGTCGTTCGCGGCCACTGCCGCCTTGATCGCGGGCTATGAGCGCTTCGGCCGCTATCTGCATTTCGAGGCGCGGAGCGTGCGCGAGCGCCTGACCTGGCAGCCCGTCTATATTGTGGGCGGCGTGCTCGTGACGACGGGAACGGCCGGCCTCGCGGTTGAGCCGTTCTCGGCGTATTACTTCCACAACCTCACAAGCTACGCGGCGCTCGGTAATCTCTTGGGCGGCCCGCCTGTCGATCTCCTCGCCATGCCCGCGATGATCGTGGCGCTGATCGCAATGCCGTTCGGGCTCGACGAATGGCCGCTCAAGGTCATGGGCTTTGGCATCGATGTGATGATGATGCTGGCGAAATGGGTGGCGTCGATTCCGGGCGCATTGATCCCGGTGCCCGCCTTTCCCTTCGCGGCGCTGCTTATCATGATTTGCGGCGGACTGTGGCTGATGATCTGGCGGCGGCCCTGGCGGCTTTTGGGGCTCGCTGTGATCGGCGGCGGCCTCGCGCTCACCTCGATCCACAACCGCCCCGACATTCTCGTCGACCGCGACGCCAAGGTGGTCGCGATCCGGGATAAGGATGGCAAGCTTCAGGCGCCCAAATCGCGGCGCGCCTTCTACACCATGACGCAATGGCTGAAGGCCGATGGCGACGGGCGCAAGGCGAAGGACGCCTCCGCGGGCGCCGGCTGGCAGTGCGACGCCTATAGCTGTCTCGCGCTGGTGAAGGGCAAGCTCGTGAGCTTCATCGCGAAGCCCGACGCCATCCACGACGATTGCGAGCGCGCCACCGTGCTGATCGCGCCGATGGACATCCGCCAGCCTTGCGCGGCGCCGAGGATTATCCTCGACCGCGTCACGCTGTGGGAGAGGGGTTCGGCGTCGATCGCGATGGCGGGTACGGGGATGACGCTGCGCACGGCCTCCGAATGGCGCGGCGTGCGGCCGTGGTCGCCCGCGCGGCGGCGGCGGGAGGTTATACCGCCAGATGCGGAGGCCGGGAAGGCCGGCGAGGAGAAGATCGCGGAGGAAGCTCAGGAATAGGCAATCGGCTACAGGACGAGGTTCACTACATTGCGGAAGGGGTTTTTTTATTGAGAAATAGCATCGAGCTGCCCACTCGCCCTCACCCTCTTGCGCAGGCCGGACTAAAACTGCCGGCCGTAGCGGATCGTGGCGTAGGGGCGCGACGCCGCCTCGTCGCTGGCCTGCGATACGCCTCCGGACAGCGTGAAGTCGTTCACGCCGAAGCGCAGATTGAACAGGGCGCCGCCGCGGACATAGCTGTCATATTGGCCGAGCGCTTTGCCTTCCCTGAAAATATCCGCATTGCCGATCCCGAAACCGGCCTCGACCCCGGCCGAGATCTTCCAATTCCCGACCCTGTAGATCTCGTAGGCCGCTCGCGAATAATACGACCCGGAGCTATCCGGCTGAAGCCAGGACAGCGCGGCCGACGCCCATGTGCGTCCGCTTTGCCAATACACCTCCGCTGCTGCGGCGGCGCCCCAGCTCTGCGTCTGAACGAGCTGGCCAGCCTGCCAAATCACCTTCGCCTGGGCCTCATACGCCGCGCCCCCATAGAGCTTGATCCATACGGAGCCCAAATTGAACTGCACGCCCGTCATGACATCGCCAAGCCCTTTCAGGTTGGCGGCGAGAAAATTGCTCGAAAAGACGCTGGCATTGGTGTCGCCATAAATGTCGGCGAGGCCATCGATCTTGATCCTGAGCCCCGGCTTATCCAGCGGACCCAGGTAGCTCCACACCATCGTGCTCGTCAGACTGGCCGCGCGGCCGTCATAATCCACTCCGGCATAGGTCTCGAACCGGGGGGCGCCTGCATCCGCGGCCCGGCAGGATGGCGCCGCGTGGGCGCCGAGGGCGAGCGCAATCAAACATAACCGGTCCCATGCATACCGCATGTAAAAACTCACGCATTACAACTTCCTCCAATCGTAGCGCGAGACTTCGCGGCGTGCACCGGCTTCCCGCAGATTTGCACATCTGTTTTGTAAAAAGTGCAAAAGCCGCGCGCCACACAAATGCCCGCCTTTGGCCTCACATCGAGACCCTCAGCAAAGGGCGCAAGTTGCCGGTGGCAAAGAGTATGCAGCGCAGATTTCTGCTTCTAGGGCTGGCTGCGTTCTGCGCGCTGCTGGGCGCATGCGCGCCGTTCGTGGCCAATCACAACTCCGAGGTTCAGTACCGGACGGTTGACACGCCGGCGGGAAAGCTGCGCCTGGCCGTCATCGACAAGGGGGAAGGCCGTCCCATCCTGCTGCTTCATGGCTTCGCGACGTCGAGCTACACGTGGCATGCGATCATACCCCAGCTCGCGAAAAATCACCGCGCGATCGCAATCGATTTGCGCGGCTTCGGCGCCTCGGACAAGCCCATCGACGATCATTATTCCATTCAGGATCAGACCGACGCCGTCGAAGCCTTCATTGCGCAAGAGGGTCTGCGCGATTTGACGGTGATTGGCCATTCCTTCGGCGGTGGCATAACGCTCTCGCTTGCGCTCAAGGCGGCGCAGGACCGTCAGCCGCGCATCCGCAATATTGTGCTCGTCGACACGATCGCTTACCGGCAGCCCATGCCGGTTTTTTTCAAGCTCTTGCAAGTGCCGATGGTTGGAGAGGTGAGCATGACGCTCGTTCCGCCGGAGGTGCAGGCGGCGCAGGGGTTGCGTCTGGCCTATTTCGACCCGGACAAGATTTCCTCCCAGGACGTTGCCGAATACGCGAACACGCTCTATTCGCCCGCCGCGAAGCATGCGCTCACCAAGACGATCGAACAGATCGTCCCGGATAACATCGACGAGATCGCTGACCGCTACAAGACCATCAAGGTGCCGGCCCTGATCCTCTGGTGCGAGAAAGACAAAGTCGTGCCCGTCAGAATGGGCCGCCGTCTTCGCGCGGACATGCCCTCTTCGGAGCTGACGGTGTTCGCCGAGTGCGGGCACATGCCCCAGGAAGAGAAACCGCAAGACACACTCGGCGCCATCGAAGCTTTCTTGAAACGCCACGAAAGCTGAGCAAAGCCGTTTCATTGACGCGAAGCCCGCCGCCCAAGCTTTTCAGCCGTGCCTCGGTGCAGTTGGGTTGGCGCTCCCAGCCCTAGGGTTGTTCCAGCGCCGTTGTCTCTCGCTAAACGAGTTCATCCTGTTTCTGCGGATCACGGCTGCGATCAAGCAAGATCTTGTCAAATATCGCTAGGCGGGATCGATCGAAGGGGCGGAAGCGCCTGTGATCGAAAGCCGGCTCATCAAGCACCCCTCCGAACATCGCTTTTGGATTGACCACCTCTTCCAAATAGAGGCCGGCTAATCCGTCTTGCTCGCAAATATCGCGGATGGTGTAAACCTTGTGGAGTTCTGGAAACAGGCGAACTTTGCTGCGCCAATTTGGTTTGCGTCCGAAGTCCACGTCAACACAAACGACGCGCTGACCAATTTCGAATGACATCTCGCAACTCCTTTGAAGCTTAAGCCATCATCGGGGTTTCAGTTGGCGAAACTATGTTCCGTGCATCGGCCTGGCCAGCGCCGTCCATCAAGCACAGCACGCTTCTGCTCTTGCGTTTCCAATAGGAACCGCGGTTGTGCCGCTTGACGCCCACTATTACCCATGATATCCCATATACGCCCGTTCGGAAGGGGGCGATTCGGGGGGAGATTGAAGGCTTTTGTAGCGCAAGGCCACTGCGCAACGAGGTATCTCCCTCCGATCCATTCCGAATCGCGGGCCATGGCTGAGTTGCGCATTGTTTCTCTTGCACATCTTGGTTCGAAAAGGATGAAGAGTGTTTTTGGATGGAGCGGCGCCGAAGCTGGGTTAATATGGGTATGGATGGGATCGTGGCTGAAGACTAGGGATCGATAGCGGTGCGCGGCCGTCCGTGTGCGCGTTTGGCGGAAGCGTGGGCCTCTCGGAGATGGACGAATTTGCCTCGCGCTTTGACAGCAAGATCGACCCAAGGGGACGCGTCGCTATCCCGGCAGCTTTTCGCGCCGTGCTCGCCCAGGAAGGCGCTGACGAAATTCATTGCTACCCGCACCTCGACTGCGCCACGATCGAGGCTGGCGGTGCGCGTCTGGTCGAAGAGATTAAAGGTATCGTCGGGCGCCAGCCCACGGGCTCTCCGCTTCGCGAAGCCCTTGAGCTGGTCTATTTCGGCGAATGCGAAAAGCTTAAAGTGGACCCTGACGGACGAACCATTCTGCCCAAACGGCTCCGTGAGCACGCCGGCATCACGGACACAGCGGTTTTCGTTGGCTTTGGCAACAAATTTCAAATTTGGGAGCCGGGCGCTTATGAAAAGTTTCGCGAAAGCGCGCGCGAGCAAGCGCTTGCGCTTCGCAGAGGGCTCGGCGCGGGGAGCCGCTGATGAAGCGGCGCAAACGAGGGGGCAACAGGGATGTGACGGACCGCGGGAGGCCGGTAGAGGGCCTGTCTCCCGATTGCGGACCGGTCCGTCACATCCCAGTGCTGCTCCCGGAGGTGCTGAGAGTGCTGACGCCGGGGGCGGCGGAGCGCTTTATTGACGGCACATACGGTGCGGGCGGATATGCACGCGCGATCCTCGATGCGGCGGATTGCGAGGTGTTGGCGCTCGACCGCGATCCCGCGGCCATTGCGGCTGGCCGCGGGCTCGAAACCTTATATGGCGGACGGCTGAAGCTCGCCGAAACGCCATTTTCCAGCATGGAGGCGGCTGCGAACGCCATCGGCTGGGATTTCGTGGATGGCGCCGTGCTCGATCTCGGCGTTTCGTCCATGCAGCTCGATGAAGCGGAGCGCGGATTCTCGTTCATGCGCGACGGGCCGCTCGACATGCGCATGTCGGGAGAGGGCCTGAGCGCGGCCGATGTGGTCAATACCTTCGAGAAAGACGAAATCGCCCGCATTCTCTTCGAACTGGGAGAAGAGCGCCGCTCGCGCGCCATCGCCGCCGCCATTGTGAAGGACCGGGAGACAGCGCCGTTCGAGCGGACCGCTCAGCTCGCGGGTCTTGTGGCGCGCGTGCTGGGCCATCGGCCGGGCGACCCCAAAAACCCCGCCACGCGCACCTTTCAAGCCCTGCGCCTTTATGTGAACGATGAACTCGGCGAGTTGGAGCGCGCGCTCAGCGCCTGCGAACGCATCCTGAAGCCCGGCGGACGGCTCGCGGTGGTCAGCTTCCACTCGCTCGAAGACCGCATCGTGAAGCGTTTTTTCGCCGAACGCTCCGGCAAGCGGCCGCAAGCCTCGCGGCACATTCCCGCCGGGGCGGAGGGGCCGCCGGCAACGTTCGATTTGAAAAGCCGCCACGGCATCGTGCCTTCCGATGAGGAAACCGGCGCCAATCCGCGTTCGCGCTCGGCGCGGCTGCGCTGGGCCATCCGGACGGACGCGCCGGCACGCCTGGCCTGAAGTGGAATGCCTTTACTCCGAACCGCTCGCCTCGATGGCCGCACTTGATGCGGCCATCCAGGCGAGGACGCTGAGCCTTCGGTCTGGATGGCCGGGTCAAGCCCGGCAAGACGATGGGAGCATGCTGAACACAACATGCTCTCAGCGGGATCGCTTCCTATCGAAAAATCTCATGCCAACGAAGCGGCCGCATCGAGCGGCGCGCATCGAGACCATGGTGCGCTGGACAACACGAGGCAGGTCGGGCATGACCTCAAGGTCTGTCCGCTTTCACGGAACCGAATCCTTCGAGACGCCGCCAGTGGCCGCTCCTCAGGATGAGGCCCTACTTCATGGTGCGGAGGCCGTAGCGGCTCCTCAGGTGAGGCCTTTGCGGCTCCTGTGCGGCCTCCCCTCATGGCGAGGAGGCCCGAAGGGCCATCTCGAACCATAGGGGATAGCGAAACGGGGACAGAGTCTTATACGTCGTCGCAATGAGTTTCGAGGCCGCCGGTGAGTAGCATCAAGCAAGCGCCGTATTGTGCAGCAGCATCCAAATACTATCCGCTCGTGCTCATTTTTTTTATCGGCAGTGGCTGCGCCGCACTCATCTACGAGATCGTCTGGTTTCAGCTTCTCGAATTCGTCATTGGGTCGACTGCGGTGTCGCTCGCGGTGCTGCTGGGGACTTTTATGGGCGGGATGTGCCTCGGCAGCCTCGCTTTTGCGCGCATCGTTCCGGCCGCCATCCATCCCCTCAAGGTCTACGCCGCCATGGAACTCGGCATAGGCCTCTTCGCGATTCTGATCCTCTATACACTTCCCGCGGCGGGTGACCTCTACGCGAGCGTTGCCAGTCAAGGCCCGGCCGGAATCTGGGTCCGAGCCCTCCTTTGCGTGGCATTCTTGCTGGTGCCGGCGATGCTCATGGGCGCGACGCTGCCTTGCGCGGCCCGCTGGGTGGAAAGCACGCCTCAAGGCATTTCCTGGCTAGGACTTCTCTATACCGGCAATCTCGCCGGCGCTGTAACCGGCTGCGTCCTCGCCGGGTTTTACCTGCTGCGGCTGTACGACATGGCTGCCGCGACCTTCGCCGCCTCAGCCATCAACGCGCTTTGCGCCACGCTTGCGTTTCTCCTGGCAGGCGCCGCTCCGTATTGCGCGCCCTCCGAAACGGCTGCTGGCGATCGCTCGCCGCTCCGGTTGGAAGCCGTGGCCGTTTACGCGACGATCGCGCTTTCAGGGTTTACCGCGCTTGGGGCGCAAGTCGTTTGGACGCGGCTGTTGTCGCTGCTCCTCGGCGCGACGGTCTATACGTTCTCGATCATTCTGGCGGTGTTTCTGCTTGGGCTGGGAATTGGAAGTAGTGCCGGATCGCTGCTTGCCCGGGGGTCAGCCTCTCCGCTTGTTATGCTCGGCCGCTGCCAGTTTTTCCTGATCGCCGCTATCGCCTGGGCCGCATTCAGCATCGGCGCCTGGCTGCCTTATTGGCCGGTCGATCCCCGGCTCAGCATCAATCCGTGGCTGACGTTCCAGCTCGATCTGGCGCGCTGCCTCTGGGCCGTGCTGCCGGCGGCGTGCTTTTGGGGGGCGAGCTTCCCGCTTGCGCTTGCGGCTGCGGCTCCCCGGCACGAGGACCGCGCGCGCATGGTAGGGTCCATCTATGCAGCGAACACGGCCGGTGCGATTGCCGGTGCCGTCTTTTTCAGCGTCATCTTGATCCCGGCGGCCGGCACGCTCTGGGCGGAGCGCATTCTCATATCAGCCGCGGCGCTCGCCGCTATGCTCGTCCTGCTGACGAGGCTCCGCGCGGAAAGTCCCGCCGCCGGCCGGGGCGCGGCCATAACCGCTGCGGTGGCCGTCCCGGTTGTTGCCGCGCTCCTCGCTTATACCGCGCCGCCCGTCCCGACCGAGCTTTTCGCCTTTGGCCGTACCATCATGAGCCCAGTTTATGAGCCAAAGATGCTGTACGCCGGCGAGGGCTTGAATAGCTCGATCGCGGTGTCGGAGAACGAGGATGGGTATCGCTTTTTTCATGTCAGTGGCAAGACAGAGGCCTCGAACTATCCCGTAGACATGCGCCTTCAGCGCATGCTGGGGCACTTGCCGGGGCTGCTCAATCCCAAACCGCAATCGGTGCTGGTTGTCGGCTTCGGCGCCGGGGTTACGGCCGGCAGCTTCGTCACCTACCCCGGGATAGAACGCATCGTGATCTGCGAAATCGAGCCGCTCATCCCGCGCATGATTTCGGGCTTCTTCACCGCCGAGAATTTCAACGTGGCCGCGGACCCGCGCGTCGAGATCGTCTACGACGACGCCCGGCGCTACGTCCTGACCTCCAAGGAGCAGTTCGACATCATCACCAGCGACCCGATTCATCCCTGGGTCAAGGGTGCGGCCGCGCTCTATACGCGGGAGTATTTCGAACTGGTGAAGCGGCATCTCAAGCCCGGCGGAATGGTGACCCACTGGGTTCCGCTTTACGAGAGCACGATGGAGACCGTGAAGAGCGAAATCGCGACCTTCTTTGCCGTCTTTCCGGACGGCATCCTCTGGATCAACGACCGGGGCGGTGACATCGACGTGGTGCTGTTCGGCCAGGCCACACCTAAGCCTATCGATACCGGAGAGGTAGAGGAGCGGTTCAATCGCATCGAGAACGCGCGCGCAGCCAAATCCTTGCGCGATACAGGCTTTGAATCGGCGATCGATTTGCTATCGAGTTATGCCGGGCGCGGCCCGGATCTTGTGGCGTGGCTGAAGGGCGCCGCCATCAACACCGATCGCAATCTGCGCTTACAATACCTCGCAGGAATGGGCGTCAACGCGATGGTCCAGGACCGGATCCAAGCGGACCTGATGCAGGCGCGGCAGATTTCTTCCAGCGTTTTCGTGGGGAGCGAGGAGACCCTTGCCAAGCTCCGCAGCAGGCCTGCGGCCGCGAACCGGCGTCCGAAAACTTCGAGTTTTGGGCCGGTTTTGCCCGCCGATTGACGGCGCAGGCGTTGGGTGCCTGGGGTTGGACGGAAGAGCGGCGGCGCGCCTGCAAATTATTCCTTCGTTGGATCATCCTGAAAAGGTGTCCCGAATCCGGGACACCTTTTGAGTTACAAGGCGAAGATTTTCCGCTAAGGCATCAATCAGGCACCGCTTACATGGCATTTTCCGGGAGCATCTATCAAGTTTGCTTCCGGTCACTGCCGTGCCTGGCCAATCGTCTTGACTGCTTGACATCATCGGCGCCCCGTGGCCCTTTTTGCGGGGGCTTAAGCCAAACACAAGGAGCGCTCACATGACATTGAAAATCGGTATCAACGGTTTTGGCCGTATCGGCCGGTTGGTATTTCGCGCGGCGATGGACAATCCCAACATCGAAATTGTCGGTATTAACGACCTCGTCCCCCCAGACAATCTCGCTTACCTCCTAAAGTATGACACGACCCACGGCAGATTTGCCGGGACGGTCCAAGCGAAGGAAGATGGCTTCGTTGTAAACGGCAAGCACGTGCCAACTTATTCAGTGCGGAACCCGGCCGAACTTCCTTGGGGAAAGACCGGCGTGGATTATGTGATCGAATCGACCGGCCTGTTTACCGATTACGCGGGCGCGGAAGGGCATCTCAAAGCCGGCGCGAAGCGAGTGATTATCTCGGCTCCGACCAAGGACCCGGAAAAGGTCAAGACGCTGCTGGTGGGCGTGAACCACACGAAGTTTGACCCGGCCACGGACAAGATCATTTCCAATGCAAGCTGCACGACGAATTGCCTTGCGCCGATCGCCAAAGTCATCAACGACAATTTCGGCCTGACGGAAGGGCTGATGGCGACGATTCATGCGGTGACCGCGACGCAGCCGACGCAGGACGGCCCAAGCAAGAAGGATTGGCGCGGCGGCAGGAATGGATACCTGAACATCATCCCCTCCAGCACCGGCGCCGCCAAGGCGGTCGCTCTGGTTCTGCCCGAGCTGAAAGGCAAGCTGACCGGCATGGCGTTCCGCGTTCCGACCTCGGACGTCTCGGTCGTCGATCTCACATTCAAAACCGCGAAGGCCACGAGCTACAAGGAAATCGCCGCCAAGATGAAGGAGGCGAGCGAAGGCGAGTTGAAGGGCATTCTCGGCTACACGGACGAGGAAGTCGTCAGCAGCGATTTCATCCACGATTCGCACAGCAGCATCTTCGACGCCGGGGCTGGCATCGAGCTGAACGCGAACTTCTTCAAGGTCGTGAGCTGGTACGACAACGAATGGGGCTACAGCGTGCGAGTCGTCGATCTCGTCACGCATATCGCGCAGAAGGATGGGTTGTTGAAGTAAGCTCCCTCCGTCTGACATCGGCCCCGCCGCAGTAGGGACAGCCAGAAACCGCCTGAATAGGTAATGACACTTGCATCTTTGGATGGAGGTGGAATGGCTGACTAAGGTGGGGTTTGGCTACGGCGAGGTTCTTCCGCTTACGGCCGCCTGGACTTAACCTTGCGCTCAGCACCAAAGCCTGTTGCGCAAACACTGTCCTGACAGGCTGGATTATACTGACCCTTGCTCCAAACAGAGCGAGGGTCTTTTTGTATTGCCGGCCGTGAGCTTCTGATTTTTCTTTGCAGCCGCTTCGCAAGCGCGGGCCGGCCGCGCCTAATGCGCAATCTGCACCGGATGCATGCAGTCACGATGCGGGATAATTATTGCCGCTTATCCTTCAACGAGAGAAGCACCGCGAGGCCAACGGATCGTCAGCTTCCGGTCTCCCAAGGCAAAATTCTGAGCGGCTTTCTTCTTTAATTGAGCGATGCCGGAGCCGTGTTGGCGAATGAAGGCCGCGCGGTCAGCTTATCGATGTAGCTGCTGAGCCCCGGATGCTCGCCGAGCGTTTGCCGGCCTTGCGGGAACTGCCGGAAAACAGCCAGCATCGGAGCCACGTTCATGTCGGCGTAGCTGAGACCCTCACCGGCCAAAAAGCCGGTCTTTGCTAGGGCCCGCTCCAGCACGCCGAGGCACTTTTCGATCTCAGGCAGAGCCGCTTCGAGTTTAACCTGGTCCGGCCCCTTTGCCTTGTCGAAAAATACGCTTGGCACGACAAATTCGCGCATGATCCAGCGGTCAACCTTGGCATTGCAGTAGGAGGTCCATTGCACCACCTGCGCCTCCGCGACAGTGTCTTGCGGAATGAACCGAGGCCCCGGAAAAGCTTTGTCGATATAGGTCGCGATGGCTAGGCTCTCGAACAGTTCCAACCCGCCATGACGCAGGCAAGGCACCTGTCCGGCCGGGTGAATGCAGTTTACTTCGGGCGAATGCGGCCGGGCCGGAGTGAGCTTGTAGGCGACGCCTTTCTCTTCGCAAAGCATCCGGATCGAGCGGACATAGTTCGAAATGGGGGCGCCGATAATCTCAAGTTCAGTCATAATGTTCCCGTGTGCTTAGGCCTCAGCTTCGCCGATCCCTAAGCCCTGGGTGAATCGATCGCAAGCCCGACTTAATGCGCTGGCCAAACGGCGGATATCTGGACGCGTATGTGTGCGCCTAAAGCGCGTTGATTTAGGGTGGGATCGAGTCCCCCCCGATCCTGTCCTTCTCCCCGAGGGGAGAATGGACGCCTGAACTCCCTCCCCCTTCGGAAAAAGGGCCGCAGCCGCTTTTCCCTCTCCCCGCTGGGGGTGAGGGGGTCTTTGGCGGTGCCTTTACTTTGAGGAGAGCCACGGCCAGATATTATCGCGAGCTCTATTGCCCTTGTGTATTTGAGATAGCTTCGCCGGGCTTGATCACAGTTGGTTCGAAGTTCGACACTATGTAATTGCCGCTGGTGGCGTCGCAGGATGGTGTCAGGTAATCCTTGGGCTCAAGCCCACGCTTCCGCCCTTCGCGGTCCAGTTTTTGAAGTTCGTTCATGGTCGACCTCAACGAGCCAGCGGAAACTAAGCAGATTATTTGAGCTGAGAACAGCGGGGCTACGCCGAAAATGGCAGCCATTGCGATGCTATGAGAAGTTCTGAACGAGTTTGGCGTCGATACCAGTCTAGTTGTCTATAAATCCAATCGCGGAACAAAGACCAAATCCGCAGCGGCGGCTTTACAGCCCACACCTCGCGAATTGCTATTTCAAAACGCTCGCGGCGGCTTGGGCGCTGCAGCACGGATCGGTTCTCAGCTTACCGTAAGCCGCGAAGAGCTTTGCGCCAAGGGCTCCGGCGCGCTCCATGTATGACTTAAGAATCGCGGAGCTGCACACGCGCCATGCCACCGTATCGTCGGGCACCAGTTGCTTGATATGGATCCCCTTCGAAACGGCAAAAGAATAAGTTTCAGATTCAATGTCCTGGAACCTGTTCCAAATGCCGTCTTCCGCGCGCTGGGCCGCCGCAATGACGGTTTCTTGTTGCTGAGGGGAAAGAGCATCGAACGTTTTTTGATTCACGACGACGAGGAACAAGTTTTCGGAATGGCGGATGTTCGTAATGGTATCGATCTTGCGCCACAGCTCCTCGTCCTTGACACTGGCGACGCTGGCGATGCTCGAGTCCACGATACTCTCGCCGAACGCCTCGGACTGTTTTGCGTCCGAGATCACGTGCGGGTTCCCGCCGCAAAGGCTCACGAATTCCGCGGACACATCGTCGAAGACGCGCACATTATGATTGGTGATGGCCTGGGGATTTGCGAGCGCTCCCTTGCCGAGAATGACGTTCGGTCCATAAGGCTGCCACCAAAGCACCCGCACCCCGGACTTCTTCTGAATCTCGGAGTTGATGGCGGAGCGGATCTCGCTCTTCCGGGCTGCGGCAGCGCGCACGATGGAGTCGAAGTTGAACAGAAAGGGCTGCATGAACAAGCCGGCGGCCGGGACGTCGTCGCCATATTGCGCAAGCGGCGCGACGCCCATTTCGATTGCGCCGCTTCCGACGGCTTCCGGAACTTGATAATCGAGATAGAACTTGGCCTTGTCGTAGATATCGACTTTCACCGCACCGTTCGTACCCGCTTCGACTTCGCGCTTGAAGTCTTGCAGATTTTGGCCGATGGGGTTGCTGAGGGGCTGCTGCAACGTGATACGAAGCAAAACGTCCTCCGCGACGGCCGCACCTGCGATAAATTGGGTGGCCAACACAGCGGCAGTCGCCAATCGAAGAAACTGCATGACTCGTCTCCGGCTCCTGATTGCGGCGCAGACCCCGGCTGAAAAATAAGGCTGTTCTAAGCGCATCGTGCTACCGGTCCTGTGCGTTCCAGAACCGGGACAGATGGCTCTCGACAATCTTGTCGTATTCTCCGCTGTCCCTCATCCGGGCTACGGCAGTGTTGATGTAGTAGAGCACCGTGCTCGCATAGGGATGGGTTTTCGGAACGATGACGTGAAGGGTACCGATGGCAACGGGCCGTGGCAGCGCTTTCACTTTTTCTCCGAGCCCAAGCGAGGCGGCGACAGACTTCCCTGTGAGATCCGCTGTAACGGCGGCGCTTACCGAACCATTATCCAGCAGTCTGAAACACTCGTCGATGCTGGGTGGCCTGAGCAAGACAACCTTGTTATCCTTCACCCAATTCCGGCCGCCCTTGTCGAGTTCATAAGTGGACTGGCTCGCCGGCTGACACAAAGTCTTTCCGATAATCTCATCGTCCTTGGCGAATGTGATCGAAGAATTCGATTTCACAAACAGGACCGTGAAGACCTCATAGAGGGGGTCGGAGAAGAGAAACTTCTGGCAGCGGTATTTTGCATCCTGCGAAAGGTCTGCCGGGTGGCTGCAGTCCGGTTTTTGCCAGGGAAAACCAGCGTCGAACGCTCTGGCGATGAGAAGAGGGTTGAGATGCGCAGACCAGTCATTGACCCAAGACACATTATAGTCGAAGCGGCCTTGGGACTGCTCCTTGACGAGGTCCATCGCCTTACTGACGATTTGAGTAATCATGCCGCCATTGGATAGTGAGCGGTCGGCGAAGGGCATCGCGCCGTCGGCGGTGAGAAACTCAATCCGCTTGATGACCGATGAAAACTCGATCTGGCCCGCCGCCGGACCAGCGGCCTGCGGAGACGCCGCGGCGGTAGGTGCTGCCGGCTGTGTGGCGGGTTGCTGGCCTCCAACACAGGGAATGAGGATGCTAAGCCCCGGCACGAGCATGGAGGCATTCGCGCCCATCCGGTCCTGGTTCGCATAGAAGATCAAGGTCCATTGGGTCGGACTGCCGTAAACCCGCGCCGCGATGTCGGCGAGCGATTCCCCTTCCTTGACGGTATAGTCGGCACCGCAATTCTGGGCAGCAGCCGGCCCGGCCGGACCCAACAAACACAGCAGAAACGCAGATGCCGCAAAAAGCCCGCGCACGCCAAACAGAAGCCCGTTCCATCGCATGCAGTTCGCCTCCCCCTGCCCGGCTCTGTTTAGCCCCAATAATCCGTATACATCAAGCCCTTAGATGCGAGACACGATAATAAATTTTTCTATTCGCAATAGGGGTCAGATTCGCTGATGAAGAAGGCCTGGCTCGCGTTATCGCTTGTCCCGTCCGTGGCAGGGACCACCGGACTTTCTGCCAGCAGAAGTCTCAGGCTCGAGATCTTCTCACGCATCGATCTCAGACCGGCATCCAGCGTTTCATCCGTGCTGAGCTGCTCCGCTGGAGCTTCCCAAAACTCGATCCACATTAAAACGTCTTTTATCGCGGCGTCGAGCGGACCGAACGTCAGCGCTTTCATGCCGTGAATGAGCCGGTCCATGCTTTCGGACAGCGTTCGCCCGGCATCGCCGGCAAGCTTTTCGATGATCGGCCGGAATTCGTTTGGAATGGCTGCTGGAATATCGATCCCGGCCCGTTCCGATGCTGTCTCTGTGAGGTTGTCCAGTAGGCTCAAGGCAACTGGCTCGCTCAACGCTGCGAGCGCTGGCGAGAGGGCGAGCGTAAGCCCCTTGATGGCGGTGGGCTTATTCGCAAGGCCGCTCCCGTCAAACAACGATGTCAATGCTGTTTCGAGCTTGTCCTGCTCGCCGGCGGCGAGATCCCCGATATCTTTCAGCGCTGCGAGATAAATGCTTTCCAGTTCGCCGCGTAGCCTCGTATCGATACTGTTGGCCCGTTCAGCGACTTCATCGCCAGACAGCCCGGCCATGGCTTCCGCCAGCGACGCCATGGCTCTCGCGGTCAACTCCTGGCGGAGGCCGTCCAACTTTTCCGTCCGGATCGACGCGAGACCGGCGCAGAACGCGTCAAACTCCCGCACCATTTGTTCTCTTAACGCGACGAGCCTTTCCAGTCCGGTCTTGGCAGAATCGAGACCGGACGGCCCCAAAATTTCGATCTGCGTTTCGAACCAGCAAATGAGATTTTCGCCGACGGCTTTCAGGAGACTATCGGCCGTGGCCAGTTCGGCAGCAATAGGTCCATCCCGCATCATCCCGGAAACAGCGACGGCCAGCGAGGATAAACCCGACTTGGAAAACAGTGTCTCTGCCGCTAGCGTGCCGGTGATTTCAGCCTGATCCGGCCAATCGAAAGACTCAAGTGCCGGGCCGTTCGCATCCAGGTCCGCCTTCTCCTGCAAGGATGCGCTCAACGCCAAAGCCTCGCGTGCCAGCTGCGCACTGCCGAAGACGATCGGAATATCCGCGGCCGGAAATTCCTGCTGCAAGACAGCGGACAAGCGGCCGGAGACCTCGCGCAGAACCTCTTCTCCGCCGTCGATCTCGTCGATTTTGTTCACAAAGATGATCAGCCGGTCTTTCTTGAGGCCCCTCAGCATGCGGAGGAGGCTTAGGTCTGCCGTCGAAAGCGGCTGCCGCGCGGTGAGCACGATCACGCAAATGCCGGCCGCCTCAAGATTTTGTCTCGTGATTTCGTCGCGAACGAGGAAGGGGTCGTTAACCCCGGGGGTGTCGATCAAGACCGTCGGGTAACTGAATGCCCCCAAGTCCAGAAACACGTCGGCGAGTTTCGTGATATCGGAGAATTCGCCTTCCGCCCCCTCCCAGCAATCCGTATCGCCGGGATGCCCGGCACCGACATACCGGTTCAAGAGATGAGGCGTTATGTCCGGATAAACATGCTCCGTGCCGAGTAGGTCCTCGAAGCGATCGCCCAGCTTCTGCCTTGCCCGCTCCTGCATGGCTTCGACCTGACTGCTCAAGGCCTTCCAGTCGAAGCCGGGGAAGAGCTGCTCCGTGAGTTCCCGCGTTCTGCCCCCGGCTGAAAGCCGTCCCCACTCGCCGGGATCGAAAAACGTGAAGGACGCCCCAGCGCGCGGTTTGCCCGGAACCCCGAAATGCAGTCTTGTAATAACGGTCGTCCAGGGATTGATACCGGACGGCAGGAGATCCGGTGTCTCGACAAGAACATTAATCAAGGAGCTTTTCCCGGCCTTCATCTGGCCGGCGAAAGCGACACAGCAAACGCGGGTTTCGATGCCCTCCACAAGGGTGCGGATGGCCTGGGCGGTGTCTTCGTCAGAAAGCGCCATGAGGGCATGAGCCACGCCGGCTGTCTGCCGCTTGGCGGCGGCCAGTTTTCCCCCTACGCCCAGCCTTTCGGATAAGGGCTGCAGGCGTGCGCTGTCCTTGGATTCATTCGCGCGATCGAAGCGCTTGGTTTCGCCCAGAACCTGATGAAGAAGCGGACTAACCATCCCCTCCGGCCCAGCGCCTCGCGGTTGTGTGGCCTGCGAATCGACGATCCGCAGCCCCGGCGCGCCATCGGCTCGCTTTCGCCTGAAAGACAGGCGCCCGAAGAAGTCAGCCATTTTACGGACAACCAAAAGATAACGAAACAGTACGCATCGCGTCACACATTTTAGCCGCACCCGTGAAAAGTGCCGTCCGGCCAACCTATCCAAGAGCGACAGCTGTATCCAGTTTCGATGGCACAGTCAAAAGCGCTTTCCTGGGTGCTGATGCCGGTCCACCACATTTGTTGCCGGCGCGTTAACCGTTTCCCGGAACCGGGTCTCAAGCGTGCGGAGCGAGGCTTTCGAACCTCAAACCCTGGACAGGCTCCCTCGCCTGCGCTTCCGAATCGGGCCATGCTCGCCCCCATGGACATAAGGAGCCCGCAGGGTCATGTTAGCGAGGATGCAAGCGGCACCGCTTTCCAACGTCGCGGAATTCACCGTCACCGAGCTGTCCTCCGCCATCAAACGGACGGTGGAGGATGCGTTCGGGCTCGTGCGCCTGCGCGGCGAAATCTCCGGCTACCGCGGTCCGCATAGTTCGGGCCACGCGTATCTCGCGTTGAAAGACGAACGCGCGCGGATTGACGCTGTGATATGGCGCGGCACATTCTCTGGGCTGAAGTTCAAGCCGGAGGAAGGGCTTGAAGTGATCGTGACCGGGCGCGTCACGACTTTTCCCGGCAAATCGGGCTACCAGATCGTCATCGAACAGCTTGAGCCGGCCGGTGCGGGCGCGCTCATGGCCTTGCTCGATGAGCGCAAGAAGCGATTCGCCGCCGAGGGCTTGTTCGACGAGGCGCGCAAACGCCCCCTGCCGTTCTGGCCGCAAGTGGTCGGGATCGTGACATCGCCCACCGGGGCGGTCATTCGCGACATGCTGCATGGCTTCGCGGAGCGCTGCCCTACACGCGTGCTTCTCTGGCCGGTTCGCGTGCAGGGAGAGACCTGCGGCGCCGAGGTCGCGGCCGCGATCCGGGGCTTCAACGCTTTGAATGAGAACGGACCGTTGCCGAGACCCGAATTGCTGATCGTGGCGCGTGGCGGCGGAAGCCTGGAGGACCTTTGGGGGTTCAATGAGGAGGCCGTCGTCCGGGCCGCCTCGATAAGCTCGATTCCGGTGATCTCGGCCGTCGGCCATGAAACCAACTGGACGCTGATCGATCTCGTTGCAGATGCCCGCGCACCCACCCCGACCAAGGCCGCAGAGTGGGCCGTTCCGAAGCATTCCGAGCTTGTCCTGCGTCTTTCCGAATGCGCCGGCCGTGCAAGACATGGCGTGCGCCGTCACCTCGAACGGCTTCGAGCCGAGTTCCGGGGCGCCGAGCGCGGCCTGCCGCGTCCTCTGACCCTTCTAGCAATTCCCCGCCAGCGCTTCGACGCCGCGGGAGCACGGCTCGGCCAGTCGCTGCGCCATTTCACCGAGCGGTCGCGCGCGCGCTTCGAAGGCTGTGCCGTCCGGCTCGCCCCGCGCCTCATCGCTTTACCCTTGGATCGCTCCAGGGAGCGGCTTGCGCGCGCCGCCGCCGGCGCGTTCCGGGCCTTCGAAATCGGCACCGCCAAGAAACGCGACCGCCTTTCCGACCGGGCGGCACGGCTGAAGCCCGGCTTGCTGGCCTTGCCGTCGGCAAGGCAGCGCGAACGCCTCGAATCGCTATCCGCCCGGGCGGAGCAAAGCATTCGCCACGTTCTGAAAAGCAAAGCGTTCGAGGCTGGCGCGCTTTCCCAGCTTCTGCGAAGTTTGAGCCACAAGAGCGTGCTGGAGAGGGGATTCGCTCTCGTGCGCAGCGAAGATGGGCATATCGTTCAGCGCGCGGCGGCTCTGAAAGGAACGGCCCGGCTTGACATCGAGTTTGCGGATGGGCACGTTCCGGCGCAGTATTCTGCCGGAACGTGCGAGGAAGCGAACCGCGTCACCCAGCGCAAGAGCTTCACCGGTACGCGGCGTAGTTCGCCTGTCAGTGACGACAGTCAGGGCAGTCTTCTTTGAGGCATGGAAGAGGTATGAATCGTATCGAGCGTTCCTTCGCATTCGGTCAAGAAGCCAAAATCCGCTATCTCGACGGCGAATTTCAAGTGCTGAAGAACGGCACATTCGTGCGCTGCGCCGTGACCGGCGAGCCGATCCGCATCGAGGACCTCCGTTATTGGAGCGTCGCTCATCAGGAGCCCTATGTGAACGCGGAAGCCTCCTTGCGCCGGCACCTGGAGCGGGTTCAGGGAACGCCGCGATAGGTGGCGCGCCGCGGGTCTAATCGGCGAAAGCGCTTAGACGCTCGCCTCGGCCCCGCTTCCTTGCCGGTCAGCTTGGGCTGACGCCGGGCCTGCAGATCGTGATCGGGACAGAGCAACGCCAACCGCGCGCAATTTCGCTAACTCGGCGAGGGCGTAAGCGCCGATGTGGCTTCGCGCGCGCAGGCTGATCCTCGAAACCGATTTCACCCGCCATTTCTCCGGGCTCTGAAGGAGCTACAAAATGGCCAACTCTTTCAAAAGACCGCGCTCCCGCGTGTTCCCGTAAATGATCGGCTGCTTCGGCCGGAAATCGCCGGCACGGATCTTCTCGTGGATGAGATAGCTATCCTCGATCAAGTCCACCTCCGCGCCTAATTAGCCGAAGCAAACACCTCAACGCCGTCCCGGCGATAGATATCCCGGCGGAATTGCACCGTGCCGTCCTGCGTCGCCCAGCCCGTGACATAAGACCAGAACAGCGGCACCTTCTTCTTAAGCTTGATATTAAGCTTCTCGCCGGTCTCTTTCATGCGCAGCACCTGCTGGACCGACCAGCCATTGTCCTCCAAAAGCCACGCCACGAGACGGTGCACGCCCTGCACACGCACGCATCCCGAGCTTTCGGCCCGGAAGGCTTGACTGAAAACGCTGGGGGCTGCCGTATCGTGCATGTAAACGTGATGCGGGCTCTGAAAGTTCAGCTTGACGAAACCAAGCGGATTTTCCGGGCCGCCGTTCTGCACATAAAACAAATGCAGCGGCGCGTCCGAATTCCAATCGATGGTGTCCGGATCGATGCGCACGCCCTTTTGGTAACCCGTGAAATCCGCATACACATCGATCTTGTGTGCGACCAGCGCTTCCTTGCCCTTCTTGTGCGCCTCGCCCAACAGGTCGGTTTTCAAAACGGTCGGCGGGACGAACCAATCTTTATTGAAATTGATTTCCTCGATAGCGGAATTGACCATAGGGGACGGCCGGTCGGGCTTGCCGACGACGCCCGTGTGACGCGAGACGACCTGATTGTTGTTGATAGCCTCGATCTGCGCCGAGGGGATGTTCACGGCCACATATTTGCCGCCGGGCACCATGGCAGACAAATTTTCCAACCGGGGGAGATTGGTGCGCAGCTGGCGCGCACGCGCGGCGGCCGGCACGTTCAGCTCCTGGATGGTGTCCTTATCGAGAAAGCCCGTCGCGGGCAGGCCGTGGCGCGCTTGCGCCTTCTTCACCGCACGCTCGACATAGGAATCGTAGATTTCGGGAGAGCCGCCAAAGGCTTGCAAGTCGCCGGTCGCCTGGAGGCGCTTGCGGAGCTGGACCACGGCGGGGTGGCTCATGCCGGTTCGCAGAACGATCGGCGGGAGTTGCGCCCACCCTCCGCGCGTCACAATCTCTACGTAATGCTTGATGGCGCTCTTGGTCGCCGTGACGTTTTCTCTTGCAAGCGTGGGAAAGCCCAGTTCCGGCTGCACTTCCGTTTCTCTCGCTGAGCCGCGATCGCCCGAGGGCTGATCCATGGAATCGCCGGATTGATCGAATCCCAGCCAGTCGTCCATCCTTCGCTGTGCGCTCGCCTCGAAAGCGTTCGCTGCGATCATGAATGTTGCCGCCGCAAGCGCAGCCAGCCATCGCCGGTTCATGAGTTCCATCTTGCCTTCCAACTCAGCCGAATTGCGCTGCCATAAGTGCAGCGCGCATGCCCGTCTTTTGATGCTGGCCAATTATGGCCAGAACGGGGTTGGTTTAGAGCTGGAATCACGCAAACGGCTTCGCACAAGCAACACCACCTCTGATAGGAGGAGCCGAGTGGCGGCTCGCTTTTCTTTGTCAATCCGATGAGCGAGTGGCTCTGCGCACGCAAAGGGCGGGGCGGCAGAGCCTCGGGGCTTATGCTGGAGATTCTTTCCCGCAGTGGCTGGAATCTGGGGGCCGTTCCGCCGGCGGCGAAACTGCCCGGATCGTCAAACTTCCATGGGTGCCTCGCCGTCTAGAACTGAAGGAGCTCAGGCATGCGGCGCTGGCTGCTCACCGGTAACGCCCGTGAGCGACGCGGGAGGCACCGGTACAACGAAGGCCGGATCGGCCGCCGGGATTTGGACTTCCTCGACCGCGACTTCCGAGTCCGCCCCTTTAGCGGCAACCTCAGTCGAAGTCTCCCCGGCCGCAGTTTCCTCAGCTGCCGCCTCCGCGTGCACCTCCTCTGCCGCCGCCTCGGCTGGAGCCTCCTCAGTCATGATGCCGGCTGCGGTTTCCTCAGCTGCCGCCTTTTCGTGGACCTCCTCGGCCGGTTTCTCCTCCGTCGTAATCTCGGCCGCGGTCGCTTCAGCCGCCGCCTCCGCTTGCACCTCCTCAGCTGCCGCCTCGGCCGGAGCCTCGTCCGTCGTGATCCCGGCCGCGGTCTCCTCGGCCGCTGCCTCCGCGTGCACCTCTTGAGCTGCCGCCTCGGCCGGAGCCTCCTCAGCGGGCGTCTCGGCCGCGGACTCCTCAGCCGATGCGTCTACGGGCACCTCTTCAGCTGCCGCCCCGGCTGCCGGCGCGGCCTGAACCTCCTCGACCGCGGCCGCGACCTGGACCTCAGCAGCGGTCACAGCCTCTGGGCTTGGCGCGGCTTCTGCCAAGTTTCCACTTTCCGGCATCACAAGGGCTGTTCCGCATGCTGCGATGGGGTCGGCGACGAGAGGCTCGCTGGTTGCAACCTCTGCAATTGCGCTCGCCTGTGCCGTGGCAACTTCCGCCTGCGGCTCGGCCGCCGCGATAGGCTCAGCCGGCCTGCTGGCGGCAGGCGACTGCGCGGGTGCTTCCGGCTCGGCGCCTTTGACGAAATCGAACATGCGTTGCGCTGCAGAGATTATGGCATCGACTTTGCCGCCCAGATCGGCAGCCATGCGCAAGCACTGCATGCGCGTGTCATGTAGGTCCATGATGTTTCCTCAAGAGATTGTTTTTGGGGGTTTGGGCGCCGCACACTTCACTTTCCAGCGCGATATTCACTATAAACCCTTTTTTTACTCTTGTCTCAAACTAGAACGGCTTCATCAAACAATATTTATCGCTAAAAATCTTTAGCTTCGCGGTTGATCGTCAGTGATCCTTTCGCACGCCGTTTGGGACGATCGGCAACCCGCCAGGCTATTCCCCTAGCCGCCGGCTTCGACTGGCGCCGCATGGGAGGACCCACATAAGCCGCGCGCGCCCAGGTTCACCGTCAACGCAGGATTTGCAGATCGAACTGCCGCTGCGCGGGAGCAAGCGAGTGCGGAATGGCTGTCACGGGGAGCCTTTTTCAATTCCCCATGAAGCGCGCGAATGTAGTCGGGGGTCGTGCCGCAGCATCCGCCAATAATTTTCGCGCCTGCGCTTTGCCATTTGAGAGCGCTTCCAACGAATTCCTGAATCCCGCCGTAGTGGTCTTCAAGGCACCATCCCAAGTCGCTGGCTGCATGCCCAGCGCCATTCGGGTAAAGGCCGATAACGCCATTATAGCCAGCCAATAATATCTGAAACGCCTTATCCATCGTGTCGACAGGCCTGCAGTTGAGCGATATACCAGCGCGCCCTTGCAGTTCCGTCTTTTGGACAGCGTCAGCAAGCGGCGATCCGTCCAAAAGCCTGCCGCCGGAGTCGACGACAAAACTGATGATGAAGGGAAGTCCCGTCGCGGAAGCCGTCTCTGCCATGATTTGCGCTTCGAGGCCCGCATTGATTGTCTCAGGCAGGAGAAAATCGACGCCCGCTTCGGCCAGCCAATCCGCATGCATCCGATGTTCCCGGCGAAGTTCAATCTCGCTCGGGACAAGATCGGGCCGGTAGCAATCCTCAAGCGGCGCGAACGATCCTCCGACGAAAACTGCCCGGCCTGCCTTCTTCTTAGAGTTGAGCGCGATGTCAACGGATTTCTTAAGTGCGTCACGCGCTTCGCTTTCGCGTCCTGACTTACGAAAAGCTCGAGGTGTCGTTCTGAATGTGTTGGTAATTGCGACATCGGCCCCAGCATCGAAATAGTCGCCGTGGATTTCTTCCACCAACTCAGGAGCATCGAGATTGGCTGCCGCAGACCAAAGCGGCAATGCCGTGGCATATCCTCTGCGTTGAAGCTCCGTTCCCATGGCGCCAGCGAAGACGACGGTGCCGGCATTGTGGATGAACTCGATGAAACTCTCTGATTGGTAGCTCAATGGGCTATCCTCTCGATGCAATGCGGGAACACGCGCCGCCTCGCTAGCGCGGTTAGAATAGTTTTTCAATATATACCGATCGAGACCACTCCGGCTAGAATATTATTCTGCATTTGGTCAACTGGGCTTTGCCGCCGACGCGATCAATCCCAAGCCCGGCCTCGCTTTCCCCGCCGCATGAGCGGCCGAGGCCCGCTCAATCACCAACCACGAGCCAGTAGCACCTGACTCGATGCAGGCAAAGCTTGCTCAAAATGGCCGTCCCTGTTGTGAGCGCCGATCGAAATGGAGATGCAATCCAGCAACGTTATGCTAGAAATGAATGCAGCAAAAGAAAGTAAAACCTAGGTTTATTTTGGCTAGAATACGCCCGTATTTCATATATATTATTTGTGGCCAAGGAAGGGGTGACGCTCATAGGATAATGTTCATGAAAAAATATGTGCTTGCGATTGTGATTGCTTCCGGTGCACTGCTTGGCCTGTCAGCTCAGGCTGCTCCAGTCTCCACCGCGGCATCCGCCGTGCCAAGCCAGGTCACAAGCGGGACGGAGAAAGTTTGGCATTATAGGCATTGGCACCATGGTTGGGGCTACAGACGTTGGTACGGCCACGGCCGTTACTGGAGCCATCGCCGTCATGGCTCTTGGGGCTGGTAGTGCTTGAAACCTCTCGAAACGGCCCCCCTTGGGCCGTTTCTGTTGTGACCGGGTACAGCAGTCCTTCGCGGGCTGCGCCGATAAAATGGATGGCTAATAGTCGCGCTCTATCCGACCCGCGTTTCGATGCGTATGATTTTCACCTTTCCCAAAGGCGTCAGCAGAACCGCCTGTTCGATCAGCCAGACGCGGGGGGCCGTTAGCCTCGTAAATCCAAATTCAAGCTTCAGGCCTCGCGAGCCGAGAACGCCCGCGATCGGAACATAATCCGCGGAGCATCGAAGAACCGCCTGATCCTGCAGCGCCTCCGGATCCGGATTGAGCCTAAGGTCCAGGTCGAAACGGGCGTAACCCGTGAAGACGGGAAGCATCTGCTGACAAAGATCGCCCGAGGCCGGCACTGGCCTGAGCGAGGAGGCAACAAGCGCCGACAAGGGATCGAGCACCCCCTTCATATGCCCTGGCATCAGGGGAATGCTGTTTTCGAGGACCTTCACGGGGATGGGCGGCGTGAGTTGCACAACCTTGGCGGTCGCCCCCACGAAACGAAGGCCGACGACATTGCTTTCGTCCCCGGCCATAATCATCTCATAATGGTCCGGCTGAAGCTTGGCGCCTTTACGTTGTCCGGACGCTTCGCCCTTCATTGTCTTGTTGTCGAACAAGGCGCCGACATCGGCATTGACCGTGACGCTGTAGTCTTTTGGATTCAGAACGGTCTTAATCACCGCGTCGCCGATGTGCAGAGCACCCAGGCTTACGCTATAGCGCGAGACAACAACTTCAGCGTTTGCAACTGAGGCCGCCGAGGCTGAGAAGAGCACGATCGCCAAGGGTGCCAGGATCCTCATGGCACAAGCTGCGGCTTGCAAGCGCTCCAGAAAAGGATTTGCCGCTTTTTTCGATCTCAAGATCACGCCGCCTTTGTTGCCACTATGAACAGAAGCCGCCCTAGCGCAGAAAGTAATTTTTCGCAGCGTAGAACCAGCTGGGATTTATAGTGCAGGCTTCATTGTCAAAAATGTGAAAATAAGAACCGATAACCGCAAACTTTTCAAGCTATTCAAAGACTTTTACTAAATTTTGCGGCATCAAGACGGCAACTCCGGCATGTCGTTTGGCCGAAGATGCTTGGCCGCCACGGTCGCAGCCATAAGAATTGGCACCGAAAGGAAGGCGCCCATTGGACCCCACATCCATGTCCAGAAAGCAATCGATAAGAAGACAAGGTAGGGGTTCAGCGTCAGGCGATGGCCGAGGATCGTGGGAGTTATGAACTGCCCCTCCAGCGTCGTAAGACCGATATAGGCGATGGGAGCAAGAAGCGCCTGGCTGAGGGTTGGCATGGTCAGGAACCCGATGATCGTCAGCGTCGCGGTCACAACGGCCACCCCTACATAGGGGATGTAATTCAGGACCGCCGCAAAGACGCCCCAGAGAAAGGGGTTGGGAAGTCCGGCGGCATAGGTCAAACCCATGGTAATGAAGCCGAGCACGATGTTCACCACCGTGAAAGTCCCGAAATAGACCGTCATGTTGCGCTCAATATCGCTAAATATGCGCAGCGCCACGAGCCGGTGCCCACGCTCGCGAAAAAAGAGAACAGCGCTCTGCCGAATATTTTTTTGATAGACCAAATAGAACACGAGCCCGACGAAGAAGAGAATCATCTGGCTCACGACCGGGGTTAGGAACGAGAGCACCCCCTTCACAATGTTGGCCGACTCTCCCGCTATCGGCAAACCTGAGCCCGGCGCCTGATGACTGCCCGTGACTTGACCAAGTGCGTTATTCAACTCGCGGAAAAAGGCCATCGGCTCATCGATGGTCCTCAATTTCTCGCGGATCAAAGTCCCGAGCTCACTGGCGCGTCCTATCCAATAGGTGATCGGCACCGACAAGATCAGTACCAGCGCGATGAAAAGCCCCAATATGGCAACAGCAATCGCTATCGCGGCGAGCGGTTCGGGTATTCCCATCCTTTCGAGAGCTTTGACGATGGGCAGAACGATGGTTGCGACGACCCAAGCGAGAACGACAGGGATAAGGATGGCTTGCGTAAAATAGGCCGTATAGCCGGCGGCCAGCACGAAAAGGCCGACAATTGCGATGTTCGCCGCGCGGTTCCAGCCGTTCTCCGCGACAAACACGGTCTCTTCTTCCCCCTCTGCGATCTTGGGATCGAACGCCCGGCGGCCGCTCCGCAATTTCTGTGTGAACCGCGACACACGCGTCTGTCTGCGCGCTGGCACAATCGTTTCTGCTGTCACGGTTCCATCTCGCAAAGCTCAGGTCAAACTCGCGAATGGAAACCAAAACGGCGGCGTTGGTTCCGCCGGCATCGCGCTGGCTTGGCTACGACGGCGGTTGCGGCCTGTGCGGAAGCGGCATTCCACCGGCAGTGAACCTATACGAGAGCCTTTGAATGTATGGTCCTCACGTCACCTGGGGTTCACGAAAACTTCGTTTCCGCTTTCCGCTGTGAACACTTAAGCCTTCCTTAATGCAAGATAAGGTTGGGAGCTTATGCCTTTAATCTCCGCGCACCTCTATCCCATTTTGGCTGAAAAGCACTACGGCCAACCTTCTGCCTTCGCACCGGAAAACCTTTTGCGGGAAGCGCGGCGCCAGAAGGGGCTTCCGGGCGGTGAAGTTCCCCCGGTCTGCGTCCTCGATCCCGACGGAGATATTGTCCGGCACCTCACAAGAACCGCCCGAGCAGAACCTGACCCGGCTTGGGCGTGTTTTCATACCGGTCTTTATCGGGTGCGTGGGGACGACTACGATCTCGGCGTCGTCGGATGCGCGGTGGG
This sequence comes from uncultured Alphaproteobacteria bacterium, assembly GCA_963817705.1. Taxonomy (GTDB): domain Bacteria; phylum Pseudomonadota; class Alphaproteobacteria; order Rhizobiales; family Rhodomicrobiaceae; genus Rhodomicrobium. The sequence goes on from CAWFPF010000004.1 coordinate 133,883, forward strand.
CGCCCCCTTCGCAGTGCTGGTCGCCGAGCAGCTTTTCGCATCGGGCTGCCGGCTTTTGATTAGCATCACTTCGGCTGGTCAACTTATGCAAGTTTCACCGCCGCCCTACTTCATCTTTATCGAAAAAGCGCTTCGGGACGAAGGAACGAGCTACCATTATCTGCCTCCGTCCGAGTTCAGCCACGCCGATCCTTCGTTGAAGCAACTCATGGTGGCGGCTTTATCAGATCTCGGCATTGCGGTCATGGTTGGCGCCACCTGGACGACGGACGCGCCCTACCGCGAGACCGAAGAAGCCATTGCTGCCATGAAGGCCAGGGGGCTGCTCGCGGTCGAAATGGAGGCAGCGGCACTTTACGCGTTTGCGGCAGAGCGCCTGAAACCCGTCTTGTGCTTTGCCCACGTCACCAATCAGATGGCGCGGGCCGAGGGCGACTTCGAGAAGGGCGAGGCTGATGGCAGTCTCGATGCGCTGGCGGTCATCAAGGCGGCAGCGAACGCCTTTCTCAAGGCTTCGAGTGGGGCCGACTCGCCGGCCGATGGCCTGGCATGACCGTGATGCGTTTCACTTCTCAACAGCCGTAGATCTAGCCTCTTATGCCGAGAACCTTAAGAAGGCGTTGCATCGCCGTCGGTGAAGAAGGCAGCGTCAAGCAAAGTTCAAGTTTTTCCCTGGGGCACGGGCCCGCAACCATCGCCGCAAAAAACAAGCGAGCCACCGGATGAGCCGGCGAAAGTTATAGCCTCCGCTTCTTTTGGGTGAGTCCGCGATAGGACAGCGACAAGCGCCCTCTGCCGAGGCACGGAGCGGGAAACGCAACGCCGCCGTGAAGCGCGGAAGTTTTCGGGGCTGATCGCCTCGGCGGTAAACAAAAAGCTGCGGGAGTTATCCCGCAGCTTTTACCAGCTCAGTAGATACGAGAGGCGCAGATCCTTCGCTAGAAGTTCAACCTGCCGCCGATGAGCAGGCTGGCGCCATGGATATTATCCCCTTCCTTGTAGACCCCCTTCACGTAACCGGTCGCATTGACGCTGGTTTCGGCGAATGAGAGGCCGCCCTCGATCTGCACGAAAGAGCTTGGGAGCTGCGTTGTAACGTCGACCTGAGTGTTGCCGACTATGTACTTCAAATTTGTCAGGTCGTCGATCTCCCGCCAGTAGGACACGCCGGCAAACGGCTGCAAAAAGAAGGTGTTCGTGACCTGCTGGGCCAAGCTGATTTGCACCCCTAACCGCCCATTGCTCGTGTCGTTGGTTCCCGGATTGACCGTGCCTACATATTGGCCGCCAACTCCATTGAAAGTATCGAAGCTGCCGAGTTCGGAGCGGCTCCACGACAGGCCGCCGTAAGGTGTTAAGGTCACGGTGTTGCTGACGCTGAAGGCATACGACGAATAAGCCGATAGCATCGTCGCGGTGCCGTCCACCGAATGGCGAAGCAGGCCCGAACCCGTGTCCGTAAATATGGCCGTAATCAGATCCCGGCGTGCCGAGAAATCGAATACGAAGCCGCCGTTACGGGCGAAGGCATACGCCCCGAAGAACGGTATCTGCAGGTCCGTGGAACCCGTGCCATCGGTTTGGGCGACCTTGCCGGTGATACTGCCGCCGGTTGCGCCGATATGGGCATTCCAGTCCGATCCGCCGATCCGCAGGAGGCCGCAGTCGACGCCGCCTTGCACACCCTCGTAGCTGATGTTTTGGGTGGAACTGAGTGGATTGCTCGGCGAGCCGTTTGCGGTCACAGTGCTCGGTGTCGTGGTCTTCAGGCGGCTGAAGTCGGTGCGCGCCCAGGTTCCGCAGAACAGTTCGTTGACCATCGCGTTGGATTTAGCGCCGACATAGCTGCTGGCAGGCTGCTGGAAGGCACTGGAAATCGAAGCAAGCGAGCCCGCGATGCCGGCAAGGCTGCCGAAGTTCTGGTTCAGCGAGGAGGTGACGACCCAGTTGTTCCCCGACTGGCCGAACGTGTAGCTGATATTGCCGTAGTTTGCGATCGTGCCCGAAAAGGCTGTGCTGGTGGTTCCACCCGTTGTCACGATGGTAAGCGGATTGGACAGGTAGCCGTAGCCACTGTTCCCGCTGCTTGGGACGATCTTGAATTCGACCGTCGTGTAGCCCGACGCCGCGCCATTGATGGTTAGCACGTCGGCTTTGGCCGTGGCCAGGTTGATGCCGTCGACCAAAGTGCCCGGCGTAGAAGCCGTCCCGCCCGTATAAGTCCCGGTGACGGTCAGCGTGTTACTGCCAGCGGCCCCGTTCTGGATGTTGACGGTCCCGGTATTGGTCAGCGCGCCCTGGATCTTCGTCAGGCCCGCCGCATTGATGAGCGCGCTGTTCGACACCGTGGCGGCGCCAAGGACACCGCCGCTCGTCAGCGTCACCGTCGCGCCGCTCTCGTTGGTCAGGCTTGTGAGGCCTGTGTAGCTATTGCCGCCCACGTTCAGCTGTGCGGTGCTCCCCGTATTGTCGAAAGTGCTGCTCGACGAGGTCAGCGTGCCCGTCACATTGAATTGGCCTGAGTTCTTAATCGCGGCGTTGTTGATCTGGCCCGACGCGTTGACCGTTCCACCCGCGCTGTTGTCGAAGGCCCCGCTCAGCGCGTTCCAGGTGCCTGTATTATTGACGATGCCGGTGTTGGATAGGAGCTGGCCCTGCCACACGCCGGTCGCATAGTTGTTGATGACGCCGTTCGGGGCGTAGTTATTGACGTCGGCCGCGTAGGTGCCCGAATTGTTGACGGTCAGGTAGTTGTTGAGGACATCGCTGACCTTGCCGCCCTGGTCGACCGTGATGGTGCCGTAGTTTGTGATACCCCCCGCCGTCGCCGTCAGCGCGCCTCCAGCATAGACGTGAACGGTGCCGTAATTCTTGTTCGCGGCGGTGCCCGTCAATGTGATCGTGCCGTAGTCGGCGATTGCGGCTCCGGTCACGCTGACGCTGCCATTGGTAAGCGTCTGGCCGGAGAGCGTGTAGGTCGCGCCAACCTGGATGCCAGGCGTCGCCGTGGACAAATTCGAAATCGTGGTCAGCCCGGTGAAATTGCCGTGGGTCACAAAAAGCGCCGCTGTGCCGCTGTTGGCGAAGCTGGAGTTGCCGGTCAGGCCTCCTGTTGTGACGGTGAACGTACCGGCATTGTTCTGGATCGCGCCGTTGATCGTGCCAGACGCGTTAACCGTGGCGAAGTTGATCAAGCCGCCAGAAACCGAGCCATAGGTGTTAACCGTGCCGCCTGTGTTGTTGGTGATCCCGTTCGTCACCGCGCCGGTGACTGAGCCGGTGTTGGTGAACGACGCATTGCTCGAATTGCCAACCGTGCCGTAGATCGTACCCTCGTTCGTTGCGACCGTGCCGGTACCGCTGTTGGTGAGCGAGCCGGCGGTCGTGGTAGAGCCTATGGTACCGCCGCTCTGGTTGTCGAACTGGCCGCCATTATTGTTGGTCACGCTGGTCGTGATCGATCCCGCGTTGTATGCCGTGCCTGCGTTCGACAGCGTGTCGACGGTGCCGCCACTATTGTTGGTGAATGTGCCGCCACTGTTATTGGTCACCCCGCCCGTGATCTGGCCGAGATTTTGGTTGGTCAAATTACCGGTGTTGCCCGTCACGCCAGCCGTGATAGAGCCCGCGTTGTAAGCTGTGCCCGCGTTCGATAGCGTGTCGACGGTGCCGCCACTATTGTTGGTGAATGTGCCGCCACTGTTATTGGTCACCCCGCCCGTGATCTGGCCGAGATTTTGGTTGGTCAAATTACCGGTGTTGCCCGTCACGCCCGCCGTAATCGATCCCGCGTTGTATGCCGTGCCTGCGTTCGACAGCGTGTCGACGGTGCCGCCACTATTGTTGGTGAATGTGCCGCCACTGTTATTGGTCACCCCGCCCGTGATCTGGCCGAGATTTTGGTTGGTCAGATTGCCGGTGTTGCCCGTCACGCCCGCCGTAATCGAGCCCGCGTTGTACGCCGTGCCCGCGTTCGACAGCGTATCGACCGTGCCGCCATTCTGGTTCGTGAAGGTGCCGCCACTGTTATTGGTCACGCCGCCCGTAATCTGGCCGAGATTTTGGTTGGTCAAATTACCGGTGTTGCCCGTCACGCCCGCCGTAATCGAGCCCGCGTTGTACGCCGTGCCCGTGTTCGATAGAGTGTCGACCGTACCGCCATTCTGGTTGGTGAATTTGCCGGCATTGCTCACGCCGCTGGTGATCGAGCCGCCGGTCTGGTTCACCGCATAGCCGCCGGTCTGGTTCAACAGGCCGCCATTGAGCTGGCCGGAGTTCGAAACGCCCGGATTAGCCGCCGTGCCCCCAGAGTTCGTTACAAGGCCCGCAACAGTCGCGCCGCTATTGTTCGTGAAGGTGCTGCCAGGATCGACATTCACAGCGCCGCCGGTGCCGGTGCCAGGTAGAAACCCGATCTTGCCGCTGTTGGTCAGCGTGGCGCTTGTCAGCGACACATCGCCGATCTGGCCGGTGGAAGTCACAACGAGGATGCTGGCGTTGACTTGCGTGCCGCCCGAATAGGTGTTGGTCCCGGAAAGCTGCAATGTGCCGCCGCCGTTGACCACCACATTGCCAGTGCCGCTGATGACGCCCGACACGGTCTGGGTCTGGCCAGAACTTACAGTATAGGTCGGATCGCCGTTAACAACAAAGTTGTTCCCGATATTATATCCGGTGCCACTGAAGGTGACTGTCGAGCCATTGTTCAGTGTCACCGTGCCCGTACCGAAGGCGTTGTTCGTCGAACCACCGACGCCGACGGTGCTACCCGCGTTGACCGTGGTGCCGCCGGAATAGGTGTTATTGCCGGAAAGCGTGACAACGTTGCCGCTATCGGTATTCACCGTAACGGCACTGTTGCCGGTGATCACATTGGAGATCGTGACGCTGCCCGGGTTCGCCGAAGCCGCCAAAAGTTTGGTCAAGGTCGCGGCGGATTGATCCAACGTCAGCGTTGCACCCGTGCCGTTCACGCTGATGTTGCCGGTCAGACCTGTGAGATTGTCGCTGCGATTGAAAATGAGCGTGTTCGCACCGCCTGTGAATGCGATCGCATCCGCGCGCGTGACGCCGTCACCGCCCAGGCCGCCAGAAACCGTCCCGCTGTTTATAACCGTTAGGCCGGACCCCACTACGCCGGCGCCGCCCACGCCGGGCGTACCGCTATTCAAGCCAGTCCCGGCGGCGCCGCCATTGCCGCCTTGGATACTGCCTCCGGAGGCATTTATCGCTGTCACACCAGTTGTATTGGTAAACAGAACCCCAACACCGCCGTCGCCTCCATTTCCGCCGCTGCCATAATGGTTCGAGTCTGGCCCGGTGCCGCCGTTTCCGCCTGCGCCACCGTTGCCTCCACTAATGGCTCCCGAGTTCGTAGAAGGACCGGTCCCAGTAACCACCGCGCCGTAGCCGCCCGCGCCTCCTCCTCCACCGCCGCCGCCCGTATTAGACCCGTTCCCGCCCGCGCCGCCCGCGCCGCCAGCGCCGCCAATGAAACTGCCAGGGGTGCCATTAAGGCCACCCGCGCCGCCGCCACCGCCGCCGCCATACTGTCCAGAGCTGCCGGGCTGCCCAGCTTGACCCGGCGCGGAACCGCCGGGACCGCCCGAAGTACCAAAAAATGCGCCGCCGGCGCCTCCAGAGCCACCACCGGCACCACCGCCGCCTCCGCCGCCGCCGTCCCCTGGGGTTGAACCCGGGTTGCCGGTGTAACCGCTGCCACCAGCACCTCCGACGCCATTTACCGAGCCTTGCCCGCCTGTGCCGCCGTCGGCGTAAGCCGTGCCCGCACCCGCCATCAGCGCCGCGGCGGAAACCGCGGTGACGGCGAGGCCAAGAAGGATCGATGCGGAGAAGCTTTGTTTGAAACGCGCTTTGCCTTCAGCGCCGGAAACAGGATTCAGAACACTGAACCCAACACGGGAAACCTTACGCATACTCTACTCCCCACCCAGGCGGATACCGCCCAAAAACTACATACACGCAAAAGTAATGACCAAGCTGCCGGCAGAACCGGACCCGGGCATCGGACCCAAGTCCATAATTTCACCCGCACGCTAGTATATTTAGTTTAAGTGTAAAAGCTGATGCTAACGTCCGTTTACCCTTTAAGCGCTCGAAGTTGCAAACGGGACACAGCTTGTCCCTGGCCGCTTTGAGGGTTAAGGCCATGCAAACGGCATTGCGAAAAAACCCGTCGCGGAGTAGTGTCTTCTTATACATTTCGCTGCGGCTCTTGCTTTTGGAGCTTTACCGATGATTTCTTTTTCCCGCGTGCTGGCGCTGTCGTTGGGCGCTTTCATGTGGATGGCGCTGCCCGCTTCCGCGGTGGAAGTTATGGTTGTGGGAAATGCCGCGCCGGATGCCGGCCTCAGCCAAGAAACGGTCGTCAAGAAACTGAAAGGCTTGATGACCAAGCTTTACAGCTACGAAGGCGTCAACCCCATCGTCTATGCGGCCAATTTGTCCAGGGCTGCGCTCGAGCCGCGATTGCGCGAATTCGAAGAGAAGATGGCGGGCGCGGACTTTGTCATTTTCTATTATTTGGGGCTCGGGGTCCGCGATGCCTCCGGTGCGAGCTTTCTCGTGCCGTTCGGCTGGAATGGCAATGGCATCAATAGCGAGCTTGTGCCTGTGAAGGGCATTCTCGAGAAGATGCGGACGGCCGCGAACGGCAAGAGCCTCTTCATTGTGGACGGCGTTGACCCCGACCCCGCGCGTGAGTGGAAGCACGAAGGCTTTAAGCCGGGCCTTGGCGACATCGAGCGCGAGACCAAAGCCGGCGGAGTGCTCATTGCCTACAACCACGAGCCTCTCGCTGGCAAAGACGGAACGCTGTTTAACGCCTCGCTCGAAAAGAGGGTTTCGGGGCCGCTACAACTGAAACAGCTCGCCTCCCTCGTTCAAGAGGACGTCAGCTTCGAGACGAGCGGCACTAAGGTTCCGCGCCTGACTGGCGTTATTTCCGTGTCCCTGCAGTTGAAGCAGGCTTCCCCCGATGAGAGCGCAGAGAAGAAGAAGCAACTATGCACAGCCGCGAACGAGCAGGCGGAAGCTAAAGTGAGGCTCGCTAGCAATGGCAGTGGGGTTGCATCTTCAGAACCTGCTGAAACCGCTGCGGCGATAGTCATTGGAGAGAAAGCCAGCAAGACCAGTTCAGCCGCCACCTGGTTCTTCTGCCCTTTCGATACCGATGACAACGAAGACGATGTGCGCACGCCGCGGCCCCATGCAAAGCCGAGGCGAGAGTCGCCGCCGCCCGCCGCCGGCAGGGAGCCAAGGCGGCAAGCGCCACCTCCGCGCCAAGTCTACGACCGTAGCGGCGGAGGCGGGGGAAACCGTGCGGATGTGAGGGCCGCGGTTCCAGGGGGTTAGGAAAGCCGGACATCCGGCGCGGACGGGGGCTTAGGGACGCGCTGCAATTCTGGACGCATTTCTCGCGGACGATTAGGGGTGGAGTCCTTGGGTAATGGTTTTATGTGCGCGCCGCGGCTGGCTGCGGCTTTTGTATTCCGGGATGGCCGGGCTGCCCACTGATCCGGTAGCTCGATGAATTTCCAGCACACCCTGCCGGACGGGACCGTGCTCGACGGCATTTATGAAATCGAGCAGCTGCTCGGCAGCGGGGGGTTCGGTAAGACCTACAGGGTCTATGACCGGCAACTCGGCCGGCGCCTCGCGATCAAGGAGTTCTTTCCCGTCGAAACCGCAACCCGCGCCGGGTACACGGTTTATCCAATCGCGGAATCGAAAAAACAGGCCTTCGGTTCGGCCCTCAGCAGTTTCGCGCGCGAGGCGCGCCATCTCGCGACCTTTGCGCATCCGAACATCGTCAAGGTTTACCGCTCCTTCGACGAAAATGGCACGTCTTACATCGTTCTCGAATATGTCGAGGGCTCGGACCTCGACGACTGGCTGACTGCGCAAGGGCGGCTGCCGTCGCAAGCAGAAATCGACAGGCTCGCAATTCCGCTGCTGGACGCGCTTGAGGCTATTCACGGTGCCCATATCCTGCACCGCGATATTCAGCCTAAAAATATCCGGATCCGAAGCCGGGATGGGACGCCCGTTCTTCTGGATTTCGGCCTCGCCAAATCGATCGCGCCCAATGAAGTGAGACAGACCAGCGCCGTGGTCGTCGCTCACGGTTACGCGCCGACTGAATCTTACGCCACAGGAAGCAAGCTTCAGGGGCCTTGGACCGACATTTATGGGCTTGGGGCGGTCTTTTATCGCGCCGTTGCGGGGGAGCCGCCGCCAGGGGCACCGGAGCGGCTTTTCGACGACCATATCGTTCCCGCGGTGGCGCTGCCGGGACGCAGCAGTTACCGGCCTACTTTTCTGGAGGGGATCGATTGGGCTCTGACGATCAACCCCGCCGAACGGCCTCAGAATGTAGCCAGCTGGCGCAACGTTTTGATGGGAGGGCAACCACGCCCAACGAAGCGCATTGTACCGCCGCCTCCGGCACCCGCAAGGCGACAGGCCGAAACCAAGCTCCTTGTTACGCCGCCGCCACCGCCGGTGCCTGCTCCCACACCGGCGCCAGCTCCCCAAAAAAGAAGTCCCGTTCTCGCGATTGTCGCTGTTGCTCTTCTGCTTTTTGGCGTGATCATGCTCGCCAGCCCCTATGTCGATGAGACTTCCATCCGCCAATTTCTAGGCATCGACCCCGCGTCCCTCCAGCGACGGGCGGAAGAGCGGGAAGCGAGACGGAGGGCCGAAGCCGAAGCGGAAGAGGCGAGGCAAAAGGAAGAAGCTGCGAAGGCGCGCCTGATACAAGAGGAAGCCGATCGAGCGCGGCGCGCAGCCGAGGAGGCCAAGCGCAAGGAAGAGGAGGAAAGGGCGAAGCAAGCGGCAGAGAAGGCCCGCCAGAAGCAGGAGGAAGCGGACCGGGCGCGTAGACTTGCCGAAGACGCGAAGCGGAAAGAAGACCAGGAGAAGGCAAGACAAGCGGCAGAGGAGGCCCGCCGGAAGCAGGAGGAGGCCGATCGTGCGGCGACAGCCGCGGCTGAGGCCGAGACGGTACGGAAGAAGGAAGCCGAACGCCAGGCCGCGCGGAGTTGGAAAGAATTATTACCGGGCACGAATGGCGCTATCACGGCCCTAGCGCTTTCAGAAGATGGCAAGCAAGTCGCTACCGGGACGCAATCCGGAGCCTTGAAGGTCTTGCGCGTCGACGGGCTCGACAAGCTGCAAGAGACATCCAGCACGACTCTTCAGCCCCCGGCCCGTATTTCTGCCCTGGCTTTTGCCCAGGACGGAAGCGGGCGTGTTGGCGCTTCGGCTGGGCAGAACGATTCCATCGTCATCTATGATGTCAAGTCAGCCAATGGCCGCCTTCTCAGGAAGCCCGAGGGAACGCCCGATGGCGCGAAGAGAAGGGTGCGCGCCTGGGCGTCCGCGGCTGGGGAATTCGTTGCTTTGACCGTGCTGGAGACAAACGGGCAACGCACCGTGCAAACCGAGCGATGGCAGCAAGATGGCAAGCCGGATGGCACTCCGGTTCTTCTGGATACGGGTGACCGTGGAGTCCTGGCAGCGGCGTTCTCACCAAAACTCAACCGGTTTGCCGTCGCCCCCCGGCAGGACGACGCCGCTTCGGGTAAGATCCTCATCTTCAAATTGGGAGAGAGCAGGCCCACCGTACCCTTGGCAAGAGAAGGTGGTACTCCGCTGGCGATGGCATTTTCGCCCGACGCGCGCTTGTTGGCCGTGGCTGGACAAACAGGTTACGTTGAGCTTTGGGACGCCGATGGGACGAAGACTGAACCAGAGAAGCTCAGACCCACGATAGACGCTTTAGCGAACACCAGTCCTGAACTGACTGCACTCGCTTTCTCCCCCGACGGACGCTTTCTTGCATCCGCTGACGATGAGGGCCGCATCTTCTATTGGGATATGACGAGGACCCCTAAATTGGCCCGGCAGGTCCCGGGAACGCCCCAGCAACGCGTCACCTGGCTCGCGTTTCTCAATAACGTCGAGGGCGATGCCGTTCTGCTTTCTCCCTGGAATAACGGTGGCGTGTACAGGATCGCATTTGGGGGTAACTGACGCGCGGCCGGGTAATCACTTCCTCCACCTTGTCCACGTGGAGGTGCCGCCGAATAGGGAACTGCGCCAGGCCGCGACGTTCTGGGGCCGGTCGCTTGCATTGAATTGCAGCCCCCAGTCAATCCCTTCGAGAAACTGCCTGCGATATTCCCCCCGCAAGTGGTTCGCCAGCGAGACGTATTGGCTGTCATTCGTAATCTTGCGAGTTATGGCATCGGCGGGAGGGCGGTTGGTAAGCACGCGGTACAGACTTGCCGCGAGGCTGTAGATGTCGGTCCACGGTCCCTGCCTTTGACTCGGCGGCGGATATTGCTCATAGGGGGCGTAGCCAGGCGTCAAAATAGTCGTCATGTCACGCGACGGATCCAGGGCGCGCGCCGCCCCGAAGTCGATGAGCACAGGCATCCCGTCATGTTGAAGAAGGATGTTCTTGGGCGCGATGTCGCGATGAAGAAATTGAGCCCGGTGTATCGTTTCCAGTGCATCGAGCAGGGCCGCCATGAAGGTATCGAGTTGATCCTGCGCAGGCCGTCTGCGCGCTTCGATGGACCACTGTTCAAGGCTGATCCCTTCTACATATTCAAGGACGATATAGGCTGTGCCGTTTGCCAAAAGCCTTTGCAGCACTTTTACGATGTGAGGATGACGAAATCTTGCGAGCGTTTCCGCCTCGTCCCAGAAGCCTTTGAGCCCGCGATTGAATAATTCTTCGTTCTTCCGTTCGTTGATCCATACCTGACCGGCTTCGTCCCGGTAGGCGGCGGATCTCGGATAATATTCTTTTATGGCCACCGGCTCGTTAGTCAACGCATGATAAGCCAAGTATGTAATTCCGAAGCCCCCGGCTCCGAGAATATTGTCGACTATGTAATCGCCAAGAAGAGTTGAATGCGGTAAGCCCACCATGATCTAGACCTGTTCACGTTCCGGCCAGCTCGCGCCCGTATCACACTTAACATTACTTTCGACGAAACCACCCAGCCCTACCCGATTGCGATGACTTCTCTGGCTGGCCAGAACCGCCGTGAGTTCTCTTGGCCGTTGACCAAGTGATCGCCGTTCTCCACTGCGCAATCGATTGGGGGCGGTCTTTTGGCATCGGACGCAAACCCCAATCGAGGAACGAGAGAAAGGCCGCATCATAATTGCCAGCGCCCATGACGGAAGCCGCCTGATACTTGTCCTCGACGACGCGCTCGAGGCCGTCCGGTGGAGCAACACCCGCGATGCCATAATAGAAGGTGGCCGCCAGCGCATAGATGTCCGTCCAGGGCCCCTGACCCTTGTTGCTGTATTGTTCGCATGGCGCATAGCCGGGGGTAAGCATGTTCGCCACTGTCTGGGAATGCTGCGCCACAAAAAAACGGGCGGCGCCGAAATCGATCAAAACCGGCCGGTGTGTTTTCGTGATCATGATGTTCTTGGGAGCCAAGTCCCGATGGAGAAGTTCTTTCTGGTGTAAGGCCGAAAGTGCATCGAGGAGGGGAAACAGCAATGCGTCGAGTTCTTGCTGACTCGGCTTGCGGCGCAGATTTTTCAGCCAATCCCTCATCGTATGACCTTCTATGAAGTCCAATACAATGTAGGATGTGTTGTTAGCGGCGAACATGTAGTTGACACCGACAATATTGGGATGCTGGATCTTCGCGAGCGAGTTGGCTTCATGCTGGAATTTTTGAAGTCCCCAGTTGAAGAGCTTTTCGTCTGTGATGTCCACCCTGGAGATGACAGTCTGGTCTTCCAGCCGGACGGCAAGTTGGGCTGGGAAAAACTCTTTGATCGCGACGGTCGTCGCGAGACGAAGGTCGTGTGCCCTGTATGTAATTCCAAATCCGCCCGATCCCAGGACATCCTCAATCCGATAATCTTTCAGGACAGTCCCAGCCCTTAATGAACGCTGAGCGGACGTACTCACCTTAAATCCCCATGTCTCTTACTAACGGTCCACTTTTTGCGTATGCTCGCCATTGCCGCTTCTTGGACTCGGCCGAAGTCTAACGCTTATTGCCCTCACATGCTTGGGAACGTTGGGCTGCGTTTCCTGTTGAGGCGGGCGCGTCGTATTTTCCATCGTTGTGTTCTGATTGCTGAACACCGGAGTTTGGGTGTCTGGAACCGAAGAGGGCCAGAAGAATACTATGGCTCCAAAAGCAACCAAGGCACCAAGGATCGCCAAGTTGGGAAACTTCCTCTTCCGGGAAGGCGGCGGAGCTTTGCCGGCAATTCTCGATAGTCCGCTCTCACCATCCGCCACGGGCTCTTGTTCGGACTCCACTGGAGTGGTGTCAGGCGCTACGATCCGCGTCTTTGCATCATGCGGGTCTTCGACCTTGATCACGATAATGGAAACGTTGTCCTGATTGGGGTGCGCTTTTCTTTTGATCTCGGCAATCAACTCCCGGACAACGTCCCTCGGATGGCCCAGCTCCCGATGGCGCGCCACAATCCTTGCGATCTCGTTACCTGAGAGCGTTTCCAGACCATCGCTTGCGACAATCACCCAATCGCCATGAATAAGCTGCTCAGGTTCCGCGACCGTTTCTTGGACGGGAATGGGGCCGCCGGTAAGCGCGGAGCGAAGGGTTCTCCGGCGCGGGTCGTTCTTCGCTTCTTCAAAGGAAATCAACTTCGCCTCGGCCTGGCGATCGAGAAGCGCACCGATCGAGTGATCCTCGTTCAGGCGTCTGAGGTTATGACGATAGAGCAGCAGGGAAGAGTCGCCCACGCTCGACCACCGCAGACCATGCGTATCGAGATAAGCGGCGACTATCGTGCAGCCCATCCCATTGAGCGTTGGGTTCTTGCGGATCTCCGAACCGATATCGCCATTACTTGCGATCAGCGAATGCTCAAGCAGCTCGCCCATGGTCTCTTGCCCATGACCAAGCCGGGCATAGCCGGACGCAAAATTTTCAACGTAGCTGGTTGTGGCGATGTGGCTGGCTTTTTCGCCGCCGACATGCCCCCCCATACCATCTGCTAGGACCGCAAGTACAGGCGTTCCTTCAGTGTCCGGCCCCCCCTTCGGCTGCCACACCTTGAAGGTATCCTCTTGATAGGATCTTGCCCCCTTGTCGGAATCGCAGGCGATCTGAAACTCAAGCCTTGTCGGACTCATCCGCTGCTTGCCAATCGAAGTTAGCATTACACAGAGCTACAAATAGAAGAGTCGTGTCTCCGATGGATATCACGTCCCGGTCGTGTATTTCTGACGGTGCCATGACAAGGTTACCATTGAGCCGTACAAGGTTCGACTTGCCGTTATCACGCAGAAAGAACTTTCTCACCACCTCGTCATAGACAAGGAATGCGTGAGTGTCCCGTGAAATTTTATGATCTCCAAAATCGAATGAGATCCGTTGGTTTGCATCGCGGCCAATAGAATTCTGCCCGTAGCGAATGGGGCGGAACTCACCGCGTCCTGGCCCCCTGGTGACGACGAGCCAGCCGACGACAGGGTTGAACGGCTTTGAACCGGGTTCAGCGCCTGGCGTTACAAAAATCGTCGCATCTTGAGCCGGCTTGTCCTGCGGCGGCGGGGCTGGCCGGGCAGCCGGAACTCCAGGCTGGTAGTGCCGGGCATCCCCAATGACCTGACCTCGCAAAGGGCTACCGCCCATGGGTAAACCTCCTGGATTTTGACGGGCAATTTCTGTCCTGTCTTGCTCTGCGCCGCCGGCACCTCTGCGATTTGGCATGAGTTGGGTTCGATCGTCGTCAGGTTCGTCTGGGTTACCCATTAGCTTATTCCTCCACTGCACGGTAGTCGATCTGCACGCCACTCACATCTATAAAATGAAAATAAACTTTTGGCTATCCTAGCTCGCATTGGCCTGACCATGCATCATGTTGGGTTTGAAAAAAATCGCAAACGCACTTCGCCAAGTTCGATGAGGTCGCCATCCTGGAGATCGCATTGAAAACACTTTTGGCCATTGACCATCGTTCCGTTTTCGCCGCCAAGATCGTTGATAAAGAAACGCCTGTCCGGCGTCATGTGAAGAATAGCATGCTGGCGATGTACCGTTTTGTTCTGAAGGACGATGTCGTTGTCCTTGCTGCGGCCTATCCGTATATTAGGAGATCCAACCGGAACACGCTTCGAATCGGCGTCGAGGAATTGCAGCCATGCGTAAACCTGGGAAGGATCGATATCCGGTCCGTCGATCAACGTCTGGATTGTGACTGGCTCAGACCCCGAATACGCGGTCTGCTGTCCCTTAGAAGACTGCTGGCCCTTAGGAGACTTCCGTCCCCGCGCCAGTACCGCTACTAAAAACAGGAGAGCGAGGCCGATAACAGCCGCCCCGGCCGTAACCAACGGATTCCCGGCGATCCAGATCATGGCCTCTTCCCACCACGCCAACGGATCGCCTTTGATGGCGACGGGCCGGGATTGGGCGGACGTATTGTCCGGGAATTTGACGTTCAGTATCAGTTCGCTTGAGCCGGACACGGCGTACCCAGAATAGCGAACCCGTCCTCCCCTATCAAGGTAGTCGAAGAAGTCTCTGGCCGCAGCGTCGTCGAGGTCGCATTTCTTTCTGTCGCAGGAGGCAGCCAGAAAAACGCCGTTCGTGTCGGATTCCAACTTTTTCAGCTCGCGCTCGCTGGCGCCCTCGGCATCCTTTCGAGCCATGAAAATCGAGTACACCAGGACATTATTATCGTTTGCCGCCTTCAAGAAGCGGTCGCGATCGTAACCGCCCTTGACGCGGCCATCCGCCATAATAACGAGTGCTTTACGAGCGCCTGCCGAGCCTGATGCCTTAAGCTTCTCTATCGCCTCGAGTGCCGGACGGTAAATATCGACCCGTTCGATATTCTTTTCGCTAATATCGCGGAAATGAGCCAACTCCTTGAGCTTTGAGATTTCTCCCGGTGGCGTTCCCAAGGGTTTCTGCTCATTGAGCCTATCCGTGAACGTCGCGATGCCGAAGGCTCTTTTTGCGGCGCCGTCTTTTGTCAGCCGCTCGATCAGTTGGATGGCGTCGCGCGCGACTGGCACTGTATGCTGGACGATGAAATAATAGTCCGCAGCTCTGCCGCTCTGATCGAAGTATTCGAACGAGGAAGGTTCCAGCAGCTTTCCGGGCACCGAGGCGGACACGGTGCTAATTTGCTTCGTGTTTCCGGGCCTGACATCGCAGACAATGTCCGATCCGTCCCGATCGCAAGACGCTTGAACGGGCTGAGCCTTTGCTCCTACGCTACCGTCGATGAGTTGAAGCACCGCAAACGTGGCGGCCGGGATAAAGGTGCAACAGCGCCACATGACTCCCCCACTAAGCGCCCGTAGCTGACTTAATACATTAGTAACCTAGCTTGTTAGGCGCATACGTGCAATTGCCTTCAACGGTTGAACGTCATTTTAGTCCACTAGGCCGTTGAGAAGGAGAGCGGTGATGCCGCAGTGCCCGGAATCTTTGCGCCCTCTCCACGTCAGTTGAATGCGGGCGGATGACAGACACCGGCGGAAAATGCTAAAGAGTTAGAAACCAACGCATCGGTCCGGAAGCCTCGTGCTCCGGCGCATAAAGTTGCTTCCTTTAGCGCATTCATTCGTATTGGGTAATGGCCGGGACGAGATAAAATGAAGTGCCTGCATGTTAGGCTCGCCGCACTTCCTCAGATCTTCACGCTGTATACGTGTAGATTTTTCCAAGTTCTGTTTTTACAGAGAGGCAGGCATGCCCTGAGATCCGGCGCATTTATGGTGGCGGCGATGCTCCTTGTGCAACGGTTTGGCGCAAATGCTTCCGGTCTGTTTCAGACAAATACCAGCACTCGGGATCCGTACGGCAATATCTCCGCGACCCTCACAGAGATCTTGAACTTCATTCAAGCTAATTATCTGTGGGAAATACCTGCAACCCTAATTGTCATAGTGCTGATCGTTATCCTTGCCCGCCCACGGAAAAAGGAATCCGGCGGCCTCCCCCTCGACGGTATCGACATCCCCCGGAAGCCGCAACTTGGGTCTACGGTCACTGTGGTTCAAACTCCCACCGTCGACGCGCAGACCAAAATCGCCGCGAGTCCGCTTTGTTTGCGGCTTCAGCCGGTAGGTCTGGGCGACCCCATCGAGTTGCCTGTCGAGCGGGCCGCCTCGCCTGGCGGATGCATCGTTGGAAGGGACGCGAAAAGCGATGGCTTCATAGCCGAAAAAACCGTGTCGAAGCGTCACGCGCGTCTCATGCTGAATGCCCGGCGCGAACTCGTGATCGAAGACCTCGGTTCCTCGAACGGGACCTGGAAGGGCGAGCGGATGATCGCGCGGGAGGTTTTCGAATCCGGTGATTCCGTGCGTTTTGGAAATTCGGAATTCCGGATCGAACTTCCAGGCGCCATGCCTAGAAAAGCCGGCAGTCGCGACACGGGACCGTTTCACCGAGCCTGTGCAGGTGGGGCTACTGGAGACGAGCGCGGAACGCCGGCTTGTGTTGTCCGGTATGGATGACGAAGGTCACGTCATCCAATTTGTGCTGGAGTCGGATGGACGGGAGAAAAGCTGGACCCTTGGGCGCAAGCACAGCGCGGTGGACCTCTATATTCCCCGCTCCGACATCTCGATTTTGCACGCCCAAATCCGTTACCAGCCCTCCCGCGGGTTTGAGATCCGCGATCTCAGTTCTTCGAACGGCACTAAAGTCGACAACCGGGAGATCGGTTATGACTACGTGCCGCTGAAGGGGGCGCGGAAAGTTACGTTCGGCGAGTGCACGTTGAACGTCAACCCGGGATGAGTGCAATGATTTCAGCGATGTCAGCGGCCTTTCGACTTCAAAATGCAATCCGAAGTTCTGCGCGGATGAGAGTGCAGACCCTACGCGAAGTGTCACAATGTCACACTTTCGGCTGCCCGGCAGCGGGCACAGCAACGACAGGGTGACACGGTGTCTTAAGGCATGTTAATAACTAAACCTGGGCAGGGGGACGGCAGTAGATCCCGATCTCACTTCATGGCACAGTTGCAGCAAGTATTTACTGGAGACGGACAATGCTCGGCGAGTTCTTGGCGCCCCAAGAGGGCAGCGCAGCTAGTTTTCATTTTGCTTTTAACTTTGGCTGGAACCGCCGGTTGCAGCGATCTACCGTTCTTCTCGAAGAACTATGACTTTAAGGACCTGGGAATCTATCGCGTATATTCCTGGATTATTTTGCAACGGACGGAAACAAAAAGAACAAAAAAAGGCAGATATCTCGGGACCGAGGTGAAATATTTGCCGCGATTGAAGATCGGCACTGGCTTTCTGGTCAATAATAAAAATGTGGTCGTAACAAACAACCACGTCGTTTCATATATTGAAAAAACAGATTGCCCCTGCACCACGGATCCAAAAAGCAAATGGGAGTATCACGGACTTCGTATCATTTATCTCGTAGCTGAAAACGAAAAAGATCGCAAGAATCTTCCTGAGTATGAAAAAGATCGCAACGTCGTAGTTGTGCAAGCCGAAGTTAAGCAAGAATTCGATGAAAAAAAGGAAGATTTAGCGATCCTTCAACCCAAAAAGTTGATGCCGGGGAAACCACTTGAGCTTGCCGATTACGATCCTGAGGTTGGCCGGGAGGTCAGAGCCATTGGGTATCCGCAAGGTGCCGACGAGAGTTTGCGGAAAAGGATTGATGAGGCGTTAACTAAGCGGGGCAAAGAAGATCCAGAAAAGACCATATTCGATAACTTGGAAAAAGCGTTCAATGAAGCTTATAAAGATAGCAGTGCTCAATTCAGGGCGACCTATACGCAGGGGGTCGTATCCAGAACTTATGACGACGAAGGGGTGCCTTTCGTACAACACCAAGCCCCTCTCAACGCAGGCAATAGCGGTGGCCCGCTCTTCGATGCCTGTGACTCTGTCATCGGGGTAAATACTGCGACGGCCGGTGAAGGCATCGGCATGGCGCTGAATAGCCACTGGCTGATGCAACAGGTCAAGGCCGCCGGACAGGAAACAATTCTCCGCAAGAAATGCGTGCTTCCGTCAACTCAACAACAGGCTATCTGGCTGATCGCAGCCGTTGCCGTGCTGCTTTCGATCGCGACGTTCTTCATTGCATTCCGCCGGACTCCTGGGGGACAGCGCGGAGGAACGAGGACGGTCGGCGGTAAAGGCGCCTTTATACCAGAGGTCCCCGCTACCAGTTACCAGGGCGCGCCGGGAACGGTTATGCAAGGAGCTGGGACTTACAGCTCGGGTGGCGCCGCCAAGTTAACCCCCGCCGGTTCTGCTGGAAGAGCGATCAACCTTCCGATCGAGCGCCTGACTTCGCCCACAGGTTTTGTCATCGGCCGGGATACCATTAGTGACGGCATTATTGATGAAGCGTCCGTCTCCAGAAAGCATGCCCGCGTCTCTTTGGACACCGCTGGACGCCTTGTCATTGAGGACCTTCAGTCTGCCAACGGCACCTGGAAAAAGGGAACCAAGATCACGCGCGAAATCTTCCAGTCCGGCGATGCCGTGAAGTTTGGCGCCGTGGAATATCACTTCGACCTTTCCGGTTTGGCAGGTCTCGGCAGGCAAGAGCCCGGAGCGGCGACCGTTCTTCAGCCCGATGCTGGAAAAGATCGCGAGATCGTTCTTACCGGCATCGATGGGGACGGCCGTCCGGTGAAATTTGCGCTTCAGCCAAACCCAAGCGGGCGGACTTGGACGCTTGGCAGGAAGGCGGGTTCCGCGGAACTCGTCATCCATCACCCGCAAGTATCGGCGGCCCAGGCGAGCATCCGGTACGAACCTGGACGCGGCTTCGAGATCTGCGATTTGGGATCGTCCAACGGCACGCGCCTCGATGGCAGGACAATCGACCGCGACTATATCCCGCTTGGGACAGCGCGGAAGATCGCGTTTGGCGAGTTCGAACTAAACGTCAGCTAAAAAGCTGAACACTTGACGAGTGCGGGGAAGCTTCATCGTGGAGCTTCCCGTTCCCGGCCAGAAATCGCCGTCATCTAAGGCTCGCAGTTATCTCGCACATCGCCGCAGGGTAACCGCCTCATGGATGTAGACGTGAAGGTCCAGGAACGCGATCCTATTTCGCGCATTCCTCCGGAAAGCACGAACGGTGCCAGAGCGGGATGCGCGAAAAGAATAAAGCGGCATGCTAATTTCGACCCAGCGTCCGCTATCCTAGCGGTAAGCGCGGACGCGGTACAAAGCCAAATTCAAGAAGATTATTAGAAAACCCAAAAAGTAAAGTATTTCGTCATCCCTGGTCATCTCGTCCATCATATTCACAACGAGTATCTTTGCCGCGAGCGAGGCCTGAAGGGCAAAGGCCAGCAAAATGATGATCGCGCCGAAGAAAAGACGTTGCGACAGAAAAGCGCCGGCCCGTACCCACAAAAAGGCAGCGATGACGCCGAAAATCGCAGCACTAAGAAAAGGCGGGGCATCCGATGCCCACATCTCCGCCGCCGCCGACAGGGCTATCGCCAGTAAACTATAGGAAATCGCCGCACCTAGAGACGTCCAAATCCCTTGCTCCGAAAGCTGAAAGTTTGGGATGCGAAACGAGAGACCGTAAATGAACGCTTCCACGTTGCTTCTTGTCAGCGATACCCACTCGGAAGGGCGAACTGTTTCCTGCGCCTTTTGACGCGCGCGAACCTGACGGAGGATTGTGAGCGCTTCCTCCCGCTGGGCTTTTGGGGGATTGGCCGCAAGAAAACTATCGATCTCATCGACAGTTCTGTACTTCTTGACCCTGTCCCATGTCCCAACCCTGGCCGCGGATGCGGGCCGGATTCCAAACTTACTGATCGCCCGGTAGATCTGCTCCCGATTGTTCACGTCGTTGGTATGCTGCCCCTGGAATCCGAATGGTATATTGTAAATGTCGAGATTGGGCGCCCTGAGAGAAATCAGTTTATTAAGATGCATGGCGAAACGGGCTTCGTCGCGCACAAAGCGGGACTTCGTCGACGCTTGCGACCAGATTACGATTGCGGCCTTTGCGCGCTGAAGTGCGTCCTGTATAACTTCGTAAAAATCGTCGGCGCCGACAAGCTCAGCATCCCACCAGACGCTGTAGCCTCTTGAGATCAGATCGCGCGCAAGCGACTCAGCCAACGCCCGGTCCGCCCGCGAATAGGATATAAAAACATCAGCCATGAACTCAGCACCCTTAAAACATGATGGAAGCTTATACTAAATCTCCGTCTCAGCGGCAACGGCTTCGGTTATGGTTATAGGCAGTTCTCATTAAATCGTTGAGATGAAGGGACCCATTGAATTGCCATTGGGAGCACCGTTATGCCGTCCTGA
Organism: uncultured Alphaproteobacteria bacterium; assembly: GCA_963817705.1. GTDB lineage: Bacteria > Pseudomonadota > Alphaproteobacteria > Rhizobiales > Rhodomicrobiaceae > Rhodomicrobium. Next base: position 154,210 of record CAWFPF010000004.1, read on the forward strand.
AGCCGCCAAGCTGCGGCTGCGCCAGCATCGCTCCTTTCGAGCACGAACGGTGGTTGTGCTTTTCATGCACCACACGGGAAAGTTTTTATGCAAAGCCTTATACATATTGACTGACGTCAATGGCATAGCCTAAGATTGACGGGAAATTGTTTGCCTCTAATCCAAGTAAGGCCGGAGTGCCATAAAAATAGGATGAGGATATGGCTATATATAATGATTTTTGTCCGGATGCAGCCGATATTGAAGAGCTGTTCCCCCGTCAGCCGCAGCCCTTGGTCGCGAGACGGGCAGCGGACATTCTGAAATCGAACGTCATCATGGGTTTCGAGCAGGCGATCGAACATGGCATGGGACCCATGGACGCACTGGCAACCATTCTGGGTTGGGTTTCCAGTGAGATGGCGCGAATCGATCTGGGGCATGCCACCGCCAGCTTGAATAGCCGGAAATAAGGGAGCGTCCCCGGGCCGGGAAGCGCGCGCGGCATTCCCTGAGCCTTGGCGGGGCGGCACCCCGGCATGCAAGGTAAGGGTTGCGCCGCCAGGGTCTTTGTGGCTCCTTCCCGGAACAGAGAGTCACCGGAGAAGGCAGCTGCCTCATGACCGTTACCGTCCATTCGAACGACCTGCCGCGGGATACGGACTTCGGCAGTGCCGTGGCGATCGATACAGAAACCTTGGGCCTCAAGCCGCATCGGGACCGGCTGTGCGTGGTTCAATTGTCGGCCGGAGATGGTAACGCCCACCTCGTTCAGTTCGAGCGGGGATGCTACAGCGCCCCCAATCTCAAGGCGCTCCTTGCCGATCCCGGCATTCTCAAAATCTTTCATTTCGGCCGTTTCGACATCGCCGTCATGAAGCATTATCTCGGCGTGACGGCGAGCCCGGTCTATTGCACAAAAATCGCCGCGAAGCTGGTGCGCACTTTCACGGACCGCCATGGCTTGAAAGACCTGTGCCGTGAACTCCTTGGCGTGGAGATCTCGAAGCAGCAGCAAACCTCCGACTGGGGTCAGGCGGTTCTCACACCGGAGCAACTGAGTTATGCCGCTTCCGATGTTCTTCATCTGCATGCGCTGAAAGCAAAGCTGGACGCGCTTCTAGAGCGGGAGGATCGCACCGGGCTTGCGAAAGCGTGTTTTGACTTCTTGCCCTTCCGGGCTGAACTTGACCTGAAAGGGTGGTCCGAAGACTCAGACGTCTTCAATCATTAGACTTGGATGAAAGCACAACGCCATGGTCTATGTGGCAACGCCGGATGGAAATAGTGCCTTTCCGCGCCTGAAGGCGCCGCGCCAGGATGGCCGCCGGGAGCGCGAATTCCGCCGCGCCGGAAGGCACAGCATCCTGGTGCGCGTGCTCAAATTCACACTTCCGGTCACAGCCACCGGCATCATGAGCCTCTATGCCTTGCCCTCTCTTTTGAGGAAATCCATCGACAACGGCCGGGGAACCGCGACCGTTCGTGCCGTCACGATTGAAGCCGGCGCGCTCAAAATGATCGAGCCGCACATCAAAGGCGTGAACCAACGCGGAGAGCCCTACGACTTCCTCGCGGATGCGGCTACGCAGGCCGCCAAGGATGCCGACGTCATGTATCTTGAGGCCGTCCGCGGAAAGATGACCAGCCTTGACGGCAACGTTTCAACATTGACCGCGCCGGACGGCATACACAATAGCAAGACCGATGAGATGACGTTCAACAACGGCGCCTACGTGACCCGCGACGGTGGCCTGAGCGCGACGTTCAAGACGGCAACCGCCTACATGCAGCAGCAGATGGTTGTGTCGAAGACGCCGGTGATTGTCCGCCTTCATGAGAGCACGATTCTCTCCGATACTATGACGCTCTGGTGGAACGAGCAGCGGGCTGTTTTCGAAGGACATGTGCGGACGCATATCGATCGCCAGCAGGCAACGGATGCGCCGTCCTCTCCTGGCGCCTTGCAAACTATAGAACATCAATCCGGGCCACCGCCGGGGAAAAATTAGAGCGGGTTGGTCTCATGGCAGAGAAAGGAAGTGCGACTAGAACATGGCGAGCCGGGGCAACTCATCGCCTTCTTGCCGTTCTGCTGGCATTTCTCGTGCTCCCCATGGCGGCGGTTTCGGCCCAAACGCCCGCAAGCGGTTTCAGCGGCATAAGCGGATCAAACTCAAAGAAACCCATCGATATCGAATCCGACCGGCTGGAAGTCTACGACAAGCGCCACCAAGCGATCTTCATAGGAAATGTCTCGGCGACCCAGGGCGATTACAATCTCAAGTCGCCCCGGCTTGAGGTGACTTACGAGAGCGCAGCTCAGTCCAACCCGGCGGACAAGACTGCGAAAGCTGCGACGCCCGTAAAGCCTGTAACAGCGCCCGCCGCCGGAGCCGCCAGCTCCGATACAATGTCGAATGGCAAAATCAAATTCATTCATGCCCTGGGCGGGATTGTTATCCTGACGAGCCAAAAGGATGAACAGGAAGCGACCGGCGATGATGCTTTCTACGATGTGAAAGCCCAGAAGGTTACAATGACAGGCAAGAAAGTTGTCCTGACGCAGAAGAAAAACATCGTCGAGGGCAAGAAACTTTTGGTCGACCTTGCCACGGGGCAAGCGACGGTGATACCCGATGACGAGAATGGCGCCACCGTTGTGCACAAAGGCCGGGTGCGGGCCGTTTTGAGCCCGGAAGGCGACAAGGGTGGCTCTGCCTCCGGCGCTAAGGGTAGCACCGAGCCGCAGAAGGCAACGCCGGCCCTGGGCTGGCAGGTGCAAAACCGCTGACAACGCTTTGACGGGGCCGGATTACCGATGACGCTTCTCGACAAACGTCCCTCCAAGCCGGTACAGACGCCGCGGCTCGCGCCCTCACGGAGGGAGCCTGTATCCGCCGGCTATGCAAGCTCGCGGCAGGCGGTCAAGGAATCGCTGACCGTAGACGGGGTCAAGAAGTCCTTCAAGAAGCGCATGGTCGTCAAGGGTGTCAGCATCAACTTGAAACGGGGCGAGTCCGTTGGCTTGCTCGGGCCGAACGGCGCCGGCAAAACGACGGTATTTTATATGATAACCGGGCTTATCAAGCCCGACGAAGGCTCCGTCCACATCGACGGCTACAATGTCACCAGGCTTTCGATGTACCGGCGTGCCCGGCTTGGCATCGGTTATCTGCCGCAAGAGGCCTCGATCTTCCGCGGGCTTTCGGTCGAGGATAACATTATGGCGGTACTGGAAGTGACCGAGCCGAGCCGCCGGGAACGCAAGCGGCGGCTTGACGAGCTCCTGGAGGAGTTCAAAATCGGCCGCCTGCGCAAGTCGCCCTCCATCGCGCTCTCCGGCGGCGAGCGCCGCCGCTGCGAAATTGCGCGTTCGCTCGCCAGCAATCCGTCGTATATGCTTCTCGACGAGCCTTTTGCGGGTATCGATCCTCTTGCCATCAACGATATTAGAACGCTTGTGCGCCATTTGACCGATCGCGGGATCGGTGTTCTCATCACGGACCACAACGTGCGCGAAACCCTGGACTTAATCGACCGGGCATATATCATCTATGACGGCCGTGTGCTGACAGAGGGCACTCCCGACGAGGTGGTCGCGAACGAGGATGTGAAACGCGTCTACCTGGGAGATATGTTCTCCCGCAGCGGCGGTGCATAGTCCGTTCGTAAACCCGGTGGTCGATGGTGCTCCATTTAAGGCTTGAGCCGCGCCAAACTCAGAGGATCGTGATCACGCCGCAGCTTCGGCAAGCCATCAAGCTGCTGCAGCTTTCGGCCATCGAATTGCAGTCCTACATCGAGAACGAAATCCGCGAGAATCCGCTTCTTTCAGCCGAGGAGCGGCCAGGTGGCGACGACATCCCGTCGCCTGCGAACGCCCCTGAAATCGTTGCAAACGGAACCGGAGAGACCGATGTCCCCGCTTTCGATGCACGCGAGGGCACGGCTGTCGAGATCAACGTGGAGTGGGAGCCTCAGAGCCCCGGCGACGCCGTCTATGAGGGGCAATCGGCTTTGTCCCAGGCCGAATGGTCCGCGGCCGGCAGCCACGCCTCCGCACCGCCCGGTGACGATTACGATCCGCTTGCGACGGCCACCCCAACCATATCGCTCGCGAGCCATCTTAACGGACAGGCGCAGCTTGCGTTCACGGACGCGCAGGACAAGCTCATTGCCGGCTATCTGATCGATCTCGTGGACGCGGACGGGTATATCCGCGTGCCTCTGGAAGAAGTGGCGGAGGCGCTTGCCCTCGAACTGGAGGACGCCGGGCGCATTCTTTCCGTGCTTCAAACCTTCGACCCGCCCGGCGTTTGCGCGCGGGATTTGGCCGAATGCCTTGCGCTGCAGCTGAAAGAGAAGAACCGCTTCGATCCTTTCATGGAGCGGCTGCTCGATAATCTTGACATGATCGCCACGTGCGATTTCCAGCGTCTCAGAAAAGTCTGTAGCGTCGACGCGGACGAACTGCGCGAGATGATCGCCGAATTACGCCAGCTCAATCCTAAACCGGGTTCCGGGTTCGAAGTGTCCGATGTGGAGACCCTCGTTCCCGACGTTATCGTGCGGCGCGGCCGCGATGGCGTGTGGAAGGTCGAACTCAACCCAATCGCCGCGCCTTCGCTCGCGGTCGACCGCGCCTATTATTCGAGCCTCAAGGCGCGCTGCCGCTCGGATTCCGACCGCTCCTACCTCAGCGACCGCCTCAGCTCGGCGAACTGGCTCGTAAAAAGCCTGGAGCAGCGGCTCTCGACCATTCTCAAGGTGGCAACGGCCGTTGTCGAGGAGCAATCGGCATTTTTCGACCACGGCGTCCGCCATCTCAAGCCGCTGAACCTCAGGCAGATTGCCTCGAAAATCGGAATGCACGAATCGACCGTAAGCAGGGTTACCTCGAACAAGGCGATTGCGACGCCCCGTGGCGTGTTCGAGATGAAATACTTCTTCACATCGGCGATCGCATCGGCCAGCGCCTCAAGCGAAGCGCATTCCTCGGAGGCGGTGCGCGACCGCATCAAGGAGTTCATCCTGCACGAGACGCCGGCCGAGGTCCTCTCCGACGACCGGATCGTGGCGTTGCTCAAGGCCGAGGGCATCGATATCGCGCGTCGCACCGTTGCGAAATACCGCGAGGCACTGCGCATCCCGTCTTCCGCCACCCGCCGGCGGCAAAAGCGCGCGGCTTACGCCGCCTGAGCGGGCCGCAGGACTCGGTAAGCGGTTACGTTAGGCTCATAAAACGCGGCGCGATCCCCGCTATCGCCCCCTCACTCACCCATTCGGGTATCGGGTTGTGAAGGCGGTATTGGGGTATCAAGTCACCACATCCGGCCGCTCGCGCCCGGTGCGCTCGCGCAGCCCGGTGAGTTCATCCGCCGTTGCGATCAGGTCAGCCAGCGCGGCCTGCGTGTCCTGCGCCAGCAGCGCGGGATCGGCTTCGTAGCGCTCGATATACACGCGCAGTGTTGAGCCAGTCGTGCCGGTCCCCGATAGCCGGAACACGATGCGCGCGCCGTCCGCGAAGATGATGCGCAGCCCCTGGTTCTTCGACACGCTGCCGTCCACCGGATCGGTGTAGCCGAAGTCGCCGGCCTGCGCGACCACGCGGCCGCCCACAGCGGTGCCGGGCAGCCCTTCGATCCGCTCGCCGAGCGCCTTCATCAGGGCTTGCGCGGTGGGCGTGTCCAAATCTTCGTAGTCGTGCCGCGTGTAGTAGTTGCGCCCATAGGCCGCCCAGTGCTCCCGGGCGATGTCCTGCACGCTCTGTTTGCGTGCCGCCAGCACGCTCAGCCACAGGAGCACGGCCCAGACGCCATCTTTCTCGCGCACGTGGTTGCTGCCGGTGCCCGAGCTTTCCTCGCCGCAGAGCGTGATGCGGCCGGCGTCGAGCAAATTGCCGAAGAACTTCCAGCCGGTCGGCGTCTCGAAGCACGGCACGCCGAGCTTGGCGGCAACGCGGTCGACCGCACCGGAGGTAGGCATCGAGCGCGCCACGCCCGCAATCCCGCCCCGGTAGGCTGGCGCCAAATGAGCGTTGGCCGCGAGGATCGCGAGCGAATCCGACGGCGAAACGAACATGCCGCGGCCGATGATCATGTTGCGGTCGCCATCGCCATCCGATGCCGCACCGAGATCGGGCGCATCAGGGCCCATCATCAGATCGAGCAGTTCCTTGGCGTGAACGAGGTTCGGGTCCGGGTGATGGCCGCCGAAGTCGGGAAGCGGCGTGCCGTTGCGCACGGTGCCGGCGGGCGCGCCAAGCTCGCGCTCGAAGATGGCGTGCGCGTAGGGGCCGGTGACCGCATGCATCGCGTCGAAAGCGAGCCGAAGGCCGTCCGTTATCGCGTCGCGCAGTGCCGGGAAGTCGAAGAGTTCCTTCATCAACTCAACGTAGTCGGCGACCGGATCGATCACCTCGACCTGCATGCCGCCGGCCTCATAGCTGCCGGCAACGCCAAAATCCACATCGGGCGTGTCCAAGGTCAGGATTTCTTGGATGGACAGCGTCTCCGCGTAGATCGCATCAGTGATCTTCTCCGGGGCCGGCCCGCCATTGGCAGCGTTGAACTTGATGCCGAAATCGCCATCGGGGCCGCCGGGGTTGTGGCTGGCCGACAGGATCAGGCCGCCGAAAGCCTTGTGCTTGCGGATGACGCACGACGCGGCTGGTGTGGACAGGATACCGCCGGCGCCGACCAGCGCGCGCCCGAAGCCGTTGGCCGCGGCCATGCGGATGACAGTCTGAATCGCCTCGCGGTTATAGAAGCGCCCGTCGCCTCCAACCACCAGCGTCAAGCCGCCGAAACCCTCCGGAGGCCGGACGGCGTTGAAGACCGACTGAACGAAGTTCGCGAGGTAATGGCCTTGCGCGAACTCGGCGACCTTCTTGCGCAGGCCACTGGTGCCGGGTTTCATGCCTGCGATCGGGGCGGTTGCGATACGCTGGAGAAGCGCGGCTTGAGCGGTGCGGTCTTGGGCGGTCATGGCGTCTCCCGGCGTTGATTCCGACTTGAATAACCTGGGGACCGTGCGCTGCCAAGCCAGATCGTGCCGGCGCCTTTTGGGGCGGGCCGATTTTAGGCGAATCCGTAGCCGCAATTTATTTGCGGGATGGTTGGGCTCCCGGTTGGGGAACGAGGCTGCTGAGGTCCCCTCTCCCACACCGTATCCGCTTGCAGGCACGGTCACTCTGCGTGGCAAGCTCGCCGAGGCGACTCGCTGTCGAGGACAGAATGACGGGTTGCGGCCTATGTTCTGAACGCATTACCCCTCAACCTGTCCTTCTCCCACTGGGAGAAGGGACGCAAGTCCGAGCTTCGGCAAGGCCGGCGTTAGCGAGGCTACCCCTCCCAAGGATACAGCAGGAAGGAACGCTTGTCCGGAGCCATTGGCGACGATCATTATGCCGCTGCAATCAAGACGGCGATGCCCTGACCCACCCCGATGCACATCGCGGCAGCGGCGGCCTTTGCATTGCGATCCTTGAGTTCCAGGGCGGCCGTACCGGCGATCCGGGTGCCGGACATGCCGAGCGGGTGCCCGAGCGCGATCGCGCCCCCGTTCGGGTTCACGCGCTCGCTGTCATCCTCGAAGCCGAGCGCACGCAGAGAGGCCAGGGCTTGGCTCGCGAAGGCTTCGTTGAGTTCGAGTATCTCGATGTCTTGAGCCGTAATCCCCGCATGATTGCAGAGCCTCTTAATGGCGGGCACAGGCCCGTAGCCCATGATCCTTGGGGCGACCCCTGCCGTAGCTCCGGCCACGATGCGCGCAATGGGGCTTAGACCGTGGCGCTTCATGCCGGCCGGTGAGGCGATAAGCATCGCAGCGGCTCCGTCATTGACGCCAGACGCGTTGCCTGCGGTCACGGTTCCCGGATTGCGAAAAATGGCGGGAAGCTGGCCGAGTTCTTCGAGCGTAACGCCCGGTCGCGGATGCTCGTCATGCTGAACAACCAGCGGATCGCCGCGGCGCTGTGGAATGGTTACGGCAACGATTTCCCGCCCCAGCCGCCCATTCTCCCGCGCCCGGCCAGCCTTCTTTTGCGAGTTAAACGCGAAGCGGTCCTGGTCCTCCCTGGAGATATTGAATTCCGATGCCACATTCTCTGCCGTCTCGGGCATCAACTCCGTACCGTAGCGCTCGTGCATGCGCTTGTTGATAAACCGCCAGCCAATCGTGGTATCGAATATGGCGCCCGACCGCGAGAACGCCGCCTCAGCCTTGGGCACGACAAACGGCGCGCGCGACATCAATTCCACGCCTCCGGCTATGGCGAGATCGATCTCGCCGGCCTTGATGGCGCGCGCGGCCATCAGCACCGCGTCCATGCCCGAACCGCAGAGCCGGTTTATGGTGCTTCCGGGAACTGTTTCCGGTAAGTCCGCAAGCAGAAGCGCCATGCGTGCGACGTTCCGGTTGTCCTCGCCCGCTTGATTGGCGCACCCGATATAAACCTCGTCGAGCATCGCCCAATCGGCGGAGGCGTTGCGATCTTTCAGCGCCCGGATCGGGATGGCAGCCAGGTCGTCGGTGCGAACGCTGGACAAAGCCCCGCCATAGCGGCCGATGGGGGTGCGCACATAATCGCAAATGTAGGCCTCAATCACGTTGCATGCGCTCCATTCCGCCATTCCATACCGCACAATAATGCCTAAGGTCAGGCCATGCAAAGCGCGATTGGAACGAAGGTGGGCCGATGCCTTCAGCTTTCGTCGGCTACCACCGGTCCGGCTTGAAACAGCAATTCGCTTTCATCCATGAGAAAGCCGTTCGTCTCGATTGCCCGCAGCAGGCTAGCGAGGCTTTCCTCGACCGTTGCTCCGGATGTGTCGACATGTACCTTCGCCCGCGCGTAGAGCGCCTCGCGGCTCTTGAGAATGCTGCGCAGTTCGCTCATGGCATCCGGGTTTCCGGCCATAGGGCGCTCGTCGCCCTGGCCGCGAACGCGCGCCATGTGCTCCTCGGGCTCGGCCTTCAGCCAGATCGTGTGAAAGTGCCTGAGCAGATAGTCGAAAGTCTCCGGCTGCGAGACGATGCCGCCGGCGACGGCAAGCACAAGCCGGTCCTCAGTCGCCACGATGCGCTCGATAGATTGGCTCTCCAGATGCCGGTAACCCTCGGGGCCATAGAGAGCCATCACTTCTGACGCGGGCATTCCGCTGGCCTCCTCGATATCCTCGTTGAGCTCCCGGAACGGCAGCCCAAGCGCCGCCGCTGCAAGCCTGCCGAGCGTCGATTTGCCCGCGCCGCGCAGCCCGATCAGGGCGATGCGGTTTGCACAGGCAAGGCTTACGTCGCCGGGAAGGAGGATTTCGAGCACGCGCTCGCGCTGGGTGCGCGTGGCGCAGCGGAGCAGGGAGGAAATCCGGGCAATGCCGGACGTCCAGGGATCGTCCTCACCCACCAGCCACTCGATCCGAAGGTTCAGCAAATCCGCTATCCTCAGGAGCAATCCGATGGAAATGTTGCCCTGCCCGCTTTCAAGCTGCGCGAGATAGCGCTGGGAGACACCGGACTTTTCGGCGAGGGCACGCCGCGACATGCCCGTCCGCGCCCGCGCACTGCGAACCCGCTCTCCGACGGAGACGAGCAAACGCTCGATCCTAACGCCGGCAAAGCCGTCATCGAGACGGCCCTGCGCCACTTGCCCGTTTAAGGTCATCATCTCGCTGCTGCCTGCTAGTCCGAAGGCATCGAAAGTGAATTATATTTCATGCGCCCTCCAATTCGGCAAGTCCGCGCAGCACGGAGCACCTTCAGTCCAGGTAAGCGTTTGCATGGATCGCCGCGACGATATCGCTGGGTGGCGTGCGCGGCTTCATCGTGGCCGCATCGACGAAGACACACACGAACTCCCCTTCGAAACACAGAACGCCGCCCTGATATCCGGCGACGGCGAAAGTAATCGAACGGTGCCCGAGGCGCTTCAACGTGACGTCGCACTCCAGCATGTGGCGGGGCGTCAGCGGCGATCTGAAGTCCAATTTCATATGGACAAACGGCGTGCCTAAGTTGCGGTCGACATTGATGATATACCAGTCGACCCCGGCATGATGCTCCCACCAGGCTTCGATGGCTTCCAGAGCCCAGCCTGGAATATTCGCCGTGTATACGATCTTCGCCGGATCGCAATCTCCCCAGCGAACCTTGATGTTATGCCGGAAGGGCTTTCCTTGCTTCACCGCGGCGCCGTGCTCGAACTCGCCATGGCCCCGTTCGTCAATAGGTTTCGACATGATATCGCCCTGTCTCTCGCATTCCATCGCGGATGGTTTCCCAGTTCAATCCTACCCCGTGAGCAATATCGGCGAAGGCGCTTTCGACGCCGGCCTCCATCTGCTTGAGCCCGCACATATAGATATGCGTGTTCCCGTCCCGGAGGAGCGGCGCCACGATGGCGCGGGCATCGCGAAGCCGGTCCTGCACATAAGTCTTCGGCTCGCCCGCCACGCGGCTGAACGCGAAAAACTTGGCGAGGAAGGTATCGGGCACCTTCTTCAACGGCCCGAAATAGGGCAGCGAATCGGGGGTGCGCGCGCCGAAGAAAAGCAGCATCGATCCGCTGAGTCCGGGCACGGTGCGCTGGCGGCGCATGGTAAAGGCACGGAACGGCGCCGAGCCGGTCCCGGTGCAAACCATAATGAGCTTGGCCTGCGGGTCGTCCGGCATCAAGAAGGTCGCCCCGAACGGTCCGGCAAGCCTAACCTTATCGCCCTTTTTTAAGTCGCAGATGTAGTTGGAGCAAACCCCCATCGGCTCTCTCTTGACCGTGAGCGCCAGATTGTTCGTGTTAGGCTTTTCTCCATCGCGGGGACTTGAAACCGAGTAAAGCCTTGGCAGGTTGGGTTTTCCCTTTAAGTCCATGCCCGGAGGCAGAATGCCGATGCTCTGTCCTTCGAGTACGGGGAAATGCGCCGGTCCCGGATCGAGGATGATATGGCGTACGTCGAGACTGGCGTTCGCGGCAGTCAGGCGGAAATTCCCCTGGACGGTCGCTTCCAGCGGTTTGCCGATGGTATAAAGATTAACGACAGGTTTCGACGACGACGCCGGTGCCCTCGCCCGGCCGGCAGTCCCCTTATGAGCTTCAGCCAAAAGAGCCGCAATCCCGTCTTCGAGAGCCTCGATCGCGGTATCTTCGGACAAAGACGCAGCATCGCCGGCGAACTCTTCCTGGGTAGGAAGCTCGGTCCACTCCAACTGCCCGGCGACGGAATAGGGCGCGCTCACGACGCGCCAATTATCGATGGAGCCCGTTGGGCAAGGCGCGATGCAAGCCATGCAGAAATTGCACTTCGAGGCCTCGACCACAACGTTTACATCGTTATGCGTGATCGCGCCTTCCGGGCACATCTCTTCGCAGGTGTGGCAGCGGATGCAGAGTTCCGGATCGATGAGATGCTGTTTCATGCGTTCGCTCATGGCTGCAAGCCCCTGTTAGGCCCCCTCACCCCGCGCTTGAAAGTCCCCCCTCACCCCGAGGGGAGAGGGAGATTGCAACGGCCGTGTAGGCGTTCTCTCTCCCCTCGGGGAGAGAGACAGAGTGAGGGGGGACTCCTTCCCGTCCGCAGATCGCAATTGCCATCACGCCATATGCAGCTTCACATACTCGAAATCGCCGGGCTTGTTGTCGATGCCAACCTTGGGAGGCGCGATCCAGCCTGCGCATTTGCCCGGCTCCCATTCCGGCTTCATCAGCGATTGAATAAAATCGCCGTCGGAGAGAGCCGGCAGCCAGGCGTCGCGGTTCGCACGCCAAATATCCGCGGAGACAACCGCGCCGTCCGGTGCGATGTGCCCGCCGGCGAAAGAGCCAATCTGCCGGTGGAAACCTTGGTGCGGCAGCTTCATCTCGAACTCGACACCCGATTTTGCGATGATGCTGTTCCAGCGGCCGACGCCGCCTGCCGCGTCTTTCGTGTAGTCGTCGCGCAGCCGGCAATTGATGGCCGATAATGCTGGGGCGTCCTCGCAGACGATTTGGCCGTCCTTCATCCACACAACGGGATAGGTGGCGTCCTTGAGCTTGTGGTCGTCGTTAATTTTGACTTCCTGATACCGGCCTTTGATGCCGGCGCTGAAGGCGTTTGCAGCATTGGTAGAGATTTCCGCGCCAAACAGGTCAAGCGAGAGCGAATAGTGCAGATTGAGCTTTTTCTGGATCGTGGGCAGATCGATCACGCCCAATGCGCGCACCTTTTCGATATCGTAGGGATCGGCAATGCCGGCCGCCTTCATCGCGTCGCAGGTGCGCTGAATGGTGCGCCCCACGCCAGATTCGCCGACGAACATATGGTGCGCTTCTTCGGTCAGCATGAAGCGGCAAGTCCGCGACAAGGGATCGAACCCGGACTGAGCTAGGCTTTCGAGCTGCATTTTCCCGTCGCGGTCGGTGAAATAAGTGAACATGAAGAAAGAGAGCCAGTCCGGGGTTTCCTCGTTGAACGCCCCCAGCATACGGGGCGCTTCCTTCGAGCCCGATTGACGCCGGAGCAACTCGCCGGCTTCCTCCCGGCCATCGGCTCCGAAGTACTTTTGCAAGAGATAGACCATCGCCCAGAGATGACGGCCCTCCTCCACGTTGACCTGAAACAGGTTGCGCATGTCGTAGAGCGATGGCGCCGTCTTGCCGAGATGGCGCTGCTGTTCCACCGAGGCGGGCTCTGTGTCGCCCTGAATGACGATGAGGCGGCGAAGCATGGAGCGATACTCGCCCGGCACTTGCTGCCAAGCCGGCTCGCCCAAATGCTCGCCGCAGGGGATGGTCCGGCCTTCCACCTGCGGGGCGAGCAAGACGCCCCAGCGATAGTCGGGCATCTTCACGTAGTCGAATTTTGCCCAGCCCTTGGGGTCGACGCCAACGGCGGTGCGCAAGTAGACCATGCTCTCCTGGAAGCCTTCGGGACCAAGGCCGTTCCACCATTTGAGATAACCCGGATGCCATTTTTCCAGCGCTTTGAGAACGCGCGCATCGCCGGACAGGCCCACATTGTTCGGGATCTTGGTGTCGTAGCTGACATTGAGCATGCCTTCGGTCATGTGGCGTTCCTCGTTACTTCTCTTACCCCTCACCCCTAGCCCCTCTCCCGCAAGGGGAGAAGGGAACTGCCCGGCCCCAAGGCGGAGGATGGTTCTAGCGTCCCTTCTCCCCTTGTGGGAGAAGGACAGGATGAGGGGTGACGCGCATTCATCACTATCTAGTTATTCACACCCGCCGCATGTCGTATTCGCCTCGCAGCCCGGTTCCGTAGCGTTTGAGCGCGCCCTTCTCGCCGGCGGCGTTCGGCCTTTGGAAAATCCAATTCTGCCAGGCCGTCAGCCGGCCGAAGATCTTGGTTTCCATGGTCTCTGGCCCCGGAAATCGAAGGTTCGCCTCCATGCCCGTCATGGCGTCCGGCGAGAAGCTTGTGCGTTCCTCAATGAAGACGCGGATCTCATCCTCCCAGTCGATCTCGTCGAAGGCAAAGGTGACAAGGCCTATGCCGTGAGCATCGCGAGCGGCAAGCGGAATGCCCGTCTTGGCTTTCGCCGCATCGAGGCTTTCCGGCTCTCCCAAAAAGCGGGTCTCAAGCCGGCTCAGACCGTTGGACATCGGATAGAGCCCGAAATTTGCGTCCGTCAGCGTAATCGCCGCCTCGGGGCGGTTGCTGTCTTCAAATGGTCCTTCCGCCATGTAGGAGCGGTCGGCGGCAAAAAGGATTTCGGCCAAGGTGCCAGCAAAGCAAGAACCCGGCTCGATCAGGGCAACCAAAGAGCGTGAGGTAAGATCGATCCGCTTCAGCACCCGCTTCCAAAGCAGAAGGATCTCCTGGGAGAGCCAGTCGCTGCCGCGGTTGTCCAGGAGAAGCCGTTCGTGAGCCAGCGCGGCCGCCGGATCGCCCTGCGACCGGAATTTTATGACGCCGGCCTCGAACTCGTTGTTCCTTAGATGCAGGGTGGCGTCGTCCAGTTCGCGCGCGCAGCGAAGCATCCAGGTGTTGGCACCTTCGGCGTGAAGCGCGCTCACATCGGCTGGAGGGGGCTCCGAAGGGCCTGATATCGTCAGCGAGGCCACGCCGAGCCGGCGATCGATAGCAACCTCGACGGTGGAATAAGTGACCGAGCCGTCATCGCCGAATGTCCGGCTGAGCGGCGTAAGAACAATGCCTTGTCCAGTTTTTGCAGCCGTCTTGGCGGAGAAGCTCTTTGCCCGTTGCCGGACGGATTCCTCAAATTTCGAGTTCGGCACCGCTTCGTCGACGAGGCGCCAATCGGCGGCGCGCTTTCCCTTCACGCCTTCCTCGACCGAGCAGAAGACGTCGGCCAAATCGCGGCGCACTTTGCGCTTATCGGTGACGCGGGTCAGCCCGCCCGTGCCCGGAAGCACAGCCAGCAACGGAACCTCCGGCAGCGCCACGTTCGAGGAGCCATCGTCGGCGAGAATGATGTAGTCGCAAGCAAGCGCGAGTTCGTAGCCGCCGCCGGCACAGGCACCTTTTACCGCGCAGATATAGGACTGGCCGGATTCACGCCCGGCTGCCTCCAAAGCGTTGCGAGTCTCGTTCGTGAATTTGCAGAAATTGACCTTGTGAGAATGCGAGGCACCGGCGAGCATGCGAATATTGGCCCCGGCACAAAATACATTATCCTTGCCCGAACGCAGAACCACCGCCTTGACCTCGGGATGCTCGAAGCGCATGCGCTGAACCGCATCGGCAAGCTCGATATCTACGCCGAGATCGTAGGAGTTGAGCTTCAGTTCGTACCCGTCGAAGAGGCCGCCTTTGTCATCGACATCCATAGACAACGTCGCCACATCGCCATCGTAAGCGGCGCGCCAATGCCGGTAGCGCGACGGGTCCGTTTGGAAGTCAATGCGTTTCGCCATCCAGCTCTCTCCATGCGATTTATGCGTAGGCACAATATTGCATATAGCGATTTGATCAATTGGAAAAAAGTGGGGCGAACATCACATATATTTGCGCACGGATGCTATAAATCGAATTGCAATGACATCGGGAGACGCGGAGCTGTGCAATTTACTGCATCTTTGCCTCCCTAGAGGCATGCTCGACAATCGCTTACGGAGTTGATGCGGACGCGGCTCCCTTAACGGCCGGAGTATCCACGCTCCAGCCTCGAAATCGCGAAAACGCAAGACCCCGCCTGCTCCTGCGAATACTTGTTCGGCGAGACAATCGATTGCCTACAGTCAGGGGAGCCGCCCGAACAGCGGCATTCAAGCTTCCACCCGTTGATCGTGATCCAATCGCTCTCCGGGTTCACCCGCTTCATATTCGACGCCGTGCAATTCTCTCAGTTTGAAGCGCTGGATCTTTCCGGTTGCCGTTTTTGGAAGGTCATCGATGATTTCAATCCAGCGTGGATATTTCCACTTCCCGACCTTTTCTTTCACATGCTCTTTCAGGTCTTCGGCAATGCCTTCGCCGCTCGCGCCGGGCTTGAGAACGACATAGGCTTTCGGTTTTTCGAGACCATCCGCGTCACGGTCGGAGATGACCGCGGCTTCCAGCACCGCCGGATGGGAGATCAGCGCCTGCTCGACCTCGAACGGCGCAACCCAAATCCCGCTCACCTTGAACATGTCGTCGGTGCGTCCGCAGTAAACGAGGCGGCCGTCCTCGCGGAGATGATACTTGTCGCCCGTTCTCGTCCAGCGGCCTTCGAAGGTCTCGCGGCTTTTTTCGCGCTGATTCCAGTATCCATCCGCAGCCGATGGGCCGCTGACGAGCAACTCGCCGATCTCGCCTGCATTCACGGGAACTCCGTGCTCGTTGACGAGCCGGAGCTGGTATCCCGGTACGGCGACACCGGATGTTCCGTACACCACATCGCCCGGCCGGTTGGACAAGAAGATATGGAGGAGCTCCGTGGAGCCGACGCCGTCCAGAATGTCGACACCGAAGATAGCAGCCCAGCGCTCCCCAATCTCGGCAGGCAACGCCTCGCCCGCGGAAATGCAGCGCCTCATCCGCTCGGCACCCTCGGGTTGTTTGCCGTCCAGGGCTGCCACCATCGCGGCGTAGAGGGTCGGCACGCAGCAGAAAACGGTCGGCCGCGTCGCGCGAATGACCGCCATCACGCTGTCGGGTGTCGGACGGCCCGAAAGCAAGACGGTGGAAGCTCCTACAGCCATGGGAAAGGTCATGGCGTTCCCAAACCCATAGGCGAAGAACATTTTGGCCGTGGAAAACACGACATCGTCCGCCTTGATGCCGAGCACCTGGCGCGCGTAAGTGTCCGAAGTGTATTGGAGGCTTGAGTGCACATGGCGGACGCCCTTGGGCTTGCCCGTGGACCCCGAGGAGTAAAGCCAGAACGCGCATTCGTCAGGGCTGACGGGGAGCAGCTTGCGCCTTTCCGACGCCGCCAGCTCCGCGGCGAAAGAGAATATCCCTTCACGATAACGGACTTTTTTGGCCCCGTTCCCGAACAGCCGGCCCAGCAACGACGGACCGCCTCGCGGATCGTGCTCCTCGATGACGAAAACCGCCTTGAGATAGGGATTGCCCGCAAGCACCGGCTCGACCGCGGGCAGCAGCTTGCTCGAAACGAAAAGGGCACGCGCCCGGCTATCCAACAGGATGGCGTTGTAGACGTCCGTAGACAGCAGCGTATTGATCGGGATGGGAATAACGCCCGCCTTCAGGCTTCCCCAAAAAATCACCGGAAACTCGATCTGGTCGAGGACTAGCATGGCCGCGCGGTCTTCGGCACGCAAGCCGTGGCGTTCGTAGAGCGCGGCCATCCGGTCCGATTGAAGGGCCAAGTCCTCATAAGTAAGAGTCCGGCCGCCCGGGGCCGACTCTGTGAAGGCGGCCTTCGCGGCTGCCGGGCCAGAGAGATGCCGGTCCACGAAGTAGTACGCGGCATTACCGCTTGGTTCTGTCATCGATGTCCCCTCCCGTTTGCCTGTCCCCTTTTTTTGTTTTGTTGGGGCGGCTATTTGCCTGTGAACTCGATTGCTCCATCCGGCAGCAAGTAAAGGACGTAGGCCTCCCCTCCGGCGACGGTTGGATGATGGCTTGAGCCAGGTTCATAGACATACCACCCCTCCGGTTTGCCATCGAAGGCTGGCTCGCCGCTGAGAGGCATAATGGCGCCTATCTCCCCTGTGGTGTGGATGTGATGCGGCCCGGCGACATCCTTCATCCGCACGATGTCGACGCTGAAGCGGCCGGCTTCCTTGCCGGGCTTCACGGCGCGTCCAAACTTGATACCGCCCGCCTCCCGGTTCAGAAGCCAGCCCTCGGCCTCGCCCTGCGAACAAAGGGCTGACAAGCGCAGGAACGTCTCGCCGCCGGCGGGAAACCTTTCGTTGAGCCGGGCTTCGAGCTGATTGTCGAGCGCCGCATCTCCAATCTCACCCGCGATTGCGGAAACGGCACCGAGAAATTCCTCTTGCCCTGTCATGGAACTGCCTCATCTGTTGCCGGTGTGCCTAAATTGACATCTTGATATTTCAATATTGCACAAATTGCGGCATTTATGCAATATAAATACTTTACACAGCCTACAGGATAAGCAATCATAAGCGGCAACAGCCAAAAGAGCTGGATTTGCATTGATGACTATGCATTTTTGTGCACATCAATGCGCTCTGCAACCCCGAAAACGGGGTGCATTGACCTGGGGAGAGGAAACGATGTTTGTGTGTGCACGGATGATGCGGTTTGCGCTTGGCGCGGCCGCTATAGCCTGTATCGCGGCGTCTTGGCCGGCTGCAGCGTCCGCGAAGGTCCTAAAGCTTGGGCTTCTCTTGCCCTATTCCGGCGTCTACGCCGCACTTGGTAAGGAAATCGACGACGGCTTCATGCTGGCACTCGAAGAGGCTGGCATGACGGACGGCTTTTCGATCGTGCGCGAGGATACGGAAGTCAAGCCTCCCGTCGGCCTGGCGAAGGCCCGGAAACTCGTACTCGAAGATCAAGCCGATGTTATCGCAGGCATCGTTTCCTCGGGCGTTCTGGCTGCCGTCCGGGATTACATCGACAGTGCGAAAGTCCCCTTGATCGTGGCCAATGCCGGAAATGACGAGATCACCGGACAGCACTGCAGCAAATACATCACGCGCGTTTCGTTCTCGAACGCCCAAGTCAACCGGCCCATGGGCAAGTGGATGTACGATAAGGGCATCCGCAAGGTTTACACGATCGGGCCGGACTACGCGGCCGGCCTGCAAATGATCGGCGGGTTCTCGGCGGCCTTCACGGCTGCGGGCGGGCAGATCGTAGGCGCCGATTGGACACCGTTCCAAAAGACCCTCGACTTCGGTCCCTATCTGACGAAGGCCAAGGCTTCGAATCCCGACGCTATTTTCGTCTTCTACGCCGGCAGTGAAGCCATCTCCTTCGTCAAGCAGTACGCCTCGCTCGGCATCAAAAAAGATGTGCCTCTGTACGGTTCGGGTTTTCTGACCTCCGCGCTCTACGTAGACGCCGAAGGTCCCGCGGCCGAGGGTGTCATAGCCGCCCTGCATTACGTGCCGGCCATCGATACGCTGGAGAACGCGGCTTTCGTCAAAGCTTTCAAGGCTAAGAGCGGCCGGAACCCCTCGGAATATGCCGTGCACGGATACGATGCGGGGCGCGCGCTCGTAGCGGCCATCAAATCCGGTGCGAGCGATCGCGAGAGCATAGCGGCGGCTCTGCCCAAGGTGAGCTATGCCGGCCCGCGAGGTCCGTTGAAGATCGATCCCGCAACCAACAACATCGTACAGAACATCTACGTCTACGAAACGGTAGCGGGTAGCGGCGGCCTTACGCAGAAGATCGTCGGCACCATTCCAAACGTCGCCGACGAGCCGAATGGGTGCAAGTTCTGATGGGCCGCCGGAGGCCGTTCGCCGTAGGGCGCGCGGCCTCAAATGCGTTTTCACTCGAAGCTGGCGCGGCCTCAAGATACGTTCCTCTGAAAGTTCCCTCCGATGTCCGGTGATCCCGCGTTTTGGATCGTTCAATGTCTTCACGGATTGCAGCTTTCCATGCTGCTGTTCTTATTGTCGGTTGGATTGACGGTCATTCTGGGGCTGCTTCACTTCGTCAATCTCGCCCATGGCGCCCTTTACGCGCTCGGTGCCTATATCGGCTACTCCGCCGCCGGGTTGACCGGCTCCTATTGGGCCGCTTTTGCGCTCGCTCCACTGGGCGTCGCGGCGCTCGGCGCGTTGCTCTACTGGAGCCTCATACGCCGCATGCGGAATTCCGGTCCGATGAACCAGGTGCTCGTGACCTTCGGCCTGATTTTTGTCTTCCTGGACGTATTCCGGATGATTTGGGGCGACATCGCTCTCGGGTTTGAGCCTCCACCTTCGCTCTCCGGAATGGTCGAAGTCCTCGGTATCGCTTATCCCGCCTATAGGCTGTTCATCATCGGGCTCGGCCTTTCGATCATGGCCATGTTGCACCTTATTCTCTCGCGAACCCAGCTCGGGGCGATCGTCCGCGCCGGCGTCGATCACAGTGAGATGGCCGGTTGCCTCGGCATCAATGTGGAGCTGTTTTTTTTCTCGGCCTTTTGTGCCGGATGCGCGCTGGCTGGGCTGGCGGGCGTCGTCGCGGCGCCCGTGGTTTCAGTCAGTCCCAGCATGGGAACGGAGATCCTGATCCCGGTGCTGATCGTGGTCGTCGTCGGCGGCCTAGGCAGTCTTCAGGGCGCCGTCACCGGCTCGTTTCTGGTCGGGTTCGTCCAAACCTTCGGGGCCGTGCTCGCGCCCCGGGCCGCCTCGATTGGGGTCTATGTCTTGTTTGCCGCCGTGCTGATCCTTAAGCCGGCAGGCCTCTTCCCCGCCCGGACCTAGCGATGTTCCATCAAACGGCGCTCAAGACCTTCACGCTTGCCGCCATTCTTGCGGGACTGGCGGTCTATGCGGCTATGGGCGGTGCTTTCGCGAAGGAACTCGTGATTGAAGCGGCCATTCTTTCCATCCTCGCGATAAGCCTGGACCTGATTGCTGGCTACGCCGGAATGATCTCCCTCGCGCAGGGTGCGGTTTCAGGTGCCGGCGCCTATGCGTTTGCGGCCGCGAATGTTTTGTCCGGCATGACACCAGGCTATGCCCTCGCCTGCGCCATAGGGGCTGGCGCCGCGTTTGGCACGGCGATGGGCGCGGTGACGTCCCGCACGCGGGGTATTTATTTCATCATGGCAACGCTGGCCTTCGGTCAAATGGCCTATGTGCTCGTGTTCGGCTCCGAGGATCTCGGCGGCGATGACGGAATGCCCGGAATCGCCCGGCTCGATCTTTCTGCTGCCGGCATCGACCTTCAGAGCCCAGACCAATTCGCTTTCTTCTGCCTCCTCGTTCTCGCGCTGACCTATCTCCTCGCGGCCGGCATTCTAAGGTCGGGCTTCGGCCGTACGCTTTGCGGCATCCGGGAGAACGAGGAGAGGATGCGGGCGCTGGGGGTGACCGTCTGGCGTTTCAAGGCTGCGGCATTTGGGATCTCAGGCGCTTTCGCCGGCCTTTCCGGCGCTCTAGCCGCTCAGCATACCCTGTTCGTTTCTCCAGAGCTTTTGACCTGGACCCTTTCCGGAGAATGCCTCGTGGTCGTGATCCTGGGTGGCCTTGGAACGCTCGCCGGTCCGGTCGCGGGGGCCGTCTTCCTTGTGTTTCTCAAGCATGTGAGCAGCGGGCTCACGGCCTCCTGGCATCTCGTCATTGGGCTGAGCCTCATTACGGCCGTAATGGCGGGGGGGCGCGGAATTTATGGCAGCCTTGAAAGGTTCGTCGAGAACCGGGACCGCGCCTCGCCGGAACATGGGTCTGCCGAGGCGCCGGGAGCCGTGAAAGTGCAAGCCGATGCTTGAAGTCCTCAACCTCTGCAAGTCTTTCGGCTCCCTGACCGTCACCAACGATGTGTCCTTCCGCCTCCAGAAGGGAGAGCGCCGCGCGATCCTCGGCCCGAATGGAGCTGGAAAGACGACGCTGTTCAATCTCCTTACGGGTCAGCTGCCGGCGGCCTCGGGCGACATCAGACTTAACGGCAAAAGCGTCACCGGCTATTCTGTCGAAGCACGCGCCCGGCTGGGGCTTGCGCGAAGCTATCAAAAAAACAACGTGTTCGGCGGCCTGACCGTCGGTGAGAACCTGTCGCTTGCGGCCGCGGCCGCGATGGGGCGATCCGGTCAGCTGTTGAGGGACTCGTTTGCCCGGAAGAATGTGAAGAAGGCCGTCAAGGACGTTGCAGCCCAGGTTGGTCTCATCGGCGTCCTCGATGCACCCGTTGCCCAATGCCCTTACGGCACCCGCCGCCAATTAGAGGTCGGAATCGCCCTGGCGAGCCAACCAAAGGTGCTGCTGATGGACGAGCCGGCGTCCGGCGCGGGTCCCGCAATGATAGAGGGGCTACACCGGCTCCTGAAGTCGCTGCCCGCCGAACTCACGATCCTCATTATCGAGCACGACATGGACCTCGCCTTCGATGTGGCGCACCGTATCACCGTCTTGAATTATGGGAAGGTGGTCTTCGAAGGAACGCCGGCAGAAACGCGGAAAAGCCCTCTCGTCAAAGAGATCTATCTCGGGGATTGGGATGCCAATGCTTAAGATCGATCATCTCGAAGCAGGCTATGGCGAGACGCAGATCCTTCACGGTCTGACCCTCAATGCCGCGAAGGGGAAGGTGCTGGCCGTTCTCGGGCGCAACGGCGCCGGCAAATCCACCACGCTCAAGGCCATCATGGGGATGGTCACGCCGAAAAGCGGCTCGATCCAATTCAGGGGCCGGGACATCACGCGCCGGCGGAACTATGAGATCGCGCGCCTCGGCGTCGCCTACGTGCCTGAGACGCGAGACATCTTCCCCTCGCTCACCGTGCAGGAGAATCTCGCTCTCGCCGCACGCTTGAAGCCGGCCGGCGAGAGGCGATGGACGCTGCCGCGAGTGTTCGACTTCTTTCCGAGACTCCATTCGCGGCGCAAGAATGGGGGAAATCAGCTTTCCGGCGGAGAGCAGCAAATGCTTGCGATCGCGCGCGCTCTGCTCATGAACCCACTTCTATTGCTGCTCGACGAGCCTTCGGAAGGGCTTGCGCCCATCATCGTGAAACAGATCCACGAAAAGCTCGCGGAGCTGAAGTCCGAGGGGCTTACGATCATTCTCGTCGAACAGAATTTTGGGTTCGCCACCAGCCTCGCCGATGACGTCTGCATCATCGGACGCGGACAGGCCGTTTGGCAGGGCGAGCCCTCGCAAGTTCGCGCGGACAAGGACTTGAAGGCCCGCTGGCTTGGCGTGTGACGTGCAACGCGATCCACCCCGCCGGCCTAAGTTCTGCCGGTAAATTTGCTTTGTTTTTGGGAAGAAAAGGGGCGCACTGATGTCTTTGGATCTTGGGCACGAGCCGGCTCCGGCCGTGCGGACGGAGAAATCCGGCAGCGTGGCCGTCATCGAGATCGATAACCCTCCTGTCAACGCCGCCTCGCAGGCCGTCAGAAAAGGCATCCTGGCCGCCCTCCGCGATGCTGCCGCCGATCCCGCTATCGCGGCCATCGTGCTGGCAGGCGCCGGGAAGACTTTTGTGGCAGGCGCCGATATCCGGGAATTTGACGGTCCCCTCCTTGAGCCGCATTTCCCCGATGTGTGCAGCGCGATCGAGGATTGCCCGAAGCCCGTCGTCGCGGCGCTCCACGGTGCGGCCCTTGGCGGCGGCTTGGAACTTGCGCTTGCGGCCCATGCGCGCGCGATGGCCGCGGGCGCAGTACTGGGCTTGCCGGAGGTGAAGCTTGGGCTCATTCCCGGCGCGGGAGGCACCCAGCGCCTGCCGCGGCTTGCGGACGCTGCGCACGCATTCGAGATCGCGTCAACCGGCCGCCACGTGTCAGCCCAGGAAGCGGCGCAACTCGGCATCGTCGACAGGGTTGTGGCGCCGGATGCACTCCGCGAGGAGGCCATGCGGCTGGCGGCTGGGTTAGCGGAAACGTCTCCGCGGCGGACGAGGCTGCTTCCCGTCCGGCTCAGCGATGCTTCCGCTTTTGAGGCCGCGAAGTCGAAAGCTCTTGCGCGAGCCCGCGGTCAGGCAGCGCCGGCCGCCCTTGCCGAGGCCATGACCGCCGCCCTCGACGGCGATTTTGCCGCCGGTTGCGCTCTTGAGCGGCGTCTGTTTCTCGAACTCCGGGGCTCCGCTCAGGCGAAGGCCATGCGGCATGTCTTTTTTGCCGAACGCCAAGCGGGCAAGCTCCCCGGGTTACGCGATGTGAAAGCCCAGCAAATCGACCGCATCGGCATTGTTGGAGCGGGAACGATGGGCGCGGGTATCGCCGGCGCTTGTCTTGCCGCTGGCTTCGAGGTGGTTCTCGCCGATCCCGATGAGGCTGCCCGCGAACGCGCCAAGAAACGCATCGGAGACATTTTGAATAAGGCTGGCGTCAAGGGTCCGGGCGCCGCGCCCCAGCCGGGTGCACTCAGCATCGCAAGCGGCTTGGATGACCTCGCGGGATGCGGGCTCGTCATTGAGGCTGTGTTCGAGGAGATGGCCGTGAAATCGGCTGTGATGGCGGATCTCGCCCGCATCGTCCCCGCCGGCGCGGTCATCGCAACGAACACGTCCTATCTCGACGTCAACCAACTCGCTGCGGCAACGGGGCGGCCGCAGGATGTGGTTGGCCTGCACTTCTTCGCGCCGGCCGAGATCATGCGGCTGGTCGAGATTGTGCGCGGCGCAGCGACCTCGCCGGGCGCGCTGGCTGCGGCGCTCGGCTTCGCCAAACGGCTCGGCAAGCTCCCGGTCATCGCCGGCGTCTGCGATGGCTTCATCGGAAACCGCATCCTCTCGGTGTACCGCCGGGAGATGGAATATGCCCTTGAGGACGGCGCGCTGCCTTGGGAAGTCGATGCTGCGCTCGAAGCGTACGGGTTCGCCATGGGGCCTTTCGCCGTCTCCGATCTGTCCGGCCTCGATATCGCATGGGCCCGGCGCAAACGGCTCGCCGCCACCCGCGATCCGGCCGAGCGTTATGTCGCCGTTGCCGACAGGCTTTGCGAGATGGGCCGGTTCGGACGGAAAACCGGCGCGGGCTGGTATCGATACGAGGGCGGCAAGCGGCTTCCCGATCCCGCCGTGAGCGCCGTCATCGCGGAAGAGCGGGAGAGGAAAGGGCTGACCGCGCGCAGCGTTTCCGCCGCGGAGATCCAAGGGCGGGCCCGCGCGGCGACCGTCAACGAGGCGGCGGCCATCTTGGAGGAAGGCGTCGCGGCGTCTCCGGCGGACATCGATCTCGTGCTGATTTATGGATATGGCTATCCCGTCTGGCGAGGCGGCCCCTTGTTCGATGCGGATCGCGTGGGTCTCCCGGCCATATTCGCTGAGGTTGAACGGATATGCGCCGCGAATGGCGCGAGGGCGAGGCCGGCGCCGCTGCTGCGCGACTTGGCCGAGCGAGGGGCAAGGTTCGAGACCTGGGCCAGCGAAAGGGATGTGAGCCCGGCGAAGATTCCTCGAGCTCCATAGATGACTGATCCTGAGCCTCGCCGGCACCTCATTCTAAGTCAGTCGAATGGGGCAAAAAACGCGGGATCCCCTATTGAAGCGGAGAGAACCGCATGACCGTAGTAGTGGAAAAAAACGGGCCGGTGACGACCGTAATCCTCAGCCGGCCAGAGGCGAAGAACGCCGTCGATCCGGCCACGGCGGCGGAGTTGGTGGGAGCTTTCGAGGCTTTCGAGGCGGATGATCAAGCCCGCGTGGGCGTCTTTTACGGCGAACATGGCACGTTTTGCGCGGGCGCCGACCTCAAGGCCTTCATCGCCGCTGGCGACTGGCGGGACTGGGTTCGCGCCGATGGGACCACCGCTCCTATGGGGCCGTCGCGGACGCTGCTCACGAAGCCTGTCATTGCCGCCGTCTCGGGCTACGCCGTCGCAGGCGGACTGGAATTGGCCCTTTGGTGCGATTTGCGCGTCGTCGAAGAGGATGCGGTGTTCGGAGTGTTTTGCCGTCGCTGGGGTGTGCCGCTCATCGATGGCGGCACGGTCCGCTTGCCGCGACTCATCGGACATGGCCGCGCGCTTGACATGGTCTTAACCGGACGGCCTGTAAAGGCGGACGAGGCGCTGGCCTTCGGTCTCGCCAACCGGGTCGTGCCCAAGGGAGAGGCGCGCCGCGCGGCCGAGGCGCTCGCGGCGGAAATCTCGGCCTTTCCACCGCAATGTCTGAAAAGTGACCGGCTCTCGGTCTACGAACAATGGGATTTGCCGTGCGGCGAGGCCCTCATGAACGAGCTGCGCCGCGGATACGCCACGATCGAATCCGGCGAAACGGCGGCGGGTATCGCACGCTTTACGGGCGGCGCCGGGCGGCATGGAAAATTCTAAGGACCGTCTCCGTCTGTGGAACTCGCATCCCACATGGTTCGAGACGGCCTTCGGCCTCCTTGCATGGCTGGCCTCATCCAGCCGCCGGAGGCGGCGTCTCGAAGGATATGGTTTCGTGAGAAAGCGGATACGCCCCTCTCCACTTGGAGTGAGGGGCAGGCCTCCGTGCCGGGGTCTGCTCGTTAAAAGAAAATGGACATCATCCGAAGGAAGCGCTGCGTGATTGTCCGCTCGTCTTTTCCATAGCTTCGCACGACCTGATGCACAACGCGCAGTTTTTGCGCCACCTCCGGCGAGATGACGAACGGGTACAGGTCGTCGATCCCCATGCTGCGGTTGATGCTGTTCACCGCGAAGGTCATGGGCAGCCAAGCCTCAAGGATCGGCTCGAAATCCGCAAGAGCATACGGATCGAAGGTTATGCTTGCTGCAAGATTGTCATCCTGGCCGGCGCGCGGCCTGATCCTGAGCCCGAACGCATAGCCGGTCTCCAGCGTGTCGATCATATGGAGGTAATGGGCGAAGGTCTCGGCCCAATCCTCATGCGGATGCGCGCTGGCATAGGCGCTGATGTGACGGGCTTGCCAATCGGTGGGCGCGCCCTTCCCATAATGGTCTTGAAGGGCCTTGTTGTAGTCTTTTGCTTCGTCGCCAAAAGTCTTGCGGAACAAGGGATAGGACTTGCTCCCTTGCACAAGCCGCTCAAAATAGTAATGCGCGATCTCGTGGCGGAAATGGCCGAGCAAGGTCCGGTAGGGTTCGTGCATGTTCTCGCGCATCTTGGCGCGGATGGCGTCGTCTGCTTCTGCAACGTTCAGCGTGATCTCGCCATTGTCGTGCCCGGTCAGGACCTTGCCTTGAGTTTCCTCTCCAGGCGGCGGTACAAGAAAATCGAAGGCGAGGCCTGTTTTTGGCGCTTCCACCTTGCTTTCTATCGGAAGCCCAAGCCGGATGAGACTGTAGACGAGCCGATGCTTCGCGATCTCGATACGCTGCCAGCGCCTAAGGTTTTCGGGCTGGGTGAGATCGGGAATCGTGCGATTGAGCTTGCATGCTTGGCACAGCGCATCGGCTCCGGCATCGACGAGCCAATTACAGCTGCCATGCTGGTGGTTCGCGCAGTAAACCACCTTCTTCGACGGATCGTCGAGTGGCACGTAGCTTCCATCCGCGGTCGCCTTCAGGGCCGTCATCACGGCCGCGTCAGGCAGAAACCCGAGCGCAAATCCGCATCGCTCGCATTGGACGTTTTCGAAATAGATAAGCTGACCGCAATTTTGGCATTCAAAAAGTTTCACGATTGCTCTCCCGGCCAAGGCGCAGAACATCTGTGAAACACGGTCCGTATCGGTTTCGATCCGGGCCCCTATATCCGGGATGTCCGTTTTTTCGGAGGGGACGCCCAAGTCCGGTTGCCCTGTTTCCAATCGCCGCGACGCGGTTTTATCCTTGCGCGCCAGCTTTCTGAGCGCGATCATGGTTGATTATTTCTTCGGCAACCCTCAGGAGGCGTTCATGAACGATACCTTGCCCAGCGCATTCGGGCCTGCGGCCCTCGCCAACCCGCAGGCGCCGGCCGGGCTGCCCTATACCAGCTTCGATAGGCAGGAGCTCAACGCGATTTTCTCCCTTTATGGCTCCAAAGTGGCTGAAGGTGAATGGCGCGATTATTCCATCGATTTTCTGAAAGACCGCGCGGTTTTTTCAATTTTCCGGCGCGCGGCGGAACGGCCCCTCTACCGCATCGAAAAAAGCCCCAAGCTTACCCGGAGGCAGGGCGCCTATAGCGTCGTGGCCACGACCGGCCTCATCTTGAAGCGCGGGCACGATTTGTCCAAGGTCCTTCGGGTGCTCGAGCGGCGCTTGCGCGTCGTTGCGTCCTGATTTGCTGCCAACTCGCGGCGCAAAAAAAGCGGCGCCCGAAAGCGCCGCTACCCCGCAAGCCGATATTCGCAATTACTTCAGCGGCAGCGGCTCGTATGGCGTGCTGAAGTTATAGTTCAAGCCAACCCGGACCGTGTTGAACTCCACGTTCGCATTGCCTCTCTGAGAGTAGGTTGCAACAGTCAGCGGATAAGCGTTCGACGAGAATGAACTGAGGTCGACGAACTGATACTCGCCTTTCAGGGACCAGGATGGAGTGATTTTATATTCAATGCCGGCACCGGCGGTCCAACCAGTGAGGGTTTGCGAGTTCGATGACCGGCCCGTGGTCAAATTGGTGTCGTTATAGACGAATGACGAGTTGACCCCGCCATAGGCAAAGCCGCCCGTCGCGTAAAGCAGTGTGCCGCCCAGAGCATAGCCAATACGGCCGCGCACGGTGCCGAAATAGTCGACGCTCAAGCCTGTATTGGCGAAACGGCCGAAGCCGGTATCTATCGCACTTTGCGCACCGCTACCTCTTATATCCGAACCCTGAATATCGGTCTCGATGCCGAAGACGAAATTGCCAGTCTGAAAATTGTAACCAGCTTGACCGCCCCCGAAACCGCCGGTGATATTAGCTACGCCCCTGGCGAGCCACGTTGGAGTTGCCGGTGAGCCAGTCGGATAAATATTATCGCGGAAGCCTAGGCTCGATTCGCCGCCATAGCCGCCGTTTATGCCGAGGTAAAATCCGGTCCAGGTCGCGACCGGAACGAACGCAGGCGCCGGTGCGTAGCTTACGCCGCCTGGACTGTAGATGTCGGCCGCGATAGCCGATGACACGAGCGCAACACCGCTGACTGCACCCAACAGAACTCCACAAATCATAACACTTCCCCGTAATCGAACATGGAAACAGGCCACCGGGGACCATGCTATGCTGTTACCTCAGGTTGTAAACTAATCAAAATCTCTCTTTGGTTGCAAACTGGCTTCGAAGTGCCTCTATGCATGCGATAAAACCGGATCTCGGTTAACGGACTGTGAGCGCGGCGAAAACAAAAACGGCGCCCGAAGGCGCCGCTTTTAAAACTCGATGAGCCGAAGACTACTTCAGCGGAACGTAGCCGCCGCCGACGAAGTAGTTCACACCGACGCGGATGGTATTGATTTGCTTTTCGAAAGGTGTGGAGTCGAGGTCGATATATTGATACTCGATCTTACCCGACCATTTCGGCGTCAGCTTATATTCGAGGCCGCCGCCGACGACGTAACCTGTTTCGGTATGGCTAAATCCAGGGAAACTGACGTCGCCGTAAGCGAAACCGCCCGTAACATAGAGGAGAGCGCGATCAAAGGTGACGCCAGCGCGTCCGCGCACGGTCCCAAAATAATCGTAATTGATGCGGCCGCCAGTGATGCCCGAAGCTTCAAAGTCGGTCTCTAAGCCAAACACGAACGTGCCGCGTTGGATGTTGTAGCCGATCTGACCGCCGCCAAAGCCACCCTCGTAGAACGAGTTGTCGCTCCAACCATAGCCGCCGTTCACGCCAACATAAAGGCCGGACCAATCCACGGCCACGTAAGCCGGGCCGTCCTTGTAACCGCCCGCTTCAGGCGCGCGGTAAATATCAGCCGCATTGGCCGAGGCAAGGGCCACAACGCTGGTCAGCGTCAAGCCCAAAATGCCGGTAAGAAGTTTCATTCTCAAGTCCCCATCTCGGTTCCGACGGCGCCCCTCAACAGCACCACCTGCTCTGGCAGTGCTTGCCGTCTTTCGATGAGGAGACCTTAACCCTCGCAGCGGGGTCAATCAAGAAAGGGCTTTCTGTACTCCAAACGGAAGCCGCGCCGCTTGGTGTTCCGAGTTATCGGAAAAAATCACGCCAATACAGTCGCGTAAAGTACTGTACTCAGATTAACATGGCATGCTGATGGGTTGCACATGGGCCACAGGTTGTGCAAAAGCGAACCAGCGCAAAAAATCGCTTATTCGAATGTCTCACCATAATAGTGTGATTTCGAGGCTTGATGCAACCTGTGAGTGCGTATCCCGTTGGGATAGGCCCGGCTTCCGTAGATTCCGGTGCGCGCGCGGGCGAAATCGATTATGGTGCAAAGTCATAAGTATGAAGCGCGCGAGAAGGACGGTGATGGAACGGCGATATGCGATTTGGGACGTGTTCACCGCAAAGCCTCTGGCCGGCAATCCGCTTGCCGTCGTTCTCGACGCGGGCGGCCTAGCCACCGCAGAGATGCAAGCCATCGCGCGCGAGTTCAATCTCTCCGAAACGGTTTTCGTACTGCCGCCGCGCCTTCCGGCCCACACCGCCCACATCCGAATCTTTACGCCCCTGACCGAGCTTCCCTTTGCCGGCCATCCGACCATTGGCACCGCGATCCAGCTCGCCGACGACAGGATTTCGGGCGCGGCTTCCGATTGCGATGCGCTCATCGTTCTGGAGGAAAGCATCGGCAGCGTACGGGTGGGCGTTGCCGGGCGGCGCGGACAGGCGCCCTATGCCGAGTTCGATGTGCCGAAGCTGCCGGTGCTTGCCGGCGGCCCCGCGCATGACGACCGCATCGCAGCGGCGCTCGGCCTCGCGCCGCACGAAATCGGCTGTGCTAATCACGAGCCGTCCCAGTACGACGCTGGCACGCCGTTCGCGTTTGTGCCGGTCCGTGACTTGAACACTATCCGGCGCGCGCAACCCGTGGCTTCGCATTGGGAGGAGGCGTTCGGCGGCACCGGCGGCAAGGTTTTCCTTTATTGCCGCGAGACCATCCAGCACAACGCGACCTTTCACGCGCGCATGTTCGCCCCAAGCGCCGGCGTGCCCGAAGATCCGGCCACCGGCTCGGCCGCGGCGGCATTTGCAGCGGCGATCCACCGGTTCGATCAGCTCCCGGAAGGCACCTCCGATTTCATCATCGAGCAGGGGATCGAGATGGGCCGCCCGAGCGAGATCAAGCTCGAGATCGAGGTTGCGGCCCGGCGCTTGAAACGCGTGAGGATCGGCGGCTTCGCCTGCCTCGTGATGCGCGGCAAGCTCTTCGCGTAATGCGTTTGACGCACGCACGGGACCGCCTTGACGAACCATGTCGACGCATATGCGCAATTTTCTCGGTGTTGAAAGAGATGTGGTTGAGCTTATACTAAATCACACACCTCCCGGCCTCGTCGGCACCTACCAGCTTCCTGAACACCGGCAAAAGCGAAAAACCGCGATGATCGCGTGGGGCGCCTATGTCGAGCGCCTAGCAACGGGAACGGCGTTTGAAATGCATTCTCCGGCCGACGCCAAGGAGCGCGATTTCCGCTTGCGTTAGACAAAATCGTGGTCGCTTCACCGTCACCTATATATGCCGCCAGACGTGATCCCAGTGATCCTGCCGATCTGACCGCCGATATTTTCGCGTTATTTGAATTGGTTACGCTGCGACGGCCCGACTAGACTAGGCGATCGCAGTCCCTTATGGCATCTCGGCCAGCATCTTCCTAAGCTGCTTGGTTGCCGGGGTGACGATAGCGACGAAATACGCTTCGCGCAGACGCCGCTGTGCCGCGCCAGTCGAAACATAGCCCTTTGCGCCTTGATGCAGCATGGCGTAATGAGCTGCCCGGACAGTGGCTTCCCCGGCCGCTAGCCGCGCTTCCAGGACGTGCCGGAAATAGGCGGGATCGGTTTCGAAAGGTGTTTCGCACAACCGCCAAACCTCCTCCTCAAGGCTCGCAAGCGTTTCTTCGAAATCCTCGGGCTGCTTCTCGATGTATTTGTTGACGTGTGCGAGGTTCGTCCGCTCTTGCTTCATGATGTCGATGCAATTGCGGATGAGCCCGAACGCCATGCCCGATTGCAGCAAGATAAAGCCGGCGCGGATGCGCGGGACGTAAACATCGACGGGATCGGCAAGCACGTGTGCGTCGGGTATGAACGCATCGCGAAGCTGGACGGAGAAGGTGCGTGTGCCTTCGAGCGCGACGAAGTGATCGTTCTGAACGATTTTGACGCCGTCGCCCGAGCAATCGATAACCGCCATGATGCAATGTTCGGGATTGCTGCCGAGTTCGAATATGGCGCCGAAATGATGGTCTGGGCCGAGATTTGAGACCCAGGGCAAAACGCCTCTCACCGTATAGCCGCCTTCGTCGCGCTGGGCCTTGAGCTTGATCCGCTCAATGCCGAAGAACGCCTTCATCGGGTTCGAGAGCCCGGTTCCGCCGAGCGTTTCGCCGCGCGCGACGCGAAGACCGAGCGAAGATTGCAAGCCAGCGTTGGAGGAGGTTGCGATGTACCAAGCGAGCGCGTCCTGGCACCACATGCAGAACGCAGTCGATAGGCAATATTCGCTGGCCACGCTCATGGCCTCGATCGCGGTCCGAAGACCCTGGCCAAGGTTACTGCTGGCGATAGCGTCGCCATGAGCGGCGTACGCGCCAGCGGCGCCGAAGGCGCGGAGCACCGCCTCGGGATAATGCCCTTCGTGGTCGATGGCGGCCACAAGCGGCGAGAGATCGCGCCGCGCGATGGCGCGGACCGCACCCGTCACGTCAGCCGGCCGCGTTTGGGCAGCGTCAACATCATGCATCAGGAAAAAGCCTCCCAGGCGCGGCCGCCCTAGCCGGCGCTAGGCCGGTTTCACCTCAAGGTTCACAGGCCGGATGAAGGTATTGGCGACAGGCGACCATTTCACAACATGATCGATGAGAGCATCGACCTCGGCCTTCGGCGCATCGCACTCCATGTCGACCTTGACGCGCACATCGGTGAAACCGACCGGCTTTTCGCTGACGTCACCCGTTCCCCAGACGCCTGTAATGTTGAGATCGCCTTCGAGAAGAAGCTCGAGCTTTTTCACCTTCCAACCCCGGTGCACGGCATTGGCATGGAGACCCACCGCGATGCAAGAACCAAGCGCCGCGAGCGAGGCTTCGGAGGGATTGGGCGCGGTGTCGTCGCCTAGCAAGCCCGGCGGCTCGTCCACGATATAGGGCGGCAGGTCGCGGATGTAGTTCAGATGGCGGAAGCGCTTTTCCGCGACGGTCCGGCACTTCAAGGTCCGGACAGCTTTCGGATTGGCCTTCGCTGCCCCGATGAGTTTTTCGAGGCCAGCCTTGTCGATAGGCGCTAGGCCATCCGTATTTGCTTCCGTCATTGTGTTGTCCTCCCTAATTCGAATGCTGGGTTAGTGGTCTTGCCTCAGCCACGACAACCGCTCGATGAGTTTTTGCAGACCGGCGTCGAGGGCGAAGCCAATCAGTCCGACGATCAAGACTATGGCGGCAAGCCGGTCGTATTCCAAGGTGTCCCGCGCATCGTTGATCGCATAGCCGAGGCCCGACTTCACGCCCAGATACTCGGCGGGAACGAGCACGATCCAGCCTACTCCGAGCGCCAGACGGACGCCTGTCAGGATGTCCTGTGCGATCGCGGGCATGATGACCGCGCTCAGAATATGCCAGGGCTTTGCACCGAGGTTCCGCGCGACCTTGAACCAGGCGGAATCGATGCGGCGCACACCGGCCGCGGTCGAAAAAAGGATGGGCCAAGTTGCGGCGGCTGCGATCAAAAAGACGATGGCTCCATCCCAGGTCGAGAAGGCTAGGATTGCGATCGGCATCCAGGACAGCGGACTGATCATCCGCAGGAACTGGAAGGGGACATTCGTAATCTCGCGGGCGATACGGGAGCGGCCTATCAATATGCCAACGGGGACACCAAAGACGGTTGCCCAGAACAAGCCCGACCCAACCCGCCATAAGCTCGGAGCCGTTATTGTCAAAACCTCACCCGAGCCGATAATCGCGCCAAAGCTCTTCAACGCCGGGAGGGGCGCGAGGCCGGCGAAGGACGCGGTGGCGGGATTGCGTGCGATCAGCCAGCCGCCCAGCCACCAAAGTGCGAAGAGGCCCGCTAATCCGCCGGCGGTCAAGCCGAGTGAGCGGAGGGGCAGGGAGGCGGCCTTCACATCACGCCGGCCGGCTGCAGTGCTTGCAAGTCCGGGCGTTTCTGCTCCAGCTGCAGTCTCGATCGTCATACCTTCACGATCTCTTCCCGGACGAACGGATCGCCCTTCGACACGCTGGGGTCGTTCTTCCATTGAGGAAATGCCTCAAGCGCCTTCTTGACGAAGGTGTAATCCACGAGGTCATCCGCAACATGGCTCGCGTCGAGGCCCTTGAGAAAGGTCGTATCGCCGGAGACGGCCGTTTTGGTCATGGCTTCGACGATCAGCTTTGTTGCACTGGGATAGGGCCAAGGCTGGAAATCGATACGGCCATTGCCCCATTCGGGATGCTGAATCGCCTTGCCCGGCCCGTAGGTCTCCAGGTCATACTTTGTCATGGCGCGCTCGACGATGTCACCCGGAACCGGCAAATAGCCGTCGCCGTCCTTGGACAGCAGTTTCGCGATGTCCTTCTTGTTCTCCGAAGCGTAGATGGCGCCGCGCACGACCGCGTTGATGACCTTCTGCGTCCATTCCGGCTTCTGTTTGGTCAACTCCTCGTTCATGGTGATGACGCAGCACGGGTGGTTCTTCCAGATATCGCCAGTGAAGCGCAGCATCCGGGCCCCGGCCTTGACCTCGCCCAGCGCATTGAACGGCTCGGCGACGATGTAGCCGTCGATCTTCTTGGCGGCGAGCGCTGGCGGCATGTCGGGAGGCGGCAAGATTTGCAGGTTCACCTCGCCCGGCCCGATCGCCTCGCCCTCGGCCTTTATGACAGGGGTGAGACCCGCCTCGCGCAAGGCGATTTGCAAGACGATGTTGTGCATCGAATACCAGAATGGGACGGCGATCTGCTTGCCGCCAAGACCGGAGAAAGAGGTGGCGCCGACGTGACTTCCAACAACAAGGCCCGACCCGTTCGTGTGGCCCCAAGCCATGATCTTTGCAGGGAATTTGTTGTTGTAGCGCATCCAGACGGGGATCGGCTTCAACAAGTGAACGATATTGAATTTCGCCGCAGCGAAGCTTTCCACCAGCGGAGACCAGCCGCGAATGAGAGTCGGCCTTTCGGCGTCAAGCCCTTCATCCCTAAAGAAGCCCTTCGCATAAGCGACCAGCAGGGCGGTCGCATCGGTGATCGGCAGGTAGCCAATGCGGACCACATCGTCGCTCGCGGCAAGCGCTGGATTGGGGTATCCGCCCAACAGAGAACCGAACGCGGCCCAGAGGGCGCCGGCGGCGAGCATATCCAACGTCTGGCGGCGCGTGTGCCCGCTGGAAAGAGGCTCGTGATTGCCGTCGCGATCGCAAGAGCAAACGCGGGTATGTTCAGCCGGCATTGTGTCTTCCCTCATGAAATAGGCTTCCCTTTTGCCCTCAGATGGACCAATCCTCAGCACTATTGGCAAATGCGAGCCCAGCGGCTCCCTCGTAGGCTCCAATAAGCGCCCGGCGCGCTCGCTCGAAGCCTTCGGCGCCCGATGCATCGCCAGGGCGCCTGATCGAGATCTCGTCGCGAATGCGTCCTGGGGCGGCCGTCATAATCAGGGCGCGATCCGCCATGATCGCGGCCTCGTTGACGTCGTGCGTCACCACAATCAAGGTCAACCCAAGCTCGCGGGCGATGCGCCGGACATCGCGCTGGAGTGCGCTTCTCGTGAATGAGTCGAGCGAAGAAAAGGGCTCGTCGAGCAGCAAAGCCTCGGGCGAAAGCGCGAGGCTGCGCGCAAGTGCGGCGCGTTGCTGCTGGCCGCCGGAAAGGTCTTGAACGTTCCTCTCAGCAAGCTCGCTCAGTTCGACGAGCTTCAGAAGTTCGTTGACCCGCCCCGGTGCCTCGCGCTTCCGTCCCGTGAAGCGCAGGCCAAGAGCAACATTCGCAGCCACGGTCAGCCAGGGAAACAGCGAGGGCTGTTGGAACATCATGACCCAGCGCGGGGATGGTGCCCGGACCGCTTCGCCGTCGATACGCACCTCCCCGGCGGAGGGCCGCATGAGGCCGGCAACGATATGAAGCAGCGTGGACTTGCCGCAGCCGGATCGCCCGATTAGGGCGACACATTCGCCGGGCTCAATGCTGAAGCTGACATCTTCGAGCGTGTCTTCCCTGGCGTGGCGATACCGGTGGGTGATTCCCTCCAGCTGGATCCGCGCGCCCCGCGAGTTTGGCGCGGGTCGAACGTGTGAAGGCTGGGCTGTCTTCTGCATCGAAGGCTGCATCCCGGTCATAGCGTGCAAAAACGGCCCCGCACGGGTTCCGCGAGGCTCTAAGTTCAGACACGCGATATAATCAAATACCGGAGCAGGCTACCAGGAGTAGTGGCATGCCACGCTCAGATAAGAAACGTTTTGCTCTGATCGCCCTAAACCCAGAACGCGTCGCCTCTGTCTACTGCCCGGCTGTTGGCAATTTCCCACCCAGTAGGCCGGGGGCGCCAATCCTTTGCGTTTATGAGGCGCTTCAGAAGCGGGAGTTTCCTTGCATCTCCTGCGGCTAGGCAGGCATTCTGATGCCAGCCCTTTGAATAACGGTGGCAGGATCAAGCATGCCCTCATCCCCGCCCGGCACCTGCGATCGGCGCCACCATACATCCTCGCTCAAAATCGCCATTGCCGGTAAAGGCGGTGTCGGAAAAACCACGGTTGCCGCCGCGCTGGCGCGTGCTTTCGCCCGCCGGCACTTCAAAGTGCTCGCGATCGACGCGGACCCCGATGCGAACCTGGCGAGCGGCCTGCCGCTGGACACGCCCGCCGCGCCGCCGCCGCCCCTCGCCTCACAGCGTGGGATGTTGAAAGCCTCGGCAGGTGCCGGTGGCCTTCCAGCCGGTGTGTTCCTGCTCAATCCAGTCGTGGACGATATTCCGATCCCCACCGTCTCGTGGGGCCATCAGAACCGGCTGGTGGTGTTGGGCTGGACCGGACGTGGCGGACAGGGATGCTACTGCGATGAAAACGCGGTACTTCAAAGCGTCTTGAAGCGCCTTGTGGCGCAAGCCGGGGAAGTTATCGTGGTGGACGGCGAACCGGGCCTTGAACACCTCAGCCGGGGGACGGTTGCCAGCGTGGACGTTCTCCTGGCTGTTCTAGAGCCCGGCATCCGCAGCGTGCAAACAGCCAAAACCATCCGCATGCTCGCCGCCGATCTTGGGATTCCCCACTGCATGCCTCTGCTTTCGGGAGCCCGCAACCCTCAGGATGCGCATCAAATCCAGCTCCAGCTCGGAGACTGGCCACTTCTCGGATCGCTGCCCTTCGATCCCGCGATCGCTCAAGCCGACTTGGACGGACAGGTTCCGGTGTTTGGGGAAGCTTATCAAGCTGAAATCGACCGCATCGCGACGGAGCTCATTGCCGTGGATCAACGCGAGCATGGCGCTGTCCAGTTCGCTCCCCGTCCGCACACCCATATCGGCCCGGACGGCAAACCTTACCTCCACACCCACGCCGCCGATCCAACCGGCATTCACGAGCACGGCTAATCATGTCCTCAACAACCCTGAAGCACTACAAACGCAGCTTCCCGCGCAAAGCCGATGTCCTGGAGCGGACCCCGGACCCTGGCGTGCGCGAGATGCTGGAGCATCTCGGCGAATGCGGCATCGAGACGTGTTTCGACCGGTTCGACAAGCAGCAGCCGGGCTGCGACTTTGGGCTCTCCGGCACCTGCTGCACCATCTGCAATATGGGCCCCTGCCGCATGACACCCAAAGCACCGCTGGGGGTTTGCGGAGCGGACAAAGATCTCATCGTCGCGCGCAATTTGTTGCGTTCTTTGGCTGGCGGCGTAGCCGGGCACGGCGCGCGCAGCCGCGAGGTCATCCTGGCGCTGAAAGCAGCCGCGCAAGGCCGCATGCCGCAGAGCCTTCGCGGCGAAGCTAAGATTCGCGCCGTCGCCAAGGCCTTCGGTCTCGACCTCAAGCAAGACCTGAACGCGCTCGCCGTCGAGATTGCCGATATTCTCCTTGCCGACATGGGCCGCACCGAACCCGGCACGCACCGCACGATGCAAAGTCTCGCGCCGGCCGAGCGTCTCGCCACCTGGGACGCCTTGGATATCATGCCCATCGGCTCCTATCATGAGGTGTTCGAGGCGTTGAGCCGCACCGGCGTCGGGACAGACGGAGACTGGCGCAATGTCATGCAGCAGTTTCTCCGCTGCGGCCTCGCTTTTTCCTGGAATAGCGTAACGAGCGGCGCCATCGCCCAGGACTGCCTCTACGGTCCGCCGCGGCGCACGCGCATCAAAACGGATTTTGCCGCCATTGAGACCGGCACGGTGAACATCGCCATCCATGGACATTCTCCGGTGCTGGCCTCAGTGATTGTCCGGCTGGCCGATGATCCGGAGATCCAGGCCGAGGCAAAGGCCGCCGGGGCTTCCGGCGTGCGCTTCTACGGGATCTGCTGCACGGGGTTGTCGGTTCTCTACCGGGAGGGCGGCGTGGCGCCCCTTAGCAACGCGATGGGAGCCGAACTTGTCCTTGGAACTGGCGCGATCGATGCCTGGGTGGCCGATGTGCAGGATATCTTCCCGTCGATCATGCAGGTTGCGGCGTGCTTTCATACCACCGTCATAACCACAAGCAATTCCGCAAAACTTCCCGGCGCATTGCATATTGGATTCGATCATACACACAGCAATCTTGGCGACGTGGAAGGACTGGCCCGGCGCATCCTCCGGGTCGCAATCCACTCTTTCGGACGCCGCAGGCCGGAAAAAGTTCATCTCCCCAAGCACGGGTTCGATGCCGAGGTTGGGTTCTCTGCCGAGAACGCGCTGGAGTCTTTCGGCGGAGCCACAGCACTCCTCGGCCACCTGCGCAGCGGCCGCATAAAGGGTATCGTGAACCTCGTGGGATGCAACAACCCGAAAGTGGTCTATGAGGAGGCGACGATCATCGTAGCGCGTCACCTGCTAGCTAATGACATTCTCGTCCTGACCAATGGCTGTGCCTCTTTCCCACTCCTCAAACTTGGGTTTTGCGGCATGGAAGCGCGTCAGTTGAATGGGGAGGCATCGCGCGGAGTTCTGGAAGATGCAGGCTTACCGCCTGTCCTGCACATGGGCGAATGCCTCGACAATGCCCGCGCCGCCGGCCTTTTCCGCAGCCTCGCCGACGAAGCCCGCCAGCCGCTCAAGGCCATGCCCTTCGCGTTCGTCAGCCCAGAATGGTCCAATGAGAAGGGCATTGGCGCGGCCCTGGCATTCCGTCTTCTCGGCCTTGACTCCTACCATTGCGTATTCGCGGCCACCCTGGGTTCGGATCGCGTGCAGCACTTCCTGGAGCACGAAACGCGCGAGCTTTTGGGGGCTGCCGCCGTCGTGGAAACCGATCCGAAGCAGCTCGCCATGCGTATCGTGAGCGATCTGGAACGCCGGCGGTCTCTCCTGGCCTCCGCTTAGGCTTCAGGGCGCCGGATGGCCCCGCACACCGCTTATGGCAACTCTGGTATGCAAGCCGTGTCATTGACTATCCGGTGATCGCGTTCCCGGTTTGGGTTCCCTGGGGCAGCCCCCGGGCGATTATCACGACTTTGGGAATCCTCACCCTGAGGGATTGGCGGCGCGCGCAGCCGTGTGCTGCTGTCCATGGTCCCGGGCATGAGGACGACATTCTTCGCGATGTTGGCCGGGCGCTAGCTCAAGCATAGCGCTCGCATGGTGCCATTGGATCAGGTGCCAAATAAGCAGCAAATTTCAAGCATCGCTCCGTCCGCGTCAGTTGGAAGTCACGCGGATCGCGCAATGCAAAAACCATTTACCGTGCGGGCCGTGCCGGCGGAGTGCATTTTCGCAGGGTGCTTTTGACAGAATTGTCTGCGGTCCTCAATGTCGAGTGAAAACTCGCTTCCCGTGCTTTTCGGCCATGCCGGTGAGGGATTTGATGACCCGCTATCAGACGCGACTGGGGCATTAGGCTGCGTTGTTTGACCTGTCCACGTAACTCAGCGCCTGAGTCCGGGTAGCGGGCGTCGCGCCAGGCATGACGGCTCGCAGACCTTCGCGCCGCGCCACTTCCATAAACCGCGCCTTGTCCGCGCTGCCCCCACCTTCGATCAGCAAATCTATTTCGAGGGCGGTCTTCAACGCTTCTGCTATGCTTCCCAGCTGGGTGATAAGCAGCCTTCTTGACATCGTTGACGAAATCTCCGCCCCATGACCCACAGGAGACTTGGCGGTCTTTCCGCCTTAGAAGGCAGGGCTTGATGGATAACGGAACCACCATCTCGCTCCGCCGCGGAACCGCATTAATCGCATGTTACGAGTAGAGATTCAGGATCCAAGAGCGGCAACAGCTAGCCCGATGAACAAGATCGCTCGCGCAATTACGCAAGTCTTCCCTGCGGTTACTGGGCCAGAGGCACCGGCAATCCCAGGAACTATCGCTGGAGCGCTACGGCCATCCCTTCGGCTTGCATTTGACGGCGCCGTTGGAGACGGCGGTGCACATCGCGGCAACGTCGGGGACTCTCCCAAACCCTAACGACCACAAGACCCCGACGATCGCTTGCCGCCGCCATAGGTCGCATGTAACATGCACACACATAAATAGTTGGGCATTTTCATATACTCAGCGCGAGAAACGGGGAATCGCGAAATGAAGCTGATGGAAGGAAGGGCTGCGATCGCCCTGATCTTGCTTTCGGCAGCATTATTCGGCAGGACTGCACTTCATGCGCAGACCAGCTCATCTCAAGCAGCGGCAGGGAACTCGCGAAACAGGCGGCAGGACTTTTCATGCAGACTTGCGTTCAATATTCCGGCAACAGCGATGGTTTACGTCGCTTCCTCGCGGAAAAGCATGTGCCCCTGGCGAAGCCTGAGGCCACCGAGAATTTTCCTAAGATGAATCAAGCCGACGCCGTCTACGACGCAAGCAACGCGTACGGACGTCTCGCACTCGTTTCTCACGAGAATGGAGCATGTACGGTATTCTCCGACACTGCCAATGGCGACCAGGCTGTCTCATTCGTAGAGGGGTTCCTGCAAAGCTCCAACATCACCTTCCGTTACACGGAGACCGGGTTGATCCGCGTTCCACCGACCTTCGGAATCGGATGTACGATGCGGAATTTGGTAATAGGAAATGGCTGCTCGTACTAAGCACGTCCTCGTCCGAGAAAAAAATGCATGTGCTGTTCACGGCATCTCCCCGGAAATAGGAGTGGTTACGGCAAAACCGATAGGGCCTTGAGTGGAACTCAGAAGCGGCGCTGAGTTTCGCGGCCTTGACGTTACTGGAACTTGGCCCATTCCTCAGACGAGGCGGACCCGTGAAACCTTCCGCTGTAAGGTCACAAAGCAGCCGT
Organism: uncultured Alphaproteobacteria bacterium; assembly: GCA_963817705.1. Taxonomy (GTDB): domain Bacteria; phylum Pseudomonadota; class Alphaproteobacteria; order Rhizobiales; family Rhodomicrobiaceae; genus Rhodomicrobium. The sequence goes on from CAWFPF010000004.1 coordinate 194,637, forward strand.
CCTCTGAATAGTGCATTTCGAAATGCGCGGAGTCGGCTCCCGGCCCTCAACCAGCTGTTCCAGCTGAATCCGAAGACAGAGCCGCCCGCAAAGTCCTGCAACGCCTCTCAAATGCATCCGTCAGCCAGGCTTGAGATAAGCTGCTTAGGAAAGTGTTTCGAGCGTCCAACCCTACCGCTGACCCATCACGTCCAAACCCCCGTCCGCCGGTCTTCCACGCGCTTCGCCTTATGCGTCGCGCGCGGGAGTGTCTCAGGCGGCAGCACGCTGACTTTCGCGCCCACGCCCGTTATGGCCTGAAGCTGCCGGCCGAACTGCGCCGCCAGCTCTTCATCCGTGCCGTTATAGCCCTGGATGCGCTCGATTTGAACCGTCAGCCGGTCGAGGTGATCGACGCGCTCCACGATCAGCTTGTACTCGCCGGTTAGATTGTGATCGAGTCGCACGATGGCTTCCACATCGCTCGGGAAGATGTTGACGCCCTTGATGATCAGCATGTCGTCGAGCCGCCCATGCACGCCGTGCAAACGGATCGAGGTTCGCCCGCAGCGGCATGGCTCATCGGTGAACGAAACGATGTCGCCGGTGCGGAAGCGGATGAGCGGCCGCGCCGCCTTTTTCAGCGTGGTGAGCACCATTTCGCCGCGCTCGCCCGGCGCGACAGGTTCCTGCGTGTCCGGATTGAGGACTTCCACATGGATGTGATCCTCGGCCCAATGCAGCCCGTCCTTCTCCTCGCACATGCCTGCGCAGGAGCCGAAAATATCGGACAGGCCGTAATAATCGTAAACATGCGCGCCCCAGAGCGCCTCTATGCGCTGGCGCGTCTCGGGGATCGATCCGCCCGGCTCGCCCGCCACGAAAATGCGTTTGACCGCCAGATCCGTGCGCGGATCGATGCCCTCCTTGACGGCGGTCTCGCCGAGATACCAGGCATAGGAAGGCGTGGTCCAAATGATGGTGGCTTGGAATTGCCGGAGAATTTGAAGAAGACGCTCCGAGGGCACGGTGCCGGCGTGAATGCAAAGCGCGCCGAGCTTTTGCGCGCCGATGACGCAAGGGCCGCCGACAAAGAGCGAAAAGTTCAGCGAATGGCAGTAGCGATCCTCGGGCCGCATCCCGGATGACCAGAATTGCCGGGCCTCGTAATCCATCCAATCGTCCCAATCGCCGGCGGTGAAGGGCGAGGCAGTCGGCAGTCCCGTTGAGCCGCTGGACGCCGAGATGTACACGACATCGCGCTCGGGCACCGCCAGGAGATCGCCAAATGGCGGCACGGCGAGCTGCCGGTCGCGCAAGGTTTGCTTATCGATGAGCGGGAAGCGGCGCAAGTCTTCAAGGCTGTGAACTTGATCGGGATGCAGGCCGGCCGCGTAAAAGCTTCGCCTGTAATAGGGGGAGCCGTTATAGGCGCCGCGGAGATGCCTTTGCAGGAGCGCAAGCTTGAGCGCCTCCCACTCGGCACGGGATTGCGTCTCAAGCTTTTCGTCCCAGTATTTTTGATCGCTGGGTGGCGCTTTCAGCAGATGTGTCATGAGTTTGTCTTGCGCCCGCGGAGGCTAAACGCGAAGGAATGGCCGGGCGAGAATTGCTCCGCTTTGGGAGTGAGTCAAAGAAAATTAATCCGACTAAAGGGCATTCGTTGCATATCATTGAGAATACAGTTTCTCTGCAGCGTGTTCTAAAAAATAGAATATACCGCTGCAATCGCCAGCGGTGGGTTAGCCTTTCATGTCTTCCAGGAGTCGTAGCACATCATTGCTATCTATTCTGCTGGGCATGGCGCGGACGCGTGAACCGGAGCGGGGGTCTGACCTCTTTTGCTTTTTTTCACCAACCAGGCCTATTTCATTCTTCTTGCCCGGCTTTAGATAGGCGTTTTGTGCTGGAGTATTTCATTGCCGTAGCAAGTATTCGCTTGTGTCCAGGCTCGGCCGGCATTTGTGACTGAGACGCGGTTTCTAAACTTAACCACCTATGTCATGCTTTCCAATGGAGACCTCAAGCGGCGTATTGGTTCTTCCAATAGGGCTTCGAGCCGGGCTGCCCGGGGCTGCAAGGGAAACGAAATCTCTCCGATGACACACGATCCAGACACCTTCGGTCTGCCGGCCGCCGATCTTTCTGGCTTTCGGGCCGCCGGCGAACAGCGGGCGATCTTTCTTGGCCGGCTTCGCTGCCTGCTTCACGAGCACGGATTTTTTTATCTGATGGGGCACGGTGTCCCGCATAGCCTCATCGATGAGGTGCTCGCCGCCACGAAGCGGTTCTTTGCCCTGCCGATCGAGGACAAGCTCGCCATCGAGATGGCCAACTCGCCGCATTTTCGCGGCTATACCCGTCCGGGATGGGAATATACGCGCGGCGCCCGCGACTGGCGCGAGCAGCTCGACATCAATACCGAAGCCGAAGCCGCCCCGGCCGATGAGGATGCGCCGGCCTGGAGGCGCCTGATCGGACCGAACCAATGGCCCGCGCGGCAGCCAGAGTTGAAACCGCTTCTGTTGGCGTACCAGGCCGAGGCGACGCGCGTCGCCATCGAGGTGCTTAAGGCTGCCGCTGCCGCGCTCGGCCAGGACGAGACAGCTTTCGAGACCCTTTACACCCCGCTGCCGAACCAGCTGCTGAAGATCATCCGTTATCCCGGCCGTGACGTTGCGGAGAGCGCGCAAGGCGTCGGCCCGCATAAGGACGGGGGGCTGATCACGGTGCTGCTCCAAGATGCCGTGGAGGGGTTGCGAGTCGAGGCCGGGAAGGGCGAATGGCTGGCCGCGCCGCCCATTCCCGGAACCTTCGTGATCAACACCGGCGAACTCTTGGAACTCGCAACCGGCGGATACGTCCGCGCCAACGTGCACGACGTTATTGCGCCTCCGGCTGGCACCGAGCGCTTTTCGGTTGCTTTCTTCCTTGGCGCCCGGCTCGACGCCACGGTGCCCGTAATCGAGCTGCCGAAGGAGTTGCAAGGCGGAAAGCGTGGCGTCTCCGTGGACCCAATGAACCCGCTTTTCCGGGAGGTGGGCCGGAATGCACTCAAGAGCCGCCTGCGCTCTCATCCGGACGTCGCCCGCCTCCACCACGCGGATTTGCTGACGCCGGAAGAGAAAGAGGGCGCGGCCATTGCCTCGGCCTACTGAATGCAACGAACCCGGACAGGGACAGGCAGTCATCATGAAATACGAAGACCCAGCGTGCGCTTTGTGCCCTCCAACCGTTCAGGCTTGCCGCCACGGGGAATCGCAAGACCGGGGACCGGGCTTCTGCCCTAGCAAGGTCGATGAAGCGGCGCTCGAAGGCGCCCATGCGCTTTACGGTGACGAGCAAACCCGCGCGGTAGCGCTGGCTTCGGCGCGGGTCGAAGCCGAAGGCTATTGCAAATGGACCCGCGTTGAGGAAATCGTGAAGTTTTCCGAACGCATGGGGTTCAAAAAACTCGGGATTGCCACCTGCATCGGCCTGATGGAACAAGCATCGCTCTTGACCCGCATTCTCGAAAGCCACGGTTTCGAGGTGGTTTCCGTGGCGTGCAAATCGGGCAGTATCCCGAAAGAGGAGATCGGCCTCGCGGATCATGAGAAGATCGCGCCCGGCAGCTTCGAGCCGATGTGTAACCCGGTTGCGCAGGCTGAAATGCTGAACCGCCATGGCAGCGAGTTCAACATCGTGTTGGGTCTGTGCCTCGGCCATGACAGCCTATTCTTCAAATATGCGAAAGGGTTGAGCACAGTTCTGATCGCCAAGGACCGCGTGCTCGGTCACAATCCCATTGCCGCTCTCCAAATGGCCGATAGTTATTACAGCCGGGTCTGGGGTCCGCATAAGCCAGAGAAACCGGCGAAGAAGCCCGCGAAGCGCCGCAAGTAAGGGCACTTTGATGCCCTAAACTCCGGCTTCGGCGGCAGCTTGGCCTACGCGCCCGGACCAGGGGGAGAGCGAAAGGGTGATGGGGTGCAGCCTATTTTTGAGCGTATTATCCCTCATCCTGTCCTTCTCCCACCGGGAGAAGGGACCCTTCAATGCCAGCGTTGCCGAAGCGTCCGGACCGGCCGTACCCACCCCCCGGTGCTAAGCGAGCCCCCGCCGTCCATCCGCTGTTTGCACACCGGCTGGCTCCAGGCGCCGGATGACACCGGCGAAGCTCGATAGTCCAGAACTTCTCAAGGGAAAATAGCTCTTGCCCAACTGCCTGCAGACGCGCTTCACGGTTGCGACAGCGCCGTGACTGATGCAATCGACCGGAAACACGATAGCGTCGGCTCTGAGGGCCAAGGCAGCAAGGCTGTGACTGCTTCCCTCCAGGCCCCCGTCGTGGTGCAGAAGGTCCGCGCCACATTCTTCCGCCAGTCTTTTTAGATTTGGAATTTGATTGGAGCGCTCACAGCTCAAACGCTTGAGCTCAGGAAAGGGCCAGCCCCGCCAGCCTTCCAACATTTCATGCAGCCTCTCCAGCGTGTTGGAGGAAAGCGCTCCACAGCCACGTTTTCTTTTGAGGAGGATTTGAAGGAGCTTTATCTATTTATGCATGGGTAGTGAGGTTTTTGATCCAAACAACGGGAAAGCGAGAAAACAATGAACACGATGGCAATGCCGGCCATGATGCCGATGATGAATCCCATGAACGCCATGATGCCCATGATGAACGCGATGATGCCCATGATGAACGCCATGAGCGGCATGATGCCCATGATGGGTGGCATGCCGATGGGCGGGATGCAAATGGGCGGCATGCCGATGCCGATGATGATGTGCAAGATGACCTGCTCCATGACGGCTAACGGCATGACCTGCGAAATCATGCCCATGGACCCGGCCATGAAAGACATGATGATGCAGTGCTGCAAGCAGATGACCATGATGATGGGCAATGGCATGCCCATGATGATGATGTGCGGCGGAATGGGTCTTTGCTGCACGGCGGCGTAGGCCAGAGCGCGGGGCGCGCTTCGGGCGAGCCCCGCTATGAATGGCCGTTGGGATTGCTGCGCAAAGCCAGCTCGTAGCTCATAACGAGATAGAACACAGCTTCAATATCGCTCAAATTGCCGTAGCTGTGGGGGACATCCGCTTCGAAGAAGATGGCATCGCCCTTAGACAACCGGATTGGCGCGGCGCCCCCGGCCGCAATTTCGACGACGCCAGACGTAACAATCAGGTTTTCCCGGGTGCCGGGGGCGTGAGCCTCCGACTCGTGGGTGTGAGAGGGCGCCAAGCGGATTTCATAGAATTCCACGCGCCCGCCAGTATCGAGTGGTGAAAGGACGCGCGACTGAAAGGCGCCTTCTTCCGATACAATAAGGGCGGCCTCATCCCGGCGGAGCAAGCAGGTCCCGCGGCTTTCATTCTCGCTGAGAAGCTGGGCGAAAGGAATATCGAGGGCGGTCGCAATTTTCCAAAGCACCCCGATTGTCGGCATGCTCTTCCCGGTTTCGATTTGGCCGAGCATGCCACGGCTCACGCCACAGGCCTTGGAAAACCGTTCGAGGGAAAAGCCCCGGCTCGTCCTGAATCGCCGGAGGTTCCGGCCCAGCCCGGCGAGCTTGTCGCTGGCTTGATCGCTCTGAGCGCGGCCTGGAACGTCCGCATGATTGCAATCGCCAGTCCGGGCTCGTGGAATCATCTGGTCTAAGACCGCAAGATCTCGGTTTGCATCGGCGCCCAAACGAAAACTGGTGCCCAATACATCGGAAAACAAGTCACAAAACCGTGCTGCATCCACGGATTGAAGCCTGTGGCGATGGATCTGCTCTGCGGCTTAGAGCCTTGCCTCCGCTTCTCGCGATAGGCGTCCAACGAAAGAATTTTAGCTGTGCTCTCCATGGTCTCCCGCCCTCGCCTGGCAATCATGCTTCTTTTGACGGCCCAAAGCCCGCCCGCCTACCACCATAATTTTGCTTTTGTGCAACGCGTTGTCAAAGGCATCAACCGAAAGAAACTGCTATCGGAAGTCCTGTCTCGATCAAATTTTACTACGACCGGCATATTTGAGCTGTGAATTTGGGATACTTTATCAAAGAAGAGGAACAACGCACTTATTTCGCAGCACTCGCCTCGACCTCGCAAAGATGTGGAACTTGTTTTTCGGGGCGTTACAAGGCGTAGCCGCCCGTCCATTCGAGCCGCGATTGAAGAAAATAGTACGCTGCAAGAAGCGATTCAGCCTCCTGCAGCGCCTGTTTGAAAGGCTTGCGTGGTGCTACTTGAGCGATGCTGCGGGATTCCACAGCGGAACAATGGCGCGCGTCCAAATTCGCGTCTCATAGGATTTCGAACCATCCGAGAGGTTGTAGTAATTCTCGCTGACGAGGTCCCGCGTCACATAGATCTGGGTGCTGAAGGCGGTGAAATTATAACCGACCAAGCCGCCCAGCGCGAATTGAGACTGCTTTCCGAAAGGCGTTCCATTTTCTAAGTTGCCCGCCAGGCTGTTCCACGGCGCTTTGCTCGTGTCGGTCGAACCGAAAGCCACAAGACCCAACTCCCATTTGCCGATGGTCTTGGTTGCCGTCAGGTCGTAGTTGAACCAATCCGGCAAAATTTGCCCCGAGCCAAAAATCGTTGGCGTCTGAGTTTTCCCAGGTTGGCCGAAGCTCAGATTTGCCGCGAGCTTCCAACCATTGTCCACATAACTCACATTCACGCGCTCGGAGAGCGCCCAGCTGTCGAATCCGAACTGCGCGAGATCGTTGTCCACCGGCGCCCAGCCGCCGATGAAGGCGCTGAAGCCCCAGCCGCCGCCAAGGTTCCACGCCGAGCCGATAAATCCCGCGGGATTATAAATCGCCGTGTAATCGCGGCCGGCGAACGATGGATATCCCAGTTTGGGAAGCTGGGGTATGCCACCGGAGATCTCTGGGATCGTGGCAAGAACCTCGACGCGGCCGCCTGCGATGCTCCACGGCGTCGACCACGCGAGGACCGGAACATTGACCCCGAGGGAAGATTCGGTATCGTCGATACCCCGCCAACCTCCGACGGAGGCGTTATTGATGATATACACGCCTTCCGGAAGTGGACCGCCTAAAGCGAGACCCGCTGTCCAGCCCGGCGGTTCGAGCGAACCCGCGCTCGCCACGCTCGCGGCGCCAAAAGCGATCGCGCCAAGCGCGGCCGCCGTCACAACTGCTGTTTTGATGGATTTCATCTTCCCCTCCAAATGCCCTTCGCAAACCTCTCCAGCGCGGCCCATTGCTGTGCGCGGCGAGGCGAGAATCAGCCCCTGAAAAAAATCTAAGTTGACTACGTCAATAGACAATACAGATTAAATCGCGAGCTTGGGTCTTGCTAGTGTAAATCGGCCACAGCGCCGTTCAATCGGCAAGCAACAGCTTGTTTTGGTTGCGATTTCCCATTGGAAGTAAAAATCAAGTCAAGATTTTCAGAGGCGCCGCCGTTAACCCTCATTTTGTTCCAAACGAGTTCAAAGCTAAGAAATGGGGCGGCGCCGTCCAGGACACGCCGATGAGCTTAGCGGCGCGTTCCCTCGAAAAACTGGGGCTGGCGAAAACGACTGGGGCGCGCAAGGCCGGACGCAAAGACGAACAGCGCGCCCGGCATGGACGCGCTTCACAGAGCTGAGCTGAAAAAGTTCTAAGCTTCGTTTTCCGCCGGCAACCCGTTAATGCGTGCCGCGCGCCTGGAACGGACTGGCCGCCCCATTTGCATGCGAGCTGGGGTCACCTTGCGACTCGGGAAGGGTCACTTTGCCGCCTGGATTTTCCGTGATGGCGAAGGTGTCGAAATACTCGATGTGGGGGTAAGTCCCATAGCGTTCGAGAATGCCGGCAAGCCATGGCCCCTGATAAAACCGCTTGGCATCGGTCAAGCTGCGCCAAAGGTAAACGCCGCCGGCCACACCCAACTCATTCCAGATGAACTGCTTGCGGATGAGGCCGTTCGCGTTGCCGAACCCGCCGGCGATTTTCTCGAAATGTGCCTTGCACTCGGCGCGGCCAATCGCGGGCGGCAAGGGGTAGGTTACAATGGCTGTAATCACGGCGGCGGTCCTGAAACGGGGGTGGCCGGCGGCAGGCACCGCCGGCCAAACGGGTTACGATGTTAGCACATCCGCATAGATACGCTCGGCGTATTTCGCGATGTCCGTGCTCTGCTTGAACACGTTCACAAGCTTCAACTCCTCCGCATAAAGCGCCAGTTCCTTCTTCAAATCGGCGCCGAGCGGGTGGTGGCCGTGGGTGTGATATTTCGCGAGGGCGGCGATGTCTTCCTTCGTGGCCTTGCCGCCGGAATAAGGCAGATAGGTTTCAGCCGCTTCCTCGGGGTGATGATGGGCGAACTCGGCCGCTTCGATCAGAGCGTGCACGATGGCGGCGGCAGCGGGCTTATCCTCGCGGAGCAAGCTGCCGCGAACGCCAATGATGCAGCACACACGGTGTTCGTATTCGCCGGTCAGGTTCGAGGAGATTTCCACGAACTGCCCGTCCTTAAGCCAAAGATAGGTGATGGGATCGTTATCGGTAAGCGCGTGGGCTTCGCCTTTTTCGACCGCGGCGCGGAGGAGAGGACCCGGGAATTGCTTGAAATCGACCTCGGTCACCGGATCTATGCCAGCCTTCTTCAGGCGCACTGAGAAGAAGTTCTTCCCGGGCGAGTTCATGTCACTGACCGCGATTGTTTTGCCCCTCAGGTCCGTAAGGTCTTTGATCCCGCTTGATGCAGGAGCGAGCAGACGCAAGCAGCCGCCGTGCGTGCTACCGACGATCTTCACGTCGAAACCTTGCTCCAGCGGCTTCAGCCAGCGCAACGCCATTCCGACGGCAGCATCGGATTTGCCGGTGGCGAGCGTTTCGAGCAGCTGGTCGGTCGATCCCGCGAAGTTCACAAGCTCGACATCGAGGCCGTGCTTGGCGAAAAACCCTTTGTCCTTGGCGACGGTCACGCCGATAAGGCATGACGCACCGGCGTTCCAGGCAAAGCTGATCTTTTTCAACGGACCGGTTATGGCTGCGGGGGCCGTTTCCGCAACTTTGCAGAGTGCGGTGTCCGGCAGCCCGGTTGGGAATGCCGCATTCGGTCCCGCGCCAGCACGGTGGACTGCAACAGCGAATGGAACGGAAAGCCCGAACGCGCCTGCTCCGGCCAAAAGGGTCCGCCGGCTCACCGCATGGGCGGCTGGCGCCGCCGCTTCCCCATTTTCTTCCGGCTTCGATAATTTGGTCATGATTTTACCTCAGCGATAGCAATTCATGTGCTGGCCCAGGACGAATTCTGAACGGCGCATTGAAGTTCAGGAGAATTCATCCCTCTTGGCTTGCAGCTCTTGAGCAGGATCTGCCGCATAAGCTTTCAAACGCGTGATATTGTCTTCACTCTGACACTGGAGTCAAAGCAATTTGAGGAAGGGTATTAGACTTACTAAAGTCAATTCTGGAACACTTTTGCTTTTGACTTAGGAAAAGTAAAAAATTCACTCGCTGGAGAGGGTTCTGGCAGCGCGGCCGTTACGCCAAGTCGGGAAAACTAATATAGCTTTTTGCTTTTAAGCAGGATTGCGGTACGAGATTCGAGATTGCCCTCCGCGCCCCGTTTAGTCGTTGTAATGGGTATTATTTTGCTTTATAGCGCGCCGTTTTTCGACCGTTCGCAATATCATTGCTTTTTTTGAATAAGACGCCAAACGTTTTGGCTCTTCGCCGCTTGCCTTGAATATATACGCTCTTCAAATGTGCTGCTAGCGCTACTAAACATCCGAAGTGGCATTAGCATTCGCTGTCTGCTCAGTAAAAATCATTTCCAGAAGAGATTTCTTGTGTCATTTTTCAAACCGTTCGGAAAAGGAACCAGCTTATGAACAACGCTGTATGCCTAGCCCAAATACCTTCCCATGATCCTACTGCCGCCGCAGTTTTGTGTCTTTGTGGCAAACAAGAGATCGTGAATGATAAATCAAGTCCACGGCACAGCTCATAAAGGATCGTGCATGTCAGACGCTTACGTTATCGAAGTTCAGGGCAACACGGTTGGTATCATCGTGCGCAAGCACTGCAACGAAGACAGTTATAAATTCTTGGCTTCTCTTCACGCTTTCAACAGCCTGGAAGGACAGGAATTTGACGGACCCCTTCAGGCCGAAAGAGCCGCGCGCAAACTGCTGAGAGACACGCCGCGCGCCCAGACACACAAGCTTTTCCGCCGCAATTAGAGTTTGTCCTTTTTTTAGGGAACCTCGTCCTTGGCCCACCGTGGCAGCAGAGAAGACTAATCGTTCCCGCGTGGTTCTCTCCTCCCTCCACGATGGGGAAGGCCACCTGTGGTTTGTGGATGGGGCGGATTCACGGACCATGGGGGCTTCGGCGGGCCAGCTCTTTCTCCCGTGAGCTTGGCCCGCTGATTTATATTCACCACGTCGACTCAAGGCCCAGAAGGCCGAGGATTTCACGGCGCAAGGCGACGAGTTCCGGGTCGTCGCGATGACGGGGATACGGTTTAGCGTTTGGGATGTTCGCTTTGATGCGCGCCGGCCGGTCGGTCATCACGATGAGCCGCGTTGACATCAACAGCGCCTCTTCAACGTCGTGCGTGACGAGTAGCGCCGTAAATCCCTTCCGCTGCCACAGCCGCACAATCTCCCCCTGCATCGAGATGCGTGTCAGCGAATCGAGTTTGCCCAGCGGCTCGTCGAGGATCAGAAGCTCGGGATCGTTCACAAGCGCCCTCGCCAATGCCACTCTCTGCGCCATGCCGCCCGAAAGCTGGTGCGGATAGGCCTTTGCGAATTTGGCGAGCCCGACGAGATTCAGGGTCTCATCGACAAGTGGACGCCGCGCCTTCAAAAGACCCTGCGCTTCGAGGCCGAGCGCCACATTATCCCAAACCCGCCGCCAGGGATAAAGCGTGGGGTCCTGGAAGACGACGACGCGAGAAGGGTCTGGACCCTGAATGTATTCGTCGCCTAGGCGGATGGTGCCGCGCGTTGGCTTATCGAGGCCGGCGGCCAGCCTTAACAGAGTCGATTTCCCGCAGCCGCTGGGGCCCAGAATCGCCACGAACTCGCCGGGAGCAACGCGAAAGCTGATGTCTTCCAGCACCGGCAACGGCTTGCCTTCGAGGACGAAGGCTTGGGACACGCCGGCGATTTCCAGGGGCCTCGCGGCAGCCTGCGGTTCATTCCCGTAGGCGCGGACGGCTACCATTTCACGTCACCTTTTTGATAGGACAGCACGCGGTCGCGCGCCTTGAAGAGCAGCGTAATGAGCCCCGAGCACATCAAAGCCATGACCGCGAGCGCCGCGTACATGTTCGCGTAAGCGGCCCAGCCCTGAGCCCATTGCAGGTAAAAGCCGAGGCCAGCTTTCACACCCATCATTTCCGCGGTCACGAGCACTGCGAAGGACGCGCCCAGACCCATGAACAGCCCGACGAAGACATGCGGCAGCGCGGCGGGGATCGCGACCTTGAGGATCAGAAAGCGCTGGTTGGCGCCGAGCGTACGGGCGACATCGTAATAGGCGGAATTCACGCTCGCCACGCCGGACCAGGTCAGGACGGCAACGGGAAAGCCGGTGGTGAGGCCGATCAGGAAGATGCTGGCGCTCCAGCTCGATGGAAAGGCGAAGAACGCGATCGGCAGCCAGGCGATTGACGGCAGCGGTCCGATGAAGCGCATGACGGGATGCACCCAGTAGCCGAAGGTTCGCGACCAGCCGAGGCCCACCCCGATCAGAAACCCGATGGAAGCGCCCGCGGCAAAGCCCGCCAGTTCGAGCCGCAGCGATGCCGCCACGCTTTCCAGAAGCCGCGCATAGTCGTCGGTGAAAACTTCGAGGAGAGCATGCGGCGGCGGGAAGAACGGTTGGGGCAGAATGCCGGTCTTGGCGCTTAAGACCTGCCAGACGATCACGAACGCCGCGAGCACGATCGACCACGGCAGAAGACTGCGGAGCCGCTGCGCGACGATAGCAAAGCCGAGACCCGCGAGACCTCCCAAGATCAAAAGCGCGCCAAAAGCGGCGGTCACGGCGGCGAGTTCCGGGCCCCGGCCATAGTCGCCTTGATCCGGCAAGTAGTAGGTGATCGCGGCTACGGCGAGCCACCCCGAGCCTGCAATCAACGCAAGCAGTAGAACAACGGCCCGCACCCGGCGGCCCTGGTGAGCGGCAGTGTGCGCAATCGCAGATTCGCCGGCTTCATTTTCGTCAAAAGTGGTTGTGAGCGTCGACAAGAAAGGCCTCCATCGCTACCCAGATGGTAATGTCGCCGCTATCGCACCGCAATATAGAATTCTAATGAACGGCCGCTTTGGATAGTGCCGTAGAAGTTCTGTTCTATCAGCGAGTGATATGAGGGTGATATTTGCTATTACAGCATTGAGTTGGCAATCTTTGCTGCGCAACGCCGGAATTATAGATTCAGCTCGCGAAGGTCATGCGGCTGTGTGCTTGCCGCACGTAAGCAATGGGCTTTTTGGAAGGCGAGGGGATTTAAAAAGGATTTGATGCCAGCCGGCCCATGACAAAGAAGATTTCTCGATCACGCAGGAGATTGGAGAATAGCTTTCTTAATTTCACCCGCCTTGGCTGGGATCTATAGCCAACGTTTTCCGCGTGCGCTTATATGAGCCCGAGCCTAGCCGGGCGTCTGTTTCAAGGGCGTGGCACGGCGTTTCCTCTCACATGCTCGTCTCATGGCACGCTCGAAGCTCATTTCTTTGTCCGAGGCGGTCCGCCGGTTTACCTCGGACGGAATGCAATATGCGAGCGGCGCGGCATTGCCCGTTGGCTCAGACGCGGTCATTTTCGGGCGCGAGCTGTTGAGGCAGGGCCGGAAAGACCTGCACGCGATATTTCATTGCAACACGCAGCAGCTCAACCTGCTTGCGGCAGCCGGCGCCGTCCAGAAGGCCGAATGCGGCTTTGCTGCCCTTGAGGTGTACGGCTTCGCCAACGGTCTCAGGCGTGCGGTGGAAAGCGGCCGCGTGCTTCTGGAAGACTATTCCAACTTGTCCATGCCGCTGCGCTTTCTTGGCGGCGCACTGAACTGGCCGTTCGTGCCTGCCACGGTCAACATCGGTTCGGACCTGCAATACCGGAGCGCGTTTGCGCCGGACGATTATCCCAGCCGGCACAAAATCCCCGAGGTCACAGACCCCTTTTCGGGCCGAGTCATCGGCGCATTGAGCCCCCTGAAGCCCGAGCTTGCCGCAATCCACGTCACCCTCGCGGATCCCGAGGGGAACTCTATCATTCTTGGCACTGAATGGAGCCGCTTCGAGCTTTCGCGTGCAGCCAAGCGCGTCGTAATCGTCGCCGACGCCATCGTCGATACGGCATGCATCCGTCAATATCCGAATCTCGTCCGCATTCCCGGACTTATCGTTGAGGCAGTCGTCTATTGGCCCTTCGCCGCGTGGCCGCAGGCTTCGCCCGCCCAGTACGACTCCGACGAGGAGCACATGTATTTCATGAACAAAGCACTCGCCACCGAAGAAGGCACGTCCGCCTACATCCGCGACTTTGTCGAAAGCTATGACAGCGTCGAGAGCTATCTCGGCCTCATAGGCCCGGAAAAGATCGCGGCGCTGAGCCAAAGCGTTACCAGCTTTCTGCTCGATCCTTATCGAAAATGGATCATGACCCCGGAGGAAGCCGCCAGCCTGCAAGCAAGCGCGGGTGCCGCATGAGCGCGGACACTTCACCAGCGTACACCCGGCAGGAAATGATGGCGGTCGCCACGGGCCGTGAGATCCGGGATGGAGAACTGGCGATCTTCGGTGTCGGCCTCTCGATGCTCGCAGGCTATTTCGCGCTGGCTCATCACGCCCCCAATCTGCGTGTCATGACCGAGGGCGGCGTCTATGGCGCGACCCCGGTGGGAGGGCTGCCCTGGGGGATCGAGTGCAACCGCATCTCCGCCAATGCGACGAGTTTCACCTCCGCGCTCGACGCTCTCGGTTTTCTGGTCGCTTCCGGCCGCTGCGATGTAGGCATTATCGGCGCAGCCCAAGTCGACAAGTTCGGCAACGTGAACACGACCGGGATCTGGGACGGCGAGATCGGCGATTATTACCGGCCGCCGAAGACGCGCCTTCCCGGCGCCGGCGGCGCCAACGACATCGCCTGCGGTGCCAAACGCTTCCTGATCATGGCCGCACACGAGCGCAAGCGGTTCACGGAGAAGGTCACCTATATCAGCTCGCCGGGGTATTTGGAGGGTGGAGAAGCGCGCTGTAGGTTCGGCTTCATTGGCGACGGCCCGTCCGCGATCATAACGACGCTCGGCATTTTGCGCCCCAACGCCAAAACGAAGGAATTCGAGCTTGCCGCTTGGTTTCCCTTCTCCAGCATTGGTGAGATCAGGGCCAATACGGGGTGGGACCTAAAAACATCCGCGGAAGCTTGCATGGCCGCCGAACCGACCGCGAGCGAATTGTCAGCGCTTCGCCGCGTCGACGAGGGCGGGGTCTTACGCAAGGCTTAGTTAGGAGAGAGGTGTCCGGACAGAGATCTGGAAGCGGAAACGATGGCCCCAAAAGCTATCCATCCGGGAAATGTCTAAAGTGGGGTCAAACTCAAACGCTCGAGATAGCTTATGGGCTCATGGCCGCTTCAAAATAAGCCGGCCAGCGGCGCCAGAGCCAGACTCAGCGTTCATCGAGGACATCAACCCGGCGCGAGAAGGGTGAGCCACTTAACCGCGTGCCTATACGGTGCCTATTTTGTGAGAAGCTTTCAATTGCCTATTTTGATTAAGACCTTGTGAGCGACCCGAGACATAGGTGACAGTTTGTACCGGACACATAGGTAACACTTTTCGCTTTCTGGCGGGGGGTGTTGATGCCGTGGAAAGCGTGTTCGGCGATGGAGGAACGTCTTCGTTTTGTGGCCCGGCTTCTCGATGGCGAGGGCATGAGCGATCTCTGCCGGGAGTTCGGCATCTCGCGGAAGACCGGCTACAAGCTTTACAACCGCTACAAGGATGAGGGGCTCGAGGCGCTGACAGACCGTTCGCGCCGGCCGGTGCGCTATGCGAACCAGCTGCCCGAGTCCATCGAGCGCATGATCGTCCGCTTAAAAAAGGACAAGCCGCACTGGGGCGCGAGGAAGATCAGGGAACTCCTTGTGAAGCGGCTTGCCGGAGACGTCCGCATCCCGGCCAAGAGCACCGTGCATGCGGTTCTCGACCGCCACGGCCTTGTCGCCCGCGCCCGCAAAAGGCGGAACCGGGCGGAAGGAACGCCGCTCAGCCAGGCCTTGGCGCCGAACGATCTGTGGTGCGCCGACTTCAAGGGCGAGTTCAAGCTCGGCAACGGCCGGTATTGTTACCCTTTGACCGTCACGGACCAGACCTCGCGCAAGCTCCTTCTCCTGGAAGCCCTTGACTCAACGAAGGAGGCGCCTGTCCTGGAGGCGTTCCGCCGCCTGTTCCAGGACCACGGCCTGCCCGCCGCGATCAGAAGCGATAACGGCCTGCCCTTTGCCTCCCCGAATGGGCTCTATAACCTCTCAAGGCTTTCGGTCTTCTGGCTGAGACTCGGCATCGCGATCGAGAGGATCAAGCCGGGCCATCCGCAACAGAATGGCCGCCATGAGCGCATGCACCTCACCTTGAAGAAAGAGGCGACCCGCCCTGCTTGCCAAAACAGCTTGGCGCAACAGGCCCGCTTCGATGATTTTATGAACGAATTCAATACGGAAAGACCGCACGAGGCGCTTGCCATGAAAACGCCGGCTGAGGTCTACACCTCCTCTTCACGGCCCTATTCGGGCTTGCCCGAAATCGAATACCCCTGCCATGACAAGGACGTGCTCGTTACCGCCTGCGGACGCATCTGCATGCACAGAAAGAAGATCAACATCTCAACGGTCATGGCAGGCCAGAGGCTCGGCATCAAAGAAGTCGACGAGGGTATTTGGCTCGTCTCCTTCATGCACTATGATCTCGGATATATCGACCTGGAACAGAAAACCTTGCAAACCATCGGCAACCCGTTCGGCACGAGGTTGTCACCCATGTCTTAGGTACAAAACGTGACCTATGTCTCCGGGCTGGACATTGATTTAATTGGTGCCGGCTGAGGGATTTGAACCCCCGACCTTCGGTTTACAAAACCGCTGCACTACCACTGTGCTAAGCCGGCGAAGCTGAAATCGTCTCTAAAGGTCGCGCTCACGCTAACACGAGACCTCAAATGGCTCATACCAGCGTTGCGTTTTAATGGAAACCACCTGGAATTGATATCAAATCCCTATCCCGGCCGCAACATCAATGCGCGCTCTTTCTGGCCGCGCCGGGGGGTTGCGCAACCGGGGTTTTCGCGGCAAAAGGCGTCATGCTCATCCGATTCCCCTCCAGTCTCGTCGCCGCCTATTGGCGCCTCACGCGTGGCGCCACGCTTGGCGCTCAAGGAGCCGTATTCGACGGCGATGGGCGCGTGCTGCTTGTCCGCCACTCCTATCATCCGGGATGGCATTTCCCGGGCGGCGGTGTGGAGTGGGGCGAGACCGCCGAGATAGCAATGATCCGCGAAGTCTTTGAAGAGGTGGGCGTCGTGGTGAAAGGCAAGCCACAGTTTCATGGCTTGTTCGCGAATTTCGCGTGGCTTCCGAGCGATCATATCGCCCTTTTCATCGTGCGCGATTGGGAACGCCCGTCCATTCCTCCGCCGAATCGCGAGATCGTGGAGAGCGGTTTCTTTCCGTGCGCGGAACTCCCTGCAGGCACGTCCGGCGGCGTAACCCGCCGTCTTAAGGAAATATTCGACGGCGCCGCGAAAGAACCTCTCTGGTAGAGAAGGCTACTCGGCCGGAGTTGCCGCCGCCAGCATCTCCTTCGCTTTGGCATGGCTGGCCCTGCTGCCCGTGAGCCAGTTTTGGAGCTTGTCGAGATAGAGGTAGATCACGGGTGTCGTATAGAGCGTCAGAATCTGGCTCAGGGCAAGACCTCCCACCATCGAATAGCCGAGCGGCTGTCGAAGTTCCGACCCCGTTCCGGCGCCGAGCATGAGCGGGAGACCGCCGAGCAGCGCTGCCATTGTCGTCATGAGAATAGGCCGGAACCGCAGCAAGGCAGCTTCCTTGATGGATTCCTCTGGCGTCAGACCGCGCTCGCGTTCCGCGGCGATTGCGAAGTCCACCATCATGATCCCATTCTTCTTCACGATGCCGATCAGCAAGATGATGCCGATGATGCCGATCACCGAAAGATCGAACCCGAATGCCATCAGCATCAGCAGCGCGCCGACGCCCGCGGACGGCAAGGTGGAGAGGATCGTGAGCGGGTGGATGAAGCTCTCATAGAGCATGCCGAGAATGATGTAGATCACCGCAAGCGAAGCCACGATGAGGATGGGCGTAGACTTGAGAGACGCCTGGAACGCCTGGGCGTTGCCCTGAAAGCTTGTGGCCAGCGTGTCAGGTGCTCCGATTTCTTTCATGGCGCTGTTGATCGCCACCACGGCCTCGCCAAGCGACACGCCCGGCGCGGTATTGAAGTAGATGGTCGCCGCAGGGAACTGGCTCTGGTGGTTGATGGCAAGGAACCCCGCCTTCTTGGTGTCGAAAGTGACCAGCGTCGAAACCGGCACCATCTGCCCCGTCATGGGAGATCTGATGTAGATCCGGTTGAGCACGTCGGAGAGACCCTGCAGCTCCGGCAGGATCTCAAGGACCACGTTATAGGTGGATAGCTGTGTGTAGTATTGCACAACCTGACGTTGGCCGAGCGCGTCGTTCAGCGTGTCGTCGATGAGCTGCGGCGTGATACCGTAGCGCGCAGCCCGGTCGCGGTTGATGACAACGCTCAGTTGAGGCCCATTCACAAGCAGGTCCGTCGACATATCAGCGAGGATCGGGAGCGTCTTCAACTTCGCGAGGACCTTCGGCGTCCACTCGTTCAGCTCATCGAGGCTGGCATCCTGCATCGTGTATTGATAAAGCGCACGGGAAAGGCGCGCGCCGACTGTGATGTCTTGCGCTGGCGACATGAAGGCCGCGGCGCCATCGACCTTGGCGAGCTTCGGCCGCAGCCGGTTCATGACGCCCAGCGCGTCGGTCGAGCGCTCGCCGCGCGGTTTAAGCGTCACGAAAAAGCGGCCGGAATTCAGTGTGCTCCCAGGCGAGGACCCGAGCACCGAACCGACTGTTTTGACATCGGGGTCTTGCGCGATGATATCGGCAAGGGTTTGCTGCCGCCGCGCCATCTCCGGGTAGGAGATGTCCTGCGGTGCATCGGTGACCGCAAAAATAATGCCTGTGTCCTGGACCGGGAAGAAGCCCTTCGGGATAACGATGAAAAGATAGATCGTGACCGCTAGCGTCCCGAAGAAGACCATCAGCGTGATGAACCGGTTGCGCAACGCGATGTCGAGTGTCCGGCCGTAGCCCGCGACGAGTGCGTCGAAAAAAGCGCCGATCTTACCGCTGAGCCAACCCGGATGATGATCCGCTTCCGGCTTGAGAAAGCGCGAGCACAACATCGGCGTGAGCGTGAGCGAGACGATGACGGAGACCGCGATCGTAACGGTGACCGTAAGCGCGAACTCACGCATCAGCCGTCCGATGATACCCTGCATCAGAAGAAGCGGTATGAACACGGCCACCAGCGAAAGGCTGATGGAGAATACGGTGAACCCAATCTCTCCCGCTCCCCGTAGTGCCGCACGGTAGGGGCTCTCCCCCTCCTCCAGATAGCGGTAGATGTTTTCGACGACGACGATCGCATCGTCCACCACGAACCCGACCGCGATGGTCAGCGCCATCAGCGAGAGGTTATCGAGGCTGAAGCCCAACGCATACATCACAGCGAAGGTGCCGAGAAGGGAAATAGGGACTACGGCGCTCGGAATGAGCGTGGCGCGCACATTGCGCAAGAAAAGCAGGATGACCAGCACGACAAGAGCGATGGTCAGGATGAGGGTGAACTCGACATCGAACACCGACGCACGGATCGTAACCGTTCGGTCACTAATTAAGTCGACCTTGACGCCGGCTGGAATGAATTTCTCAAGCTTCGGCAACGCCGCCTTGATGCCATCGACGGTTTCGATCACATTCGCGCCCGGCTGCTTGAAAATCACAAGAAGGACGCAGGGCTTTCCTGTGGACCAAGCCCCAAGCAAATAGTTCTCGGGGCCCTCGACCGCGTGGCCGATGTCCTTGACGCGAATGGGTGCACCCTGCTTGTAGGTCAGGATGATATTGTCATAATCCTCCGGCTTCATGATCTGGTCGTTCGCCGCGACCGTGAAGCTTTGCACAGCGCCGTTCAGCGTCCCTTTGGCGGCGTCTGCGGTCATGTTTCCCAGAACGGCGCGCACGTCCTCCAACGTGAGATTGCGAGTCGCCAGCTTTTCTGGATCGACCTGCACACGAATCGCCGGCTTCTGCTGGCCACCGATCACGATGTAAGAGACGCCTGGGATCTGCGAAAGCTGCTGCGCCAGGATGTTCTCTGAATAGTCGTCTGCATCGATGAGGGGGGCTGTCTCGCTCGTCACCGCGAGGATAACGATGGGCGGATCGGCGGGGTTGTATTTGCGGTAATAGGGTGGCGTGGTCAGGTTAGTTGGAAGCCGGCGCCCGGCAGCGGTTATCGCGGCCTGCACGTCTTGAGCCGCGGCGTCTATGTTCCGGTTCAGCTCGAATTGAATGTTGATCTGGGTATTGCCGAGCGTGTTGATCGAGGTGAGCTGGGTCACTCCGGAGATTTGGCCGAATTGCTGCTCAAGTGGGTTCGCAACCGAAGCCGCCATGGTCTCAGCGCTGGCCCCGGCAAGCTGAGCCGATACCTGGATGGTGGGAAAGTCAACCTGGGGAAGCGGCGCGACGGGCAGGTAGAAATAGGCTGCGATCCCGGCGAGGATGAAAGCTCCCATCAGCAAGGTTGTCGCAATCGGCCGTTTGATGAAGGGCGCCGAAATATTCATATGCGCCCGTTCGAACTCGTTGGCCGCTACCGGTTGCGCGTCCAGCTTAATGCGCGCGTTCGGCTGGAGACGGTAAAAGTTGGACGTGATGATCCGGTCGCCTTCGGCGAGACCCTTTTCGGCGACCGCGATCGTCTCGGTGGATGGCCCCGGTTCAATAGGCGCCATCACGGCACGCCCCTCCGGCGTAGCGCGCCAGACATAGACGCCCGCCGGTCCGCGCTGCAAGGCGGCCAGCGGAGCCGTGATCGCATTGCGCTTTATGCCGGCCTGAACCCGCACCGGCGTATATTGCCCAGGCCATAGCGCGTCATCCTCGTTCTCAAAGATGGCCTTGAGGCGAATCGTGCCGGACCCCTGGTCGACCTGATTGTCGATGACCGCGAGTTTCCCGCTTGCGATCGCCTTTCTGCCGTCCTGGTCGAAGGCGAAAACAGAAACGCTGCCTGCGCGCTCAGCCTCACGCACCGCACTCAAATGAATTTCCGGAAGCGTGAAGACCACCGTAATCGGATGCTGCTGCATCAGCGTGGCGATGAAGGCGGATGGGTCGTTAGCCCGCACAATATTACCGGGATCGACAGCGCGAAGGCCAATGCGGCCGGGGAAAGGTGCGGTGATGGCCGTATAGCTGAGATTGGTCTCGGCCGTCTTGATAGCGGCTTCGTCCGCGAGGATGAGCGCCCGGTCCACACCCACCTTTGCTGTGAGCTGATCGAAGCTTTGCTGAGACGCGAATCTCTGCTCCGAGAGCTGCCGCGATCTTTCGAGGTCTTTGACGTCGCTTGCGAGCTGCGCCTCATCCTGCGCCTTCTTCGCCTTCGCTTGATCGAGTGCAGCCTGGAAAAGACGCGGATCGATCATGGCGAGCAATGCACCCTGCTTGACCTGCTGGCCTTCCACGAAATTGACCTGATCGAGCGTGCCATCGACCCGCGACCGGAGTTGAACGGTGTTCAGCGCCTGAACCGTACCGATCCCAGAGAGCATAATTGGCACGTCACGCTTTACGGCACTCACGGTCGAAACGGCAATCGGCGCGGCGGCCATGGCGTTCGCTTTCGGTGCCGGTGCGGTGTACCAGATATAGCCTGCCACTCCCAGAACGGCGAACAACCCGCCAAGCAACACTCGCAGCATGTCTCTCCTCGACAAGAACGTCCTCGCTCACCGTTCCCCGGCGCCTTACAACACCTGGTTCGAACTGTAAACGGCCATTAGACTTCCGCGGAGAGCCAATATCCGCACAACAAACATGGGCGTTGGCATTCCGTGGAGCCATACCTCCGATACACGTTGCTACATTATGGTTTCGTAGCCTTGACCGGGAATATGTCCTAGAAATTCATCGAGGGGAACCAGGCAATCAGAATGAGGACAGCGATGCTGCCTGGGCGCCATGGAAAGCTGAACGGGGAGGGTGCGGATGCTGAGAGCCCTGATGGCTGACGCGATTTTCATCGCGGCGGTTCTCATCGAGACCATGGCTGCGCTGTCGCTCCTTCAGTCCGGACACGCAATCGCTCTACCAGAGGCGTTCGAGCCGGTGCTGGCATTCTACCGCAACCAGGCGCTTTCTGTTCTGGCGCCCGGCGCAGGCTTTTTGTCCGCCGTTGCGCCTTATTGGCTTGCGGACGCCTCGATCATTGCCTCAGTGCTGTTCTTCCTGTTCTTCATTAGGCAAGCGAGGCGTGCGATGTCTCCTTATGGCGGCGAAGATTTAACGGAACCGGGTGGCGCAAAGCTGGACCGCAGCGAAGTCATAATCGATTGGATACTTCCAGCGGCCGCTTGCGCGATAGGTGCGCTCATGACGGCGCCAACCCTTCTGCCATTTTTGACGGTGCCCGCTGCTATTTTTCTCGCGGCTAGAAAGCTCTCGGGGCTTTCGAACTGGTTCGAAATATCGCGCAGCTTCTTTGCCAATCTTCTTTTTTTTGGTGCGGCGCTCGGCGGAAGCCTTCTCCTGCTTCCGCGATGAGACGCTGGAAGGGGTCAAGCGGCTCGTCAGCCTGACTAAGCGCCTTCCGCCGGACTTGTCGCTGCCGCCGGACTTGCGCTGCATTTTTTGCGAGGAGGTCGCGGATTTCCGTCAGAAGACGGACATCCTCGGGCTGCTCGGCCGGCTTCGGCGGCGGCTCGCGCTTCAATCTATTGACCTGCTTCACAAGAAAGAAGATCACGGCGCCCACGATCAGGAGGTTGATCAGCGCATTTATGAACCTGCCATAAGCGATGATGGCGTGGCCGGCCTGTTTCGCGGCGTCGTACGAGGCAGGGACCGTCACTGGTGGCCCGCCGAGAGCCTTGGACTTCAGCTCGGTCAGGTCGATGAAATAGTCGGAGAAATTCAGATTGCCCATCAGCATGCCGATCGGCGGCATGAGAATATCACCGACAAGAGAGGTCACGATGCCGCCGAAAGCCGCGCCGATGATGACGCCAACCGCCAAGTCGAAGGCACTGCCTTTGAGAATAAACTCGCGGAATTCCTTTAGCATTTCGCTCACGATCCCCCTGGCCGGCTTCTCGAAACTTACCGGTCGCGACGGGATCGAAGCGATAGACCCCGCCACGCTGCCGAATGAAAATGGGAGGCCAAAGCATCCGCCCCGGGCCTCCCATTCGATCCTTATTGTTGCGCCGGCTTCGGCTTGCTTGCGTCTTCAACGCGCTGCTTCGCCTCGTCATAAGCTTTCGAGGCACGGCTCTTGATGTCGGCCCAGCTCGCCGACGCCTTCGTGCGCCATTCTCCCAGACGCTGGTTGAACGCCTGATCGTTGAGAGTCTTGTAGGCGGGAGCGGCTTTCAGCTCGTCCTTCGTCGCTTCCACCACGAAAACATGCTTGCCGTTCACCGACTCCGATTTCACGGCGTCGAAAGGCACCGCGACTTCTTTCTCGCCGATACCGAGAAAACCGCCAACGCCGATCACGGCCAGTTCGATGCGGCCTTCCTGGTCGAAGACGAGATTCGAGATCTTACCAATTTGCTGACCGTCCTTCGTATTGACGGGGGTGCCGATGAAATCGGTGCCAAGCACCTCGGTATTGTTCTGTTTATCCACGAAGCTCAACGGAGTAGGTGCGGTTGGGGTCTGCGCTGCGACGGGGCTTACCGCGATCATCAAAGCCGTGACAGCTGCAAGAGTGGTTTTCATGAAAAACTCCCTGGTTTCGCCGTGTCCTGGAACACACGAGCTAAAGACACGACGTTTGTGAAAAAGTTCCAGTACGGATGAATGGCAAAGCGGTGGCGAAATTTGGATCGAAGAGCCCCTAAACCGGCACAATCCCGGTAATCTGACTCAGACTGTTATCAAAATGAAGTGTTCACGCCCAAAGTTTTTTCATGACAGCGCTCGCCGCGGCGTCGCGCGTGCCCGATGCGTCGATCTTGATCCAATCCTCCGGCGGCTTAACGGTCTTCATCTGCGATTCCGCGACCGCGATATCCGCATCGGAGGCTCCGGGTTGCCGGGCGGTGATTCGCTCGCGAATAGTGGCCTCATCCGCCTGCAGCCAGAAACCCCAGAAGGCCGCACCGGTGCGATGCGCCAGCTCGCAAAACATGGCACGGTGTGCTTCGTCTGGAAAAACCGCGTCGACAACGACGGAGTGGCCGCTATCCAGGGCAACCTCGGCCTTTTTGAATACGCGCCGGTAAACCTCGCCGCGGAGTTCCGGAATGTATGCCAACGGAGGGAGGGTCCGGTCCAAGGGCACACCTTGCATAACCTTCCGCTCGACGTCGGTCAGTATGTGAAGGGCTCCGGGGGCCGCGCCGATCAAGGGGGCAGCCGCGCGGGCAACGGCCGATTTCCCCGTCCCCGAAATGCCGCCAATGGTGACGAGGCAAGGGCGCACTGGGTCGAGAAGTCTTGCTGCGAGCTTTGCGTAGCCTTCGATGTCTCGTAGCCGCTCCGCTGACTCTCCGTGGGCAAGCCCGTGAAGCCCCGTCATGACGCGAATCGCGGCGCGCAGCGACAAGAACAAAGGAAGCAGCGCAAGCCCGATCAGCTCGCTGATCGCGGCGCGATGAAAGTAATGGTTGAGGATCGAATTGGCTTCCTCCCGAAGGCCGCGATGCCATAAATCCATCAGCAGAAAAGCGAGGTCGTACAAAACATCGATGGTGGCGATCCTGTCGTCGAACTCGATGGCGTCGAAGAGCCTCGGCTTGCCCTCCCAAAGCACGATGTTCTTAAGGTGGAGATCGCCATGGCAACGCCGGACGAAGCCTTCCCGCTCGCGCTCCACCATCAGGGAGATGCGCTCCTCCACCTCTTTGCGGAGCCGGACGATATAGGAATCGAGCTGAAGCCCCTTCGCCTTCGCGCCCGGCGAACATAAGACAAACTCGAGATCGGCCACCACCTTCTCGATGTGCTGGGCGAATCCCGCATGCATGGCTCGCGGCGCCCGGCGATGAAAATGCTCGATTGTTTGCGCGAGATCCATGGTCACTCCGCGTTCGAGCTGTCCCATGCGCGCCATCGAGTCGAGCAGCGCGTCCTGGTTGAACCGGCGCATAACAAGCACCCAGTCGGCGACCGGGCCTTTGCCGCCAAACTCGAATCCAGGACGTCCCGGGGCGTGAGTGATGGGGATTACGGAAAGGTAGAGGCCGGGCGCTGCCTCTGTGTTGATCTCCCCCTCACGCACCAGAACGGCGCGGCGCTGCTCGACGGTCGAGAAGTCGAGATAAGGAAGCTTCACGGCGCGCTTCAGCTTGTAGGCCTTGCTGCCGGAAAGAAACACAATTGCAGCGTGCGAGCTGATGCTGCTCACGCTGCCGGCGGGTTGTGGGTAGTTCTGCGGATCGGAGAGGAAAGCGATGACGGCGGGCTGGACGTCATCCTCAACCCCGGCACTATTGACTTCCACGAGCTGTGACGCGTTTTCCATAATGGAAGAAAGATATCCAAGCGTGTAATGACGACCGGCGTAACTATACCGGCACTTGCCCTGGCGGTAAAACCAAAAACGGAGCGGGATCTTCCCGCGACACGTTTCGAGGCGGCGCCGGACACCGGTCTAAGTGGGCCACGCCGGAGACGGCTTTCTGAGGCGCGCTCTTTGTCAGGCCTCGTCCTGAGGAGCCGGAGGTGGCGTCTCGAAGGATGGCCGAAACAGACGCAAAAAGAGAAGGGCCCCAAAAAGGGCCCGTACGATCCTGCTCTGCCCCGTTCCCGGGTTTGTTGAAGAGACGGAGGAAGTCAAAGATACGCTGTCTTATAATGCTCCGCAGCGTTACACCTCTGCTTCCACCGCTCTTCCGGCCCCGAAGAACGGGAGAGAAGGGGACCTCTACTTAAGCGGCGCTGCGACCGGAGCGGGGCTCCAGAAGTAGTTGAAGCCAACCTTCACGGTGTCGGAGGTCAGGTCGTTGTTGTTCTTCCAACGGTTGTAGCTTCCGTTCGCGTACGTGTTCTGGGCGAACCAGTCGTTGCCAAAGTTGAAGTTGTCGCTGAAGTCGAAGTGCAGATATTCGATCTTGACCGACCAGCTTGGGCTGACTTTCCATTCGAGACCGGCACCAACAGTCCATCCGGTGAGCCAGTTTTGGTTGTTGCTGCCGTAGGTGTCCCAGTTATTGTCGGTCGGAGACGGATGCGCAACGGTGTTGTTTCTCCAGTAAATCGTCTCGTTCAAGCCGTTGTTCGCGTCGAGAAAGGCGAAACCGCCCTTGGCGTAGAGCAATGTGTTGCCCCAGGTATAGCCGATGCGGCCCGTGATGTCGCCTACGAAGTCGAAGTCGTTGTTGTTCATGTCAAACCCGACACCGCTGATTCTCCAATCGCCGGGGGTTTGAAGGAACCTGTGGTTGTTCATATTGAGGCCAACCCCTCCGAGATCCACCTCGATGCCGTAGACGAAGCAGCAACCGCTCTGCTGCCAGTTAAAGCCGAACTGGCCGCCAATAAAGCCGTTGGTCGATTCGATGTTGCCTTTGTTGAAGTTATAAGGAGTATCAGCCCCACCGGTCCATTTACCGTCCGTACCCTTCAAGCCGCCGGTCCAATGATCGTCCCAAAACTGGCCGCCGTTCAGATCAAGCTGCGACCAAGCCACGCCCGCGTTGGCGCCGACATAGAACCCGGCCCATGTGGGTGCAACGTAAACTGGCACATCCTTGTACCCGCCACCGCCGGCATAGACATCGGCTGCGTTAGCTTGTGTAACCGATGCAACGGCGAGCGTACCAAGCGCGGCAACGCTCGTCCGTATTAGTTTTTCGAGAATCATTATTCTCCCCTCTTCCCGCTTAGGTTGTGTAATTGCCATGTAACGCCGAACTCGTTATGGTGATTACACGCGGGGCCTTTAAACTCAAGGTAGTAAATCTTACTGGCACACGTTTTGATAGTGCAACCTTAAGTAACACTCAGTTGAACACTTTATCTTTCAAAGAGTTACGCGCTCTGCTGCGCGATGAGCTGTTGAAACTATGCAACAGGAGCGGTGGTGGGGCCGCCCCAAAATCAAGGCGAATTTCTGTCTTCCAGCGCAGATTGTTTAAGATTTCGCCGAAACGCCGATAAAAATTGAGTCTCGATGGCAAAGAGCGATTCGAGATGGGCAGCGCCAACTGCCCATCTCGTCTGTTTTCGCTAGAAACCGCGGCGATGAATCACGGCACCGCCGCGAGGGCCCCTGACGGCAACGGTGCTGCGGCGAGGCGCGATGTAACCGCGCCGTCCCACAACCACACCGCCGCGCGGGCCAATGCATGCCCCGCCGCGAGCACCCCGGGCGCAGACGGCCGCGGACGATTCCGTCGCGAGGAGCGGAAGAGACGCCGCCAACAGAATTCCAAGGATGAAGAACTTTCTCATGTTGCACTCCCTTGAGCTTTGAACCGGCAGGGAGACTAACCGAAGTTCAGACGCGAAAGTAATAAGGCTTTCAATATTATAAAAAATGTATTGCACGCCGGTCGTGCATTGTTGAGGGCATTTAACTTCAATGCCCAGGGCAAAATGTAATCGTTCGAACTTAGGCGATTGGAACCTGAGGCTCAGCCGTGAAGCAACGCGTAGAGCAAGTAACAGCCGGCTGCGATCACGAGGCTCGACAAGAGATAGAGAAACGGGGCGGCCGCAGACGTCAGTTCCTCATCCAGGACGAGGCCGGCGTCCTCCACAGATTTGCCGGGTAGGCTGCTCCCTGGCATCGCATTACCGTTCGCACTTGTGCCATTCTTCGTCATCGCTGCCTCCTCCCTGCTTCTCATGGGCAAGCGCCTCAAGGCTGGGCTGCGCGCCTTGCCCGAAGCTCTACCGGTTGATTCTTATCCTCTTTTCTCGTGCATTCGCTGTTGAGTTGCAAAGAGTATATACCCTTTACCGCCGGGAGAAAAGCCGTGTTTCCGCTTGGGCGGGCATGCGGCCCTCGCAAAAAATCCGCGACGCTGCCACACGCGCCGGAGGCGGCCCGCTTCTGCAGGCTCGCCCTCAGGGATTGAACGGCCGGCGCCGTCCATCGCGAACGTGGAGGATCAGCGCCTCGCCGCCCGCGATCCGGTAAAACACAAGGAAGGTGGTCCGCGGCACGGTCAACTTTCTCTGTTGGCCCCGCACAAGCCTCCCAAGCTCAGGGAAGAGTTCCAAGCCGTTAATAGCGCTTTGGATCTCAGCAAGAATGCGTTTCTTGGCGGCTGGATTGTGCTCTGCAAGGTAGCTGGCGATCCGCTCAAGGTCGCCCAGCGCCCTTGTGGAGTAATCTACAATCATAAGCCCTGTGAGCGCCAAAATGCGCGCACGCTTTCGGGCGAGGCCCTTTCGCCTCTGGCAATCCCGGCCTCCGCTTCATCCAGCGCTGCTATCACGTCCGGCTCAAGCGGTTCTTGCGAGGCGAGTCTCAAGAGATACCGGCCGATGTCGTCCTGGGTCTCGGGCGGAAGGCGGCGGATTTCAGCGATGGCTTCATCGAGGAGCTTTGTCATAAGACTGAAGATAGAAAACCTGCCTTCGGATGTCCAGCCGGAGGCGGCTGCCAGGCATTGTCAGAGCACCGATTGCGCCGGCCCGTCGAATGCCTATAGTTAACGCATGACAACTCTCGCATCCGCTCAGCGCCCCGCCCCTCCCGAAGCCGCGATCCCTCCCGGCAGCCGCGTCTATCTCATCGACGGCTCGGGCTATATCTTCCGCGCCTTCCACGCGCTGCCGCCGCTGACGCGCCCCTCGGATGGGCTGCCGGTCGGCGCGGTGCACGGTTTCTGCAACATGCTCTGGAAGCTCCTGCGCGAGACCAAGGGCGAGAAGCGGCCCACACATCTCGCCGTGATTTTCGACCACAGCGCCAAGACCTTCCGCAACGCGATCTCCGCCGATTACAAGGCACACCGGCCGGAGCCGCCACCGGAACTCGTGCCGCAGTTTTCGCTGATCCGCGACGCGGTGCGGGCTTTCAACGTGGCCTGCATCGAGCAGGAGGGTTTCGAGGCCGATGACATCATCGCGACCTATGTGCGCGAGGCCGTCGAATTGGGCGGCGAGGTGGTGATCGTCTCGTCGGACAAGGATCTGATGCAGCTCATCGAGCCGGGCGTCTCCATGCTCGACACGATGAAGAACAAGCTCATCGGCGAGCCGGAGGTGATCGAGAAATTCGGCGTTCCGCCCGCGAAGGTCGTGGATGTGCAGGCGCTGGCGGGCGATTCGATCGACAATGTGCCGGGCGTGCCGGGCATCGGCGTGAAGACGGCCGCTGAGCTGATCCGGGAGTTCGGCGATCTCGAATCGCTGCTCGCCAAGGCGGCCGGCATCAAGCAGAAGATGCGGCGCGAGCGGTTGATCGAATTCGCGGATCAAGCGCGGCTGTCGCGGCGGCTCGTGGAACTCGACAAGCATGTGCCCGTGGAGCGCCCGCTCGATTTGACCGCCGTCGAGGAGCCGGACCCGAACGCGCTCTTGGCCTACTTGCGTTCCATGGAATTCAACTCGCTGACGAAAAGGATTTCCGAGGCTTTCGGCGTCGAGCCGCCCGCTGCGGGCGAGACCGGCTACCGCCCCGCCCCGGAAACACCCGCGCCCGCAAAACCGGAGGCTGCCGGAGCAACTCCGCCATCCGGCCCGGCTGCGGAACTCCGCCGTGTGATGGAGTGGCTGAAGCCAATCCCCTTCGACCACGCCTGCTACGTGCAAGTCACGGATCTGCAAACGCTCGAAGACTGGATCTCGGCTGCGACCGAACAGGGCTTCGTCGCCTTCGACACCGAAACCACGGACCTCGATCCCGTCGCCGCGCGGCTTTGCGGCGTGGCGCTGGCGCTGGAGCCGAACCGCGCCTGCTACATCCCGCTCGCTCATCGCGCTGGCGATGGGCTCGATTTCGCGGGCGCGGGCGATATCGCTCAGCTTCCGATGGAGCATGCGCTGCCGCGTCTGAAGGCGCTGCTGGAAGACGAGAGTGTGCTCAAGATCGGGCAGAACATCAAATACGATTACGTCGTGATGCGCCGCTATGACGTGCGGCTCGCGCCCTACGACGACACCATGCTTATGGCATACGCCGTCGATCAAGGGCGCGGCGGCCTCGCGGGCTTCGGCATGGACGAACTGGCGAAGCGCCATCTCGGGCACACGCCCATCTCCTTCAAGGAGGTCGCTGGCAAGGGCAAGGCACAGCTCGTGTTCGATTGCGTGCCCGTGGACAAGGCGACCGAATACGCGGCCGAGGACGCCGATGTCACGCTGCGGCTGTGGCATCTGTTCAAGGCGCGGATCGCCGCCGAAGGCATGGCGACAGTTTACGAAACGCTGGAACGGCCCATGCCGGCCGTGCTTGGGGAGATGGAACTCGCTGGCGTGACGGTGGATCGCGCGGTGCTGTCGCGGCTTTCCGGCGAGTTCTCGCAGAACCTCGCGCGCATCGAGGATGAGATTTACACGCATGCGGGCCAGCGATTTAACATCGGTTCGACGCAGCAGGTCTCGGATCTGCTGTTCGGTAAGTTCGGGCTGCCCGGCGCGAAAAAGACTGCGACCGGCAAATGGAGCACGGGCGCGAAGGTGCTGGAAGATTTGGTTTCGAGCGAGGAACTCACCGAGAACCAGCGGCTGCTCCCGTCG
The DNA here is from genome assembly GCA_963817705.1 of uncultured Alphaproteobacteria bacterium. Classification (GTDB taxonomy): domain Bacteria; phylum Pseudomonadota; class Alphaproteobacteria; order Rhizobiales; family Rhodomicrobiaceae; genus Rhodomicrobium. The sequence goes on from CAWFPF010000004.1 coordinate 224,594, forward strand.
AAACTGCTGGAATGGCGCCAGCTCGCCAAGCTCAAGAGCACCTACACAGACTCGCTGCCCCAGCACATCGACGCGGAAACGGGCCGCATCCACACCTGCTATTCGCTGGCCTCGACCTCGACGGGGCGGCTCTCTTCGACCGAGCCGAATCTCCAGAACATCCCGATCCGCACCAGGGAAGGCCGCCAGATTCGCACAGCGTTCATAGCAGAGCCGGGCAAGACGCTGATCTCCGCCGATTATAGCCAGATCGAGCTGCGCGTGCTCGCCCACATGGCTGAAATCCCCGCGCTGAAGCGGGCCTTCGCAGAGGGGCTCGACATCCATGCCATGACCGCGTCGGAGATGTTCGGCGTGCCGGTGAAGGACATGCCAAGCGAGGTGCGGCGCCGGGCGAAGGCCATCAATTTCGGCATCATCTACGGCATCTCCGCGTTCGGCCTGTCGCAGCAGCTCGGCATTCCCCGCAGCGAGGCCGGCGAGTACATCGCGAAGTATTTCGAGCGCTTTCCCGGCATTCGCGCCTATATGGATGCGATGCGCGCCAAGGTGCGCGAGGACGGCCATGTCGAGACGCTGTTCGGCCGCAAGATCCACTTCCCCGAGATCAATACGCCTCAGCGGAACATGCGGGCATTTTTCGAGCGTGCCGCCATCAACGCGCCGATCCAGGGCACGGCGGCCGACATCATCCGCCGCGCGATGATTCGCATGCCGGCCGCGCTGGCGAAGGCGGGGCTCTCCGCGCGCATGCTGCTGCAAGTGCACGACGAGCTGGTGTTCGAGGCGCCGGAGGCGGAGGTGGAGTCCACGATCAAGGCCACGATCCGCGTGATGGAGCACGCCGCCGAGCCGGCCGTCGCCTTCTCCGTGCCGCTGAAGGTGGACGCCCGCGCCGCCCGCAATTGGGACGAGGCGCACTGATGTGCCGATGTTGGAGAGACACAAGGAGCGAACCATGTCCGGCCCCTGCCTGTATAAATTGCCCCAAATCGGCGAAGGCAGCATTCAGATCGTCGCCGTGTTTCACCAGCGGCGCGATGCAAGCCCCCTCGACGAGCGGCTGAATTAACTCGTTCTTCCAGGTCCCTACCGGCGGCGGCTGGAGAGGGGCGCCTCGCGGCCAATATCGCCGGCTTTGCCCGGCTGCTGCGCTCCGCTGGCATGCCCATCGGCACTCAGAAACTACTCGAAGCGACGGAAGCGGTCATGGCGGCCGGCCCCGGCGATCCGAAAGTCCTCTATTGGACGTTGCACGCCGTGTTCGTGAGCCGCCCCTCGGAGCGCGAACTCTTCAATCAAGCGTTTCACCTGATTTGGCGCGATCCCGGCTACGTCCAGCAGCTTCTCTCGGTGATGGTGCCCAACCTGCGTGGCTCCGGCGCACCGCGCGATGCCATGCCGCGCCGGCTCGCGGACAGCCTTTTCCTTCGCCGTGACGCGCACCACGCCGTCGAGCGCGACCTCTTTGAGTTCGATGCGCGCGGGACCGCGGCCGATCTCGAAGTGCTCGCAACGAAAGACTTCGAGCAAATGACGGCGGACGAGTTGCGCCTTGTCCGGCATACGCTTGCAGCGCTGGCGCAAACCCTCGCGAAACGGCGAACGCGGCGTTATTCGGGCAGGGGCAACGGCGGGGGACGGCGCCTCGATATGCGCCGCATGCTGCGCCAGGCCGGCTCGCGCGGGGCAGAAGGGATGCTGCCCCTTTACAAGGAGCGGCAAAGGCGCGCCCCTCCCCTCGTCGTGATCTGCGATATTTCCGGCTCAATGGACAGCTATGCGCGCCTGTTTCTCCATTTCCTTTATGGACTGATCAACGGCGGCGAGCGCGTGGGCGCATTCCTGTTCGGCACGCGCTTGACCAATGTGACCCGCATTTTGCGGGATCGCGATCCAGACACAGCGATCGCGAAGGCGGCGGGCGCCGTCCGGGACTGGTCGGGCGGCACGCGCATCGGCGAAAGCCTTCATACCTTCAACAAGGCATGGGCACGCCGGGTGCTTGGGCAGAATGCAACGGTGCTCCTGTTCACCGACGGCCTTGACCGGACGGCGGGAGAAGGCATCGCGCGCGAGGCGAGGCGCCTTCGCGCTTCGTGCCGCGCGTTTATCTGGCTCAATCCGCTCCTGCGATACCGCGCCTATGCGCCCCTGGCCTCCGGCGCGGCCGAACTCGACCGCAGTGTGAGCGAGATGCGTCCCTGCCATAATCTGCGAAGCCTCGCTGACCTTGCCATGGTTCTTTCGGGCAGCAAAGGCGAGCCGGTTCGACTTGCAGGAAAGCGCCGGGTGAGCGCATAGCTTTTTCTCTAAACGCTGCCCATGTTCCGGCAGGCTAACTGCCTCATCCTGAGGAACCGCCAAAGGCGGTGTCTCGAAGGATGAGCAGCGTCCCGCTAGCTCTTCTTGCCCAGTTCGGTCTGGATATCGATCGAGATTTCGTCGGAAACGGCGGGAGCGTACAAGGACACGCCATAGTCCGTGCGCTTGAGCGTGGTGCCAGCGACTATACCGAGCGCCGGGGTTTTCTTAAGGGGATGCGCGCCGGCAAAATTGAGCGTCACATCGAGCGTCACTGGCTTCGTGACGCCCTTGATGGTGAGATCGCCCGTCACTTTCCCGGTCTTGTCCGTGATCTTTTCGAACTTCGTGCTCTTGAACGTGATTTCCGGAAACTTCGCCGCGTCGAAAAGCTTCTCGCCCTTCATGTGATCGTTGAAGACCGGCACGAGCGTTTCGATGCTGTCAGTCTTGAAGGTCACGTTCAGCGTGCTGTTTGCAGGATTCGCTTCGTCATAGAGCAGTTCTCCATCGTAATTGAGGAAGTGCGCGCATTGCCGGCTTAGGCCGAAATGGCTCCAGCAGAAGCGAACCTCGGTGTGGTACTTATCGAAGGTGTATGCGTCCGGAGCGGCCGAAGCCGGAAGCATCAGAGCTACGAGAACAGGCGCGGTGAACGCGAAGAGCCGGGTGAAAGTCATCGGAAAGCCTCCCATGTCGAGTGACGGTGTGCCACTCGAAGGGCTAGCTTGGCGCCCCCGGCTTGGCAAGCGCCGGTCCCCGCGCTCAGATCACATCTCTTTGATAGAATGTTTCCTTGGCGAGCACGGCGGTGAAAATTCAAGATCAGGTTTGATCGCCGAAGCGGCGCCCGCCGCGGTTTCAGGCGCGATCCGCTAAGCCATTTTTCTATGATCGGTGGCGGCGACGATCTCCTCGGCCGATGCGCCCCGGTCTAGCAGATCGACCATAGCGCCCGCGTCGACGTCCCAGAATTCGGCCTGTGATATCTCAACCGTCAGGAGCGAGAGCCGCGAGTCGTCCGGACCATCCGGGAACCATCGCCGCGCCCGTTCGCTCCACAATTCCTTGATCTGCGCCGTGTCATGAGACGTTCTTGCGATCCCTGAAACAGAAACATAGGTCTGATTATTCGGATCGGCGTAGCTCACGTTCACATGCGCGTCTTGGCCAATTTCCCCGACTTTGGGGGAGGCTTCGCTGGTGAAAAAATGGAGCTTACCATTCGCGGCTCCCTGGGTCGCCATCGGCCTGGAGCGGAGTGTGCAGGCCCGGTCCGCAGTCGTAAGCATGCCCACGTCGAGGGCTTCGATCATAGCGACGAGTTTCGCAAAGCCTTGCTGATGGGTATCGATCATGTCAGTCCTCTCGAATGCCAGCGGGTATTTGCTTACCCAACAAGAGGAACTTTCCCGGCGTTCCATTCAGCGCCGGTCCCGCGGGAAGGCGCTTAGCCTCCCGCTGCAACCCCCACATCGAATTGGCCGGCGATCGCGATCCGGCCGCGCCAAATCTGGCACCACTCCCATCCGGTACGCAGGCCCATTTCGTCCCAGAGCGTGCGGAGAGCGAAGACGAGCCGGTCCATTTGCTCATCCGTATGAAGCGGCCCCGGCGTCAAACGGATACGCTCGGTGCCGCGTGCAACGGTGGGATAGTTGATGGGCTGCACATAGATCCCGAAGCGGTCGAGCAGGGCGTCGGTCAAAGCCTTGCATTGAACGGGGTCGCCAACGAGCACCGGCACGATATGGCTGGGCGTGTGCATGACAGGCAAATTTTCCGCTGCGAGGCGCGCCTTCAGCGTAGCCGCGCGGGCTTGATGGCGGATACGCTCCTCTTTGCTGGCCTTGAGATGGCGGATGCTTGCCAGTGCGCCCGCGACGATGACAGGGGCCAGCGAGGTCGTGAAGATGAAGCCCGGCGCATAAGACCGGATGGCGTCGGCGCAAGCGGCGGTTGAGGCGACATAGCCGCCCATCAGGCCGAAGCCCTTGGCAAGCGTCCCCTCGATGATATCGACCTTCGCCATTGCGCCGTCGCGCTCGGCAACACCTCCGCCACGCTGGCCGTACATGCCAACAGCGTGAACCTCGTCGAGATAGGTCAGCGCATTGTAGGTCTTGGCGAGATCGCAGATATCGTGGATGGGCGCAATATCGCCGTCCATGGAATAGACAAACTCGAAAGCGATGATCTTGGGAGACTCGGGCGGGTACTCCTGAAGCAGGCTTTCCAAATGCTCTAGATCGTTGTGCCGCCAGATCCGCTTCGGGCCACCGCCCTGCCGAACGCCCTCGATCATGGACGCATGGTTCTTCTCATCCGAGAAAATGACAGCGCCCTTCACAAGCTTCACGAGCGTTGAAATCGTGGCTTCGTTGGAGACATAGCCGGACGTGAACAGGAGCGCGGCTTCTTTGCCGTGCAAATCCGCCAGTTCCTGTTCGAGTTCGACATGGTAGTGGGTCGTGCCCGAAATGTTGCGCGTTCCGCCGGAGCCGGCGCCAGCCCTATCGATCGCTTCGTGCATGGCACGAAGCACCTTGGGATGCTGCCCCATTCCGAGATAGTCGTTCGAGCACCAGACCGTGATGGGCCGCGTGCCTTCCGGCGTGTGATGGACGGCACTTGGGAATTCTCCCTGCCGCCTCAGAATATCGGCGAATACGCGGTAGCGTCCTTCAAGCGTCAAGGCTTTGAGGGACTCCTCAAACTTGGCCTGGTAGTCCATCCGTTGACATAATCCTTCTGACGGGAAGCCGGCGCCGTGGTGTCCCCAAAACTGCTAAGCTCCCGCAGCACATAGGTTTTTCTGTTGGAGAGGAACCATGAAGCCAACATCTGTGGAAGTCTAGCGTTCAAAGCTTATGCGAAAGGCCACAGACATCGCGGTTTGAACAGAATTCGGGAGGTGCAAGTATTTAGCGCGTCATGGCCGGGCTTCATCCATCCATCCCACTTTAGTATGATGAATCAGTGATTTAGCTGGACGCGAGCGTCAAGGCCCGTCGCCCGGCAGACGCGTGGAGGCTTCTGCGGTCACGTGCAGGCCATGGAATCAAATTGACGTGAGCTGCCTTTTTTCGATCAATCGAAGGGGAAGGCGCGCTCGTCCCCCGCCGGATGTCCCTTGCGTTCGCGCATCAGGTTCACAAACCTCGTGAACAGATAGTGACTGTCCTGCGGCCCAGGTGACGCTTCGGGGTGGTATTGCACCGAGAAGACGGGCTTGCCCTTAAGCCGGATGCCGCAATTGCTACCATCGAACAGGGACACATGCGTTTCCTCGACCGCAGTGGGCAGGCTGTCGCGCTCGACCGCAAACCCATGGTTCATCGAGGTGATCTCGACCTTGCCGGTGGTGTGATCCATCACGGGATGGTTCGCACCGTGATGCCCGTGTGGCATCTTGATGGTGCGGCCGCCCAGGGCCAGACCGAGAAGCTGATGCCCGAGGCAAATCCCGAAAATGGGGATACCGGAACCGATCAGGCTCCGGATGACCGGAAGTGCGTATTCTCCTGTCGCAGCAGGGTCGCCGGGACCGTTCGAGAGAAAGATACCGTCAGGTTCGCGGGCGTAAACCTCGTCGGCCGTGGCGTATCCGGGCAATACCGTCACCCGGCACCCGGCGGAAGCGAGGCAACGAAGAATGTTGCGCTTGATGCCGTAATCGATCGCAACGACGTGGAAGTCGGGGTTTTGCTGCTCGTAGAACCCGCGATTCCAGCCCCAAACCCGCTCGCTCCATTGATAAGTCTGAGCCGCGGTTACGCCGCGCGCCAGTTCTGCGCCCTCCATATTAGGGCAGGCGCGCGCGCGGGCCAGCATCGCGTCGAAATCGAATGCGCCAGGCTCGTGCGCAATCACCGCGTTCGGCATGCCCTTGTCCCGGATCAGCATGGTCAGCGCGCGGGTATCGACGCCGGTAATCGCGATGATACCCCGCGCACTCAGCCATTGATCGAGACCCTGGCGCGCGCGGTAGTTCGACGGCGCGGTAATCGCGGCGTGCAGGATACAGCCCCGCACGCCCGAAGCGGCTGCGAGGTTGGCTGTCTCAATATCCTCGGCATTGGCGCCGGTGTTCCCGATGTGGGGAAAGGTGAAGGTAATGATTTGGCCAGCGTAGGAAAGATCGGTCAGGATTTCCTGGTAGCCCGAAATCGCGGTGTTGAAGCAGACCTCGCCGGATGCTTCACCGGTCGCGCCGGCTCCAAATCCCTGAATGATTAACCCGTTGGCGAGAACGACGGCGGCCGTGTAGGGGCGATCCGCCCACGCAGCGTTGCCAGCATGGCTTGTCAGTGTCATCTTACGACCTTGGGCCGGGCTACCGGCTTCAATAAGCGCCGGCGCGGGCGGGATCCATGGCCGGGACGTTAACGGGTTGGAACCGGGACTTCGCCGCGATAATCGTAAAATCCGCGCTGAGTCTTCCGGCCGAGCCAGCCAGCCTCAACGTATTTTACAAGTAGCGGGCACGGCCGGTATTTGGTATCGGCCAATCCCTCATACAACACTTGCATGACGGAAAGACAAGTGTCGAGACCGATGAAATCGGCGAGTTGCAGCGGCCCCATCGGATGCCGGGCGCCGAGCCTCATCGCAAGGTCGATGGCCTCCACCGAGCCAACACCCTCATAGAGCGTGTACACGGCTTCGTTTACCATCGGCAAGAGAATGCGGTTCACGATGAAGGCCGGAAAGTCCTCCGCGACCGTCACCGTCTTGCCGAGGCTTTCCACGAAGCGGCGCGCCACGCCGAATGTCAACTCGTCCGTGGCGATGCCGCGAATCATTTCCACGAGGTCCATCACCGGCACAGGGTTCATAAAGTGCATGCCGATGAACTGCTCGGGTCTGTCGGTCACAGCCGCAAGCCGCGTGATCGAAATGGACGAGGTGTTGCTGCCAATGAGCGCCGATGGCTTCAAATGCGGACAGAGGGCGGTGAGGATCTTGCGCTTGATGTCCTCATCTTCCGTCGCGGCTTCGATAACGAGTTCCGCATTGCCGAAAGCTTCGAGGGCGGGCGCATAAGATATCCGCCTCAAGGCCTGGTCGCGGTCATCTTCCGAGATTTTGCCCCGGGAGATTTGGCGCGTCATGTTTCCGTTGATCGTCGCCAAGCCGGATTCAACACGCTCTTTGCTAAGGTCGTGCAGGAGGACATTGTAGCCGGCGACCGCAGCGACATGGGCAATGCCGCTACCCATCTGACCGGCGCCAATGATGCCAAGGGTCTTGATTGTGAGAGGTTCGCGCCCCTCGCTTCTATTAATGAAGGGATTTTCGCGGGGTGTGTGAGCGGCGGCGTGAACCATCGTCAACTCCGGGGTTCGAGTGCAGTCTACTTCCGGCTGTCGAGCGCGGCTTCGAGTTCAGGCAGAATCTGGAACAAGTCGCCAACAAGCCCGTAGTCCGCCACCTGGAATATAGGTGCTTCCTCGTCCTTGTTGATAGCGACAATGACGCGCGAGTCTTTCATGCCCGCAAGATGCTGGATCGCACCCGAAATACCGACGGCGATATAGAGGTCGGGCGCCACCACCTTGCCGGTCTGGCCGACCTGGTAATCGTTCGGGACGAAGCCCGCGTCGACGGCCGCGCGGCTCGCACCGACCGCCGCACCGAGCTTGTCGGCGATGCTTTCCAGCAGCTTGAAGTTCTCGCCGGACTGCATCCCGCGTCCGCCGGAGATGATAACTTTCGCGCTGGTGAGTTCCGGCCGCTCCGACTTCGACAGCTCTTCACTCACGAATTGCGAAATGACATTGGCAGCCGGTACGGCGATCCGTTCGACAGGAGCGGAGCCTCCTTCCGGCGTGGCGGCAAATGCCGTCGTGCGGACGGTCAGAACTTTCTTGGGCTGACTGCATTCGACGGTCTGAATCGCGTTTCCGGCGTAGATCGGACGCTCAAAACGGGCCGGGCCATGAACAGCGATGACGTCGGAGAGCTGTGCCACGTCGAGAAGTGCTGCAACGCGCGGCGCAAAATCTTTGCCGCCGGTCGAGGCGACGGCTGCAAGCGTATCGTATCCTTCCATCAGGGGCACGATCAGGGCTGCCATATCCTCGGCGAGGCGCGCCTTCAAATGCTCAGCATCGGCAAGCAACACTTTTTCGACGCCGCTCAGCGCGGCGGCTTTCTGTGCCACTTCGCCACAACCCGAGCCAGCGACAAGGATATGAACGGGACTTCCAATCGCCTTCGCCGCCGTCAGCGCTTTCGCCGTCGCGCCATTCAAAGCTGAATTATTGTGCTCCGCAACAAGAAGAACGGCCATTATTGTAACACTCCCGTTTCGCGAAGCTTTCCGACGAGTTCCTGCACCGATTGGACCTTTATGCCGGCTTTTCTGGCTGGCGGCTCGGCGGTCTTCACCACCTTGACCTTCGGCTCGATTGCGATACCGAGCGAGGCGGCGTCGACTTCATCGAGCGGCTTTTTCTTAGCTTTCATGATGTTGGGCAGCGAGGCATAGCGCGGCTGATTGAGCCGCAAATCGACCGTGACGATCGCTGGCAATTTCAGCGAAACCGTCTGCAAACCGCCGTCCACTTCGCGCGTGACCTCGACCAATTCGCCCTTGAAGCCGACCTTGAATGCGAACGTTGCCTGCGGCCAATTCAAAAGAGCGGCTAGCATTTGACCCGTCTGATTGGAGTCGTCGTCGATGGCTTGCTTGCCAAGCAGCACAATCCCCGGCTTCTCTTTTTCGACCGCATATTTCAAAATCTTCGCCACCGCCAAGGGCTCGACCGGAAGGTCCGTCTTGTAAAGGATCGCGCGATCCGCACCCATTGCGAGAGCGGTCCTCAGTGTTTCTTGAGCCTTTTGCGGGCCCACAGAGACTGCGACGATTTCCGTGGCGTGACCGCCTTCCTTGATCCGGATCGCCTCTTCCACTGCTATTTCATCGAATGGGTTCATGGACATTTTGACATTAGCAATGTCCACGCCAGAACCGTCCGGCTTCACACGGATCTTGACATTGTAATCAACAACCCGCTTCACGGGCACAAGAATTTTCATAGCGATTCGGTCCTGGTGTTTCACACCGTTTCATTATGCTGCACTGCAACGCCCGGTCAACTCGCCTAATGGCGTACAAAAATCCAATTGACGCATTGCAAGGTACTTAGCCTATTTCGCAGTTGCGAAGGAGTCAATGCAACCGCTGGGGAAAAGCTTTGCGCGCCGCTGATTTAGACCCCTGTCGCGGCATCGAAAAGCTTCACTCCTGGACGCTTCATGACGGTGACGAGAAGCGCACCGGCGAAGAACCCGCCGATATGAGCCCACCATGCGGTCGCATCTTTCGCGAAATAGAGGGCATTGACAATCTGGTAGACAATCCAGAACCCAATGACGATGGCGGCGGAGAAGCGCAGCGGCAGAAATGGGATAATGGGCACGGGAAGAAGAATCCAAACGCGCACATTGGGATGGAGCATCAAATAGGCGCCGATGACGCCTGAAATGGCTCCGCTCGCGCCAAGCAGAGGCGCATCTGGCATTCCCGTTATCGAGCTGTGGGCAAGCGCGGCCAGTGCACCGCACAAAAGATAGAAGACGGCGAATCGCACGTGCCCCATCGCGTCCTCGACGTTATCGCCAAAGACGTAGAGAAAGATCATGTTGCCGATCAGATGCCAGGCGCTCCCATGCAGAAACATGTAGGTCACCAGCCGGAATTGGACGGGCAAGTGATGCAGGAACGAGTTCAGCGGCGTGACGTCGTGGGGCTTGAGCGCGAAGGTGTCTATGAACTTCGCCGGCGAATGCAGAATGGCGTCTGTTTCAAGTAGAAAATAGATAGCTACGTTTAAGATAATGATCCCCGCCGTGACATACTGGTATTTGACCCTTTTGAGCGGGTTCAAATCCCAAACGGGAACAAAAACCATTGACTCATCCGATCGCGCTGGAATTTACGAATTTTGCCCTGGCCGCCAAAGAAGATCGCTCTTGCCCTTTCCGTTGACATACCGGCTCGCAACGAAGAGGTGATCGGAAAGGCGGTTGATATAGTGGCAAACCGCGTCGCTGACCGGCTCTCCCTCGATGAGTTTAAGCTCGGCGATGCAACGTTCAGCACGGCGGCAAATCGTCCGGGCAAGGTGAAGCGCGGCGGCGGCCTGCGAACCACCGGGCAGGATAAAGGATGCCAGCGGCGCCATCTCGCTGTTCATGGCATCGATTTCCTGTTCCAAACGCAGCACCTGTGCGATGTTTAGCCGCAGGGGCGTGTATGGCAGAGGCTCGCCACGGTCGGGCACGCAAAGGTCTGCGCCAATATCGAAAAGGTCGTTTTGGACCCGCGCCAGCATCGGCGCGACCGTCTCTTCGCCCGCCGGAAGCAGCAACCGCGCCATACCGACCGCAGCGTTCGTTTCGTCGACGGTGCCGTAGGCGGCTATGCGCGCACTCGTCTTCGGAACGCGCTCACCGGTGCCGAGAGCCGTCGTCCCATCGTCGCCAGTCTTCGTGTAGATCTTCGTTAAAACGACCATACAAATGCGCTGTCCAGGAGCTCAAGAGCGAAGTCTCGATGCATAACATAGTTACCAAAGGGAGCCTAGCCGGATCCCGGCATCGGTGCGCCCGCTGTTGCGATAAAGATGCTTGAGACTAGCGCGAACTGAAGTAAATCGCCGCCATGATGATGCAAATCGCCAGGAACTGAAGGCCAACGCGCCATCGCATGAGTTTTTGGCTCGTGCTCATGGTCCCGCCGCGGGCCATATTGACGAGACCGAGGAGGAGCGCGATCGAAACGGCGATCAGAGCGGCGAGAATGACGGATTTCGAAGGGGTGTCCATGGGCGCTCCTCGCGGGACGGCTCCCTGTGCGGGCTGCCCCTTGCTTAGAGCCTATCCGCTTTTGATGGAATCAAAAGCGGGCTCTCTTTTGGAAAACCTCTTCACACTTTTCCGGGCGCACTCTAGGCGAGCAAATGCAAGGAGAAAAGGGCCTTCTCATCGACCCAAGCCTTGCCCGCGATCCAGCCGCCTTCCGCCGCCATCGATTGGAAGCCCGGAACCGTGTATTTATAGGAGTTCTCCGTGTGTATGGTCTCACCGGCACGGAATTGGAAAGGCCGCGATGCAACGAAGGCACGATGAGCGCGCTTGGCAGCCAAGTGCATTTCGATACGGCCTTCAGTTTCGTTGTAAAGCGCGGTATGGCCGAACAAGTCTGGATCGAATGTCCCTTTGAGCTCGCGGTTGATCCGGGTGAGGAGGTTCCGGTTGAAGGCGGCGGTCACGCCCTGCGCGTCATCATAAGCTGGAATGAGGATATCCAGGGACTTTTGCAGGTCGGCACCGATCAGGAAGACGGCATCCCGTCCGAGAAGCGTCCGCGCCGAGCGCAGAAAAGACTGAGCTTCCAAGCTGGTGAAGTTGCCGATGGTCGAACCTGGAAAAAATCCCGCGCGGGGCCGGCCCTCGAAGGGCAGCTTGATTTGCGCGGGATCGTGAAAATCGCCAAGCACAGGATGGACTCTGAGCCCAGGAAATTTTTCCGCGATGCGAGAGGCGGCGGGATAGAGCGCGGAGGCCGATATATCGATCGGAATATACGCTCCGGGGCTGTCGAGACTTTCCAGCAAGAGTTCGGTTTTGCGGCTTGAGCCCGAGCCGAATTCGACGATCGCCGCTCCGGCGGGCACGGCCTCGCGGATGCCAGGCGCACTGGATTTTAACAGCGCGATCTCCGTCCGCGTCAGGTAATATTCGGGCAGGTCTGTGATCTGCTCGAAGAGTTCCGAACCGCGATCGTCGTAAAGAAACCGGCTTGGCAGCGCCTTTTGTGGGAGAGAGAGACCGTGAAGCACCTCATCCAGGAGACCGGAGGAGGAACTGGCGTTGGCAACGGCACGCTGTTGCATCATGCGCCGCTCGCAAGGCGCAGGCCCATGAATTGCCAGCGCTGATGAGGGTAAAAGAAGTTGCGGTAGGTCGAGCGGATGTGATCATCCGGCGTGGCGAAGGACCCGCCTCTCAGGACGAACTGATTGCACATGAACTTTCCATTGTACTCGCCAAGCGGGCCGGAAGCGGGCCGGAAGCCGGGATAGGGCAAATAGGCACTTTGGGTCCATTCCCACAGATTGCCGAAAAGCGAAGCCGCGCCATCGGAAGAGGCCGGTTCCGCGATCAAACGGGACAGATCGAACCGCCGTGGTGCTGGCTCGCCCTTCGAAGCCACCTCCCATTCAAACTCGGTTGGAAGCCGGTGTCCGGTCCAGCGCGCGAAGGCGTCCGCCTCGAAGTAGCCGACATGCGTCACCGGCCGGTCCATTTGGATGGGCTGCAGTCCGTGCAGTGTCATTTGATGCCACGCCCCGTCCAGCAGTTCCCAGTACCCGGGCGCCTGCCATTGATCGCGCTGTACCGCCGCCCAGCCATCCGCAAGCCACAGCGCAGGATCGGCATATCCGCCCGCGTCCATGAAGGCGATCCACTCGCCATTTGTGACTTCCCGGCTGAAAAGGCAGAAATCCCGCAACAGAACCTTGTGGCAGGGGCCTTCGTTATCGTAGGCGAAACCATCGCCCCGATGTCCGATCTCGTGGATGCCGCCCGCAATCTCGCGCCAATATCCAGCGGCCGGCGCGGCCCCTTTCAAGTCCGTATCCGCGATCGCCTTGTATCTGGGCCGCAGTGGGCTCGCCGCAAACAGCGCGAGAATATCCGTCAGCATCAACTCCTGGTGCTGCTGCTCGTGGTTGATACCGATCTCGATCAGATCGAGGGCATCTTTAGACAATGGCTCTGCCGTGAGACGTTGCAGGTTTTCATCGGCATGGGCCCGGTAAGCGCGAACTTCCTCGGCGGAAGGCCGGGTAAGAAGCCCACGCTTCGGGCGCGGATGTCTCGCGCCCAGGCTCTCGTAATAGGAATTGAAACAATACGCAAAACGCTCGTCGAAAACACGGTAGCGGGGCAAATACCGCTTGAGGACAAGCTCTTCGAAAAACCACGTTGTATGGGCGAGATGCCACTTTGCCGGACTTGCATCGTCATGAGCCTGGACCACCTGATCCTCGGCGGACAAGGGTGCCGCGATCTCCAGCGAGAGCGCCCGCACGGCCCGCACCTGCTCTGCGAGATCCCGTTGGCGGCTGCACGCGGTATCGGGAGGACGATCGTCTAGCGGCATTTTTTGTGCCCCTTTTTCTGACTTTGGGGATAATTTACGGTCTCAATCCAACGAAACTGGGAACAATCTAATCCCGAACTAGGTCCATCGTGGTCACATTCGAGCAAAGCGCAGGCAAAACATCGTTACTTGCGTTTGCGGTGAAACAGGCTAGAGCCGAACCGAAACCGCTTCGCGGTGCGGTGCGCCTGCTGGAGTCCCTTGGGCATGGCGCGCTGACCGAATTTCCGCTGAAAAGCGGCCGGCGCGCCGACATTCTCTCGCTTGGGCAGAAGGGGGAGGTCTGGATCGTGGAAGTGAAGTCTGGCCTCCCGGATTTCCGGGCCGACCACAAATGGCAGGACTATCTTGAATGGTGCGACCGGTTTTTCTTCGCTGTTGGCCCTGAGTTTCCAGTTGCCATTCTCCCGGACGAGGCCGGCCTTCTCATCGCGGACGGCTATGAGGCCATGATCGTCAGGGAGCCCGCTCCGGCGCCGCTTTGCGGCGCGAGGCGCAAAGCGCTGACATTGCGCTTTGCCCATCTGGCGGCCCGGCGGCTTTCAGGCCAATCCGATCCCGGCGGCCTCTGAGCGGCTGCTGCTGAAGCTGACGGTGCCACGCGGCGTGCCGAGGATGGCGCGCAATCCTGGGCCCGTCTCATCCCGAATGATGCGAACGCGGTTTGCGGCCGCTTCGAGGCCGATGGACTTCAACGCCGCGCCGGTTCGATCGGGATCGGGCACGCGAAGTTCCAGCGTTTCAAGCGTGATATTTCGCTCGGGAAGCCCTGCCGCTGGGTGGACGCCTTCCGGCCACTCGATCAGCGAGGGCAGTGTGCCACCCTCAGGCAAGCTTCCGTCGACCCTGATGGTTATGAGCCAAGACAACACGGCGCGGCTCATCGGTTGCACTTTACCGGGGTCATAGGCGGCAGAGTATCCGGGGACGGCGAGACCCGTTGCCGACGCGACCCAAGTCAAGAGTTGGGGCGTTCCGAGGCAAGCTTCCTCTGAGAGAGCGTCGAGATCGAACCAGCGCGGACGATCCGGCTTTCCGGCCTCTGGGTCTATCGCTATGAGCTCGATATAGAAGGAGGAGCCCAGCCTCAGAAGCCGGTTATGCGTGCCCATCGACGGGTGCTGGCCTCCTGGCGAAAGCGGAACGCCAAGGCGTTCTTCCAACCATGAAGCGCCGCGCTCAAGGGGCGAAACCGCGAAAACGAGGTGGTCGAGAGATGCGCGCATGAGCGAGTGGAGCGGCAATATGCCGCGCTCGTCTATCTCGGAGCGCGTTTGGCGAGGATGCGCTGCAAGGTACGGCGATGCATGTGTAATCTGCGGGCAGTCTCGGAGACGTTGCGGTTACAGAGTTCGTACACGCGCTGGATGTGCTCCCAGCGGACGCGGTCCGCTGACATAGGATTCTCCGGCGGTTTCGCTTTCGTCTCGCCGGAGGCGGTGAGCGCGGCAAGAATATCCTCGGCATCGGCAGGCTTAGACAGGTAGTCGACGGCCCCGAGCTTTACGGCCGTTACGGCCGTAGCGATATTACCGTAACCGGTGAGCACCAGCGCGCGGCAATCGGGGCGGCTTTCGCGCAACATGCGAATAACTTCAAGGCCGTTACCGTCGTCGAGGCGCATGTCGACGACAGCGTAAGCAGGAGCGGCTTCCTTGATTGCTTCCTTCCCGGCGGCCAGGGATTCGGCTGTGCGAACTCTGTATCCGCGCGCTTCCATCGCCTTGGCCAGCCTTGAGAGGAAAGGCCTATCGTCATCGACGATCAAGAGCGAATTGTCGGCGCTCAGTCCATACACCGCGAGCGTGTCCATATATTGAATCCTAAGCTACTTTGCCGCATCTTACACAGTGTCGCAGTGTCAGACTCAAAACTGCGGAAGTCAAATGATATGCTAAGAACTGTGCTCTGAGGAGGCCTCAAGTCTTCGGCGCGGCCATACAATCTCGACGAGCGCGCCGGTCGCCGGAGGCGTCCGGTTTGCGATGCGGATCGAGCCGCCGGACCGCTCGAGAAACGTCTTTGCGATGAAGAACCCGAGGCCCATGCCGGCCGCATCCCCGGAGCCGTTGCCGCGGGGCCTGCTTGTGACGTATGGCTCGCCCATATGGATCATGACATTGGGCAGAAAGCCCGGCCCGTCGTCCGATATGCAAAGACGCACCTTGTCTTGATCGTAATGTGCATCGATGGTCACAGTTTCGTCCGCGAAATCGATGGCGTTTTCTACAAGGTTCCCAAGCCCATGAATGAGGCCTGAGTTTCTCGGAACAACGGGCTCTCCCGACGCGGTGGCCGGGTTGGCTCCGTTTTGAAGCTCAACGTTGATTGTGACGCCTGGCGTGCGCAAGGGCGCGATAACCTCTTCGATCAGATGGCTCAGCGGAATCCGCGCGAAGTAATCGTCTCCGTCCTGGCCTCCGCCTTTCGACAACTCGCTCAAAATCTCCCGGCAACGCGCGGCTTGCGTTTGAAGCAGCACGATGTCTTCGCGCAAGGGGCTTTCGCTGGGCACCTCGCGCTCAAGCTCTTTCGCGACAAGCGCGATGGTGGAGAGCGGTGTCCCGAGTTGATGGGCCGCCGCCGCCGCAAGTCCATCGAGGGCGGACAGGCGCTGCTCGCGGGCCAGAACAAGCTCCGCCGCTGTAAGAGCCTGGGACATCTGCCGCGCTTCCTGTCCAATCCGCCATGCGTAGATCGCGATGAAAACGATGCATGAAACGAGCGACGACCAAAGCCCAACCATGTAATTCAGCGGAAGCAGCGGCGGCACTCCATTTGCCCAGGGCAAAGGAAGGTGAAACCCTACCAGGACTGTGGCCAGCGCGACGTCCAAGGCCGTCAATGTTGCTGTGACGGCAAGCGGCTGAGTGGATGCTGAGACGGCGACAGGCACAACGAGAAGGAAGGCAAACGGATTTTCCAGCCCTCCGGTGAGGTAAAGGAGAGCCGCCAATTGCAGAATGTCGTAGCCGAGAAGCAGCATAGCCTGGCGGCTCACCAGGCGCTGCGAGCGCGGGGTCGTCAGGCTAAGCCAAATGTTCAAGGCGGCAGACATCAGGATGACCGCCAGACAGAGCGCAAATGGCACGGGGAACCGGAAACCGTAGTAAATCAGAAGAATGGTCGCGGTCTGACCGGCGACGGCGAACCATCGAAGCCTGATTGTGGTGTTTAGCCGCAGGCGGCTTCCGTCGATGCTTATTTGCGGGGTTGCCATTATTCGATCCTAGACCTCGCATGGCAGATATCGGCCAAATGCGGCGGCGTTGACGCGGCGTTACCTTAGAACCACGTCTTTTTGCGAGAATGCAAGGCGAACCTCACGCCACGATTTGAGATTGGAGAGCCCATGCGGCGCGTCAGCCCATTATTGTTCGTCATTGTGCTGTTCTTGGCAGGTTTTGCGGTAGCGTACTCGTTTGTCTCAAAACCCGGAATCCCGGCGGCCGGCGGTAAAGCGCTCATTGGCGGGGCTTTTTCGCTCGTCGATACGAACGGCAAGCGAGTAACCGCCCAGGATTTCCGGGGCAAGCTCATGCTCGTCTTCTTCGGTTACACCCATTGCCCCGACGTATGTCCCACCGGGTTGCAAAATTTGGCGGAAGTCCTCGATAAGCTCGGCCCCGTGGCAAACCAGGTTACTCCGGTTTTCATCTCGGTGGACCCCGAACGCGACACGCCCGCGGCCCTGTCCGGCTATGTCAAAAACTTCAGCCCGCGCATTGCCGGCCTGACCGGGACACCCGATGAGGTCGCAAGCGCGGCGAAGGCTTACCGTGTTTATTATAGAAAGGCGGACGGCGGAGCCGGGGACTATACGGTGGACCATTCTGCTTTCGTCTACCTCATGGACCGCGATGGCAATTATATTACCCATTTCGTATTCAATACTTCTGCCGATGTCATGGTTGAGGAAATAAAAAAACATGTTGCAGGTGCGTAACCATTGTGCAAGTGCAACGAAAGGTCAATTCCTATTGAATGAATACCGTGCAAGCATAGGTTTGACGATACGGGCATGCATCGCCGGAGCTGTCTTTCGAGCCCTCTTGTGCCGGTCGGTTATTATCAGGCGTTTTCTCACGAAGGAGATCACGTGCTTTATCACCTCTATGAGCTGAGTCAGGCGGCCATGTCCCCGGCAAGGGCGGCGGCAAACTCGACCCGCATGTTGATGCGGAGTCCTCTCAATCCTCTTTCATACACCAATATCGGGCGGAATGCGGCAGCGGCTGCCGAACTCCTCGAGAGGACGACGAGGCGCTATAAGAAGCCAACCTTCAACCTTCCGCGCACGATCGTGGACGGCAAGCAAGCCGCCATCACCGAGGATATCGTGTGGCGCAAAGCGTTCTGCGATCTGATCCACTTCAAGAAGCATTTCGCCGACGGAACCACACCGGAGCAGCCGAAGCTTCTGATCGTGGCGCCACTGTCGGGCCACTTCGCCACGCTGCTGCGCGGAACCGTAGAGGCCATGCTGCCTCACTCCGACGTTTACATCACCGATTGGCACGACGCCCGGTTTATCCCTTTACGTGACGGCACCTTCGATCTCGACGACTATATCGATTACGTCATTGAGGCGATCGAGCTGTTCAAGGGCGACGTCCACGTCATGGGCGTCTGTCAGCCGTCGGTTCCGGTCATGTCGGCGGTCGCCTTGCTGGAATCGCGGAACAGCCCTTCGGTTCCCCGGAGCGTCATCATCAAGGGTGGCCCGATCGACACCCGGGTAAGCCCGACTGCCGTGAATAAGCTCGCCGAAGAGAAGGGCACCAAATGGTTCCGGCAGACGGTTGTCACGCAGGTTCCCTGGCCTAATCCAGCTCACGGCCGTCTGGTTTATCCAGGCTTTCTCCAGCTCACCGGCTTCATGGCCATGAACCTCGACAGGCACATGAACGCCCACAAGGATTTGTTCGTCCATCTCGTCCGAGGCGACGGCGACTTCGTAGAGAAGCACAAGGAATTTTACGACGAGTACCTCGCGGTGATGGATTTTGCCGCGGAATACTACCTGCAGACCGTCGACCAGGTGTTCGTGAAGCATCAGCTCCCGAAGGGCGAGATGAAGCATCGCGGCGAGCCGATCGATTTGACCGCGATCCACCGGACCGCGCTCATGACTGTCGAGGGCGAGAAGGACGACATCACTGGGCTTGGCCAGTGCTCGGCGGCCATCGGCCTCTGTAAGAACCTCTCGCCGTCCAAGAAACTCCATTACGAGCAACCGGGCGTCGGCCATTACGGCATCTTCAACGGGTCGCGCTACCGGCACGAGATTGTGCCTCGCGTCGTCGCCTTCATGCACGATCACGATGTCCGCGGGACGAGCTTGCACTACTTCATGCACAGACTTGCCGGTGAGCATGGAATTGAAGCGTCGCCACCCGCGATTGCGCATGTTGCGGACCTGGCGCCCATCGAACTCGAAATGCCTCTGCGGCTTTCGACGCTGCCCGCTAAGCCCGTTGTGAAAATGAGAAAAGGCCGCTCGCTAGCCCGCCTTTCCGCTTCCCGCGGCCAAGCTCCCGGCGTCCGGAGGCGGCGCCGTTAGTCGATAACGGCGCATGGCCGTGTTGTACCGCCATGCGCCGGCCTAACGCCGAATTCAGCTCCCGGCTGCGCCCTCGCAAGCCGGGCTTTTGGCTTGCGCGGCGCAGCTCAACGGGAGTTGTAGCGGAAGGGATGGCGGCTCACGAGGCTGAAGTCCCCACCGCCCAAGGGTTCGCCGAGAAGCGAGAGGTGGCCTATTTCGAAGCGCTCTTTCATGAACGGCGCTATGTGAGGCGCAAGAGCGGCGCTTACCTCATCCAGTTCCGCCGCCGTCAGCGGCCCTGCAAGTGAAATGTGGAAACGGAAAGCGCTCAGCACGTAGGGGTATCCGAACATGCCGAGCAACTCCTGCTCGCCGGGCGTGAGTTTGGCCTCGGCGCGCCTCTCGCGATCGCTGTCGTCGAGGGGTGCGCGAAACCGGTCAAAATGCGTAACGCATTCATAGGCGAGCCAATCGATCGCGGCAGTATCACTGCTCAGCACAAGGCCGAGGTAGCGTTGAAACTGTGCGAGTTCGAGAACGCCGCCCCAGGGCGCGCAACGCACCGCGCAAAAAGCGTCCAGCGCGTCCTGCAGGTTGGCCAACCTCACGCTCTCACGCAAGCGGAATGGGGCTTTCAGCGTCGCATGCAGGCCATACCGGGCTGGAGCCGCCCTCGCCCGCGCCGCCAGATCCGCAGGCAAGCCTAAGGTTTCCGCGGCAGGCCCGAACCAGCGCTCGCCAAACTCCGCAAAATCGCTGCCAGGCTCCGGCGTCCAGTAAATAGCCAAGCGCTGGAAGACCGCCGTCATGACGGCCCGCCAGGAAACCCGTTCAAGGCCCGGCGGCGAAGCTCCGCCTCGACTCCCGTGGAACGGGCACTAAACCATGTGGCCGTCGCCATGACCGCCATTGGATTTGCCACGCGCCGGAAAATTCGGCTCGTTGAACGCGTGCTCATCTTCGGTCCAGCGCAACGTCCCATCATAGCGGGTGCCCATCTCGATGCCGATGCCCTGATGGAAGATATCGCCTTCAACCTTTGCCGAGGATTGCAGCATCACGCGGCGGCCGCGAATGGTGCCCGTGACCTGGCCTTGCACGGTGACTTCCGAATTGGCGACGATGCCGCCATTCACCCGCCCGTTCGCTGTCACGATCAGCGAGGTGCAGTAGATATTGCCCTCGATCACACCGTCGAGCGTTACGCTCCCCTTCGACGAAACGTCGCCAATAATCGTGAGATCGTTGCTGATGTTGGAGTCGCCCGTCGAGTGGACGCTGCGGCCCGCGGCGACAGGCATCAAATTGGCCGGCTGTGTCAGGGGAAACGGTGGTGCCATGGCTGACCTTCATGCAAAACGGTACGATGTTGATCCAAAGCAAGCGGGGGCCCCACCCGCGCGAGCGCGCTTCTGTCTAAGCCACCATTCCGGGCAATTGCAAGGCAAAGCTTGGGGCTTCGTGAGATTAAGATGGACGTACACTTGCATGGGGAAGGCGGGCGCGATCGGGAACTTTATATTGTTTTCATCAACCGCTCGATGGCCCGCTTCAGACGCGGAATTTCATGCACCGCGATATCCCAATGATGTCATCTGCGATGTCAGCAAATCCATCAAGCGCAGAAGCTACAAATCGACAATCAATTGAAAAACACGCTGCTCCCAATTCCCAATGAGGTAGCCTCATCATATTTAAAGGCGGCCTAAGCCGCCTTCCTATCCTTAATCAGCCCGCGATTAATCAGCGTCTCGGCGATCTGCACCGTGTTGAGCGCCGCGCCCTTGCGGAGGTTGTCTGAGACCACCCACAGGTTCAAACCGTTCTCGACCGTCGGGTCTTCGCGGATGCGGCTGACATAGGTGGCGAAATCGCCGACGCATTCGACCGGCGTGATATAGCCGCCATCCTCGCGCTTATCGATAACCAGCAGCCCCGGTGCCTCGCGCAGGATATCCCGCGCCTCCTGTACTGAAATCGGCCTCTCGAACTCGATGTTGACCGCCTCGGAATGGCCCACGAACACAGGCACGCGCACGCAGGTCGCGGTCAGCTTGATCTTGGTGTCGAGAATTTTCTTCGTCTCGGCCATCATCTTCCATTCCTCGCGCGTCGAGCCGTCCTCCATGAACGTGTCGATATGCGGGATCACGTTGAAGGCGATCTGCTTCGTGAATTGCGCCGGCGTGGGCGTATCGGTGACGAAGATGCCCTTGGTCTGGTTCCAGAGCTCGTCCATCGCCTCTTTGCCGGCGCCCGAGACCGACTGATAGGTGGAGACGACGACGCGCTTGATGGTTGCGAAGTCGTGCAGCGGCTTCAGCGCCACGACGAGCTGCGCCGTCGAGCAGTTTGGGTTCGCGATGATGTTCTTCTTCTTGAAGCCCACGACAGCGTCGGCGTTCACTTCCGGCACGATCAGCGGCACATCCATATCCATGCGCCAGGCGCTCGAATTATCGATGACCACGCAGCCGGTGCGGCCGATCTTCGGCGCCCACTCCTTCGCCACGGTGCCGCCCGCCGACATCAGCGCAAAATCGCATTTTGAAAAGTCGAACGTCGCGAGGTCTTGGCACTTGAGCGTCTTGTCGCCGAACGAAACTTCAACGCCCACGGAGCGGCGCGACGCGATCGCAAAAACCTGGTTTACCGGGAATTCGCGCTCATCGAGGATGTTCAGCATTTCGCGGCCCACATTGCCTGTGGCGCCGACGACGGCGACGTTATAGCTCATGATATTGTCCTTACGGCTGAGTGGCGCGAATGTAATGAGCGTTCCCGCCCCTGTCTACCACGGCTTGCCTGAGAGCGGGTCTCGCTTTGAATGCGCGGCAGTCCGCGTGCATAACACTGCATGATGCTGGGAGGCCCTATGAAATCGCCTTTGCTGCTGTTGGCCGGTCTGGCCCTTTATCCGTATCATGCCGCGCAAGCTACCCAAGCCGCTGTTTGCGAAGCCGGAAAAGGATATATCGCCGCCGATCTTTCCGAACCGGTGCGAGAGCAAACACTTCGCAAATTAAAGGATATCGGCATCGAAACGGTGATTCGATACTATGATTGGGTGGACGAGACCATAAAAGGAAAAACAATAACAAGGCCGGAACTCAATATAATTGCCAAACTGCAAATGAATGTCGCCGTTGTCTTCCAACATCACAACGATGCAATTCCAACGTTCCTCACCGAGGACAATAAGGACAAAAGCAAGAGGCGCGGAGTTATCGATTCGAATCGAGCCTTGGAGCTGGCAAAAAGCTTTCATCAGCCGCAAGGAACCGCGATATACTTCGGCGTTGATGGAGTTGACGATCAATATGCGAGTCATAAGGGGCCGCGCGAGGACCGCGAGAAAAATGCCCGGGATTTTTTGAAAAAATACGTTCGCCCTTACTTCGAAGACATTGCGGAAAAGGTTAAGCCCGCGGGATACAAGATTGGCGTCTACGGAAGCGGCTTGACCTGCAGGTATTTGCTCGATGAAGAGAAGCTCGTGGACTTCTGCTGGCTTTCCGCAGCCTCATCCTGGCCCAGCTTTTCCGATTACGAGAAGAGCAAGAGGTGGGTGCTGAGGCAATATCCCGAAACGAGACGTAAGGATTGCTTCGGTTCGGAGGTCGACCTCAACATCGGGAATGGCTCGGTCGAAGATTTTGGACAGTGGAAACCAACGCCATAGCGGTTCCCGAAGCGGGCAGGCAGCCGGGCGGATGGCGCGCATCGCGTCAAGGAAGGCTTGACGCCCACCTTCGCGCGCCTATATGTCAGGCCAGCCTTGACACGCATATCAGATCGCTGATCTGGGAGGGGTACTTGCATGATCGCATTGAGGCAATCGACGCTGAACTGCTCGTTCTGCGGACGCAGCGAAAAAGAAGTGGCGCGTCTCATCGGCGGCCCGAACGTGCACATCTGCGACGCCTGCGTCGGCACCTGCAGCAAAATCCTGGAGGCGACGCCGGCGGCCTTTGCCGAGGGCTGGGATAAGATGACCGAGGCGCAGCTTTTGAGCGGGCTCAAGACTTCGGAGGCGACCGTGGAGGCGACGCGCGCCGTGCTCCAGGCTCAAATCGAGGAACTGCGGCGGCGTAGCGTGAGCTGGGAATCTATCGGCAAAGCGCTCGGCATCTCGCGTCAGGCTGCGTGGGAGAGATTCTCTTAGTCGTGGACGCTTCCCTTTCGGTCCTGGCAACCGCATCCGCTCAACGGCGGCGCCGCAAAACCTATTTACTTTCAAAGGTTAAGCCGCCGGTGGCGGACCCATTTCTCCCATCGTGTGTTTCATGTTCCGTGCGCCGCTGTCACGCTGCGGCTCCGTTTTGAACCATGTACTTCTTCAAAGGAGAAAGTCTTACCGATGAGAATTGCCCAAATCGCTCCGTTGGCGGAAAGTTGCCCTCCCAAATTCTATGGTGGAACCGAAAGGATCGTCTCGTATCTGACCGAACAACTTGTTGAGCAAGGGCATGAGGTTACCCTTTTCGCCAGCGGCAACTCGCGCACGAGCGCGGAACTCGTAAGCTGCTGCGACGTGGCGCTGAGGCTCAATCCATCCGTCAGGGATCCCATCCCCTATCACATGGTTATGCTCGATCAGGTCCGGCGCCGGGCCGGCAGCTTCGATGTGCTGCATTTTCACATCGACCTTCTCCACGTTCCCGTCATGCACGAAATCTTGGACCGCACGGTCAGCACGCTTCACGGCCGGCTCGACCTTCCGGACTTAATACCTTTTTACTCAGCCTTTCCGAAGCTTCCGCTTGCATCGATTTCCTACGATCAGCGCTCGCCGATGCCTGCCACGGCGAATTGGGTGGGCAATGTCTATCATGGCCTGCCGTTGGACCTCCTTCCCTTTTCTCCACGCCCCGAAGGCGGCTATCTCGCCTTTCTCGGACGCATCTCTCCCGAGAAGCGCCCCGACCGGGCCATCGAGATCGCAACGCGAGCGGGCCTGCCTCTCAAGATCGCGGCCAAGATCGACAAGTTGGATCGGGACTACTGGACCAATGTCATCGAGCCCATGATCAAGGCCAACCCTCTGGCCGAGTATGTGGGAGAAATCGGCGACGCCGAAAAAGCTCGCTTTCTGGGCGATGCGTCGGTGCTGCTTTTTCCGATCGATTGGCCGGAGCCTTTCGGCCTTGTCATGATCGAAGCGATGGCCTGCGGCACACCTGTGATTGCGTTTCCGTCAGGCTCGGTCTCCGAAGTCATCGACGAAGGGGAAACGGGATTCGTGGTGCCAAACGTCGATGCGGCGGTCCAGGCCGTCGAGCGTGCGCGAAGGCTTGACCGCGCCACGGTGCGCGCGCGCTTCGAGGAGCGCTTCTCGGTGGAGCGGATGGCGCAAAGCTACCTCGACATCTACCGCAGGCTCGCCAGAGAAAGCATCCATCCGGCGCACCCGCGCGTCAATGGAGGCTTGCGCGTCATCGCTTAGCGCCTTGCGGCAGCCGCTAATCGCCGAGGGCTTCCCACCCGAAGGCAAGCAAGGGAGAGGCGCCAATGGCAAAGCGCGCGATACCCTCAATGAGGGATGGCCCGCAAAGCACCGGCTCCGGAATCGATTTCTGGACGATCCATGATTTCAGTTTCACCGCGCCGGCTACCGGAGGGGGAGCAGCCTCGAAACCCTTTGGAAGGCGCGTAAGAGCGTAGCCCGCCTCAAGCCCCATACCCACTGTTGCAAGCGCGCGCTCCGTCTGAGCCCAGCCATCCGGATCGGCTATCAGCTTTTGCCTCAGCCGCTGCAAGACCTGCGGCTCCGGCTGGTAAAATCCCGCGGCGGCGAAGCTTCCGGAAGGGTCAAGATGGAAATAGAGCAAGCCGGGGGAGCGCTTTTCTCCATCTCGCGTCAGAACCGCGCCCGCATGCGTTTTGTATGGCCGCTTGTCCTTCGAAAAGCGCACGTCGCGGTGCAGCCGGAAAAGCGAGCGTTTCGGATCGCCGCGCAGGGGCAGTTTTGCCTCTGCAAGCCTAACTGACAAATCGGTTACAAAAGATCGCATCGGCGCGTGGACGAACTCTTCGTACTCGGTCTTATGAGCGGCGTACCAGTCGCGGTCCTGATTATCGGACAACGCCCGGAAAAATGCCAAGGCTTGAGGTTTAAATCCCTCGAAAGGAGGAGGCGGAAAGGTTTCTTCGTGTTTGGGCATTGGCGGCTCCGTGGACGCCGCTTTTTTTGAGCTTTTCCGTCCTCTTTTTCAAGAAACGCGGCGCCGGAAAGCCCGGATCAACGTTGACCGCGAGGCTCCGTTGAACCCCTGCAACAAAACTCCTAAGATAGCGGGCTTGAAATGAGCCATCGATGAAGGAGGCCGCATGGACCGGCGGGCTTTCATATGCGGATTGTCAGGCCGCAAGCTGACCCTGGCGGAAGCAGACTTCCTCGGCGGCATGCGCCCGGCCGGCATCATTCTCTTCGGGCGCAATGTGGAAACGCCGGAGCAGGTTCGCCAGCTTATCGCGGACGCGCGACGCGCCGCCGCCGGGCCGATGCTCGTGCTCGTCGATCAGGAAGGCGGACGCGTGCAGCGCCTCGCGGAGCCGCATTGGCCGCGCTATCCCGCGGCCCGCGCATTTGCGCAACTTAAGGCCAAGGACCGGACACGCGCAGCGCATGCTGCCAAGCTCTGCGCGCGGCTGATGGCGCAAGATCTTCAAGCGCTTGGCTTCAACACCACCTGCGCGCCCGTGCTCGACGTTCCTGTTCCCGGCGCCGACAACGTTATCGGAGACCGGGCCTATGCCGAGGATGTGGATGGCGTCATCCAGCTTGGGCGCGCCGTCGCCGAAGGGCTCCTCGCAGGCGGCATTCTACCGGTTGCGAAGCATATTCCGGGGCATGGCCGCGCCATGGCCGACAGTCATCTCGCCCTGCCGGTGGTAGATACGCCACTCGACGAGCTGAAGCGCAGCGATTTCGCCCCGTTCCGCGCGCTCCGCGATCTTCCGATGGCCATGACGGCGCATGTGGTTTTCACGGCCATCGATCCGGAGGCACCCGTCACGGTGTCGAAAAAAGCGATCGGCGAGATTATCCGTGGCTTCATCGGCTTCGAGGGGCTGTTGATGTCCGACGATCTTGGCATGCGCGCGCTTTCCGGCTCCTTCGAAGAGCGCACGCGCGCTTGCCTTGCGGCGGGCTGCGATCTGGCGCTGCATTGCAGCGGCGATCTCGACGAAATGGCCGCGGTGGGCGAGGCTGCACCGCATCTTTCCGGCGTGGCGCTGGCACGCTTCGAGGCGGCGCTGGCGATGGCGAAGGAGCCCGAGCCTTTCGCGGTCGCGGAAGCGGAGGATGCACGCGCGGAAGCACTAGCCGCGCTCGCGTGAATCGCGCAAGGTATGCGCCATCCTGTCAAGCGGAGAATGCGACGTGAGCGAGGACGGCGACGGCAAGCGGGCTGCGGCGGAGACGCCCAGCGATTGGGAAGTGCCTGAGCGGCTCACGCCGGAGGACGAAGACGACGTCCTGGTCCTGGCGCTTGACGGTTTCGAGGGCCCGCTCGACCTGCTGCTGGTGCTCGCGCGCAACCAGAAGGTCGATCTGACGAAGCTCTCCATCCTGCGGCTCGCGGAGCAATATCTCGACTACATCGAGGCCGCGCGCACGCTCCGCTTGGAGATCGCCGCCGATTACCTCGTGATGGCCGCCTGGCTCGCCTATCTCAAATCGAAATTGCTACTCCCCGAAAAAGAGCAGGTGGACGACGGCCCAACCGGACAGGAACTCGCTGCACAACTTGCCTTCCGCCTGAAGCGGCTCGAAGCGATGCGCGAGGCCATCGCGCGCTTCATGGGCCGCAAGCGGCTTGGCGTCGATCTGTTCGCGCGCGGGATGCCCGAGGGCATTCGCGTTGTGCGGTCGAGCGTCTATCAGGCCAGCATTTTCGATCTGTTGAAGGCCTATGCCGAGCAACGTCAGCGCAACGCCGTCACGGAGGTGAAGTGGGGCGGGCGCGTGGTCTGGTCGATCAAGCAGGCGCGCGAGCGGCTGGCTGCGCTTATGGGCGGGGAACCGGATTGGGCCGCGCTCGACAAATTCCTTGAGGAGTACAAGCCGTCGCCCGTGCTCGGCAAAACAGTGACCGCTTCGAGCTTCGGCGCCACGCTGGAACTTGCCCGCGAGGGCTATCTCGAAGTCCGCCAGCACCAGCCTTTCGGCCCGCTGTATCTGAAGTGGCTGAACCGCAAGCCGGACGAAAACGCGGCTTAATCGCCTCTTCAAGAATAGAACTGGCCGCCTAATATTCCGGGCAAGAGCGGACTCTAAAGCTGCAACAACCCGGAGTAAGACCTTGACCAAAGCGGTATGGAACGATGTTGTCCTAGCGGAATCATCTGAGACGGTGCAGGTGGAGGGGAACCACTATTTTCCGGCAAACGCTGTTCATCAAGACTATTTGAAGCCGAGTGCTAAGACGACAACGTGTCCTTGGAAGGGCGTCGCCCACTACTACACGGTCTCTGTAGACGGCAAAGAAAACCCGGACGCTGCCTGGTATTATCCAGAGCCGAAAGCGGCTGCGGCACAGATCAGGGACCGCATCGCCTTTTGGAAGGGCGTAAAGGTTTCCTGAAAGCTGCCGGCGAGCCTCAAGCCCCGGTCAAAAAGGGCTAAGAAAAGACAGGTAAGCCGCCACTCATGGTTCGAGACGGCCTCCGGACTGCGCACCGTAAGGGGTACGACCCGACCTTGAGCGAAGGCTTTATGGGGAAGGCTATCTCGAAGTCCGCCAGCCCCCGCAAACCGGAAGGCCGGCGAAAACGCGGCTTAATGGCACCTTAAATTTTTCTGTCTGCCGTGAACACCAAAACGTGAGTTAGGATCGCGCTCGTGTTTCATGGCCGGGGTCCCTGGTTCCGGAGTGCTGAATATATTGAGCCAGTTGCCGCCCCCGATTTCGGTATGCGGCGGATACGAGCGGGAGGTGCTGTATGGCGGAGAACGAGTGGTCAAGCTGGGTTGGGCGCAGCGAACGAGTCACGGACGTCGCCGATCCAAAGCCCATCCGTACGCTCTCCGCTACGTTCGATACACTGCCTAAGGATCGTGAGGGCGATCCGCTGCCCTGTCTCTCGCATTGGATCTATTTCTTGCCGCTGGCGCCTATGTCGCAAATCGGTCCGGACGGTCACCCAATTCGTGACGGCAGCGGTTTTCTGCCGCCCTTGCCGATCGAGCGCCGGATGTGGGCTGGCGGCCGCTTGACCTTTCACGGCGAACTTCGCGTGGGCGATGCGCTGGAGAAGAAGTCCGAGATTCTGAAGATCGCGGAAAAAGAGGGCGGCACGGGCCGGATGGCGTTCGTGACGGTGAAGCATGAAACTTCATCGCCGCGCGGCCTCGCCATCGATGAGGAGCAGGATATCGTCTATCTCGAAATGCCCAAAGCGTTCACGCCGCCGAAGCCGGTTCCGTTGCCGGACAACCTCACCTGGCAGGAGCGCTATCCGGTCGATCCCGTCCTCCTGTTCCGCTTCTCCGCCATAACCTTCAACGGGCACCGCATCCATTACGACATCAGATACGCGGCGGAGGTCGAGAAATATCCAGGGCTCGTCGTCCACGGGCCGCTGCAGGCCATGCTCCTGATGAGGGCCGCCACAGCGCGAAACCCCGGCAGGCGGCCGGCGCGATTCAGCTTCCGCGGTGTGCGCCCGGCCTTCGATTTCGATACGCTTTCGCTGTCGGGCAAGGTGCGGGACGATGGCGGGCTCGACCTCTATACGTCCAACGGCGACGGCCATGTGTGCATGCAGGCCGCGCTTTCCTGGCAAGACTAAGCTGGCGCTCATTGGTTAGCTTCCCAATGAATACCTGCTTAGGTTCATTTGTTTTCGCAGAAGTTATCCAAAATCCGGGAAAAGGATTTTGGATAACTTCGCTTATCTGAACAATTTGGCAAAAGGCCGCCGCGCCGGTGCTAGCAGGCGCGCGGGAAAAAGGAGTGGGTTTTGGTCAAGATACTCAAGGGTTTGCGGGTCGTTGAAGGCTCCGCTTTTGTTGCGGCTCCGCTTGGCGGCATGACGCTTGCGCAGATGGGGGCGGACGTTATCCGCTTCGACCGGCTGCAGGGCGGCCTCGATTACAACCGCTGGCCAATCACCAAGGACGGCAAAAGCCTGTTCTGGGCAGCGCTTAACAAGGGCAAGCGCTCGATTTCAGTCGACGTGAGCAACCCGCGCGGTCAGGACATTGTCCGCCGCATCATCTGCGCGCCAGGGCCGGACGCTGGCATTTTCCTCACCAATCTCAGGGTCCGCGGCTGGATGGACTATGAGAACCTGAAGAAGCACCGCGAAGATTTGATCATGATCTCCGTGCTCGGAGACCGGCATGGCGGCCCCGCGGTGGATTACACGATCAATCCCGCGATGGGATTTCCGTACGCGACCGGACCGGAGGGTTCAGCCGATCCCGTCTGCCATGTGCTCCCGGCTTGGGACTGCATTACCGGGCAGATGGCCGCGCTCAGCGTGCTCGCGGCCGAGCGCCACAGGCGTCTCACCGGCGAAGGTCAGCAGGTGGAGATTGCGCTCAAAGACGTGGCGCTCGCTATGCTCGGCAATCTCGGTATCATCGGCGAGGTCACCATCAACGGTTATGACCGGCCCAAATTCGGCAATGCGCTTTACGGCGCCTACGCCCAGGATTTCCTGTGCTCGGATGGCCAGCGCGTCATGGTGGTCGCCATCACGCGGCGGCAGTGGGAAGGCCTCGTCGCAGCGACGGGGCTTAAAGCCGAGTTCGCGGCGCTGGGCGAAAAACTCGGGCTTCGGCTTGAACTCGAGGGCGACCGCTTCAAGGCGCGCGCCGGGATCACCGATCTTCTCCGGCCCTGGTTCGAGGCTCGCCGCGTCGAGGAGTTTGCGAGACCGCTAACAGACGGCGGGGTTACTTGGAGCATCTTCCGCTCTTTCGCGCAGGCGGTCGCCGAAGACCCCGATATCTCGACGCACAACCCAATGTTCAGCATGCTCGATCAGCCGGGCATCGGCAGCTATCTCGCGCCGGGAACCCCGCTTTCGTTCAGCGCGCTCGACCGCGAGCCGCCAGCGCGGTCGCCTGTTCTCGGGGAGAACACGGACGAAATCTTGCACGAAATCGGCTGCTCCGAAGCCGAGATCGGCGCGCTGCATGACGACAAGGTTGTGGCGGGGCCGCATTAGCGGGCGGCTGCGCCTAGAGCGGTTCCCGGATTGATCGAATTGAGAGGGATTCACAAACATCGCGAAGCAGTTGATTCTGCCTCCGTTCAAGACGGGGGCAGAGATGGCTTATTCGAACGATCTTCGCGGCGGGCTTATCCGGCAGGCCGGCAAAGGGAAGTCTGCGCGCTCGCAGGCTGAGGTTTTTGGCGTCAGCGCGTCCACGGCTGTGAAATGGGTTCAGGCTTTTCGCACCGAGGGGCGCATTGAAGCCAAGCCGCATGCAGGCGGCCGGCGCTCGCCGCTTTTGGCTTCTGCGGACTGGCTGAAAACAAGGGTCGAACAGCAGCCCGATATCACGCTGCAGGAGCTTTGCATCGAGCTTCTGGCGCTGGGCGTTAAAACCAGCAAGAGCGCTGTCTCGCGGCTTTTGCTGCGCATGGGGTTCACTTACAAAAAAAACTGTGCTCGCCAGCGAACAGGCCCGCCCGGACGTTGCGGCAAAGCGCCTTCGCTGGCGCGAAAGCCAGGCCAGCCTCGACCCGGCAAAGCTGATCTTCATCGATGAAACAGGCTGTGCCACCAATATGATACGGCTCAGAGGCCGGGCGCTGCGCGGGAAACGCTTGCGGGCATCCGCGCCTCAGGGCCATTGGAAGATCACCACTTTCACAGCCGGGCTCACCATGGGCGGCCTGACGGCGCCCATGGTTCTCGACGGGCCCATGAACGGTGACTGGTTCAAGGCCTATGTGAACCAGGTGCTTGTGCCGGCACTGAAGCCCGGCGACATCGTCGTGATGGACAATCTGTCCAGTCACAAGAGCAAGGCGGTGCAGGACGCAATCGAAGCGGCTGGCGCGGAACTGCGCTATCTGCCGCCTTACTCGCCCGATCTGAACCCGATCGAGCAGGCGTTCTCGAAGCTCAAAGCGCATCTGCGCAAACACAAGGAGCGCTCCCTCGAAGACCTGTGGAGCCGCATCGGCAACCTCTTGGATACCTTCTCACCAGCCGAATGCCAGAACTTCTTCCGGCACGCCGGATATGCGTAAAACAGAGCGGGAACCGCTCTAAAGCAGATTGCGTTTAACATTCACCATCGTCATAGCCGGGCTTTGGCCGGCCATCCAGAAGAGGCTCTGCGTCCCCCCTGGATGACCGCATCGAGTGCGGCCATAGCCGGCGGCCGGTTCGGAGTAAAGTCATTCCCCATGAGCCCGGCTTCCCGGCGCTGCTTCTGTCCCTTCTCCCGTTGGGATAAGGGCAGGATGAGAGGTAACAGCCAACGGCTAGACTGGACCGGCCTAGCCGGCGATCGCAGCGGCCTGCCTCTCCATGCGCTTACGCTCGTTGGAATCCAAATAACGCTTGCGCAGGCGGATCGACTTCGGCGTGATCTCGACCAGTTCGTCGTCCTGGATATAGGCGAGCGCCTTCTCCAGCGGCATTTTGATCGGCGGAGTGAGGCGCACCGCCTCGTCTTTGCTCGTCGTGCGGATATTGGTGAGCTGCTTGCCCTTCAGCACGTTCACTTCGAGATCGTTATAGCGCGTATGCTCGCCGACGATCATCCCGGGATAGACCCTGGTCTGCGGGTCGATCATCATCGGGCCGCGGTCTTCCAGATTCCAAAGAGCGTAGGCCACCGCTTCGCCGGTGCTGTTCGAGATCAGGACGCCATTGCGGCGGCCTTGAATTTCGCCCTTGTAGGGAGCGTAATTGTGAAACAG
Source organism: uncultured Alphaproteobacteria bacterium (assembly GCA_963817705.1). Classification (GTDB taxonomy): domain Bacteria; phylum Pseudomonadota; class Alphaproteobacteria; order Rhizobiales; family Rhodomicrobiaceae; genus Rhodomicrobium. The sequence goes on from CAWFPF010000004.1 coordinate 256,518, forward strand.
CCGGTTCATGATGGCGGTGCCGCGCGTGTCGGTGAGAAGCTCGCCCTGATAGCCGATGAGGCCGCGCGTCGGAACGTAGAAAATCAGCCGCTGCCGCCCGCCGCCCGAGGGGCGCATTTCGACGAGATCGCCTTTGCGTTCGGAGAGCTTCGAGACGACGGCGCCGGCATGCTCCTCGTCCACGTCGATGATGACTTCCTCGATGGGTTCTAGCCGCTCTCCGTCCGGGCCGGTGTCGTACACCACGCGCGGCCGGGAAACCGTCAGCTCGAAGCCTTCGCGCCGCATGGTCTCGATCAGAATGCCGAGTTGCAACTCGCCGCGCCCGGACACCTCGAAACTATCGCTGTCCTGCGCCTGCGCGATGCGCAGCGCGACGTTGCCCTCGGCCTCGCGAAGGAGTCGCTCGCGGATGACGCGGCTTTGGACCTTGTCGCCCTCCTGGCCAGCGAGCGGGCCGTCATTGATGCGGAAAGTCATGGTCAGCGTGGGCGGATCGATGGGCTGCGCGGGCAGCGCTTCGGTTTCTTGGGGATCGCAAATCGTATCCGCCACCGTCGCCTTGGTCAGCCCGGAGATCGCGATGATGTCGCCTGCCGTGCCCTCGTCGATGGGCAGCCGTTCCAGGCCGCGGAAGCCCAGCACCTTCGAGACGCGCCCCTGTTCGATCGTCTTGCCGTCGAAGCTGAGCGCTTTTACCGTCATGTTCGGCTTAACCGTGCCGTTTGACACGCGCCCTGTGAGAATACGGCCCAGGAATGGGTCCGCCTCGATTGTCGTCGCGAGCATACGGAACGGGCCGCCGCCAACCTTCGGCGGAGCGACGTGCTTCAGCACCAGATCGAACAACGGGGCCATGTTCTCGTGCGACCCGCTCGGATCAAGCGACATCCAGCCCTGCTTCGCGGAGCCGTAAAGGATCGGAAATTCAAGCTGCTCATCGCTCGCGCCGAGATTGGCGAACAGGTCGAAGACCTCGTTCACGACCTCGACATGCCGCTCGTCCGGCTTGTCGATCTTGTTGATTGCGACGATGGGCTTAAGCCCAATCTTCAGCGCCTTCGACACCACGAATTTCGTCTGCGGCATCGGCCCTTCTGAGGCGTCGACCAGCACGATGGCGCCGTCCACCATGTTGAGAATGCGTTCGACCTCGCCGCCAAAATCGGCGTGGCCCGGCGTATCGACGATATTGATGCGCGTGTCCTTCCAGTGAATGGAGGTCACCTTGGCGAGGATGGTGATGCCGCGCTCTCGCTCCAGATCGTTCGAATCCATGGCGCGTTCGGCCACGCGCTGGTTGTCGCGGAACGAGCCAGATTGTTTCAACAGGACGTCGATGAGCGTAGTCTTGCCGTGATCGACGTGAGCAATGATCGCTATATTGCGCAAGTTCATGCGAGCCGCGCCTCTTCTCCGGGATTCATGTTGCGATGCAAAATTTCAGCCTAGATGTGAGGCATCGGCGCGCCCGCGTCAATGGGAATGCGCCGCAGCCGGGGAACCAACCCATCGCGCCGGAGAGCTGGTGACAGCGGTTAGCGGAAGTATCCAAGGATTGGAGTGGGTGCAAGGCGAATACAACCTCCAAAGGCATCAACGCGAGGTGGCAAGTTTTAAGTTGAAACTGGGCATGAACTCACCAGGGCTTATCAACAACCTCTGCGAGTAACAACCTCTATTGAGATGCAGCGCTTCAGGCGAATCGCGCTAGCAACCGCGACATCATTTGCCGGTTCCTATACTTAAGCCCGCCGGCAAAATCCAGGTTAGCTACTTTAAGGCCTTAGAGTTTTTTGCTTTAATTTGGGCGGGCGTGCTTACCACCTGGCTTGCCGTAACCGGCAGGTCCAACCCTTAAGCTAAAGTGTAACGGGTCAACCCAGGGGAGGAGAGGCGCGATGCGGCGCGAAGCGCTTGTTAAAGCAGCAAACGATGTACGGGAGGCGCTGAATGCGGCGCAGATTCGTGAGTTGTTGCGGGTCGCGCGAACCGGTCAGCTAGCCGAGGGCGAGAATCGTACGTTGCGCATTCTTGATACGTATCATCACTTCATGCGCTATTACACCCAGTTCGGCGAAGAAGAAAAGGGTCTTATGGCGTTTCTTGGCCTAAGCCCCTTGCTAGACCTTGGGTTTTGGTCCGCGTTGATCGACGGCGGACAAGATACAAGCCGCAAACTTCTCTCCGAGGTTGAGGTCTCCGTATACCACGTCATGAGCGTCATGCCTAAGCTCCGCGAACTCCTTGCGCGGGAGACGGACAAGGGAGAGCTATTCACGACCGATGGACGGGGTAAGGAAAGAAAACTCAAGTGCTTGCGTATTCTGTTGGCAGAGAAAGAGCGGTCTCTGACCGATCCAAGAATAATTATAACCGTCATTCGCTCGATGGATACGCTTTACAAGGCGCTGTGTGTCTTGCACGGCGAGAAAAGCGTGAGCCTCGCGATTGGCTCAATCGATTCAGGCAGCGCCAAATCTTTCGATTTCTTTGGCGCGAGCCCGGTCATGCTGGAGATCGACGCACTGCTTGTCAATGTTTGGGACAAAATCAAATATTGCCCGGAAGAGAACTTCCGCCCTCAGATCGAAATCGCGATGGTCGCCAGTGGGTTTGTCTTGCGCGCCAAGAAGGCACAGGCGCAAAACATCGTAAATGAAGAGGAGTCGCAACGAACCGTCAGCATAATGGTGAGATCCATCGATATCTTGTTTCGTTCGGGAGCCTACACAGAACAGATGGATGCGCCCCGCGAAACGAGGGCAAGCCGCATTCTAACACCAAAGGGGCGCACGGTCGAATTCAACGAAGGAGGAACGGATTTGGAGGTCGTCACCGATGGCGCGAGGTCTTCCAAAGTCCGCCCGGCCGGACCTGCGATCACGGGTTCAGCGTATCCAGTATCCGGTATGTTGAGCAACCTGAGAGATGAGTTTGAGCAGCCTCCGGAGCGTTCGAAAATCAGCCTCGATGCGCTGTAAATAACTTCAGCCTTTGGCACAGCCCTCAAAGCCGCTTTCGCGGTCGAGAATTTCCACCGTGCGCGTATAGGACGAATAAGCTTTCTCGCCGGTGCCACCGATCGCCACCACGCCGAGCTTGCCGAACTCGGACAGCGCGCCGATGAGATGGAACACGACGCCCTCCTGGGTCGCGGCGTTGAAGTGAAGCCCGTGAACGGCGGCGATGTCGATGAGGTCCATAGGGGCGAGGCCCCGGTAGCGATCGGCGTGGAGATTGTCCGACGCGTAGTAGAAACAGGGCTTGCCCGTGGGTGTGAAGAACTCGCCCGTTTCCGGCTCGTAGCGGCCTTCGGTCAGGAATTGCAGCATCAGGAAGGGATGGGTTGTGCCGCCCTTGCGCAAGTTGATCTCGATGGCGTAATGCCGCCACCCCTTCCCCTCCTTGATCGACATGAAGTCGACCCCGAAACGTCCCAGCACGCCTTTCGGGGCCAGGGCTTCGCCGGCACGCCGCCCCATTTCCTGGATCGCCAGACGGTAGTCCGGATCGGCCGGAAACTTGCAGCCGAGAAAGATCTGCTCGTTATCGCCGCCAAGAACCTGATCGTGTGTCGAGATCGTCTGCAAATGGCCGAGCGGATCGATCCGGAGTTGGGCGGACGGGGAACGCTTCGTCTCCCCCTCCAGAAACTCCTCGGCGATGCCTTGCATGGCGCGGAATTTCTCCAGGAAGGCCTCCAGCGTCATGCCCTTCGCCTCGAAAGCAAGCTCGGGCATCTTGCCGCTGATCCAGCTTTTCAGCCGCTTGCCTTCGGGAGCGCCGGCGTAGCGGAATATAGCGTTGCCTTCGCCTGAGAAGCCCTCGTTCAGCTTGACGACGGCGCGGCGCAAATCCGGCTTTTTGCGTTTCAGAGCGGCAAGGGCTTCGGCGAGGTCCTGGGCATCGCTCAAATCCTCGAAACCTTCGGGCAGGGGAACGCCAGCTTCCCTGAAGATCTTGCGCGAGCCGCTTTTGGAACCCCAGTGCGCGAGGGAAGAGTCGCATCCATAGATCGGGAGGTCGAGCTTCGCAGCAAGCTGCATTTCCAGTTTCGTCACCGTGAAAAACGATAGATGCGCCGCCACCGGATCGAGAACCGCATCGCGGATGCGTTGGATAAGGCGCGGACGGGCCAGGATTTTCGCCGTGAGCGGCGCGTCCGAGCTATCGTGGCAAGACAGCAGGACCAGCCGGTTCCTTGCGTGCTGCGCCGGAATGCCGGGCAGGTAGTGCAGGTAGTAATCGATAATGGGCCGCGCGATGGGCGTGCTCGTGATGTACACGACGCGCGTGCGGGGAAAGCGCAGCAGGAGCAGAAGGCAAAGCATCCGCTCCTCATAGTGATTGACGCCGGCGACCCTCGCCATGACCTCACGGTCGAATGTGATGCTCGGCACGATCACGACGGTACGCGGTGCTGCCGGATTCCGGAAAATGTCCGAGAAAACCGATTTGAAACGGTCCTGCAATTGCCGGAACCGCCCGGTCTCATCGGCCTCGGCGCCGTTTTCCAGCCCGGCAATTGCAAGCGCCCGGTCCAAATAAGCTTCCTATTGCCACCGCCACTCTTACATTCCCACACAAGACTAAGACTTGCGCCGGCCGGGATCAACGGAGCTTTTCGTACAGATCCCCGGAGACAGACCAAAAAGGTAAAGGACATGCTGAACAGCCGGGAAGACATTGCCGCGAGGACCGCAACACTTCTCGACGGGTGTGGCGTTCCGCGCGCAGCCTATGACGGTGGCGGGCCGATGGAGGTGACATCCCCAATAACCGGGCAGGCGATTGGCCGGGTTCGCCCGGCGAGCGCAACCGCTGCACACGATGCTATCGAAGCGGCCCACGCTGCCTTTTTGACATGGCGGGAGGTCCCGCCGCCGAAGCGGGGCGAACTCGTCCGGCTGCTCGGTGAGGAGTTGCGTGCCGGCAAAGCCGCCCTCGGCGAGTTGGTCACAATCGAAACCGGAAAAATCCGGTCCGAGGGCTTGGGCGAAGTCCAGGAAATGATCGATATTTGCGATTTCGCGGCCGGCCTGTCGCGCCAACTCTACGGGCTCACCATCGCGTCGGAGCGCAGCGAGCACCGCATGATGGAGACCTGGCACCCGCTTGGCGTGACGGGCATCATTTCGGCGTTCAATTTCCCGGTCGCGGTCTGGGCGTGGAACGCGGCGCTAGCTCTCGTTTGCGGCAACGCTTGCGTCTGGAAGCCGTCGGAAAAAACGCCGCTCACCGCGCTCGCAACGGGCGCGCTGTTTGAACGGGCCGTGGCGCGCTTCCGGGCGGAGGGTGGCAGCGCACCGGACCATCTTTCCACTTTGGTCATCGGAGGCCGGGACGCTGGCGAAGCTTTGGCCGCTAGCCCGCTCGTGCCTCTTGTCTCCGCGACCGGTTCGACGGCCATGGGCCGCGCCATCGGCCCGCGCCTTGCGCAGCGCTTCGCCCGCGCGATCCTCGAACTCGGCGGCAATAACGGCGCCATCGTCTGCCCCTCGGCCGATCTGGAATTGACCCTGCGCGCGGTTGCTTTCGCGGCGATGGGGACGGCGGGGCAGCGATGCACCTCACTCCGCCGGCTTTTCGTCCATGAAAGTGTGTATGAGCGTTTCGTGCCGCGCCTGAAACAGGCGTATGCGTCCATAAAGGTTGGAAATCCGCTAGAGCCCGATACGCTTGTTGGGCCGCTGATCGGCAAATCCGCGTTCAAGGCCATGCAAAGCGCGCTTGCGGCGGCAGAGGCGGCGGGAGGGAGAACCACTGGGGGAACGCGCGTTGAAGCCGGGACGCCTCCGGGCGGCTTCTATGTGCGGCCGGCGCTGGTTGAAATGCCAAACCAAACGGGACCGGTTGAGCGCGAGACTTTCGCGCCGATCCTTTATGTCATGCGGTATCGCGATCTTAGCGAAGCCATCGCTCTCCACAATGCCGTCCCGCAGGGGCTTTCCTCCTCGATTTTCACCGGCGATTTGCGGGAAGCCGAACGTTTTTTGTCGGCCAGCGGCTCCGATTGCGGCATCGCCAACGTCAATATCGGTCCGTCCGGCGCGGAGATCGGCGGCGCTTTCGGCGGCGAGAAAGAGACAGGCGGAGGACGCGAATCGGGCTCCAATTCGTGGAAGCTCTACATGAGGCGCGCTACGAACACCGTAAACTACGGCAAGGCTCTCCCGCTCGCCCAGGGCGTGAAATTCGATCTCGGCTAGGGGCTTGTGGACGAGTGTGCGGCGCGCATCGCAACTCGCAAAAAAATGACAGACAATGAACGTCATAGGTTCTATGAGTCTGTCCGCTTTTTCTTGGAGCCTTGTCCTTCGAGACAGCCGCAGCGCGGCTCCTCGGGATGAGGTTTTTCCGACATCCTCATGATGAGGAAGCCACTGGCCGTCTCGAACCATGAGGCTGGCATTCCACAAGACTGAAATAGACACTAAAACAGCGCGGCGATAACTACCCGGAGACACTCGCATGAATGCCAGCACTTTCCCAACCTTACGCCTGCTCGGAGCCGTGAGTATTCTGGCGTTCGCGGCCTCGGCTGCCATGGCTCAAAGCGCATCCAATTCTCAGGCGCCGGCCCCCGCCAATCAGGGCGCGCCAAAAACAGCGCAATCCGGCGAGAAGAAGGTCACGCCAACGCCACCCAAAGCGGCCGGTTATGCCACGGAAGGCGAGGCTCGGTCGCATTGCAAGGGCAGCGTCGTCTGGGTCGACAAGGACCATTTCAACCACTACGCAGGATCGCGCGAGTACGGGAAAAAGCCCGGCAATTTCGCGTGCGAATAGGGCTAAGCAGGCCTTCCGCACGGAATCGCCCCTCATGGTTCGAGACGGCCCGCGGCCTCCTCGCCATGAGGTCCGCCCGGCGTCGAGGCCTCATCCGTCTCGAAGGACGCCCTTCCCCATAAAAAAAGCTCCCGCCGCGGCGGGAGCTTTTTTTCATGTGTCCGGGCGTCGCGAGCTAAACGGACGCCCGGCTTAAGGCTATCTGCGATCTCCGAAAAGCTGGAGAAGCGCAATGAAGATGTTGATGAAGTCGAGATAGAGGCTCAAAGCACCTGAGACCGCACTACGTCCAAGCGCTTCCTCGCCGCCGCTCGCATTTGAGTAATAATTGTCCTTAAGCTGCTGGGTGTCGTAAGCGGTCAAGCCGGTGAAGATCAGCACCGCAAGCACCGAGACGGCAAACTGCAAGCCCGAGGATGCGAGAAACGCATTCACCACGCTCGCGATGACAATGCCAATCAAGCCCATCATCAAGAACGAGCCCATGCCTGTCAGATCGCGCTTCGTCGTATAGCCCCAAAGGCTCACGGCTCCGAACGTCGCGGCTGTGATGAAGAAGATCCGCGTGATCGACATGCCCGTGTAAATCACGAAGATGCTTGAGAGCGATAGCCCCATCAGCGCCGCGAACGCCCAGAACACCGCCTGTGCCGTGGACGTACTCATTTGGTTCACGCGGGCGGCAAAGAGGAACACGATAGCGAGCGGCGAGAAGGCAATGACCCAGCGGAGCCAGCTTATGTAGATGGCCTTGCCAAGCGCGGTCAGCATGAGGCCATTCGGAAGCTTAGCCGCGGCCAGAGACGGATCGGCCGTCACGGCCATCGTGTAAAAGGCGTAGGCGACGACGCCGGTTAGAACCAGCCCGATGCCCATGTAATTGTAAACGCGAACCATGTAAGCGCGCAGGCCTTCGTCTATCGTGACGGAATCCGCGCGGGGGCGAACTTGTCCATACGCCCTGGATCTGTCGTAGTCTGCCATGTTTTTGTCCCTGACTTTGTAAACCGCAAAGGTCTGCGCAGAAGGTCTTCCAGGTTTAGGCCCTGAACGGCCTGGAGCGGAGCCTCTTTGTCAGGCGGCTCGCCCGTTCCTCGCCATCAAGACGTTCACTCGGAACGCAGGTAGTGTGCCGGCTTCGCCGATAGAACCCTTGAAGTTCCCACCGCGCCCAGCAGCACGACCAATATGGTCTCGATAATAGAAGGCTGCAATAGTGCACTCGTGGTGGGGACGAAGGCGAGTTTCATGATAAAGGTAACCACTGCGTAAGCCGAGAGATACCCGAGCCCCGCAGCGATTGCGGAGAGGCAAAGCGCGAGCAGGACATATTCCAAAAGATGTGCCGCAACGATCCGGCGACGGCTAGCGCCTAGCGCCCGAAGCACCACCGCCTGATGGATACGCCGCCGCTGGGCTGCGATGAGCGCACCCGCCACGACCAGAGCGCCCATGACAAGGGTCAAGCTCCCGGCGATGCGGACAGCACTCATGACCTTCTCGAACACACCGTTGATCGCGTCCAGCGCATCCTTGACGCGGATCGCGGAGACCGTGGGATAAGCTGCGGCCACGGCTCTCCGGATGCCGCTCCCAGACTTTGCGTCCGAAGTCCCCTCTTCGGGCAAGCTCAAGGTCGCGAGATAGGTGAACGGCGCCTTTCTCAACGCATTCGGGGAGAAAATCATCACAAAATTGATGCCGAGCGTTCCCCACTTCACCTTACGGAAATTCGCAATCTTTGCGGTGAGGTTCCGCCCGATCACGTTCACCGTCACGGTATCGCCGATTTTCAAATTGAGCGACTGGGCGATATCGGCCTCGAAGGAGACAAGCGGCTCGCCCTCATAGTCCGGCGGCCACCATTCGCCCGCCTCGATCCGCGATCCCACCGGAAGACTTTCGGAATAGGTGATGCCCCTATCCCCATTCAGAACCCATTCGGCGGAAGAAGGCACCCTCAGTTGCTCAACAGGGACGCCGTGAAGTGCAATGAGCCTTCCCCGCAGCATCGGCGCGCTGGCAACCGCCGAGCCGGGCGCATTGCGGCTGAGGAGGTCTTCGAAGGCCGGCAGGTCCTGCTTCGGGACGCCAATGAAAAAATAGGTTGGCGCATGTTCGGGCAGGCGTGACTTCAGCTCATCGGTCAGCGAGGCATCGACGAGCGCGGCCGCCGTGAGAAGCGTGAGCCCCGCGCCCAGCGAAAGCGCGATAGTGCGCGCGAGGCTCGCCGGTCCCGCGATATTGGCGAGGGCAAGCGCCACCTCAGGCCACTTGGGGCGCCCGATTGAGCCGGCAAGCCTCTTGAGGGCGATGCCCGTGCCCCAGAAAAGCGCGAAGACTACGAGCACTGCGGCGCTCGTGATGGCCGCTATGCGGTGCTCCTGAGACAGGCTTATGGCAGCTAAGGCGAGAAAGCCCGCTGCGGCGAAGGACGCAGCCCAGTAGCGCCGTGGCGGCAAGCCGGAACGCTCGCCACCGTCCCCGCGGAAAAGTTCGGCGGCCCGCACCTGCTGCGCCCTGCCAATAGGCCACAGGATGAAGGGCAATGCCGAGAGCAAGCCGAACAGCGCAGCTAGCGCAAGTGCCCCGGCCTGTGGTCCAGTTTCGATTTCGAGTGGCACGGCGCCATGCATCAAAGGCACGATGAGGGCCGGCGCGACGGCGGCGATGGCGAAACCAAGCACGATGCCAAGCAGGGCGAGCAGGCCGACCTCAAGCATGAAGATCCGGAAAATGACGCGCTGCGAGGCGCCCAAGCACTTATAGGCCGCAATCGTCATCCGCCGGCGCTCGACGAACCCGGCCACCGCGTTTGCGACGCCGATCCCTCCCGTCAACATCGCCGTCAGCCCGGTGAGAGTCAGAAATTCCGCGAGGCGCTCCAGCATATTGCGTACACCGGGCGATGGGTCCGAACTGTCGCGCGAGAGGAAGCCCGCTTCGGGGAATTCCGCGGCAAGATCCTCCTTGAAAGAGGCCGGAACGGGTTCGCGTGTCTTGATCCGGTAACTCCAGCGCACAAGGCTGCCAGGGCCCGCGAGGCCGGTCTTCTTGAGCGTATCGAGGGAGAGCAGGACTCGCGCTCCGATTGCCGGCCCTGCGGCCAGCCGGTCGGGCTCGTGCTCGATGACAGCCGTAACGGGTAACGCCGCCCGCCCAATCGCTATGGTATCGCCGGGGCCGATTTGGAGCTGGTCGAGGAGGCTGCGGTCCACCGCGACGCCGCCGCCTTGGTGGATCGAGCCAATGCTCTGTCCCTCTTCGAACGCCGCCGTTCCGTAAAGGGGATAGGACCCATCGACAGCCTTCAGGTCCACGAGGGCCTGCGTGCTGCCGTCAGGCTTGCGCGCCATCGCCCGCATGGTCGCAATTTCGCTGACCTCGCCCATCGACGCGAAATAGGCCCGTTCCCTGTCATCGGCTTGGCGATGAACGAGCGTTGCCTCGACATCTCCTCCGAGCAGTTCCTTTCCCTGCCGGGAGATCGAGTCCTGAATGGAGCCGGATAGGCTGTTGATCGTACCGATTGCGCCCGTTCCGAGAGCGATGCAGATCAGAAAAACCGTGAAGCCGCCCAAGCCGCCCCTGAGGTCGCGCAAGGCGAGCCGAAGCTCAAGCGGAAGGCGAAGCCCGCGGGCAGGGCGGCGAATGCGGCTTTCAGCGTAGGCGGTCATGCGTAAGCGGTTTCGTGGGTTGACTTGACAATCCGGCCGTCGCCCATGATCACCGTCCTTTCACAGCGCACCGCAAGCTGGGGATCGTGGGTTATCAGGACCAGAGTTGTCCCGGTCCGCCGGTGCAGCCCAAAAATCAGGTCCATGATCTGCTTGCCGGTTTCGCCATCGAGATTGCCCGTTGGCTCATCCGCGAAAAGAATCTGAGGCGTCGGCGCAAGGGCACGCGCCAGCGCGACACGCTGCTGCTCGCCCCCCGAAAGCTGGCCCGGCATGTGGTGATGGCGGCCCGAGAGCCCCACTTCCGCGAGCGCCTCTTCCGCGCGTTCGAACGCATCGCGGCGATTGAGGAATTCAAGCGGCAGGGCCACATTCTCGATCGCGGTCATGGTAGGGATCAAGTGGAAAGACTGAAACACGATGCCGATGGATTGGCCTCTCACCTCCGCGAGCCTGTCTTCGCTCAACGCCGTGAAATCGTGCCCGGCGACGAGCACTTGCCCGGAGGTCGCCGCTTCCAAGCCGGTCATCACCATTAAGAGCGAAGACTTCCCAGACCCGCTCGGGCCGATCAAGGCTACCGATTGCCCTTCGGGTACGGATAAATCTATGCCGCGCAAGATCTCGACCGGACCCGCCCTGCTCTTGAGCGTCAGCGTGACCGCTTTGAGATCGATGACCGGAGCACTCCGCCGCCGTGCGCCTGCCGGTTGCGGAACAGCGGGTGAAGATATGGAGGGATTATACAATGAGACACCGTTTCGATTTCGCGTCGCAGCGCCTGATATGGACATGGCTTCTGGCTTTTTCGACCGCCTCGATTGCGTTCTTGGCGATGAACGTGCGGGCGATGGCAGAGGAGCCGGTGCCGGACAAGGATGAAATCGTGATCCTCGCGTTCGGGGACAGTTTGACCGCCGGATACGAAATTCCGCCCGATACGTCCTTTCCCGCACAGTTGCAGGCAGCGCTTCGGCAAAAGGGCTACAAGGTCCGGGTCCTGAACTCAGGCGTGTCCGGTAATACCGCCGCCGAAGGCTTGGCCCGGCTGGATTGGAGCCTTGACGAAAAGGTCGATGGCGCCATCGTCGAGTTCGGCGCGAACGATGCGCTGCGCGGCATCGATCCGAAGAACACAGAGCAAGCCCTTGGCGAAATCTTGAAGGCCCTCAAGGACCGGCACATCGAGCTTTTGCTTTCAGGCATGGAGGCGCCCCGCAATTGGGGTCCGGATTACGATGACGCCTTCCGCGCGATGTATCCAAGGCTCGCCTCGGCCTACGGCGCCCTTTTCTACCCCTTCTTTCTCAAAGACGTCGCTACGGTCCGCCGCTTGAACCTTGCCGACGGGCTGCATCCAACCCCCGAGGGCGTTGCGCTGATCGTCCAAAACTTTTTGCCGGAGGCCGAGAAGCTCATTGCCCGCATCCGCCAGAAACGGGCAATGAGCCATAGTTGAACGCTATTTTTGCTCCAGCTTGCTGGGATCCGGCTTTGTTTCCCAGGGAAGAACGGGCTGCCCGCCATTCTTCCCCTCTGATTCGGCTTCGTTGGCCTTCGTCGAGTTCGAAGCACTTGTAATAGACGGCGGCATCGGTGTTTTGCGCTGCACAGTCCACGATCGGCTTCAACTCTTCGAGGCGGCCATAATATTTATAGCTCGTGATCCCGTAGCGAAACTCGCCCGTTGGGTCTGCGCCGTAACGGTCGGCCTTCTGGTATTTAAAGCCGGGCTCCATTTCGATAATCGCGTCGAGGAGTGTGTTGCCCTGCACGTAATTGTCGGGAAGCTGATCGAATGGCCCATCGAAATAGTTGTTCAGCATCGTGTTGCCGATGAAATCGCCCATCAGGATTTGGCGGTCTAACAGTTTGTCTTTGTAGAACACGAAGCTGGTCCGGATACCGACAGTGACCGCAGGAGACAGGGAATCCGGCATGTATTGATCCATTTTCGGGTTGTCGTTCAAGAGGTAGAGAAATGTCTTGGCTGTCTTATTGTAGACAAGAAAAAACTGGACGCCTAACTCGTCCCAGCTTGGTCCAATGTACACTTCATCCGGTCTCAACTTATCGGCAGCCGGTTTTACCTTCGACAGATCCGGCAGTTCAAAGGCGACGGTCTTGCCTTTGTAAGCTATATTATAGAGAAACTTGTTGACCTGCGTGACTTGCACACCTTCGTCCGGTCCGAGTTTCTTGTATATGGGATCGAGCGGTTTTCTCCAGTAAGCGTATTCCGGGAAATAGGCGAAGTGCACCTTGCCGTCGAACTGATCCCAGGCATCGAAGCGGATATTTCCTGCATAGTCGATTCCTTTGTAAGGAAAAGTGAAATAGTAGTAGCTCTCCGTCGGGTAGACGGTGACCTTGGCCGGCAGTGCGTCGAACACGGCTTCAAAGACGGCATTGGGATTCTTGATGTCGAGATCGTTCGCTTCCAGCAGCTCCTCGATCATCTCCTGGTTCGTATGCAACTTTAGTTGCCCCGCCGATCCGGCTGCGGGCAGGACAATGCCCAAAGCGGCAACCGCAAACCAGGCAGCGAAGACCCGTCTAAGCTTTTTCTGACTATCTAATGCGCTCATTTCAAAGCCTTTCTCTCCCCGGCCCGCTGCCGTAGCAGCACTTTTTGGCGATGTCGTGCCATGGCACCAAAAGTGTCAGGGAAAGTGTAACGGTTTGTTTATCACCTCTGGATTTTGCCAAGCTCAACCCTATAATCTGGGTACCGAGGAAAGGAGCGCTCAACATAGGGCTAAACATGAAAAAGTATTTGCTTGCCGGTGTGATTGCTTCCAGCGCTCTCATAGGCTTGTCCGTACAGGCCGCACCTCTTTCCGCCGGCTTGGCGGGAGCTCAAGACCAAGTCGCTAGCGGCGTCGAGAAGGTCTGGCATTGCCGTAATTGGAGCGGCGGCTGGGGATGCGGCGGCGGCGGCTGGGGCCACGGCCGGTATCGTAGCCATTGGCGCTGGGGTTCTGGCCGCCGTTGGTAACTTTGACCCAAAATTGACATCGGAGCGGCCCTTCGGGGCCGCTTTGTTTTTGTAACTTGCGTTGGGGACGTTCCAGGGTCTCGCCCCGCTATTCGCGCTGGAGCGCGCGGTTCACGATGAGATTGGCCCAGCCCTGCGGTTTGAAGTTGCGCTTGATCTCCGCGGGATCGTACCGCGTCTCGAGCCACTCGAAAAAGCTCAGGGGCTCGGCGCTATTGTCCGTCATATACCGCTCGAAGAGATAATCGAGGACGCCTGTTTCCGATTGTTTGAAGTGCCCAAATCTTATGCTGAGCTGTTTCACGGCCTCTTCCATGGGCTTGCCCTCTTTCATGTACATGAAAAGGGCGCCCATAAGCCCAGCGCGGTCGGCACCGGACTTGCAATGGAAGAGGATCGGGTATTCCAACTCGTGGAACAGCCTCTGCGCCTCGCGAATGACTTCGACTGCCGGCACCATCCGCGACCGCAGCGTGAAATTCACGAGCCTTATGCCGTAGCGCCGGCAGGCCTCAGCTTGTAGCCGATAGCTGCCGCAGTCCCGTTCGCCGCGCAGATTGACGATGGTTTTGATGCCTTTGCGGGCAAGGCGCGCAATTTGTGCCGGACTTGGCTGGGCGGAACGCCAGACGCCCGGCGCAATCTCATGGCGGTTGGCATAGACAGACCGGAAGAAGTGGTGATCCATAAAAAATAGATCGAAGTAATCCAGCACCTTGTTGGCGCGCAACCTCACTCCCTCTGGAGCCCTGCGGTCAACATACGCGCGGAATGAGCGATAATTGCGCGACAACGCCTTCGAGAAAGGCTTTGTGAAGCGAATGGCATAGCCAAATGGATTGAGCGGCATCAAGTTCGCTGAGCTTAAGGTGTACCTGTGTCACCTCTTTACAGTATTTCGCTAACGTGCGCCGCATTTTATGGCAAGCTGCCATTTCGTTTATCACTGCAGCACGAGCTGGCCGTCGCGGAATTGGAACTCTGCCGGATCGATCAGCCGCTTGCTCGACACTCTGACGCGGTTCACCTTTCCGTCGAGATTAACATTCCAAAACTCGATAAAGCGACGGAGGTTGGGAAAGCGGGGCGCCATGTCGTACTCCTGCCAGATGAAGGATTGCAAAAGCGCCGGATGATCTGGCATGTGGTACAGGATTTCCGCTGTGGTCAGGCAATAGCCTTTGAGTTGAGCGATAAAGTGCCGATCGGCCATGGACACCGTCCTTTCAGAGCGCTAACACGCGCCAACGTCCACGGTATCGCAAGAAATGCGCCAGCGGCGAAAAATTCCATGCTAAATCAATATATTAGCAGCAAGCAAAGAGCGCTGCTGACAGAAGCTGGAAAACTCATGCGCGGGAGGGCCGGAATGAGGACCCGTGCTGACGGAGCCATGCCGCAACAAATCGCACGCGGGGAGCGCTATTCTCCCTTGGCGGAGGCAACCAGGTTGCGCAAACGCTCCAGGTCGAGCACGCGGATATCCTGACCCTCCCGTTTGGCGATCCCCTCTTCGTCAAGCTTGGTTATGACGCGTGAAACAGCCTCCCGTGTCGTGGCAATACGCGCAGCGAACTCTGCGCGGAGCGCGGGCGAGACCAGCGCTTGTCCTTTATGTTTGTCATCGGGAACGGCGCAGCGCAAAAGTTCCGCGTGAATGCGGCTTTCCACGGGCAGCGTACTGAACTCATAAACGCGCTCGGTGAGACGGCGGACATTTGCCGCGAGCTTGCTCATGACCGCCAAGGCGAACGCAGGGTGATCCTCGATCAGCTTGCGGAATTTCTCCTCTTTCAAGACCGCGAGTTCACAGTCTTCCTCGGCCTCGACCGTCGCGGAGCGCGATAGGCCGTCAATAGCGGAAACCTCCCCAAACATCTCGCAGGCGCCCACATTCGCAAGGAGCACCTGGCGCCCCTCGCTGGCTGAATAGAGGAGGATCCTGACTTTTCCGGACGCGATGAAATAGACCTCGGTGCTGTTCTCATTGGCAAGGATGATCTGCCTCCCCGATGGAACGGTCTGCCACTGGCAATGGCGTGCCAAGTCCTCGAACGCTCCGTCCGCGAGCCCCTTTAGGATACCAAAGCGCCTGAACACAGACACCGGATCTTTCGGCACTACAACCCTCCCTCGCGGCGACAGCGGCCGCGGTCTTCGTTTTCACAACATCGCAAGGTCTTGAAAATTGCTCAGGACACTCGCCTTCGCTGTCCGGGAAGGAACCGGTCCAATGGAAACAATAGGGCTTGCTGACATCAGGAGTTGCTATGCATCATTAAACAACGGGATAAAGAGAATCCCCTTGGCAAATACGAGTATTGTTTAATGTGTACGGACTGATTCGCTTCGGGTAAAGATCTAATATTCTTAAAATGCCGCGACCAAACCATCCGAACGAGGGTCGCAAGCACCCGCCAATACTCCATTCGGGTGAAAAACAACGGCGCCGGCGTGCCCCATCGCTGACGAGAAGTCGTCAACAGCTTCCACATCGTGACCTGCTTGCTGCAAGGCTGCGCGAACGGATTCGGAAAAGCGGCCTTCGAGCTTCAGCGTGGTGGAGTGGCTCCCCCAAGCCCGGCCAAGAAGCCAGCGCGGCGCCGTAATCGCGGCTTGCAAGCTATATCCATGCAAGACATAGCGCGTAAAAACCGCCGCTTGCGTCTGTGGCTGGCCATCGCCGCCCATGGTGCCGTAGACCATGACGCGGCCGTCACTGAGACGTGCGAGCGCCGGGTTCAGCGTGTGAAACGGTCTGCGTCCGGGCCTTAATCGATTGGGCGAGGCGGCATCGAGCGAGAAACTCGCGCCCCTGTTCTGCCACGTCACGCCCGTTTGCGGCAGCACCAGACCGGAACCGAATTCCCAGTAGATGCTTTGTATGAAACTCACCGCGCGGCCTTCACCGTCTATGGCACCCATCCAAACGGTGTCGCCGGGTCCGTGTTTCGGCTCCGGCCATGGACTTGCACGGGCCGCATCGATGCTGGTGGCCAGTTTCGCAATGGCGTCGCCCGTCAAATAGCTTGCAGCGGGCGCTGGAGCATGACGCGGGTCGACGGCTGCAAGGTCACGGATGTGGAATGCGGCTTTCGTAGCCTCCACAAGGCGATGGATATGGTCGAAGGTGTCCGGTTCGCTCGCGGCCATCCGGTCGTAGAGAGCGAGGATGAGGACCGACGCCAATCCTTGCGTGGGCGGCGGCATGTTGAAGATCTCGCCGCTTTGCAAGCGCACGGAAAGCGGCTCTACGACGAGCGCTTCGTGGCGCTCAAGGTCTGCGAGCCTGAGCGGGCTGCCCGCCGCCTCAAGATCGGCGGCCATGCTGCGGGCGATGCCGCCGCGATAAAAGTCATCGAGGCCCGAGGCTGCCAGCTCGCGAAGCGTGGCCGCAAGCGCCCGGTTCCTAAGAATGGTACCGGTTTGGGGCAACCCATCCGAGAGGTAGAGCGCCTCGAAGCCAGGCACTTCTTCGAGCTGAGCGCGCTTCTGCGTCAGCAAGTCGCAAAAACCGGCGGTGGCCGGCACGCCTTCATCCGCATAGGCGATTGCGTCCGCAAGAAGCCGCGAGAGCGGGAGCGGCTTCGCCCATGGCGCCGCGATCTCCAGAGCCTTTGCCCAGCCAGATACCGTTCCCGCTATCGTCAGCGCCGCAAACGGGCCGCGCGCGGGGATCTCCCCAAATCCGTGGCCGGTGTAGGCCTCCAGCGACGCTGCGGTGGCCGCAGCGCCGCAGGCATCGATGCCAACAGGCGCTTTTCCCGGCTCTGCGATGAGCCAGAACCCATCGCCGCCGATGCTATTCATATGCGGATAGGTCACCGCTATCGCCGCCGCAGCGGCCACCATGGCTTCAACCGCGTTACCGCCTTCGCGCAAAATCGCTAACCCCGCTTGGGCGGCGAGATGGTGCGGGGCGACGATCATACCGCGCCGGGCGGTCAGTGTATGAAGCATTTGGGTATGACCTTACGGTTCTGGTCGTGAAACGCGCCTGCACGTGGGGCATTCTTCCGCCTCAGCGACGGGCATGCAAGGCTTTACGTGACAGGAACAAGGCCAAGAGGCGGAGCGCACAAAACGCTTACGGCCGGCCACCGCGCTGGGAGACCCTCATCGGGTCCGTTGCCAACATGCTGCGCTCACGGCATTTCCTGAATGTCATCTTTCCAACCGGGCGCGAACCGATTATATTAAAGATTGCTGGTTCGCCAGCTATGGCGATAAATGGATATCGTAATAAACCATTCGGACCCGGGGGCGGTACCCGGCGCCTCCACCACAAGCCTGCAGGGGGAAAAACGCAGGTTTCTGATGGGGGCGAAATAGGATCGACGAGGGTGTAAAGGGTAGTCTTTCGCTCGGCATGGTTCCGCCGTATCGGGCCATTCTAATAGTTGCAAACGACAACTATGCTGGGGCACGCCCCGTCGCGCTAGCGGCGTAAGTGTTCCGATCCAAGTCCTAACGGCGTAGCTGCTGTTAGGCGCGGTTGGCGGCGCCGGGCAACAGAAGCCCGCCACTTCGATTTGGGGCAATCTTAGCCTTTAGCGTAGAAGCGGAAATGCCTGAAGATCTGATCCGGTACGAGGCTCTCGTCTTGGATGCGCTGCGGGGCGTTGTGCGCGCAGTGCTGCAGCGCGTGTTGAAACGCGGCATCCCCGGAGACCACCATTTCTTCATCACATTCGACACGCGCGCGCCAGGCGTGGGTCTGTCCAAACGGCTGAAGGATCAGTATCCGCACGAGATGACGATCGTGTTGCAGCACCAATTCTGGGACCTGGCTGTCACAGAAGACCGTTTCGAAGTGCGGTTATCCTTCAACAACATCCCCGAACGTCTCATCATTCCATTCAGCGCTGTGCGGATTTTCCAGGATCCGACCGTTCACTTCGCGCTCGCCTTGCGTCCGCCGGAAAGCGAAGAGGGCGAAAAGGCTGCGGGTTCGCCCGACATGGCGCTTCTTCCTGCACCGAAATCGGAGGCGGCGGGCGTTCCATCGTTTGTCTGGCCCGCCCCAGGATGAAAACGCGCAGGACATCGCGGCGCCGCCCAAGCCTGAAAATGAAGACGGCCCTCCGGAAGAACGCCGCACCGCTGAAGTCGTGAGCCTGGATAAATTCCGTAAGAAATAATGGCCGGACCGGCGCAGTTTACTTGCCTTATACTGTCGCCGGGCGGAGACGGGTTAACCTTCCATTCTCAAAGCCGTGTCATCTTAGCAACAAGGCAGGACAAAGTGGCGACATGCCGGCGTTTCAGGGGCTGACGCGGGGAATAGGCTTCGCTATGTTCAACTGAACCAAGCGGCGCGAAGGCCATGACTCGCTTTGCGAAACAGCGAGTCCTGGTCAAGGCGGAGACGCCTGCTTTGAGGTGAAATACATACCTGTGAGACATTGGAGGGATTTAATGTCACGGCTCTTCAAGCCATTCGCGATTGCCAGCCTTCTGCTGACGATTGCCGCGTCGAACGCCAATGCCGGCTTTCTCGATAGTTTCTTCAGCGACCTCTTCGGCCCAATGGGCGGCGGCAACCGCGAAATGGTGAAAATCCGCCCGGGCTCGTTCAATCCTGGCGAGATCATCGTGAGCTTCGGCGACCGCCGGTTGTATTATATTGAGAACAAGACCACCGCGATCAGCTACGCCATTGCGATCCCGAAGGCCGAGGCGAAATGGTCTGGCGTGAGCTATGTCAGCCAGAAGCGCGAGAATCCGACATGGACCCCCACGCCAGATATGCGCCGCGAGAACCCGACTCTCCCGGCCTATGTTGCTGGAGGCGATCCGCGGAATCCGCTTGGCACGCGTGCTCTCTACCTCGGTGAATCGATGTACCGCATCCACGGCACCGATGCGCCTCAGCTGATCGGGCAACAGGTCTCCCACGGCTGCATTCGTATGTATAACCAGGATGTCGCTGACCTTTATCGCCGCGCGAAGGTGGGCGCAAAGGTTACTGTGACCTGGAACCACATTCATACTGGCGCCTAATCTTAACGGCATCAGCCGCAATACAAAAAGGCCGGGCTCAAGCCCGGCTTTTCTGTTTGTTGGGAACGCCGGCACCGCTGCACTCAATAAGCGACGGCTTGGCCATCCTTTCTCGGATCCGAACCTGCGACGTACCCGTCCCCTGTCCGGACTATCAATTGTGCCCCGCCAAACGGCAGACTGTTCTGTTCCTCATAGATCGCGTGTCCCCGGGCCCGCAAAGCTTCGATGGCGGCCTCGCCGATTGAGGGCTCCACGGCGACGCTTGTTCCGCCGGTAATCCGCCAGCGCGGGGCGTCGGCGGCGGCTTGGGGGTTCTGCCGGTGGCGCAACACGCGCAAGGCCATTTGCAGATGTCCTTGCGCCTGCATGTGCCCGCCCATGACGCCGAAAGCCATAACGGGCGCGCCCGAAGCTTCCGTGACAAACCCTGGAATGATCGTGTGAAACGGCCTTTTCAGCGGCCCTGCCTCGTTCGCATGCCCCGCCTCCAGGACAAAGCCGGCGGCCCGATTCTGCAGGCTTATGCCCCCCGGCGCCACGACCCCTGAGCCGAAACCCATATAATTGGATTGAATGTAGGAGACCATACGCCCGCCCTCGTCGGCGGCGGCGAGATAGACAGTGCCGCCCGGGCGCGGCGCGCCGAATACCGGGCAAGACGCGCGCTCTCCAATCAGCCTGGCGCGGCCCTCAAGGTACGCGGGGTCAAGCAATGTCCCAGGCGCCACACGCATGGAAGCGGGATCTGCCACGTAATGCGAGACATCGGCAAAGGCCAGTTTCATCGCCTCGATCGCGGTATGCATCATTTCGGGATCGCCGGGGCCGCCATCCGCCGCGCCCAGGGCTTCGATCATCCCCAGCGCCATGAGCGTCGCGATGCCTTGGCCGTTTGGCGGTAACTCGTGAACGCGATATCCCGCGAACGGAATAGTCAGCGGTTCGACCCAACTTCGCGGCATGACCGGCCAGATCGCTGGAATCCAGCGTGGCTCCGTGCGTCTTCGCAAAGGCTGCGATACCGTCCGCGAGCGGCCCGCGGTAAAAAGCCTCGCCATTCGTCGAGGCAATCAGCTCCAGACTATCCGCCAAGGCTTCGCATTTGAATAACTCGCCCGCCCTTGGCGCGCGGCCGCCCGGCAGAAAAGCATCCGCAAATCCAGGCTGGCCCGATAGCAATGCGCCTTCCAATTCCCACAAAGCCGCGATTTGCGGGCTAACTTGATATCCGTGCCGGGCGTAGCCGATAGCTGGCGCCACAACCTCCTCAAGAGTCAGCGTGCCAAAACGCCGCGCGAGTTCGACCCACGCAGCGACGGCGCCAGGCACGGTTACGGTATCCCAGCCTCGCTCCGGCATCGATTGCGCGCCATCGAAACGCGCGCGTGTCCAGGCGGCGGGCGAGCGGCCGGAGGAGTTTAGCCCGTGGAGCTTTGCTCCATCCCAAACCATCGCGAAGGCATCGCTGCCTAATCCGCAGCCAGTTGGCTCGACAACGGTCAGCGCCATTGCGGCTGCGAGCGCGGCGTCGATCGCATTGCCGCCCTTCAAGAGCATCCTCAGCCCGGCTTGCGCCGCAAGCGGCTGCGAGGCGCAAACGGCGTTCCGGCCCAGAACAGGCGAGCGGGACAAGCGATAGGGGCGCTTATAGTCCAGTACAGTCATCGGTTGAATCTTCCTAGCATTTCATTCGAAATTGCAATGCTTTGACAAGGGAGGATTGTTTTTCTGTTTTTTGTTGAAAGTTGTGGCGAATATACACCATGTGTTGGCTCAACATGTGCAGACTGATGCGTCTTCTGGTACTTGCGCAACACAGTCACGTTATGTCTGAATTGCCGTTAAGACGTGTTGACCTTCATCGCTGGACATGTCACCGAAAAAGATGCATGCAGTTCAACATTATTGGTGTGCCCCGGAACGGTGCCCATTGGCATTTGTTGCCGAAAAGCCGCTACGTAAACCCGCGTGGGAATAGAGCCACGTCCGAAACAACGGGGAACTATGATGCAGAAATTCGCTCGTGAAGCCGGAAGCATGCAGGTGGTGCTTGCGCAACCCCGCGGCTTTTGTGCCGGCGTCGTCCGCGCGATCTCCATCGTCGAGCGTGCGCTTGAGAAGTACGAGGCTCCCGTTTATGTGAGGCATGAGATCGTGCATAATAAGCACGTCGTAGAAGATTTGAAGGCAAAAGGTGCCCGCTTTGTCGACGAAATCGATGAGATCCCGTCTGGCGCGGTGACGATATTCAGTGCACATGGTGTCGCGAAGTCTGTCGAACAATCTGCGGAGACGCGGAACCTTCCAGTCATTGACGCGACCTGCCCGCTTGTGACAAAGGTTCATCTGCAGGGGAAGAAATATCTGAGCCAGGGCCGTACCATTATCCTTGTCGGGCATGCGGGCCATCCCGAGGTCGAAGGGACGATGGGACAAATACCGGGCCCGGTGCATCTCGTGCAAACGGAAGCCGACGTGACTTCGCTACCCTTGCCGGTCGATACGCCCGTAGCTTATGTCACGCAGACAACGCTCAGTATCGACGACACCCGTGGCATCATAGATGCAATCAAGCGGCACTTCACCAACGTTGTGGGACCGGAGACGAACGACATTTGCTACGCGACGCAGAACAGGCAGACCGCGGTCCGCGAATTGACAAAGATCGCCGACGTCATCCTGGTGGTCGGTGCAAGAAACAGCTCGAACTCAAACCGTCTTCGCGAGATTGGGGAGGAGGCCGGGGTGCCGAGCTATCTCTTGGCCGATGGAAGCGAGCTGCGGCCCGAATGGGTCAAAGGCCACCGGATCATTGGCTTAACCGCAGGCGCCTCCGCCCCTGAGGCCATGGTGCAGGATGTCATCGAAAGTCTGCGGGCGCTGGGGCCCGTCGAAGTGACAAATTTGCCAGGGGTCGAAGAAAACGTCGAATTCAGGCTTCCCGTTGAGTTGCATGCAGTTTGACATTAACGAAGTCCCGGTTAAGTCCTAGCCTGGATGCAACCTGCCTTCCTTCCATCGCGCACATTGCGCAGTCTTTTTCGAATTGGAGCAGTACTCATGGTCTTGCCGTTTTTCCAGGAAAGACGGATTGGCGCCTATCTTCTGAAGCAGAAGCTCATGGGCCGGAAGCGTTATCCCTTGGTTCTCATGCTGGAGCCCTTGTTCCGGTGCAATCTCGCTTGCTCGGGATGCGGTAAGATCGACTATCCCGATCCGATCCTCAATCGTAGAATGTCAGTACAGGAATGCCTGGACGCCGCAGAGGAATGCGGCGCGCCGATGGTTGCCATACCCGGGGGCGAGCCGCTTATCCATCGGGAGATGGGCGAAATCGTCAAAGGGTTGATTGCGCAAAAGCGTTTCGTCTCGCTTTGCACGAACGCGCTTCTCCTTGAGAAGAAGCTTCATTTGTTCGAGCCTTCGCCGTACCTTTTCTTTTCGGTCCATCTCGACGGATTGAAGGAGCATCACGACAAGTCGGTTTGTCAGGACGGTGTGTTCGACAAGGCCGTAACCGCCATTTTGGCGGCGAAGTCCAAGGGCTTTGCAGTCAACGTCAACGCGACGGTCTTCGACGGCTACAAAGCGGAAGACGTTGCGAGGTTCCTCGACTTCTCGCGCGATCTTGGCGTTGGTGTCTCAATCTCTCCGGGCTATGCCTATGAGCGCGCTCCGGACCAGGAGCACTTTCTGAACCGGCGCAAGACGAAGGAGCTTTTCCGGGAGGTCTTTGCCCTCGGCAAGGGTAAAGGCTGGACGCTGGCGCACTCGCCTTTGTTCCTCGACTTCCTGGCGGGCAATCAAGAATATTACTGCACGCCTTGGGGCATGCCCACGCGTAACATTTTTGGCTGGCAGAAGCCTTGCTACTTGTTCGGCGAAGGCTACGTAAGGTCCTTCAAGGAATTGATGGAGACAACGGACTGGGACAGCTATGGCACCGGCCGCTATGAGAAATGCGCAAATTGCATGGCCCATTGCGGATACGAACCCACGGCCGCGGACGCCGCGATCTCCAATCCCTTGAAGCTTATCGCCCTGGCTTTGCGCGGCATCCGCACGAAAGGTCCGATGGCACCGGAAATCGCTCTCGATAAGCAGCGCCCAGCCGTTTACGTGCATTCGATGCACGTCGAGCGCGAACTTGCCCGTGCCAAGCAAGCCGAAGCCGAAGAGCAGGCCCAGCGGCTGGCGGCCGCGGAATAGGACATCATGCGTCTTGCGGTTTCCCCCGCAAGGCGCACCAACTCCGGCAACTTGTCGAGTTCAATCACTGGCCCGTAGCAGACTGCTACGCGACGAATTCGTCGGCGCGGCCATGGGACTGGCGACCTAGGAGATTGCGGAGACGGGATCTCTCGAATCACGCTCCAGGGGCGCAGGTGCTGTTCATCTTCTCTTCCTGAGGTACATGGTATCGCGTTTGTGCGTCCGCGGACTATAAACGGCGATGGCGCTACCACCGATTCGAGGGCAATCCTGTTATCGGTTCGCATGGGCCGCGTCATCCACGTCATCGTGACCGGCAAACCCTCCCCCAAGCCCCGGTGGCCACCCTCCAAACGGCTGCGGAAGGCCGCCGCCAGACATCTCCTCGTGCTTGCATCTTGAACGAGGGTGAGCAATGACATTGAAAGCGCCGCTTCTTCTCGCTGGCGTCAATGGAAAGACGGACATGGGCAATTCCGGCGGCCGCTTCGTTTGGTACGAGTTGGCAACGACAGATATGGACGCTGCGAAGGCATTCTATGCCAGCGTCGTGGGCTGGGGCACGGCTGGCGCCTCGATGCCGGATTCGGTTTATACCCTGTTTACCGCAGGAAACACTCCCGTCGCCGGGCTGATGAAAATGCCACCTGGCGCGGGCGGCACGGTGCCCCAGTGGCTTGGATATGTCGCAGTCGACGACGTGGACGTTGTCGCCGGCAAGGTCGAATCCCTCGGTGGAACAGTGCACGTCCCGCCAACGGATGTCCCGAATGTAAGCCGCTTCTCGGTCATCGCCGACCCGCAAAAGGCTCCGCTTGCATTGATCAAGGGCCGGGAGGGCGCCCAAGTGCCGTTAGAGCCCGGCGCACCGGGGCGTGTAGGCTGGCGTGAGTTACTCGCCGCTGACTGGGAAGGCGCGCTCGTCTTTTACAGCAAGCTGCTGGGCTGGCAAAAGGCGGATACCCACGCCGGCGCAATGGGCACTTACCAGGAGTTTTCCGACGGGACGGAGACAATCGGCGGCATCTTTACCAGTCCCGGAATGCCGCCGTCATCCCTTTGGCTCTACTATTTCAATGTGGACGATATCGAGGCGGCGGCAAAACGCGTGAAGGCCGGTAGCGGCCGGATTCTCTATGGCCCGATTTCAATACCCGGAGGCTCGCGGATCATCCATTGCATGGATCCTCAGGGGGCCATGTTCGGCCTGATCGACTCGCGTGTCCGCGTAGCGATCGGATGCTACGCTCCGCGTCCGTCCTAGGTGGAGGTCGCGAGCCGTCAGCAACCGCTGCAGAGCCGTCACATCCGCCTACGAGCCACCCGCTGAAAGCGGAGCGCTTACCGGCCGGAAGCCTTCGATGCTGCGGCGCGGCCGAGCGCGAATTGACCGGCCGGCCCTTCGACATGGTATTCGAGCCCTGTCATCTTCGCGAACTGATCGATATTCGAGAGCCCGATCGCGCATCCGCCAAGTCCCATCCCGGCCGCCATCAAGTAGAGCGATTGAGTGAGGACGCCAACGTCCTTGAGAATAAGCGAATAAGCGACCGAGCTGTACTTCCATGACACCCGGCCGAAGCGCGCGGCGATCAGGATCAGGATCTGCGGCGGAGCTGTTACCCCCATCGCTTGCGCACCTCGCATCAAGAGTGCTTTGAGTTCATTCGCCGGGATCTCGACCGGAACAAGCCCATGGGCGCCTGCGTCGTAATGATAGAACCCCCTTGGGAGCCCTTCGCAAATGTTGACCGCAAGATACAGCTCAAGCGGATAGCTGGCGCCTCCCGAAGGATAGGGCCGGACCGGATCGCCGGGGTTACCTTCACCGGAGCCGGGCTCGCCGCTCGCCCGCGACCGGACGCGCGCGGCGCCGTCGAGAAATTGCGAAAGCTCCGCAAGGGTGATGGGCTGGCTGTCATCGAAGTTGCGCGTGGAATGACGGTCCCGTAGGAGTTTGGCGACCGGCTGCACGGTTTCGGCAACGAACGGACAAAGATCGATCTTCCTGCCGGGCCACGAGGGCCGGATCGCCGGCAGCGGAGCAATCACGCCGCTATGCGGATAAGCGCCGCCCATCGGGTCTGTATGCCGCCCTTCCGTGCTCCGCGTGTGAAACAGAAAATCGTGGAAGTCCCAAAGCGCTAAGTTGTGATCGCCCTCGGTCAGGCGGAGGTTGCTCTCCCCAGCAACCCCGGTCTTGAAAGCCATTTGGCAATCGACCAGCAAGCCAAGAAACTCGTCCCCAGGGTAACTGTCCTGCTGGCGAAGCTGTCCGATTTCCTGCGGGACCGCCAGCATGGCGACGAGGCTCGCAAGCTTGGGATCGCAGAGCTTGAATAGAGCGCCTGAGCGGGGGACTCCAGCACCGTGGCATTGCCACGGCGCCGCATGTACACGAAACGCGACAGGACGACAGTATCTGTATCGTCGAGCTGTGGCGTTCGCGGCCAATATTCGGGAACCTGGGGCTCGACGACGAGCAAGTCGCCTGAGCTGTTTTGCGGGTGCCCGATGCGGTACTCCAACAAGCCATTGCCAGCCAATCGCCGGACGAGCAGATCGATTTCCTTGCCGATGGCCTCGCCGCCCGACGCCAGAGCGTTGAGCGTCACGCCTGTCCGCAGTTCCTGCACCCGATCCCCTGCGGCGGTGCTGAACGTCCCCAAGTTGATCGAATTGCCGTCGACGTAGGCGACGATCGCTCCATTCGAGTGCATCTCAAGGCTGGCTCGGCCGCTAAGCCGGGCGGAAATGCCCTGTGCTGGCTGCCGCCGCGACTTCGGTCCGGGAGTGCGCACGTCAAAAACCCTTAGGTATGTGGAAAGATTGGGTTGAGTTCGTCTTCATCGAGCGGCCGTTCACGCCACCCGAGCTTGACTGGAACATCGTAGAGCCGGCCTCGCGCGAAACGGCGATAGAAATGGCGCAATCCCGGAACGATCACCCTGACGACCGGCACCTCGATGTCGGGGCGGGTTTGATCGAGGACGAGAAAATCGAGGCCCTGCTGCTCGGCAATGCGCACGCAGGTAGTCACCTGCTCGTCGGTATCCAAACGCCCGAACTTCGATTCAAACTCCAATTCCGTAGCCAAATCATCGCTTGGCAACAAGAAGGGGTGGTCTTCAAGACGCAAGGGCGTCATTCCGTCGAGGCTATCCTGAAGTCTGTTCCCGTCGCCCATCAGTTCCATCGACATGAACTGGTTCAGCTCCGTCAGCGTCCGCAGCATGGCGATGCGCGCTTCGAAATGCGACCCAGACCCGAATTCGATATATTCCTTTCCGTCCTCGGTCCAGTGGGCTATGGCGACGAAGCTCGGAATCCCGAGATCGCTTGTGATGTCGAGCACCCAAAGACGCCGTCCGCTTTCAGTCAGCAGGCTTTGCAGATCGCGCACGTAGGAATCGTCGAAGCGGGCAAGATCGACTCCTGGCCGCTGCAATCGATTGTACCACCAGATCGCGTAGGCGTCGCGTTCAACCAATTCGAGAAAGCCCTGCACGATCGCTTCTTCGCGTGTGTTGCCCGCCGCGCAACCGTTGGAATCCGTGTGAAAGGCGACCGGACCCCTGTAGTAAAAATATAAAAGGCTCGTCGGGATGTATCTGAAACATTTGTCGCGCAGAGACCAGACCGGGGACCATTCCATCTCCGCCTCCTCGTCGAAGAGGGTGGGGCTCATCGGCTCGTCGTCCGGGCCTGGCACCGGCGCGGTGCCCCGCTGATACTGCGCGTCGCTGAACAGCAAGATGTCGTTCGGACGTATGGCTTCGCCCGCCGGGAAATCCCTGAACCGCCGCGGCGTCCTGATCTCGTCGCCTTGGAACACTCCGGAGTATCGCTCGATCGCCTCCATCAGGGCGCTGGCTTCCCCCTGCTCGGCAGTGCTCCCCTTGCCGAAGCTGCTGCCGTCCAGTCCTCCCCTGAGTTCGTTGACGGTTTTTGCAGGCGCCGAGAAATTGTGCTTGGCAAAGTAGGTCGTGTTCAGCGGCAAATCCACTTCGACGCGCTCAAGACGCGAGATCACGCCCGTGAGAGGGCTCACATGCTTGCGGTAACGCGCAACCGTGGCCCGCGACGACACTGTGCGGTATCCGCCGCTGGTCATGACGGGCCGTCCGCCAGCTGCCAATTCGATCGGCACCGGTGCACGGCCTGGGTCCTGCAACTCCTTGTCGCCGCATGCCGGACATTGCGGGCGGGCCGCCACATAGTGCTTCACGACGGACAAGCCCGAAAGGTCGAGACTTATAATGTTATGACTCAAGTCTGTCCGGAAGCCGGTTGCGATTGCTTTGGCGATTTCCACGGCCGCAAGTTGGATGCCACTTTGTCCGACGGTTTGCCGGGTCAAAGGCGAAACGGTGAGGCAGCGGGCCTGGGTGCGGTCTAGCATCGCCCTGATCTCCCGGTTCCGCTTCATCCGGTCCGAAATGCACACCCAACAGGGTCCCTCGCCAGGTTTCAGCACCGGCCCCACGAGGGGGAAAATGCCAGAAGGCTGAACCAGGACCCAAGGGCTCGCATCCGACAAATGCCGCCTGTTCAGGTCGGGAAGCTGCCCATCGAGGTAATCGCTGACCAGCGTGACGGTCATATCGGGGGAACGTTTGACGATGCGAACGCCAAGACCGCTTAGCGCCGCGCTGAGTTCCGGCGCCCCATCCACGTCGATGGCTTGAACACGGATCCGGCAGTTCTGGAGATTTTCCTCCGCGGTTTCGGGCGGCAGGCCGATGCTCGCCCAATACCCAGCCACCACGCCATTGGACGTGTCCGATTTTGGCACGACATAGTGGCGATCGATCATCCGCTTCAGAGCTTCGTGTATTTGCTCCGGCGGAAAGTCTCTCTGCAAGTCGCGCACGAGTTCTTGTGTGCTCTTTTCGTCCTTTGTCATCGCGGCAGCGAGCGCGCAATAAAGAGCGCCGTGAAGCAGAAACTTCCGGTCCTCCGAATACAAACACAGAACATCGGAAGAAACCGCATAAACGGTGAAATTCGGCGCAAACTGCAGAACCTCATCGGGATTATGCGCCGCGAAGCCGTCTTGGTGTTCGCCTCTCATGAGGTCAGCACGCCCTTCTCCGGCGCGCAATGAGAGGCGTATGCCCCCGCCGCCAGAATCTCATTGTCATCCCGTGCGCCAGAAATTCCGAACCGAAAGATTCTCGATAAGCTAGAAGCCCCCGGGCCGCTTTGCGCGGGCCCAACACTAGCGTCCGCATCGCCGGCGAACAAGTTTAAAAGGGCCGGATCGACACTCGTCAACCGGCCCCGTAAATTCGCATTAGTCACGCCGTCGAAGTGGGCTCAGCTTAGCACCACGGACGGCAACCGCCCCACGACAGGCAGCAACCACCCCAGCCGCATCCACCGCAGCCGCCACAACCGCAACCACCGCGGCAACCGCAACCACCACGGCAACCACCACGGCATCCGCCACGGCATCCACCGCGGCATCCGCCACGGCAGCCACCACGGCCGCAACCGGTAAGCTCCAGCAGCGACCGGGACGCTCCGAGTTTTTCCTGGCCGTAAAGGTTGAACGTCGCCAAGCTGACGTCAGAGATTTCTTCCTCAGCCATCGAGATGGCGTGAAGCGGTGCCGTAGCCGGCGACGGCGTTCCCGCTACCGAACCCGCGGTCGTTGCTGCCAATGACATGCCGGCAACGCCCAAGACGGATACGGATAAGGTCTTCGTTGCACGCTTCCTCTTGGAGGCAGGCTTCGTTTGCGACATAAATGGCTCCTCTTCACCATGAATTGAGGAAAATTAGCACGTTTCGTCTGCGCTGAATAGCCCACTTTTTGCGCAGAGTGCTCGTCAGCGTAGCGAAATCCACCGCAAAAACCGCTGTAATGGGCCTGCACTCAGCGCTGCTTACGCGCACATTTTCGTGTTCTGCTGGGAGTATACAGCGGCCTTGGCACAAACGCCAGCTTGGCTGAGAGGCGTAAGCTAAGGCCTCCGCCTTTTGTCTAATCTCTGATGGCTTCGCCCTAGGCATGACTTCGCCATGTTTGCGAGCCCATGCTATCGATGCGCTTCGGCTTTGTGTTCGGGATACTCGCTAATGCGCGTGGTGATCCATGCCGCTCATATCATGGTCATGCGTGGTACCGCCTTGGTGCTCGCCGGCAGGCGCCTTCTCCACATAAACCTCGACATCGACGGTGCCGGCCTTGGCGAAGGTCAATGTGAGCGGGATGTGCTGCCCCTCCTCGAGCCTTTGCTTCAAGCCGAGAAGCATGATGTGATAGCCACCGGGCTTGAATGACACGGTGGCTCCCGGCGCGATCGCCACGCCGCCCTCGACCCGGCGCATTTTCATGACGCCGCCGTCGTTGGTGGTCTCATGGATTTGAGTTTTTCCGGCAGCAGAACTTGCAGCGGAGACTAAGCTATCAGCCTCGCCTCCCGTATTATCGAGAGAGAGATAGGCTGCGCCCGCCCTCGCGCCTTCTGCGGTAGGACGCGCCCAGGGATGGCCTATCGCGATGGTCCCGACCTTATAGTCGTGAGCAAGGGCTGTCCCGGCGGTGAAAAGCGCAATGCCGGCGAGTACGAGACTTCGTTTCATCTGGACGTGTCCTCTCCAACTCCCAATCAGCGTGGCCCGTTTAGAACGGCGGCTCCCTCGCAGGTCATAAAGTGAGTTGCCAGACTTGAAAACAAAAGACTCTGAGCGGGCATTCGACCGTTTGTGCTCCCCGCTCAGAATTTGTGGACTTTACCAACTCGCTACGCGGGCGGAGGAGGCGCCGTGAAGAGGGCCAAGTCTCCAAGCCCGGCGGCTTGCTCGAGCCCGGCGACGCGCGCTACCGCGTTCTCAAAGCCGTCCTTGCCCAGTTTCTCGTGCTCGATGTCCTCGAACTTCGCGGCGAACTCTTCGAGTTTCGCCTTCGGCTGCAAGGCCTTCCAGGCCGGGAACACAACGGTGTCCTCCCATGCGGCATGCGCGTTGTACATCCGCACGAAAGAGGACAGCGCCCTCGCGAGCGGCTTGGCATCGGCGGCAACCTTGCCTCTCGACCCAACTTCACGGATATAATCGGTAATGGTGCGCCCGCGCTGATGCTGAGCAAGCAAAACATTGACCAGCGCTTCGTTTGCGCCGCCTGCCTTGCGCACATCCGGGAATATATAAAAATCTTCCAGCATACGCTCGTGGTAATCTTCGCCGAAATCCCGGACCAGCTTCGCTGAATCGATAAGGATTGTTGGATCGGGAGCCTGATTTTTCGTCTCGATCCGCTGCGCGACTTCAGCATAGATATTCAATACGCGACGGATCACGCCGTGCTCGCGCATCAAGTCTTCGGTGGGAGATACGTCCTCTCCGCCGCTCTCCTCGGCGGCGGCGGTCGAAAGCACGCCGCTCCGCATCGTGAGCGCCCCCGTCACGAGGGTGCCGGCCAGCGCTACTGCTCCACGCCGGTTGAGTTCCCTGAGCCCGGTACCCATCGTTTTCCTCCCTCGGGGCCGATGAGGCCCGCTTTTTATTGTTAGCTATCAAAACCCGCGCATGCATGCGAAGCAAGTGCATCCTTTATGTTGCGGCAGCGCTTGGGATTTTACGGCCCGCCGCGGCCGCCGGCCGCACCGAAAACCTGACCGGTGGAAAAGCTTCGCCCGCCAAGGCGAGTTGCACATAAAGCGACGGCTGGTTTTAGTGCCCTTCTGCCGAGGCGAGTTTTGCCTTGGCTTCGGGGTCTGCCTCAGTCTGATACTTTGCCTTCCATTCCTCGTAGGGCATTCCGTAAACGCGCTCGCGTGCGGCCTCCTTGGAGATGGCAAGTCCTCGCTCGGCGGCCGCATCCTGATACCAATTCGAGAGGCAATTCCGGCAAAAGCCTGCAAGGTCCATGAGGTCTATGTTCTGCACATCGGGGTGCTCGCGCAGATGAGTAAGGAGCCTGCGGAAAGCTGCGGCCTCAAGTTCGATTTGCATTCCGGCGTCCAATTCACTCATGCCAATCCTCCTCTCAAGACGCTTGCCTCGCAGCTTCGATATCGGTTTTCGAGCCGCAATAGTCCACGCGTGAAATCGGCCCTGCGTTTGCGGAATCGGCGAAAATAGCGGTCAAGCTCTTGGCAAGCAGCTCCGCCCATTCATGCTGGCCCTTGGCGTCGCGGATGAGATCCTGGCGCACCTCGATGAGCGCATTCGGTAGCCCGCGCAGCGTGGCGTGCTGGAAGATGCTGTCGTTGCGCAGGTGGCCCGAATAGGGCTCATTGTCGCCAACCTCGGCCCCGGTGCGCGCCCGCAGTTCCCGCAACAGCGGTACCGCCAAGCGCGGATCGTTGTCCCACAAAACGGCGGCGTGCCATTTCCGCGGCACGCCGCGCCAGGCTTCGGTGAAGCTATGGATTGAGAAGATCACGGGAACGAGCCCGCGGCCTAGCATGGCATCGATTTCGCCCGCGATCGCAGCGTGGTATGGCCGGTAGAACGCGGCGATGCGCGCCTCCCGTTCGGTCCTAGGAAGCGTCGCGTTGCCCGGCACGATGGCGCCGTCGGAAATCTGCATGATGAGCGTCGGATCGTCCTCGCCGCGGTTGGGGTCGATCAGGAGGCGGGAGAAGCGCGACGAGATAACCGTGGCGTTGAGAGCGGCGCCCAGCTCGCGCGCAACGGCCATCGCGCCGATATCGTAGGCAATATGCCGGTTGAGCTGGATTTCATCGAGGCCCAGCAATTCGTAGCGGGGCGGGATGAGATTAGTCGCGTGGTCGCAAAGGATGAGCAGCGAGCTGCCTGGGGCGCCACGTGCGATTTCGAAGCTGGTCCAGGCCCCTTCGCTGGTTTCGGGGAAGGGATCCTGTCTCTTTTGCATGGCTATGACTTTTGGCAAATGCGCGGATTGTGGAGCGGATGCTCGCTTCAGGGCTGCAAGAAGCCCGCCAACGTTCACCATCGTTTCCTGGGTTGATGCCCTTAACGTAAGAACGCGGCCCGGTCTTGTGAACCATCGTCGCAATGGATGCCAGGGCGGCTGTGACTTAAGGTTTGCGCACATGTTCCGGGCAGAAAGGCAATGGCGATGAGACGGCTTTGGGCTTTGCTCCCGATAGGACTTGCGTGGCTCTTCGCGGCCGCACCCGAGGCCCGGGCGTGGGGCGATGCCGGGCATCGGATCGTATGCCAGCTTGCCTATCTGGAGCTGACCCCCGCCGCAAAAGCGCAGGTCGATGCGCTGATTGCGCTCGATCCCAAATTTCATAGCTTTGCCGCAAGCTGCACATGGCCGGATGCGTTTCCGCCGGTCCGGCCGCAGGAGCACTTTCTCAATGTGCCCCGCACAGCGCGTGCCGTCGATCCCGCGCACCTTTGCCCGCTGGCTGACCGCTGCGTCGCCTCCGCGATCCTGAACAACGCCCGGGACCTTGCCTTGAGCCAGGACAGCAGCGACCGGCTGCGGCTCCTCAAGAGCCTCGGGCATTGGGTAGGGGACATCCATCAGCCCTTGCACGTCTCGTTCGAGGACGACAAGGGCGCGAACTTCATCGATAGCTCCGGCGCTTGCAGCCAAAGCCTTCACCTCGATTGGGACATCTGCATCGTCGAGGCGAAGCTTGGCAGCGATGAAGTCAAAGCGGCGGCAGCGCTTGAAAGCGAGATCACGGATGAGGACCGCAAAAGCTGGGGATCGCCGGGCCTCGATGCCGCCGCGGTAGCCAACTGGGCGAGCGAATCGCTTGCAATCGCGTTGACGCCGCCCGTCCAATATTGCTTTCAGCACGGCGATGCGTGCTGGTACGCGCCGGACAGCCCCAAGTTTGCCGGGCGGAAGCGCTCGGTGGAGATGGGCCCGGCGTATCTCGATCGGGAAGCGCCCGTTGTCCGCGAGCGGCTCAAACGCGCAGGCGTCCGGCTCGCCGCCATTCTGAACACCGTGTTCTCGAAGTGATCGCTATTTGAAGACCCGGTCGAAGAGCGCGAGCATGATCTCGATCGCGATCAGCACGATGACAAGGACTTCCAGCCGGTGGCTGGTGCGCGTTGCGATGAGGTCGGTGACCGTATCGGCCGTTTCACGGATCACGGCAAGCTTGCGCTCGACGGCGCGGGCGCGGGCCAGGAGTTCGTACTCGTCCACGAGCTTTGCCCAGAGGCGCTCAAGCTCGGGGTGGTCCCAGAGCACGTCGGGCTTCTCGTCCAGATTGACCCTGGACACTAGGCGTTTTTGGATCAAGAGCGCTTCGCCGATCTGCTCCAGCATGGCGGATTTGGGGCCCGGCGGCAGGCGCCGTTTGATGAGGCTCGCGGCCAAAGGCTCGATCTTGTCGAACGCCGTGGCGATGCGGCGCTCATCGTAAGCCAGCGCCACCGAGACTGCGAGCGCCTCGCCGACGAGAAGCAGGCGGTTGTGATCGGTG
Source organism: uncultured Alphaproteobacteria bacterium (assembly GCA_963817705.1). Lineage (GTDB taxonomy): Bacteria > Pseudomonadota > Alphaproteobacteria > Rhizobiales > Rhodomicrobiaceae > Rhodomicrobium. Next base: position 290,594 of record CAWFPF010000004.1, read on the forward strand.
CTCTTGACCTGGATCGCTCCGGACTTGCTCAGGAGGTCTTCCTCGTCCGGTGCCGTGACAATGATCGCGGTTTCGATTTCGCGCTCATCGAGCGGTCCGGTGATGCGTTTTTCGAGGCCGTGAATGAGGCTTTCCTCGTCGATCGGCGTCATGTTGAAGAAAACCACCGCGCCAAATTTGAACAGCATCGCGCTGCCGTTGGGGGACGTGGTAAAGGCCACCGGGTTGATGGAGAAAGCATCTTCCCGCTCCAGACCTTTGAGGTCGAGCCCTTCGCCGAGCAGCAACGCCCGCACGATCATGCCAGGGGATACCAATCGAACCTCCATAAAAGGCATCGGGCTCCGTCGATGCCGCGGGCCGTAATATCCCGCCAATCTATAAACGCTTCATAATGGCTTCCATACAACAATGTCCCTGCCGGCCATCAACGCGCAGTGAGCGTGAAGAGTCCGGAACTGAAGTGCAGGCGCCGGCATTTCCGCTTCATCAGACCGGATGAGCGTCATAATGAGTTTTCGAAGGCGCGATATTCTTGCCGCGGCGGCATTGATCATCGCCGCTCAGCGCAGCGGCCACGCCGCAGTCATCGAGGGCCGCATGCCATGGCGGCCAAGGGCGGGCAATCCGCCGAAGCCTGCGGTTACGGACAGGTGGCTATTTTTCACAGCGGAGGAAGCCGAGTCCGTCGAGGCCATCGCCGACCGCATCATCCCGCCCGATCCGCAAACGCCCGGCGGCAAGGACGCGGGCTGCGCGCACTTCATCGACAATCAACTCGCCGGTCCCTATGGCAGCTCCGAGGGCCTTTACCGGGATGGCCCCTTCGAGAAGGGCACACCGCAGCAAGGTTCGCAATCGGCACTAACGCCATCCGGCCTCTACCGGCAGGGTTTGGCTGACCTCGATCATCACTGCAAAGGCAAATATGCTGGAAAGACCTTTGCTACCCTTCCCGATGAGACGAAGGACGAGGTTCTTGGCGAGATGGAGAAGGGCTCGATCGCGTTTACCGGGCAAGACAGCAAATCGTTCTTCCAGCACCTGCTTAAGGATACCCGGGAGGGCTTTTTGGCCGACCCTATTTACGGCGGCAACCGGGATATGTGCGGCTGGAAAATGATCGGCTTTCCAGGCGCCCGCTACGACTACCGCGAATGGGTTTCGCGCCATAATGAGCGCTATCCGCACCCGCCAGTGAGTATCCAAGGCCGCGCGGCCTGGACCCCTGGCAAAGCGTGAGGGAGGAAGCGGCTATGGCTCGAAGACTTCCTCATAAAGACGCGGTGATTATTGGGTTGGGCTGGACCGGTTCGATCCTGGCCCACGAACTCGCCGATGCCGGTCTAGACGTCGTAGCGATAGAACGGGGGCCATGGCGCGATACGCCGACCGATTTTCCACCCAATTACGATCAGGACGAGCTTCGCTATCGCATCCGGCACGAGTTGTTCCTGCGCCCGGCGCAGATGACCTTCACGTTCCGCAACAACTATGAACCAGACGGCGCTGCCGATCCGCAGTTGGGGCGCTTTCATGCCTCCGAACGGCGCCGGCGGCGGCGGCGTGCATTGGAACGCCGAAACCTGGCGTTTCCTGCCAACCGACTTCGTGCTGCGGACTCATTTGACCCAGCGCTATGGCGCGCAAATCATCCCGCAAGACTGTACGATCCAAGACTGGGGCGTCACTTATGACGAGCTTGAGCCCCACTACGACCAGTTCGAATATCTGTGCGGAACGTCTGGCACCGCCGGCAATCTCAATGGAAAAATCCAGGACGGCGGCAACCCCTTCGAGGGCCCGCGCTCACGCCCCTATCCAACTCCAGCGCAACCGCAGCCCTTCAGCTATGAGCTGTTCGCCAAGGCAGCACGCGAGCTTGGCTACAAGCCATTTCCGCAGCCCTCAGGCAATCTCTCGCAAGCCTACACAAATCCGCTCGGCGTCAAGCTTGGGCCTTGTACCTATTGCGGCTTCTGCGAGTGGTTCGGCTGCGGAAATTACTCGAAGGCAAGCCCGCAAACAACGATTCTGCCGGCGCTCTTGCGGAAACCAAGCTTCAAAGCCTACGACAATTCAGAGGTGACCCAGATAAACTTGGATGGCTCTGGCAAGCGCGCCACGGGGGTGACATTCGTCGATACCGCCGGCGAGCAGTGGGAGCAGCCCGCCGATCTCGTGATCCTGGCCGCCTACTGTATCTTCAACGTTCAGCTTCTCCTGCTCTCGAAGATCGGCCAGCCCTACGATCCTGTCTCCGGTCAGGGTGTGATCGGCCGCAATTATACCCATCAAACCATTTCTAACGTGAATGGCTTCTTCGATAAGGACAAATATAGCTTCAACCCGTTTATCGCGTCGGGCTCGATCGGGATGTGCATCGACGAATTCAACGGCGACAATTTCGATCACGGCCCCCTTGGCTTCATTGGCGGCGGCTACATGGGGCAGGTACAAACGAATGGCCGCCCCATCCAGATGGCCGAAGTCTTGCCGGATGGCGTTCCCTCTTGGGGAATGAAATGGAAGCAGTTTTTTCGCGAGAACTATCAAAGCACAGTCTCGCCCGGCACCGGCGTCCACGGAAGCTTCTACAGTTACCGCGACAACTATCTCGACCTCGATCCCACCTATAAAGATAGGTTTGGCCGCCCACTCCTTCGTATCACCATGGATTTCCATGAGAACGAATTGAAGATGAATGCCTACCTCACCGGCAAGTTCGCTGAGATCATCAAGCAGATGGGGGCCCGCGAAATCGTTTCGAAGCCGCGCAAAGGGCCCTACGACATCACGGCATACCAAACGACGCACCTTTGCGGCGGCGCGGTCATGGGCACCGATCCGAAGACCAGCGCGATGAACAGGTATTGCCAGAGCTGGGACGTGCCGAATCTTTTCGTGACAGGCGCCAGCAACTATCCCCAGAACGCGGGGTACAACCCCACGGGCACGCTTGGAGCCTTGGCCTTTTGGACCGCGAAAGCGATCCGCGAGAACTATCTGAGAAATCCGGGGCCGCTCGTCCATGCGTAAGGCGCGAAAACTCGCCGTGGCCTTCTACAGCGTATTGGGCATCCTTGCCCAAGGCGGGACTGGCGGTGCCGCCGATGAACAGGATTTCACGCTGCTCGAACGAGGCCGCTACCTTACCGTGCTCGCCGATTGCGCGGCCTGCCACACAAAGCCTGGAATCGGAAAGCCTTTCGCCGGAGGCCGGCCGATAGAAACACCGTTCGGGACAATACTGGCTCCGAACATAACGCCCGATCGCGAGACGGGGATTGGGGAATGGACGAGCAAGGACTTCATAGCGGCGCTGAAAGCCGGCAGAGGGCACGGCGGCACACGCCTCTACCCAGCCATGCCCTATGTCTATTACGCCAAGATCCCCGGCAGCGACGTGCTTGCGATCTGGGCCTATCTTCAAACGCTCACCCCTATCCGCAATGAGGTCGAACCCAACCAGCTTCCCTTCCCCTTCAACATCCGGACCAGCCTCACGTTCTGGCAATGGCTTTACTTGCAGGAGGGCGATTTTAAGCCTGTGCCGGGCAAATCCGCGGAGTGGAACCGCGGCGCCTATCTCGTCGAGGGACCGGAGCACTGCGGCGCTTGCCACACGCCCAAATCCGTTCTTGGCGGCGATCTCACTAGCCGGAAGTTTCAGGGCTACTCGATCCAAGGCTGGCACGCGCCGGACATCACGAACAGCATGGAGTTGGGCATCGGATCGTGGTCCGTGGACGACATCGTCCAGTATCTCAAGACAGGCCACAACCGGGCGGCGGGTGCCTCGGGGCCAATGGCCGAGGAGGTTGAACGGTCCAGCTCACGGCAATCAGATGAAGACCTCAAGGCTATTGCCCTTTATCTCAAAGATCAGGGCGAGCCGGGCACCGGGAAACAGGGCACACCGCTTGCCGCAAACAATCCGGTCATGAAAGCCGGGCAGGCCATTTACAGCGACAATTGCGCGGCGTGTCATCGTGAGGATGGGCGAGGCGTTGCCGAACTTTTCCCGGCTTTGCGTGACGCTCCGGCGGTGAGGGCCGTAGATCCTCTGTCCCTGATCCGCGTGGTTGTCGAAGGAGCCAAAACCGCCTCGACCGATGGCGCGCCGACCGGACCTGGAATGCCGAGCTATGCCTGGCAACTGAGCGACGATCAAATCGCCGCAGTCCTTACCTATGTGCGGAATTCTTGGGGCAATGCTGCAAGCGCTGTTTCGAAAAGCGACGTGCAGTCCGCGAAGCCGGTCCTAGCGGGATCGGCGGAGTGACCGGGGCAGAAATCCCGCCCCGGAGGCCGGCGTTAGTGCTTTTGAGTTCCGCCTTCCAGGTTGCCCTTCTTGCGCTGCTCTAGGGGGTCCTGAATGAATTTGAATTCAGGCTCGCTATTCCAGGGGCCGCGTTCGCTTTTTCCGCCGAGAGACGACGACAGATTGTAATAGACGTTCACCGTGTCGTCCGGCTTCAGGTCGCCGAAGATCGCGTCGTCGAGTTTGCTCATTTGCTTGAGCGCGGTCATGAACATTTCGGTGTGTGCGACTTCGCGCGTCGCCAAATGCTGGAGCGCCCGCGTGGAGCCTTCGTCAGGTGAGATCGCGAGGAGCGCCTCGTAGGTTGCGAGAGCACCCGCTTCGGCGGCGATGTTGGCTCGCAGGTCCCGGACGGGGTTCCCGCCCTCATTCATGTAGTCGGCTTTCCAGGAGACGCCCTGGCTATCGAGGAAGTGTGGCCCTTTTCCTCGAAGACAGAAAAGCGTGCTCTTGTAGGCCGCATCCCTGGCGTTGGCGCTGGCTTTTTTTGTGTGCTGCTCGATGAGCATTCCAACCATTTCGAGATGTCCCATCTCTTCGGTCGAAATATTCTGGAGCATATCCTTCAGGGCTGGATCGTCCGTATGGAAGGATTGGACGAAATATTGCAAGCAGGCAGTCAGTTCTCCTGTAGCTCCGCCAAACTGCTCAAGGAGTTTTTGTGCAAAAGCCGGGTCCGGACTTTTCACCTCTACCGTATGGAGGGGTTCTTTCCTGTGGATAAACATCGATGTTTCTCCTGCGCGTTCGCGTTGTCCCTGAACAGGAAAGGATTCAGGTCAAACTCCGTTCCGGTTGTCTCTCTTCGGATTGGCAGGCGCCGGGCAATCAATCCTCAACCCATATTTGGAACAGGCTGCACACAAACGAGTTAACGTCTCGGGCGATCATAGGATTCGCCTTGTCACAGGGAGTACCAGATATGGCCGGGAAAAGTCAGGGTTCGGGCGCCGGAGGCCAAAGCAAGGGCGGCCAGCAGAGCGGCGGCAACTTCAAGAACGATCCCAAGCGCGCATCCGCAGCCGGCAAAAAGGGTGGCGAGCATTCTCACGGCGGAACGCACGAACAGCACGTCGAAGCCGGCAAGCAAAGCCACAAGAACAAGTAGGCTTTGCTACGGTGACTCTCCCGGATAGGATGCAGCTTGCATCCTATCCGGGTGCCCGCATAAGCTGTCTAGCCAGGTGAGCGCAACGCGGTTAGGTTTAAGGTTACAGCGGCATAGGCTTCCTTTGTTCCTAAAACTAGGTTGTCGCGTTTGCGACGGCTGTATGTCAGTTCCTTGACAGGGCGAAAAACCCGCTTCGTGGTCAATCGCCGCGAAACAGCCTATTTTGCGATTAAAAAGGGTTTGGCCTCCAATTTGCAGAGCTTCCGGAACGCCCCTCCGGAGCTCCCATGACCGGCACAACTTTCACACATGGCTTCAAAGGCCTTAGCCGGTCCCTTGCTCTCGTGCTTGGAACCAACGAGATCGCTTCGGCGGTGGCTGTAGCACTTCACTGCGACGGCTTTGGCGTCATACTTTCGCACGACCCTTTTCTTCCGGTTATCCGGCGGGGGATGGCTTTTCACGATGCTCTCTATGGCGACGCCGCCGAGGTGGACGGCTATTCCGCAGTTTGCGCCGAGCGCGCAATCGACGCGAAGGCGGAAGCTCAGGCGAACGGACGCATTGTCGTTACACCTCTCGAACTCTGCGACCTCCTGGTCTTGGGCGACATTGGCGTTCTCATCGATGCACGAATGCGGAAACGGCGCATCATGCCAGACATCCGCAACTTGGCGCCGCTCACGATCGGACTTGGCCCAGGCTTCGACGCTGGCGCGAATTGCGATCTTGCTATCGAGACCTGGCCTGGGCGCGCCGGCGCGATTTTGGAGCACGGCCCGGCCCGGAGTGCGGACGGCGTTGCGCGCAGGCTAGGCGAGGCCGGCCGCGAGCGCTTTATTTACTCGAAGTCGGCCGGGCGATGGCGCACGCGGCTTTCCGCAGGGCAGCGCATCTTCAAGGGCTTTCCCATTGGTTATCTGGATGACACGCTGCTGACGGCGCCCATGGATGGCGTGCTACGCGGCATTGCGAGGGACGACACGATGGTGCCGGCCAGCGTCAAGCTGATCGAGGTCGACCCAAGAGGCAGGAGCGCGCAATGGCTGGGGACCGACGCCCGTGGCAGGCTCATCGCGAAAGCCACGCTGGACGCCGTGCGGTCGCGGCTACCGCGAGGCGGGGCGGCGAAGCTGCTGCGTCTTGTTCACTCCGAATAGGCTTCCCATCCTGGACCGGTCAGCTGCTGCAATCGCGTCCATTCAGGGCCCATAGCTGAATATCACGCTTCACTTTGTTAGAGAGTTCGGGCGGTAGGGAAATATTCCGGGTCACGACAAGCGTGTTATCGTTGTACTTGTGGAACTGAACCTCGAAAACCTCAGCGCTGCTGTCTTCGGCCCCGTAAATCATGACGTTCTGATACCCGTCCGCGCTTCCGTCATCACCGGCCGCGTGCTCTCCTGTTTCGTAGCGGTATCCGGACAATGCTGTGTGGGCCCCGGAAAACCAGCAAAGTTTCATCTTTTCGACAAAACTATGCAAAACCTCGGGCGGCGGACCGAAGGATAGCCGCTGGGGCTCGGAGCCCATCAGGCTCTCAACCGATGGGTCTTTCCTAGCGCAGGCTGGCGGAAGAAGCGCCAGGAGGCAAAAGATAACCACCCGAAAGAGCAAGCTGGCGCCCCCAAAAAAAATAATAGCCCTCCCGCAAGGCCATTGGGGGTTTTCGTGGCGAAACTGAGGCTCCTTCCATGCGCTTCCGCACGTTAGGGGGCTTTTTTACCGGCTGCTTGCAAATCCACCGATTTGCCGCGACGACTTCCGGCGGCTCACGGGCCGGACCTGACGCTGAGCCTCCAGGCCGCCGGCCGATTCGGAAAGCTTCAGTTGCTCGAAAGCGTCGAGCGCCTCTTGCCGGGCGCGATCGAGCCGCTTTTCAAGGTCTAAGACCGACGATTTGAGATTGTCCCGCCGGGTCATGGCAGCCCTTGCAAAGGTCGGGTAAGCAAAGTGATTAACATCGCTGATCCCCGAAGCTTGCTGTTCGATCTTGATCTGCTGGTCGAGATCGTTCGCCATGCGGCGGAAATCCGCGATCATCATTTCCAGGTCATTGACCTGTTGACGCTTCTCATCGTACTCAAAACGCTGATTTTGAACGGAACTAGCTGTCTCGATCATTGCTTTTCGAAGCCCCCATACTCCAGCTACTGTTCTTGTTGGGCCGCACATATCCTAGCTAAAGAGTTTCACCCGAAACCATTAACCTCCGGTAAAGCGTCGCAGCTTTGCAACATCCCGCCTGTTAATGCGTTCTTAGCCAATTCAGGGTTTTCCTAATCCGCGAATTGCGTCACAGTAAGCGTGTCATCAATTCGCGTGTGCACTTTCGTAATTTGTGGCGAATGAATGACGCGTCGAAGGGCCGCAGTATCCTCCCAGGGTCCCGCCTTCCTCCGTTTGTAACTTTGAGCCTGCGCTAAATTTGCGCGCTGGCGCCGGTTAGCGTGGTAAGCTTAAGTTTTCTTAACCTTTTCTGCGTTAATCTCGGTCCTGAAGTTAAGCTTCACGGCGCGGAGTGGCTTTGGCCTCGCGTCTTGGCAAATAATGCAAGCGAGGGAATCCATGCGGGTGCTTCTCATCGAAGACGATAGCGCGACGGCTCAGAGCATCGAGCTTATGTTGCTTTCCGAAGGCTTTAACGTTTTTCAAACCGATCTCGGGGAGGAGGGCGTAGGGCTTGGAAAGGTCTATGATTACGATATCATTCTCCTGGACCTCAATTTGCCCGACATCAGCGGATACGAAGTCCTTCGCTCGCTGCGCGTGAACAAGATCAAGACGCCCATCCTGATCCTCTCCGGTCTCGCAGGCGTCGACGAAAAGGTGCGCGGCTTAGGCTTCGGCGCGGACGACTACCTGACCAAACCGTTTCACAAGGACGAGCTTGTCGCCCGTATTCATGCCATCGTACGGCGCTCCAAGGGACACGCGCAGTCCGTCATTCAAACGGGCAGCCTCGTTGTGAACCTCGATACGAAAACGGTCGAGGTCGATACCGCCCGCGTGCATCTGACCAGCAAGGAATATCAGATGCTTGAGCTTCTATCCCTCAGAAAGGGGACGACGCTCACGAAGGAGATGTTCCTGAACCACCTCTACGGCGGCATCGACGAGCCTGAGCTCAAGATTATCGACGTCTTTATTTGCAAGCTGCGCAAGAAGCTCGCGGCGGCAAATACGGGGCAGCACTATATCGAGACTGTCTGGGGCCGCGGCTACGTTCTGCGCGATCCTAAGGAAGAAGCTGCGGCCGCTTGATGCACAGGCGGATGTGCTAACCGGTCCCCGCGCCGCGGGGACCTTGTTGGCACTCTGCTCTGTAAAAGATCTATATTGTTGCTAGCTGGACCGGGGGCTTCGCATTTGCGGGGCGCCCGTTAGCGCTGAATGAGCCTGCTCTATGACCTCGGCTCGAGCGTAAAGAGCGCATCTTCGCCTTCCTTGACGGCCGAGATCTTATACTTCGCCTCATCCGCCAGGCGGGAGGAGTAATAGGCGAGCACAAGCTTCCCGTCGATCGATTTGGTTTTCTTTCCGGCGAAGATGTCCGCGAAGCCATCCTGAATCCGCGCGGAGCGGCCACGGCAAAGAATCACAGCCTTCAATCGCGGGGCGCCGCGGCCGCCCGTGTTTCCCACCGACAGACCGGCATAGATGTCGCCGCCAGCAGGCAGAGCGGTCAGCGAGACGGCCATGACGGCGAGCAACAGGCGCGCCTGTTGCTTATCGAGCTCCTGGACATTAGCCTGCCAATGTAGCTTCCGCTTGCCATTCTCGATGTATCGCCGGGCCACCTGCTCGACATGGCCCAGGGGCACGACCGCGCCAAGACTCGATGAAACTCCGAATGCGAGCCGGTTGAAGTCGAGCTGAGCCCAGGCTGCCTTCGCGCTATTGTGGATCAGTTCGAGGGCGTAATACCGCGTATCCTCGTCATTTTCTTCCTCAAGGAGCTCAAGGCCGTTATTGATCGCCCCGATTTGCCCCGCAAGGTCGTGGCAAATTTTGCTGGATATGAGCGCAGCAAGCGCCGTGTCTTCGAGGGGCGGATGTGTTGTCATGGTGTCTTGCTCCAGCCTGCGTTATCCGCATGGTGTATGGAAACGACTTAGAGGCGATTCCGTTCAAGGCACCATGATTTGCCCTCCGGCTTCAACATGGCCCGATAAAAAAATGCCGTACCGAACATAATAGCTACAGCTGCAAAGTGAAGCGGGATAATTTTGCTACTCAAGAGATAAGGACACCAGAAAAAACGTGACCCTCAAAGAACAGGATTACAAGGAGTTTGCGCTTGCGAACATTGCGGTGGCGCAACAGGCAGGAGCCGCCATCATGGAGATTTACCGGTCCGTGCCTCAAGTCCGCTACAAGGAGGACAAATCTCCGGTTACGGACGCCGACCAAGCCTCCGAATCGATGATCATCGAAGCGCTGTCAAAGCTTATGCCAGATATTCCGGCCGTAGCGGAGGAACGGACCGCGGCGGGATTTGTGCCGGAAGCGAGCTCCTCTTTCTTCCTGGTGGATCCCTTGGATGGCACGAAGGAATTCCTCAAAAACAATGGAGAGTTCACAGTCAATATTGCGATGGTTGAAAACGGGAAGGCGGTTTTCGGTTTGATCTACGCGCCGGATAAAGCCGATTGCTATGTCACGCTCGGCCGTAACCACGCGGTCCGCTGTAAGCTTATGCCCACGGCCAGCGCTCAACTTCCCGCCCTAGACTTCACTCCGCTCACGGGCGAAGCCGATCCTCAACGACCCTTCGCCGCGCTCGTGAGCCGCTCTCATCCTCGGCCCGAAGCCCTGGCATTCCTCGAAAAGCTCGGCAATCCGGAAAGATCGGGGTTGGGCTCGTCGTTGAAATTCGGCGTGCTGGCGCGCGGTGAGGCCGATGTGTACCCGAGATTCGGTCCGACTTCCGAATGGGACACCGCCGCCGGCCAAGCGATCCTCGAAGCCGCCGGCGGGTGCGTGCTCACCACGGACGGCCAGCCGCTTCGCTACGGAAAACGTGACGAAGGCTTTAAGAACCCGGCCTTCATCGCTTGGCGGAGGCCCTGCATAGCTGCGATGCCGGGGTAGCGGCTTGCCCGCAGCCAAAATTTGGCCCTCATTCAACGACAGGTGAACCTCGTGCTGCGTGAGGCGCAGTGGGCCGCGCCCTTCTATTGGCCAAGAACCGGAGCCGGCAATGGTACGCCATCGCATTCTACTGACCCTTTTCGCTCTTCTGGCCTGCGCTGCGGCACCGTTCCTGGTAACGGCCGCAATGGCGCAGAGCGGAGGCTATCTTCCCCCGCCCAACGATCAGCCGAGACCCCTCAGGCCGGATAGCCCATACAATAATCCGGGTTACGGCGAGCCATATTCGGCGCCTCCTCCTCCCGGCGCACCTCCCGCCCCGCCACCTCCGCCTGGCACCTATTCCTCAGGCGAGATACTCGAAACGGGCCACCGCTTCTTTGGCGATGTGTCTGAGGGGCTTGCCAAGGTCATCGAGCATGCTTTCGCCCGGAATGGACGTCCCAACGGTTACATCCTCGGAGACGAGGCAGGGGGGGCCATCGTTGCGGGCCTGCGTTATGGCGAAGGCACGCTCTACACGAAGCTCTTCCCGCCGCAGAAGGTTTACTGGCAAGGCCCATCCCTCGGTTACGATTTTGGCGCGAACGGCTCGAAGGTGATGACTCTCGTCTACAACGTTCAATATGCCTCACAAATTTATGAGCGTTTCGCTGGGGTTGACGGGTCAGCCTATCTTGTCGGAGGCGTAGGAATAACGTTTCAGCAACACGACGATGTCATTCTCGCCCCGATACGCGCTGGGTTGGGGTTGCGCCTGGGAGCTAATGTCGGCTATCTCAAATATACGTCTTCGCCCACTTGGAACCCATTTTAGGATGTTGCCGGCCGGCTGAGATGTGGCGCTTCGCCCGCGGCATCGATATTTGTAGGCGGTGAATTGCGCGGTGCCGCGCTCAGCATCCGGCTCTTTGCGGATGCTGAGCTAGCTATATAGGGGAGCCCGGTTTCAATGATCCAAGCGATTATGTTGATCGCGCTGGGCTTTCTGACGGCGAGCCTGATCGGCGTGCTGATTGCGCCCTCCCTTTGGCATCGGGCTTACCGGCTTTCCCGCAAGCGGCTCGAACAAACTCTCCCGGTTTCCCTTTCGGAGATCGAGGCGACGCAAGACCAGCTCAAAGCCTCGTATGCCGTCAGGATGCGCCGCCTTGAGACGGCGCTGGCGAGCGCGAAGCAAAAAGCGGCGATGCAACTCGTCGACAACAGCCGTCTGCAAATGCAAATTGCGGACCTCAAGGACCAGATCTCCGATCTCGACCTCAAACTCTCGGAGCGCCGCAATGCGGCAACCGTTCTTGAGCAAACCATAACGAAGCGGTTTCCGGAACTCGACCGTGAGATAACGGGCGTCAAGCAACAACTGCAAGAGCGCTCCTACGAGCTTCAAGATCTCAGGAACAAACTTGCCAGACGGAGCGAGGAGCTTGAGGCCGCAGAGAATGCCGCCACCTCCTATCAGTCAGAGCTTACCCAGCTGCGGGAAGCGATGGAAAAGAACAGCGCCGATCGCAGCGGCAGACGGTTGCGCCGGCCCTCCCAATGGAGCCTGGAAGATTACCGCGCGGAATATGACCGTCTCAATCTGGATTTGTCGAAACTCCGTCAGCAACATGCTCAACTCCAGGATAAGGACGCGCAGCAGGCCAACATCATCAAGGAGGAACTCCAGAAGCTTGCCGAGCTCATGGTGGCATCGGCCCAGCCAAAGGGAGACGCTCGCACGCCTGACCGGTCCGAGCCGGCCGCCAGACGGGCTCATACCGAAGCTCGCCGGGACCGGCCGGTGCCATGGCCCGAACCCGCTCCAAGCGGACTGGGAAAGGGCGAAGCCTCCTCCCCGGACGCGCCGCAGCCCGCAGCCGCCGCAATCGACGCCTTGGCATCCGTTTCAGGAAGCGTGCCCGATGCCCCCCCGCCCCTGGCAGACTCTTTGTCCCCCGGGGGAGAGCCAGACCTTCACGGGCCGGCGCAGCCCGCGCAACCCCGATCGAGGCTTCTGCGCGAAGCCGTTCCGGACAAGGCTGCAAGACAACATCAAAATGGACCCGCGACAGAGCCTCACTCTTCTGCCGGCGTAGATGCGCCCGTGAAACCAGCTTCGGGTGAGGCATCCCTCGAAGACGACTCCCGTTCCGGAGAGGAAGGGCTGCATCCGGCCGAAGGGGACCTTTCTCCTCAAGGCCGCTCGCTGCTTGAAAGGCTTCGGGGCGCAACCGATGAGGCAACTGAAACGGCAGAAGTGGAAAAATAGCTCCGCTTCCCACCGCAAACTGTGCGAAAAAGCGTTAGGTGGAAAGGAACCACCGGCGCGTTCCTTCGAGCCCAACGGCGGTCAGTTTGCCGGTATGGAAGGCCATCGTATCGATACCGATCCGATTGGGGAGGTCTTGCGGCGAGCGTGCGGGCGTGTGACCGTGGACGACGACCGCACCATGCTCGCCGCGGTGGGTTAGAAATTCTTTGCGTATCCAAAGCAGGTCTTCCGGGCTCTGGGCGTCGAGCGGTATGCCTGGTCTGATCCCGGCATGGACGAAGAAATAATCGCCCGCCCTATAGGACGGCTTGAGCGCCCGGTAAAACTCTTCATGGCTGTCCGGCAGCAATTCCCGGAAGGTTTCGGCGGCCCCGATCAACCCCTCCGCCGCCCAATACGCGTTTGCGATGGCTTCCACTTCCAGACCGTAGGACATCAACGCCCTGTCCCCGCCATTATGAAGCCAGTTGAGGCCGAAGCCCGGACGGTCAAGGAACGACAAGAGAAGGTCCTCGTGGTTCCCGCTGAGGAATTGTGCCGTCACACCGGATGGAAGCCCGTCGATCAAACGGCTGACGACGCCCATTGAATTGGGGCCGCGATCGACGTAATCTCCGAGGAAGACGAGGACCGTATCCAATTCTTCGCGTGACGCCCGGTCGCTTTCGATAAGTCCGAGCATCTTATAGAGAAGATCGAGCCGGCCATGGATGTCGCCAACAGCATAAATCCGGACACCGTCCGGCGCCTTCGCGTTCGTGCGAGCGCTTAATGTGATGCTCAAACGGGGCCCCTTCCCAGATGACTCTACCGCCGGTGCCAAGCCGGGATCGCAACTATGGCACAGTTTTGCCGCTTTTTTCACCCAGTTATCTCCCGGAACGGAGCGGCGGCATACGATTGCTTCCTTGCGTGAAATGTTTTACTTCCAAGGGTATCTTTAAATCCCCATGCGGCCATGTTTTGGGGGCCCGCTTCACCAATCAAGAGGGTTCGTGATGGTGCTCAGGCTTTTTGTGGCGAGCCTTTTCATCTTGTTATACGGCATCGGCGGTTCGTCGGCGGAGAATCCGGCCCGTCCCGCCGCGGCTGCCCCCGTGCAGCCGGTCAAGGCAGCCGGGTCCGCGGGAACGGTTGGCATCATCACTGGCGACGTCGATGGCACAGGAATACGGATCGCAAGCGATCTCTCACGTGTTTTGGACAGCGGCCACGAACTTCGCGTCATTCCGATCATCGGAAAAGGTTCGGTGCAAAATATTAACGATTTGCTGACCCTGAAAGCGATCGACATCGCCATTGTCCAGTCCGACGTCATGGCCCGTTTTCTCAAGACGAACCGGCAGCCGGGCATACAATCCCGGATGCAATATGTCGCTAAGCTCTATTCCGAAGAGTTTCATGTCCTTTCCCGCATGCAATTTACCTGCTTGCAAGACTTGAATAGCCGCCGCGTGAGCTTTGGACCGAAGGATAGCGGTGTTTCAATGACAGCCGAAGCTGTCTTTGAAGCTAACAGCATTCAGATCGATCCCTTGTATCTTGACCATGAAGATGGCGTCGAACGCCTCAAGAGCGGTGAAATAGACGCGATTGTCTATGTTGGCGGCAAACCCTCGCGCGCTTTCGATGGAATCTCGCACAAAGATAAGGTACATTTCCTCGACGTGGAGTATGTACCAGCGCTACAGGCGGGCTATCTCCCAGCAATTATTACTTCCGAGGACTATCCCAATCTCGTTGCACCGAGCGAAAGCGTGGCAACAATCGCAGTTTCTTCCGTAATGGCCATTCACAATTGGCCCGTACAATCGGAGCGATTCAGGGTGATGACCCGGTTCGTTGAAAAATTTTTTTCCGAATTCGATAAGTTTAGGGGTGGTAGCTTCAGCCCGAAATGGCGGGAGGTCAATATTCGTGCACCGGTCAAAGGTTGGCAAAGGTTCCAACCCGCCGAACATTGGCTCGCGGCAAATGCTCAGCCGAAGACGCAGCCTGCCCCGCCACAAGCTGCGCAGCAGTTGAAATCGATGCTGCAAAAGTTCGTCGAAAGTCAGCAGGGAACTTCTGCCGACCAGGAGGAACTCTTCAACCAGTTCGTACGGTGGTATCAGCAGCAGAGCGCTCAAGCGCAGCCGCAGTAGCCGCTGGCTTCGCCGCGGCTTGCGTGTACCCGGAGGCTTGACAATGGCAGAAACGATCGAACCCGGCGACCGAGATGAGAAGTCCTTCCGGCACGCCCGTGACAGGTCCGGTCATCGAAAATGCGGAAGCAGCCGGGAACGAAGGCTCGCCCCAGGAGAGTGCCGGGCCGTCTAGCGAAGTTGCTCAAGACGCTGACGAGTCCGTGGCGGCTCCGCAAACCGCTCCGATCGAAGAGGAACTCAGCGGCTTTGCCGACAGCGTTGTCTCCGGACTCGCCCAGCTAGAGATCGAGGACCAAGAAGCCGCCGAGGATCAGGCCGTCAGCGATGTCCCCGATGTTCCCGTGACAGCGGAGACCTTTTTCGCCGGCTGGGATGGCCTTGAGGATCAAGAGCCCCAAGAGACGCATCCAGAGGCTCATGACAACCCAGAAGACCAGGAACTCGACCTCGCGAGCCTGCGGACGCTGTCAGCCATGGGCGCCGCCTCGGCTGCCCTGCTCTCAGACTATGCGAGCGAGACGGACAACGGTTCCGGCAAGCACGACGAACTGGCAGACGCCGTGCAAGCGGCACTGCTCAGCGTCTATGGACAGCCTGCCGCAGCCGAAAGCGCCGCCGTTCAGAACTTGGCTTTTCCTGAAGAAGCGCTGCCGCCGGTCATGGATCGGGATGGAGCCTTGAGGTCAGGCCTCGCGCCTTCGCCTGAAGACGGTCTCTCCCCCCAAGATGTGATCCTCAACTATTTCGACTACAGCCCAAGCGCGCACAACGGCAGCGCTCACGCGGCAGCCGCTTTCGAAAGCAACGATGGCCGCGAACGCGAGTCAGCACCGTCCACGCGCCAGCGCCCCGATTATGCGCGCCCAAACGGTCTACAAGGCAGCCCGGGTGGGGCGCGGCCGGAATGGCTGGCGCCAGGCGCGGCCGCCCCGCAGGCCACCTATCAGGGCCCCCCATCCTTCCCGGTCCCCGCGCCGCCGCCCGCAGCGGCGCCCTCGGCGGCCGCGGTCGCTTCCGGGCGGGAAAGCAGCCGCTTTCTCGGCGCGATCGCAATCGGCTTGATCGGCGGCATCGCGATCGCTGCGAGCCTTGCCGCGTTCATGATCTATGGCGGGCCTCACCAAACGGGCATCGATATCCCTGGCATGGGGAGCCTTCGCCTCGACAGGGAGGAACAGGGATATGGCCGCTCCGGATCTGAAGACGGCACGAGCGAAGGAAGCCGGGTGTCTCCCGGGAAAGCGCCCGTGGAATTCACAAGCGAGGTTCTTGCCGCCGACGCGGTGACAACGCCGGGGCAGCCTGTGGCTCTGGCGATCAGCATTAAGTCGCCGCAACCTTTCGAAAGAACGCTCGTGAGCATTACTGGGGTGCCGGAGGGCGGCCGATTGAGCGCGGGCATCGACGCCGGCGGCGGCACTTGGCTGCTCCCGCCGCGGCGGCTGAATGGACTGACACTCAACTTGCCGATGGGAACAGCCGAAACTGTGCCCCTTGAGGTCCAGCTTCTCGACAGCAATGCCCGGACGCCGCTTTCCTCGAAAAGCCAATTCGTTGTCCGTGTGAAACCCGGAGCCACGCCCTCCGCCGCTGTCGCTCAAGGCCCATTTCCGAATGCGCCTCTCTTGGCACAGGCTGGCAGATTGGCGCCGCCGCCAGCCCCTGTCTACGTGGTGAGCGCGCCTGCGGTTCCTCCACCGGCCGCCCAGCCCGCCCCGATCGCTCCAACACCGCCGGCGGATTTGAGCTTCAGGACACAAACCGTAAGCGCGTCTCCCGCTCAGGTGCCGGCGCGGCCGCCGTTCCAAGCCACACTCGTGCCAGGCACGGCTGGACCTGCAACGGAGAGCGCAGCGCGGCGCTCAACCCCACGGCCAGAGGTCGAAGACCTGATCCGGGAAGGGAACAAGCGCATGCGCGAAGGCGACATCCTCGAAGCGCGCCAATTCTATCAGAGGGCGGTCGCATTCGGCGATCCAGAGGCTGCCTTGGCGATGGGCCGTTCGTTCGATCCGATCTATTTCGCAAGGATCGACAAGAAGAATGCCGAACCTGACGCGGCGAAGGCATTCGACTGGTACCGGCGCGCCATGGATGCGGGCGCCGCGCAAACGGCGATGGTTCGCATCGAGAACCTGAAGCATTTCTTGAACGAATAGGGCACACCATCGCAAGCCGTCCAACTGAGCAGGCTCGCGGCTGACCGCAGGCGCGGCCACTCTCGCCGTGGCGGCCGGGAGAAGAAACAGGCATTCTCCCCTCGCGGGAGAATGACAAGGTCAGGGGTCTTCAGCGATGCCGGCTGAACGCAACCAGTCTTAAGGGCGTAACTCCAGGGGCACGTAGTCGCGGGGCTTCTCGCCAATGTAGAGCTGACGGGGCCTGCCGATTTTCTGCTCCGGATCGCCAATCATTTCTTTCCACTGAGCGATCCACCCAATTGTGCGCCCCAGGGCAAACAGCACCGTGAACATCGAGCTCGGAAAGCCAAGCGCCTTCAGCGTGATGCCCGAATAGAAGTCGATGTTCGGATAAAGCCTTTTTTCGATGAAATAGTCGTCTTGCAGCGCAATCCGCTCAAGTTCCATCGCGACCTGCATGACCGGATCGTTCTTGGCGCCGGTGACTTCGAGCACGTCCTTGCAAATCTTCTGCATCACACGGCCGCGGGGATCGTGGTTCTTGTATACGCGATGCCCAAAGCCGAGCAGCCGGAATGGGTCGTTCTTGTCCTTTGCACGCTTGATATAGTCCGGGATGCGCTCAGGGGTGCCGATCTCCATCAACATCCTCAGCGCCGCTTCGTTTGCGCCACCGTGCGCCGGGCCCCATAGGCAGGCGATGCCAGCCGCGACGCAGGCGAAGGGGTTTGCGCCGGAAGACCCAGCAAGCCGCACCGTCGAGGTCGATGCGCCTTGCTCGTTATCGGCGTGCAGGGTCAAAATGCGGTCCATCGCACGGGCGAGCACGGGGTTGACCTTATACTCCTCGGTCGGCACCGCGAAGGTCATGTAGAGGAAGTTCGCGGCGTAATCGAGATCGTTCCGGGGATAGATAAAGGGCTGGCCGATTGAGTATTTGTAGGCCATCGCCGCGATAGTCGGCATCTTGGAGATCATCCGGAGCGCGGCAATGTCGCGCTGGACGGGATCGTTGATGTCGATGGAGTCGTGATAGAAGGCGGACAACGCGCCGACCGTACCAGCCATCACAGCCATGGGATGCGCGTCACGGCGGAAACCGGAAAGGAACCGGTTCATCTGCTCATTCGACATCGTGTGCTTGGTGACGCGGCTCGTGAAGTCGAGATACTGGTTCCTGTCCGGCAACTCCCCATAAAGCAGGAGGTGGCACGTTTCAAGGAAGGTGCCATGCTCGCAAAGCTGCTCGATTGGATAGCCGCGATAGAGGAGGACACCCCGTTCGCCATCGACATAGGTGATGTCGGATTTGCAGGACGCGGTGGAGGTAAAGCCGGGATCGTAGGTGAAGTGACCGGACTGTCCGTACAGGCCGGAGATATCCAAGACATCCGGCCCTTGCGTTCCGGAGACGAGCGGAAGCTCGTATTGCTTCTCTCCAACGGTGAGAGTCGCGAAGCCGGCCCGCTTTGATTCGCTCTTGCGGGGTGTATTTGAATCGATTGAGCTCATGCTCTCCACCTGTTGAACGCCTGGGCGGCGAGAGGGCGCCATTGCCGGGAAAGGTGACATGGCTCTGTGAAATTTGCTAGGCCCGACTGTACCGGCAATCACAAAATGGGTGAAACTTATCGCGAGGTGCGGTGCTTCCAGTCACGCAAAATGAGCGCGCGCCAGATACCCGCCGTCAGCGGTTTTTGCCCTGCGCCTATTTCGCGCTGTTGGGCATTTTGGCCCTTCCTGCCTTGAGCAAAGCTATTTCCGCCTGGATCGGTGCGAATGGCCCAAACTTATGCTGCACTTCGGAAAAGCTGTCAGCATAGGGGCCGTAAGGGGCATCGGGTGGCTTATCGAGCAAGTTGGAGGAGAAGTCATGTTCGAGCCCCTGTTTGTGCGGCCGCGCCTGCGAGAGGACATAGGCTGCAACATCCCAAGCATCATCGATCGATAGCACCGGGTTCGAGTAACCGGCACCGTGAGGCATGTTGGAATGCAGGAAGTTCGCAAGCGTTATGAGCCTGGCCATACCCGCGCCATCGTTGAAACTATCCGCTCCCCAAAGCGGAGGTACCATGTAACCGAGGATCAGCGCTGGCGGGCTTCGGGGAATACCGGATCCGTTGTTACCGTGGCAGTCGAGACAGGCGCCCGCATAGATGCGTTCACCGCGCTTTGGATCCGCCGCGCGATCGAGCTCCGGCATAGCGCCGGCGCCATGGCCTGGGACTTGTTCGCCAGGCGCGAGACCGGACGAGAGGAATTTAACGTAAGCCACCAACGCCAGCATTTCCGGGGATTTCACGGGAAGCGGCGGGCCATTCATGCTCCGGGACATGCAGGAATTCAAGCGGTCCTCAATCGAGATCTCCGCTCCCGCCTGGGCGCTATAGCGCGGAAAATCCCCCGCGAGCCCGTAAATCGGCAGCGCGAATTTCTTGGTCCCGGCTTCGAGATGGCAATTGCCGCAGGCGAGATCGTTCCCGGCGAAGCGTTTGTCCGGATCGACGGCGTGAGCCCCAATATAGAGAGAGGTTTCTAAAATGAGTTCACGCCCGCGCCGCACGAGCCGGCCGTGTGCGTCGTCCGGTAATGTGTATATCCCGGGGACGGCCCAGACTTGAGAGCTTTTCGTCTCTTTCTTTTGGCCCTCGTCTTGAGCGAAGGCGGGATTAGCGAGGAGCGCCAAAACTGCCACGAGGCCTTTACGGATGAAGATCATTCCTTCCTCCTCCCTTCGCTCGAACTGCGGGGAGCGTTATTATAGTATTTGCTTTCGCTGCGATCTGACAAGTTGGCCCGCTCTGGTGCGTCCCGCGGGTGCTTGATAAGCGGTCCATTCATCCAGATATTCACCAGAATCTCAGACCGGTGCCGCATGGCCGGCAAACCGGCAGGTCCACGAAGGACGTTGAGTAACCGCATGAGGCTGCTAGTCATTGGAGCGAGCAAAGGCATAGGGCTTGAGGCCGTCAAGCAAGGCTTGGCGCGCGGCTATGAGGTGCGGGCGTTCGCCCGGACCGCGGACTCGATAGCCCTCTCCGATCCTAAGCTGGAGAAATGGAAGGGCAGCGCGCTCAACCCTCGCGATGTCTCCGCCGCGATGAACGGCGTCGATGCTGTCATCCTGACGTTGGGCGTTCCACTTGCTCCCGGCACGGTTCTCGGGCCCGTCCGGATCTTCTCGGACGCGACGCAGATTGCCGTCCAGGCGATGAAAAAGGCCGGCGTGAAGCGTCTGATTTGCGTGACCGGTTTCGGCGCGGGCGACAGCCGCGGCAGCATGAGTTCAATTGCCGGCGCCATATTCCGGCTGATCCTCGGTCAGGCCTACAAGGACAAGGATGTCCAGGAAGGGATCGTCCGGGACAGCGGCCTCGAATGGGTTATCGCCCGGCCCGTGCTGCTCACGAACGGACCAAAGACCGGCCGTTACCAGGTCCTCGCCAACCCAAGCGAATGGAGAAGTGGCGCCATTTCCCGTGCGGATGTGGCCGATTTTCTCGTCAAACAGGCGGAAAATAGCTCCTATCTCGGGAAAACCCC
The DNA here is from genome assembly GCA_963817705.1 of uncultured Alphaproteobacteria bacterium. Classification (GTDB taxonomy): domain Bacteria; phylum Pseudomonadota; class Alphaproteobacteria; order Rhizobiales; family Rhodomicrobiaceae; genus Rhodomicrobium. Next base: position 311,211 of record CAWFPF010000004.1, read on the forward strand.
TGTGTTGACCTCTTAGCGGACGGACACCGGGCCAACGCATGAAAACGGTCGCAATTATCGGAGCCAGCGGCGCTATCGGCTCGGGCTTTGCGCAGGCATTGGCCGCTCGGCCGGAGGTGGAGGTTGTCTTTGCCTACTCCCGCTCACAAAAGACCTTCGAGTCCGCAAAAATCGTCTCAGGCTTTCTCGATTTGTCCGATGAGGCCTCCATCGCGGCCGCGGCGGAAGCTGCGTCAGGCCAAACCCCGCTCGATCTCGTCATCGTCGCAACAGGACTGCTTCACACCGCTGAAGCCATGCCCGAGAAGTCGTTGCGCGACCTTTCAGCGGCAAAGTTTCAGCATTCTTTCGCGGTCAATGCGATCGGCCCGGCGCTTGTTGCCAGGCACTTCCTGCCGAAGCTTCATCGCGGCCAGCGGGCCGTCTTTGCCGCGCTCTCGGCGCGCGTGGGGAGCATTTCGGACAATCGTTTGGGCGGCTGGTATTCCTATCGCGCCTCGAAGGCCGCGCTCAACATGATCGTCAAGACGGCCGCCATCGAGATGGCCCGGCGCAGCCCGCATGCCATCGTGGCCAGCCTGCATCCGGGCACCGTCGATAGCGCCCTGTCTAAACCGTTTCAGGAGGGCGTGAGCGCCTGGCTCTTCGAACCTTCGGACGCGGTGAGGCGCATGATCGCCGTGATCGAACGGCTTCAACCGCAAGATAGTGGAAAATGCTTTGCCTATGATGGTGAGGAAGTGCTGCCTTAGCGAAGGCCTCAATCACGGCAGGGTGAATTGAATGTGCGATGGCTGATATCCATCTCGCGCTCGGCTGTTTGTCAGCGGGTCAGGAGGCGATCAATCTCGCGCTATTGACAAATGCGGGGCGCTAAGCGGGCGCGATTCGGCCCGTGTTCGCACGGCTGTGATGGTCGGTACCTCTTCTGGCGCCGTCCCGCCGCTCATAAATTTTTTCGAAGGGGCAAATGATGGTTGCTGCAGGCTTTGAATTGAAAACGCACGACCTTCCGGGCGCGGCACTCCAGCCGATGACGCCTGAAAATGCAGACGCGCTTGGCAAGGCACTGGCCGCCATGCCACCTTGGTCCGTCATTGGTTTGCTTGCGGAGGATTTGACACGCGCCTTTCTGCGAGATCAGCCCTCCATGCACCGGTTCGAGGTTCTGGCATCTGCCGGTGAACTCGCGGGCACTGTCACCATTCAATCCCCCTTCCTGCAGGGACCTTATTTGAAGACCCTCGCGATCCTGCCAGGTTTTCAGGGGCGCGGTCTCGGTACCCACATCCTGCAATGGATGGAGGCCGAAGCGCGGGCGGTGGCGGCGCGCCAGCTTTGGGTCTGTGTCTCCACCTGCAACACGGGCGCACGCGCCTTCTATGAGCGCTTCGGCTTTGAGGAGGAGACCGTCCTTGAGAAGCTCGCCTTCGATCACTCCGACGAGCTTTTCATGCGTAAGCGGCTGATCTACGGCGCGCCGGGCTAAGGAGTACCATGGGCAGCTTCCGGGCTGCTCGACCCGGAACAGCGGTATTTCGTTCGATTGTGGAAAGGCACAACAGCAGCCTCAGCTTGAACGGCGGCGCGAACATAGCGATCGCACTAGGAACTCGCCTAATGGCCGGACTCCAAAACCACTAGGGCGGAGCGGGAAGTCCGTTTATACCGGAAAGGCTCTTGAGGGAGAGGCCGATGCAGATTTACACCGTGGACAGTTTATCCGGGCGCCGCATCAAGGAAGGCGAGCTGATTTACGCCAACGCCGTGCTCGCGGCGAACCTGCTCCGCGATGTGCGCGAGGCGTTCACGAACGCGATCGGGGGGAAGATGCGGCGCTACGAGGGCGTCCTCGACCGGGTGACGGCGCAAGCGCTGGAGCTGCTGAAGGAAAAGGCGGCGAGCGCGGGATACGATGGCGTGATCGCGGTTCGCATATCGAGCCCGTACATGATCCAGGGCAGCGCCGCCATTACCGTCTACGGCACGGCCTTCAATTTTGTCGCTGACAATGTTGAGGCGGCGCCGGCCCTTCAACTTCCTTTGCCGTGACTGCGCTCAATCGTATGCTGAGCTGTAATTGCGAATGCTAAGCGGGAGGACGCATGAAACTCGGACAGGATATCGCGGCCATCGTAACGGGCGGGGCTTCGGGCCTCGGCGCCGCCACCGTGACGGTTCTCGCCGAAGCCGGCTGCAGGGTGGCGATTTTCGACATGAACCGCGAGGCCGGCGAAGCGCTCGCTAAAAAGCTCGGCGCAGTTTTCTGCTTTTGCGACGTAGCGGACGAGGCCAGTGTCACGGCTGCCTTTGACGCGGCGCGGGCGGCGAACGGGCCGGAGCGCATTTTGGTCAATTGCGCCGGCATCGTGATCGGGCAGAAGACGGCAAGCCGCGACAAAGCGACGGGCGCGGGGGTTCCGCACAGCCTCGCTGCCTTCAAGAAGGTGATCGCGGTCAATCTCGTGGGCACCTTCGACATGATCGCGCGCGCGGCGGCGTCCATGATTACGCTCGAACCCCTCACACCCGACGGCGAACGCGGCGTCATCGTCTGCACGGCATCCATTGCCGCCGAGGACGGGCAAATCGGCCAGGTGGCGTACGCAGCATCGAAGGGCGGAGTCGCGGCCATGATGCTGCCCATCGCCCGCGATCTCGCCCGCGACGGCGTCCGCGTCAACGCAATTCTCCCAGGGCTTTTCGGTACGCCGATGGTGGCCGGGCTTCCGGAAGAGGGCCGCCGCGCCCTTGAGAAGACCGTGCCTTTCCCCTCCCGGCTCGGCGATCCCGCCGAATACGCCGCGCTCGTTCGCCACATCTGCGAGAACAGCATGTTCAACGGGGCGCAAATCCGCCTCGATGGCGCGTTGCGCATGGCGCCACGATAGTCCCGGCGGTTCGAGCGAGAGCCTATTGCCGTTCGGGGCGCCTTTAGCGTTCCGGTATGGAAATATACTCGATATTGAAAATCCGGTCGCCTATGGGAAGTCCGGCCGGAGGAACAGGCAGGTGCGCCTGTCTCACGGACATGAGCGCGCCTGTGTCCAGCCAGTTATCGCCGCTACTCTTCAAGAGCTGCAAGCCCTCCACTTTCCCCGATTCCGAGACGGTAAACGTCAGGATGGTTGAACCCCACTTCCCGTTTCCCATCGGCCTTGTCGCGCCCAGCGCCCAGATGACGCCGCGCGCGAACTCGTCGGATCTCCCACTGTGCGACGCTCCGGGCCGCATCAGTTTGATCCTCCCATTCCCAGACGTCAGCGCTGAACGTTGCGTCGGCGCATCGCGCCGGGCCTCGGCCGCTTTGAAAGCTTGATTGAGCTGTGCGGAGAACTGCTGGGATGCAAAGGCAGCGTAACTCGACACGTCGAAGTGTGTCCCTTCACCCGGCTCGCTTGCCGTGGACTGAGGTGGTGAGAAAGCGGCGTCCACCGGTTGTTAAGTCGCCGGAACCTTTTCAGCCTCCCAAGGAAGCTTAACTGCCTCCGCCGGTACTGGCATGCCGGGTGCGGGCGAGGCGCTTCCATCCTGGCGGAAAGGATCGGGGAAGAGGCGCTTGAGGTCCTCTGCGCTGACGACTGAAATGTTCAATGTGTCTGGCAAGCCTTCCCCAGTTCCAATCTGTTTGGGTTGGCCGGGCCGCGCGAGAAAAAACAGGAGGATCGCCAAATGGACCGCAAGCGCAGCGCCGAGTGCGGCGTAAGGCGGCCGCTTGCGCTTCGCCTGCGTGGCAACGGACACCTCCGCAAAAAGGGTATAGTTGGCTGGCGTCCGTTCTTTGGGGATGCCGCCATCTCTCGACAAAGGGCGATGCGTGCCCGCCCGCAAGACCGAATCGCCGGCGCAATCTGCTCCGGTGCACGAAATGCTAAGGCTATAAGCGTTTTCGGCCAGATTCCGCACCCCAACGAAATTCACCCGTTCCCGTCATGGTTGACCTCATATTCAGTGAGGCTTGCGCGGAGCGGTTTTCGCGGCACGGGTTGACGGCTCAACGCAACGGCGGTTTGCGGGATTATGGAGCGAGCCGGAGTTACCAGCTTGCATGCTGCAGGCTTGTCTCCGCCACATTTACCTCTTAGCGTACAGCCTCTGGTGTATTGCCGCTGGGCTCGCACGCACGACTTCGTGCTCCGGAGCCATGGCATAAGGCTTTTCCTTCAGGCCGCGTCACAGATTGCGACGAATGAAAACACGCCATTTCCATCGGCTTTCTGATAGCATGCCCCAGAAGGGGCCATAGGGGTTCGCGATGATCGCAACGACAGTGTTTCGCTTGGGGCTAGCGGCTTGCCTCGCGGGTCTGCCCGCGCTCGCCATGGCGCAAGATGCGGCCAAACCGGACGCACCGGCAAGCGTGACAGCGGAAGCGGCACAACCGGAGGTAAAAACTCACGCGCCGGACGAAATCAAGCCCGATCAGCCGGCGCGTGCATCTGCGCCAAAGCCGGGCGCTCCGGCCGCCATGGCCCTCGATGCAACGCCGGGCGCGGCGACACCCGATCCACTCACCCCCCCCGAGCCTGTGGGACCGCCCCCGAAAGCCCCCGGTGCCCCAGAGAAACCAGCTCAACCGGCTGCGGCTCCGTTGCCCGAACCCGATCCCGTCGCAACGCAGATCCTCGCAAGCCTCACAAAATCGGGCGGCAAATCCGACACGCGTGAAGATGTTGCGGGGTTGACAGCATTCTATACTGAGACCAAAGGCCAGCCCATTTGGACGAGCGCCAGCGGCTTCACGCCGAAAGCACTCAAGGCCGTGCATGAGATTCGGAATGCGGGAGAGTGGGGCTTGGACGCCTCGGCCTTTCAGCTTCCCGCGAACCCCGGCGACAAAGCCAAACCCGAGACTTTAGCCGAAGCCGAGATCAAGCTGAGTCTGGCTGTGCTGAAGTATGCCCGCCACGCGCGGGGCGGCCGGCTCGATCCAACCTCTCTCAGCCCGATCATCGACCGGCACCCCCATATTTACGATCCGAAGTCTGTGCTGGAGGCGATCTCGGTGGCCGATTCGGCGGATGCTTATCTGCGCGGGCTACATCCCAAGCACGAAGCGTTCAAACGCCTGCGGCAGGCGCTCCTAGCGCTGAGCAAAACGGGCGGCGGCGGTCCAGCGCAGATCCCGGCAGGTCCCGATTTTAGGCCCGGCGACGACAATTCGCAGATTGCGCTTGTGAGAAAGCGCCTGGGGGCCGGCGCGGACGGTATCCGTGAGACGAGCTACGACACGGCTCTGCTGGAGGCTGTCAATCGTTACCAGAGAGAGCACGGCCTCCCAGTCACCGGCATCATAGACCGCAAGTTGCGCGCCTCGCTCAATGAGACCGGCGGCGGCAGTGCGGACGATAAAAAACTGCGTCTCATCGTGAATATGGAGCGCTGGCGCTGGATGCCCGACAATCTGGGCGAGTTCTATGTCTGGGACAGCATCACCGAGCAGTACACCCGCGTCTTCGATCACGGCAAGATGACCCTCATGGAGAAGATCGTCGTTGGGAAACCCACCACGCCGACGCCCACTTTCTCCGCAAGCATGCAGTTCATCGTTTTCAACCCGGAGTGGGGCGTCCCGGACGGCATCAAGGTCAATGAGATCGCACCGAGGCTGAGAAGCGCGGGCGGGGGCGGCGGGGGATTCTTCTTCTTCGGCGGCGGGGGTAGCAGCGAGATTCTGCAGCGTTTGGGCGGCCTTCGCGTTAGCATGAACGGCCACCCCGTCGATCCCGATTCGGTGGATTGGTCGAGCGTCGATATCCGCCGCTATCAATTCATTCAGGGCGCCGGCGGGAAAAACGTGCTGGGCGTGGTGAAATTCCGTTTCCCCAACAAGCACGACGTATACATGCACGACACGCCGGACCGGCATCTGTTCGGCGGCGCGCCCCGCGCATTCAGCCATGGCTGCATGCGGACACAAAACCCGGTGCACCTTGCAGAGGTGCTGCTGGCGCATGACAAAGGCTATTCGCCTGCGCAAGTTCGTGAAATGGTCGCGACAGGCCAAACCAACGAGATCAAACTGACAACACAAATCCCCGTTCACGTCGCCTATTTCACAGCCGAGGCCGATGACCAGGGGCACGTTCATTATTACCCCGACCTCTACGGCCTCGATGGACGGGTCGCGGCGGCGCTCCGGGGTGAGCCCGTGCATTTCGCGCACGAACCTGCGATCTCGGCGGAGGAGGACGGCGGATATCCGGCCGAGCCCTCTGCCCGGCAGCGCGGGCGTCCTCGCCATCCTGCCGCCGAGCGTCGCCCGTGGAATCCGTTCGAGGACTGGAACTAGCCGGTGTTTCCTTGGCCGGCCAAAGGGGGGGTCTGCTTCGCACGCGCAAAGTTTTTCCTCTGCCGGATTAAAAGCTGAGCCAAAGGTTGCTGGACTTGGCTGCGCTCGGCGTGAAGACCGGGGCGCGCCTGATCATCCTGCCAGCGGGCGCGACCGGCCTTTTGCCGCTCGGGCTTGCAGAAGATCCCTCGACGGGCCGGCGCCTGGCCGATGCCTACGAGCTTGTCGAGGCGCCGAGCCTGGAAGCGCTGGCAGCCGCGGCGGGCCGGATTTCAACCCCGTCGCCGGCGACGCTCGCCGTCATCAACCCCGCAGGGCTAATTCCGCGCCTCGCCTTGCCGTTCACGGAGACGGAGGGCCTTCTCGTCGCGGCCCATTTCAACACCGCTACGACGAGCGTGCTCGACAAATCGAATGCAAGTCCGGAAGCCGTTCTGACCGCGCTTAAGGACAAAAGCTACTGGCACTTCTCAAGTCATGCCTTCTTCGATTGGTCCGATGCGCGCGGCTCCGGTCTGTTGATGAAGGACGGGCGGGCGCTCACCGTGGGGCGCCTCCTCGAAGACCAAGCCGGGCTTGGGCGCCCGCGGCTCGTTGTGCTGTCGGCTTGCGAAACCGGCCTCTACCAAACCGAACGGAACCCGGAGGAATTCATCGGCCTGCCGGCAGCGTTCATTGAGTTGGGTGCCGCGGGCGTGATCGGCGCCTTGTGGCAGGTCGACGACGCCGCGACCGCGCTCTTGATGGCGAAGTTCTACGACCTGCACATGGGAGAGGGTTTGAGCCCGCCCGCAGCCTTGAAGGCCGCGCAGGCATGGCTGCATGCGGCCTCTAGGGCAGACGTCTCAGCCTATGGCGAGACTGCGGTGCAAAGCGGAAAACTCACTCAAGCCAAGTTCGCTGAGCTTCAAGACACGGTCAGTGCGCGCCGCCGCGCCGCCGATCGCGATTCGGCCGCCGCATGGAACATATTGCAGGAACGCGCCGCCGCACCGGGTAGCCGCGGCGATCCCGCGATGCAGCCTTTCGCTCACCCATATTACTGGGCGGCCTTCATCTATACCGGGTTGTGAGCGCAGCCCAGCCCGCACTTGACGCTTTAGCTCGCACATCCTTACTTTGCAAAACCGGGCGGCCAATGCCGCGCAACATAGAGGTCTCCATGGCGATCACAGCCGTAACCGATACGACATTTCAAGACGAAGTGAAAAACGCCGGGACGCCGGTGCTCGTCGACTTTTGGGCAGAATGGTGCGGCCCATGCCGGACGGTGGCCCCAATCCTCGAGGAACTCTCCAAGGAATTCGTCGGGCAGCTCAAGGTCGTCAAGCTCGACGTTGAGAACAACCCCGGCATCGCCCAAGCCTACAACATCCGAGGCATTCCGGCGCTTTTGCTCTTCATTAATGGAGAAGTTGCGGACCAGCGGATCGGGGCGCTGCCAAAGCATCAGCTCAAGGCCTGGCTCTCCGAGGCCGTCGCCCAAGCCTGACCTCCGCACTGCGTTACGCCCGGACGTGGCAGCACATCACTGCGACCGGGCGGTCGATGCCGGCCAGCCATGGCCGCCCGGCGAGCGCAGCTCGCTGAGACGAAGGGCCGAAGCGGTCAGCGCGTCCAAGCTTAAATCGCCGTTTTGTGCCGCTTGGGAAAGCGCCACTGCAATCTCATCCCTAACAGCGGTGGTATTTTCGACGCCGCCATCCAAGATCAGTGCGTCGCATCCCCGGCGGAAGCCGGTCACAGCGCCCGCACCTTCGTTCCCTAGCCGCAATGAGACGAAGCAGAACTTGGCACCCCTGACGAGTCCCTCAAAAGGCGGCAAGGGTGACGTATTCCCGGCCTCGCTCATCGTCACCGCAATCGGCGTACCGGGGTCCGGGACAAGGAGCATTTTGAGGGCGTGCACGGAATGCTCGCTGCCATCGACGGCGGGCACGGCAATCATATTCTCCTCGCGGTGGCCTAGGATGAAGGTTTTTGCGAACACTCCGGCTTGGATCGGATTGGAGCCGAAGCTCGATTTTCCGTCCGAAGCGTTTCCCGAAGCGGCCAGAACCGGGCCGAAGTTCAAGTTAAATCCAAGTCCGGCAAGCGCCGATCCTAACGAACGGTAGGTTGAATAGGCGTATTGAGGATCTCCCTTGGCGGCGACATCGCTTTGCGAGGGCCATCTCTCGAAGTCCTTGACCTGCGGAAAAGGGTCTGACGTACCGCCGATCTCGCTCAATGCAAAAAGTGGCCGGTTTTGCGTGCCCGCGGGCCACAGAAATTTCATAAGCTCCTTAAGCTGCGGTTTCGTCTGGATGTTGTCCCGGCCGAACAGCGCACCCGCAATGAGTCCTGACTGAAGAAGGGTGCGAACCGCCTTCGGTCCTGGATCCGATGGCTGCACACCCCTGAAACTCATCAACAGCAATTGCCCGGTAAGGCGGTCGATTCGCGGATCGGTGGCCTGTGCCGGCTGGCGGACCGGCTGAGCCGCTTCTGCGGTTACGGAGGTCCCCGTGCCGTTCTTCCTCCTGACCGGCATAGGCGGATCGAAGGATTGAGGGCCTTTTGCCGCGGCGGCTTCGCGGCGGATACGCTCCAGCTCAGCCTTAAGCTTCTTGCGGGCCACGCTTGCCTCATCGTCTGGCGGAGCCGCATTTTGAGCCATAATTATCCGCCTTGCTCCTCTGGCGGTGCGAACATCATCACCTGGTGCTAGCCCCAGGGCGGCTGCGCCGTTATACTGCGGACCGCCAGCCTCTACCGCCGCGAGCTTTTCGCGCGGAGCCAGGAAGGCAAGACACAACACAAGTCCGCCCAAGATAGGATGAGGTCGATGCGCCATAGGCTGGGAGGTCGCTGGTTTTTTCGATGTGTTACCGGAATGCGGACTGTGGGTAAAGGCGCGTCTTCCACGCTGCTTTATTCTCCGTCACCGTGGACCGCCATAACGCTTGCCCTTCTTGTGCTCACGGCTTTGGCGGCGCCTGCCCATGCAGCCGTCGATCGATCGATCCTCAAAGCTCAGGAAGGTAGTTCGGCGATCCTAAGGGGCCGATTCGATTTGGCCGTCGCCGCTTATGACGACGCGCTTAAGGACACAAGCCTATCGCCTGCGAGGCAGGCAACACTGATGACCGATCGCGGCGTTGCGAAATGGCGGATGAAACAGCCCGACGCCGCCGTTGCCGATTTCACGAAAGCGATTTCCCTCAATCCCGATTACATGACCGCCTACAACAATCGGGGAGTCGTTTTTATGGAGATGAACCGCGTCGAGGAGGCCTATAAGGACTTCGAGCGCGCGATTGCCCTCTCGCCGGCTTTTGGGGCGGCCTACGCCAACAGAGCGAATGCAAATCAGAGACTGAAGCGGCTCGAAGCAGCGGAAAACGACTTCCGCAAGGCCATCGAACTCATGCCGGCAAGCGCGGTCCCCTTGAATGGCCGCGGAAAAATCGCGAGCAATCTTGGCCGCTACTACACCGGGCTTCGCTATCTCAACAGGGCTATTACCCTGAACGGCCAATACGCCTCCGCCTATCAGAACCGCGCGGCCGTCTATGCGCTCTTGAAGCGGAACGACGACGCGAGCCAGGACCTGGATAAGGTGATCGCGCTCGCTCCCGATAACGCCGGCCTTTACGTCTCACGCGGCCAGATTTCCGCGCGCGACAAACACGGTGCCCAGGCGCTCCGGGATTTCTCGAAAGCGCTCGAACTTGATCCCGGCAATGTGGCGGCTCTAATAGGGCGTGCCTCCCTGACCATGGATCGCAAGCGCCCCGAACTCGCGCTGGACGATTTGAACCGGGCGATTGCGCTCGATCCCAAGGCCGCCGAAGCTTATTTCTGGCGAGGCCAACTTCGGGAAATCACCAACGACCTCGAAGGCGCGGAGGCGGACTACAGCAAGGCGATTGAGCTAGACGGCGCCTTGTCCGATGCCTACCGCCTCCGCGGAAAAATCCGGGAGCGTGCTGCCAAACGGGACGAGGCCATCGCAGATTACAGGCGCGCGCTGGAACTGGACCCGTTTGGCAAAGAAGCGCGCGACACTTATAGGGCGGCGAGCGGCGACACGCCGGACAGCGTGGTCAAGCCGCTGGCGCCCGCGATCGAGGGTTGGGAGATCTTTCGCTCGGCTTCCGGGCAATTCAGCGCAGTGAACGAACGATACCCTAGGCTGCCCGTGCCGCTTGAGGTTCAAGGCGACGGACCCGTCGAAATCGCCGAGTGGACGCCGCTCAAGGATACGCTCGCCGGCATCGGTCTTCTGCGCTACCGCGCGCCCGACAAGAAGGGCGGGTACTACGAGTATGTGGCCATCATCGACCTGTCCCGCTCCTTGGTCGTGGCCATCGAACCTTACATCACCGGCGGCGCCAAATCGAAATGGGCCTGGACTCAGCTGTCCGTGACGGTAACCGATATCGACGGGCTGGCGAGTTATTACGAGCTTAGAAAACCGCGGGTTGAGCCTCGGCGGGACGATGATCCCTTTTCATTTTTTGGAGGCGGCCGGGGCCGCGGAGGCGGCCTTTTCGGCTTGTTTCGATGATCGGGTTTACAAAAACGCTTTCCGCTTTCATAGCGATTTGCCTCATAGCGCTAATCGCGGGTTGCGGCTCTAGCAAGCCTCAGTACAAATTGCCTGCTTTGCACGCAGATTTATCCCAGACATCGGTCTCGGGACTTTCCGCCGGCGGATACATGGCGGGTCAATTTCTTGTCGCCCATTCGGGTAGCGTGATAGGAGCCGGAATACTCGCAGCCGGCCCCTATGGCTGCGCGCAGAGCAAGGCTGCCGATGCCGTTCCGTTCTTCCCGGCGGCAGTGGCTTCAAATCTGACCCAGGCTTGGAACGGCTGTATGTCGGATCGCCTGGGCGTCTTGAGCAGCGGCATGCTGTTGAAGCGAGCGTCCTCGCTCGCCGATGAGGGCAAGATCGATCCCCTTTCCGGCTTGCAGCGCAGAAGGATCTACATTTTTACCGGCACAGACGATCGCACGGTCGCCAAGTCCGTGGCCGAGGCGGGCCGCGACTTCTTTTTGGCTGCGGGAGTTCCGGCCGCGAACATCGAATTCGTATCCATTGCCGGCGGTCACGCCTTTCTGACAGCCGATAAGGGTGCAGCCTGCAATAAGAGCGAATCGCCCTATGTGAACAATTGCCATTACGATCAGGCTGGGGCGGTTTTGACCTTCATTTACGGGCCGCTGGCGCCAAAAGCTCCCGCGAAAGGCGAGAATTTCTTGACCTTCGGCCAAGCCGCCTACACCGCCCCTGATGCTAAGCTTGCGGATGAGGGCGTGGTTTATGTCCCCTCGGCATGCCGCAAGGAGGGACGGTGCCGGGTGCATATCGTCTTTCATGGCTGCACTCAATCGCGGGCGGACGTAGGCGATGCCGTGATTCGGGAGTCCGGTTTTGCGGATTGGGCGGAAACGAACCGAATCATCGTGTTGTTTCCCCAGGATGCAGCATCCCTCCTGAACCCGCAGGGTTGTTGGGATTGGTGGGGCTATACTGGGCTCGATTACCTGACGCGCGAGGCGCCGCAGATCAAGTCGGTGCAGTCGATGCTGGCTCGCCTCGGGGAAACGCCTGCGCCATAGAGCGCCTTAGACCGATGAATTTTTTCAAGAGACCATTAAGGATATACTCAGGATCGATTCGGCATATATGCGGATTGCGGCGTCTCAGGCAGGAGAATCCGATGAAAGCTGCGCGTGCGTTGTCCTGGCCCGCCATCGCGGCCGCGGGCCTCACGGCCGCCGGTCCCGCTTTTGCGGCGGCACCCGAAAACGCGGCTGCGTTGTGCCCGTTTGCTAGCCCCGGAGCGGCGCTGCTCACCGCGCTGCTCGCTGGCGCTATGGCGGCAGGTGCCGCGGCTGCGCTGACGTTCCGCGCCAGGGCACGCACCTTGTCGAAGGAGGTGTTCCGGCAGGCGACGCGCCTCGATGCAATGGAAACGATGGAGGCGAATTTCCGTTCGTTTTCCGCGCTTGAGCCCCAGGCCTGTGTCGTCTGGAGCGACGGTCAGCCGCGCCTCGCCCTTTACACCCTACAAAATGCACTGGGCGTCCCGGCCAAAATGGCCCAGCTTCTGCGATTTGGCTCGTGGCTTCACCCCGACGACGCGGGAAGCGTGGCCGCAAGCCTGAACCGGCTGCAAACGCGTGGCGAGGCTTTCGTCTCGAACGCGAGCACGATCGAAGGCCATGTCATCGAGGTTGCGGGCGCTGTGGCCGGTGCCGGGACGGTTCTGCGAATCAGGCCCTTCTCGCCCGTTAACAAGGAGCTCGTGCGCTTGATCGGTGAGAACAAGCGGCTGAAGCAAGCGCTTGGCGATCGCGAGAAGCTCCTCGATAGTCTTCCCCTGCCGGTTTGGTTGCGCGACCCCAAGGGCGGCCTGAGCTGGGTCAATGCCGCCTATGTTACGGCCACGAACGCCAATTCGAGGGAAGAGGCGGTCGAAAGGCAGATCGAGCTGTTCGAGACGAGGCAACGCTCGGAGCTTCATCGGCGGAGCCACGCAACGAAACCGGATCGCCTGAAGCTGCAAACGGTTGTCGATGGCCGGGTCCAGCTTTACGAAGCCATCGCCGCTCCGCTGGAGCGGGGGAGCGCTGGAGCAGCCTTCGACGTCGCGCCCCTCGCGATCGCCAAAGACGAGCTGGACCGGCAGATGACGGCGCATAGCCGCACACTGGACCGCGTCTCAACGGGCGTCGCTGTGTTCGGCGCAGACCGTAAGCTGGTCTACGGGAACGAAGCTTTGGCACAAACCTGGGCACTCGACGAGGAATGGCTGAAGCAGAAGCCCGCGGCCACGGAGTTTTTCGACCTGCTTCGCCAGCGGCGGCTGCTTCCCGAGCAGACGAACTACCGGAAATGGCGCGACGGCAGGGTTCTGGCGTGGGATCGCAACCGCACGCTCGATGAGCTTTGGCACCGCCCGGACGGCAGAACCGTGCATGTCGTCACCGATTGCCGCGACGATGGCGGCATGACGTTCCTGTTCGACGACGTGACGGAGAAACTCTCGCTGGAACGGCAATACCACAGCCTGATCGAAGGTCAGCGCGAGACGCTCGATCACCTCAGCGAAGGCATCGCGGTTTTCGGCTCGAACGGCTGCTTGCAATTGTTCAATCCTGCGTTTCAGAAGATCTGGAACTTGGATGGGGCAGCGCTCGACGACTCGCCCCATCTCGACGCCATCGCCAGCCGTTGTCAGCCCCTGGCGCCGGACCCGCAGTTTTGGCAGACCTTGCACGATGCCATCACGGGATTGCCGGACACTCGCGACAGCTTCAGCGCCACCATCGGGAGGCCCGACGGGGTTTATCTCGCCTATAGCATTACGCCGCTGCCCGATGGCGGAACGCTCGTCACGTTCGCCGACGTGACCGACAGCAAGCGCTTCGAGGACGTTCTCCTGGAGCGCAACGAGGCGCTCGAAGCTTCCGACAGGCTGAAGAACGCTTTCCTGTCCCACGTGTCCTACGAGCTCCGGACGCCGCTCACGACGATCATCGGTTTCACGGACCTTCTCGCCGAGCCGGCCATCGGCCCCTTGAACGCCAAGCAGCGCGATTATCTCGATGACATCAAGACCTCCAGCCAGGTCCTGCTCAACATCATCAACGACATCCTCGACCTCGCTGTCATCGATGCGGGGGCGCTCGACCTGAAACTCTCGCCGGTCGACCTGAAGCACACCATCGAGGCCGCCGAACTGGGCGTGCGCGACCGGCTGTCCAAATCGAAAGTTCAGCTCGACGTTCATGTCGCGAAGGATGCCGCAACTGTAATGGCCGACGAAAACCGGCTAATTCAGGTGATTTTCAACCTGTTGTCGAACGCCATCGGATTTTCGCCCGAGGACGGCATCATCACGCTGACCTGCCGCAACGAAAAGAACGGCATCGCGATCAGCGTGCAGGATACAGGGCTCGGCATCCCGGAGGAAGAGCAGGCGACCGTGTTCGACCGGTTCGAATCGCGCAGCAAGGGATCGCGGCATCGCGGCGCCGGGCTTGGGCTTTCGCTGGTGAAGAGCATCGTCGAACTGCACAAGGGGCGGATCGATCTGCGCTCGACGCCGGGCGCGGGGACGACGGTCACGGTTGTGTTTCCGCACACCCATCCGGCCTTGCAGCAGAAGACGCTTCCTGGGTCTGCTGCTATCGCCGGCGCGGCTCAATATTGATGTTTTCAGGGACCACCGGTGTTTCAAGGTGATTTGAGCACACACAGACATCGACCCGATTATGCCCGTTTGTAACGCTCCGTGAAATCTGACCATTGTTCGACGCGGAACGCCCTGATGTCACGCACCGATGGTGGCGACCAGGGCAACGACCTCAGTGCATTCACGGCGTCGAACAAGGTAGCGAGATCTTCGCTCGCACAGATATCGGTCGAAACTGAATTTCTCAAGTGTTTGACGAATGTCACTGTAGGCTTGCGATACGCCCTTGGGGTGGCGGCGTTCCGTTTCCTCAACCGTGAGATCGAAAGCGATCGCGAACATCAGCCGCGCGGGTCCGCAAGTGCCTTAGCTAGCGGATAGAGGATCTCTTCGCCAGTGTCTAATACTCGGATCAACAAGCGGCCATCGGCGGCCTTGCGCTTGATTTCATAAAGCACGCCGTCCGGTCCGAACCGGCGAATATCACCGGCCTTGATCTGGCTTGCCGGGGAGGGCATCGTTCTTGTATTTGCGTGCATGGCCAAAGCCTATCACGAGCGGCGAAGGTCTGGGAGCAAAAAAGAAGTTGAGGCGATCACTTCGTTCCTTGACACCATCGGGTGGTAATCCAGCGGGCCAGGCGGCGGAATTGGTCATGCGGCAACCGCCATAACGATTTCCGCACATTGAGGTTCTCCAGTAGTTGGTTCGAAATTGTGGTTCGGCATCGAAGCTAAGCCGAAAAACGGCAGCACGACCGGAAGCCTGCCCCTGGCTGTTGGCGGCTTGACTGAACAATCGATGGCGGAATTAACATTGTGCGCATTCTGCACAAGCGCATGGATTTCGGCCGCGCACTTAGACTGAACGCGGCCCGCGTCACAATTCTGCGGATTTTAGCCAATAACGCCCACATCTCAGGTGAAAAGCGCGCAAGCGTTTGTTACGGCGATATCGATCCTTGCAGAGGTGGTCCGTGTGGGATTTGAAAACTCCCGAGGCGATGAAGGCAATGGCGAGCCGGCTCGCGGCATTCGTCTCTGCTGCCGATTTCATCGCGCTGTACGGCGATCTCGGCGCCGGCAAGACCACCTTCGCGCAGGGGCTGCTGCCAGCGCTGGGCGTCGCCGAGGCGGTCACCAGCCCCACCTATGGGCTCGTGCATAGGTATGCCGCGCAAGGGCGCATCATTCACCACTGCGACTTTTACAGGCTCGCGCCCGGCGACGAGGAAGAGCTCGGTTTTCGCGACATGTGCGCGGAAAGCATCGTGATCGCGGAATGGCCGGACGTAACCGGCGCGGCACTGCCGCCGGACCGGCTTGAGGTTCGCATCGATGGAGACGGCGACGCGCGCAGCGTTTCGTTGACGGGCTTCGGGGCTTGGGAGCGGAAGCTCGCGCGATTCCGCGAGGTTGAAGCGTTCCTCGCCGGGGCCGGCTGGGACTCGGCGCGATGCACCGCCGTGAAAGGCGATGCCTCGGCCCGGCTGTTCTCGCGTCTTGAGCGTGGACCCGAAACGGTCATGCTGATGGATTGGCCGCCGCAAAGCGATGGGCCGCCTATCCGCAACGGCCGCCCTTATTGCGCCATCGCGCATCTTGCCCGCGAGGGAAAGCCGTTTATCGCCATCTCGGAATTGCTTCGCGGAAAGGCTGGCTTGAGCGCGCCCGCAATCCTCGCCAGCAACCTGCAATCCGGCCTCTATCTCGTCGAGGATCTGGGCGACAGCGTTTTCGGCCAGTTAATCGCGGAAGGCGCGACGCTCGATCCGCTTTATGCCCTGGCCGTTGACGGCCTTCTCGCCGTCCGCGCCTCGAAGCCCCCCCGTGACCTCCCAA
Organism: uncultured Alphaproteobacteria bacterium; assembly: GCA_963817705.1. GTDB lineage: Bacteria > Pseudomonadota > Alphaproteobacteria > Rhizobiales > Rhodomicrobiaceae > Rhodomicrobium. The sequence goes on from CAWFPF010000004.1 coordinate 327,536, forward strand.
TAGCAAACGGCGCAACACTTACCGCGTGCCGGACTTCGACCGCGAGGCGCAGGAGGTCGAGTTGGACCTTCTGCTGCAATGGTATTTTAAGCTGATCGGCGGAGCTGCCACGCCGGGGCTCGCGCCCTCGTTTTTCGAGGCTTGGTCGCCCTATCTCGATTGGCTGGAGAAGCAGCCCAAAGACCTCGTCCTTCGCGACTTTCATTCGCCCAATCTCCTCCTGTGCGAGAAGCGGCAAGGGCTCCGCCAGCTTGGCGCGATCGACTTCCAGGACGCGGTGTGGGGTCATCCGGCCTACGACCTTGTCTCGCTCCTGCAGGACGCGCGGCTTGAAGTGCCGGAGGAAACCGAGCGGGCGCTGTTCGCCCGCTATTGCGAGGAGGCGGCAAAGGCCGATCCGCGATTCGACCGGACCGCCTTCGCCAAGGCCTATGCCATTCTCGGCGCGCAGCGGAACACCAAGATCGCCGGCATTTTCGCGCGGCTTTCGCTTCGCGACGGCAAGAACGGCTATTTGGCCCATTTGCCACGCATCCTGCGCTATTTGTTCCGAAATCTCGATCACCCCGATCTCAAGCCGCTCCGGGCGTGGTATGAGGCCCATCTGCGCGCGCCGATTCCGGAAGGCGCGCCAGGATCGGGGAGCTAACGGGGATGACGTCCGCGCCAATCAAGGCCGCGATGGTGCTGGCGGCGGGTTTCGGCACGCGCATGCGGCCGCTGACCGATCGCATGCCGAAGCCACTCGTGACACTGGCGGGCCGGACGCTGCTCGACCGCGTTCTCGACCGGCTGGGAGAAGCGGGCATCGAGTGCGCGGTGGTTAACGTGCATCACTTCGCGGAGCAGATCGAAGCGCATCTTAAGCGCCGCAACAGACCCAGGATCATCGTATCCGATGAGCGCGATGGGATTCTGGAAACCGGCGGCGGAGTGCGCAGAGCCCTTCCGTACCTGGGAGACGGCCCTTTCCTGGTCCACAATTCAGAACTCCGTCTGGAGCGAGAGCGGCATCTCGAACCTTAAGCTGTTGATGGGTGCTTGGCAGTCGGACCGCATGGCCGCGCTTCTCTTGCTTGCGCAGCGCGACTCAAGCATCGGTTACGAGGGCCGGGGCGACTTTCATCTCGATGGGACCGGGCGTTTGACGAGGAAAGGCGCGGGCCAGGAAACGCCCTATGTCTTCGCGGGCGTGTCGATCCTGAAGCCGGAGCTTTTTGGCGGCATCGCCACTCCGTCCTTCTCGTTGAACGTGATTTTCGACCGGGCCATCGCGGAACACGGGCTTTATGGCGTGGTGCTTCAAGGAACTTGGATGCATGTGGGCACGCCGGGTTCGCTCTTGCAGGCGGAGAGCTATTTGAATGAGGGGCAGCGGCGCCGGCTTTGAGTCTGTCTCCCAGCGGAGGGGCCCGGGAGTTGTCTGGAAATGCCCCATCCATGCGCCATTCATTCCTACTCTGGCTGCGGCCGTTCTTGACGGCGCTATCTGGAATGGGGGCAAGCCTGAGCCTCACGATCTCCCCCATCTCACGATCTACCTTCCCACCCGGACGCCGGCCGAGCCGCTCAAGCTTCAGTTTCTAGCGCAATCGCCTCATGGCGCGACCTTCCTCCCGCGCATTCGCGTTCTGGGAGACGCCGACCCGCTAGACCTGTTCGCCGCATACGGCACGCGCATGGAGTCTCCGGCGCTCGCGCTTGAACTCCTGGAGCGAGCGCTCGCACTTCCGCCGGCTTTCGACGACCTGGAGCGGCAGGTGCATCTTGCCGCGCTGGTCAGCCAGGCTTCGAAAGCGCTCCGGGGCGGCGGCCACGGCATCGACACGCCGTTCGTTACGATCTCAGCAGCGAGTGCCTTCACCATTGCTGGAGAAATCGCCGCTCTCATCGGCGAAGCCCACAATGAAGGCGCCGATCTGGCACGCTTCGCCATGCTCGACGGCGCGCATGCGTCCGGCAACGAGCAGCTCTCGCTGCAGCTCTTAAGGGCGGTCATGCGGGGCTGGCAGGGGCAAAAGGCGAAGGCCGGCAAGCTCGACCGCGAGGAGCGGCGCAACCGCCTCATGGCCATCGAGGGTGACTTCATCCGCGGGAGCCGCGCGCCGGTGATCGTCGCGGGCTCGACCGGCAGTGTGGCGGCGACCGTAAGCTTGATGGAAGCTGTGCTGTCGCGGCCGGAATCGGCGCTCGTGCTGTACGGGCTCGAGGATCATTCCAGCGAGGCATGGGCTGCGCTTGGCGGGCATCCCGAACATCCGGCGCACGGCTTGCACCAGCTTTTCGCGCGGTTGAACCTCCGCTTGGAGGACATCGCCGAAATTCCGGCTTTCGAACCAATACCCCCTCACCCCACCCCTCTCCCCGAGGGGAGAGGGAGTCCGGACGCACCTCTTCCCGAAAGAAGAGAACAATGCAGCCCTCTCCCAAAGGGGAGAGGAACTCATGGCGTTCCTTCTCCCCTCGGGGAGAAGGACAGGATGAGGGGGGACTTACTGCGCCGCGCCGGGTTCCTGAGCGAGGCGCTCCGGCCGGCGCCGGCAACGGCGGAGTGGGCGCCCTTCATCCAACGCCTCAGGGAACAACGGACCCACCCCGCGCCGGGTCTTTCGCTGATCGAGGCTGGGAGCATCCAAGAGGAGGCGGCAGCGATTGCGCTGATCCTCCGGGAAAGCCTGGAGATCGAAGGACAAACCGCCGCGCTCGTCACGCCAAGCGACAGCCTCCTGAACAGGGTGCGCCACGAACTCGCGCAATGGGGCCTCGGTACGGAAACGCCGCCGCCCAAACAAGACGCTGGCGCCGATTTCGCAGCACGCGCCGTCTCCTGCGCCGCCAGCGGCAAGCCGGAGGATTTTGTTGAGCTTCTGAGGCAGACGGACTCCAGGGCCGCTGCGCAATTCCGGCGCGCCGCCGCAATCATAGACCTTGGCGTCATGAGGCAAATGTGGCGGCCGGCAACGCTCGCGGGCATCCCCGCAGCTCTCTCCCGCGCAGAGCATGCCCTATCCAGCGGAGAGGCGCGGCATCCCGCCATGAAGCGCACCGCAGCGGCGGATTGGGAGGGCGCGCGGAGCCTGGCTGCCCGGTGCGTCGAAGCCCTGTCCCCGCTCACCTTGCGCGCGGAAAAGCGCCTCGCCCTGCCCGATTGGGTTGCAACGCACCGGTTGGTCCTGACCGAACTTGCGGCTATCGGATGTTGCGCTGCTCAGCAAGACCATTTCACTCTCGACGATCTTGAGCGGGCTGCCGTGTCCACGCTTCACCTCGATCTTGCCGATTACGCCGGCTTTTTCATTGAGGCCGCATCGGCGAGCCGCAAGGCGTCGCAGGCCAGTCTCCACCCGCGCCTGTTTCTTTGGAAGCCGCTCGACGCGCGGCTTCTCACTGCGGATGTTACTGTTCTCGGCGGCCTGAATGAAGGCTGCTGGCCTCAGCAGCCCGGGCCGGACCCCTGGCTCAGCCGCCGCGACCGCGTCTTTGTTGGCTTGCCAGGCTCAGGAGCGGCGCATCGGCCAAACGGCGCATGACTTCTTTGCGCTGGCTTGCTCTGCGCCGCGCGTGATCCTGACGCGTTCGAAGAAGGTCAACGGCACCCTCGGCCGCCCTAGCCGCTGGATTTTGCGCATCAAGGCGCTCGCAGCCGGGGCTGGGCAATTGGAAGCGCTGAAATCCGGACCAGCCTTGGCAAGCCTGGGCGGCTCTCCAGCGCGCACCGGGCGGTTTTAAGCCCATCGCACGCCCAGAGCCTCGTCCGCCGCTTGCAGCGCGCCCGCGCCGGCTGAGCGTGACGGCCATCGAAACCTGGTTCGCCAACCCTTACGCGATTTACGCGCGGCACATTCTCGGACTGGAGCCATTGCGGCGCCTCAACGACACAAGCGATGCACGCGACAAGGGCATTTTATATCACGCAGCCCTCCATGGCTTTTTCCAAGCCTATCCGGCCGCTCTGCCGGACAACGCCGTGGACAAGCTTCTTTGGAATTTGGACAAAGCGGCGGAAGAGCTGGGGTTCGATCTCGAACAGGCGCCTTTTTGGCGGCCGCGATTCGCTCGGTTTGCCGCTTGGTTCGCTGAAACGGAGGAGCAACGGCGCGCGGGCGTTCAACTCCTCAAAAGCGAGGTAGGCGGCAAGCTGTCGCTCGATGCGCCAGGGGGACCGTTCGAGATCACGGCGCGGGCCGACCGCATCGACTGGCTCACCGATGGTGCGCTCCGGATTTACGATTTCAAAACGAGCGCGAATACGGCGAAGGTGTCGGCGGCCCGGGGCGCGCCGCAGCTTGCGCTGGAAGGGCTGCTTGCGAAGGAAGGCGCGTTTGCCGGCATTCCGGCCGGAGCGGCGGTCGAGCTTTTCTATATCGTCGCCACGGGAGGCGAACCGCCCGGCGAGATCGTCGCACTGAGGAATGCCCTCAGCGGAGGCGATCCAAGCGGCCTATACCGGCACGCTCCAGCGGATCAGCGCGCTTCGATAACGAGGCCACGCCCTACACTTACGATACCCGCGCCATCTTCCGCGATAAGGCGGAGAACGACCCTTATGCCCATCTGGCGCGCGTTCAGGAATGGTCTATCGAAGCCGGCGAAGCGGAGGGTGGCGATGACTGAGATCGTGCCGCAAGCGCTACTACTTGCCGCGGCTGAGAAAAAGCAACGCGGCGCCGCCGACCCGTCCGTCTCGGCTTGGGTGCGTGCCAACGCCGGCACGGGAAAGACGCACGTTCTCGTGCAGCGCATCTTGCGCCTCCTCCTAACCGGCGCAAATCCCCGTTCAATTCTTTGCCTCACTTTCACGAAGAACGCGGCCGCCGAAATGGAAGGCCGCGTAACCGGCAAGCTCGGCGAATGGGCTACGGCTTCCGATGAGGAGCTGAAGACGGCCCTCGCCACACTGCTCGAACGCGCGCCCAGCCCGGACGAAACCGCGCTGGCCCGCTGCCTTTTCGCGACCGTCATCGACGCGCCGGGCGGGCTCGCGATTATGACGATCCATAGCTTCTGCGAGCGCGTGCTGCGCCGCTATAGCCTGGAGGCGAACGTCCCTCCCGGCTTTGCCGTGCTGACGGAGGAGGAAGCCCGCGACGCATTGCAAGAGGCATGCGCCGGGGCTTTTGCATCGGCCATCGAAGGGCCATTGCACGAGGCGCTCGATTGCGCCGTTGCCCATGCGAATGAGAGCGAGTTTGCCCGCGTGCTGCAGGCCATGCTGGCCAAGCGGAACGCCGTTGCGCATCTGTTGAGCGTGACGCCCGAGGAGCCCCCGTTCCCGGCCATTGAGGCCCGGCTCCGCCAGCTTTTCAACCTCGCTGCAAACGATACGAGAGAGACCCTTGTTGAGCGCGCCGCTAGCTTGCTCGATGTGTCCGCGCTCAGGGAAACCGTCGCCGCACTTTCCGGCGGGACGAAGAACGATGTTGACGGCGCAGCGCGCTTCGACACCGTGCTTCGAGCGGCGGCCGGGGAGGCGACCTTCACGGCGCTGAAGGCGGCCTTCATCACCAAGAGCGGCGAGCCGAGAAAAGCGTTGATGACGGCTCCGGTCAAAAAGCGGGCGGAAGCTTTGCATAACCGGCTTGTTGCAGCGCAGGACGCGTTCCTGGCGCTCGATGCCAAGATTTGCGGCCTGAAACTCAGCGAAGCCAGCCTTGCGCTGTTGCATCTGGCCGCGGCGATTTTCGAGCGCTACGAGGCCGCCAAACAGGCGCGCGGCGCTCTGGATTTCGACGATCTCATCGGTAAGACGCTGAGCCTTCTGTCCCGGCAGGAGGCGGCTGAGTGGGTGCTCTATGAACTCGATGCGCGGATCGACCATATCCTCGTCGATGAAGCGCAGGATACGAGCCCGGAGCAGTGGGCTATCGTCCAGAAGCTGACCGGGGACTTTTTCGCCGGCGCCGGTGCGCGCGATTGCGTGCCGACCCTTTTTGCCGTGGGCGACGAGAAACAGTCGATCTATGGCTTTCAGGGCGCCGTGCCCGAGCTGCTTGGGCATTATGGCGGGCGCTACGAAGAGATCGTTGGAGAGGCGGGCCTCGATTGGTGCGGCGCCGATCTCGACCTGTCATTTCGTACGCTCGGCCCGGTCCTCGCCGCCGTGGACGATGTTTCGGGAGCATTGCCGGATTTGCAGGCGGGCAAGCCGGTCCGGCATCAGGCTTACCGGCGTGAGCGTGGCGGGCTGGTGGAGCTTTGGCCGCCAGAGCGCGGTGAGAAAGTGGACAAGGGGACGGTTTGGGAACCCGATGCGGAGGAGGCGCCCGCCGCGAAGCCTTCCCAGGTGCTTGCGACGCGAATTGCTACACAGATTAAGTATTGGCTCGACAGCGGCGAAGGGCTTGCTTCGGTGGGGCGGCCTATCGAGCCCGGCGACATCTTGATCCTGCTGCGCAAACGCGCGCCCATGGCAAAGCTCATCCAGGCCGCCTTGAAGCGCGAGGGCATTCCCGTCGCGGGAACGGACCGGATTGCCCTGATTGAGGAACTCGCCGTCATGGACCTCCTCGCGCTTGGCGATGCGGTGCTTCAGCCCGGGGACGACCTGTCGCTTGCCGCAGTGCTGAAGAGCCCGCTGCTTGGCCTCGGCGAAGACGATCTTTTCGCGCTCGCTTATGGCCGCGAAGGCTCGCTGGGGCAGGCGTTGGAACGCGATCCGGACCATGCCGATGCGACTGGCAAGCTGGCCGCTGGCACGAGCTTGCCATGACCGCCAGCCCCTTCGACTTCTACGCGCGCATTTTAGGGGCGGAAGGCGGACGCAAAGCCTTCGCCGCGAGGCTGGGACCGGAATGCTTCGATGCACTCGACGAGTTTCTCGCCCTCGCGGAGACGTTCAGCGCACGGCCGCAATCAAGCCTCGCCGGGTTCGTGACCTTCGCGAGGCAAAGCGCGTCGGAGGTCAAGCGCGAGACCGATCAGGCCGCGCGCGAGGTCCGCATCATGACCGTGCACGGCGCGAAGGGCCTCGAAGCGAACATCGTCATCCTCGCCGACACCTGCAGCCATAAGAGCGCCTCTCCAGCGCCGGTGTATGTCATCGGCGATGGAAGCGGCGCGCCGCAAATCCCGGTCTGGGCCGTGAAGGGCACCGGTGGCTTGCCGCCCGTCGCGGACGCCAAGGCGGCTATCAAGGCCGCCGAGCGCCGCGAGTTGGGGAGGCTGCTCTATGTGGCCATGACGCGCGCCCGCGACCGGCTGTATATCGCGGGCTTTCACAATGGCTCGCTGCCCGAGGGCTGCTGGTATGAGACGATCCGGAATGCGCTCGCGCCCAAGCTCGCCGAAGTGCGGGATTTCGCCGGGCGGCGGGTTTGGCGGATGGGGACGGCGGACGGGGCGCCCGCAACGGCGGTGCGGCCTCAGGCGGCGGAAAGCTTGGGCCTTCCCGGCTGGGTTTCCCGGCCGGTTCCCTTTGAAGAGGGACAGCTCATACTTTCCCCGTCGAAGCTCTACGCCGATGATGTGGACAGGCAGGAGAGTCCCCCCTCACCCTGTCCCTCTCCCGCGAGGGGAGAGGGGACGCCATGGCAAAGGGCACGACCTGCTGCTCCCTCTCCCCTTGCGGGAGAGGGCTGGGGTGAGGGGAATTCCCGCACCATCGCCCAGGACCGCGAAACGGCTCAGCTTCGCGGCACACTGATCCACCGGCTCCTCGAAATCTTGCCGGCTCTGCCGCGAGACAGGCGGGACAGGGCGGCGCGCGCAATCGCGTCCGCTTTTCCGGCGCTCCCTGCGGAGGAAACGCAGGACGCCATCGACGCAGCGCTGGCGCTTCTTTCGAAGGAAGCCTTGCCGCAAGTCTGGGACCGCGGCGTCTCCGAGGCAAGCCTCGCCGTTCAGATGCCCCATGCGGCGATTCTCGGCCAAGCGGACAGCATACTCATCGCCGGGGATGACGTCACTGTTCTCGACTACAAATCGGGCGCACTTCCGCCGGATGCCACGCTGCGCCGGTCACACCTCGCTCAGCTCGCTTGCTACCGGCTCGCGTTGCAACGGCTTTACCCCACAGCCGGTGTCCGCGCCGCGCTGCTCAACACGCGGGACGGCACCCTCGTCGAAGCCTCCGGGGACGCGCTCGACACGGTGCTCGCGGAAATCGCGGGCGCGCCCGTCAGTTAGCTGTGGAAAGTGCGGGCATGCAATTGTTGAAACAAACCGAATCGGGCCTCGTGGATCTGTCAATGACGAAAAACCAGGGGCAAGACCATGGCAGCGAAGAAACCAGCAGCAGCGCCCAAACCCGAGAGCAAAGCGGCCCCCAAGGGCGCCGCCCCCGCGAAGGCGGCAGCCGCTCCCAAGGGTAAGGGCAAGGGCAAGTAACGTTATTTTGCGGTTAATGCGGGGTGCGAGGCGCGGTTTTCCGCGCCTCGTTGCGTTTTGTGGGAGCGCGGGAAGGCCCCTCACCCTGTCCCTCTCCCCGTTGGGGCGAGGGAACGCAGGCTCAACGGGCACAGCCTTGCCCCCTCTCACCCCGGGGAGAGGGTTGGGGTGAGGGGGTCTTCCCAGCGGTTAATTTTGTGGCGGCCTTCGCTTTCGGCTTTGGAGGCGCGGTCTTGTGCTCAGGGGAAAACGGCAAGCCCAGCCCGCCGAGGTGCGCGTCCAAAGAAGGCTGCCTGGAGCCGTTCGGCGGCCTCTCGGTCTTTTTGGCTATAGCTGATGAAAATGTCGTGCTCAAAGGGTGCCGTCATGAAACTCTCCGTCAAACGGCTTGCATTTAACTTGAAAAAAGGCGGAAAGCCAGAGCATGACGGCTGAAGAGAATGACAATAAGCCGCAGCGCATGACTGCGGTCTATCGTGTGCGGGGCGATGCAGCGTCGATCGAAGCGCGGGCGCAGGCGATCGCGGTCGAGCAGAGCGTGGAGATGCCGCTCGATGCGATTTCGAGCCAGGCGGTGCTGCGCGATATCGTGGGCGAGGTGCAGGGCGTCCGCGAGCTTGAGGCGGGGCTGTTCGAGGTGAACATCGGCTTGGCGCTCGATACGACGGGGTTCGAGGCGGGGCAGCTTCTGAACATGCTGTTCGGCAATACGAGCTTGGCAGAAGATGTGACGCTGCACGATGCGGAGATCCCCGAGGCGATGGCCCGGCATTTCGGCGGCCCCAATCTCGGCGTCGCGGGCTTGCGCAAAAGATGCGGCGCCGCCACCCGCGCGCTGACCTGCACCGCGCTTAAGCCGCAGGGCCTGCCGCTGGAGGATTTGGCGGCGCTGGCAGGGCGGCTCGCGGCGGGCGGCCTCGATTTCATCAAGGACGACCATGGCCTGGCGGATCAGGCCTACAGTCCCTTCGCAGAGCGCATTCGAAGCTGCGCCGCCGCCATCCGCCGCGCCAACAAGGAAAGCGGCTCTCACACGCGCTACGTGCCCAACGTATCGGGCGATTTGCATAGCGCCGGCGAGCAGATCCGCCTCGCCATGGAGGAAGACATTCAGGCGGTTCTCATCGAGCCGATGGTCATCGGGCTGTCGAACTTCCATCGCCTTGTGCGCGGCTTTCCCGGCATCGCGTTCTTCGCGCATCCCGCCATGGCCGGCGGCGCCCGCATCGCAGCGCCACTCTTGCTCGGCAAGCTGTTCCGCCTCCTCGGCGCGGACGTGACCATATACCCGAACTATGGCGGCCGCTTCAGCTATGCGCCCGCGACCTGTAAAGCCATCGCGGACGAGGCGCGGCTGCCCTCGCCGCCGCTGAAGCCCTGCATGCCTTCGCCCGCCGGAGGGATGACGCTGGCGCGCGTGCCCGAGATTCTGGACTTCTACGGCCCGGACACCATGTTGCTGATCGGCGGCAGCCTCCTCTCCGCGAAGGAGCGGCTGACGGAAGAAGCCGCGGCGTTCACGGCGCGGGTCGCCCGCTATTTCGAAGGACCAAGCCATGGATGAAGCCACGCCGTTCAGGGCGGCGCAGGGCGGCTTTCGCTGGAACGGCGTCGCGCTGCTGGCCTACAAGGACGAGGGCAGCGCGCCCTTCAAGGCGATCACGCGCCAGGTGCTGTTCCAGCGGCCCGAACTCGGCTGCGAGCTGCGCTATTTCGAGATGGAGCCCGGCGGGCATTCGACGCTGGAGCGGCATGAGCATGTCCACGCCGTGATGATTTTCCGCGGCCAGGGCACCTGCCTCGTGGGCGGCGAGGTGCGCGAGGTAACGGCGCCCGATCTGGTGTTCATTCCGCCGCTGACGTGGCACCAGTTCCGCGCGAGCAAGGGCGAGCCCTTCGGCTTTCTGTGCATGGTCAATGCCACGCGCGACAAGCCGCAACTTCCAACCCCGGAGGAGCTAGCGGCCTTGAGGGCAAACCCCGTAATTACCGCCTTTCTCGAAGACGCTTAGCCAGTATCTGGTTCCTTTCGTAACCTCGCTCCGGTCGCGGACGCGCCGCTTTTGAAGGCTCCGGGATCGTGGGCTTGGCGGCAAATAAACGATCCGCCGATCCGCACCTCTAGCCCGGGCATACGTTCTCCGATGATTCGATTGCCTATTCGCGGAAAGCCGCCTGCTTGGGAGCGAGAGGGCTCGATCAAGCTCTGGCACGTCTCTCGCTATCCGGCCACCGCCCGCTAGCGGATTCGCTGCTTAAGTCCGTTGACGAAACGCCGGGGAATAGTGACATTACGCTTATGGCCGACGAAACTGAAAACCCGACACTGCGTCTCCTGCGGGAAATCCGCGCTGAACAAGAAGCTACGAATGCGAAGCTCGACGGGTTCATAGCTGAGCAGCGCGCCGCTAATGCCAAGCTGGAGTCAAAGCTCGACAAGCTCAACATCGAGCTGATCGGCGTAAAGGGGCGCGTGCGAAAGGTGGAGGAGGCTGTCGAAGCCATTGCCCGCGTCATGAGCGACGGCACGTTCGGCTAACCCTTCGAGTTCCGTACCTCCGCTTATGCACGGTGGGGCGCCATTGCGTCGGCTTCGACCTGCGCAAAGGGACGCCGGGCGACTGATGCTGCGACGCTCACTACAGCGCGACAAAAAACAGGCGGTGATCTTCACCGCCTGTCCAATGCGAGGATAAAGAGCTAGGCGAGCCTAGCGCTCAGCTTTAGAACTTCAAGCGAAGGCCAGTCACGACGCTGGTGTTGTCGAGGGGATAGGCGACGCCAGTATACGCAGAGCCGCTATACTCGGCGTAGGTGACGCCGGCATAGATGTCGAAGTTCTTGTTGAACTTATAGTCGACCACGCCCGACACCCAGTTGAGGTCGCCCACATTATTAGCGACGTTGTCTTTTGTATCCTGGGTGTAATAAGCGCCAGTAAAGCTCCATGGGCCGGTCTCGTAGGTTGCGCCAACCCATGCCGTCTGGATGACTTTATTGGTATTGGCAGCGGCTGACAACGTGTAGAACACATAGTCGCCGATCGTGGTGCCGCCATTATAAGCAGACTGAGCGTGATCGGGGTTCGTCTGGTCCGTATGGTTATAACCGCCGAAGAACGTCAGCTTGGAATTGTCGCAGACATCCTTGAAGCCGCAACCGCCGTCCTTGAAGCCGCCGCCGAACTCGAAGGTGTACTTGGCCGCCACAGAATACGCTTCGTTGTTCGTGATCGTTGCGTTCAGAGAATTGGCAGAGACGGTAGCGGATTGGAAAGCGTTCCCAGAAGAGGCGTTAACCGCACCCTTCTCGTTCGTGTAATAACCGTCGACCGACAAGCCCTTGAAGGTCAAGCCGGCGTTCGCGCCATAGGCGTCGTCCTGGATCGAGCTGCCGCTGCCGCCAACGGCGTACATGCCGCCAACATGGACGGGGCCGTACTGATAGACGTATTTGACGGAGTTGTCCCAGCGGGCCGTTTCCGTGCTGCCGACACCAGCAAGCGCGCCGCCCGAATAGCCGATCAGCGAGAACGCATACGAACCGTGGTTCGGATCGTAGGTGGCTACGGCATCGTTCAAGAAGGAGTTCTGACGGCCATAGGTGAGCGTGCCGAAGGTGGCGCTGCTCGTACCGGCATAGACCTGACCATTGAAGGCTTGGCCGCAGCGGCTACCGTCGATGCCAGGAGAAAGGGTCTTAGCGGGATTACCGCCAAGGGTTGCGGCGTTGGCCGCGATCAAGCTTTTGCAAGCATCGGCCAATTCGCCATACATCGGGTCGAAGCCCGTTTCGACCCTGCCGATAGCCACGAAGCCTGCGCCAATGTTTTCTTCGATCTTCACGCCGAGCGTGGACTGCGACAGGGCGTTATTCTGGAACGACGAGATTTCGCGAGCATAGACGCTCTTGATGGGAGCGTAGGCCAAGGACGGATAGAAGGACCCGCTGTAAGGAAGGCCATTCGTCTGATAGGCGTAACCGACGTCGATCGTCCCGTAGAGCGTTACGCCAGCAGCGGTAAGTTGTCAGGCAGAGGATCCTTGAGGCTGTCGACTCTGAGATCAGCCGCTTGCGCGGACGCTACGAAGCCGCCCAGCGCGAGGGCGCAGATTACTAACTTTTTCACTGTAATTCCCCGTATTTAAACGATTGACGCGGATACGTGCAGACTGATCGCCCGGGCGATCGGCCCGAACGGCATCGTGGGAATTATGATCACAGATCATACTCACCCCCCCCAAAACTACTCATACGCCACTGAGGCTGCCCGCCTCGTACTCACAAGTAGCTCCATGCCGGATACCGTTTTATCGGAGTGGGCCGTGTACGGTCAACGTCAAGTCAGGCGCCGGCGCAAGACTCGCGTCTATGAGTGTCTTTTGGGTAACAATATTGTAACTTGCCCCAGTTCTAGCGCAGCAAAACGCCAGCAGGGGGCCGGTCCGTCTGCTGAGTTTTTAGTCCAAACGAGGCGAGAAGCCATGAATGGGCCCCCAACGCGCTTCCAAGCGCGGCGGCGATCCGGGCGCGGCAGCAAGCCCCTCTGATTTGCTATTTTGGGCAGGCACCCCTCATCCTGTCCTTCTCCCGCAATGGGAGAAGGGACGCCATGGTCTCCCCTCTCCGCTCGCTAACGCTTGGACTCCCCCCTCTCCCCTCGCGAGAGAGGGTTGGCATCGCCGGACTCCAGGGGATGAAGTGCTCCAGTCTTCAACCTTAAGTGGCAATCGTGCATCACCGCCCGTTCAAAGCACGGGAATACACCATGCTGGTGGCAGTGCCATTTTGACCCCGATACGAATCGCTGCTAACGAAGGATTTGACGCAACCTAAGGTTAAATTGTAATAAAACTACAATTACCGGCTGAGCCATAGCTCGCGTCTGAAAGACCAACCGCCGCCCGCATGCACGTGTAATCCCTATACATACACGCGTTTACTGGGGCGCTTAAAGATTTTGGGGGAGCCATGCAGATCGGCCGCGCGCTTCGTTATTTGCGTGAACGTGTTTCAGCAACTCGAACGCTCGGTTGTGCGTTCGCGCTTGCCAGCTTTGCCACCGCCGCGCAGGCGGATGGCGTCACTCTCGACAGCATGAAGGACTTGATCCCGAGCGTGTCGGCCTCGGGCGTCACCATCTACGGGACCATCGACGTGGGTATTGGCTACAATTCGCACGGGCTTCCGGTCGCTGGAAGCTTCTATCCCGGCGCCTATTGGTCGATCTACGGTTCGAAATACGCCAATAAGGAGTTCACCGGTCTCACCAACAATGCGCTGGAGCAATCGAAGCTCGGCGTGAAAATCGAAGAACCCATCTACAATGGCTGGACGGTCATCGGCAAGGCCGAAACCGGTTTCGATCCCATGTTCGGAGAGCTTGCGGACGCTTGCGCAAGCTTGGTGCGAAACAACGGCAAGAATGGCATTCCTCCCGTCACTCCCAGCTTCCTGGATCAGAGCACAAACGGCGACGGAAGCCGCTGCGGCCAGGCTTTCAACGGGCCGGTTTATGCTGGTGTCAGTAACGCAACCTACGGCACGCTGACCTTTGGCCGCCAGCAATCGCTCGAACTCGACGCGATCGCAAGCTATGACCCGATGCAGCTCGCTTATGCCTTTTCGATCCTTGGCTATACCGGCACGGTGGCCGCGGGCTTCGGCGATACGGAAGCCGCGCGTTGGGATAACTCCGTCAAGTATGTCTTTCAATACGGTCCCTTCCATGTGGCTGGGATGGGAATGAGCGGCGGACCCGATACAGGTATCTTCAACGATGCGTGGGCGGCAAATGCGGGCTTCACCTGGCGGGGCTTTTCGATCGACGCCGTCTACGCCGAGCAGTACGGCGTGGTCTCGGCCTCGGCTCTCAACTACAGCACAAGCGGGGCTGCCGGCACCTGCGACCCCAACTATTACGCCACCGCGGGCGCGGCTGGCTACTTTGGCAAACCGTGCAATACGAATACTCTCAATGCGACCATCACCGACAACCAAGGTTTCTCGGTCATGGGCAAATACACCTATGAGTTCGTCGACTGCTGCGCCAGCTTCAAGGATAAGCCCGAGGCCGGTCCCAAGGTGACCTTCTACGCCGGCTATGCGGAGATCCAGCTCACCAATCCGCGTGACCCGGTGCCGGTCAACTCGACGACGATCGGCGGCTATTTCCTGGGGACCGTCAACAACGAGCCTTACGCGCCGTGGAGTGCAAGAGACCTGAACACCGAGTGGGTTGGCGCAAGATTGGAAATCCCGACTGGCTGGGCCGTGGCGGTTGCCTACTACCACTTCGGCCAAGACAACTTCATCAACCGCAGTTCGCTGTTTATTGGGGGAGTCGCACAGCCAGACTCGTTCAACAATTGCATGCAAACCACGCAAAGCGATATCGCTCTAAGAAATGCCGGAAAGTTCGTCGGGAACGTCGCCGGCTCCAACTGCGCCAGCGACTACAATCAAGTCTCCTTCCTGGTCGACTACACCTTTAACAAGTACTTCGATGTGTATGGGGGCGTTTCCTACAGCGACCTGAGCGGCGGTCTCGCCAACGGGTTCTTGAACGACAACATTCTATCCTTCGCCTCCGGCATCCGCTTGAAGTTCTAGTTTCCGTAGCGCGGCTTCTTCCCATTGCGACGGACCAAGTCCAGGCTCCTACGGGGCCTGGTTTTTTTTGTCCCATCGTCAACCTGCAGTTGCATTTCTGCATCATGTGCTATGAAAGTGCGTATACAGGACGCGCCGGCGGCAATGCCATTTTGCCCCTTGCTGAGAATCGCGATTAAAGGTTAGCAGACGTTAACCTAAGGTTGATTACCCGTTAAATTCAATCATAAGCGGAGCCATAGGAAGCGTCCTGAAGACCAACTGCGGCCCGTCTCGCACGTGTATCGCCATCGATACTGGCATTTACTGGGGCGCTTAAGATTTTGGGGGAGCCATGCAGATCGGCCGCGCGCTTCGTTATTTGCGTGAACGTGTTTATGCAACTCGAACGCTCGGTTGCGCGTTCGCGCTTGCCAGCCTCGCTACCGGCGCACAGGCCGATGGCATCAATCTCGACAATATGACGGATTTGATTCCGAGCGTCTCGGCGCCGGGCGTCTCCATCTACGGGACCATTGACGTAGGTATTGGCTACAATTCGCATGGACTTCCGGTAGCCGGGACTTGGTATCCTGGAGCCTTTTGGTCGATCTACGGTTCGAAATACGCCAACAAGGAGTTCACCGGTCTCACCAACAATGCGCTGGAGCAATCGAAGCTCGGCGTGAAAATCGAAGAACCCATCTACAATGGCTGGACGGTCATCGGCAAGGCCGAAACCGGATTCGATCCCATGTACGGGGAACTTGCGGACGTTTGTGCAAGCGCGGTACGGAACAACGGTAAGAATGGCATTCCACCCGTCAGCCCCAGTTTCTTGGATCAGAGCACCAACGGCGACGGAAGCCGCTGCGGCCAGGCTTTCAACGGACCTGTCTATGCCGGCGTCAGCAACGCGACCTATGGCACGCTCACCTTTGGCCGCCAGCAGTCGCTCGAACTCGACGCAATCGCCAGCTACGATCCGATGCAACTCGCTTATGCCTTTTCGATCCTCGGCTACACCGGCACAGTGGCCGCGGGTTTCGGCGATACAGAAGCCGCGCGTTGGGATAACTCGGTCAAGTATGTCTTTCAATACGGTCCCTTCCATGTGGCCGGGATGGGAATGAGCGGCGGACCCGATACGGGTATCTTCAACGACGCCTGGGCGGTAAATGCGGGCTTCTCCTGGCAGGGCTTTTCGGTCGACGCCGTCTATGGACAGCAGTACAGCGTGGTCTCGGCCTCAGCGCTCAACTATGGCACAGCCGGGGCTCCCGGAACCTGCGACCCGAACTACTACGCCACAGCCGGCGCAGCCAACTACTTTGGAAAGCCCTGCAATACGAACACCCTCAATGGGACCATCACCGACGATGAAGGCTTCTCGGTCATGGCCAAATACACCTATGAGTTCGTCGACTGCTGCGCCAGCTTCAAGGATAAGCCCGAAGCCGGTCCGAGGGTGACCTTCTACGCCGGCGATGTGTCTATCCAGCTCACCAATCCGCGCGACCCGGTGCCGGTCAACTCGACAACGCTCGGCGGCTATTTCCTGGGGACGGTGAACAATGAGCCTTACGCGCCGTGGAGTTCGAGGGACCTCAACACCGAGTGGGTGGGCGCGAGGTTGGAAATTCCCACTGGCTGGGCCTTCGCGCTTGCTTACTACCACTTCGGTCAGGACAACTACATCAACCGGGCCACGCTGACCACCCCCGGGGGCACTCCGGGCACTCCGGACACATTCAACACTTGCGCCCAAACCACGCAGAGCGACATCAATGCAAGAAATGCCGGAAAGTTCGTCGGAAACGTGGTTGGCCCCAACTGCGCCAGCGACTACAATCAAGTCTCCTTCCTGGTCGACTACACCTTCAACAAGTACTTCGACGTCTATGGGGGCGTTTCCTACAGCGACCTGAGCGGCGGTCTCGCCAACGGGTTCTTGAACGACAACATTCTATCCTTCGCCTCTGGCGTCCGCTTGAGATTCTAGGACCGGCCCAGAAGCACAACTCTTCGAAGCAATTCAGGCCCCAATCGGGGCCTGAAATTATTCCGTTAACCGCCGCCGTGGGCCGACCAAGGGACCGGACCGGTAGCAGCCCCTCCACCTGCCCGTTCGTCATGGTAATGACCGCCCGCGCTGCCCGAACCAGAGCGGTTTGTGCTGTCGGGATCGTTCCTCGGCGAGGTCACGCGCCCTTCGCCCGTAGGCCTGTCTGGGCTGTATGTCCGCGGATTTGCGCGGGGTTCAGGGGCAGCTGGTGTCACCGTAGTTTGAGCCACCGCCGGTGTTCCCAGCATGGGTGCGATCGCCGGCCTGCCAATCTTTCGCAAATTGCTTCCCTTCCGATGGGACACGCGATGCGTCTCGGCCCATCATTGTGCTGCTGTCCGAGGTGGCGAACCCAGGCGAGGAAAGGATGTTCCTTGGCTCCCGCCCGGGGCACAACTTTATGCCACGGGAGGCTGTTTCGCAGGGCAACTGTTGCCCGTCTGCACTAGTGGAAGGTCTCTGCATCCTGGTATTCCTTGATCTATACAGCAAGCGTGCGGGGTGGGCCCGTAAGATGGCTGAGCATTTTACTCGTAGGTTGGGGGAGTTCCCGTGAAGAAGAGTTTAGTTTGCGCTTTGGCGCTGGCCGGCTTTGCCGCTTCAGCGCAGGCGGCGGATTTGGATGTTGGCAGCATGAAGGACCCGCTGCCGGATACGTTGAGCTACCATGGCGTCACGATCTTCGGCACGATCGACGTGGGTTACGCCTATCAGACCAACGGCCGCCCGCTTGGCGGAAGTCGTCTCCGATCTCGAATACATCCCGTTTAACTCTACCCGCAACTATACCGGGCAAACGTGTCTCGACCCTTCAAGGCAGCGGCCTCGAACAGTCGAAAATCGGCGTGAAGATCGAGGAAGAAATCGGCCTGGGCTTGATGGCGATCGGAAAGCTCGATACGGGTTTCGATCCGATGAAGGGCAGCTCTCGGACGGGGCTGTCTATCGATCCAGGAAAATATCGGCATCGCCGTATAATCGAAACAATCATCGAACGGCGATAGTAGCCGCTGCGGACAGGCTTTCAATGGCGTGGCCTATGCCGGCTTGAGCAACTCCACCTACGGAACGCTTACGTTAGGACGGCAGAATTCGCTGCAACTCGACGCTATCGGAACCTACGATCCGATGAGCCTCTCCTACGCCTTTTCGCTGCTTGGGTTAATGGCGCCAATGGCGGCTCAGGCAGCACGGAAGCGGCCCGCTGGGATAACTCCGTCAAATATATTTTCTCCTACGGCCCATTCCATGCCGCGGCCATGTACTCCGATGGCGGCCAGGATACCGGAACGTTTGGCAGCGACTACGGATTGAATGCGGGGATCAAATATCAAGGATTGTCCATCGACGCCGTCTACACAAAGGAAAATGGCGCCGTTAACTTGAAGAACATCGATAGCGTTTCCACGCTGCCGCTCGTCGCCAACATATCGAACAACGAGGCTTGGTCCCTCATGGGCAAGTACACGTTCGATTTCGGAGGCAGCTTCAAGGATTACGGTGCCGGCGACAAGCTGACACTCTTCGCTGGGTATACGCACACCAGCCAAACGGACCCCAGCAGCAGCATTACGGCCGGAAACTACACGACCAATGGCGGGTACCTCGTCAGCGCCGACGTCATCGCATTCCAAACTGCCAAGACGTTCGACTTCTACTGGACCGGCGCGAAATACGCCATGCCATCGGGCTGGAGCTTCACCGGCGCCTATTATCACGTCGATCAGAATTCCTACACAGCTGACGGCAAGACTTGCGCAGTCGCGGCAGGAGCCTTTGGCCCAGCAGGTGCCTCGAACTGTGCCGGCAGCTACGACCAGGGCTCTTTCCTCGTGGACTACGAGTTCAACAAACACTTCGATGTCTATGCCGGCATTACCTATGGCCGCGTGAATGATGGCTTGGCCGCGAGCTTTCACGGGCACGCCTGCGGGGTCGCCGGCACGGGGAAGGCTATAGGCGCAAACTAACTGGCACGGCGACCAGCATCGATACAACCGGCATTATGACCGGTGTACGGCTGAAGTTCTAGCTGCGGGAACAAATCCCGTATGCTCTCATAGCAAGCAAGCGGTGACCCCCGGCGCCGCTTGCTTTTTTGTGCGCC
This sequence comes from uncultured Alphaproteobacteria bacterium, assembly GCA_963817705.1. GTDB lineage: Bacteria > Pseudomonadota > Alphaproteobacteria > Rhizobiales > Rhodomicrobiaceae > Rhodomicrobium. Next base: position 346,624 of record CAWFPF010000004.1, read on the forward strand.
GCGGCGGCGCCAGTTGCTAGGTTCTTGAACCCAGAATTCTTTCCGGCATTGACAATCGCACGAATCACCTTCGCATGCCGCCTTTTCTTCTTGATTGTTACCGGAATGTCACAATACTTTATCGGAACGTCCCAAGGCCACGGCCAAGCCGTTGACTGACCCCCTATCTATTTATTACAGCGAATTCTGGCACGATGCTGATGCGATTTGTGGGGGCGGGCAGGCCCTAGCGCCAATCCAGGCAGCGGGAGGGGGAACCTCGTCAGCAGTCATATTCCCACCTTGCAAGTCCGGACGTCAGTCCGGGCGATGGGCTTTTTTGTAAAAAAGGGGGAATAACAGTGAGGAAGTTACTTATTTGCGCCCTTGCGCTCGGCGGCTTCGCAGCCACCGCGCAGGCGGCCGATCTGGATGGCAGCAAAAACCCGTTGCCGGACACGCTGACCTTCAAGGGTGTCACGATCTACGGGACGATCGACGTAGGCGGTACGGCTATCAGACCGGCGGGCCTTCCCGCAAGCGGGCGCTTTCTATCCGGGCTCTGGCTTACAACATCTACCGATCAAGAGTGCCTACACGCGCGAAATCTCTTCGCTTCAACAATAACGGCTTGTCGCAATCCTCAATCGGCCTCAAGATCGAAGAAAACATCGGCGCGGGCTTCGTGGCGTCGGCAGATCGAGACGGGCTTCGATCCGATGTCTGGCGACTTGGCCGATGCTTGCAAAAGCTTGGTCGCAGCCAACGCTGCAATGCCTTGGGGGTAATGCGCAACCACTCTCCAACCCTTCGCCGACGGCAGCCGATGCGGCCAGGCCTATCAACGGTCAAGTCTATGCCGGCTACGAGCAGCGCTACCTTCGGCACGCTGACTATCGGCCGTCAGAACTCGCTTCCTGCACAACGCCGTAGCCACCTACGACCCGAGGGCACTGTTCCTACTCCTTGTCGCTGCTCGGCTGTTCGGGCGGCGCGCGCGCGGGCGCCGGCAGCACCGAGATGGCCCGCTGGGACAACTCGCTGAAATACGTCTATCAGTATGGCCCCGTCCATGTCGGCGTTCATGTACGCGATTGGCGGCAGTGGAAGCTCGCTCCAGGCGACTCCTATGGCGGCAACCCGGCTTGACCTTAAGGGCTTGTCGGTCGACGGCGTTATAGAACGAAAAGGGCGCGGTCAATCGCCTCGTTTGGAAACGCCACTCGGCACCGCACCCATCAGCACCCAATTCGCTGAACTGCCTCGATCACGAACAACGAAGCGTGGTCTGTGGCATGGGCAAGTACACCTTTGAGTTCGGCGGCGGCTGGCAGGGTTTAAGGACGCTGCGGCTTCAAAGATATCTGCGACACGTCCAAGCTGACGTTCTTTGGCGGTTATAACAACACCGAACAGACCAACCCAGACCACGCGCAGACGGCTTGTAACGGTCCGGCACTACGATCGGCGACTACATGCTCACACAACAACAATATCACCTCATCAGCAACAAGGACATTGAGACGGCATGGGCCGGCGCGAAGTACGAAACCGGTCCGTGGAGCTTCACAGGCGCTTACTACCAGTCTCCCAAGACAGCTCAGCGGCATAACGGTTCAAAGGCACAAGGGCGGTTGCGCGGTCAACGCTTTGCCTGCGCCGGCGACATCGAGCAGCTATTCGTTCCTGATCGATTATGCCTTCAACAAGCATTTCGATATCTATGCCGGCGTCTCCTACTCGGAAATCAGCGGCGGTCTGGCTCATTCGAGCTTCTCGAACGATCCGTATGCTGCGACCGACAACACGACCGTCGTGTCGGGCATGCGCCTGAAGTTCTAAAGCCAGACACCCGCCTAGCTTTTAGCATTTCACTGACAGGCGGTGATCATCATTCCCCGCCTGTTTTCTTTGGCACTCGCCGAACCGAATGACGCCCGTTCCAGCGCGGGATAGCGAAGGCCAAGCGTCACCGCCCGCGCCGCATAGAACACCAGGATCGACGCCCAAAGCCCGTGATTGCCGAACGCCGGCATCAGAACCGCCCAGGCGGCCAGGAACACGGCGAGGCTCGCGATCATCATGTTGCGCATGTCGGCGGTGCGCGTGGCTCCGATGAAAATGCCGTCGAGCTGAAAGCAGGCGACCCCCGCGACCGGGGTCAGGACCACCCAGGGCAGGAACGTGTACGCGGCCTCGCGCACCGGTGGCGCGACTGCCATAAGGCGGATGAGGAGAAGGCCGGCGCACCAGAAGACGGCACTCACGCAGGCGGCCAAGACAGCGGCCCAAACCGAGCTCAGGAAGACCGCCTGCCGGAAACGCGGCAAGCTCCGTGCGCCCACGGCTTGTCCCACTAACACTTCGGCGGCAAAGGCAAACCCATCGAGCACGTAGGCTGAGAGTTCCGACATGTTACGCAGTACGCTGTTGGCCGCGAGTTCGACATCGCCAAGCCGTGCCCCTTGGGCCGCGAAGAACGTGAAGGCAAACATCAGGCAGACCGTGCGGATCATGATGTCGCCGTTCACGGCGAGCAGCCGCTTGAACGCTGCGCGGTCGAACACGGCCGCGCGCGTGACGCTTCCCCCGCGCAAAAAGCGGATTGCGATCAGAAAGCCGAGCACGGCGGCGGCATATTCGGCGCAGACCGCGGCCATCGCTGCGCCCTCGACGCCCTTGCCCGCGGCAAGCACGAAGACCACGGCAAGCGCGATGTTGAGCAGGTTGAGGAACAGTTGCAGCAGGAAGGCCACGTTGGCGCGCGCAAGGCCTATGAACCATCCAACGAGCGCGTAGTTCGCGAGCGTGGCGGGCGCGCTGAGGATGCGAACGCCGAAATAGGCAGCGGTGGCTGTCTGGACCTCGGCACTGGCGCCGATGAGTCTAAGCGTGAACAGGATCGCGGGAACATGAAGAAGAAAGAGCACCGCGCCTGCCGCCCCAGCGATCGCGAGCGCCCGGTAGAGGTTGGCGGCAATTTCGGTCCGGTCGCCGGCACCCGCCGCCTGGGCGGTCAGTCCGGTCGTGCCCATCCTCAGGAAACCGAAGGCCCAGAACAGAAATGCGAAGACGGTCGAGCCGAGAGAAACTCCGCCAATGAGCGCCGGATCGTTCAATTGGCCCACGACCGCAACGTCCGCGATCCCTACGAGTGGAACCGTCGCGTTGGACAGGATCATGGGAATGGCGATCGCAAGCACATCCTGGCTTCGGACAGGTGTTGCGCGCGGGCTGCGATCCTGCAACGCAACCCTACTTTTGACGGCGCTCGGAGCCGAACAAGCTGAAAACGCGGGACAAAAGCCATAGCGGTACGACGATGATCGCGCCGAGAAGGAGATAGCTGAACACGGTTCTCACCGTATCGAGGCCAAGCGAGGAAATCCAGTTTCCAAGCCTTACGATCGCGCCGGAGAGGTTGGCGGGATTGAAGCCGAAAAACGATAGCACGACCCCGATAATGATCGAGGCAATGACGAGTTTCAATATAACGGCAGCGGGACTGCCGCCCAAGAAGCGTTCCATCGTGCCAATCCGTTCAGGGCCAACTTGCACAACGCATACAAGCGCTGGCAAAGAATAGCAAAGAGGAATTTGCCTCTAAATCTGCCCCGGCGGGATGGAGCGCCACGCCCTTGATGCCTTTATGCCGCCGGGGAAACGATGCGAACGCTCAGGGAGGCCTGAGCAGAGTCGAACTCTTCTAGACGCGAGTCTCGCGGGGCTTGCCGCCATGGCTCGCCTGGCCGCCTTTGCGTCCCGCCTGCGCGGCGAGATCACGGTTGCGTGAAAAGCTACGGTTCTCATCGGATACGTTCTGTCCGCCCTTGCGGCCGGCCTGCGCGGCAAGCTCACGATTTTGGCTGAAGCTCCGCTTTTCGTTCGGTACGCTCTGTCCGCCCTTCGACGCAATCGCGCGTTGTTTCTCGGCATCCATCGAGGCGAAGCCACGGTTCGAAGTCGAGCCCGTTTTCTTGGGGTTTTGGGAGGCCATTATCACTCCTGTGGTGCGGTTGTAGCCAAGCCTCCGGCTGAGGCTTTACGGTGGTAACAGCCGCATGCCGCTCTGGTTCCGCTCGGATCCGGGAATCTTTGGGATGTTTTAAAATCTTTTCCGGGCCTGGAGAGAGAACGTTCAGCGGCGGAGGGAAATTCCATGGATGGAAGCTAGCATAGGCGCACCTCGCACTATGTCTTGAACCGGAGTGTGGCGGAATCGTTCCCTGGCGATGTCAACCGCATGCCGGAAAGACAAAAAAAACGCGCGCATTGCTGCACGCGTCCGGTGGATGAGCGGCGCCCCAGTGTGACCCGGCGGCGCTACTGAGCAGCGCCGCCGCCCTGTTGACGTGCCGCGGAGAGGCCTGCATTCGCTTGCTCAGCGCCCGCGGCATACATGGACAGCATGGGCTCGTCCTCAAGGATCACTTCATCATAATAGCCGTAGCCATTGAAGTGACCGGCCATCACGCGCCCGTAAGCTCCGATATTGCCGATCTCGATGTAATCGCCGTCTCCAATGCCGGCCGGCAGCATGAAGGGGCCCGGCAGGAAATCGGCGCTGTCGCAGGTCGGACCGTAGAGCCCGAACGGGACGAGGTTCCGTTCGCCCATGGGATTGCCCTTTGCGGAATAGGCCCGCGCCGGGAAAACCCATTTGCAATGGGCCGCATCGTAGAGCGTGCCGAATGCGCCGTCATTGATATAGAGCGTATCGGCGCGGCGCGCGTCGACCTTCACGATGAGCGATTCCGCTTCGGCCACCAGGGCGCGCCCCGGCTCGCACCAGAGTTGGCAGGTGTAGCCCACGGCCATATTGTCGAAGGCCGCGCGGATTTCGTCCATGTAGCTTTCCAGCGCGGGTGGCTCCATGCCGGGATAGCGCGATGGAAACCCTCCGCCCACGTCGATGACGTCCACCAGCGTCGCGGCGCGTACGATCTGCTTTGAAACGTCGCGCAGAACTTGGCCGTAGCCGATGGGGCACATCATCTGCGAGCCCGCGTGGAACGTAATGCCGAGCGTCTCCGCCCGCTGACGTGTGCGGCGGATCAAGCCGGGCGCTTCGCTCCAGGGCGCGCCAAATTTGCCTTCCAGCGAAATCTCGCTGTAGGTGGAGGCGCAAGCGACACGGACGACCAGCGTCAAATCCTTAGCGTTCCCAGTCGCCTCGACGATTTTGTCGAGCTCGGCCTCGGAATCGAGCGCAAAGGTGCGCACGCCGAAATCGCGATAGGCCTCGGCGATGAAGCGGCTCGGCTTGACGGGGTGCATGACGTGCATAACGGCGCCGGGAAGAGCCGCGATGGCGCGAACCTCCGGGAGCGATGCTACGTCGAAATGGCGGATCCCCGCATTGAAGAGCGCGGCCAGCGTTGCCGGCGAGTCGTTCGCCTTCACCGCATACAGCGTCTCACCGGGGAAATTGTCGCCAAACCACCGTGCCGCGCGCGAAGCCGCGTGCGGGCGAAGAGCAATGACAGGATTTTCTACAGGAACGCGGCGGAGAAACTCCGCTGCCGCCGGGTAAATGTCCATCGCATGGGACCTCCCATTTAAGAGTTAATCCGATGCTGCTGACGAACGCTTCACCGCTCGCGCGGAGTTGCCAGACAGGCTATTTCTGCACGTTCGGCATACGGGCGGACACTGGGTCTTAGCGCGCAGCCTTTATGAGCAGAAGTCACCTCCCCAGCGCCATTTATGGCGCAATCGTTTCGCAATCGAGCGCCTTTAAGTGGCTATGTTGCTTGCGAGGTCAAGTGCTTTTTGCACTGTTCATCCAAAAAGTTGAGAGGTGCGGCCGCGCGGCCGGAGCGGAGCTTTTGTTCGCCGTTCCGGACCTCGCTCCAGTCAACAATCGCTGGAAGCTTTGGCTTGAAAGCCGGCGGCATTGACCTTGCTGCGTCGAGTAGAGGCAATCTACTGCCAAAGGCAGTTGTCAAACCCCGCCATATTTTCGGCGCTATCAACTCTATGTTGACCCCCTTCAAAGGGGCATCGTTTGGCGCGTGGCCGCTAGGCTTCGCTCAGCAAACTTCCGCTCACCTGAACGAAGCGAGTTCATGATCCATGAAGCGTAAGCTTATCGCGTGTTTATTTGCAGTAGTGCCTATCTCTTTCGCGTTCACGCCGGCCTTTGCCGAGGAACTCACCGGCGAGGAACTTTTCAAGGCCGTCGAGGGCAAGACCGTCTTCATCGACACACCGCTCGGCGAAGTTCCGATCCGCTATATGAAGAACGGCCGGCTTGCCGGTGAGACCGACCTCGCGCTGCTCGATGGCGAGTCGACTTCAAGAGACCGCGGGCGCTGGTGGGTTGCCGAAAAGAAGCTTTGCGTCCAATGGCGGAATTGGATGGAGGGCAGGCAGCATTGTTTCACCATGCATCGCATTAGCCCGAACGTGGTGCGGTGGCGCCGCGACGACGGCAAGAGTGGCGTGGCCCGGATCGGCTAAGACGCCGGGGAACTCAAAAGACCGCCGCCTAAAGCCGGCGGTCTTTTCTGTTTGGGCAATCAGCCGCGATGTTCCCAGCCGCCGTGGTGATGCCAGCCACCGTGATGAACCATCATCATCCGGACGAGGAAGCGCATGCGATGTTTCTGCTCGTCCGTCAGCGTGCGATAGAGCGGCTCCGCAGCGTCGGCCAGCTTTTTCAGTTCACCCGACCGCTGAGACAGGGTGTCGGCCCGGAAGCGAATCTTTGCGATTGCATCTTCGGATTTAACGCGCTCACGCCATTGCGCCATGCGGGCCTGCCGCGCCTGAGCCATGTCGCGAATGGCTTGCTCGACCGGCGGCCAGTTCTTTTCCTGGTCCGGGGTGAGCGCGAGGCCGGCCTTGAGCCCGGCAACCCGGGCATCGGTGAAAGCCTTGATGTCGGCCGGGCTTGGACGGTAGTGCTCGTGCGCCGGTGCTCCCTCAGGTGCGGGCTGCTGTGCAAAGCTCACAGAAGGGCCGGCGATAGCGAGCGCCGTCAGCCCTGCGATAATCGTCTTTCTCATGAGTTCCTCCGCGTTTTCTTGCTTCGCACCAGATAAAAGTGCGGGCATGCACTACTATCAAGCCAACGCCCCCAAGAGTTGCAATGGTATCGTCGATTAAATGCCCGTTAGATTTGTACGTATTTCTGTCAAATTGCTCTCTTGAAACGATCTCGCCAATTTTTATGAAAAGGCGTCGCCCGGCGTGCCGAGGCGTAGATCAACAAATCCAATTCGCTGTTTATATAAAGTTTAGGCGTTTACCAAGTTGCTCCAACCTTGTTTCGTAAATTTAATGTTTACTGTACCAATCCAATCTGCATTAACGCCTTAATCTTAGGGGAAGCAATCGCTCACCAAACACTTCGCCTTTGACCAGATGGAATGGTTCATGCCCGACACTTCGACGAACGCCAAGCACTCACGATCTGCAAAGCCTCGTATCTTTTCTTCAGCAGTCCGTTCGCGGTACAGCGTTCCGGCGCTTGCCATCGTGGCCATGCTCGGCGTGGGTGGCTATGAACTGCGCCTCCCGGCCGAAGCAGCGCCGCCAGCGCAGCTTGTTCAGCCCGTGCTTCCAAGCTTCTCGGCGCTTGTCGAGCACGTCGCGCCCGCCGTCGTCTCGATCAGGGTCAAAGCCAATCCCGGCGCGATCGCGACGCGCGACGAAGAGGGAGAGGGAGAAGACAACGCCGAGTCTTCTGAGAAGGATAAGAATCCATTCCAGGGGACGCCCCTCGAACGCTTTTTCCAAGGCCCGATGGCGCCGGAGCAGCGGCCGCATGAGCAGAAGAGAGGCGGCGCTGGTATACAGGCGCCCGTTCAAGGCCAGGGGTCCGGCTTCTTCATCTCGGCTGACGGCTATATCGTCACGAACAATCATGTCGTCGAAGGCGCTATCAAGGTCGACATCGTGACCGACACGGGCGACACGCTGCAAGCCAAGATCATCGGCACCAACTCCGGCACCGACCTTGCGCTTTTGAAGGTCGAGGGCAGCAAGCCGTTTCCCTTCGTGCCGCTCGGCCGGTCGGAGGTGAAGCCAGGCGACTGGGTGATCGCGATCGGCAACCCCTTCGGTCTTGGCGGCACCGTCACGGCTGGCATCGTATCTGCACGCGGCCGCGATATCGGCATGGGCGCGTATGACAATTTCGTCCAGATCGACGCGGCCGTGAATAAGGGGAATTCTGGCGGTCCGGCCTTCAATCAAGCGGGCGAAGTCATCGGGGTGAATACCGCCATCTTCTCGCCATCCGGCGGATCGGCCGGTATCGCCTTTGCCATTCCCGCCAAGACGGTCGAAAGCGTCGTGGCTCAGCTTCAAGCCAAGGGGCGGGTCACCCGCGGCTGGCTCGGCGTGCAGGTACAGCAAGTCACGCCTGAGATCGCGGACAGCTTGGGTCTCAAGGAGGCCAAAGGCGCGCTCGTATCGATCTCCTCGCCGGGCAGCCCGGCGGCGGCTGGCGGCGTCTCCCGCGGCGATGTGATCGTCAAGATCGCCGGGGAGGAGATCAAGGACAACCGCGATCTCGCGCGAAAGGTCGCATCGATCACGCCCGGTACGCCGGTCAAGATTGCCATCCTGCGCGGCAGCCGGCGCGAGACGATCGAAGTCAAGCTCGGGGAGTTGCAGGACGAGGCAAAGCCAGACCTTCCGGCTCACGATGTGTCGCAGCAAACCGAGATCGAGCCGCTCGGCGTGAATGTCGTGCCCACAGACGGCAAGAATGGCACGCCCAAGGGGCTCGTTATCCTCGACATCAACCCCGCCGGGAAGGGCGCCGATGCCGGGCTTTTGCAAGGCGACGTCATTCTCAATGCGAATGGCATCGACATCCGGAAGCCCAAGGAACTTGAGGCTGCGCTCAAATCCGCGCACGCCGCGGGAAAGAAGCACGCGCTAGCCTTTGTTCACCGCGGAGGCACCCAGGTTTACGTGGCTCTGCCCGCTGATGCGAGCTAAGTCAGGTCATGGCCGGGCTTGACCCGGCCATCCATAACCTATTGAAAACGCAGGTATTCCTGGATGGCCGCATCAAGTGCGGCCATGACGCCGTGAGAGATCGCATCGGCGCAAATCGCCAGAACTCGTGCCGGCGCTTATAGCCCGTAGCCCTTGGAGCGACGGCGCATAAAGTCTCACGGCTCGCGCTCCGCCTTGCCGCCCGTGGAAATCTCAGCGGTGCCCAGAGCATCGGCAAGCCGCGCCGCGGCCGAGCCCGGCTTCAACGGCTTTTGCTGGCTCTCATGCGGCGCCCAGCCGCAGAGATAGAGGATTTCGAACGTTGCGCGCACGCGGCCATCCGGATCGCTGAAGCGCTCGGCATAAATCGCGACGGCGCGGGCGAGCGTGTCGCGGCGGAGCGGCCTTTTCGAGCGGGCGCCAAGCGGATTGGCCGCGCCCATGGCCTTCAGCTCCCGCATCAGCGCCAGCGGATCGCCATAGGTCACGGTCAGCCGCTCCGAGTCTGCGACCGGGAGCGCGAAGCCGGCGCGCTGTAGCAGCCCGCCCATATCGCGGACATCGGCCGTCGGGAAAACGCGAGGCGAAACGCCGCCAGCGGTCTCGGTCTCGGCCGTCATAAACGCCTGCCGGAGTTCGATGAGGCTATCGCCGCCGAGGAGTGCGCCCAGAAACAGCCCATCGGGCCTGAGCGCGCGGCGGATCTGGATCAGCGCGCCAGGCAGGTCGTTAACAAGTTGCAGGGACAGCGCCGACGTGACGAGGTCGAACGTGTTCTCCTTAAGCGGCAATGCCTCTTCGCCGGCCACCGCGCGAGGCCCCGGACAATGCGCCGCAAGCGCCAAGGCTCCGCTCAGCGAGATCACCTCGATATCATCGATCCGCTCCTTCAGAAGGCGCGCCATACCGCCGGCATAAGCGCCAGTGCCGGCAGCGAGCCGGAAATTGCGCTTGATCCCGCCGATCCGGTCCACGAGCTCCTCTGCTGCGTGACGGACGAGAAAATCCACCTCATGCGCTACGGGCGCCGCGCGTTCCAAATTTGCGCGAATGAGCCGCCGGTCGAAAATGTTCGGGCTGGTCAACGCTCCCGCCTTCCTATAGCATCCAAAACAGCGAAGGACATTCCCTTAAACGTTACAAATGCTACAGCGCGCCGCCAATCTTGCCGCTTCGAGTTTACGCTATTCGGCCGGGCTGATTTTGCCGCCTGTTTGCGTGTCCTGTTCGGCGCTTGTAACGCGTCACAATCTGCTCTGCCCGAAATGCTGGAGCACGCTGCACCTCATCACACCGCCGCTCTGCAACCGGCTCGGCATTCCTCTGCCTGGATATGAGGGCAGCGGGCCGCATATCTCAATGCAAGCCGTCGCCAATCCGCCGGTTTTTTCGCGTGCCCGGGCGGCCGCCCATTACGCCGGCATCATGCGGCGGCTCATCGTGCGCTTCAAGTTCGAGGATAAGCACGAGCCTCTTCCGCTGTTCATCACGCTGATGCGGGAGGCGGGGCGTGAGCTTCTCGCCGATGCCGATGTGCTGGTTCCGGTGCCCCTGCACAGACTGCGCTTGCTGCAGCGTCGTTTCAACCAATCCGCGCTCCTTGCTCAAGGGTTAAGCCGCTCAGCCAGGACGCCCGCCGCGGTCACGGTGCTGCGGCGCACGCGCCGCACGGCCGCGCAGGTCGGGCTCCCGCAAGAGGCACGCCAGGAGAATGTGGCGCGGGCCTTCGCTGTCAGCCGGAGTGGGCGCAAGGCGGTGAAGGGCAAAAGGATCGTCCTCATCGACGACGTGATGACGACAGGGGCCACAGCGAATGCCTGCGCCGCTGCGCTTCTCGATGCGGGGGCGAGCCGCGTTGACGTTCTCGCCATCGCTCTTGTCGCTCATGGGCTTTCAGAGCCGGTAGACGGTCAAGAGCTGTAGCGGAAGCGTTCAAGGCTAGACGGGGTCCCGGTTCGATCCTATTTGAGAGCCCGGCCGCTTGCGGTGTGCCCGGAATAGTCACAGACGCAGAGCGATATTTTTGACCGGCGACAACGGAAGGACAATCCATGCCTCAAGTGACGATTTATACGACGCCCTTTTGCCCTTATTGCATGCGGGCGAAGGGCCTCTTGAAGCGCAAGGGCGTTGAATTCGAGGAGATCGATGTCAGCCGGTCGGAGGGTTTGCGCGAAGCCATGATCAAGCGGGCCGATGGCGGGTCCACCGTGCCGCAAATCTTTATCAGGCGAGTTTCATGTGGGCGGCTCCGACGATCTCCATGCGCTTGATGCCAAAGGTGAACTTGATCGGCTCCTGCAAAGCTGAGCACAATAGTGGGGTATTCCGGGGAGCAAACGCAGCAATGGCGGACATGAACACGCGCTTTCGCATAGGCCTCGTTCAAATGCGGGCGGGCAAGGATATCCAGGAAAATCTGGCTCGGGCCGAAGCGTTCATTCGCGACGCCGCGCGCCGGGGAGCGCAGTATATTCAAACGCCTGAGAATACAGCCATCATGGAGACGGATGCGCCCCGGCTCCTCGATAAAATCGCACCGGAGGATAAAACCCAGGGGATCGCGCAGTTCTCTAACCTGGCAAGGGAACTGGGCATTTGGCTGCACATCGGCTCGCTCGCCGTGAAAGTTGGCCCAAGTCACGCCGCGAACCGCGCCTTCCTCTTCGCGCCAAGCGGTGAGATCGCCTGCCGGTACGACAAGATCCATATGTTCGATGTCGATCTGCCCTCGGGCGAGAGCTACCGGGAATCGGCAACCTTCATTCCCGGGACGAGCGCCATCCTCGCTCAACTGCCCTGGGGCGGCCTTGGCGTAACAACCTGCTACGACATGCGCTTTCCCGAGCAATACAAGGCGCTGGCCCAGGCGGGCGCCAAGTTTTTGACCGCGCCCTCGGCCTTTACCAAGGTTACGGGCGAAGCGCATTGGCATATCCTGCTGCGGGCGCGGGCGATCGAAAACGGCTGCTTCGTCTTCGCGGCGGCGCAGGGCGGCCGGCACGCGAATGGACGGACAACCTTCGGCCACAGTATCGCAATTTCGCCATGGGGCGAAATCCTGGCCGAGGCTGGAACGGAGCCGGGCGTCATCGTCGCCGATATCGATCCGGCCGAGGTGGAACGGGTGCGCGGGCGCATTCCCGCCCTCCGTCACACGCGGGAGTTCACGGTCGAGGTTCTGCCGCGCCCTCAAGGTTAAGCCAGATCGAGCGTTTCGTGGACGGCCTCCGATCATAAAGGACGAAGCTTGGCCGCTGCCAAGGCGCCAAGCGCGATCATAAAGCTCAGCATTTTTGCGCTCGTACTCAGACCTGCCAGCCGGGCGGCGCTCGATTGACATGCGGGAAAGCGATGCAGGACGAACAGCAACAACATGTTTTCGATGTAATCCCACCCGGCCGCGGCAATCGCAGCCACGCGCGCGGCGGAAGCCGCATCTGAGGCTCCGGCGAGATTCGCCAAGGTTACGAGGAATGCGGCGTAAACGGCAGGGAAAACCATGTCCGCCAGCAGCATGCGCTTGAACAAGGCGCGCCCCTCGGGTCCATAGGACTGCAAAAGACGGTAGAGTGTGGCGGGGCTATAGCCCGCCCGCACGTCCACTTGAAGCTCTCCGTACGCCCGGCGGCGCAAGGCCAGGACACCGCCAGGCAACAGCCAAAAGCCGCACAGGAAGAGAACTGTGGCAAAGCCAAGCACATAGGCGAGTTGTGTTTCGTTGCTCATCGTGACCGGCTCGCCTCAAGCGGAGCGCGGACGGTGCCAAGGCGAGGTTCCGGCAGGCATCCAAATGCCGCCAGGACATCGTGCAGGGCCTCATCAAGAGGCCGGTGGGGCTCATCACCGATCAGCGCCACCAGCTTGCGGTTATCGAGTTTGACCGGCGTGCGCCACAAATAGCGCATTTCCAAGAGCTCGCGCAGGAATGGGGAGAACGGTGCTGCAAGCCGGAACAAGAGCCAGGGCGCGGAACGGATCTTGATGCTGGGCTGGCCAGCGGCGCGGCCTATGGTTCTGGCTATTTCCACGCCGGGCTCGATCCAACTGCCGCCGAAGTGAAACACGTCGAATGCCGGCAGCGTCTGCTCGATTTCCGCGAGCCGGACAATCGCTTGTGCAAAATCGGGCAGATAGGCCCAGGCATGGCCAACGGAAGGGTCGCCCGGATAGACAACGGAGCGAACGGGCTTGCCGGGCTTGATCATGGCATCCTTCAGCCAGGAACTTGGCTGATGCGGACCGAAGAAGTCGCCGGCCCGCACCACCAGCGAGCGCACCCCCTCGCCGGCGGCGGAACGCAGGAGGCCTTCCATTTCGACACGCACCACGCCTTTGCGCGAGCAGGGATTTTGCGGCGACGTCTCGCTCACGAGCGGCCAGGCGTCCGGCCCGAAGTTGTAAACGTTGCCGGGGAAGACGAGCCGCGCGCCACTGGAACGGGCTGCGGCGATGGAAGCCTTCAGCATCGGGATGGCAAGTCCGCGCCAATCGCGATATTTGGGCGGATTGGCGCCGTGGAAGATCAAAGACGCGCCTTGCGCCGCCGCAATAACATCGGCCTCGCTCATGGCATCGCCCGCGATCCAGTCCACCTCGCCGATCCAGGCGGCTTGGCGCTTGGCCACGGCCGCGTTGCGGCTGAGAGCGCGCACGGTCCAGCCTCGCGCGATCAACGCCTTGGCCACCTCGCCGCCAATGCCGCCGGTCGCTCCGATGACAAGCGCACAGCGCCGCCCGCTTTCTGGAAGTTCCGCCATATTCGTTGCTCCTGAAGCCGATCCTGCTCCCATAATTATGCTAAGCGCGCCCCTATTAGAATTGCATGTTTATGTGGAGTTGCTATTCATATTTGCATGAGCACGGGGCAGCCAGGATGGGAACTCTACCGGTCTTTTGCGGAAGCGATGCGCACGCGCAGCCTGAGTGCTGCTGCGAACCGGCTGGGTCTCAGTCAACCAACCGTCAGCCGCCACATTCAGGATCTTGAAGAGGCGCTGGGGGTTGCGCTCTTTTCGCGATCGCCACGCGGGCTGATCCCAACGTCCACGGCAGAAGACATGCTTCCCCATGCAGAGGCTATGGCCTCGGCGGCGGCGGCCCTGCTTCGCTGCGCGTCCGGCGAGGCAGACGCGCCAAGCGGGACCGTGCGGCTTACCGCGAGCGAGGTCATAGGCTGTGAGGTGTTGCCGCCGATGCTCGCAACGTTCCGCGCTCAACATCCAGCGATCGATCTGGAACTCGTGCTCTCGAACCGCAATCAGGACATGTTGCGCCGCGAAGCCGATATTGCTGTGCGGATGGCCCGTCCCACTCAACAGGCCCTCGTTGCCCGCCGGCTTGGCGCGATCAAGATCGGGCTGTTCGCGCATCGGCGCTATGCCGAGGCTCACGGCCTGCCGGCCACGCGGGAAGACCTGTTACGCCATTGTTGGATCGGGTTTGACAGTGACGATCATTCGTTCCGGTCCGTCGGCGGTGCCAGCGCCAGCATCCGCCGCGAGATGTTCGGCTTCCGGTGCGATAGCGATCTGGGGCAATTGGCGGCTTTGCGGGCCGGGGTTGGGATTGGCGGATGTCAGGCCAATGTGGCGCGCAGAGATCCCGATCTCGTTCCGGTTCTTGCCGGTGAACTGATGTTCGAACTCGAGATGTGGCTGGCGATGCACGAAAGCCTAAAGACGACCCGGCGCGTCCGCCTGCTGTTCGATCATCTCGCAGAAGCCTTGCTTGATTATGTCAAGGGTTAGCTTCGACTGGCGTTAGCCAAAATCATACCCTAGGGTGTGCGCAACTGGGGTCGCGTCAATGCCAGCGAAGCGGAAGAAATCCAAGACCGCGCGAGAGCGTCAGCCTTGACCTGCGCAAGGCAACTTTTCAAAGTAAACTCAGAGTGAAAATTGATTGCGAAGGCGTTTGAGTTCGTACTGATCTGCTTCCCCCCAGCGGATGTTGTCCATTATGTGTTCAAGTTTTCCGAACCTCAAAATCATCCCGTGGCGAAGATACCTATCCTTGGTCAAGACCCACTTGAGCAAATTTGTGAGCGTTAAATTATAGCCGAGGGCTTCTGCGCGGAGGATCAGCTGTTCGATCTGGGCAACACGCAGAGGCCGAGCGTCGGCCAAGTTCTGTAACCCCATCGCTACAAGCGCACAGAAATAACAAACTTCGGCTAAGTTGGGCGCGTTGATATGGGCTTGCTTCGCAAACTCCGAGGCCGCCGATTTATCGCCTATATGCAGGTACACAAGAGCGAGGTTGATCTGATGGTACGCAGGAGTTTTCGTGACACTCATTTTGTTGGAACATTCCGCGATCAAGCCACGAATCTCGTTAGTGGATGCGCGCTCTAAGACCGAGTAGGGAGGATAGATGCGAGACGCCCAAAGATCAGTAGTCGCCTTGAGTGACTTTAGGCTCGCAGGATTTACGGCGAACCCCTGCTCATAAAGAATCGTTCCAATAATCGTTTCCCAGTTTTCCCGCGGTTGCCTACATAGCGGCTCATATTTCCTATCCTGAATTTGAAATGGTATGTCGGCAAATGAAACTTCTTCGACAAGAAGCGGAATAACCTTCTTTCCGAGACGCGTCGCAAAATGCAGCTCTCTCCTGCAATATTCTTGCATGAAAGAATTCGAGCTGCCAACGAAGATCAAACCATCACAAATTCGGATCAGCGCTTCGAGCCGATCATCTATAACGTCCCCAGTTTTTAGCTGCTCGATATCTATGAAGATCTCCATGCCAAGGCGTTCTATGATCGGCTTCAAGACCCACCTAACGATCTCTAAATCCGGCGGTCGATGAGCATAACTGAGAAAAATCTTGTTCCGCAAAGGCATGGCGCGGTGATTTCTAAACGTCGAACGCTTCGCTTGTCTCCGGCGTTATTGAGTTCTTCGCGCTACGCCCGATTACCTCGGCCTTCTTGCTACGCACTAGATTTCTAATCGTCGAGATCATGGCCTCGCTCTCACTCGGGAGATATTCTTCATAAGAGTAGGCATTATTGGTTGCTAGCTTGACGTCTCGTAACACAGCAAAGATCTTCTCACCGTCTGCAAGCGCAATCTCGTAAAAATCTTTATCGACAATCTGTAGAATGCCATTGGTCGCTTTCTCCTCGACGCGCCTTAAAATGCCCCATTCCTTCAAGTCGTCACGAACTTCGGTAGAAAGCTTATTAAGATCTATTTCTTCTGTCATAGTATTATGCGAGACACTAATAACGTCTTGATAGAAAACTTCCCGAGTAAAATCGTAAATAATGTTCCCTGTCGTAAGGTCTACCGCCCCTTCGTAGCTTATTAGTTGATGTTCTGTGAAGATGAGCACAGTCAGTGCAACTGGTGTATAGCGTAATTTGTGATGATCGAAATCATAGATTGCGTTGCTAAGGATGCTTGGTGCGCGTTGACGAGGAAGAAGCCCTAGTATGGGAATTCTCTTAGTGACCGTGATGCCATCATTGATACCTGCTGCTTTATCTACCTGTTGCTCGAGCCTCGCAGTGTCATGAGCCAGAATCGCCTCATAGGCTTCGTATACTTGTTCGTACGTTGGATATGGGTCGCGCAGCGGCCGGCT
>CAWFPF010000005.1:0-172297 GCA_963817705.1 uncultured Alphaproteobacteria bacterium
ACACAAGGGCGAAGATGTTCTTGCACCGCGCTGGGACCACGATCTTCTCCATGATGGTGCTGATCTGGTTCCTGGCGTCCTTCCCGCAACCGCCGGCGGGCGCCAGCGGACCCGCCATCGACTACAGCATGGCCGCCTGGATCGGGCATGCCTTAGAGCCGGTGCTGGCACCGATCGGATTCAACTGGCAAATCGCCGTGGCGCTGATCCCCGGCATGGCGGCGCGCGAAGTTGCCGTAGCGGCTCTTGGGACGGTTTACGCCATCGAAGGCGGCAAGGAAGCGGCATCGCAGATCGGCGAGGCGCTGGCGCAGCATTGGACCTTGGCAACGGCTCTGTCCATGCTGGTGTGGTACATCTTCGCGCCGCAATGCGCATCGACGCTCGCGGTGGTTCGCCGCGAGACCGGGAGCTGGCGTTTTATGGCGCTGAGCTTCGGGTACATGCTGGCGCTCGCTTATATTGGGTCGTTGATCGCTTATAGGACCGCGATTCTTCTCGGGGCGGGATAGGCGCCCGGACGGTTCTACGTCGCGCGAGCGGCTTCGAGCCTTTGCGGAGGCGGAGGTTTGGGAACGCCAGGAATTCCAGGCGAGCACTCAAGCGCGGCGCGGTCCCAGTTTCCGGATCGCGCGCAGGCCGCGTAGGTGCTGTTCAGAAAAGCAAGGAGCGTTGCATCGGGATCGGGAGCGGTCCGGACCGCATCGTAGGGTAGCAGGAACTCGCCGAGATCGGCGTGGAAGAAGGCGGCCTGAGGTTCGACGGGCGACGTCCTGAAGCCGTCCGGCTCTGGATAGGCATACGAATAGAACGCGGCATAATCGACCCCTGAACCGCCCGGCCAGAAGCCGGCGCTGCTCACCTCATGCGAATAGGCGTCACGGACGACGTCATCCGGCAAGCCCGGAACGCCGCCCGGATGCGGCGGAGCGGGACGCCCCGAAAAGCGCGTGACGGCGAGATCGAAGCTTCCCCAGAAGAAGTGCACGGGGCTGCATTTCCCAATAAAGCCGGTGCGAAACTCTTTGAAAACGCGATCCGCCTGCAGGAGGACTTGCCAGAAGCGCTGTGCAAATTCGGGATCGTAGGCCGCGTGTATCCGGTCGCGCGTGAATGGGATGGCATCAGGGATTTCGCTCGGAAAATCATGGATGCTGACACCGATGCCAAGGTCCCTCAAGGCAGAAAACACGGCTTCGTTGAAGCTGGCGACGGACTGCGGCTTAAGCGTGAGCCTCTTCCTTTGGCCATCGCTCGACGCAATGTCGAGGACGTGCTCGACAAAATCGAACGTCATCTCCAAGGAGCGCTGGCCGTAGGGGATCGGCGACGTCGTCAGGCCCCGGCTGCAGACATAAAACGGAACATGCCAGGAGTGATTTAGCCAGGGTGTCAGGGCGAGCCGGACCTTGCCTACGATCTGCGTCCAGAGATGCAGAGTTTCGCGAGTCTCAACCCAAGCACTGTAGGGAAGATCGGGCCATGTCCCGGACTTTGAGCTTTCAATCATCGGACTTCTACCGTGGAGCGGCGTTGGCGGGGGCTTGATTGCAGCGTCTGCCGTTAATCCCTCATTCGCCAGAGCGGTTCCAGGTAGACTGGACCCGGGCATGCGTTCGCGCCCGATCTGTGCTTCTCCAGCACTTACTTCGCGGCGAGCAGTGCCTTAATCTCCGCCATCTGCGGGTGCTTCAACCCTTGTTCTTCGAACTGCCGGAAATCATCGAGAACGACTGCCTCCCAGAGTGCGCCGCCTTTGTCAACGGGTTGCCCCTTATAGCGCAGATAAAGCGCGCGCGCTTGCCGCTTCCGGCCAAGAAACATCAGAGCATGCGCCTTGTTCATTGCGTAACTTGGACCCGTCGAAAGCGCCGTGGCGCGCTCCGATGCGAAGAGTGCGCCGGCGAAATCGCGCGCGAACAGCCGGTACCACGAAAGTTCGAGGTATGCGTCTGCGGTTGCCTGGCCGGGCTTGCCTCCCTGCACGGGCGGGGCGTTTTCGACCATGGCGGTAAGCTTCTCTTGCGCAGCCGCGGCTTTGGCGTAGTCTCTTACTTTGAATGCGGCCTCTACTTCCAACGAGACTTGCCAGCGGGGGAAGATTGCTAGTGTATCCCGGTAGGCCGCTAGGTTCCTTTTCCATTCTGCGTTATCCGGCGACAGCGCTACCGTGCGCGCCATGATCTCCCGGGCTTTTTCCAGCGCATCCCGCGCTGAGGCCGGTTCACCCTGCAGCGCGAATACCGTTGCCAGCTTGAAGTGTGCCACGGCTAAGTCGTGCTGGAAGGCAGCATCGGAGGAACTTGCTTGAACGAGGCGCTTCGAAATTGCGAGGCTTTTCTCATAGAAGTTCCTGGCCTCGGGCACGTTATTATCTGAGAAGAAGACATCTCCAACCCGTTCGTATGAAACGCCCAAGCTCGATTGCCAAACTGCATTATTGGGATTCGCCTTGACGAGGCGCTCCCTGATGGCGAGGCTTTCCTGAAAGGATTTCATCGCTTGCGGCGTGTTCCCTTGCGCTTTAAGAACATCCCCGGCCCTTTGATAATAAGTAGCCAGATTGGTCCGCACGTCGGCATTACCGGGGTCTGCATTGGCCAGGCGATCCTGAATAGCAAGAGCGTTCTCGAAAGCCCTCAAAGCCTCCGGCAGATTTCCCTGCTTATCAAGCGCTTCGCCAACGAATTGATAATTGGCGGACAGATGTTGCTGCCACCAGTTGTCGCTTGGATCTTCCTTGGCCGTCCGCTCTGCGATTTCTAGGCCTTCACGATAGCTCTGCAGTGCCTGCGCAAGATCGCCTTGGGCCTGCAGGATGTTTCCAATGGCGAGAACAACCGCCATCTTGGTCCCTCGCCAAACCGTATCAGTGGGATCGGCCTTGACGAGGCGGTCCACAATGGCGAGTTCGTCGCGGTAGACTTGCAGGGCTTGCGCGAGTTTGCCCTGCTCAGTGAGCACGATGCCGGTCTGAGAGGCGGCCAGCACCGCTATCCCCTGAAATTGAGCGTTGTTTGGGTCAGCCTTGGCGAGGCGTTGTCTGATGCGGAGAGCGGTTTGGTAAAGTTCGAGTGCTTGGTCTAATTCGGCCCGGCTGTAGAGCACGTCGGCTACCTTCGAGTAGCCATAAGCTAAATTGCTCTGCCGGTATGTGTTGGCGGGGTCGGCTTTGGCGAGGCGTTCAGTGATCGACAGGGCATCCCGGAACAGCTTCAACGAGGATTCCAGATCGCCCTGCGTGTTCAGCGCGTAGCCCAAATCATTATAGGCGGTTGCAAGGCTGGCCTGCCCTGAAGTGTCGTCCGGGTTCGCTTTTGCGAGGCGTTCGGCAATCGCAAGAGCATTGCGGTAAGCCTCCAGGGACTTAGCCAGCTCGCTCAGATGCATAAGGGCGTCACCCACATTGCCGTAGGCCGCCGATAGCAACCGTTGCCATTTGGGGTTGTCGGGGTTCACGTTTGCAAGCTGCTCCGCGATCTTTTGCGCATCCCGGTAGGATGCGAGCGCAGCTTGACTATCGCTTTGTTTCGAACTTACCCTGCCGATGCTTGTTGTGGCTTCCAGAAGATTCGATTGCCAATCTTCATTCTCCGGCTCGCGAGCCAGCAACCGTTGCGCTTCCTCCTGAGCGCTTCGATAAAAGCGCAAGGCTTCACCGAGGTTTCCCTGCGCCGACGCGATGTGGCCCCGGCCTTGGGCGATCCGGTAACGCGTGTCACCCGCCGCTTCGTCTACAGCCTTCGAGTTCGGCTTGTGCGAAGGCCGCCTTCGCGTCATCCGTGCGGCCTGCATCCCCGGCGGCGTCTGCGTAAGCGATCCAGGTATCGGCATCGCCGGGATCGAGCTCTAGCGCGCGCTTGTAATAGGCGAGCGCCTTGGCCAGGTCCTTCCAGCGCGCAAGCCTGGCGATGTTTTTGGCTGAAGCGGCGGCATTTTTGCGCCGCTCCGCCCGCCGCTCGGCTTCGGCCTTCGCCTCGGCCTCCTCGCTGTCAAGGTCTTCCTGGAAAAGGCGTTCGGCCTCGCCGGTGTCGCCGGACTTGAGCTTTTCGAGCGCCCGCTCGCCGCGCTTGTCGTTGCGCTGGGCCAGCGAGCGCGTGGCTTCCCTGAGCGAGGCCAATTCGACCCGCCGCTCTTCTTCGGTGAGGGGCTTACCGCGCTGCCCCTCGATCTGCGCCAAATACTCCCTGGCCGTCTCGCCCAGTTCCTGGTCACGGGCGCGATCGCGCTGCAGCGCCGCCAACTCCTCCGACAGCGCCGCTGCGCGTGGATCGCCAGCGCAAGCCTGGCCCGCCAGGCAATCCTCGGGCGCGCCGCCGCGGATCAGCACTTCGGGGATTTGGGTGAAATTGCCTTTGGAGGTCTCCTCGATCACGGTCTTGGAGACGCGGTTGAACACTTGGTCGAAATGGATATTGGGCGTGCCCGAAAGCGCTGCCAGCAGCGCGCGGGCGAAGGGCGAATGAGCGCCTTCGAGGCCGTCATAGGCCACCTGGCCGGGCTTCGTCGAGCTAACCAGCAGGAAATTGCCGGCGTCGGGGATTCTAAAATCGCGAAACGTCAGCTTGGCCTTTGTAGCGGGCGGGCACATCGTGCCGAGCGGATTGTTGCGGCAGGCATCCAGCACGACGATCTTCTGCCTCGCCCCGGAGAGTGCCTCCAGGACCTCATCCACCAGCACGCCACGTTCCAACTGTTGGCGCTCGCAGTCGATATTGGCGTCGATGGGTGCGAGCACGTTGCCTTCGGCGGCCTCCATGCCGTGGCCTGCATAAAACACGAAGGCAAGGCTGGCGCCTTGCGCTTTCTCCTTGAGTTCAGCGACAGCGGCAGTGAGTCCGTCACGGGTCACGTCGAAGCAGCCGGGCCGCTTGCCGTCGCACGAGATCATGTCGAAGCCGCGTTCGCTCAGCATCTGACCGACGCTCAGCGCATCGGCGCCCGGATTGCCGAGTGCGTGCAGTTCAGTGTAAGCGTTGTTGCCGATGACGAGCGCAACGCGCCCGTCTGGCTGGGCTTGCGCCGCTGTGAAACCAAGCAGAACAAGGGATAAGACCAAAACGATGCGCATCGCGGCCTCCATGACTTGACGCAGCGATAGCGGACTTCCGTGGCTTTTACTTGGCAGATACATCGCCAGGCTTTGAAAGGCACGCGATCATACGGATTGTTGCGATATTGAACTTTCGACGCGAACCAGCAACGGCGCTGTGGGTCAAATCTCTCCTCCGGGCTTTCGCGCAACGGCCGCTAAGAGCCGGTAAAGGTAGTAATCGCCGTTTCCGCCGGCCAGCCGGGAAGCCAAACCCTTGTTGGCGCTGTTTTCTCAAGACCGCGGACCAAAGGAATAGGCTGGCATGACGGACACAATGGGAATGCTCCTGACGCTCCTCACCGTTCTAGCCGGGGTCGCTCTCCTTGCCCGGCGGCTTGAGATAGCGCCTTCGATTCTGATGGTTCTGGCCGGACTGGGCCTCGCCCTCGTTCCCGGCCTTCCCCGTCTCGAATTGGCCCCCGACCTCGTCTTGTTCGGCATTCTGCCGCCATTGATTTACACGGCGGGCGTGCAGATGAGCTGGCGCGAGTTTCGCTTCAATCTCCGGCCTATTATTTTGCTGGCGTTCGGTGGCGTGATATTCACCGCTTGTGCGATCGCGGTTGCCGTTCACTGGCTATTCGAAATGCCATACGCGGTGGCCTTCGTTCTCGGCGCGATCATTGCGCCTTCCGACACCGTGGCGCCGGTCGCGATAGCCCGCCGCCTGGGCATCCCGCGGCGGCTTATCGTGGTGCTGGAGGGGGAAGGGCTCGCCAATGACGCTACGGCGCTGATCCTTTACCGTTTTGCGGTGGTGGCGGTGAGTACAGGGATGTTCAGCCTGCCTAAGGCCATGGGATCGTTTGCACTGATCGTGGCCGGCGAGATTGCCTTTGGATTAGCGCTCGGCTGGGTAAGCCTTCGCATCCGGCGCTGGGTGCGCGATCCGCGTGTCGAAATCACTCTGTCGGTGATGACCCCCTATGCCGCCTTCTGGATCCCGGAGCAATTCGGCGGGTCGGGCGTGCTTGCGACGGTCGCCACCGGCTTGTTCATCAGCTGGAACGGCCCCTTGCTCATTCCGGCGGCCACGCGGCTTCAGGGGATTTTCTTTTGGGATCTCGTCGTCTATTTGCTGGAAGGGTTCATCTTTCTTGTCATGGGCCTACAGGCGCGAACGATTTTCCATAACGCGGATAGGCTCGCCGAACTTGCGCTGAGCGCATTCCTGATCGTGGCGGTCGCGACGGTTGCCCGGTTCATCTGGGTGTTTCCCGCCGTCTATCTGCCGCGCTGGTTGAGTCCCTCGCTGGCGCGCCGTGACCCCACCCCGCCATGGCAGTGGAGTTTCATTCTCGGCTTTGTCGGCGTGCGGGGCGTCGTTTCCCTCACGGCGGCGCTTGCCATCCCCCTGACCACGGCGTCCGGAACGCCATTCCCTTACCGGGATCTCATTCTTGCCCTGACCTTCGGCGTCATCATGATCACGTTGGTCGGCCAGGGTGCCGTGTTGCCGGACGTCGTCCGGTGGTTGGGGCTTGCGGACGACACTGAGGCAGAGCGGCAGCGGGAGCACGAGGCGGAAACGCGCGCTCGCTGGAAGGCGTTGCATGTCGCGCAGCAGCGTCTCGGCGAACTTGAAACCGAAGGCCGCTTTCCCAAGGAGATCCTCGATGCCTTGAGGCTCCGCCACGAGTTCCGCGCGGGACGCCTGCCGCGAAAATCCGAGCGGAATGTCGAGCGCCTCTCAACGACCGCCGATCTCAGAACAGAACTGATCGGCATCGAACGCGCGTTTATCTATAACCTCTTGCGAGACGGGCAAATTACCGATGAG
This sequence comes from uncultured Alphaproteobacteria bacterium, assembly GCA_963817705.1. Lineage (GTDB taxonomy): Bacteria > Pseudomonadota > Alphaproteobacteria > Rhizobiales > Rhodomicrobiaceae > Rhodomicrobium. The sequence goes on from CAWFPF010000005.1 coordinate 6,876, forward strand.
TTGCGCCTGCGTATCGAGCGGGAACTCGACCTCGAAGAAGCCAGCATCGCCTGCAAGAAGGAGGGCGGCGCCGACTTGCCTTTGTAGTGTCAGAGAGCCCCAACAGCCGGAACGAAGCAATTCGCATACATCATAGGTGGCATGAGTTGCCTATGCAATCGCGCCAGGGCACCCGACTTAAGTATGATGTGCAAATGCGAAGGAGCGCAAACGAATGGGCGTCCAGATTGTCATGGATCGCAGCGGCGACACGCGCCACGAATTCGATGTTTCCGACTTGAAGACGGTCGCTCGTGCAGAAGCGCGCTTCCAGCAACTGACCGGGAGCGGCTTCAGGGCTGTTGCTCTTGGCAAGAATGGAGAACCGGGCGAGTTGATCCGCGCGTTCGATCCAGAGGTTGAACAGACCCTTTTCATTCCGCAGTTGCGGGGCGGTTAGGGACCCGGGGCCGGACCTCATGCGCTTGCTTCATAACATTACCAATGCCGCTTCACGAGCGGGAGTGGCCTTGCGCCGCCGGCGTGCCCGTTCATCGGCGAAGAGCGAAGCGCATGTTCGCGGCCTTCAACTCCTGAACGAGAACCTCACTCCCGCCCAGCGCGATCAGTTCAGGAAGTTCTGGTATTTCGACGTCGCCGGCGGGGAGACCGGCAGGCGCTACCGCATCCGGAATGACTTCCAGCTGAATGTGGAGCAGCTCGATCACAAGGGCAGACCCGTTCGCCGGTTATGCTTCATGCCGGCGGGCGATCTTGTCGTTGGCGACATGATGCTTGCCCAGAAATTGGCGCTGGAACTGTTTGAATCGGACGCGCTCGAAGTGGCCAACGAGGCTTCTCCCGATTGCCAGACGTTCACCCTGCCGTGATTGAGGCCTTCGCGAGGCGCCGTAGCGGCACGAGTACCTAGAGCATTCGGTAGGCGTGAAGCTAAGCACGAGCTTGCCGATACGATCCCAGAGGCTTTCAACAGAGCGCTCTTTGTGTTTTCGCAAGTGCGCTTTCAACTTTGAGAAGGCTTGTTCGATCGCTTCAAGCCGGTGGAATAGGGCAGCGGGTATTCGGCGCCGCGGCTGCGATGGCGTTTTCCGGTGGCGACTCCCTTCCTCGCTCCGGGAGCGAAAGCCGCAGAGAAAGGCGCCTGAATGGCCGCCAGCCTACCGCAACAGTTCGGTGATCGCCGCGTCGATGCCGTTGAGCGTGAGCGGGAACATGCGGCCCGCCATAAGCTGCCGGATGAGCTTCACGGATGGCTGATGCTCCCAATAGCGCTCTACCGACGGGTTGAGCCAAACGGCGTGCTTGTAGATGTTGAGCACGCGCTGCAACCACACCTCGCCGGGCTCCTCGTTCCAGTGCTCGACCGAGCCGCCCGCGATGAGGATCTCGTAAGGGCTCATGGCCGCGTCGCCGACGAAGATCACCTTGTAATCGGACGGATAGGTGTGCAGCACGTCATAGGTGGGCACGCGCTCCGTTCCGCGCCGCAGATTGTTGCGCCAGACGCTCTCATACAGGCAATTGTGGAAATAGTAATAGTCCATATGCTTGAACTCGGTCCGCGCGGCCGAGAACAGCTCCTCGCATTCGCGGATGTGGTAGTCCATCGAGCCGCCAACGTCGAAGAAGAGCAGAACCTTCACGGTGTTGCGGCGCTCGGGCCGGAACGCGATGTCGAGATAGCCCTTATGCGCCGTGCCCTTGACGGTGTTGTCGAGGTCGAGTTCGTCATGAGCGCCTTGGCGGGCGAATTTTCGTAGGCGGCGTAGCGCGAGCTTGATGTTGCGCGTGCCAAGTTCCACCTCGCCGTCGAGATCTTTGTAGTCGCGCCGGTCCCAGACCTTCACCGCGCGGAAGTTCCGGTTGCCGTCCTGGCCGATACGGACACCTTCGGGGTTATAGCCATAGGCGCCGTAGGGCGAGGTGCCACCCGTGCCGATCCATTTGGATCCGCCTTGATGGCGCCCCTTTTGCTCTTCGAGGCGCTTCTTCAGCTCCTCCATGATTTTGTCCCAGCCGCCGAGCGCCTGGATCTGCGCCTTCTCCTCCTCGGTAAAGTGCCTCTCCCCGAGCCTGCGCAGCCATTCCTCCGGTATATCGGCGCTGATGCCCTCGATCGCGCTTTCGAGTCCCTTGAAGACATGCCCGAACACGCGGTCGAACTTGTCGAGATGCCGCTCGTCCTTCACGAGCGACGCGCGCGAGAGGTAGTAGAAATTGCCGATCTGCTTGCCCGCAATGCCAGCGTCCACAGCTTCCAGAAAGAGCAAATACTCCTTCACGCTGACGGGGATGCCGGATTTCTTAAGCTCATAGAAGAAATTCAGAAACATGCTACTCAGCCTCAGTTTTCTCGCATGAGGCGCACGCCTCGCCGGACCACGCCTCGCGGCCTTCCCTGATCAAGAACCAGACGATGGCCAGCGAGCCAACCCCATCGATCCACGTCGCCCCGAACGCCCATTGCGCCGCAAGACTGACGACAACCACGAACGAAAGCCAGCCACAGGTCACCGCTTCCATCGCGTCTGCCCTCAGCGCCCGGCTGCCGAGCTTCTCCGCAATGGCAATTTTGCGCCGGGCCAGATAACGCATCGCGGGAATTGCCGCCAATGCGACGATGAAGCCGGGCAAGGAGAACTCCACGCCGCGCCCTGCCCATAAGTTCCATATGGCCGCCACAGTGACATAGGCTGCCAACGCAAACAGGAGAGCCCCGCCGATCCGCGCCGCGATCCGTTCGGCGTCTTCGGAAAATTGCTGGCCATGGCGCAATTCCACCGTCAGCCGCCACATCAAGACGCCGGCCGACGCCAACTCAATCACGCTGTCGAGACCAAAAGCGATGAGTACGAGACTGCCGGCCGCCCATCCCGCCGCAATTCCGACGGCGGCTTCAACCGTCATCCAGCCGATTGTCAGCCACTCGAGCCGGAAAGCCTCGCGAAGAAGCGTGACGCGGGCGCCGGATGTTTGCGATGGCAGCGGCGATGGCGGACAGCACTCGCCGGCACAATTCTCCACAGCCATCCCGCTCTGCACCCGGTCGCTTGTCACTCTGGCATTGTATGAACATCGAACCGGGATGACAACAGTGCGCCGCCAGACTCCGCCGGGTTCAACGCGAGCATGCGCTCTCTGTCATTCCGCTGCGTACACAGTTCGTAACACAAGGGCGGCGGTTCAGCTGTTCCCCGCCGCGATCCGCCATGGTAGAAACCGGGATGGATTTTCACATCGGCCAGCACGTCGTCTGCATTTGCGATCGGTGGTCGCACGAACCGTCATGGCGCGCGGCTGTACACACGTTTCCGAAACTCGGCGGCATCTACACGATCCGGGAGATTTGCGATCGCGAAGGCACGATCGGTCTCATGTTCGAAGAGATCTGGCATGCGCCGGCTTGGTTTTGCGTGGGCCTCGTCGAGCCCGCCTTCAACGCGAAGCGCTTCCGCCCCGTCCGGAAATCGAACATCGACATCTTCAAGGCGATGCTGGAGCCCACACCCGGCGGCCTCGTGGACGCTTAAAGCACCGCCCAAGAAATGCGCCATCACGCGCGTTCCGGCGGTCGAGCCGTAAAACTTTGCAGTTACCCTTTCGGTCTGAACAGTCCGAACCGTTTGCCTTTGGGCTTTCCCTTGACTGGCGAATCCTCCCTACCGCTAGGCGCGGGCTGCTCCTCCGGATCGACGCTAGAAAGCCGGTCCAAGAGCGAGCCGCGGCGCTCCCGCCGCATGCTGCTATCTGGAGCATCGCTAGGCTCTCCTCCCTCTGCACCTTCCCGCGCCGTCTCTGCGAGCAAGTCTTTGAACGAGGTTTTCTTGAGACCGTCGGAGTAGGACACGCGGGGTTTGGCTGGCTTGCGAGGTTTCTCCTTCGCGGCAGGCATTGCTGCCGCCTCCTTCTCCAAGAGCGCCGTTTCGCCGGTCAAGAGATCGCGCAAGGGTGCACCCGCCCTTGGCGGAGCTTCTGCCAGGATAACCTCTGGCGTGGCCGCTGGCTTGCCGCCCGCAGCCGCTCGTGAGCGCCGCCGCCGTGACGGGCCGGTCCCCTGTCCATGATTGCCTCCCTCATAGGCTGAGGCAGGGAGGAGCAGAACCCTAAGCGGCGTTTCGGGCTCACTGGCCGCTGGAGCCGGAGGAGAAGGGGCCGGCGCGGCGGAGGGCAGCGGAGCGAGTTGCTTGTGCGCCTGCGGCGTAACTTTGGCCTGCACATACTGCAGGGCCGCGATCAAATAAGCGATGCCGACCACAAGCCCTTGACGCGCAGCATCGGCGAGGTTTCCGGAGGTTTCCCGGAATTCCTCAGCGTGCCGCTCAAGCTCCAACCGGGCAAGGAATTGTTTTCCTTTATCGGACAGATCCGGCGCCTTGGCCAAGAGCTCGGCATAGCGCGCGCGCAGTTCCTGCGCCTCGATCACAAACTCATAATGCCGCTTGAGCCCCTGGCCGCCCTGCCGCGCCAGGCCGCCTGCGCGTTCGAAAGCCGTCGCAAACTGTCCGGGCATGTCCGTCCGCGCCTTGCGAAGTTCTTCCGCTGCGCCCTTCAAACCCTTCGAGGTCATGGCGCGTGCCAAGCTCTGAGCGGTTGTGAGCGCGTCGCCCAGGAGATAACGGAATTCCTGAACGCCAGTAAAGGCTCCCCTTACAACGCTCCAAGGCACGGCGATAAGCTCAGCGAAGCTCGGGAAGCGGCTTTTTTCCAGCTCTGCCGCGATTGCGCTCTCGACGCTGGCCTGAAATGCAAGGGCATCCTCGCGCGCGATCGACAGCCTGAGTTCGACCGGGTCCTGATCGCTGACGCCTTCGTCCGAAGCCGCCTCGTCCTTGAACAGAAGCGTGCGCGCTTCGGCTTGGAAAGTCTCGAACGATCGCGCGTCGGCGAGTTCCGGCCCAAGGTCACGGATGCCATCCATCAGAAAAATTTCCGAGGCAGCCCAGAAATCGCGCCGGATTTGAAGGATCTCCGAAAGCGCCAGGAAATCGGGCATGCCGAAGGTGCTTTGAATGTTCTTTTTGAGGATGTTCACCCGCTCGAAATACGCGCTTTGCGTTTCGATCCCATTCAGGAGGCTTCTAACGTCGTCCCGAAGCGTCTGCTCCGGCTGTCCTGAAATGCCGTAGTTGCCCTGGGCATTCACCCGCAGGGAAGCGCGCGTCCGGAGCGCCGCGAAAACAGCGGAGCCTTCGTCGATCAGCCCCACGGCGCTGCTGACCAGCGCTTTTTGCTTGGAGCCGCCCCGGCTGCGGAAAACTCTATAGGCGAGCCAAATAAGAAAGCTGATGGCGAGCCATAGTCCCATGACCGCCGCCAAGGATGAAAAGCTCTTCATCGGTAAGCCGCTTTCGCCCCGTTGCGATGTGCTGCACCCTTAGAGCCTATCCGCTATTGATGAGATCAAAAGCGAGCTCTAACTTTTTGTTTTGCCGGGCGTCTTTCCGGAAAACCACTTCCCACTTTTCCGGACGCTCTCTAGCGTCCCTGACGCGTGCGCCTTGCGCTCGCTTGCGGCAGGACCTCGTCCGGCGCCCCAAAATGCGAGAAATAACGTGCATCGATAGCCGACACGGGCAGGATGATCAAAACATCGGTTGTGCCGAATTGACGGTCGACGACCGCGCCATCCCCCGCATAGGCGCCCAGCCGCAGATAGCCCTTGATAAGGGGAGGCATGACTTTCAGCGCCTCCTTCACATTCACCTCTTCCTTGGGCATCATGTTCATGTCCACCTTGAGGGCGGGATGCGCGGACACGAGCCAATCCTCCGGCGCGCGCGAATAGTGGTGCAGAAAACTCAGCGCCAGCGCGTGCTCCTTGGGGTCGACGCCGGGGAAGCTCGCGCAGCCGAGCATGACATCGGCACCGTGTTCACGGATATAGGTCCACAGGCCCTGCCACAAGAGTTCGACGCTACGCCGGTTGCGGTACGGCTTTAAAACGCATGAGCGGCCAAGTTCCAGGAAATGATGAGAGTTCTCGCTGGCGGGCGATGAGCGGGGCGATATCGTACTCACTCTGGGTATAGAAGCCTTGGTTCTTCTCCGCGACGTCCTGCAGCAGCACGCGATAGGTTCCGACCACCTTGGACCGTCTTGGCCAGGGCCGCTTGGCCGTTCGCTCAATGGTTTTGTCTATGACGAGCAGGTGGTCGCAAATGGAATCATAGGCGTCCTCGTCGCGCTTCTTCTGCAGCGTTCTCGCGTCGGGCACGGCTGCCATTTCGCGATAAAACACCTCGAAGCGAAGCCGTTGCGCCTTCTTGATATCCGCCGCCGAGCGGGCCAGCCGGACTTCCAGGCTGCCGATACGGCCATACACTTTCGCACGCTTGCGAAGCGGGAAGAGCGGAAACCGCCGCCGCCGCTTTGCGGCGAGCCTGAGGAAAGTAAACGGTTTGGCGCGAAAGGATTTCAGGCCATCCGAAGGACTTTTAAAACGTAAGCGCATCGTACCTCTACTCCGGCCTCCGGAGCCTTCCCGGGGAGGCATGCGCGCTTGGCATTGCAAGCGCTGGCGCCCTCCTAGCATCAGCACCGGACGATATTACGGCATTGGCTGTTGGCCGCAAGTGCCGCCGGCAAAGTATCTGCTTGGGGGGATCTGTTGACGTCTAACTTTGGATGGGACTGGTGACCTTCTCCGGCCGCAAAGTCAAGCTTATGGGCTCAATATGTTGAACGCCCATGCCGATGCCGGTTTTCAAGGCAGGCGAAGTTTCAAGGAGGCGTCATCGAAGGGGCTGCGCAAGGAGGGACATGAAGTCCCTCCGCGCTACGGATGCTAATAAACCCGCGCCTTCGGTTCGATATATTGAACCTCGTTCGTCAGCGTATGCGTGTGAACCGGCCGGTAGTTCAAGGTCACCGCTTTCCGGTCTCCATCGGCATAGGACAGCGTGTGCTTCATCCAGGTAGCGTCGTCGCGGTTCGGGAAGTCCTCGCGCGCATGCGCGCCGCGGCTCTCCTGGCGGGCGAGCGCACCCTGGATCGTGACCGCGGCAAGCGCGATCATGTTGTCGAATTCGAGCGTCTCGACGAGATCGGTGTTCCAGATCAACGAGTTGTCGGTGACGTGAATGTCGCTCGCGCCCTCCCACACGCCCTGGATGAACTTGACGCCCTCTTCGAGCACCTGCGCGTTGCGGAACACGGCGCAGTTGTTCTGCATCGCATGCTGCATGCGGGCGCGCAGTTGCGCGGTGGGCGTGCTTCCCTTGGCGTAGCGGAGGCGGTCCAGACGCGCGACGGCTTCATCGCCGGCTCCCGAAGGCAGCTCCGGCTGGGACTGGCCGGTCTCGATCGTTTCGACGCAGCGATGACCCGCTGCCCGCCCGAATACCACAAGATCGATCAGCGAATTCGAACCAAGCCGGTTGGCGCCGTGCACACTGGCGCAAGACGCTTCGCCGAGCGCCATCAAGCCGGGCACAGTTGCGTCGGGATCGTCCGCGCGGGGATTGAGCGCTTCGCTGAGGTAGTTCGTCGGGATGCCGCCCATGTTGTAATGGACCGTCGGCAGAATGGGGATCGGCTGGCGCCTCAGATCGACGCCGGCAAAGATATGCGCGCTTTCGGTAATGCCGGGAAGACGCTCTGCCAGTACCTTCGGGTCGAGATGGTCGAGGTGAAGGAAAATGTGGTCCTTTTTCGGGCCAACTCCCCGCCCCTCGCGGATCTCGATCGTGATCGAGCGGGACACCACGTCGCGGCTCGCCAAATCCTTCGCGTGCGGCGCGTAGCGTTCCATGAAGCGCTCACCCTCGGAATTGGTGAGATAACCGCCTTCGCCGCGCGCCCCTTCCGTGATGAGCACGCCCGCGCCATAGATGCCGGTCGGGTGGAACTGGACGAATTCCATGTCCTGAAGGGGAAGCCCCGCCCGCAGCACCATGGCATTGCCGTCGCCCGTGCAGGTGTGGGCGCTCGTGCAGGAGAAATAGGTGCGGCCATAGCCACCGGTGGCGATGATCGTTTTCTTCGCGCGGAAGCGGTGGATGCTGCCGTCGTCGAGGCAAAGCGCCACGACGCCCCGGCAAATGCCGTCATCCATGATCAGGTCGAGCGCGAAATACTCGATGTAGAACTCGGCTGAGTGGCGCAGCGATTGGCCATAGAGCGTGTGCAGCATGGCGTGCCCAGTGCGGTCGGCAGCGGCGCAGGTACGCTGGGCGGGCGGCCCCTCGCCAAAATCGGTGGTCATGCCGCCGAAGGGCCGCTGATAGATCTTGCCTTCCACGGTCCGGCTGAACGGCATGCCGTAGTGCTCAAGCTCGTACACGGCGGCAGGCGCGTTCCGGCAAAGATATTCAATCGCGTCCTGATCGCCGAGCCAGTCCGAGCCCTTGACGGTGTCGTACATATGCCAGCGCCAATCGTCGCGGCCCATATTGCCGAGCGCCGCGGCGATGCCGCCTTGTGCCGCTACCGTATGCGAGCGCGTGGGAAAAACCTTGGTGATGCAGGCGGTTCTAAGGCCGGCTTCGCGCATCCAAGCGTGGCACGCAAACCCGCGCCGCCGGCCCCGACAACAACGACGTCGAAGGTATGATCGATGAAGGGGTAGGCGCGCCCATTCACCCGGGCTGCGGGCCTGGAACTCACGCCGTTGAGTTTTTGAGCATCGGCCATCGATCAAACCCCAAGAAAGAGCTTCGCCACCGCCAGAATGCTGGCCGCGCCGATAAAAATTGAGAAGAACGAGTTGAGCGCCAAGAGGACCACTTTCTGGGCGCCGTGCGTATAGTCCTCGATAATTACTTGCATGCCGAGCCGCATGTGCAGACTGATGGATAGGGCAAGCAGAATACCGAAGACGGCTGGCACAGGCTGCGCGAAGAACGCCTTTACCTCGGTTCTCGGCGCGCCAATCAGATGAAGCGCCGCATAAACCAGGAATGCAATCACGATGACGTTGGACGCGCCGGTGAGGCGTTGAAGCCAGAAGTGATCGGTACCGCCTCTGGCCGAACCGAGGCCGCGAACTTTTTTCAGGGGCGTTTGGAAGGACGTCATAGCTTTCCCCACTGCGAAAGAGCGGCAACCCAAATCAGACCCGTCAGCGCAAGCGAGCCGATGATCGTCCCCCAAGAGAGAAGGCGCACGGTGGGGAGATCGAAGCCGCGAATCGAGTCCCAGATGAAATGCCGGATGCCGCCCAGCAAGTGGTGCATCACGGACCAAGTGAAGCCGAACAGAACGATGAGGCCCGGCGGTGAGGCAAGAAGCGAACTCACGAAGTTGAACTCCGTGTCACCCATCGCCGCCGAGATCAGCCACGCGGCGAGCAGGATGCTGCCAAAATAGTTGGCCGCGCCCGTGACCCGATGCAAGATCGACATCGTCATGTTGATGTAGGGGTGGAAAATCGATATGTGCGGCGAGAGGGGTCTCGGTGCCATGGGTCGCGCGCTTAACGCCGCCGCGTTTTCCTTCGCGTCCGCCATCTTCAATCCTTTAACGCTGGGATGCAATCGAAGTTAACCTCAAGTGTGTACCGCAGCGCAGCATGGGGGGCAACCACCATTGCTCGCGGCCGCCTTGCGCTGTTGGTCGCATGGGGCCCGGGTTGCCGGCGGCCTGCGGGCGGGCGTTCGATCCAGGACGTGGAGTTCGGCGACATCCCTGGCGCGCCGGACAAGCTCATCGGCCGCGCGATCCGGAGCTGGAGATGCGCGGCGCGTGGAGAGCCGCGCGACGCGTAGGTCAACGCCGTCGTTCTCCATACGCTGGGCGGGGCGGGCTAATCGGCGCAGGGTTACCAACACGGAAGACCTCGCGAGGAGAGTGCTCCAGAATAACATGGAGCATCGAAAGCAGCCTCCCTACCGGCGCACGGCGGCGGAGGTAAGGCGCGCTTCCTTCCGTGCTTCGCGCTTTTCCGCCAAGGCGAGCCATCTTTTGCAGCTCGGCAGCTTGAGATTACATTGCAAAGCGATTTTCGGTTTCGACGCCGTGGCTGAAGCGGCGGGACCAACCGCCGCGACGGCAATTGTGCCAGCGCCTGTGCCCGTTGCCTCGCGGCTCGCCCTGGCGATGAGCTGACTCGCTGTCATCTTGCTCAGGCCGGGGTTCGCCTGAATGGCCGCATCGCTAAGGATGCCGGTAAGCGGGTCCTCCGGCTTTGCCTCCAGGACTTTGAGCGCGGCGCCCGGCCCGACGAAAAAGGCGAGGCGCAAATGGCCGGGGGTTACGGGCTGCCCATGGGCGGCGAGGAAGCTGGCATTTTCGCGGGTGTAGGTCAGCGCGGCATTGCGGGCGATGACTGCGTCCGTGCGGAGCGTCAGGATCTCCTCGTCCGTTTTGCCCTCCGCCAATTGCGGAAATCGCCGCTTGATCACATCAAGGAAGGTCTCGCGGATAAACTGATACGGCCCGAGCGCCGACGACAGCGGATTTTTTGCGGTCAGCCGCCCGCCCGACTCAACGGCCATCATGCGCTGCAAAAAGAGCGCCTCGCTTTCACTCGCGGTTAAGGCTGCGGTATTTTCGGCTGAGCAGCTTTGTGAATAAAAAAGAAACGCAAAAAGGAGCAGCGGCCTCAAGCCAAGCATGCATTCTCGCGCGTCAGCCGCCGGTCATACTCATATGGCGCGCAACGGCTGGCTTCTGCGCACGCGGGCCAATAACAAAGTCGTGCCCCTTTGGTTTCCTGCTTATCGCCTCGCTGATCGCGGCATTGAGCCGCTCGTCCGAAGAACTCGCCCGGAGCGGCGCGCGCAAGTCGGCCGCATCTTCCTGGCCGAGGCACATATAGAGCGTGCCCGTGCAAGTGACGCGCACACGGTTACAGGTTTCGCAGAAATTATGGGTGAGCGGTGTGATGAAGCCGAGCCGGCCGCCGGTTTCGCGCACCTGCACATAGCGGGCAGGGCCACCGGTGCGATAGGGAATGTCTTCCATCGTCAGCCGGTCCATGAGGCGCGCGCGCACGACGGAAAGCGGCAGATATTGATCGGTCCGGTCGGCCTCGATCTCGCCGAGCGGCATGGTTTCGATGAGCGTCAGGTCCATGCCCTCGCCGTGGCACCAGCGCAGCATGTCTTCGATTTCATGCTCGTTCACGTCTTTGAGCGCGACCATGTTGATCTTAACCCGAAGCCCTGCATTCTGCGCCGCATGGATTCCGGCCATCACCTGTTTCAGATCGCCCCAGCGGGTGATGGCCCGGAATTTGGTGGCATCGCGCGTATCGAGCGAAACGTTGATGCGGCGCACACCGCAGGCCGAGAGCGCGCTCGCACACTTCGCGAGTTGGCTGCCATTGGTGGTCAGGGTCAGTTCGTCCAGCGCGCCGCTCGCGAGATGGCGCGACAAAGCCTCGAAGAGCCAGATGATATTCTTGCGCACCAGCGGTTCGCCGCCTGTGAGACGGAGCTTGCGGACGCCCTTCGCTATGAAGGCTGTGCACAGCCGGTCGAGTTCTTCCAGCGACAGCAAATCCGCTTTCGGCAAGAAAGTCATGTTCTCGGCCATGCAATAGACGCAGCGGAAATCGCAGCGGTCGGTCACCGAAACCCGCAAATAGGTAATATGCCGGCCGAACGGGTCCACCATTGCGGTGCCGGCTGGCCCAAGCGCCGCCGCGGAGGGGAATTGAACAGTCATGGGCGCCGTCCCGGATCTTGTTCTGTTGTTGCCTATGATTTAGGGATTGTCTGAGGCTCTTATCAGGGTTGATACCCGGCAAACAATTGGAGCAAAGAATGGATGCCTATGAAGCGCTGATCACGCGCACAAGTCCCAGCGAACTGGGCGATCCCGCGCCCGATGAGGCGGCGGAGGCCAAGATCGTCGCCGCAGCCCTGCGCGCGCCCGATCACGGCCGGCTCAGGCCCTGGCGGTTTCTGTCCATTCGAGGAGAAGGCCGCAGCCGGCTCGGCGATGTCCTGGCCGCGTCGCTTCAGCGCAGCAATCCGTCTGCGAGCCCTGAATCGCTGCAGCTTGAGCGGCAGAAGGCGCTCCGGGCGCCGCTCATCCTCATCGTCGCCGCGCGCGTCGCCGCCCATCCGAAAATTCCGGCCGGGGAGCAGATCCTTTCCGCAGGAGCGGCCGCTCAGAACATCATGATCGCGAGCCACGCGCTCGGTTTCGGCGCGATGTGGAAAACGGGCGCGCCAGCCTACGATGCGGGCGTGAAGGAGGCGCTCGGCCTCGAAGCTACGGACGAGATCGTCGGCTTCATCTATATCGGCACACCGAAAACGATGCCGAAAGCGCAGGCGCCGCTCGACCCTTCGGATTTCGCGCAGAGCTGGCCGCCGCGTTAGGATCGCAACCAGGCTTTGAACTATCGCCACGCCTATCACGCCGGGAATTTCGCCGATGTTCTGAAGCACATCGTGCTTGTTCTTTGCCTGGACTATCTGCAGAAGAAGGAGGGCGGTCTCTGCATCGTCGATGCGCATGGAGGGGAAGGCCTATACGCGCTCGACTCGGAGGAAGCGGCGAAGACGAAGGAATGGGAAGGCGGGATTGGGCGCCTTGCCGGCAGCCGCGATATCCCGCCGGACCTCACTCTCTATCTCGATCGGGTGAGGGGCGACCTTGACACGCAGCACTATCCCGGATCGCCGCTGCTGATCGCGCGGCAACTTCGCCCACAAGACCGCCTCATCGCGGCCGAACTGCATCCGCCAACCTTTCAGGCGCTGGAGACGATCCTGGAGCCCCACATGAACGCACGCGCAGCGCACATGGATGGCTATGATTGCATCCGCGCGCGCATTCCGCCTAGGGAAAGGCGGGGGCTTGTGCTGATCGACCCGCCCTACGAGCAGAAAGACGAGTTCCGGACACTTGCCCGGCAGATGCAGGAATGGAAGAAGCGCTGGGCGACCGGCGTCTATATTCTTTGGTATCCCATCAAAGCCCATCTCCCGGTTGCGGAGCTGAAGGAGGCGGCGCAAGCGCTCCAGCTACCGCGGACCTGGTGCACTGAAATTCTCATCCGGCCGCGGCGCGAACCCGAAACCCTCAACGGATGCGGCCTGATCGTTTTCAACGCCCCGTACACGGTGCCTGAGCGCGTCGAGGCGCTTTTGCCATTTCTCAAAGAGGCCATGCGGCTGCAAGAGGCGGCGTGCGTAACGGTGCCTTGATCGGGCGCCGGTGCCGGGCCACCGGAGTCCAAGCCGCAAGACATTGCGTTGGCTTTACGGTTGCATTTCCGTCGCACTTCTCACTCTCTTCCGGCGATGACACCAACGGCTTCGGATGCCGCGATGATCCCAACTCTCGAAACCGCACGTCTCATTCTGCGCGCGCCCGGACTTGGCGACGTGCCGGCAATTCAAGACTTGTTTCCGCGCTGGGGAATCGTGCGTTTCCTAAGCCCTAGAGCGACCGGTTCTCACGCTGGAGCGGGTGGCGTCAAGTCCTTGCTGCCGCAGATGATCCCGGCGAAAAGCTGCGGATCGACGTTTCCGCCAGAAAGCAGGATCGCGATTGTGCGGCCCTTCGACGGAAACGCCGCCGACAGGGCCGCGGCAAGAGCGATCGCTCCGCCCGGCTCGGCAACAAGCTTCAGCTCACGGTAGGTGAAGGCAACGGCTTCCCTAACATCCTGGTCGCTCACCGCGATGCCGCCGGCAAGTCGGTCCTTATTGATTGCGAAGGTCAGTTCGCCCGGCTCCTGGATCAAAAGCGCGTCGCAGATCGAGCCGCCGGCACGGTCGTTTTTCTGCCGCGTCCCGGCCGCGAGCGAACGCTTGTAATCATCGAAACCCTTCGGTTCCACGCAATAGACTTCGGCCGCAGGGAAATGCTCTTGCACCGCCAGCGCGATGCCGGCGCTCAGGCCGCCGCCGCTGGCTGGAACAAGCACGGCATCAAGATCCGCGCCGGCCGCCTTTGCCTGACGGCAAAGTTCGAGGCCGGCGGTTCCTTGGCCCGCGATGACATAGGGATCGTCGAATGGCGGCACGAGCGCGGCATTAAGCTTTTCGCAAAGATCGCGGGCGATTGCGTTGCGATCCTCGGTTTCGCGATTGTAGAAGACCACCTCGGCGCCTGCATCGCAGGTTCTAGCGATCTTAATCTGGGGCGCGTCGCTCGGCATGACGATCACGGAGTCGAGGCCGCACAAGCGGGCGGCTTCCGCCACGCCTTGCGCATGGTTGCCCGAAGAGCAAGCCACGACGCCACCAGGGTACTCCTCGCGGTTGATCCTGGAGATTCGGTTGTAAGCACCGCGAAACTTGAAGCTGCCCGTCCGCTGCAGCATCTCCGCCTTGCAAAGAACCCGCGCGCCGAGCCGCTCGTTCAGAACCGCCCATTCCAGAAGCGGTGTCTCGGATGCAAAGGGCCGTATGCGCAAGTCCGCTTCCGCGACGTCGTCGAACGAGGGCAATTGCATGATGCGCTCCAGGCGTTAACCCCGGGATCATACCTGACACGGTCCTGTTTTGTCACGGGCGCCGCCCCAGGCCGGGCACTTGAGCCCATTTCAGCGTTCTTCCTCGCCGTGTGAAGAAGGACAGGTTGAGGGGGACTTGTCCTCATTCGCGCCCTGCGGCGCCGGAAAGCCATGGGCTTCCGCTACGATATCCCGGAACCGGCGCGCGGAGGCAGCCCAGCTAAACTGCTCCGCATAGGCGCGGCACGTGGCCCGGTCGAGGCTCGCGGCGGCGAGCGCGCCTTCTCTGAGATCGCTGCCGAGGATACCAACGCTGCCATGCGCGACGACATCCTTCGGTCCCATGACGTTATAGGCCGCAACGGGTACGCCGCAGGCGAGCGCTTCGAGAAGGACGTTGCCGAAGGTGTCCGTGACGCTCGGGAAAACAAACGCGTCGGCCGATGCGTAGTGCTCCGCGAGGTCTATGCCGAATTTCGGCCCGGTAAACGTGACGGCGGGATAGCGCTGTTTCAGCTCGGCGAGCTGCGGACCGCCGCCGACTACGGCCTTGCTGCCCGGCAAATCGAGGCTAAGAAAAGCGTCGAGGTTTTTCTCGATGGCGACGCGGCCGGCGTAAAGAAAGAGCGGGCGGGGCAACCCGAACCGGTCGACGGCGCGCGGCTTGAACAGATCGAGATCGACCCCCCGCGACCAGAGCCGCACATTCTTCATGCCTTGGGCCGTGAGGTCCTCGCAGAGGGAGCGCGATGCAGCAAGCATGCCGGCGCCGGCGTTGTGAAACCAGCGCTCGAAGCGGTAGCCCCATGACAAGGGCATAGGTATGCGGGCTGCGACGTATTCCGGAAAGCGGGTATGGTAGCTCGTGGTAAATTTCCGGCTCGCGCTGAGGCAATAGGCGCGCATGGCAAGCCCGATCGGCCCTTCGGTCGCGATGTGGATGCAATCGGGTTGATCGCGCTCGACGCGCCGCCTTGCATGGGATGGACGGGTGAGGGCAATGCCGATCTCGCCGTAACCCGGCAGCGGGACAGTGCGGAATTCCGAGGGTGTCATGAAAGACAACGCGAAGCCCGCCGCCGCTGCCTCGCGCTCGATGTTGACATAGGTGTTTACGACGCCGTTCACTTGCGGCTTCCAGGCGTCGGTCGCGATCAGAATCCGCATTATGGCGCCGTGGACACGGCCGGAGATTTTGACGGCGCCGATTCGAGTGCCCGCAGCTTGTCTGTCCAGCGGACGATTTCGAGCCGGCCGTCGGCGTGCTCCGCGACAGCGGTGCCGCTTTCCACCCAGTCGCCGGTGTTGACATACTGAATGCCATCGACCGTCCGCATAGCCGCGTGGTGAATGTGGCCGCAAATCACACCGGTGGCACCAGCCTCCCGCGCCGCTTGCGCAAGCTTATTTTCGAAGTTTCCGGCGTAGTTCACAGCGCGCTTCACCCGGTATTTGAGGTAGGCCGAAAGCGACCAATACGGCAGGCCAAGACCGCGCCTCGCCCAGTTCAGAATCGTATTGGCCCCTACCGCGATGTCGTAAGCGATGTCGCCGATAATGGCGAGCCAGAGCGCCTTCTTGATAACGGCGTCGAACTCATCGCCATGGATAACCAGGAAGCGGCGGCCGTCCGCAGTATCGTATAGCGCGCGCAAACGAACCTCGACGGGGCCGAGCGTGGTCCCCGCAAAAGCGCGCATCTCGTCGTCGTGATTACCGGGGATGTAGATGATCCGCGTGCCCTCTTGCGCCTTTGCAAGCAGCTCCTGCACGGCTTGTGTTTGCGATCGGCGCCAGCTCGGCCCACGCCGCAAGCGCCAGAAATCGATGATGTCGCCCACGAGGTAGATGGTATCGGCAGTGTTGGCTTGCAGAAAGCTCAACAGGTCCTCGGACCGGCAGGCCCGGGCGGCCAAATGGATGTCGGAAAGAAATAGGGCGCGGTATCTCACAGGCACTTTATAATTCGGCGAGGCCGGACTTTCTACCCCTCGCCCTAGTTCTGAGATCTTATGTCAGAGTGGCGCTCTTTTCATTGCAGGATTGTGACACGCGAAAATCCTGCCATAGCGGCAAAAAACCACGGCCTTCACAGCATGGCAGCAGGAGCCTCTGCCGGCATTTTCCGCGCCGGGAGGCGCTCAAAGTCTCCCACCATACCCCGGCTCTCATAGGCGTTATTTATAGGGCTCCAAGCGTTCGGGGGCGGAGAATTTATAGTTGACGCCAACAGAGATGATGTCGGCTGACGTATCGGCGTATCCCGTCAGCAAAACCGCGTCTGCCGCCGTCCCGGAAAGGCAATGCGATGTGCCGGCGTTGAGAGTGGGATTGGCGATGCAAAAACTCTCATTATCGAAAAAGATGTGCGAATAGGCGGCGTTGATGGCGATCTTGTCCGACCATTTATAAGTAGCGCCCACGCTGACATGAACGCGATTGGCATCGGGAAGCAAGATGTCGCGGTTGGAGTCCGTGATTGGCGAGATTTCGTAGCCGGCGCCAGCGCGGAAGGTCCATTGCGAATTGTACGCATATTCCCCGCCGAGCGAGAAAAACCAACCGTCGCGGTAATTGAGGTTGAGCGTCTCACACAGTCCACCGGGACAGGCCTGGCTGGTCGCGCTCACATTCCCGATGCGGCTCCAGTTCGTCCATTCGACGGTGCCAAGCAGGGTCAACTGCTCCGTGACGATCTGCCGGAAACTTGCTGTCACTTGGTCGGGCAGTGTGAGTGCGGCCGTCGCGTCTGTGAACACTCCGGGTGCTTTTACCGCAGCTGGCAAAGCCAGAAACATATCCCTCAAATATTGCCCGTTCGGATCGACGCTCACGGCCGACCGGTATCCAACGCCAAGCGACGTTCCTGGCGCGGGCTGCCAAATGATCCCGGCGGTCGCTCCAGCGCCGATATCGTCTCCCTGAAAGTAACGATCGGGGGTAATTGGCAATGGCCCAGCTGCCGGCTCAGAAAAGGCGCCCTTGTTCAACGTGATTTGGAAATATTCGATCTGGGCGCCCACGCCGATCGTCAGCTCCGGCGTGATTTTATAGGCAACCGTGGGGTTGACTTCGAGAGAAAACACTCTTGTTGAGTTCGCAATCGGAGAGCCCGCCCAAGGGACGTTGTCCGGCTTTGTTATCAGCCCGAAGGGAGCGTCCAGGGCGAGCCCGAACCACAAGCGCTCATTATATTGATAGTTCAGATAGGACGCGAAGACCAGCGCATCGGTGCCAACATTGGTCGACTCCGGCACCCTCGCCTCGGAGAAGAGGCCGCCCGTCGCGTGTTCGCTGGCGCTGCCGAGAATGCCGTAATAGCTCGACGAGCTGTTCATTCCGGGCAGCGCCGCCGTCGCCGCGGAGTTCCAGAACATCGAACTGATATCGCCGCCAGCGGCCGATCCGGCATAGGCGCTTCCGGTGAAGTAAGTGGATTCCTCCCGGATGCCAAAAGCTCCGGCATTTGCTTCACTCAGCGCGGCGGCGCCAGGAATAAGAACCCCGCCAGCTAGTATGAGCGCACGCAGAGTGTGGCCGCTTTTCATAGTTTTCCTCCCTGACAATCGCGTGAGCTGCGGTTGCTTTGCGATTGGTCAAGTTGGATATTGGTTTGAACTTGCGCAGGACTTGTGTGCGAGACGAAGTACAATCATATCGTCCAGTTAAGGCTATGAGACGCCTACAGAGGAATGCTGAAAAAAAAGAATGCCATATGCGATAGTTAACGGTTGTTCCGCGAGCGACGGGCGCCAGCACGCGAGTTTGGAAGCCACCGCACCGTAAGCGGCACAAACTGTGCCCAAATATTGGTCAAGATCTGTTGCGTGGAAAACACGAGCGTATCCTGGCGGGCGTGTGGCAGCGTTATACGCTTCACCGTGGCGCTTATGCACCGCAGACTTACCAAAATTCGGACCGGCGAAACTGTCCGCTTCTTTTGTGCGCACAATCGTAATAGGTTATGTTCTGGTTTGGAACATATGCGTTTGAGTAAGGTATGGATATTTCCGAGGAAGCGGCGCACGATCTCGATGACGGCGAGCGTGTCATTGACAGGTCGGGCGATATCGACCAGAGGCCTCCGGAAGAGCGTAACGCTAGCCGGCCGGCCAACGCGATCGCGCTCGTAACCCCCCGGCGGCGGGAGCCGGACATTGCCCCTCCAGTAACCCGTCCAGCCGCACGCTTCGAGCCTTCGCCGCCAAGTCTAGGCGAGATGGCACAGCGCCTCCAGAAAGACCTCGACAAGCAATACACGAAGGCCAGGTCTCACCTTGAAGCCTTATCTCAAAAAATCGAAGCCGGAGAAAAGCGTTGCCTTCCGCCCAAGCTCGATGACAATCTGCAGCAGATTTGCTTCCAGCGCCAAAAGGTTCTGATCGCCAACGGCCCCGTACTGGCTGGCCGGTTAAGGGAGGAGCGCAACCGCCTCGCCGATCTCGATCACTTCAAGGCGGAAAACCGGCTGGTGAGGGATGCACATTACCCGGAATCGCCAGTTCTGGGGCTTGGGGTTCTATTCATCCTCGTTCTTGTGGAAGCCGGCATCAACGGCGTTTTCTTTGCCGATAGCAGCGACCAGGGTCTTTTCGGCGGATGGCTGGAAGCCCTGGTTCTGTCAATCACGAATGTGGGGGCGGCGTTTCTATTTGGCCGCATCGTTTTCCCGCAACTTCACCGGCGGGGAGTCCTGCTGAAGGCCGGAGCGCTTGTTTTGAGTATCGCGAGCCTTTCTGCTTTGCTTGCCATCAACCTTTTTGGTGCTCACTACCGGGACTTCAAGGCAGCCACTGCTCTCGCCAATCCGCTAACGCAGGCCGCGTTCAAGCCGGAGACGGTCACGGTTCTTACGGGCGCGAAGGCGCCACCGGCGGCCAAGCCTGTCAAAGCCCCGCCGTCCGATGTTGTACCGCTTCCGGATCGCGCCGGCGGCCAAGATAAGGTGAGGGAGCGGGAAGCCATGCAAAGGATGTTCGAAGCGCCCTTTTCTTTTGACAGCTTCATGAGTTTTTTCCTGTTCGTCACTGGCCTCTGCGGCGCCACGATAGCGGCGGCGGATGGATACAAGTTCGACGACCCTTTTCCCGGCTATGGCAAGCGTCACCGCCGCTACGGGATCGCGCGGGAAGCCAGCGCCGCATCGCTCCGCCGCATTCTCAGCCAGTCTAACGCGATCATGACCGGCAGCTTTCAGGCCATTGCCCGGAAGCTCGAGAGTTTCGCTCAAGAGATGGCGTCGCTCCTGGCGCTGCATCACGCTTACGCCAGCGACTATAAATCGCTCCAGGACGGTTTGGAGGAAGCGGTGCGCGATGCCGAGGCACAGCTCTCCTGTCATGAGCGCCTTATCAAAAAGGTGCGCGATCCCGATCCGCCCAGCACCTACGCGATGGCGATCAAGACGCTTCCACCTCTGAGCGAAAAGCAGGTCAAGTTCTACGAGACCCAGGACAAGAAGCTGAAAGCGTTACAGAAAAGCGCGCAGAAAGAGCGAAGCGATGTCCTAGGCGTCTTCGACGCGGCGTCCGCGGATTTCGAGAAGCTCCTCGCCGGTGCCAGTCACGCAAGTCTCCAAGCGGTGCTCGGTTCCTCACCGCAAAACGCGGATGGATGACCCTTATGAATGCGAAGACTGCGATCGGGGTGGTGCTTATCGTGCTCGCCGCATCTCTTGCGGGAGGGGGGTTCTATGCGCTCCACGCCGTTAAGCAAGCCAAGCTCGATCCCGATACGCTATGTCCGCTCGAAGGGCCGAAGGCGATTACGATCATCGTCATCGATAAGACCGACCCCTTGACCGCTCCGGAACAAGCTCAGGTCCTCTCCATCGCCGGGCAAGAACGGGACGCGGCGCCGCCAGGCGGGCGGATCGCGGTCAAACTGCTCAAGCAGAAGGAGGGTACGGTTGAGACCGTGCTGGATACGGTTGCCGATTTGTGCAATCCCGGGTCCGCGGCCAATCCGCTGTTCGAAAACCCAAAGCGCGTTGCCGCGAGATACGCGAACGCATTCGTGGCGCCCATCGATGACGCGTTAAGAAGCGTAAGCACCGCTGGCTCGGCTCCCGCCTCGCCCATCGCCGGCGCCATCGCCTCGGCGGTCGAAACCGTACCCGATGTGCCTGGGCCTCCGGTCAAACTTATCCTGATCTCGGACTTGATGGAGCACACCGCCCGGGCCTCAGCTTATTCCGGCACGCTGACTGCGTCGGCACTGCAAAGACTTGTGCCGCAAGAGGCAAAGTCCAAGCTAAAAAATACCGGGATTTGGATCTTGCTACTTGGCCGCCCGCGCTATGCGAAGCAGCAGGAGGCGGCTGTTGCAATCTGGCGGAATTTCCTTCGGGCAGAATCCGGCCGCGAACCGCAGTTCATCCAGCCCTGAGCCACCAAGCGGTTCCCCGGGGCCGGGCGAATGAAGGGCGAGCAATATGGCCGGGCATGATAAAGTGTGGCTGGCAAGGAATTGACACTGCCTCGCCAATAAAAGGTTAAAGTCCTAACGCTACCTTCGCTGCATGATCTCACGGCGCGGTTTTATCACTTTGAGCGCGGCCACCCTTGGCTCGGGCATGATCGGCGCGGCGGATGCCTTTGCGATTGAGCCAGGCTTCAGCCTCACTGTCAGCAGTTGGACCGTTCGGCACCGCGATTGGCCGCCGCACGCGCGCCCCTTGCGGATCGGAATATTGACGGACATCCATGCGGTCGAGCCATGGATGCCTGCCCGCCGCATTGGCGGCATCGTGGA
Source organism: uncultured Alphaproteobacteria bacterium (assembly GCA_963817705.1). Classification (GTDB taxonomy): domain Bacteria; phylum Pseudomonadota; class Alphaproteobacteria; order Rhizobiales; family Rhodomicrobiaceae; genus Rhodomicrobium. The sequence goes on from CAWFPF010000005.1 coordinate 27,985, forward strand.
GCGGCTCAACCGGCTCGAGCCCGATCTCATCGTGCTCCTCGGGGATTACGTGAATGCGCTGCGGTATCGTTTCTATACCGGGCCGGTGCCCGTGGCCGAGTGGATGGCGGCGCTGAGGGAGTTGAGCGCGCCGCTTGGCGTTTACGCCGTGCCCGGCAATCACGATTGGTGGTCAGGTGACTTGCCGGTCATTCGCCGTGGCTTCGATGAGGCCGGCATTCATCTCCTGGAGAACACGGCGGTTCGGGTTGAAAGACATGACACGGCCGTCTGGGTGGCGGGGCTTGGCGATCAACTTGCCTTCGGGGACCACGGCGACGACGATCTCAAAGGCACGCTTCGGCAGATCACGGACAATGCACCGGCCATTCTCCTCGCTCATGAGCCTTACATCTTCCCCCAGGTGCCCCCGCGTATCGCTCTCACGCTGGCCGGTCATACCCACGGCGGTCAAGTTTACATTCCTCTCCTGGGGCGGCCCGCTTTTGCCTATGGCGGGAAATACGCCGATTACGCCTACGGCCATATCGAGAGCCAAGGCCGGCATATGATCGTATCGAGCGGGCTTGGCCTTTCCCATCTTCCGGTTCGCTTCCTGGTGCCGCCCGAAATTGCGCTGGTCACCCTCGGGAATACAGAAGCGTAACCATATCTCCCAACCCTCCCTTAATGCATCGCGAGCAAAGTCATGCAAAACAGAAGCGTGACTGCATAGCGGTCACATTCCGGGTAGGGGCTTTGTTATGCGTAAGGCGCTTTTGGCGGCTGCGAGTCTTTTTGTGTGCGCCGCGATGACTTCCGGTGCGGATGCTCGCGTCGTGGTTCGGGTGAGCAAATCCCGGCAGACGATGTACGTTTACGTGGACGGGTATTTGGAGCACATCTGGCCGGTATCCACAGCGCGCGACGGCTACAGCACGCCGTCCGGCGTTTATACTCCGACAGGGTTCGACCCTTACCACCGGTCGAGCAAATATCACAACTCGCCGATGCCGTATTCGATCTTCTTCCACGGTGGATATGCGATCCACGGCTCCTACGATCTCTACCACCTGGGCAGTCCGGCCTCGCACGGCTGCATCCGGCTTCATCCCGAAAATGCGAGCGAGCTTTACGGCCTCGTTCGCGGCTCCGGTGGGACGCGGATCATCGTTTCGCAATAAATCTGCCACGCAAGCGCCTTGCTTCCCGTTATAGAGACGATGTCCGTGACAGTTCGCGTGCGGCCAAGGAGGTCCTTGTGATTCTGATTCCGTCGACTGCAGCTATCGTCATTATCGGTATTGTCCTTATCGTGATGAGCGTCCGCATCGCGAACGAGTACGAGCGCGGCGTGGTCTTCCGCCTGGGCCGCCTCGTGGGAACGCGCGGGCCTGGCCTTTATCTCTTGATCCCTTTCATCGAGCGTCAGAGGCTGATCGATCAACGCGTTGTCACGGCCGCCGTCGAGAAACAGGAGGCGATCACCCGCGATAATGTCCCCGTCGAGGTCGATGCCGTGGTTTGGTACCGGGTCGTCGATCCGGCGAGATCCGTGATCAAAGTTTTGAATGTGTACTCGGCTGTCACTCAAATCTCGCTCACGACCCTGCGCAACATCATCGGCCGGCACAGCCTGGACGACGTGCTGAAAGAGAAGGACAAGCTCAGCGGCGAGATGAGGACGGCTATCGACACGGTCACCGAGCCCTGGGGCATCGAGGTGCAAATGGTCGAGATGAAGGATGTGGTCATACCGCAGTCGATGCAGCGGGCCATGGCCCAGGAGGCCGAGGCCTTGCGCGAGAAGCGCGCGCGGATCATCAAGGCTGAAGCCGAGATGGAAGCGGCGCAGCGGCTGCGCGATGCCGCTCACATCATCATGGAAAGCCCGGCAGGGCTTGAGTTGCGGCGCATGCAAATGATTACCGAAGTGGGGGCCGAACAGAACTCGATGACGGTGGTGATGATGCCCTCGGAATTCGTTTCAATGGCCCGCGCATTCGCCGAATTGAATAGCAAGGATGGCAAGAAGGGCTAGAACCAATCCGATTTTGATGGAAACAAAAGCGGCCTCTGATTTTTCGGCTGTGCCGAGCGCCTTTCCGGAAAACCAATTCTTACTTTCCCGGATGCACTCTAGAAATCTGGGTGCGCTCGTTTGATTGAGACAATGATTGCCATGGCTCTGTCTTGAAACTTACTAAGCTCACTATCGATCGCTCGCACTTCTTTCTCTGCCGCAATCCACTCCTCTTGCTTCTCCGCTGCATCAGGACTGAACCAGAGTTCGCCCAGCATAATTTGCAAGACCGCTCTCCGGTCCAAGAGCGCGTCTGTCTGCCTGATCAAGCTTTGACCGCTTTGGCTGCATAGGAGCGTGCCCCAATCGTATTCAGATGCGCTGGGGAAGACAGCAACTTGTGTTGGTATTCTATCTTCGGTCTTTGGTTGGGGTCCCGGGGTGGGCCCCTGAGGATAGACTGCTGCGAGTTTGTTGCCACTAAACGGGTTTGCCGCTTGCAACGAATTCACGGTTCCCAAACCACTATCTTCGCTGCGGTTTGCAATATGATCGTTCTCCGGACCGGGGCTGGCCCGATTGTACTCGCTTGGCTTGCCCGGTTCCCCTGTGCTTGCCGAAAGAGCGGGCGCTTCCTTCTTCCTGGCTTGCTGCAAGACGGTCCCGGACTTTTTCGATGGTTGAAGCACCAGCTGCTTATCGCAACGTTCATCAGCCGCTACCCGCATCGCACAGCCCGGAAATCCGTGAACGCGACGGAACGCTGCCCGTGAGACTTTAAGTGAGAGGGCCGATCCATCGCACCAATGAATGACCGCTTTCCGGCATTCCGGGCAAAAGTTTCTGATAACAACGGTTCTGGTCTCGGCGTCGTAAGACTGAAATGAGAAACAGGTGCTTGAGCGGTGAGCGGATGCATTGGCCGAAAGAGCTATAGCGGCACAAAATACAACTGTTACCTGGCAAAGGTAGCGCCATGGCAGCATGGTATTATATACTTTCTATTTATAGATTCCCGTGTAACAAATGATTCCATAATTTTATTGACTATCGCTCTAAAGAAACGTCGCAATTGATTTGACTGTGGTGCATTACCCAATTGAAGGACAGCAGGATCAACAATGTGTGGACGCTTCAGTCAACTTTTCACATGGGAAGAGCTTTACCACCTTTATAATCTGACGAACCTCCTTGCGCCCAACCTCTGCCCATCCTGGAACGTGGCGCCAACCCAGGATGTGGGTGTGCTTGTCAACGAGGGTGGCGGACGCATTTATAAGACCATGCGCTGGGGGTTGATCCCGTTCTGGGCCAAGGATGAGAAAATCGGCAACTCGCTCATCAATGGCCGCCTTGAGACGGCGGCCACGAAACCAGCATTCCGGTCAGCTTGGAAAGAGCGGCGTTGCCTGATCCCAGCGAGCGGCTTTTATGAGTGGCGGGCAATCGAGGTGCCCGGCAAGACGAAGCCGTCGAAGATGCCGTTCTATATCAGCCGAAAAGACGGTAATCCGCTGATATTTGCGGGACTTTGGGAGCGCTGGGGCAAGGACAGCCTCTTGAGTTGTACCATTCTCACGGTAGAGGCGCATGACTGCCTCCGCGATCTGCACGGCCGCATGCCCGTCATGCTGGACAAGGATGGTATCGGAGCATGGCTTGCCGGTGGCGCCCCTTCAATCGATCCCGGTCTTGAAACTGCGGTGCGGATTGCGCCCGTGTCCCCCAAGGTCAACAGCCCGCGCTACAACGAGCCGGACTGCATCGAGGCGCTGGCCGCGCCTGCGCGGGAATAAAATCGACCTCGCTTTCGTTGTTGCTGTATTGCAAAACTATGCCCCAGGTAAACGAAGCCGCGCTCGCCAGATTGCGCGGCTTTTCCATTAAACCGGCCCGTGCGCCGGGAGCTGCCTGCGCTAACCCGTGCATTCTTCATTAGCCCTGCAACAAACCAAACAGTAACTTTCGCCATTTCCGCGGATAACTTTACCTTTCCGCTCGCAGATTGATTAGCGTCAATGCCTAGACCGTGGTTTCGGCCGGATACTATTATTCGTCTCAATCAAAGGACGCGGATATGTCGAGGAGTCTACCGGCTTCCTGGAAAAGCTGTGCGACGTGCGATTACTGGGGAGGGTCGCGCAGACCATCTCACTTTCGCACTGAAGTCGTATACGACAGCAATCAAGATAAAGGTGAATGCATCGGTGGCGGCTGGAATCGTTCTCAAATGAGGGCCGATCAGAATTGCCGCAAATGGAAGGAATGGCACATTTGGCTACTCATCAAGCCATCTAGCACAGCTGTGAGTTAAACGTGCCGGTGATGAAGGGGGGCATTCAGTAGCTGATGTAAGCAGCGCTGGAGTTAAGCCCTAACAACTCCAAGGCTAGAACTTGGCGTCGAGTATTCGATCCGCAGTCCTTTCAGCGTTCATAAAACTATTCCAAAATAGAAGATGCAATGTTAATATCTTGTTGTCCATGGGCAGGCGAGCGCGACCGTTACTGTGACGAACGGTTTTAGAGAGAGCGCTCGCCTCAAAATCCGCCTTTTTCCGGCCTGCATTGCTTCCCAAAAAGAGCGCTCACACCTGAGAATGAAATCTCGAACCGCCGATGGCCTCGCTCACTTTAACGACAGGCAGGGCAGCGCCGAAGATTTCCGTCTGCCATTTACGAATGTAAGCATCCAGCTCAGCCGGGAAATTGGGAACGAAGACGTTCACACCATAGGTCAAGTTGCTGCGATCATATGTGCTCGCATAGGAATACCCCTCCGGCACTTTCCTGCTCTTGCGAGGATGGCACATCGACAAGTAGAGGGTTTCCCGGATTTTCCCATCCAGAGAAAGGACCTCGTAAATATCTAGGATGCCGCTTGCGCCTTGCTCGCTCCGGACGCGATGGAACATCACGGGGCACCCGTCCTTCGTCCGCAACTTAGAAAGATAGAGGACTTCGCCGAGGGGACCGTTCGCTGGGATCGGATTGGTTGGCGCGCGTCCAAATTCGCCCGTCGCGTTTGGAAGCTGATCGCAATCGAGTCCTCCAACGATATGCTTCTGAAAGGACTTCGGCAGACGTTTGTTCTGCTCCTCGTCGCTCTCCAGAAAACTGTTGAGCTTCTTGAAGGTGGCTTCCACCTGCGGCGGCAGTTCCGGTGGCAGCGATCCTGACATGGCCGACCTGAAGGATTTGGCTAAGCGAATGGCAGAGGCGGCAGGGACTGAACCTTTGGCCCCCGCGATGACAACGCCGTGCTCCTACCTGGGACTGACCGCGCTTTCAAGCGACTTCGCGTGTTTGCGGCAATTAATCGCTTTTGGATACGGGCTATTCACGCCGCTTCATCCGCAATCGTTCAGGTCCCGATGTCCCGGTTTGCGGGCGAGGAGAACGGACGAAAGATTTATAAGTGCTTGAGAACCTGCCTATCCGAGCGCCTTCGAATTTGTTATCTCTATCGGGAGCGGAGCCGCGAGTGAGGGGCATATGAAGAGTATCGGCCTGAACAAAGAAGCGGGCCGGGCCGCCGCCCTCGCGGACTCACAAATGATGCTTGGGACCGTCTTCGAAACAAAAGGCCAACTCGGCGACGCCAACGACCTTTACAGCCAGTCCCTCGATCAAATGCAGGAGTCGGGAGACTTGAAGGGCATCTCCAACGCTCATCTCTGTCTCGGCAACGTCGCCAGGGCAAAAGGAGACTTGAAAAACGCCGAGGATCGCTATTGGAGATGTTTGAGTGCCGGTGGAAGCGCGAAAAATAAGGAGTTTGTGGTCTCGCCCCTCCCCGGCCGTGGAGCATGCGGCCGGTTGCGGAATGCTCGGAGACATTCTATGCTTTAGAACATCAGTTTATACAAAAAGCGCTTGCCTACGGGTTCGGAGAAGGGCACAATTTCGCATGGCCAACGACACTGACAATCTTGTCCTTGAGCACCTTCGCGCTATTCGGGCGGACATCGGAGAGATGAAGCTGAAGGTGGACGAACTCGCGGGCAGTTACGCAGGGCTTCTTAAGATAGCCGCCTCCCAGGGCGATGCAATCGTGCGCCTCGACCGGCGTGTCGAGCGGATTGAGAAGCGGCTCGATCTTGTCGAGGCGTAGGACGGGGCCCTGCGAACCTGGGCCGTCTGTTAGCCGGGGGCGCTTCGCCTTCATACGCCAGTGAGCGACTCGATATCGTCGCGAGAACGCGACAAGCCCCGGCCCAAACCCTATGAGCTATACTTCACCGAGCACCCATAGGGGCGGGTGACGGCCTGTTCCACCGGCTTCCCGGCCAACACTTCGCCAAGCGCGGCGCGGACATAGTTCTTCGCGCTGCCGATGTCCGCCACATTCGAGGTCGCCTTGTCGTCGATGCCGCCCATATAGACGAGCGTGCCGTCCGCGTTCACGATGAACATATGCGGCGTCGTGCGCGCGTCGTAGAGGTGGCCGACCTTGCCATCGGGGTCGAGCAGCACCGCAGTCGGAGCGGCGCCGCGCGATTTCGTCAGCTCATTGGCCGCCGCGCCGTCCACATAACCCTGCGCGCCCGGTGCGGACGAGATGACGGTCAGCCAGACGATGCCCTTCGCGGTTTCGTCCTTCTGCAGGCTTTGCATGTTACCGGAGCTATAGTGCTTCTTAACATAGGGGCAGCCGTCGTTCGTCCATTCGAGCACGACGATCTTACCGCGATAGTCGCTAAGGCTCACGGTTTTGCCGTTCGAGTCGACGGCAGAGAAGTCCGGCGCGGGTTTGCCCACTTCGGGGGCGGCGTATGCAGTTGCGGTCATGAGAAGTCCTGCCATGAGGCTTGCGGCATATTTCAACAACGCTAGGCTCCTTTGTTTGACGCGGGATTCAAAACGGCCGCCTGCGTCTTGATCTCGTCAAGCACGACGCCTGCCGTTAAGATTTGAGGCAGCACATGAGGCTCGGCGCCGTGGCCGGGATAGAAGAGGTATAGGGGAACGCCGGCACGGCCGAAATGCTCCAGGAGCGCCGTGATTTCTGGGTTGGCCTTGGTCCAATCGCCCTTGAGATAGGTAATCCCGGCGGTCTGGAAGGCGCGGGCGACGTCGCTGGACTTGAGTGCGACGCGCTCGTTGACCTTGCAGGTAATGCACCAGGCCGCGGTCAGGTTGACGAACACGGGGCGCCCCTCTGTCTTCAGCGCGTTGAGTCGCGCCTGCGTGAACGGCTCTTCCCGAAGCACGCTCGATTCCGCGCCCGGTGCTGCATTTTCAGTCTGGGCCGTCATCGCGAGCGAAATCCCTGCCGCCAAGGCGAGAATGCCCAGAGCCGGCGCGGCCAACTTAACGGGCAGAGGAGAGGCTGCCGTTTTGCCAGCGAGCCATGCCGCAAAGCCTACGCCAACGAGCGCCAGCGCGGCGGCCATCACGCCATCGCTTCCCGTTTGGATACTTAGCACCCAGACGAGCCAGCCCGCGGTCGCGTAGAGCGGAAAGGCCAGCACCTGCTTCAGCGTCTCCATCCAGACACCGGGCTTAGGCAGAACTTTCTGCAAGGCCGGACTGAAGCTGAGCGCAACAACCGGCGTTGCAAAGCCAAGCCCGAGGGCAAGCATGACAGCGGCGAGAATGTAGGATGGCTGCGTCATGGCGTAGCCGATCGCGGCCCCCATGAACGGCGCCGTGCAGGGCGTTGCCGCGACGGCCGCCAGCACGCCGGTGAAAAAATACCCGGCATTGCCCGGCTTGCGCGATAGGCTGTCACCGATGGACATAAGCCCGCCGCCGAAGGAAAGAACGCCGGAAAGGCTCAGACCCATAACAAAGAACAAAAGCGCGAGCGCCAGCACAAAGGCCGGCGATTGGAATTGAAAGCCCCAGCCAAGCGACGCGCTGCCCTCGCGTAGGATGGCGATGACCGCTGCGAGCATAGCGAAGCTCGCGAGCACGCCGCCGAGATAGGCGATGCCCTGCTGCCGGTGGCCGCCTTCGGCTGCCTTTGCGAAGCCGAGCGCTTTCAGCGCAAGCACGGGGAACACGCACGGCATGAGGTTGAGGATGATGCCGCCAAGATACGCAAAAAGGACCGCGATGCCGACGCTTCCCGAGACGCCGCCCGACGCCGCCGCCTGGGAGCTGGAATCAACCTGGCCCCCTGCGCCGGTGTGGTCGAAAAGGCCGCCGGCACCTGCTGAATCCGGCCCGCGCGACGCCGCGATGGTGTACCCCTTCCGGGCGCCATCTTTCGTTAGGATCAGCACGCCTTCCAGCTTGTCAGGGGTCTCCTTGGTGTCGCCTTGCTGCAGGTCGAGGACAAGCTCGCCGCCCGAAACCGTCCGCGGCTGGTCGCCTGGGTTCGAAACGGCGCCCCAGGTCAAGGGGAAGAACCGGGCGTCCGACAGACCTTCGAAGAGGGCAGGCTGCGCGGACACGGTCAGCCTCAGTGCGCCCTTGCCAGGATTGGCCGCATAGGTTGCCGTTCCCGGAAGCGGCGTAGGCAGGGCGTTTCTCGCCTTCGCGATACCGGCCGCGAACTCAGACGGCTTCGCCACGCCCTCGATAGGCAGCGTCAGCTCGGCATCGGCTTGTTCTGGAACGCAGATGGCGTTGCAAACGAGATAGCTCACCTTCGCCGACAGATGCAAAAGATTGGACGGGAGCGGCGGAACTTCGATCTCGGTCAGCAGCAAAATCTCATCGCTGTAGCCGTACTCCACGAGCGGGCCGATCTCTATGACGTGCGGAAGTGGCCACAGAACCGGACCGGCCTTGACACCCTCGGGCAAGGACCATTCGACAGAGGTCGGTTCGCCTGAATCGCCGGGATTTACCCAGTAGGTATGCCAGCCAGGCTCCATCCGCTCGCGGATCGCGACAGTGAGCGTGTGGCCGCCGGCAGGAACATTCGAGGTTTCTGAGATCAGATCGACAGTCACGTGATGATGCGCCGTGCGCTCAGCAGCCATAACATGTCCCCATCCAAGGGCGGCCAAAATAAGCGCCAATACGGATGTAACCGGCCTATGTGTCATCCCGAACGTGTCTCCAATCATGTGAGAGCGGGCGCAACACGCTGAGATAGGCTTGATTGCCGCCGCAGATCAAGGCCCGCCGCGGGCCCTGCACTTCGAAGCTGGCCCAAAATCTCAACGAAAATATGAATTTATGGCGATTTTCACGCGATGTTGAAATCTTCGTGGCACACTGCCGCAACGGGGCCGGTGCCTTTTTTCGCAAATGCGAAATCCGCCTCAAATCCGCCCCAAAAAAGCCCGAACGGTCACGAGTTGAGTGGGGCAAGCAAAATATTGTATCCAGCGGTTTAAGCCGGCCTTGTCAGGCGGCTCGCTGGGAGCAAATTGACGGTGTCCTTTTTTCGCGGTGAGCGGCACGGTTTTCGGGAGTTGGGGATGGACCGTCGCACATGGTTACAGCTTGCCGCTTCGACTGCAGCCGCTGCCGCGCTGCCATGGCCGGCTTTTCCGCAGCCCGGTCCAGGCACGGCGGCCCAGCCATTCTCGGAAGACTTGCTCGATGCGGCGGCACGCCGCCGCGCGGACGAACCTTATAAGCTTTTCGAAAAGCGAGTTGACGAGGCCCTGACCCTGGTTCCCTATGACCAGTACGCCCGCGCCATCGTCTATAAAGAGGACGAGGCCCTGTGGCGCAAAGATGGGGCGCCGTTCTGGCTTGAGCCCTATCACACGGCCGGCTCGTACTATGCTTTCCCGGTCGAACTGTTCTCGGTTGAGGCAGGCCAGGCGGTTAGAATACCATATTCGGCGCAGGCTTTCGAATTCAATGCGCCCGCGAAACAGCCCGCCACGCCCTCCCAGTCGGATTTCGCCGGTTTCCATAGCCTCGCGCAAATCGACAAGCTTGGTGTATTCCGGGACTTCCTGAGCTTTGTCGGAGCGGCAAACTTCCGCGCGATCGGATCGGGGCAGGTTTTCGGCGTTACAGCCCGGGCGCTCGCGATCAACACCGGCCAGCCGGGCGGCGAGGATTTTCCGCTCTTCCGGAGCTTATACATCGAACGGCCCAAGCCCACCGACCCGAGCCTTGTGGTTCACGGCTTGCTCGACAGCGTGAACGCCGTGGGCCGCATGAAATTCACGATAACGCCCGGTTACGAGACGGTTATTGAAACCGAAGCCGTTATCTATCCGAGAAAGCGCATTGCCTATGCCGGGATCGCGCCCATCGCGAGCCGCTTCTTCTTCGGTCCTGGCGTGCCACCGAAGCGACGCGATTACCGCCCGCGCGTCCACGATTCCGAGGCGCTCTACATTATCAATGGCGCGGGCGAGCAGATCTGGAGGCCGCTCCTCAACCCCGAACGGCTGCAGTTTTCAGTCTTCCTCGACAAAGGGCCAAAAGGGTTCGGCCTGATCCAGCGGGAGCGCTACTTCGCCAGCTATCAGGATGCCGATCAGCAATATGAAAAGCGCCCCACCTTATGGATCGAGCCGCTGGAAGATTGGGGCGAGGGCTCCATCGATTTGATCGAGTTGCCCGCCCCTGAAGAGATCAACGAAAACATCGTCTGCTTTTGGCGGCCGAAAGACGGCCTCGGCCCCGGAATTCCCCACCGGTTCCATTATCGCATGCATTGGTGCTGGTCTCCGCCCTTCGAAAACAAGAAGGCCGTCATAGTGCAAACCCGGGTTGGCGAATCGAAAGCCGGCGAGGCGATGTTCGTTATCGACTTCTTCAACGCCGAAGGCTGCGCGGACTGCAATGGCGGCGCGCTTACGGTCAGCGCCACCGCATCCGCCGGCGAGGTTCGCAATGTCAGGCTCGCCGCGGCACCCGCGGCTGGCGCGGTACATCGCCTCCGCTTCGAATATGCGCCGTCAGGCAGCGAACCGGTCGATTTGCGGGCGCAGCTCATGAGCAACGGCAAGCCGGCTTCCGACACATGGGTTTTCCGCTGGGCGCGCTAGCTGCCACCCGCTGCAAGACGTTGCACAATTCGAAAAAGTTTGGTTAACCCCTGGGCTGAAGCTTGCCACGTTCTCATCTTGTGACCACGATCCGCTTAAGGAAATGAAAAATGGACCGGCGGGATGCCCTAAAATCCGGCGCGGCGTTCTGCGCAGCTCTGGTTTTAGCCCGCCAGGCTGCTGAAACCCGCGGCGTTCTCGCCGCCCCAGACACGGCGCTCACGAAGCTGCCGCTGGCGGAGAGCGTTCCTTTCGGTGAAGACACAGTAATCGATCAGGCGCGGCTGCTTTCAAAGTCGCCCTACCGTCCCCCTGCAGACACGATTCCCCAAGCCTACAAAGACCTCGATTACGACCGCTATCGCGCGATCCGCTTCAAGAAGGATCTCGCTCTCTGGGCGCAGGACAAACTTGGCTATAACGTCGAATTCTTCAGCGCAGGCTACATCTACCGTACACCCGTGCAAATCTTCGCCGTCGAAGACGGGCGCGCGTCCGAAATCATCTACGATTCCGATTTTTTTACTTATGGACCGGAGGTCAGCCGGCCGCCAGCAAACACGAGGCCCGGATTTTCCGGCTTCCGGCTTCATGCGCCCGTCGACCGGCCGGACGTGATGGACGAGTTCGCCGTCTTTCAAGGAGCAAGTTATTTCCGCGCGAAGGCAATGGGGCAGGGCTATGGCATGTCGGCACGGGGCCTTGCGATCGACACTGCGCGCCCGCCCGCCGACGAATTTCCGATATTCCGCAGCTACTGGCTTTTGAAGCCCAAGCGCGGTGCCCCAGCCAGCACGATTTTTGCACTCCTCGACAGCCAAAGTGTGGTGGGAGCCTATAAGTTTGTCATCTCCGCAGGCTATAACACTGTCATGGACGTCGAGTGCGCGCTTTTTCCCCGGTCAGCCATGACATATGCAGGAATAGCTCCATTGACGAGCATGTTTTACTTCGGGCCGGGAGGCGGATTCCGCTCGGACGATGCACGCCCGCGCGTGCACGATTCCGATGGCCTTTCCATCCTGAATGGCAAGGGCGAACGTATCTGGCGTCCGCTCGTCAATCCGAGGCAGGTTCAGTCCTCCGCTTTCGCGGACACCGCTTTGAAGGGGTTTGGGCTTTTGCAACGCGAGCGCCGGGCGGATCGCTACCAGGATTTCGACGCGCGTTATGAATCGCGTCCAAGCGTATGGGTCGAACCGAAGGATAACTGGGGGGACGGCTCGGTCGACCTGATCGAATTGCCGACTCAATCGGAGTACTCCGATAATATTGTTGCCTTTTGGCATCCGAAAGAGCCTCTTCAAGCGGGCGGCGATTACCGCTACCGTTACCGGCTCACCTGGTGCCAGGAGCCGCCCACGGACCGGAACCTGGCGACCGTGACACAGACGCTGGCCGGCGCTTCGCCCAATCACGAGGGTGCAAGGGTCTTCTTCATCGACTTCTCTGGTACGGAAGAATTCAATCTTTGCGATGATTTTGACGTTTTCTGTCACGATAAGAGTGAGAATGTGGAACTTAGCGCGAGCACGGGCGCTATTTCGGACGTTGCGATTCGCCGGAACCGGATCTCCGGCGGTCATCGCATAAGTTTCGAGTACCGGCCAGCGCCCGGCTCGTTCGAAGCGGATCTGCGCTGTGTGCTTGCTGTGAAGGGCAAGCCTGTTTCCGAAGTTTGGCTATACCGCTGGACGGCCTGAGGTCAGATGCACGACACCTATCCAATTACGGAAACGCCTCCGATCCCAGATTCGCGGACCCAGTCGGTGTTCGCGCCGCAAAGTCTCGACCAGTTCGACCGGGCAACGCGCCGGAAGCCGAAGCCGGACCCGGCGGCTCCATGGCGCCGCGCGATCATCTTCGGCGGAGCTTTGGGCATAACCGCCTATTTGATCCGCGAACTCTATTTCGTGCTCAGCGCCGGCAGCCTCGCGGGTCTCGAAATCGCCCTGATGGTGCTCTTCGCCATCAACATCTTCTGGCTCGCGCTCTCTTTCATGACGGCTCTGGCCGGCTTTACGGTGATGGCCCTCGGAATGCGGCGTTCGCTCGTCGATCCCTCGGATTATGAGGGAGAGGTTAAACTCACGGGCAAGACGGCGATCATTGTCTGTACCTATAATGAGGCGCCCGACCGGATTTTCGGCATGGCGGTGGCCACGATGCGGTCGATCGCGAAGCTCGGCCATAAGGATAGTTTCGACCTTTTCGTCTTAAGCGACACCACCGATCCAGACATCTGGGTGCAGGAGGAGGCCGCGTTCCAGGCTGTCCGCGAGCGCGAGGCGCAAGGCTCGCGCATTTTCTACCGCAGACGGTCCGCCAATACCGGCAAGAAGGCCGGCAATGTCGCGGATTGGTGCCGCCGCTGGGGGGCGAACTACGAGTATATGCTCGTCCTCGACGCGGACAGTCTCATGACCGGCGAGTGCGTCACGAAGCTCGCGTCGATCATCGAGAAAAACCCGGATTTCGGGCTTATCCAAACCGTTCCCATCTCTATCGGCCGAAACACGCTGTTCGCGCGCTTGCAGCAATTCGCCGGCCTTTACGGTCCGATGCTCGCCACGGGACTGGCTTTCTGGCATCGGGGCGTCAGCAATTTTTGGGGTCATAACGCAATCATCCGCACACGCGCCTTCATCGAAAGCGCAGGGCTTCCCGTTTTGCCCGGAAGACCTCCCTTCGGCGGACAGATCCTCAGTCACGATTTCGTCGAAGCGGCGCTTCTCAACCGTGCCGGCTGGCGCGTCTGCATGGTTCCGGATTTGCCCGGCTCCTATGAGGAAATCCCGCCTAGTCTCATCGACTTCGCAATGAGAGACCGGCGCTGGGCCCAAGGCAACCTTCAGCACTCGCGTGTGCTTTTCGCGAGCGGGCTGCATTGGGTGAGCCGGGTGCATATGGCCATGGGGATCATGGCCTATGTCTCCGCACTGGTATGGCTGCTTTTTCTTGTCATAGCACTGTCGCTCACGCTGCAGTCGATCTACACCGTTCCCCAATATTTCACTGACGATTTCTCGTTGTTTCCCCATTGGCCGATGCAGGACAGCGCCCGGTCCTTCGAACTTTTGATGCTGACCCTCGGCATTCTCTTGCTGCCGAAAGTATTTGCTTACGTGCTGGCCCTCATGCATCCCGTGCAACGGCGCGGCTTCGGCGGTGGCCTTAAATTATTCTGGGGCATGCTGATCGAGACGCTTCTGTCCTCGCTTTTTGCGCACATCATGATGATCTTGCAGTCGGCGGCGGTGATCGACGTGCTTCGCGGGCGCGACAGCGGATGGAAGCCGCAGCGGCGTGACGACGGGTCCATGCCCATAGGCGAGATCTTCCATTTCCATTCGACCCACATGTTTATCGGCGTTTGCCTCGCAGCCCTGACGCTTTATTCCTCGTTCATCCTTTTCCTCTGGATGCTGCCGGCGTCGCTGGGTCTCGTTTTTTCGGGGCCGCTCTCGGCGTGGTCGGCCAAGAGATCCGCTGGCGAGCGGTTCCGGCGCCTCGGGCTCCTTCAAATCACGGAGGAGAATTCGCCACCGCCCATCGCAGGAGAGGCGGCCGAGGTTCAGGCCAGACTCGACGAAGCCAGTCTGCAGCGCGAAGCGATCACGCATCTCGTTCAGAGTGCAAAGCTACGCAGGCTCCATCGGGAACTCATTCAGATGCAGCCCATCACGCTCGAGTCCCGGATATCGCCTAATCTCGCAGTCGGCCGGGCGAAGCTGGAAGTCTCCGCAAATTTAACCGAGTTGCTCAATTTGCTGAAGCCCGGCGAAAAAGCAGCACTCCTTTCCGATCCCGAAAGTCTTGCCCGGCTCGAAGCCTTCATTCCTGCCGAAATTCCGCCTGAAACAGCACATCAAGCTACGCTTCAGGCTATGGAGCAAACAAACTAGCTCCCTTTTGAAGGAAACGCGATGTCACCCATGAAGGTCATGCCGCTTTTCCTGGCGGCCATAACGTCTTTTGTTATGGCTCCAGGCGGGGCGCGCGCAGAACAGCCTATTGTCCTCGCCCAGGCGCAAACCCCTCAGCAGAAAGAAGAGGAGAGCCGGAGGAAGGCTCAAGAGCAGCAGCACCAGCAGCAGCAAAAAGCCCAGGAGCAAAAGGCTCACGAGGAACAGCTGAAGCGCCAAGCTCAGGAGAAGCTACAGCACGACAAGGCAGCGGAAGAGCAGCGCAAGGCGCAAGAACAGCAGCACAAGGCACAGGAACAGCAGCATGCCCAGCAGCAGAAGCTGCAGGAGGAGCAGCACAAAGCTCATGAGCTGAAGGCCAAGGATGAGCAGGAGGCGGCCAAGCTGCGCGCCGATCAGGCCAAGATTCACGAATTACAGCAACAGCAGCACAATACCGAGCATCAGCTTCACAAGGAAGAACACAAGGCCGCTGTTCAGCAGCAGCAAGCGCATCACCAGGAAAACGTGCTGCACCACGAGTTATCTGCGCAGGAGCAGAAAGAAAAGGCCGAGCGCCAAGCCCATCAAGCAGACCAACTGCGGCTTATCGAGAAGCAAAAGCAGTTGGCTGGAAATGAGAAGAGCCAAGCCTCGATCAATGAGCGCTTGCGGCTCCAGAACGAGCATTTCCACGCCATCAGCAGCCAGCGCCAGCAATCGACCGACCAGCACGGCCAGACCGTCTTCAAGGAGCCGGGAAACCGGACGATCGTTCAGGCGGGCGGCCACGCCTTCATCCAGCACGACGAATCAGCAAACTTGCGCTTGTTCGGTGGCACGCCAAATACCGTCCGCGCCGCGAACGGAAACATGGTTTCGACCATCACGCGGCCCGACGGCATCCGGATCGAGGTTGAGGTCGACGGTTTCGGTCGCCCGCTACGCCGGGTCCGCTTCCTTCCCGACGGGCGGCGCTTCGTGCTGTTCGAGAACCGCGCATTCGCGATCGGCGCCGGCTTGGCTATCGGTGCGTTGATCGTCAGCCTGCCGCACGTCCACTACGACATCCCCCCGCAACAATACATCGTCGATGCCGATTACGCGTCCGAGGATGACATCTACGGCGCCCTCCGCGCCGGGCCGGTGGAACCGCTCGACCGCAGTTTTTCGCTCGACGAGGTGCTGGCCAGCGTCGATCTTCGCGAGCGCATGCGGAGCATTAGCATCGACTCGATCAATTTCGAGTTCGGCTCTTGGGAGGTCGGTCCCGATCAGGCAGCGATGCTAGAGACTGTCGCGGCTGTCGTCCGCGATATGGCGAACCAGAACCCCGGCGAGGTCTTCTTGATCGAAGGGCACACCGATGCCGTGGGTTCGGATGTGGACAATCTGAGCTTGTCGGACCGCCGCGCCGAGTCCGTCGCGAATGTCCTCGCGCAGCAATTCGGCATTCCGCGCGAAAACCTTGTCACCCAAGGCTACGGCAAGCAGTTCCTTCTCATTCCGACGCCGGACCCGGAACGCAGAAACCGCCGCGTGGTTATCCGGCGGATCACCCCGCTTCTTCAGGGAGATTCGGATCGGTATAGCGGCGGCTATGGCGGGCCCGGAGATCAAGGGCCGCGCTAAGCGCAAACGTGGAAAGCGGGCCTCAAGCCCGCTTTTTTTACCGGAGGGGATATGGAGATCCTGAACCTCCTTTGGACTGTCTTCAGCTTTGTCCTCTCCCTGGTATGGGAGTTCGCGTGGTTCATCCTGCGCGATCTCATCTCGACACTGCTTTGGATCCTGATCGTTGCATGGCTGGTCCTTGGTGTCCGCTACCGCAGCTTCTCCTCGGGAACGGTTGCGCTTTTGCGCTATGGCGGCTATGGCCTGCGCCTCTTCTGGCGATGGCTTCGAGGGACGCCGGGCGCCCTGCCCGCTCCTCCCCGCGAGACAATCAGAATAATAAAAGCGCGCCGCCGCAAACCTTTCGGCACCATGTCCATCTCAGAGCAGCTCAATATGCTTCTCGTCGGTGCCATCTATCTAATGTTTTTTACCTGAGCCTGAGCGTGGTTTGCCGCGCGGGTGGGGCTTGAAAAGACATAAACATATCTTTATAAGCCACTCATGGGTAGCTTCGACGACATCGTAGGACGACTTCGGGCCGCGGCTGAGCCGACGCGGCTTCGCATTTTGCGCCTGCTTGTCAACGGCGAGTTCAATGTCAAAGACCTGACCCAGCTTCTTGGGCAAAGCCAGCCGCGGGTGAGCCGCCACATCAGGCTCCTCGCCGAAGCGGGGTTGGTCGAACGCCATCAGGAAGGCAGCTGGGTTTTCGTTCGCGCTGCGCCGGACCCAGCGATCCGCCTCTTCGTAGACACGGCCCTCTCCATGATCGCGACGGACGATGCCCAGATCGCGCTGGATGCCGGGCGTGCCGCGCAGATCCGCTCCAACCGGGCGGCCGTGGCCCAAGCCTACTTCGACCAAAACGCGTCGGAATGGGATCGAATCCGATCGCTGCATGTTGCCGAGCAAGACGTCGAGCGGGCGATCCTCGATGCGCTTGGGCCGGGGCCTTACGATCTTATCCTGGACCTTGGCACTGGCACCGGCCGCATTCTGGAACTGGCTCATGACCGCGCGCGCCAGCTTGTCGGGATCGACACGAACCGTGAGATGCTAAAATGCGCCCGCGTCCGGCTCGACTCTTCGGGTCTTGCCAATTGCGCCGTCAGACTTGCCGACATCTATAATCTGCCGTTTCCCGAAAACAGCGCGGATGCCGTGCTCATCCATCAGGTGCTTCACTTTCTCGACGATCCGAGAGCGGCTCTCGCAGAGGCCGTGCGCGTCTTGAAGCCGGAGGGCCGCTTGGCCGTCATCGATTTCGCCCCCCACAGCCTGGAATTCCTACGCGAGGATCATGCTCACGTTCGCCTCGGTTTCGCGGCGAACGAGATCGCGGCCTGGCTCGAAGAGTGTGGCATCGGAACTGCCTCGTACCGCGAGCTTTCCGCGAGGGATGTCAAAGAGAATGCGCTAACTGTAGCCGTTTGGTCTGGGCAGAAACCAGCCGCGGCAAAACCATGGAGGGTTGCTTCGTGACGCAAAGGGCGCCAGTCGCAGTAAGTTTCGAATTTTTTCCTCCGAAGACCGCGGCGATGGAGGCCTCTCTCTGGGCAGCCATTCAGAAGCTCGCCCCGCTTGCGCCAACCTTCGTCTCCGTTACCTATGGAGCAGGGGGATCGACCCGGGAGCGCACGCACGCCACCGTTTCGCGCATTTTAAAAGAGACCGCGCTTCAGCCCGCCGCTCACTTAACCTGCGTCGCCGCCACGAAAGAGGAGATCGACAGCGTCGTCCGCGCCTATTGGGATATCGGCGTCCGGCATATCGTTGCACTTCGCGGCGACCCGCCAGAGGGCGCCCGGCCGAGCCTATGTCCCGCATCCCGGAGGCTATCTGAACTCGGCGGATCTGACGGCGGGCATCAAGAGCATCGCCGATTTTGAAGTCTCCGTCTCGGCTTATCCCGAAAAGCACCCGGACTCGCCAACCGTCGAGGCCGATCTCGATATGCTTGCCGCCAAGGTCGACGCCGGAGCGACACGGGCGATTACGCAGTTCTTTTTCCACAACGATCATTATTGGCGCTATCTCGACCGTGTCCGTGCCCGTGGCATCTCGATCCCCATCATCCCCGGCCAGATTCCGATCCATAATTTCAAACAAGTGTCGAATTTCGCTTCACGCTGCGGCGCGACCGTGCCAGCTTCGGTTGCCCAGCGTTTTGAGGGGTTGTCGGACGATCCCGAAACGGCGCAGCTGATCGCAGCGACCGTCGCCGCCGAACAGGTTCTCGATCTCGCTGCCGGCGGCGTGACGGACTTCCATTTCTACACGCTAAACCGCGCCAATCTGGTATTTGCCATTTGCCACCTTCTCGGCCTTCGACCGGTAGAGCCGGCAGCGGCCGTTGCGCTTTGAGGATAGAGTCGATGACACGGGACAAGCGGATTGCCGCATTGAAGAAGGCTGCCGGGGAAAGGATATTGATCCTCGACGGCGCGATGGGGACCATGATCCAGCGCCACAAGCTTTCGGAGGCCGATTACCGGGGTGTGCGCTTCAAGGATTGGCCGCGCGACTTGAAGGGCAACAACGATCTCCTCGTGCTGACGCAGCCGGATATCATCCGCGGCATTCACGAAGCCTATCTCGAAGCCGGCGCCGATATCGTCGAGACGAACACGTTCAATGCGCAAAAGATATCCATGGCCGATTACGGCATGGAGGCTTTGTCTTTCGAAATCAACGTAGCGGCTGCCAGGCTCGCGCGCGAAGCGGCGAACAAAGTCACAACGCTCACGCCGGACAAGCCGCGCTTCGTCGCGGGCGCCATCGGGCCGACAAACCGTACCTCCTCGCTTTCGCCCGATGTGAACAACCCCGGCTACCGTAACGTGAGCTTCGACGAACTCGTTGCAGCCTACAGCGAGCAAACGCACGCGCTGATCGAAGGCGGGGCCGATGCCATCCTCATCGAGACGGTTTTCGACACGCTCAACGCAAAGGCCGCCGGCTTTGCGGTCAAGGAGACCTTCGATGCGATGGGCATCGAGCTGCCGCTCATGATCTCGGGCACGATCACGGACCTTTCCGGCCGGAACCTTTCGGGACAAACTCCGGACGCGTTCTGGTATTCGCTACGGCATCTCAAGCCATTCTCTATCGGCATGAATTGTGCGTTCGGTGCCGGACAACTCCGCCCTTCCGTCGCGCAAATCGCAAAGGTCGCGGATACGAAGGTCAGCGTTTACGCGAACGCCGGTTTGCCAAACGCGATGGGCGAGTATGACGAGACGCCGGAGTTGATGGCGGCCAGCATGCGATCATGGGCCGCAGATGGGCTTCTCAACATCGTAGGAGGCTGTTGCGGCACGACGCCCGCGCATATCCAAGCCATCGCCGAGGCCGTAGCCCCCTTCCGGCCCCGTGAAATACCCGAAATTAAGCCGCGCCTGCGGCTTTCGGGGCTCGAACCATTCGTACAGGGGGAATAGCATTATGCAAGATTACCTTGCGTCAAGCTGTGCTTAAATATTGGGCAAAAATGCGTGCAGAGTGCGCAATATTTGAGCCTAGATTTATGTTCCGGAGCAGCGGCTTGGGTGCTAAGCTTTGAGCTGATTTACGAACGTTTTTACATCAACGATCGGATCGGCAAACGCGGCTGATGCACCGGAGGGAGGTAGAATGGCAACAGTAACAGCCATGAAGAACCCGGCTACTGTGGCGCCTCTCGATAACTATAGTCCTGGACAGTTTTACTGCGAGCTTATCGGCTTAACCGGTCAGCGCAACCGGCACCTAACCACGCTTTGGCACCGTCTCCAGAAACTCGAACTTGACCAGTTGCGCGCTCGCGCAGCCGATGCCGAACGGGAGCTTTTTACCCTCGGTATTACCTTCACCGTGTATAGCGACCGGACGGCGATAGATCGCATATTGCCGTTCGATGTCATCCCCCGCGTTATCTCCGCCTCCGACTGGCGCAAGCTCGACCGCGGCGTAAAGCAGCGGATCAAGACCCTCAACCTTTTTCTCTGGGACATCTATCACGAGCGCAAAATTTTGAAGGACGGGATCATTCCCGCCGATCTTGTGCTCGGCAATTCGAACTATCGCCAGGAGATGGTGGGCTACAACCCGCCTCATGGCACCTATTGCCATATCGTCGGAACGGACCTCGTTCGCGATTCCGAGGGCGATTTCTATGTGCTTGAGGATAACGGGCGGACGCCGTCCGGCGTGTCCTACGTCGTGGAAAACCGGCACTTGATGCAACGCGCGTTCCCCGATCTGATGCAAGGCTTCGCCATAGAAAGCGTTTCGGAATATGGCACACAGCTTGGCGACAAGCTCAGCGAGGTGGCACCGGCCGGCGTTTCCGACCCTCAAATCGTTTTGCTGTCGCCTGGCGTCTTCAACTCCGCCTATTTCGAGCACGTTTTCCTCTCGCGCGAGATCGGGGTGCCTCTTGTCGAGGGCCGCGACCTGTTCGTGGATGACGACAAGGTGTTCATGAAGACAGTGTCCGGGCCGAAGCAGGTCCATGTCATCTACCGCCGCTTGAATGACGATGCGCTCGATCCCGAGGTTTTCAGGCCCGACAGCGTTCTTGGCGTTAAGGGGCTTATGCGCGCCGTCAAAAAGGGGACCGTGACGCTCGCGAACGCCGTTGGAACGGGTGTTTGCGACGACAAGGCGGTCTACGCCTATCTGCCCCGGATGATCCGCTATTATCTCGGCGAAGACGCGATCTTGCCGAACGTTCAAACCCATATCTGCCGCGAACCGGAAGGGCTTTCCTATACGCTCGACAATCTCGACAAGCTTGTCGTGAAGCCCGTGGGCGAGTCGGGCGGCTATGGGATTTGCATCGGGCCGAAGGCAACGAAGGCTGAAATCGATTTGTGCCGCGAGCAGCTCAAGGCGGACCCGTCGAACTACATCAGCCAGCCCATGGTCGATCTGTCGGTTTGTCCAACGCTGACGGGGGACGGTGTCGAGCCACGCCATGTGGACCTGCGGCCTTACGCCGTTACCGGCCGGGACACTTGGCTGTTGCCGGGCGGATTGACGCGCGTAGCGCTTCGCCGCGGTTCGATCGTCGTCAATTCGAGCCAGGGCGGCGGCACGAAGGATACCTGGGTATTGAAGGAGGATTGACGCTTTGAACAGCCTCCTTTCCCGCTATGCGGAGAGCGTGTTCTGGATGGCCCGCTATTTCGAGCGCGCCGAAAGCCTTGCGGCGATCCTCGAAACGCAGACTTCCTTCCAGCGCGGCCGCGCAGACAATTCCTGGGCTTGGATCGTTGCGCTCTATTCCGACGAAAAGGCTTTCGCAAAGGCCTTCCCGGAGCCGACCGCCGAAAATGTGATCCGCTATTACATGGCCCTTACCGACAATCCGGGTTCGATCCAATCGTCGATCCATTCGGCGCGCGAGAACGCCCGCGCGTTGCGGCCTATGCTGTCGACCGACATGTGGTATCAGCTCAACGACTTCTATACCCGCCTGACCGCCTTCGGCCAGGACGACTATTCCGAGATGCGGCTATCGCGAACCTGCGATGCGATCAAGCGCGGATGTTACGCGCAGCTCGGCGTGGCCGAGAACACGCTCTATCACGATGAAATGTGGCCGTTCTTCCGGCTCGGCCTTTATCTTGAGCGGGCCGACCAGACCAGCCGCTTGCTCGACGTCCGCTTCGCCCAGCAGCAAACAGGCATCGCGCGCGACGACGGGCGGTTCGATTTCACATTCTGGACGATTTTGCTGCGTGCCGCGTCGGCCTACCACTCCTTCCGGCGCATATCCCCGCATCATATCGAGCCCAAGGAAGTCGCCCGGTTCTTGATTTTCGACCCCCGCTTGCCGCGTTCCATCGCTTATTGCCTCGGCGAAATCCAGGCGATGATCGAGATCTTGCGCCGAAACTTCGGGCTTCGGCACGCGGACGCCGCGGCCGAGCAGGTGGAGGCGATCATTGGCGGCCTGGGCACAGCGAGCAAGGACGAGCACTTGCTGGAAAACCTGCACAGCTTCAACGATTGGGTACAGCTTAACCTGATCCAAGTGACCAATGAGCTGGGGCAGGCGTTCTTTGGCCACGCGCAGACACCGGAATCTGTCCCCGCCGCGTCCCCGCCGGAGTCAAGTCAGACGCAATCGCAAACAATGACGGCGCACTAAAGCCCGATCGGAAGCCGGAACCTCCTCTCTTGGTCATGGCCGCGTTGCAATGCTCGGGTTTTCCGGTTCGCCTGCCATGGCGAGCCCTTATCGTTCAATGAAAACATAGAATGCCAGATGCCGGCGGCACTCCTGTCGAAGCGGCAATAGATAAGCATCCATTTCATAGCTAGGGCAGTCCCCAGCAAACAAAAGCGCCCAAAATACCCAAACGAGGCCGCCTCGACAGTCCCTGAACAAGTCGCCGCAGTCCACGCTTAGGCATGGCGCTTGCAAGCTTCGCCCAAGCAAAGCATTGTGCGGCGCACACCCGATCCCCACACCGCCCCCGCCGCGAGGAACAATGGCCCTTCACGTCGCGCTAACCCACCGCACCGAATACACTTACGACCGCCTGACGGGCCTCGGGCCACAAGTCGTCCGGCTTCGCCCCGCTCCGCACAGCCGCACGCCGATCCTCTCTTATTCGCTGAACATCACGCCAAAAGACCATTTCATCAATTGGCAGCAGGACCCGTTCGGCAATTATCTCGCGCGGCTGGTCTTTCCGGAAAAGACGCGGGAGTTCAACGTTGTCGTCGACCTCGTGGCAGACATGGCTACGATCAATCCGTTCGACTTTTTCGTCGACGATGCTGCGCGCGACTGGCCGTTCGACTACGACGCCGAACTTAGGGATGAACTGACGCCCTATCTCAAGGCCTCCGAACCGGGTCCCTGGCTGCGCGACTATCTTCACGGCCTGCACATCGATGCAAAGACCTCAATCGACTTCATTTGGGCGCTCAACCAACAGCTCCAGCACGACATCGCCTACCTCATCCGCATGGAACCGGGCGTGCAGACCCCGGAAGAAACGCTCAAGAAAAGGTCTGGCTCCTGCCGCGATTTGGGCTGGCTGCTCGTGCACATGCTGCGGCAATATGGGCTCGCCGCGCGCTTCGTCTCGGGCTATCTGATCCAGCTCAAGGCCGATATGAAGTCGCTCGACGGGCCATCGGGCACCGAGCAGGATTTCACCGATCTCCATGCCTGGGCGGAGGTCTACCTTCCGGGCGCCGGCTGGATTGGGCTTGACCCGACCTCCGGCCTCTTCGCGGGCGAAGGACACATCCCGCTCGCCGCAACACCTTCGCCGCAAAGCGCGGCGCCGATCAGCGGCGTTCATGACGAGGCCGAGGTCGCATTCTCCCATCACATGAAGGTGACGCGCATTCTCGAAAGCCCGCGCGTGACGCTGCCTTATACGGAGGAGCAGTGGCAAGCCATCGCCAATGCCGGTCATGAGGTGGACAAGCGGCTTCAGGCGGGCGACGTGCGGCTCTCCATGGGCGGCGAGCCGACCTTCGTCTCCATCGACGACGTGGATGGCGCGGAATGGAATACCGAAGCCGTCGGCCCTTATAAGCGCCGCTATGCCGAGAATTTGATAAGGCGCCTGCGTGATAAGTTCGCGCCGGGTGGGCTGCTTCATTATGGGCAGGGAAAATGGTATCCGGGCGAGCAACTGCCGCGCTGGTCTTTTTCCGTCTATTGGCGCAAGGACGGGCAGCCGCTCTGGGAGAACGATCAGCTCATCGATAAGGAAGTCCCCGTCAAGCCCGCGACCGAGTCCGATGCGGAGCGGTTCGCCAATACGCTCGCCGCACAGCTCGACCTTCCGGCCGATTGCGCCGTACCAGCCTATGAAGACCCGGCGCATTTCCTCCTGATCGAGCAAAAGCTGCCGCTCAACCTCGATCCTGCTGACAATAAGCTCGACGATCCGCAGGAGCGCGCCCGCGTGATCAAGGTGTTCGAGCGCGGACTCGATAAGCCGACCAGCTACGTCATGCCGATCCAGGTGTGGCACAGCCAGGAGCGCGGCCGCCGCTGGGTAACTGAGCGATGGGGGCTACGCCGCCAGAAGCTGTTCCTAATTCCGGGAGACTCGCCCGCTGGCTTCCGGCTGCCGCTCGGCTCACTGTCTTACATTACGGCCACGAATTACCCCAATGTTTGGCCCATCGACCCGTTCGCATCGCGGACCGCCATGCCGCCGCGCGAGGTGCTGTTGCGCGACCGGCGGCAATCGGTGACGCTGCTTCCGCCCCCTGGCGCACCTGCGTTCCCGAGCGAGGTCTTCGGCACAGTCCGCACAGCCATGACCATTGAGCCGCGCGACGGGCATCTCTGCGTGTTCATGCCGCCACTCTACGACGCGGAGGACTACGCCGCGCTCGCCGCCGCAGTAGAGGAGACGGCGCGCGTCACCGGCCAGCCCGTCCATATCGAGGGCTATCAACCCCCCAACGATTGGCGCTTCAACGTCATCAAGGTCACCCCCGATCCCGGCGTGATCGAGGTGAACATCCAGCCTGCTTCGAATTGGGATGAAGCCGTCACCATCACGGAGACGGTCTACGAGGAGGCGCGGCTCGCGCGGCTCGGCACCGAGAAATTCATGATCGACGGGCGCCATAGCGGCACCGGCGGCGGCAATCACATCGTGCTCGGCGCGCCAACACCCGCCGGCAGCCCGTTCCTGCGCCGTCCCGACCTCCTGCGCAGTATTATTGCCTATTGGCAGAACCATCCCTCGCTGTCCTACCTCTTCTCCGGCCTTTTCATCGGCCCGACCAGCCAGGCGCCCCGGATCGACGAAGCGCGCCACGACTCGCTTTATGAGATGGAGATTGCGTTCAACCAAGTGCCCGATAAGGACCATGGCTGGATTGCCCCCTGGCTCGTCGATCGTCTCTTCCGCAACCTCTTGATCAACTCGAGCGGCAACACGCACCGCGCGGAAATCTGCATCGACAAGCTTTACTCGCCGGACAGCTCAACGGGGCGGCTCGGCTTGGTGGAGTTCCGCTCCTTCGAGATGCCGCCGCACCCGCGCATGAGCCTGGCGCAGCAGCTGTTCCTGCGTGCCCTCGTCGCCTGGTTCTGGGAGACGCCCTATAAGCGCAAGCTTATCCCCTGGGGCACGGAGATCCACGACCGCTTCATGCTGCCCGAGTTCGTCTGGCAGGATTTCAAGGAGGTGATTGCCGATTTGCGCGCTGCGGGCTTCCCCATCGAGCTTGAATGGTTTGCGCCGCATTTAGAGTTCCGCTTCCCGATCTATGGCAGCGTCACTTACGATGGCATCGAGCTTGAGCTACGCTCGGCGCTTGAGCCTTGGCATGTCATGGGCGAGGAAGGGGCTCCGGGCGGCACAGTGCGCTATGTCGATTCCTCGCTGGAGCGGGTTCAAGTCAAGGTGAAGGGCAATCTCGGCACGCGCTACCAAGTGACCTGCAACCGCATCCGGGTGCCGCTCAAGCCTGCGGGCGCTCATGGCGAGGCCGTAGCGGGCATCCGCTTCCGCGCCTGGTGGCCGTCGCAATGCTTGCAGCCAACGATCGCGCCGCATTCGCCGCTGGTATTCGATGTGATCGATGGGTGGGCCGGCCGGTCCATCGGCGGCTGCCGCTATCACGTCGCGCATCCGGGAGGACGGTCGCACGAGACTTTCCCGGTCAATGCGCTTGAGGCCGAGACGCGGCGGCTCGCCCGTTTCGAAATGATCGGGCATACGCCGGGACCGATGCATCCGCACGATCCCGGCACGAACCCATATTTTCCGCACACGCTCGACCTTCGGCGGGTTGGGTTCTAGGTTTATGCATGACCTGAGGAAAATTAAATGCCAGCATAGGGGCAGAGAGTCACCAAGCCATAAACCATCCGGAAAGGCCGCCACCATGGCCGCCTTCCTGCCTACCTTCCCGCACACGTCCAGCTATTGCGCTCGTGGTTTGCAATAGACCGTGGCTCGCTCCAGCACTGCATCTTATGTTTGCAGGAAAGGAGCGCGCGATCACGGCGGATGCGCGCGCACGTCTGCGCGGAGATCATCAGCCGGCAAAGTCAAATCTTGGCTCGATGGAACGGCGTCCAGCTTCCGATGTTTTGCCTTGAAACGAAGGGGCATCATCTCATGCTGGCCTTGCAGAAACGCTTCTACGTAGTTCTACTGGCCTCGCTTAGCGCTGGCAGTATCCTTGCGGCAAAAGCCGCGGATGACTTTCAGTCGCAACCCATCGCAGCAAGGGCTGCAAAAGTCACTGTTCTGCGCAGCACCGACAGCGTCCTTGGTAAGCCTCTCATCGTCGCATCGGGTGAGACCGCGGGGCGGATCGTGGATGTTCTCGCCGATCCTACCGGTCAGGTCCGGGCTGCCGTCGTAGAATTCGGCGGCTTTCTTGGCCTCGGCAGCCGCAGGATCGCGGTCGACTGGTCGGATCTCCGTTTCGAGGGGTCGAAAATTTCGGTCGATCTCACGAGCGAGCGGCTCAGCCAGGCGCCCGAGGTGAAGGAAGGCGGCCCGGTCTTTGCCATTAGCACGCGGCCCCTAAGGGATCGCGCCGACGCCTATAGTCAGTTCGATTCGCCATAAGCCAGTGGAGTCTCCGAACGCTCAAGGCTCCTCCTCCGGGTCCGGGAGGTCAGCCGGGCCCGGCATTGCGCCATCCTCTCAAAGCCTGAGGGGTCTCGATTGGTTTACGTTTTTCCTTGGCGACATCCAAACCGGGTTCGGGCCTTTTATATCGGTCTATCTTGTCACCCAAAAATGGACGCAGACCGAGATCGGGCTCATCCTTTCTATCGGCGCGCTTGCGAGCCTTATTTGCCAGATACCGGGTGGCGCAGTGATCGATGCCGTTCGCTCCGAGCGCTCGGCGGCGGCGGCGGCGGTTCTCGGCATTGGAACGAGCGCCTTCGTGATCGCGGTCCTTCCCGTCTTCGCCGCCGTCGCATTTGCGCGCACCTTGCACGCGATGGCGACAGCCCTGCTCGGCCCGGCGGTCGGGGCAATTACGCTTGGCCTTGTCGGCCGCCCGGCACTCGCGGCGCGCCTCGGGCGCAACGCACGCTTCGCATCGGCTGGAAACGGAGCCGCGGCAGTCGTTATGGGCGCGCTTGGCCATTTTATCTCGGCGCAAGCGGTGTTCTTCGCCACGGCCGGCCTGGCGCTGCCGGCTGTCGCCGCGCTCTTCCAGATCAATGACGACGAGGTTAATCCCGCGCATGCCCATGGCGGGACGACAAAGGAACAGAAGTCCGGGGTTATTCTTGGCCTGATGGAGCTTTTCAAGAAGCGCGCTTTGCTGGTTTTTCTTGGCGTCCTGATGCTGTTCCAGATCGCGAACGCGCCCATGCTTCCGCTCGCAGCGAGCGAACTCACGATGCGGTCCGCGACGTGGGCCGTTCCGCTCGTCGCGGCCTGCATCGTCGTCCCTCAGGTTCTGGTCGCGCTCTTCTCACCCTGGGTCGGCCGCTTGGCGCAAAGCATAGGGCGGCGCCCTCTGTTGCTGGCTGCTTTGGCGGTCCTGCCCGTGCGCGGCCTTTTCTTTGCCTTGACATCGAATCCCTGGGCGATCGTCGGCGTGCAGATGCTCGATGGGGTATCCGCGGCGGTGCTCGGCGTCTTGATCCCCCTAATCATAGCGGACGTTTCATACGGGACCGGGCATTTCAATCTCGGCCAGGGCGTAGCAGGAATGGCAATCGGGCTGGCGGCAGCCATCGGCACAGCGTCGGCCGGTTATCTCGCCGACGCGTTCGGAAACCGCGTCACCTTCCTTAGCCTCGCAGCCGCGGGGGCTTTCGGGTTTCTCCTCTTGGCGATGCTTATGCCGGAAACGCGCCCGCAAGAAACTTAATATCCACGGTTTGCACGTAGCACGCAAAATATGCACTTCCCAGACTTTGATGTTTTTCGGCTACAGGTGCGCCCCCGCATGGCCATGGCGTAAGCAGGGCAGTTCACCCCACGTGTATCGTGTTATATACAGGAGGTGGGCTTGTGTGGTGCTGGGTTACGGCGTCTTCGTGGGCATATGTTGAGACTGCATAGGGGCAATCAAATGAAAAACTTCCGCATGTGCGGCCGCCTTGGCGGCGCCGCCGCTTTTGGCGTGGCAATGCTCGTTTCAGGAGCCGGTCATTCCGCAGATCTCAGCGGCCCGGACGGCAGCATGAAGGACGGCCCAGACTTCGCGAGCGGCATGCATGGAGATGCGCATGCCACGATCCCCGCGGGTGTCACAGGTGCAGCGATGGTTGCCCAGGGCGAGGGCATGCTGATGTATATGCCCATGGCCATGAACATGGCAGGCACCTACATCGGCACCAACCAAGTCTCGACGGCGACTATACTTGCAACGAAAAACCCATTTGCGCCACCGATGTATTTACGCGTCGTACCGGACAATATGGACGCGCAGATGCACATGGTTGGTGCCGAATACGGCATCTCGAACGTGGTGAACCTGATGGTCATGGGAAGTTATATTGAAAAAGATATGACCATGACCAGCTACAATGCGATGACCGTCGTTCCGTATCCCGCGCGGACAAGTACGGTGGATGGCTTGGGCGACGTTACTATTACAGGCCTTGTGCGCTTATACGACGACGGCTCCAATCACGTCCATTTCAACCTGGGTTTCAGCTTGCCGCTTGGCAGCACGACAGAGCAGGTGACGATGACGAGCCCCATGAACGGAATGCCGATGACCATGCGCGCCATGTACGGTATGCAGCTCGGAACCGGCACCGTCGATATCCTGCCTGGCCTGACCTATACGGGGAACAGAGGGCTTTGGTCGTGGGGCGCGGCCTATCGCGGGCGCATCGCGCTGGATGACAACGTGGAGGGTTATCACTGGGGCGATAGCCACACGCTTACGGGCTGGGCCGGCTACACCTTCTACCCCGGCATCACTGCGACCGCGCGCGTAGCAGGGACGGTTCAGGGCAAAATCCAGGGCATGGACCCAATGATTATGGGCCCGATGCAAGGCACAAATCCCGCTTGGTACGGCGGCGAGACTGTTAATCTCTTCGGCGGCGTCGAAGTCGCCGGCCATTACTTCGGGCTCGGCAACACGAAGCTTGCCATCGAAGGTGGCGCGCCCGTCTACCAGGATCTGAACGGCCCGCAACTCGGCCAGAACTGGCAGATCAATGCGGTGCTCTCGAAGCGGTTCTAGAGCCAAGTCGCGAATGAGGTCATGGCCGGGCTTGACCCCGCCATCGCTGGGTATCTCAAATGGGTGGAATTTCCCGGGATGGCCGCATCGAGTGCGGCCATGACCGTCATAGAATGGCTCTGGCTCAAGCGGGCCGGCCTGTGGCGGAGCGCTTTGTGGTATTCCACACTGCGGGACCGTGCTGCGGAGTGACCTGCATCAAAAAAGGTGTGAGATGAAAAACTGGAAGCTTTGCGCTGTTGCCGTTGCCGTGATTTTTGGAGCCGGCTCAGCGAACCGCGCTTCTCTCGCACAAACGATGCACGGGATGCCCGAGGAACACCACGGCATGAGCGATCATTCGGATGGAGCCTTCCATCGCAGATTCGACGATGCGGAAAAGTGGGTAAAAGAGTTCGAAAACCCAGAACGCGATGCGTGGCAGAAGCCGGAAGAGGTGGTGGACGCCCTGCATCTGGAACCCGCGTCGACCGTTGCCGACGTCGGTGCCGGCACGGGGTATTTCAGCGCAAGGATCGCGAAGCGCATTCCCGACGGCAAAGTCTACGCCGCCGACGTTGAGCCTGATATGGTGCGCTATCTCGGCGAGCGAGCCGGGCGGGAACATTTGACCAATCTCAAGCCGGTTCAGGCGAGCGCGGACGACGCCAAGATTCCAGAGCCCGCCGACCTGATTCTCGTGGTTGACACCTATCACCACATCGGAAACCGGGCCGAATATTTTGCCAAGCTCAAATCGTCGCTGCGTCCCGGCGGCCGGCTGGCGATCATCGACTTTAGAGCCGATTCGCCAAACGGGCCGCCTGCTCATTTTCGTATTCCGCCCGATGGAGTCACCGCAGAACTCGAGTCCGCAGGCTACTCTCTTATCGAGACGAATGGGTTCCTTCCCAGGCAGTATTTCCTCGTTTTCAAGAAGCGTGACTCGTAGGGTGCGTCCGGAAAAGTGTGAAGCGGTTTTCCCAAGAGTTGCACGGCAAAAAATATGTTAGAGGCCGCTTTCGATCCATCAAAATCGGGCTCTAGGCAGATTCTGTATCCATATCGCCACACCAAGCGCGGGTATTCCAGTGCGTGATCACTCAGCTGTGAGCGGCATTTGGGGTTGGCGCCTTCGATCACCATATTGGGCGTATGGCAAAAGAACATCCGCATTCCGGCGCGGCGTATAGGGTTGTTCCTCAAGAGGACATGACCTACGCAGTTGAGGTTATGGTGCCCGGAAGTTATCCGGCGATGGTGAAGAGCTTCGCAACGGAGCAAATCGCAGAAGATTGGATCACCGATTACAAGCGCCGCGTGGCTGAGAATGTGCCTCGCAATTTCATGCGGGGAAGAAGTGCGAAGGCCTGATCCTTCGGCAAAATTGCCCGTGAGGGCGGGACCCATGCTTCCATACTTCCCCTGCAGGATTCCCTATTCGCTTCCACTCCGCGGTGGGCTGCCCCATGAGCACGCGTCCTGAGTTCCTCCGGTTCCGATCTCCGTGGCCTAAGCCAGCTGACCTTCGATGCGATCACGGGCCTGATCGGGATGGTCGAAACAATGCATGGCAACATCGGCCGCTGGGATCTGTTCGCTTCCCGCAAAGGAGCAAAGACGCGCGGCATCACGAGGCTAGTCTATCGCAGTATCCGGGGGGTGACCCATTTAACGGGCGCCAGTGCCGATGCGGTTCTTGCGCTGCTTGATCCCGTCCTTGCCGGCGAGACCCCCAGTCCGGGCAGGGAGGCCACACGCGCCGCCCTCAACGGCGTCTTGGGCGATCACCTCGCCCGCACAGCCAACCCGCTCGCGATTCCCATGCATTTGCGCCGCGATGGCCTAACCCTGCAAGCCGATAGAGAGAGACTAGCGGCCGCCGGCCTCCCCGCTTGGCGGGCGCCTGGCGGTGCTTGTGCATGGGCTGTGTTTGAACGGCCGGCAGTGGAACCGCGACGGCCACGATCACGGCGCGGCACTCTCGCGCGATCTCGGCTACACGCCGGTCTATCTGCACTACAACACGGGCTTGCATGTTTCCGTGAATGGGCGCGCCTTCGCCGATTTGCTGGAGTCTTTTGTGGCGGAATGGCCGGTACCGGTGGAGGAACTCGTCATTATAGGGCACAGCATGGGCGGGCTGGTGTCGCGGAGCGCGTGCCATTACGGTACCGCCGCGGGACATCGCTGGCCGGGGCATCTGCGCAAGCTCGTTTTCCTTGGCACACCGCACCACGGCGCTCCGATGGAGCGCGGTGGCCAATGGCTGCATCTCGCGCTCGGCAAGAGCCGCTACACGGCTGCCTTTACGCACCTCGCCAGGATTTGCAGCGCCGGCATCACCGATCTTCGTTACGGCAACCTGCTCGACGTCGATTGGCAGGATATGGATCGCTTCGAGCACCCCGGCGATACAAGGCAGGCCGTCCCGCTTCCCGAGGGTGTCCAGTGCTTTGCAATCGCTGCGTCCACCGCGAGTGAGCCCGGCGGTCTGCGCGACCGGTTCGTGGGCGATGGCCTTGTGCCGCTCAAGAGTGCCCTCGGTCAGCACGATGAGCCCCAACGCGCGCTCAACATCCCAGAGCATCGGCAGTGGACCGGCCGCGCCATGAACCACTTCGATCTCCTCAGCCGGCAGGATGTCTATCGGCAGATGAAGCTTTGGCTTGAATAGGCAGGCGAGGCGTCTGGGCCGGAGTTCCTGCGGGGCAAGTAGCGACGCGGGCTTCTCCACCGGCAGCCCTGCAGCATAATGCCTCCCTCGTGGTGAGAGGCCCGAAGGAGGAAATTTCATGAGGTGAGGCGGAGGCTCATTTCCCATATTTGCCAAGGCCGCGGCCCGGAAATTGTCTATACTTGGGTGCTGCGGGAAGCGACGGGGTCTTCTTTGCGGCTGCGGGAGGCGGCTGCTTTACCTTGGCGATGTTGAGACGCGGCAAAGCCTCCCCGCTCGCCGTTGCCGGCAGCGCCGGCTCTTTTCTTTCCGCGATATGGGCCAGCTCCCGGACAAGCGCCCGCGCGCCCTTCAAGCGCTCAACCCCGTCCTCCCATCCGGCTCTGAAGACGAGCTTGTGATCGGGCTGCAGCTTCACGGCAGCGCCGTTCTCATGCATGAACTTGACGAGCCCTTGCGGATTGGCGAACTTTTTGTTCCGGAACGCGATCAGCGCACCCTTCGGGCCGGCATCGACTTGAGCTATGCCCGCACGGCGCGAGTAATTTTTGATCTGTACCACGGTCAGGAGGTGTTTCACCTCCTCCGGGAGAGGGCCGAAGCGATCGGCCAGCTCGGCCGAGAAGTTTTCGAGATCGGCGCTCTCATGCAGGCTCGATAGGCGCCGGTAAAGCCCGAGCCGGACGCCCAGATCGGGCACATAGGCCTCCGGCAGCAGCACGGGAAGTCCGACATTGATCGTTGGCGACCATTGCTCCTCACGCTCCTCCGTCCCCTGCTCCTTCAGCATCTGCACGGCCTCTTCGAGCATCGACTGGTAAAGCTCGTAGCCGACCTCCTTGATATGGCCGGATTGCTCCTCGCCCAGGAGATTGCCGGCGCCGCGCAGATCGAGATCGTGGCTCGCCAGCGTGAAGCCCGCGCCGAGGCTGTCGAGCGAGTGCAGAACCTTGAGCCGCTTCTCAGCCTGAGCCGTGATCTTGCCGTTTGGCGGCATGGTGAACATCGCATAGGCGCGAGTCTTGGAGCGGCCGACGCGCCCGCGAAGCTGATAGAGCTGGGCCAGCCCGAACATATCGGCCCGGTGCACGATGAGCGTATTCGCGTTCGGGATATCGAGCCCCGACTCTACGATGGTCGTGGAGAGGAGAACGTCGAATTGCTTGTCGTAAAACGCAGCCATGATGTCTTCGAGCTGGGCCGCGGACATCTGCCCATGCGCCTGCATGAAGCGGACCTCTGGCACCACTTCGCGCAGGAAGGTTGCGACTTCGTCGAGATCCGAAATGCGAGGCACGACGTAAAAGCTCTGTCCGCCGCGATAGCGCTCGCGAAGCAGCGCCTCGCGTAGCGTGACGGGATCGAAGGGCGTGATGAACGTCCGCACGGCGAGCCGGTCTACCGGCGGCGTGGCGATGACCGACATTTCGCGCACCCCCGTCAGCGCGAGTTGCAGCGTGCGCGGAATGGGGGTCGCCGTGAGCGTCAGCACATGCACGTCCTCGCGGAGCTGCTTCAGCCGCTCCTTATGCGCGACGCCGAAATGCTGCTCCTCGTCGATAATGAGAAGGCCGAGGTCCTTGAATTCGATGGATTTGGCGAGGAGCGCGTGCGTTCCGACCACGACGTCGACCTGCCCGCTTTTCAGCCCCTCGCGAACCTGGGTCATGTCTTTCGGGGTCACGAGCCGCGACGCCTGAGCGACTTTCACGGGAAAGCCGCGGAAGCGGTCGCTGAAAGTCTTGAAGTGCTGGCGCGCGAGCAAAGTTGTCGGCACCACGACCGCGACTTGCTTCCCCTCCATGACCGCGATGAAGGCTGCCCGCAACGCAACTTCCGTCTTGCCGAACCCGACATCGCCGCAAATGAGCCTGTCCATGGGCCGGCCCTTGGCGAGGTCTTCGGTGACGGCATCGATGCTGGCGAGTTGGTCGTCGGTTTCATCATAGGGGAAGCGCGTCAGAAACTCGTTATACGCTCCGTCCGGCACCTGGAAGATGGGCGCGGGCTTGGTCTCACGCATCGCCGCAACCTTGATCAGCTCCTCCGCCATCTCGCGGATGCGCTTCTTCATGCGCGCCTTGCGGCCCTGCCAGGATGCACCGCCGAGCTTGTCGAGGTTTGCCCCGTCCTCGCTGGAACCGTAACGGGTCAAAAGCTCCATGTTCTCGATAGGCAGGAAGAGCTTGTCGCCGCCGGCATATTCGAGTTCGACGCAGTCATGGGGCGCGCCGGCCGCGTCGATGGTCTTCAGCCCGATGAAGCGCCCGATGCCGTGATCGGCATGGACCATGAGGTCGCCCGGCGTCAGGCCGGATGCCTCGATCAGCACATCGCTCGCCTTCCTCGCCTTGCGCCGTCGGATGAGGCGATCGCCCAGAATATCCTGCTCGGCGATGATGGCGAGGTCCGGTGTCTCGAACCCGCTTTCGAGGCCGAGGAGTGCGAAGCTGACCGCGGATTTGGCGGCCTTGCGCGCATCGGCGATGGTCTCAACCTTCTCGATCTCCTTCACGCCTTGGGCCGCGAACATGGCCCCAAGCCGCTCGCGCGCGCCATTCGTCCAGCAGGCGACGATAACTCTCTTGCCGAGGCCTTGCAGTATGCGGATATGTTCGATCACGGCAGGCATCAGTTTCTCGGACGCCTCGGCGCGTTCCAGCGCGAAGTTCCGGCCCTGCTTGCCTTTGAAATCGATTTGGATAAGCCCGCTCGATTGCGGCTGCGGGAATGGCGTGAACAGCCGCAGCTTCTGCCCGGCCAGCCTCTCTTGCCAGTCGCTCTCCGTTAGATAGAGAGCTCCGGGCGGCACCGGCTTGTAGGGCGGCGCACCGAAGGAGCGGTGTTCGAGGCCCTCTTTCCTTGCCTGATAGTGATCCGCGATCGTTTCCAGCCGGCGCGACTTCGCGTCCTCGTCGAGGTGGTCCATGGTGAGGACGGCGTTCGGCAGGTAGTCGAAGAGCGTATCCATGCGCTCATAGAACAGGGGGAGCCAATGCTCGGCGCCGGGATAGCGTCCGCCCGACGACACCGCCTCGTAAAGCGCGTCGTCGCCCTTATCGGGACCGAACAGCTCGACATAGCGCCGGCGGAACTGCTTGATCGCGGCATCACCCGAAGGCAGCTCGCTGATCGGCAGAAGCGTGATTTGCTCGCGCGCCGCTTGCGTGCGCTGGGTTACCGGATCGAACTGACGGATGCTTTCGAGCGTGTCGCCGAAGAAGTCGAGCCTGACGGGGCGCGCGTGCCCTGGCGCGTAAAGATCGAGAATCCCGCCACGAACGGCGTATTCGCCCGGCTCCATCACGGTGCCCGTGCGGTGAAAGCCGGACCCTTCCAGCCGCTCGATCACCTGCTCCATGCCGATGCGGTTGCCAGCCGCGAGCCGGGCCGCCGATTTCTTGATGGCGGCCAGCGGAGGCACACGCTGAAGCACCGCATTCACAGTGGTTAAGACGATGATCGAAGGCTTGCCGCCCTTGGCATGGGCAAGGCGCGCCAGCGTGGCGATGCGGCGGCTCTCGATGTCTGTGTCGGGCGAGATCCGGTCGTAGGGCACGCAATCCCATGCCGGGAATGTGAGCACCTCCGCGTGGGGCGCGAAGAATTCGAGCTGGCTGCGTATCGCCGCCAGCCTCTGATCGTCACGTGCAACGTGAAGCACGGCTTGTTGAAAGGCCGTATCGGCTGGCAGCCTATGCGCAATCGCGGCGAGCAAAAAGGCGTCGTAACCCTCGGGCACACCTGCAGCCAGGATCGTGCCCTCGCCGCCGGCAAGCCGGTCTAACGCGGTGGGAACTTTGGTTCTTCCTGACCCGGCTCCCGCCTTGTCGAGAATACTGCCTTCACCAGCCATCTACGGCAAATCCCTAAATGAACCCCTCACTCTGTCTCTCTCCCCTGAGGGAAAAAGGACGATCCAAACCTCGTCACGCCTCGGGTAGAAGGATCTGCCCTCTTCCCTTGGAAAAGGGCTGGGGTGAGGGGGGCTTCTATCTTTCCATCCGAAAGAAGGCGCGCACATCCGCAACCGAAGCTGCGAGGCCCTCCGGCGCGCCAGAGCCGTGAATCCAGCGGTCGATATCTGGGTCCGGCAAAGCGATGAACTGCTCGAAAGCCGTGAGACTTGCCTCGTCCATCTTGGGAACACACGCGTCCGCGTAACGCCCCAAGATGAGGTCGAGTTCTTTGGTGCCCCGATGATTGGCGCGATAAAGCGCGCGCTTGCGTCTGATTTCAAGCCCGTCCATGAAAAGCCCTGTGGATCGCCTGACGATGCGCGATGAAAGCGCCGCCTTCTGCGCAATATAGGCGCATGAGCAACTCCTTCCAATTCAACGAAGCGGTATTGCCCTGGAATACCGGGCAAGAACGCTCATCTTCCGTTCGCATGCCGGTTCTTGAATCAGAAACGCAGCCGCCCGCCTGCGCCAAGCAAGGTGATGTGGACGGACTTTTCGCGCCCCTCACGAGCCTGAAGGGGCTCGGCGCGCGCGGCCAGGAGCTTTTGACCAAGGTTCTCGCCAAGCCGATCGGGACGCCCCGTGTTATCGATCTTTTGTGGCATCTGCCGCCGGGTTATCTCGACCGGCGGCTTTCGCCCTCGATCCAGGATGCTATCCCGGGCTCGGCCGCCACGCTGGTTGTAACAGCGGTCCGCTACAATGCGCCGCCGCGAGGCGCCGCCCGCGCGCCGCTGCGCGTCGTTTGCGAGGATGAAAGCGCAAGCCTCGACATTGTCTTC
This sequence comes from uncultured Alphaproteobacteria bacterium, assembly GCA_963817705.1. Classification (GTDB taxonomy): domain Bacteria; phylum Pseudomonadota; class Alphaproteobacteria; order Rhizobiales; family Rhodomicrobiaceae; genus Rhodomicrobium. The sequence continues at coordinate 64,981 of CAWFPF010000005.1, forward strand.
TTCCATGGCGACCGCAACGCCGTGAAGCGGCTTCTGCCGTTGAATGAGCCCCGCCTGGTTTCGGGCAGGGTCGAAAGATACGGGTCGCGGCTACAAATGGCCCATCCCGATTACATCCTTGCGCCGGGCGAGCGCGGACGCCTTCCCGCCATCGAACCGGTTTATCCGCTCACGCTTGGCCTCACTCAGAAGCTCGTCTATCGCGTCATGGGCGAAGCGCTGACCCGCCTTCCCGAATTTGCGGAATGGCAGGAGCCCGCGCTTGCGGCAGCGGAAGGCTGGCCGCCGTTTAACGAAGCGCTCCGTCTTCTTCATAAGCCACAATCGCCGGCAGACTTGGCCCTTTGGCCCAAGGCACGCGAAAGGCTCGCCTTCGACGAGGTTTTCTCTGCCCAACTGGCCATCGCGCTGGTGCGGCGCGGCTACCGTCAGCTTGCCGGGCGCTCCCTCCTTGGCGACGGGCGTCTCGCCGGCAAAATGAGGAGCGCGCTGCCCTATCGTCTCACCCGTTCACAGGAACAAGCGCTAGCCGAGATCAAATCTGACATGGCCGCACCGCGCCGGATGCTGCGGCTTCTGCAAGGCGATGTCGGCAGCGGAAAGACCGTGGTTGCGGCGCTGGCCATGGCGGCTGCGGCGGAAGCCGGAGCCCAAGCCGCCATCATGGCGCCGACCGATGTGCTGGCGCGGCAGCATCTCGAAACGCTGACTCCTCTTTGCGAAACTGCCGGCATTTCGCTCGGTTATCTGTCGGGCCGCGAACAGGGCAAGGCGCGCGCAGCGCTCTTGAAAAAGCTGAGCGAAGGCGCCGTTCAAATGCTTGTGGGCACGCACGCCCTGTTCCAGCCCGACGTCATCTTCCACGACCTTGCCCTTGCCATCGTGGACGAACAGCACCGCTTTGGCGTTGCCCAGCGCCTGGCGCTCCAGGAGAAGGCCCGGGGCGGCGACGCTGACATTCTCGTCATGACAGCAACGCCGATCCCGCGCACGCTGCTCTTGTCGCTGCATGGCGATCTCGACGTATCCCAGCTTACGGAAAAGCCAGCGGGGCGGAAGCCAGTTTCCACCCGCGCGATCCCGCAAGACCGGTTGGAAGAGCTGGTTGAGGGCTTGCACCGTGCCTTGCGCGAGGGCGCGCAGGTGTATTGGGTCTGCCCGGCAGTCGACAGCGAGACCGCGCGCGAGATGACCGCCGCCGAGGAGCGCGCCGCCCATCTGCGCCAGATTTTCGGCGAACGCGTGGGTCTCGTGCATGGCCGGCTGTCCGGCGCGGATAAAGATGCCGCCATCGCGGCGTTCGTGGCGCGCGAAACCTCGATCCTGGTGGCGACCACCGTGATCGAGGTGGGCGTCAACGTGCCGGACGCCACCGTGATGATTGTCGAGAATGCCGAGATGTTCGGTCTCGCCCAGCTTCATCAGTTGCGCGGCCGCGTTGGGCGGGGGTCGGCGCAATCGTCCTGCATTCTCCTGTACAAGGCCCCGCTTTCCGAAACCGCGAAGGCGCGGCTCGACATCCTTCGGCAGGTGGACGACGGATTCGTGATCGCCGAGGAGGATTTGCGGCTTCGCGGCGGGGGCGAGGTGCTCGGCCCGAGGCAGAGCGGCGATCCGGGCTTCCGGCTGGCACCATGGCCGCAAGCGGCGCCCCTTATCGAGCGGGCGGCCGATGCCGCGAAATATCTGCTTTCGCGCGATCCTTACCTCAAGTCGGATCAAGGCTTGGCAGCGCGGCGCTGTCTCATTCTTTTCGAGCGAGACGACGCGATGCGCCTGCTTCAGGCCGGGTGATCGATCGCAGCATTACGTCTTTCGCTCCTCGCTCTGACCGCTTACGATATCTGGCAAACTTTAGCCTTGCTTGCTAGATATTTACTTGGCAAAATAGAAGGCAACACTCTAAGAAAAAGAGTTCTACTATTCAAAGGCTGCTCAGCAGAAGCAGCCAGGGGAAACGCATGCAGATTAGCAAGGTCAGCGCGGCGGAAGAGTAGTGCCTTGCTGGCCCGGAGCGGCATATTGATCGCGAAGTCTATCGCCACGACGCCGGACTTTTCGGCGAGACCCGAGGCGTCCCTTCCACCAACGGACTTTCGCTCAGACGGCCAGGAAGGGTCACGCCATGAAACAAGACAAGATCGTCTCCGCAGACGAAGCAATCAGCCTGGTGCGCGACCGCGATACGCTTTCGAGCAGCGGGTTCGTTCAATCCTGCGTACCCGAAGCGCTGTTGAAGGCGCTTGAGCGCCGCTATCTGGCTACGGGCACGCCCCGTAATCTCAGCCTGTTCGCCACCGCCGGCCAAGGCGACAGCAAGACCAAAGGTCTCAGCCGGCTTGGCCATGAGGGGTTGCTGCGAAAAGTGGTTGCAGGCAATTGGGGGCGGATGCCGTCCGTATGCAAGCTGGCACTGGAAGAGAAGATCTACGCCTACAACCTGCCTCAAGGCATCATCGCGCAGCTTTTCCGCGACCTCGCCGGCGGCAAGCCGGGCACGTTCTCGAAAATCGGGCTGCACACCTTCGTTGACCCGCGGCACGAGGGCGGCCGCATCAACAAGATCACCACGCGCGATATCGTCAAATACATGGAGTTCGAGGGCGAGGAGTGGCTGTTCTATAAGGTCGCGCCGGTTACGGTTGCCTTCATCCGTGGCACTACCGCCGATCCCATGGGCAACATCACCATGGAACGGGAGCCGCTCACGCTGAATAATCTCGCCATGGCGATGGCCGCCAAGAACTCGAACGGCATCGTGATCGCGCAAGTGGAGCGCATTGCCGAACGCAACACGCTACCGCCCCGCGCGGTGCGCATCCCCGGCATTTTCGTCGATTGCGTCGTGGTTGCCGATCCGGAAGACCACATGACCAATCTCGCCACGCCATACAGTCCGGGCTACGCCGGGCGCATCCGTGTTCCGGCGGAGGCGGTCCCGCCGCTGCCCCTCGACGAGCGCAAGATCATCGCGCGCCGCGCCGCCTTCGAGCTTCCGCCGAACGGCATCGTCAACCTTGGCGTCGGTGTGCCCGAGGGCGTCGCGTCCGTCGCCAATGAAGAGAAGGTGCTGAAATACATCACGCTATCGGTGGAATCCGGCGCGGTCGGCGGCATCCCGGCGAGCGGTGCGAGCTTCGGCGCCAGCCTTAACATGGATGCCATCATCGATGAAAATCAGCAGTTCGACTTCTACGACGGCGGCGGGCTCGACATGGCCTGCCTTGGCATGGCTGAGTGCGACGGCGCCGGCAATGTCAATGTTAGCCGCTTCGGTACGCGCCTGATCGGGGCCGGAGGCTTCATCAACATCAGCCAGAATGCGCGGCGTGTCGTGTTTGCCGGCACTTTTACCGCTGGCGGCCTCAAGATTGCGGTCGAAGACGGAACTCTGAAAATCCTTGAAGAGGGCAGGCAGAAAAAGTTCGTCGAGAAAGTGGGTCAGATCAGCTTTTCCGGGCAATACGCGTATGACCGCAGCCGCCCGGTCATCTACGTCACAGAACGCTGCGTGTTCCGGCGCGTGCGCGCAGGGCTCGCCCTTATCGAGGTGGCACCCGGTATCGACATCGAACGGGATATCCTGGCACATATGGGCTTTAAGCCGATCATCGGCGAGCCGGACGTTATGGATCTCCGTATCTTCCGCGCCGAACCCATGGGCCTCGAAACGCACCTCCTCAATCTCGACCTGCCCGACCGCGTGACCTACGATCCGCAGCGCAACATCCTGTTCCTGAACTTCGAGGGCATGTATATCCGGGTCAAGGCCGACGTTGCGAAGCTGCAGCGCCTCCTTGAGGAAAGATGCAAGCAGATTGGCAAGCGGGTCGGCGTTGTCATCAACTACGACAAGTTCCGCATCTCCGAGAGTACCTACGACGAATACGCCGATATGGACCGCTATATGCTGGAGCATTACTACACGACAATAACCCGTTTCGCGACCAGCGCCTTCATGCGCATGAAGCTCGGGCAGGCTTTCACCCGCCGCAACATCGCCCCGCACGTGTTCGAGAAGAAGGACGACGCCCAGGCCTTCCTCGCCTCGCTCGATGCGCCGAAGGACGGCGCGGCTTGACCTCATGGTTCGAGACGGCCTTCGGCCTTCTCACCATGAGGGAACTCATCCTGCGGAGCCGCCAGAGGCGGCGTCTCGAAGGATGTGCTTCCGAGATGACAAACTCTAGCCCGGCACAGGCTCGGGAATAAAAACCCGGTGTTTGCGAATCCCCAAATCGGCAATCGCCTCCGCCAGCGTCACGTCGTTGCGGTACCCCATGAGATGGACGCCGGCAACTCCCTCAATGCCGCAGACAGCCTCGATCGTCTCCACCAGGACTTTTTTGGCCTCGGCTTTCTGGTTGCCTGCGTTCCAGATGTCGCCCTGGAGCGCTATGCGATTGCGGTCGCGGCAGGCAAATTGAGCGACTGGCGTCAATCCGTGTGCTGCAAGGATCGCGGCGCCCGCCACGCTTGACATATGGCAATTGGCTCCGGCGGAAGGCCGCGTCATGAGAAGAGAGGTTATCGAGGATTTCCGGGCGGGATAGCATCAGCCTTCCCGGAAGCGGCGTCCCTGCCGGGACGATGGATTGGGTCAGGCCGCGCACGGCGCTAGAGGCGCTTGGCAACAAGCCACGCAATCACGCTTAACGTAGTTTGGACCGGCCCTTTCCTCTTCAAACACCATCAGGCGGCAGCCCTGTGCTGACCCCGGACAGAAGCATGACCCCGGCAGCGGTTACGGCGCGAAAAAGGGATTGACAACGAAGGGCCCGTTACAGAAGCGCCATCATAATAAGGGCGAAGGGCTGCAAAACCAAGTTGCATGAGCCGATCCCCGCTCTTTTTCGTTGACCCCTGAACGGCGCGGTTTACGCGGCGTCAACGCAACCCGGAGGACGGCATGACGAAAGTGCACTACGAGGTCGTCGAACATGATGGCGGCTGGGCTTACAAAGCGAAGGATGTGTTCTCCGAGCCCTTCCCGACAAAGGAGGCGGCGCTTGCGGCGGCCGAACGTGCCGCGCGTGAGCAAACCGTGCCTGGAACCTCACAGGACATCGAGTTTCAGGACAAATCCGGCCGGTGGCATCACGAATATGCGGCGGGTAGCGACCGTCCCAAAACGGACGTAACCAAGTCCGGCGGTTGATGGGTTAGACAGGAACCCGCGCGTCCTGTACGGATAGGGCATGACGGCTTCCTGGGTTGAAAGCTTTCCTGTCCTCCAAACTCTGCCCCGTGAGATGGCCCGGCGCCTTGAGGCAGAAAGCCGCCGCGTTTCCCTGCCTGAAGCCACCCGCATTTTCGGACCAGGTCAGCCGGCGGCGAATTTCCTGCTTGTGCTTAAGGGCACCGTCCGTGTGCAGCAGGTCTCAGAAAGCGGGCGCGAGATCGTACTTTACCGCGTCTCGGCAGGCGAAAGCTGCGCGCTGACCACGGCCTGCCTCATGGGCGAGCACCATTATCAGGGCGAAGGCATCGCCGAGACCGCCATCGAAGCCGTTGCTGTCCCCCAGGCTACCTTCGACGATCTCATCGCGGTCTCACCTGTGTTCCGCCGTTTCGTCTTCGCGGCCTTCAGCGACCGGATCACCGATCTTTTCCGGGTTATCGACGAAATCGCCTTTTCGCGCATCGATGTCAGGCTCGCGCAAAAGCTGCTCCAGCTTAAGAATGAGAGGGGAGAGATCGGAGTCACACATCAGCAGCTTGCGGTCGAACTCGGCACAGCCCGCGAGGTGGTCAGCCGGCAGCTAAACGAGTTCCAGCGCAGGGGCTGGCTTAGAAGCGGCCGCGGTACGATCGCGATCGTGAGCGCATCCGCGCTCCAGGACCTCGTCCGCGCAAGCTGATGCCTTGTGACTAAGTTACAGACGCGATGCCACACCCCGGCCTAGGCTTTCTCATCGACACAAGGAGATTGCCATGGGCAAGAATGTTGGGATCGCAGATCGCATTCTGCGGATCATCGTGGGCGCGGCACTTATCGCTTACGCTCTTTTTAGACCCGAAGCCTGGTGGGGCTGGATTGGCCTCGTTCCGGTGCTGACCGCGTTCGTTGGCTTTTGTCCAGCATACCGGCTGATCGGCGCGAGCACCTGCTCGCGGACCTGAGCGCAAGGCACGGCTTGGCGGCGCACTGCCGCTTCGCCGCCGCCAATCTGCGTTTACGGATTGCGCTGCCGGTGGATAGCGCGGCTGTTGCGGTTCAATTCCCGGTTTAACTTGGCCTGCTCGCCTTTGGTGATATGGCCGCCATGCTTGGCCTCGTCGCGCTGAAGCTGACGTTCCACGCGCGCGTCGCGGGCGGAATCGCGGGCTGCCTGACCTTGCGTCAGCTGGCCTTTTCCGAGCCCCTGATTGATATGGGTCTGCTGGTTATCCACGCGGCCCTGGATCTCGTTGACGCGCGGATGTCCCTGATCCTCCTGCGCGAAAGCGGGCGCCGCGGTGGCCACGGCCAGCAACGCTGCCACGGGAAGGATCGCCTTCGTAAGAGTTTTCATGGTTCTGCGCCCTCGATGATTTTGCTCTTTGCCCGGCCGGATCGCGTTCTCCGCGTCTGGCGGTCCCGAAGTATGCGCGGCAACGTGCCGCTTTCAGGCCGGATCTAGGACCGGACCTCGCTCGATTGCGGCCGTTTTGTATGACTAACCCTTTGAAATCCGGCAGCGGCACAGTCTGCGAACACCATGATCTGCCTGCGATGCCACAAACCGGACCTAGCGGGATTGTAAGTCTAAAAGATCGGGAAGCTCGCTAGCGAAAATGCGGACTATCGTCTAAACTTGAAAGCTCATCTGCGATTCCGGGTACGAATAACGGGAAGGAACACTCATGAGAGTTGCCGACATTCTGAAGGGCAAGGGCGCGGCCGTGATGACCGTAAAGCCAAGCGAAACCATCGGGGCGCTCGCACAGCGGCTCAGGACGGCGGGCGTTGGCGCAATGGTCGTCAGCCAGGACGGGCACTCGCTCGACGGCATCGTCTCAGAACGCGACGTCACTTACGCTCTCCCGGTGAACGCGGGGAAGTTGCATAACCTGCCTGTCTCCGACATCATGACGGCGACAGTGATCACTTGCTCGCCGCAAGATTCGATTGCCGAGGTCGCCAAGGTGATGACGACGCGCCGCATCCGGCATCTTCCCGTCAAGGAAAACGGCCGGCTTGTTGGAATGGTCAGCATCGGCGACGTGCTGAAACACCGGCTTTATGAAATCGAGCTTGAGGCCAACGTCCTGCGCGATCTGGCCATCGCCGCCCGGTAAAGCTGGGTGGAGTGCCGTGGCCGGGCTCGACCCTGCCGCGGCGGCGGGGTCTTGCTCTGGCGTCAGGCTGCCCATCTTACGAGTGCCGGCAACCTTATTGCTTGAAGTAAAAAGCCTCGCTGGGCAGTGAGCCATAGAGAAACGGTTCCTGCGCGCGGTCCGTGGCCCTCAGGACATGGTCGCGCACCCTGCGGAACAGGAAGTTTATCTCAAGGCCCGGCTCTTCGATATTGGCGAGAAGCGCTGCCGCAAAGGGGCTGTTGACCCCGTCGCCGTCTGCTGAGGTGGTCCCGTGCTTGGCCGCATAGGCGACAAGCACGCCGCCCTCCGGCTCAATCTGAGCGAGGCCCCGGCCGATGCCGCGCGAGGCGATGGAACGCGTCATTCGCGAGAGGAAGGGGTTGTTGCGGCAGCTGTCGAGGATGACAAGGCGCAGCTGCTTCGCCGTCTCGACCTTGGCGAGGAGGCGGTCGAGCGCCAGCGCCTCGTCTGGGACATGCGTATCGCGGGCAAGCGCGGCATCGACGGGGACGAGATAGGTAATGCCGCTCATCTCCAGGCCATGGCCCGCGTAATACACCACCGCCCAATCGGCCCCGGCGGCCTTGTCGCCGAAGTTCTTCACGGTCTCGGTCATGGTATTGAGTGTGACATCGTAGCGCTCGATCACCTCCGCGAAGCCGAGCCGGCGAAGGCTTGCGGCCACGGCGCGGGCGTCGTTCGCCGGATTGGCGAGGCGTTCGGCATGGGCGTAATTGCTGTTGCCGATCACCAACGCCACGCGGCGCCCCAGCGGAGCCGGGCTGGCCTGCGCGGCGGCCGGAGCCTGCGGCTTGGGCTGAGCCAGCGCGGCCTGGGCCTGGCTCGCGGCCTCCAGGCGCGCAAGGCTCGATTGGGCCAGAGCCTGTGCGTCTTTCGCTGACTTATAGCGTGCCGGCAAGCCCAACGCGGCGAGGTAATCGGCCCGGGCGAGGTCCATTAGCCCTCGCGCCTCATAAACCCCGCCGCGCTCGACGCGAGGCTCTAGGTCAGCCGGCTTCAAGCTTGATCGCCTCCGAGAATTCGACGAGAGCCTTGTCCTGATTGCCTTGCCGCAGGTAGACGCGGCCGAGTCCGAGATGAGGGGCGCCAAATTTTGGGCCGAGTTCGAGGGCGCGGACATAATCGGCCAACGCGCGATCATACTCACTCTTCTCCAGATAGGAAGCGCCGCGATTCCTGTGGGCACGTATATATTTCGGATTAAGTTCGATAGCGCGGGTGAAATCGGCAATCGCCCGGTCGTGCTCGCCTTTCTCCTGATAGGCTACACCGCGGTCGTTGTAGGCATCGGCATCTCTCGGGTTGAATTCCATGGCGCGGGTGAAATCCGCGATCGCGCTGTCCTCCTCACCCTTTTCGTGATAGGCGATGCCGCGATTAATGTAGGCATAAGCTTTGTTGCCGCGCGCTCTTCCCTCGACAATCAGCGTGCAGCCGCGGATTCTAAGATCGTCATCTTTATCCTGGTCGCAGTCCGCGCTTGCTCCAGCGAAAGCGCAGCCGCACAGAGCCAAGAGGAAACTAACGGCAAGAATGAACTGTCGCATGGCAATAGGCTCCCCGCCGGCAAAATGTGTTAGGATGCAAGCTTAGCCTGAATTGCAGCGCCAGGACATCGCGCCAAGGCCAGGGCGTCCAATATTTCAACGAAAGTTGAGAGAAAGTGGTGCTTCCGGCTGAGTTCGCGATGGTTTCGCGCCCATTCGCTTTGCCATGACGCCGCCTGAGGCTGACGCCCGGCGCTTCGCCGCCTACCGCCCCATTCTCCCGCGGAACCTGCCTTCCCTGGCAAGTTTTCATGAAGAAAGCGCAAAGGAGTCTTCATGGAACCACATATCGAGCCGCAAGCCGGCCCCGAAAGCCCTGACACGGTCAGGCGGCGCTTGCTTCTCACGGGCATTGCCGGAACCGCTGCGTTCACTCTCCCGCAAAAGGCGGGCGCCCAGCCGCCGTGGCAGAACGCGCTGAGTTCTGGCCCCATCGAGCCAGGGCGCGGCAGTCACCTCGCCGGGAAAGTCGCCGCCGTCACAGGGGCGGCACGCGGCATCGGGCGCGCCATCGCGGTCGAGATGGCAGCCAATGGCGCCGATATCGCGGCCATAGACATTTGCGGTTTTGTGAGCCCGGCGTCGAACGCGAAACCCGCAACGCCAGCCGAACTCGACGAGACGGCAAGACAGGTCGAGGCCCACGGCCGCAAATGCACCAAGATCGTCGCCGACATCCGCGACATCGGAAAACTCCGCGAGGCGGCCGATCGCATCGAGCGCGAGCACGGACGGATCGATATCGTCGTTGCCGACGCGGCAATTCAACGCTGGAAGCCGCTCCTCGAAATGGACGATGCAGATTGGCGCGACGTGATCGACAACAATCTCAACGGAACGGCCAACACGATCCGCGCCTTCGCGCCGAAAATGGTCGCGCGAAACTATGGCCGCATCATCGTCCTGTCCTCGATGCAGGGGAAGCATGGCACGAAGGACGGCAGTTCCTATTCCGCCTCCAAATGGGGCATTTTGGGCCTTATGAAGTCGGCCGCGATGGAGCTTGGCCCGCATGGCATCACCGTGAATGCCTTGATCCCTGGCTTGGTCGATACGGCGCTCACCAACTATCCCAAACGCTTCAGCGAATCGATCGGCGAATCCCGGCCGAATCCGCCCGAAGATCCTTCTCCGGAAGAGGCCTGGGATGTGCGTGCGCCGACGGTGCCCTTGCGCGTTGGATGGCTGCAACCCGAGGACATATCGCCGGCCGCCGTTTTCCTCGCCTCCGATGCCGCGGCTCTGGTGACGGGAGCGGACTACGAGGTCACCGGCGGCGACAGCGCAAAGGACGTGTGACGCCTCTCGCAGGCTCAGAAGGTGTTTAGCGGAACTCCTGCCCAGCATTTTCAAAGCGGCGAACCTCACGCCGCTTTTTTGCCACCTACGGTGTCTCCGCGGAGCACTTGCCGTGAAAGCTCCGGCGTGCCAGGGTATACTTTGAACTGCGTCAGCAAAGAAGAACGGCAACGCCGGCATGAGGTTAAGCTTCATCCGGTGCCAAGAAAGTGGCGCCGTATGCGTAACGGAATTTCTAGGCACATCATCGGACCGAATTTGCAGAGCGTGTTCTCCCGGCTTGGCTCTTCGCGCCGTTCCTGTCGAACGGGAAGGCCAAGCCGATGACGGATCACCCCGAAGGCCGCATCCGCATCGATCTGTCCTCGTCCGGAGGCCGGGGTTTTGCCCGGATCGAGAGCACCCGGCCGCTGAGCCTTGCAAACCGGTTTACCGGGCGGCGGCCAGAGGAGGTCGCGAGCCTGGTGCCGCTCGTCTATTCGATCTGCCGGGCCGCCCAATCGGAAGCCTGCGCCGTCGCCTTGGAAAGCGCCCTTGACGCTCCAGCCAGCCCCTACGATGCAACGCTTCGTAAACTGCTGACGCTCAGCGAAACCGCGCGGGAGCACGCTCTTCAGGTGCTTCATTCCTGGCCGCAATGCCTGAAGGGTGCCGAGCCGGCGATGGCGTCCGCGTCGATCAGGAACTCCTCAAGATCGATCGCGACCTGAGCCAATGCCTCCGAGCAGGCGCACACCGGCCTCATGCCATCGACAAGGGTGAGGCCGGCCGCGCCGTCATCGAGCTGAATGCGAAGTCTTGCCGAAGCCGTGTTTGGCGAACTCCCGTCCGAGTGGCTCTCGCGCCGCGATTTCGAAGACCTCGCTTCTTGGGCACAGCGGAACGAGACGGCGGCCCAGACGGTCATCGGCTACCTTATTCAAACCGGCATGGCGGACGCCGGCGCGGCGGCCATCGATCCGCTTCCGCATATGCACCCGGAAAAGCTCGAAGCCATCCTCCTAGGCGATGACACCAAAGGTTTCATTGCTCAGCCGGAATGGGATGCCCGGCCCAGGGAGACGACGCCGCTCAGCCGGGTCATGAGCCAAGGGCTGGTCATGGCCGTCATGAACCATTGCGGTGCTGGGCTTCTTACGCGGCTTTTGGCCTGTCTTGTCGAACTCGCCGGTCTGCCGGACCGGATGCTGACGCTCGCGGCTTCGCTCCCCGGTGTGCCGGAGGAAGCCGTTGCGCCTGCTGCAACACATGCCACCGGAACGGGCCTCGGTGCTGCCGAAGCGGCGCGCGGCCGGCTTGTCCACGCCGCGGACATCGAGGATGGCTTGGTGCGGCGCTATCGTATTCTAGCGCCCACCGAATGGAATTTTCACCCGCAAGGCGCGGCGGCGAAGGGTCTTGCCGGCATCGCGGTTCTGCCGGCCGCTCATCGCGAGACGCTGGCTCGCCTGTTCATTACCGCCGTCGACCCCTGCGTGGGCTACGATTTGAGAGTATCCTGATGCACGAAATGTCTCTATGTGAGAGCATTGTGCAAACCCTGCAGGAGCAGGCGAAAGCCCATACTTTCAGCCGTGTGAAGACGGTGTGGCTCGAAATCGGTCCACTCGCCGCCGTGGAGCCAGAGGCGATGATGTTCTGCTTCGATGCTGTTTCGCGCGGCACGATCGCGGAAAATGCGCGGCTGGAGATCGTTCTAACAGCAGTCACGGCTTGGTGCCTGCCGTGCGGAAAAAGCGTCGCGATTGCACAGCGCTTCGACAGTTGCCCGGACTGCGGAAGCCATCAATTACAAGTCACGGGCGGGGAAGAGCTCAAAATCATGAAGATGGAGGTCGAGTGATGTGCGCTGTATGTGGCTGCGGGGAGGGCGAGGTGCGCATCGAAGGCGGCAAGGCGAATGGCGCGGGCACGGAGCACGCTCACGGCCATCACCATCATGACCATGACCATCGACACGATCACGGCCACGATCATCATCATGACCACGCTCATGGTCATGATGCGGAAGGCCAGTCCCGCATCGTGCAGATCGAGCAGGACATCCTCGGCAAAAACAACGCCTTCGCCGGGGCCAACCGCGCGCGCTTCAACGCGGCCGGGATTCTCGCGCTCAACCTCGTTTCAAGCCCAGGCTCGGGCAAGACTTCGCTCCTCGTTAAGACCATCGAGCAACTTAGGGGCGATCTGCCCCTCGCTGTGATCGAGGGCGATCAGCAAACCTCGAACGATGCCGAGCGGATCCGCGCGACGGGCGCCGCCGCGATCCAGATCAACACGGGTAAGGGCTGTCATCTCGACGCGCATATGGTGGGCCACGCCGCCGACCACCTACAGCCAGAGCCCGGTTCGGTGCTCTTCATCGAAAACGTCGGCAATCTGGTCTGTCCGGCCCTTTTCGATCTTGGCGAGGCGCATCGCGTGGTCGTGCTGTCGGTGACGGAGGGCGAAGACAAGCCGCTGAAATATCCCGATATGATCGCAACCTCGCAGCTGATGCTGATCTCGAAGGTCGATCTTCTTCCCCATATCGATTTCGATGTGGACGTTCTCATCGCGAATGCCCGGAAAATCAATCCCGGCATCAAGGTGTTGAAAGTGTCGGCGCGAAGCGGCGAGGGCATGGAGAGTTGGGCGGGTTTCATCCGGTCCGCGCGCTCCCTCGCAATGATTGGGCACGAGAGCCTAGAAGCGCGGGGTTAGCTTGTGGGCGACGCCGGCATCCGGAGCGAGCTTCAGGGCATCTCAATCCGGGTGCGTGGGCTCGTTCAGGGTGTTGGGTTCCGTCCTACGGTTTGGCGGCTGGCACGGCGTTTCGGGCTTTTGGGCGAGGTGCTGAACGACGGCGAAGGCGTTCTCATCCATGCTTGGGGGGAGCAGGCGGCACTTGATGCTTTCCGGCACGCTCTTGCGACGGAACCCCCGCCGCTCGCGCGCATCAACTCCATAGAAATCGCCCCGGGCGAAGCACGCTTTAAAGGCGAAGGCTTCCACATCGTTGAGAGCCAGGCCGGCGCGGTCAGAACAGGCGTCGCCGCCGATGCCGCGACCTGCCCCGCCTGCCTTGCCGACATCCGCGACCCATCCAACCGCCGCTATCGCTACCCCTTCACCAATTGCACGCATTGCGGGCCGCGGCTCTCCATCGTGCATGCGATCCCTTACGACCGAGCCACAACGAGCATGGATGCCTTCGCTATGTGCCACGCCTGCCTCGCGGAGTATCGCGATCCGGCCGGCAGGCGCTTTCACGCGCAACCCAATGCGTGCCCCGTTTGCGGGCCAAAGGTTTGGCTGGAGGACGCCGGCGGATCTGAGGAAGACACACCGGCCTATCGCGATGCAATCGAGGCCGCCGCCGCCCTCCTGGCAGATGGCCAGATCGTCGCGATCAAGGGCATTGGCGGATTTCATCTGGCATGCGACGCGTGCAACGCGGGTGCGGTTGCTAGGCTGCGTGAGAGGAAGGCACGTTTCGAAAAGCCATTCGCGCTGATGGCACGCGATCCCGCGATGATCGGGGACTATGCGGAGTTATGCGAGGCCGGGCAGGCTCTGCTCCAGGGGGTGGGGGCGCCGATTGCGATCCTGAAGGCGAAGCCGGCAGCATCGGCTGCGCTGGCTCGCGGCATCGCGCCCGGCCAATCGACGCTCGGCTTCATGCTTCCCTATACGCCGCTGCATCACCTTCTGTTCGAGGATCTCGACCGCCCGATTGTGCTGACCTCCGGCAACCGCAGCGACGAGCCGCAATGCATCGCCAATGAGGAGGCGCAGGAGCGTCTCGGCAAAATCGCGGACTATTTCCTGATGCATGACCGCGACATCGTGAACCGGCTCGACGATAGCGTCGCGCGCGTCATGTCGGGCAAGCCGCATTTCCTGCGCCGCGCACGAGGGCTTGCACCCGCGCCGCTTGCCTTGCCGCCTGGCTTCGAGGACGCGCCGGCGGTGCTCGCCATGGGCGCGGAGTTGAAATCCACCTTCTGCCTACTCAAGGACGGGGAAGCCATCGTTTCGCAGCATATGGGCGACCTGGAGGAGAGCCGCGACCCACGCGGATTACCGGCGGAATCTGGACTTGTACCGCGACTTGTTCCGCTTCGAGCCAGAGATCGCCGCCGTGGACGCCCACCCCGACTACATATCGGCCAAATGGGGCGCGGCTCTGGCCAGCGGCGCCGGCATCCCCGCTGTGACGGTGCAACACCATCACGCCCACATCGCCGCCGCACTTGGCGAAAACGGCGTTCCACTCTCTGCATCGCCCGTCATCGGCATTGCGCTGGATGGGCTCGGCCTCAGTGAAGACGGCGCGCTTTGGGGCGGCGAATTTCTGCTCGCGGACTACCGCTCATACCGCCGGCTTGCGCATTTCGCGCCGGTCCCGCTGATCGGCGGAGCGAAGGCCATGCGCGAGCCCTGGCGCAACACGCTCGCTCATCTTCACACGTTTCTCGGGTGGGACGCGATCCGGCGCGACTATGCAGGCCTTGAGATCGTCCAGCGCCTTGAGCGGAAGCCGGTCGATACCTGCCTTCGCATGATGGAACGCGGCATCAATTCGCCGCCCTCATCCTCCGCCGGCCGGCTGTTCGACGCGGTTGCGGCTGCGCTCGGCATTTGCTTCGACGCGGCGTCATATGAGGGACAGGCGGCAATCGAACTCGAAGCGCTGGCGGAGACTGCCATGGGAAACGCGAGCCTAGGCTATGGCGCCGCTTTGCGCCCGGGCGAACCCGGCAAGCTCGATTGGACCGCGCTTTGGGAAGGCCTGCTTGCCGATCTCGCCGCTGGCGTTGACCGCGCGGCGATCGCCGCACGTTTTCATCTCGGGGTGATCGATGCCGTTGCGGGCGCGGCTCTCTGCCTGGCGAAGGAGCATGGCTGCCACGCCGCAGTTCTCACAGGCGGCGTGTTCCAGAACAAGATACTGTTCGAAGGTGTGAGCACACGGCTTGCCAGCAGCAGCCTCACGGCGCTGACGCCTGCGCTTTTTCCAGCCAACGATGGCGGCGTTTCCCTTGGCCAGGCCCTGATTGCCGCCGCACGCGCTTAAGGCACCATCCGCTCCGGAAAGGCCGGGATAAATCCGTGACCAATTGTCCCGCACGGGGCCCGCGCCTCCACACGCCGTCTTAATTTGGGGACTGGCCGCTTCTCTGCTGTTGCAATTTAGATAGATTTACACTAACACATATTCACATTGTGAGAGATATCAGTCCCGCGCGGAGAAAGTCTATGTTGCATGAGTGCAGAGATGCGTTAGATGCTGCCAAAGTGGTATTGGGCTGGACAGCGTCTGCTGTCTTGGCTGCAGGCGATGAGGTCCGCCTCGACGCCCTCGTCAGGAGGCCGATTAGACACAATCAAGGCGGCGCGCACCCCTTCTATGCGCCCCTTGCTTGGATTTTTTGCCTCTTGCTGGGTGCGGCGTTCTGGATCGCGGTAATCCGTTTTGTCATTTAATCGGCCGGTGCCGGCTTGGCGCCGCGCCCTCGGCTTCATACTTCCCCTCCTCGAATGCAGAAGGAAGAGAATACGTGCCGAGGAGCGCGACGCGCTTCGCTGGTTTCGACGGTTCAGTTTGGAAATCCGCATCGCGAAAAAAGCGATTAAGCCGCGCTCAATCCGTGGACTTGCCAGGGTGACGCGCCCTTCCGAAAACCGGCGTGAAACAACCTTATGCTTCGCTGTCAATGCGAGCGCAATCCCCGCGCGATGACGATGCGCTGGACGTCGCTCGTCCCCTCGTAGATCTGGCAGATCCGGACATCCCGGTAAATCCGCTCCACCGGGAAATCGTTCAGATAGCCATAGCCCCCATGGATTTGGATCGCGTCAGAGCAAACCTTCTCGGCGATCTCGGAGGCGAAGAGCTTGGCCATGGATGCCTCGGTAAGACAGGGTTCGCCCGCCTCGCGCAACTGCGCCGCATGCAGGATCAACTGCCGTGCAGCCTCGATCTGCGTCGCCATGTCGGCGAGCCGGAAGGCAACCGCCTGATGCTCGATGATCGGCTGGCCGAACGTCACGCGCTCTTGTGCATAATCGCGGGCAGCCTCGAACGCGGCACGGGCCATGCCGACGGCTTGGGCTGCGATTCCGATACGCCCACCCTCCAGATTGGCGAGCGCGATCCGGTATCCTTCCCCTTCCGCACCGAGCCTTAAAGAGGCTGGGAGGCGCATGTCGTTGAAGGCAATTTGGCAGGTATCGGAGGAATGCAAGCCAAGCTTATGCTCGACGCGCACCACCTCGTAACCCGGCGTATCGGTCGGCACGATGAAGGCGGAAATACCCTTCTTACCCGCGGCCGGTTCGGTCACTGCGAACACGATTATCACATGGCCATTCTTGCCAGAGGTGATGAATTGCTTGGCGCCGGAGAGGATATAGTGATCGCCGTCGCGCCGCGCCCTCGTGCGCAGGTTGGAGGCATCCGATCCCGCCTGGGGTTCGGTCAATGCGAACCCCCCGATCCATTCCCCGCTCGCAAGTTTGGGAAGAAACCGCTCCTTCTGTTCGGGCGTACCAAATTTTAGGATCGGGACACAGCCAACCGAGCTGTGAACGCTCATGATTGTCGAGCAAGCGCCGTCGCCGGCGGCGATTTCTTCGAGCGCCAGGGTATAGGCCACCATTCCTGTTTCGGAGCCGCCCCATTCTTCCGTAACCAGCATGCCGAGCAGGCCGAGTTCACCCATTTCCCTCAATTCGGCCGCGGGAAAAGCGTTTGCAGCGTCGCGCGCGGCCGCACCCGGTGCCAATTGGCGGCGGGCGAAATCCCGGGCCATATCCCGGATTTGGATCTGGGTCTCGCTCAAGATCATCGCTGTTATCTCCGGTTTGGCGTCAGGACAGGCGTTCGACCGCAACGGCGGTCGCTTCGCCGCCGCCAATGCAAAGCGAGGCGATCCCACGCTTCAGCCCGTATTTCTCAAGCGCCGCAAGCAAGGTGACGATGACCCGCGCGCCCGACGCGCCGATCGGATGCCCCAAAGCGCAAGCACCCCCATGGACATTCACTTTTTCATGCGGCAATCCGAGATCGCGCATCGCCGCCATGGCAACGACGGCGAACGCTTCGTTGACCTCGAAGAGATCCACCCGGTCGAGATCCCAACCCGTCCGCTCGCTCAAAGCGCGGATTGCGCCGATTGGCGCGGTGGCGAAGAGGCTGGGAGCCTGGGCATGCGTTGCGTGCCCGGCGATGACAGCGAGCGGCTTCAGGCCGCGCTGTTCGGCTTGCGAGCGCCGCATCAGCACCAGTGCAGCCGCCCCATCCGAGATCGAGCTGGAATTAGCGGCCGTGACTGTGCCGCCCTCGCGGAATGCCGGCTTCAGGCTTGGAATCTTATCCGGGCGTGCCTTGCCCGGCTGTTCGTCCTCTGTGACCACGCGTTCAGACTTGCCGGTCTTGATCGTGACGGGCGTGATTTCGGCCTTGAAGCTGCCGTCCGCAATCGCCTTTTGCGCCCGGGTGAGCGAGGCAATGGCGTAGCCGTCCTGGGCTTGGCGCGTGAACTGATAGGCTTCCGCGCAGTCCTCTGCGAACGTCCCCATCAGACGCCCCTTGTCGTAGGCGTCTTCCAGCCCATCCAAGAACATGTGATCGAGGACGCGGCCATGGCCGAGCCGGTAGCCCGCCCGCGCCCGATCCAGGAGATAAGGCGCATTCGTCATGCTCTCCATACCGCCCGCAACGGCGATACCGGTGCTCCCCGCCACGATCAGATCGTGCGCCAGCATCGCGGCCTTCATGCCCGACCCGCACATCTTGTTCACCGTTGTGGCGCCAGATGCGTAGGGAAGGCCCGCGGACAAAGCGGCTTGGCGGGCGGGCGCCTGTCCCTGACCGGCTGGCAGCACGCAACCGAAGATCACTTCGCCGATATCATTGGCGGCAACGCCTGAGCGCGTGAGAGCGGCTTTGATGGCGGCGGCGCCCAGTTCCGGAGCGGCCGCTTCCCTTAAATCGCCTTGGAATCCGCCCATCGGGGTGCGAGCGGCGCCAACGATGACGACGGGATCGTTCTTTTCCATGCTTTCCTCCCAAAGCTTTTTGTTAACGCGCCGCCATCCGCAGCGCTCCGTCGAGACGGATGACCTCGCCATTCAGCATGGTGTTTTCAATGATGTGGAGGACCAATCCGGCAAACTCCGCTGGGCGCCCGAGCCGCGGCGGAAACGGCACGGTCTGTCCCAGCGATTTCTGCACCTCTGGCGGTAAACCCGCCATCATCGGCGTCTCGAAAATGCCGGGCGCGATGGTGACAACGCGCACGCCGTAGCGCGCCAATTCCCGGGCGACCGGCAAGGTCAGGCCGACGATGCCGGCCTTGGACGCCGCATAAGCCGCTTGACCGATCTGACCGTCGAAAGCAGCCACGGAGGCGGTGTTGACGATAACACCGCGTTCGCCATCGGCATCCGGTGCCTCTTTCACGATGGCCGCCGCTGCTAGGCGGATCATGTTGAACGTCCCGACCAAATTGATCCCAATCGCCCTGGCGAAGCTGTCCAGACGGTGAGGCCCGTCGCGTCCAACCACTTTCTCGCCGGGAGCCACGCCCGCACAATTCACGAGCCCGTGCAGATGACCGAAATTGCCGATTGCCAACCGAACAGCCGCGGTTCCGTCCGCTTCGCTCGCTACGTCCGCGCGGATGAATGTCACCGCCGTGCCCAGTTCTGAAGCGATTGTTTCTCCGGCACTGGCATTGATGTCGGCGACCACCACCTGTGCGCCCGCGGCGGCCAGAGCGTGTGTTACGGCGGCGCCAAGGCCGGAGCCTCCGCCCGTTACGAGAAATACACGATCCTTGATCTGCATGATGGGTTCCGTTGGTCAGGCCGAAGCCGGTGGCGTATCTGAAGACGGCTTCTCAGTGTTGCGCAGGATGAAGCGTTGCAGCTTGCCGCTGGGCGTCTTCGGCAGTTGCGCCATGAAAGCGATCTCACGCGGGTAGGCATGTGCCGATAGCCGGCGCTTGACGTGCTGGCTGAGCTCTTCCGCCAGTGCGTCCGAAGCTTCAAACCCAGCGCGCAACACGACGAAGGCTTTGACGATCTCTGTGCGTTCCGCGTCCGGCTTGCCGATTACCGCGGCCTCCACGACGGCCGGATGTTCGAGGAGGGCACTTTCGACATCGAAGGGACCGATGCGGTAACCGGACGAGGTGATGACGTCATCGGCGCGGCCGACGAAGCTGATATGGCCATCCGGCTCCAACTCTACGGTGTCGCCGGTGCGGTAATAGCCGCCCGCGATGGCCGGGGTCTCTTGCTGCCAGTAGCCGCTGAACCACAAGAGCGGCGAGCGGTCGATGTCCACGGCCAGTTGGCCCGGCACATTTGGCCCGAGTTCCCGGTTATCGGCATCGAGCACTGCGACCCGGTACCCAGGCATAGCCAACCCGGCGCTGCCTGGATGCACGGCTTGGCGAAGGCCGTGATGGTTGTTCACCACCATGCCCAGTTCGGTCTGGCCGTAATGATCGTGGATCGGTGCGGCGAGATGTTCGGCAAACCAACGGATCACTTCCGGGTTCAGGGGCTCACCTGCACTGCTAACCACGCGGAGTTGGCCTTTGACTCTGGCCGCTGCTTCGGGTCCTGCCGCGATGAGCAATCGAAAGGCGGTCGGAGCGCCGGCCAAATTGTCGATCCCGTGAGTTTCGATCATGCGGTAGGTGGTCTCGACCGTGAAAGGTCCGTCATAGAAGGTCGTGGCGTGCCCCATGAGCAGCGGACCCGTTACGGCGTAATAGAGGCCATAAGCCCAACCCGGATCGGCGATGTTCCAGAACTTGTCTTCGGGCAGCAATTGCACGGCATCGCGCATATAGACGAGGAAGGACTGCATCGCCCGCAGCGGCACTGGCACGCCTTTCGGCAGGCCGGTCGTACCTGAGGTCGACATCATCAGGAACAGATCCTCGCCCCGCCGCAGCACCGGTTCGAAGTCAGGTGCCTGGCGCGCCAATTCGGCATGGAAATCGAGATCGCCTGCCCTCACGGCCTCATTCCGATCGGGGCGCGTCACGATAGCGGCCAGCGGTGCATCGGCGATCTCATCCAGCTTGGGCCTATTGCTGGTATCGGTGACGACCAACCGCGCCGAACTCATTTTGAGCCGGTGTTCAATCGCCTTGGGGCCAAACGCGGTGAAAAGCGGCTGATAAACGGCGCCCGCCCGCCAGGTTCCTAGAATAGTGGCAAGAAGCTCCGGGGTGCGCGGCAGCATCCCGGCGACGGCATCGCCAGGCTGGACGCCGCGCGAGCGTAAAAATCCTGCGAACCGCGCCGAAAGCTCCTGCATTTGCGCGAATGTGTAACTGGCGCGGCGGCCATCCTGACTTTCCCAGTCTAAGGCAATGCCGCCGCCCTCGGCATAACGGTCGCAGCATTCGACACAGGCGTTGATCCCCGTCTCGAAGCTTCCGCTGAAGGCTTTCGCAAGTTCATCCGTGCGGAATGCTGTGTAAGCCTCTTCATAGGCGGGGAGTTCACGGCTTCCGGAATGGCTCGATGCGCTCATTTGTTTCCTCACCCGATTTACTGTTCAGTAAAACGAAGAACTGCCGTCTTCTTAGGCGGTGCATTAGACACCATTAGGACGTGGCAATCCATGCCCCAAGTGTGATAATTTTTTTGGCGGTTTTGCAATAAGGGGGCGCAGAAGTTGGGGACGGGTATTGAGCGCCGTATGGTGTCGGTTTGCTTTGTCGAGGAAGCGCTTGACTGCCTGCGCCGGCGCGGAATGGCGACCGGACCTTTGCTAGCCAAGGCAGGTTTACCGCCGGCGGTCGATAAGCCGGTTTCCGCCGAACACTATGGCGCGCTCTGGCTCGCAATCGCCGATGCGATAGGGGACGAATATTTCGGCCTGGGCGGCCGGCCGATGTGCCCGGGAAGCTTCACGGTGCTTTGCCATTGCATTTTGCATGCAGCCAATCTGGAACAGGCGCTGCGCCGTGCGCTGCGCTTTCTGGCCGTGGTGCTGGATGATCCGCGCGGACATTTGACCGTGCAAGATGGGCTCGCGCAAATCGTGCTCACCGATGCCGGAGATCCCAGATCCGCTTTCGCGTACCGTACCTTCTGGCTCATTCTTCACGGCATCGTTTGCTGGCTCGCTGGACGGCGCATTCTCCTGCGCCTTGTCGATTTTCGCTGTCAAGAACCCAAGCACAGCGCCGATTACCGGCTGTTCTTTGGCGCCCCGGTCCAATTCGGGCAGCCGGTGAGCCGCCTTGCCTTCGATGCGGCGTTCCTGAAGCTCGTGCCGGCGCGCTCCGAGGCAGCCTTGCGGCAGTTTCTGCGTGGCGCGCCGGCCAACATCCTGGTGCGCTACCGTTACGATGCCGGGCTGATCGCCGCAGTCCGCGACCGGCTGCGTAAACTTGCCCCCGCATCTTGGCCAGATTTCGAGGACCTGGCGCAGCAGATGAGACTTGCCCCCTCCACCTTGCGGCACCGGCTGCGGCAAGAGGGACAAACTTACGCTGCGATCAAGGACGAGATCCGCCGGGATTTCGCGACGGACTGGCTTACGCATAGCACACGCAGCGTTGGCCTGATTGCCTCCGATCTTGGATATGCCGAACCGAGCGCCTTCCACCGCGCTTTTCGTAAATGGACCTCAACAACTCCCGGCGCGTTCCGCCGGAATGCAACGCAAATCGAACCTTAGCGGCGATGATCGGAATCGGCCTCAACCGCTATAAAGCATCGAGGCCAAGATGGCCTAAGCGCGATTCCGCTATCAACCCTTTGCAGAACTTCGAAGCTATTGCAGCTCGATGGCCTCGTACTTGCCGTCTTCGGTGAGTTGCGTGCCCCAGATCCTATGCGATCCCTGATGCTCGCTCTTGCCGTAGGTGATCGCCGTTCCGAGCCCGAGGTCGAAGTCGCGCATCGCCTCCAGCGCATCCACCACCTTCTCCGTGTCGGGCTGCGGACCTGCGCGCCTGAGCGCTTCGATCAGGATCTGCGCCGCCACATAGCCCTCGAGCGACACGTAGTCCGGCGCTTCCCCGCCGAAATATTTGGCGAGAGCCGCCTTGTATTGCAGGACCAGGGACGAGTAGCCATCGACCGCGGGGATCACCTGCGTGACGATAACGCCTGCCGCGTATTTCGGCCCAAGCAGCATCAGTTCGTCGCGCAGCGATGTGCTCCCGACAAAGGAAACGTTCGTGTAGATCAAGCCCGGATAGGCGTCGTGCGTTTTTTCGATGAATTTCGCCGCTGCGCGATAGGTTGCCACCATCACAACCGCCTTGATAGGCGTCTTGTTTGCCTTGAGCTGCGCGATGGCCGGGTCGACATCGACCGTATTCCTGGGATAGCCGATGCGCAGGATGAAGCCGCCATCCCCGCCGCGAAGGGCGCGCATCGCCTTTGCGACACCCGCGAAGCCCGCATCGCCATACGCGTCCTGCTGGGCGAAGACGGCAATTTGCTCGGGCTTAAGCCGGCGGATCTTCACGAGATAGCGAACCACCGCGTCGGTCTCCTCGGCATAGCTCGCGCGGTAGTTGAAAACATACCGGTCCGGCGGATCGCGGCGGAGGAGGCTGGCGCCGGTAAAGGCGCCAAAGAAGAGCATGCGGCGATCGAGCGCGAACGGCGCCGCGACCACTGCGGTCGGCGTCCCGACATTGCCGATAAAGCCGAAGACCTGGTCTTTGTCGTAGAGCTGCTTCATGGTTTCGGCAGTACGCGCCGGCTCATAGCCATCGTCCGCGGCGACGAGGCGAAGCATGCGGCCGTGAATCCCGCCCTCGCTGTTGGCCGCACGGAACGCGGTCTCGATACCAACGCGCATCTGCTGGCCGAGGTCCTTCGAGGGTCCCGACAGCGGCGCCGAAATGCCGAAACGGATTTCGTTGCTGGAGATGCCGCGAATGGCGCTCGCGGCGCTCTGTGCCGCGAACGTGGCGGCTTGAGCGCCGCTTGCCGCTGGTGTGGCGGGCTGGGGAACGGGCGAAGAGGCGTTTTCGAGATCGGCGAGTTGACGCTCCGCCGATGCGCAATCGGATTGCTTTGCGGCGATGGCGAGCGCGCCTTCGGATTCGCTTTTGTTGAAAAGCTCAAGAATGGCGGCGCTGCCGTCGCCGGGCGGCTGGGATTTTATAACGTCGATAACTCTATCGGCCACGGCCTTGATGCGCGGCCTGGCGATGCCGGGGCACGCAGAAGCGGACCCGAGCGCACGCCCAACCTAAATCGCTACCCCGCGCAGCATGGTTCCCCTTTCGTCGGTGGGACCCGCGCTGGCGGTTGCGAAAGACATTACGAAAATAACGGCAAAAATTGTAGGGATCAATCTGCAAGTCATATGTTCTTATGGTCTCTTTTTTTAGCGCCGCTACTGCAGCTCGATGGGATCGAACTTCCCAGTTTCAGTCAACTGAGTACCCCAAATCTTGTGCGATCCTTGATGTTCATTACCGTTAAAGTTAATCGGCGCACCAAGGCCCAGATCGAGGTCATGAATGCTCTCAAGACTCTCCACAACCTTTTCGGTGTCAAGTTGCGGACCGGCACGCCGGAGCGCCTCGATGAGGGCTTGCGCGGCTATGTAATATTCAAGCGACGTAAAATCAGGCGCCTCGCCACTGAAGTATTTGGACAGCGCATTTTTATAGCGAAGGACGAGACCGGAATAACCGTCGATTGCAGGCACAACCTGGGTGACGATCACGCCGTTCGCATACTGGCCGCCAAGCAGCATCAGCTCGTCCCGAAATGAGACACTGCCGACGGCGGACGTGTTCGTGTAGGTCAGACCGGGATAGGCGTCGTGCGTTTTCTCGATGAATTTCGCAGCGGGGCGGTAGAGCGCCTGCATAACGATCGCTTTGATCGGCGTCTTCGAGGCTTTCAATTGTGCAATCGCGGCATCGACATCGACGGTGTTTCGAGGATAACCAAGGCGCAGGACGTAACCGCCGTCGCCGCCGCGAAGGGCGCGCATGGCCTTGTTGACGCCAGCAAAACCCGCATCGCCAAACCCATCCTGTTGCGCGAATACGGCGATCTGCTCGGGCTTGAAGCGGCGCAGCTTCACAAGGTAGCGCACGGCGGCGTCGGTTTCTTCGGCATAGCTCGGCCTGTAATTGAAAACGTAGTGATCCGGCGGATCGCGCCTGAGAAGGTTCGCACCGGAATAGGCGGCAAAAAACAGCATCCTTCGCTCAAGCGCGAAGGGCAGGGACACTTCCGCTGTAGGCGTCCCGAAATTGCCGATAAAGCCGAAAACTTGATCCTTGTCGTAAAGCTGCTTTATGGTTTCGGCCGTGCGCGCTGGCTCGTATCCATCGTCGGCGGCAATCAGACGAAGCATGCGTCCATTCACGCCGCCGGCATCGTTTGCGGCCCGGAAAGCCGTCTCGATCCCGAACCTGATTTGCTGGCCATGGTCCTTGCTAGGGCCTGAAAGCGGCAGGGACGAACCGAACCGGATTTCGCTGGGCGTAACTCCACGAACGGCGATGGCAACATCTTGTCCGGCAAAGCTCACGGGCGGAGGCGCAACCGGGGCTGCGGCTATGCGCTCGGGTGAGGACGCGGTGTCCAGTTCGGCAAGCTGGCGCTCGGCAGCGGCGCAATCGGTCTGTTTCGCGAACACGGCGCGCGAACCTTCGGTCTCGCTCCTGTTGAAGAGCTCGAAGATGGCCGCGCTTTCATCCGAGCCTCTGATCACGCCGGAGATTTTATCGGCAATGGCGTTGATGCGCGCCCGGGGGATGTTCGGGCAGCTATACGCGGCGCCGAGCACAAGCCCAACCCTGCTGGCGAGCGCGCGCAGCATGGTTCCCCGCTCCTCGCTGGGCCCTGCGCTGGCACCAGAACACAGGAAGAGCAATAACGCTCCGGCAAGACTAACACGAGACCCGATATTCACGACAACCTCCCCGTCCCTGCCGCTTTTTTTGACGTGCAGCTAAGACAAACTACCCCAAGTTCAGCCGTTTGATAATATCATGGCGCTGCCCCTAATCGCCTGAGACCTTCTTTACTGCCGTCGATGTCGGGATTAAGGCGTAAGGCCTTCCTATAGAAGGAAATTGCTTCGTCCCGCCGCCCCAGAATTTCCAGAATATGAGCCCCCGTATCGAAGGCCTCGCCGTCGAAAGGCCTGAGCTGAAGCGCCTTTCCAGCATCCTCCAGCGCGCGTACCGGATCGCCGGAGCTGTAATAAGCCCAGGCGCGATTGTTGTAGGCGGTTGCGTCCTTCGGCCGCAATTCTATGACCCGCGAGTAATCCAGGATCGCCTTCTCGTACAGTCCAATATCGCGGAAGGCATTCGCGCGTTCGAAATAAGCTTCCGGGGCCCCGGGATTGACTTCAATCGCTTTTAAATCATCGGCTATGGCTAGAACAAACTCGCCCTTCTTGCGATAGACCGCAGCGCGCGCAAGAAGCGCCCAAGTCGCGCGCGGGTTCAGCTCGATGGCCCGGCCGTAATCCGCGACGGCGGCGTTGGCGTCGCCTTTCGCGCGATGGACCTCGCCACGCGCAAAAAAGGCATCGGATTGTGGATTGAGCTCAATCGCCTTGTTGCCATCGGACAGTGCGCCATTGAGGTCTCCCTGGCTCCTTAATGCTGCGCAGCGCCGGACATACGCCTCTGCGTCCCGCGGCTCGATGCCGATTGCCGCCGTGTAATCCGGGATCGCACGGGCAAGATCGCCGGAAGCGCGATAGGCATCCCCGCGGGAAAGATAGGCGCTTGCGTTGCGTGGCTCGCCGGCGATCAAGGCCGAACATGCGGCGATTGAGGTCTTCGCGTCGCCGTCCTGATCGCAATCGCTCGCCGTGGCATCATGAGCTTGGCAGGCCATGGCGGCGATAGCCAAGCCTAATAATCGGCACCCGCTCATGAAAGCCATGCGCTTGATTTCAGCCCTCCCCGAAGCGCGCGCAGCCGCCAGAACAGTCTTAATCGAAGGGGCGCGGGACGCAAACCATTAGATGAAAAGACGCGGTTGGCCATTGGTATAGGGCCATGGCCAAGCTTGGGCGCTGGCCTCCATGCCTGCCCGGGAATCCGCACGGTCGCACGCTTATGCGGAGGGCGGACGTCTCGCAGCGCCATATGCGCGCCCGGTCTTGCATCGGGCAGAGCTTCTGGAACGAACGCGGGGCGGGCCGCTTATTCATCGGCAACCGGCAGCGCAGGCTTGCCGGCCGGAGCCGGGCCTGCGATAAGTCCGGCAAATTCTTGGCCTTGAAACGAAGCTAAAACCCGCTCATGGACATCGCGATCACCGTAGCCGCCGCCCCAGGTTCGGAAGAGCTGCTGCTCGACGCGGCGTCTTCGCTACAGCGCGACTTGAACGGCGCGCTTCAATTTCGCTGGCTTGCCGCCGGCGAGGCGATGGACTTGATCCTGCCCGCGAGCGAAAACGAGACCCCCTCACTCAAGGGGGCGCCGGGCGAGCAAGGTCTTGCCGGTTTGCCTCTTTCGCTACCGCACGATCGAGAGGGCGTGACGGGCAGAAGGAAGCAACACCGTTCCTTCTCGCCCCGCCGGCAATCAAACGATTTGCGCGCGCCTAGCATGCAGGATGGAGGCGGGCTATCCAAAATTAGGCGGCTGGCCGCTGCACTGATCGCGGATCGCCCGCTCGATTGGTGCGTGCAGCCGGCGGAAGGCCGCAAGAAGCTTATGCTCGTTGCTGACATGGATTCCACCATCATCCGGCAGGAATGCATCGATGAGATGGCTGACATCAAGGGAATCAAGCCTCAGGTCGCGGCGCTAACGGAGCGCGCCATGCGTGGCGATCTCGATTTCGAGGAGGCGCTGCGCGAGCGCGTCCGGCTGCTCGCGGGCATGAGTGCCGCTGGCTTGCAGCGCGTGCTTCACGAACACATCACGCTCAACCCAGGCGCGCGAACACTTGTGCAGACAATGAAGACGCACGGCGCGCATACGGTGCTAGTGTCGGGCGGGTTCACCATTTTCACGCAGGCGGTTGCCGCTGACGCGGGTTTTGCCGAGAATCGGGGGAATGTCTTGCTATGGGAGAACGGGCGTCTTTCCGGTGTCGCCGAACCGATCCTTGGCCGCAACGGGAAGCTCGCGGTGCTGAAGGAAGAAGCCGCGGCTCACGGCCTTAAGCTATCAGACGCGATCGCGGTAGGCGACGGCGCGAATGACCTTGCGATGCTGAAGGCGGCAGGCCTTGGCGTGGCCTATAACGCGAAGCCGGTTGTCGCCGCGGAGGCGGACGCCGAGGTGAAGCATACTGGCCTCACGGCACTCCTCTATTTCCAGGGCTATACCCGCGACAGCTTCGAGAGTTGAGCTAAGCGAGATCTTGTTTCTCAACGCATTGGAATATATGCCCTCCACCCGAGAGCAACTCATTGCAAGCCGGATCAATGATTGCATTTCAAATCCACTCAGCGCAGGGCTAGACAAAAGCCGGCTTCCATCCGCATAGGAGGCAGCTTCGGTCATGGCAGGTTTGCCTCTACCCCTGCGTTAGGAACTAGCTCTAACACGCTTGAGCCGCAATAGTCGGGTTGCCGTCAGCGACATGTAATTTTGATGATTGGGCGCGCCATGCCTATGCAGAGCACTATCACGACTCTAACATCTGGTGCCGCGAAGGCATTAAGAAGGGGATGCCGGCCGTAGTGACCGGTCAGGATCTTGTCGACGAGCGAACACTTTTGCGTTCTGCCTCCGCTCCTGATCCTCGTTTCCCCCCTGCGCGCACTAGAAGCGGGACTGGGCCTGCCTCACCGGCTGCGATTGTTATCATTTCAGATCCTGAAGACAGAGCCGATACCCTGGCAACTAGACCGGAAAGGGTTCTTGCAAATGCATTCAGCCTGACACCCGCCGAGGCTCGCCTGGCCGTAGCTCTCGCTGGTGGCGAGCAATTGACGGGCTATGCCAAACAAGCAGGTGTCACACTCAACACCGTAAGAACTCAACTTCGCCAGGTTTTCGCTAAGACCGGATGTACAAGGCAGGCTCAGCTTGTGAGGTAGCTGAACGCAGACATTTCACTTCGATTGGCTTTGATCCGATCGCGTTAGGAGCGTCTCATACCTTAAACGGGTGATGCGAAGAAAATCCTTCAGGGGTAAATTCTTACTCGACGAGAAGTTATGCCGGCGATCGCAGACATGAGCGCCTCTAGCTTGGATCAGGGACGGTTCTGTCTCATGGCACATTGCCTACTTAACGACATCCTAGTTAGAGAAGCTCGTATCAAAACAAGAAAATCCCATCCCGATTACGAATTGACGCATAATGGGTTAGAAATCACTATGGCTGGCAATTCTGCTCTGCAAAGTTTTTCTCCGGCCAACCCATCGGCTCAATTTCATATCCACGGATCGCTTCCGGCTCTGGACAGCGGCCTGTTAGTCTTACAACTCACCGCACAAAGGGAGCGGCACCGTCGAAGAATTGCCAGCTCTAAAGCCCACAAAAAGCCTTCAAAAAAAGACATTCAAGTCCAAATCGGCAGCCCCCAATCCTGCGGGACTGGCCAGCTAGCATTCGCATCGCATTAGCAGATGAGTTTACCCAACTCATCTGCTGCCTACAAACATTTCAATGACAAAACGAATTAATTAGGGAGCGGAACGATGGCAACGCAGTATTGGGTTTCTGGCGCCACGGGGGATTGGTCGAATCCAGTGAACTGGACCTCGGGCACGGTTCCCAGCCCTTCAGACGATATTGTCATCAACAATGCGAGCGGGATCACCATTACAGGTGCGGAGGCGGCGAATTCACTCGCACTCAACAACTCCTCGATCAGCTACTTGTCGGGACCGCTGACCCTCGAATCCACGTTGGTCATAAACGGGCCAGCATCTAATATCTGGCTTATGGATGGCACTCTCAATGTCCTTGGCGGCATCAGCGGGCAATCGGGCTATCTTATAGGAGCTGGAACCATCAACGGAGATGTGTCCGAGAACAATGGCCTATCCGTGACGGCCCAAGACGGGACGCTCGTCATCAACGGCTCGGTTACAGGCAATGGCAATACCTACATCAATCCTGGGGCAGCTCTGGAAATCGGCGGCGCTTGCAGCAGTTCCATCTATTTTTATTCAGGCGGTCCCAGCACACTCGTGCTCGATTCCCCAGGCTCTTTTACCGGAAGCCTCCAAAATATCAGTGTCGAAGACACTCTCGACTTGGGCGGTATCTCTGCAAGTGATGCCTCTTATAGCGGCTCGACCCTGACCGTTAACGAAACAAACGGGCAGCAGCTTGCCTTCACCGTCAACGGCAGTGTGGCGGGAGACGCAATTACCTCCAGCAGCGACGGTAATGGCGGGACCATCATTCAATGGGTACAGGCAGCCTCGCCCGCTCCCAGCGTGACATTCATCGCTGCGGCAACCGGCACGGGCGCAACTTTAGCCGGTACGGGACAGGTCATTAATATTGCCATTTATGCGAACGAGATCCTTTACACAGAAGGTAATCCGGAGCTGACGCTGAACAATGGCGGCGTAGCCACTTATGTTGGGGGCGCCGGCACGAGTGCCTTGGGTTTCAGTTACACGGTTCAGCCGGGGCAAGACACCTACGACCTCCAGGTTACCGGTCTAAGCGGGGGCTCTTTATCCGATCCCTCCGGCAATCTTCTCGGCAGCGTGACGGCCGATCTCGGTTTACAAATCGATACCGTGCCGCCTTCAGTCACGGCTATTTCCGCCACTCCCGCCACGGGTACTGAAACGCGCGGCCAAACCGTCACTTTCTCGCTCTCTCTCAGTGAGGCCGTTTCCGTCGTGGGCGTTCCTCAACTCACTCTTAATGATGGGGGACTCGCCTCATATTCCGGCGGCTCTGGCACCTCAACTCTGACATTCACCTATGTTGTCGGGCCTAACGATTCGAGCGCGTCAAACCTCGCAGTAACAGGTCTTGCCGCGAACGGCTCTAGTGTAACGGACGCGGCTGGCAATCCATTGTCGATCACCAGCACCTCTTTTCCGGGCTTGCAGGTCGATACTGCCCAATCTTTCTCGCAGTTCGGTACGCCGTTCATTGCCACGAGCTACCAGGCCGGTAACCAAACCGGCTACAACAGCGTTGCCTTGAATAACGGGTCGTCGGTCATGGTGTATACCTCGGCCGACTTGGCCAGCTCGGGCGACGGCACCGTCATCCGGCTTGCGCACTACACGGCCAACGGAACAATCATTGGCTCCGATATCCTCGTCTCGACGGCCAGCAGCGATAACGAAGTCTTGCCGACCGTCCGTACACTTCCCAACAACGAGCTGATCGTTGGCTGGTTCGATGCCACAACCGATCAATTTTTCGCCCGCATCTACAATCAGAACGGGCTCACCCCCGTCACTTCTCAGTTCCAGGTCAATCAGACCTCTTCGCCGGATCTGACAGGCGCGGCCCCGAATATCGGGGTTCTTGGCGACGGAGATCTCCTCCTGGTCTGGCAGGCGACATCCGGCGATGGGTCCGGAACGGCAATTTATGCGCGCATCTTCAATCCCGATGGGACGCCCGCGGGCAACGAGTTTGTCCTCAACACGACGACGGCTGGCAATCAGCTCCGTCCGAGAACAACGCAGCTCCGCAATGGCAACACTCTTGTTCTCTACGAATCGACCGATGGGGCGCTGGGGGCCGGCTACGATCTCAGGGGCATCATCCTCTCACCGTCGGGCACGCCGGTAGGTCCCGACTTCCTGATCAATACAACGCCCGCCGGGAATAATCAGACGAGAGAACTCGCCACATCGCTCGGCAATGGCGACACGCTCGTCGTCTGGGAATCGGGCATGGCCGGCTCGACAAACACCCTCATCCGCTACAGGCTGCTCAATGCGTCCGGCGCTCCCATCGGGACTTCCGACACCCTTCTCAGTCCGGGGCTGACCGGAGCCGTCAACCAGCATTCGCCGGTTGTCAGAACGCTTCCGAATGGCGGAGCGGTCGCGGTCTATGAGAACCTTTTGAGCAACGGTACGGTGTCGTTCCACGCCGTGATCTTCAATGCCAGCGGCAGTATCGTTGCACCAGACCAGACGCTTTTGACTTCAACCTATACCCCCACCTCCTCGATCCCGACTTACGACTTCCGGTCCATCGGCAACAACGAGTTCCTCTTGACCTGGAGCTCGCCGCAGGCCGGCGGCGGCACCAACGATTCCAGCGGAAACGGCGTGCAGGGCCAGCTTTTCGTGCTGACGAACGCCGGCGACCTCGTTGCCACCGGCACAAGCCCAGGCCAGACCCTCATTGCCTCCAGCGCCGGCTTGAACGAACTGCAAGCGA
Source organism: uncultured Alphaproteobacteria bacterium (assembly GCA_963817705.1). Taxonomy (GTDB): domain Bacteria; phylum Pseudomonadota; class Alphaproteobacteria; order Rhizobiales; family Rhodomicrobiaceae; genus Rhodomicrobium. The sequence continues at coordinate 96,455 of CAWFPF010000005.1, forward strand.
GCCCTGGCGGCAGCACGCTTGTAGGCGGCGCCGGGACGAACGTGCTGATCGGCGGGACCGGTAACGACACGCTCATCGCCGGCACAGGCCAGAACACGCTGATCGGCGGCAGCGGCAACGAGACGTTCGTTGTGACCGCGGGAGCGAACCTCTCAGGCATCGTTATCGAGGGCGATGGCTATGCAAACGCGCCCGTGGCCGCGGGCCAGACGAATACGCTCGAACTCGACAATGAAGGGCAAGACGCCTCCTTCGATTTCACCCAGGCAGGCACCATCAGCGGCATCACCAGCATCGCCGATCTGTCAACATCGGGAAGCGTGACCGCCACTTTCGACGCCAGCCAGCTGACCAGTCTTCAGTCCATTGCGCTCTCGGGCGCAACCAATTCCGTTACCATCGTCGACAATACGTCCAACACCACGGTTGGATCGCCCACCGCAACCTATACCGGCTGGACCGGCAACGACCAGCTCACCGTCGATGCTAGCGGAACGAGCGGAGATGTTGGAATTTACTCAGCCCCCGTACCCGATGAGACTATTATCGGAGGTCCCGGAAATAATATCTATTACTTAAACGCGGGCCAGAATGTTACGGTCATAGGTGGAATTGGAACGAATACGGCTGTTTTCCCAGAAGATCCCTCTCAATATACAATCGTTCAAAGGGGCTTCCGCAGAGGGGGCTGTGGAGGAGGAGGCGGTTCTACGACAACAATAGTTACCGATAATACCACCGGCGCCATCTACACTTTGATCGGCGTTCAGAAGCTCCAATTCCCGCAGACTTTCACATCATTCGGCGCTCCTTTCGTCGCGACGAGCTACCAGGCCGGCAATCAGACTGAATATGGGAATGCATCGCTCGGTGACGGGTCGTCGGTCATGGTGTACAGCTCGGCCGACCTGGCCAGCGCCGGCGACGGCACCGTCATCCGGCTCGCGCACTATACTGCCGACGGTTCGCTTGCAGGCCCGGACATCCTCGTCTCAACGGCCAGCGGCGATAATCAGACATTACCGATAGTTCGTACCCTTCCCAACAATGAGCTGCTCGCCGGATGGTTCAATTCAACCACGGATCAGTATCTTGCCCGCATCTACAGTCAGACCGGGCTCACCCCCATCACCTCTCAGTTCCAGATTAATCAAACCTCTTCGCCGGATCTGACCGGGTATACGCCGACTGTCGCCCTCACCAGCGCCGGGGATCTCGTCTTTCTCTGGCAGGCAAGCTCAGGGGATGGATCCGGAACCGCGATCTATGCGCGTGTTTTCAATCCGGATGGAACGCCCGCGGGAAATGAGTTTGTTCTCGACACCACGACAGCTGGCAATCAGCTTCGGCCGAGAGCCTCAGGACTGGAGGATGGCAACACGCTCGTTGTGTTCGAATCAACCGATGGTGCGCTGGGGGCGGGTTACGATCTCAGGGGCATCATCCTCTCGCCGTCCGGAACGCCCATTGGCAGCGACTTTCTTATCAATAATACACCTGCTGGCAATAATCAGACAAGAGAATCGCTCCTTCTTCTCGGCAATGGCGATACCCTCGTTGCTTGGGAATCGGGCGAGGGCGGCACAACAAACACACGCATCCGCTACAGACTGCTCGATGCCAATGGGAATCCCATCGGGACATCAGACCTTCTTCTCAATGCCGAACCGGCCGGAACGGGCAACCAGGAAGCCCCGCTCGTAAGATCCCTTCCGGGCGGAGGGGCCGCGCTTGTATACGAAAACCTCTCAAGCGATGGCACGATATCGTTCCACGCCGTCATCTTCGATGCCAACGGTAACATCACCACGCCAGACCAGACGCTGATCACGTCAACGTCTTATCCGGCGAATTCTGTTGCAACTTACGACTTCCGCTCCATCGGCAACAACGAGTTCCTCTTGACGTGGAGTTCGCCGCAGGCCGGCGGCGGGACCGACAATTCCAGCGGCAATGGCGTTCAGGGGCAGATCTTCGTCCTGACCAATTCCGGCGATCTCGTTGCCACCGGCACAAGCCCAGGCCAGACCCTTATTGCCTCCAGCAGCGGCTTGAACGAACTTGAAGCAAGCCCTGGCGGCAGCACGCTCGTGGGCGGAGCCGGAACGAACGTGCTGATCGGCGGCACCGGCAACGACACGCTCATCGCGGGCAGCGGCCAGAACACGCTCATCGGGGGCAGCGGCAACGAAACCTTCGTTGTGACCGCGGGAGCCGATCTCGCGGGCGCGGTCATCGAGGGCGACGGTTATGCGAACGCGCCCGTGGCCGCTGGCCAGACCAATACGCTGGAGCTTAATAATGAAGGGCAGGACGCCACCTTCGATTTCACCCAGGCGTCTAAGGTCAGCGGCATCACGAACATCGCCGACGCCTCTACAACGGGAAGCGTGACAGCCACTTTCGATGCCAGCCAGCTAACCGATCTTCAATCCTTTGCGCTCTCGGGCGCAACGGAGACCGTTACCATCACCGACAATACCGCGACCACCACTATCGGATCGCCCACTGCAACCTATACCGGCTGGACCAGCAACGACCAACTCACCGTCGACGCCAGCATGACGAGCGCCCCGGTTGCCGTTTTTGCCGCCCCGGTACCAAACGAAACCATTCTCGGAGGGTCCGGAAATAATATTTTCTACCTCTCCCCTGGCGAGAGCGTCACGGTCGATGGAGGAAGCGGCGGGTACAATATCGCCGTGCTTCCGGGCTCGTTTAGCGACTATTCGTTCGCGCCATCCGGAGGGGCGACGATTGCAACGAATACAATTGACGGAAGTGTTGCGACGCTTTCGAATATTCAGCTTCTTGAGTATGCCGGGGATGTGAGCGCTCCCCCATCGGTTCTTTCCGCCACCGCCAGTCCCAAGGGAACCGAGACACAAGGTGAGACAATTGACCTGACGCTCACATTCAACGAACAGGTCAACGTCCTCGGAAACCTGCAACTATCGCTGAACACGGGCGGGGTTGCGACCTATGCCAGCGGTTCCGGCACCAACACCCTGACCTTCACCTACACAGTCGGCAACAGCGATACAGGCACCGCAAATCTCGCGATCACCGGGATTGTTCCCGGCGCCACGCTCAGCGATGCGGCACAGAATGCAGCTAATCTATCGGGCGTCTCTTTCGGTGTGCCTGTCGAGATTCCATTCGAAACCTTCGGGCCTACATTTACAGCAACATCGGTAACGTCCGGCGGACAAATCGGTTATAGCAGCGCGGCTTTGCCTGACGGCTCCTCCGTCTTGGTCTACAGTTCGCCCGATCTGTCAGGGTCCGGCGATGGAACTGTCATCCGGCTAGCCCACTACAATGCCGGCGGGACAATCGCAGGACCAGATATTCTCGTTTCGACCGCAAGCTCGCACAATCAAACGCTGGCGACGGCACGGACGCTCCCGGACGGCAATCTCGTTATCTCCTGGGTCGACAGCACAACCGGCACACTTTACTCACGGATCTATAATCAGGATCTCACCCCGCTCACCTCGCAATTTGCGGTCAATCAGACCTCCGTTGCGTCAACATCCGGCTTCACCCCCAACATCGTGCCGGCAGTCTCGTCCGGGTCCGGCGAGTTCCTGGAACTTTGGACGGCGGTAAACGGAACGGGGACAGACGTTTATGGACGGTTTTTCAACGAAGACGGCACGCCCGCCGGCAATGAATTCGAGATCAGCACGACAACAGGCGCCTCTCAGCTCAGGCCGAGAGGATCGCTTTTGCCAGATGGCAATATCCTCGTCACCTTCGAGAATTATAATGCCGCGACGGCCAGCTATTCACTGCTGGCGAACATCGTCAATCCAGCCACGGGCTCGGTTACCGGCCCCGATTTCCAGATCAATACGACGTCTTCTGGAGGCGATCAAACCAAAGAGGGCCTAGCTCAACTTGGCTATGGCGACACGCTCGTCGCGTGGGAGTCGGGCGAAGGCGGAACAACCAATACCCGCGTGCGCTATACGTTGCTCGACGCAAACGGGAACCCGATTGGAACGCCCGATGCCCTATTAAATCCGCAGCCGTCTGGAACAGGCAATCAGCGGTCGCCCATTGTGAGGTCTTTGCCAAACGGCGGGGCCGTGATCCTCTACACAACCTTTACCCCCGGCGAGATCGCATTTAACGCGGTCATTTTCAATCCTGACGGTACCATCGCGACACCTGATCAGACGCTGCTCACCTCCGCCTATACGTCAACCACGAACTCAACAAGTTTCAGCTACGACTTCCGCCCGATCGGCAATAATGAGTTTCTGCTGACATGGAGCCCGAACCAGAGTGGAGAAACAGTCGATGGCGTGAACGGCGTCGAGGGACAAATCTTCACGCTCAACTATCCTGGTCCGCCTGTTGTAACTTCGGCGGCCGCCAACCCGGCCACCGGCGTTGAAGGGGACGGGCAGACGATCAATCTTTCGCTGACATTCAACGAAGCTGTTTTCGTCTCAGGAGCGCTTCAGCTGTCGCTGAATGACGGTGGAGTAGCCTCCTATACGGGTGGTTCCGGCACTTCGACGCTCAACTTCAGCTATACTGTCGGATCGTCCGATACCGGCGTTTCAAATCTCGCTATCACCGGCGTTGTTCCCTCCAGCGCCTCGGTGACGGACGTGCTTGGCAATGCCGCCGATTTGTCCGGCGCCGATGTGACATTCGCAGGCCTGCAAATAAGTCCCGCACCAACCGTAATTGGCGCTGGCGAGACGTTGACAATCAACAACGTAGCAAGCGGCTTTGTGATCAGCGACGGAGGAACGCTGCAGGTTGGGCCAGGCGGCTCTGTCAGTGGCGTAACAGTCTCAAACGGGGGTACCTTGAACGTCCTCAGCGGTGGCACCGCAACCGGCGCGGTGATCCAGAGCGGCGGCACTGAAACGGTCTATGGTACCGATATTAATGCCATCATTAACGACGGCGGCGTTCAAACCGTTGAAGCTGGTGGAATGGCAACCGGTACCGTTGTTAACGATCCCGGCACCCAAATTGTCTTGGCCGGCGGCACAGCGAACAACGTAACGCTTTCGGGCGGCGTTCAGGCCCTTTCAGGCACCGCTCATTCCACGCTCATAGGGGGCGGGGGCATCCAGAATGTTGAGGCCGGCAGCACCGCTATAGGCAGCACCGTTTCCGCCGGAGGCACCGAAAATGTGCAGGCGGGCGGCTCCGCTGCGGGTGTGGCCTTCTCGGGCACAGGGGGGACCTTAACGCTTTCTGACGCGTCAGGCTTGAGCGGTTCCATCAGCAATTTTGCCCAAGGCGACAGTATCGACTTTGCGAGCGCGTCAATTCAATCCGCCGTCGTCTCTAACGGCACGCTAACGGTGACGGAAACGAGCGGCCAGCAGGTTTCCTACGGTATCAGCGTGAGCGGGAACCTCGCGGGTCAGGCCATTACTTTCTCAAGCGACAATAGTGGCGGCTCGAGTATCGTGGTGGCCTCCACACCCCTGGCCGTGAATTCGATCTCGGTTTCCGCCAGCGATGGCTTGACTGACCTGGGCATAGGCACAACCGCACTCATAAGCGCCGGTACAACCGAGAACGCGTTCGTATCGGGGACACCGGCACTCCAGCTTAGCGACGGCGGGCAGGCGGTTTATGTTTCCGGCAGCGGCACAAACTCGCTCACTTTTGCCTATACAGTCCAGCCCGGACAGAACACTTCGGATCTTACCGTAGCGGGGTTGGTGCCGGGCTCCGGAACGATTACGGATCAAGCCGGAAACGCGATTGCAGGCCTCGCTAATCAGGACCTGCATTTGCAAGTCGACACTCTGGTTCCAGCGATCACCTCTGTGAGCACCAATCCAGTCTTGGGCGACGAGGGCCTTGGCAAGGCCATCTCCATCACGCTCACCTTCAACAAGGCCGTGACCGTCACCGGCTCCGGGCTGGCCTTAACGCTGAACGATGGCGGCGTCGCAACCTACGCGTCCGGATCTGGCACAAACAGTCTCACATTCGACTACACCGTATCGCAGACGGATTCGAGCGTCCCGGCGCTTGCGATCACCGGCGTGACCGGCGGCTCCTCCGTGAGCGATGCGGCTGGAAACACCGCCAATTTCGCGGGTGCGGTAACGGTGCTTGGTGGATTGCAGGTCGATACATTGACACCGTCGATCATCTCAGTGACGCCGGCACCGGCGACGGGACTCGAACAGGTGGGATCTTCGATCACGATATCGGTGCAGCTGAACGAGGCGGTATTTGTCACTGGCTCGCCAACCCTGTCACTGAACGATGGCGGCACCGCGGTGTTCACCAGCGGCTCGGGCACGAACACACTCACCTTCACATATAAGGTCGGGACTACGGACACGAGCGTGGCCTCCCTGGCCGTTACGGCTCTAAACCCGAACGGCGCGACCATCGCAAACGCAGCCGGAAACCCGGCGAACCTCACGGGCGCAAATATTACGTTCACCGGATTGCAAATCGATACCGTCACGCCGGTGATCACGCAGGTCTTGGCTTCTCCAGCTTCCGGCGATCTCGGGCTCGGTAAGAAAATCACGGTCTCTGTTGTCTTCGACAAGCCCGTAACGGTCGCCGGAACGCCTCAGCTCATTCTGAACGACGGAGGAGTCGCGACCTATACGGGGGGCTCCAAGACTGCGACGCTGACCTTCAGCTACACCGTGGCTGCCGGTCAGAATACAGCCGGATTGGAGGTGAGCAGCCTCAGCCTGCCAAAAGGTGCTTCCATCAAGGACTCCGCTGGCCACGCAGCCAATCTTGCAGGCGCAAGCGCCGATCTGGGATTACAAGTCGACACCGTGATCCCTGTTGTGTCCGGGGTCAGCGCGTCGCCGTCGGCCGGCGATCTGAACGCGGGCAAGACGGTTGCGATCACACTTGCGATGAACAAGCCCGTCACCGTGACGGGCGCACCAACGCTGAGCCTGAACGATGGCGGCACGGCCACCTACGATCCGGTGAACTCGACCGCCACCGCTCTTGTGTTCGACTACACCGTTGCGAGCGGGCAGAACACTGCGTCCCTTGGCGTCACCAAGGTGAACCTGCCTGCGGGCACAACGATCCTCGATGCGGCGGGCAACGCCGCGACACTGACCGGCGCAGTCAAAACGTTCACAGGCCTGCAAATCGACACTGTCATTCCAACCGTGACGGGCGTCACCGCCAGCCCCGCCACAGCCGACCTCGACGCTGGCAAGACCGTAACCCTGACCGTCGCTTTCAGTTCGCCGGTTTCGGTCAGCGGAGGCACCCCGTCGCTCAGTTTGAACGATGGAGGGACCGCAACCTATCAGAGCGGCTCGGGTACAAGTTCGCTGGTTTTCTCCTATACCGTACAACCCGGAGACAATACCCCCGATCTTGCCATCTCGGGCTTCGCGCTGAATGGAGCGGCCATTCAGGACGCGGCCACAAACAATGCCAATCTGGCCGGCGTTGTGAGGACCCTTGCGGGGACTTTGCAGATCGATACGGTCACCCCTGTCATCTCCAGCCTGACGGAGTCGCCTTCCACGGGCGATCTCAAAGCCGGGTCCGTGGTCACCTTCACGCTTGCCACGAGCGCCCCGGTTTATGTATCCGGTGGAACCCCGAGCCTAAGTTTGAACGATGGCGGCACCGCCACCTACAAAAGCGGTTCGGGAACGGCGGCCTTGACCTTCAGTTACACCGTCGCCGCAGGCCAAGATACGCTGGATTTGGCCGCAACCGGCCTCAGTACGAACGGGGCCACCATTGCCGATAAAGCGGGCAATGTGCTTTCCCCGTCTCTGACCGGGCTGTCTCAAACCGGGCCGCAAGTCGACACCGTGATCCCTGTTGTGTCCGGGGTCAGCGCGTCGCCGTCGGCCGGCGATCTGAACGCGGGCAAGACGGTTGCGATCACACTTGCGATGAACAAGCCCGTCACCGTAACGGGCGCACCAACGCTGAGCCTGAACGATGGCGGCACGGCCACCTACGATCCGGTGAACTCGACCGCCACCGCTCTTGTGTTCGACTACACCGTTGCGAGCGGGCAGAACACGGCGTCCCTTGGCGTCACCAAGGTGAACCTCCCTGCGGGCACAACGATCCTCGATGCGGCGGGCAACGCCGCGACGCTCACGGGGGCCGTCGCAACCTTCACAGGCCTGGAAATCGACACGGTCATACCGGCCGTGACCGGCGTCACTGCCAGCCCTGCCACGGCCGATCTCGACGCCGGCAAGACCGTGACCCTGACAGTTGCCTTGAGTGAGGCGGTTTCGGTCAGTGGCGGCACGCCAACACTGAGTTTGAACGATGGAGGGACCGCAACCTACCAGAGCGGATCGGGCACAAAGTCTTTGGTCTTCTCCTATACCGTTCAACCCGGAGACAATACCCCCGATCTTGCCATCTCGGGCTATGCGCTGAATGGCGCGCTCATTCAGGACGCAGCCGGAAACAATGCCAACCTGGCCGGCGTTGTGACGAACCCGGCAGGCACTTTGCAGATCGATACCGTTACGCCCATCATCACCAGCGTGACGGAGTCGCCATCCTCGGGCGATCTCAAAGCCGGGTCCGTGGTCACATTCACGCTTGCCACGGCCGCGCCGGTTTATGTCTCCGGCGGAACCCCGAGCCTGACCTTGAACGATGGCGGCACCGCCACTTACAAGAGCGGGTCTGGAACGGCGGCCTTGACGTTCAGTTACACCGTCGCCGCAGGCCAGGATGCGCTGGATTTGGCCGCAACCGGCCTCAGTACAAACGGGGCCACCATTGCCGATAAAGCGGGCAATGTGCTTTCCCCGTCTCTGACCGGGCTGTCTCAAACCGGGCCGCAAGTCGACACCGTGATCCCTGTTGTGTCCGGGGTCAGCGCGTCCCCGGCCGCCGGCGATCTGAAATCGGGCAAGACGGTTGCGATCACACTTGCGATGAACAAGCCCGTCACCGTAACGGGCGCACCAACGCTGAGCCTCAACGATGGCGGCACGGCCACCTACGATCCGGTAAACTCGACCGCCACCGCTCTTGTGTTCGACTACACCGTTGCGAGCGGGCAGAACACGGCGTCCCTTGGCGTCACCAAGGTGAACCTGCCTGCGGGCACAACGATCCTCGATGCGGCGGGCAACGCCGCGACGCTCGCGGGGGCCGTCACGTCGTTCGCCGGTCTCCAGATCGATACGCTTACGCCGGCGGTCACAAAAGTCTCGGCGTTACCCGCAAGCGGCACGGTGACGACCGGCAACACGGTTGCGATCACACTGGCCTTCAACGAGGCCGTCACGGTGACAGGTACGCCTGCGCTGCTTTTGAATGATGGGGGCACAGCCACATACAGCGCTGCGAATTCAACTCCTACTTCGCTTGTGTTCGACTACTCAGTGCCTTCCAATCAGGGAACAACCTCGCTGGCAGTGATCGGGATCGAGCTCCAGGCGCCGGGTACGATCACGGACGGCGCCGGTAACATCGCTTCGTTGTCCAAAGCGGCCGCAACCCTTGGAGTCAAAATCAACTCCATTGTCACGCCGCCCGCGCCGGTCAACATTTCCGGCACAACAGACACGGAGATATTCGGTGCATCGAGCCAGAACGTCACCTTCAGCCCTGGTGCCACCGGAACCCTGCAACTCGACACAGCACAAAGCTTTACGGGTAACGTATCGGGCCTAACCGCCAGCGACACAATCGATCTGCCCAATCTCACATACGGCGCAAATATGACAGTGGGGTATTCGGGTAATGCGTCCAGCGGACAACTCACCATTGGCAACGCTACCCAGACGGCCAAAATAAATCTGCTCGGAAATTACCTATCTTCTACATTCACACTCGGCAGCGACGGCCATGGTGGTACAACAGTCGTCGATCCTCCGCAGGTCACCGCAGTCAATATAGTCCAAAATCCCAAGGGCTTGCAGGGATAGCGGGCGCCGCCATTTTATAAAGAGCTTTCACCCGGCCATGAGGCTCATAAGACACGTCCTTATACGATTAAAGTGGTGTTTATTCGCCGCTTCAATTGCGCTGTTTGTCTGTCAGCTTTTGCAGGATGCTCAGTTCGAGGCGCTTTCTGCAATGCCGATTGGCGATCTCAATCGTTATTTCAGCTTTCAGAATAACTCGATCCCTTGGCCGGCGATCGCCGGCGTCCCAAAGACGGCTGTTTGGGTATCCTCCTACCTTCGTCAATATCCGGCGGCTCTTTTTGTGCTGGCCATCGCAATATCCCTGCACGCACTAACTCTGGTTTTGAAAGTGATCGCGTGGCTCTTCCGCGGGGAACGGTCTCCGCTCCGGAACCAGGCTGACCTTGCATTCTCTTCAAGGAATGATGCCCACGGCGATCAAGGTACCGATGGTACCACCACCTTCGTGGCTCTTCTGGCGCTTCAGGGCGTCGCCGCGGACGAGGATCAGATCAAGCACAAGATTGGAGGCGGCGCCCTAAGGCTTGACGGCATGCTGCGTCTTGCGAAGGAGCTTGGCCTGAAAGCACGCGTCATCAAGTCGAGTTGGCCGCGGTTGATGCAAACTCCTTTGCCAGGCATCGCGCCCCTGAAGCAGGGTGGTTTCTTGCTGATCGCAAGAACGGACAAGGAGAAGGCCCTGGTACTTGGTTCTGAACCAGACGCGCGTCCACGGCTCATAACAAGCGCCGAACTTGAAGCGGAATGGGACGGGCGGGTGCTTCTCGTCACAACGAGAGCCGGTCTTCTCAGCCTTGCCAGGCGCTTTGACATTACATGGTTCATAGGCGCGGTATGGAAGTATCGCCGCTTCCTGTCTGAGGTTCTCGCAGCGTCTTTCTTTTTGCAGATCTTCGCGTTGGTATCGCCGCTATTTTTTCAGGTCGTTATCGATAAGGTCCTCATCCACCGGACGGAGACAACACTCGATGTTCTTGTCACGGGACTTATCTTCATCGCCCTTTTCGAAGCGATTATGGGCGGACTACGGACCTATCTTTTTGCTCACACGGCCAACCGGATTGACGTCGAACTCGGCGCGCGCCTCTTCAGGCACCTGCTCGCCCTCCCTCTTGCCTATTTTCAGGCCCGGCGGGTGGGAGATTCGGTTGCCCGGGTACGGGAACTGGAGAACATCCGGATCTTCATTACAAGCTCAGCACTGACGCTCGTGATCGATCTATTTTTTACGTTTGTATTCCTCGCCGTCATGTTCGTCTATTCGCCGGCTTTTAACGGCAATCGTGATTGCTGCTTTCCCATTTTATATTCTGATCTCCGGCATGGCGACGCCGGTCTTCAGGCGCAGGCTCGATGAAAAATTTCAGCGCGGTGCGGAGAACCAGGCCTTCCTTGTCGAAAGCGTGACCGGCTTCGAGACTCTAAAGTCCATGGCGGTGGAACCGCAAATGCAGCGCCGGTGGGAGGAGCAGCTTGCGGCTTACGTTTCTGCAAGTTTCCGCGTCCTGAGCCTGGGCAATCTGGCAACGGAGTCGGTTCACCTCATCAATAAGATCGTGACCGCATTGCTTCTCTTTTTTGGGGCGCATTATGTCATGGAAGGAAGTCTGACAGTTGGTGAACTCGTTGCCTTCAATATGCTCGCAAGCCGCGTAAGCACTCCAGTTCTGCGCTTGGCTCAGATTTGGCAGGATTTTCATCAAACAAGGCTTTCTATTGCGAGACTGGGCGATATTTTGAATACCCCACCCGAGCCTTTGTTCGCATCAGGCCGCGCAGCGCTGCCGGCCCTTCGCGGCGAGATCGCTTTTGAGCATGTCAATTTCCGCTACCGTGTCGACGGGCCCGAAATACTCTCCGATGTTTCTTTCTCAATTCCTCCAGGGCAAGTTGTAGGGATTGTTGGACCTTCCGGATCTGGAAAGAGCACCCTCGCCAAGCTGATACAGCGGCTTTATGTTCCAGAAGCCGGCCGGCTTCTCATCGACGGAGTGGATCTGGCTCTTGCAGACCCGGCCTGGCTCAGGCGTCAGACCGCCATCGTGCTGCAAGAAAATATTTTATTCAATCGCAGCGTGCGCGACAACATCGCTCTTGCCGATCCAGCCTCTTCGATGGACGCAGTCATGAATGCTGCAAAGCTCGCGGGAGCGCATGAATTCATTCTGCAACTGCCGGAGGGCTATGACTCGATTATCGGCGAGCGCGGATCAACGCTATCAGGCGGACAGCGCCAGCGGCTTGCAATCGCACGCGCTTTGTTGACGAACCCGAGGATCCTTATTTTCGACGAGGCGACAAGCTCACTTGACTATGAAAGCGAGCGTGTCATCCAGGCCAATATGGCCGAAATTGCGAGAGGCCGCACAGTCATCATCATCGCGCACAGGCTTTCGACGGTGAGGAACGCTAACAGGATTTTAACCATCGAAAAGGGACGTCTCGTCGAAGATGGAACTCACGACCAGCTCATAAAAACCGGCGGCCGCTACGCGACGCTTCTCGGCATCCAGGCGGGTCTCCACGGAGCCAGCTGAAAGTGTCATTCAATTGAAGCCCTCGAAACGCACAAGGGTGCCGTCGCGCCGGGCGAGATCGCCCGCTTGGCGCACTAAGACTTCAGCCTTTTGATACAGGCCTACGAGGGGAGGCGATTCCATGAGACAGAGTTCCGCCCCTCCGTGGATCGCCGCGATCTCAGAGCTTCCCCGCGAGCCGGAATTCTAGCTCCTCGTCCGCATAGCCTGCGATCTTGCACTGGCCGTCGTAGCCGGGTTTCTTGCCGCGCAGCTTGATCGTGGTTTCATCGGGGCTGACGCTGCCTCTAACCTGGTATGCCGTAGCCGGGCATTTCTCAGAATACACAAAGGCGACGCCGGATAAGGCCGGCCCCTCTCTGACGCCATCGAAGACAACGTCCCCACCCTTTGCGGGCGCGCCCCTGCGAAGACCGGCGAAGTAGAAACGGCGGGCACGGCCGATGGCCTCCAGCCGGACGGTCGAGCCATCATGGTTCCACAAGGTGTTGGAGGCAGCGACCGGGGCCTTGTTCACGGCCGCCCGCGCGCTTCTGTCTTTGGTACGCACCGTCCAGCTTTCGCTTCCGCCGAAAATGGCCTCGGCAGGTGCCCGATCCTGACTCTTGGCCGCCGGGCCGGGTGAGTCGCCGGCAGCCGGACTTGACGCGTTTTCCACCAGACCCGTGCTGGGTTTCAACCTGCCGATCGTAGAAAGAACACTCATGCAAATCAGAGCGCTGCCGAAGGCTATGGCGCCGGCGCGATAGAAGCCACGTGTCAATTGCATGTCAGCACTCGCGGGGATCGCATTCACCGCGCGTATTGCATACTCCGAAGATTACCCGGAGCTTTCGAGGACGCTGGCGCTGCGCCCAAGCAAGTGGAAAGCCCTGGGCTTTCCCACCGCGAAACCATTTCGAAGATTTGCGCTAACAATCTTTAGGACCGCGGTCGTACGCGTCATCAAACCGCTCGATATCGTCTTCGCCGAGATAAGGGCCGGATTGCACCTCAATGAGCGTCAGAGGGATAAGGCCGGGGTTCTCCAGACGGTGCATCGAACCGAGCGGCACATAGATCGACTGGTTCTCCGTGAGCAGCTTGACCTCACCCTCGATCGTAACCCGCGCCGTACCCTTCACCACGATCCAATGCTCTGCGCGGTGATGGTGCTTTTGCAGCGAGAGGCTCGCGCCCGGTTCGACCACGATCTGCTTGACCTGGTAGCGCTCGCTCAGATGCAGGGTCTCGTAGCGGCCCCAGGGGCGATGCACCGTAAGATGCTGTTCGGCCTCGTTCCGGCGATTCGCGGTGAGGTCTTGGACCACATCCTTTACGGCCTCGCTTTCGCCGCGCTTGGCGATAAGGGTCGCGTCCTTGGTGCTCACGACGATGATGTCCTCGACACCTGTGACGGCCACCACGCCGCTCTCGGCGCGCACATAGCAGCCGCTTGCCCCTTTCAACAGCACGTCTCCGCGCGTGGCGTTATTGAGGCTGTCCTTCCCGGAGGCGTCGTAAAGCGCGTCCCATGTGCCAACGTCGCTCCAGCCGGCGTCAAGGGGCACGAGGGCGGCCTTGTTCGTCCGTTCCATGACGGCATAGTCGATGGAATCGGAACGGCATTCGAGGAAATCCGGCGCTAGGCGGATAAAGTTCAGGTCCGATTCCGCATTCTTGAGCGCCGCGTCACTTGCCCGGACCATGTCCGGCTCGAACTTTTTCAACTCCGCGAGAAAGGCGGAAGCGCCGAAGAGAAAGATCCCGGCGTTCCAGAAATAGCCGGGCTCGGTGCAAAAGCGGGCGGCGGTCTCCTTGTCCGGCTTTTCGACGAAGCGCTCCACCCTATAAACGCCTCCACGGCCTGGCACCGTGTTGGTCTTGATATAACCGTAGCCCGTTTCAGGCTTTGAAGGTTTGATGCCGAAGGTGACGAGCTGGCCCTTCTTTGCCGCTCCAAGCCCGGCTTCAACGGCGGCAAGAAAGGCGCCTGGACTACCGATATGGTGGTCCGACGGCATGAGGAGCACGACCGCGTCCGCGCCTGCCGTTTGAATCGCAAGATGGGACGCAACGGCTGCGGCCGGTGCCGTGGAGCGGCCTTCGGGTTCGAGCACGATCCCCTGGAGCGGCAGCTTGGCATTCTTGAAGACCGCAGCGACGCTGAACCGGTTTTGCTCGCTTGTGATAACGAAGGGCGCGGCGTAGGGCGCCGAAGAAGGGACGCGGCGGGCCGTATCGGCGAGGAGAGGCTCGGAGGTGATAAGCGCGTGCAACTGCTTCGGGTGCTGCGCCCGCGACAGGGGCCACAGTCTCGACCCCGAACCTCCGGCTAGGATGACAGGAATAATCATCGGCGGCTCCAATACGGTCAGCGAAGCACGACGACTGGAGGCAAATGAAGGCAAATGCAAGGGCTTCGATCTGAAATGGATAAAATGCGGGGGATGGAAGGCAGATGAACTGCCTTCCTAAGCGGTCTCTACGACCGGCAGGCGTGGATCGCCATGCAGCGGCGGAAGCGCCAGTTATTGCCCCAGCGAATCCCGCAGACGCGATGCCAGTAGATGCAACGCCCATGTTGGATTTGGACGGCTTCCGAGCCTGAATGCCCGGGTGCCGGTGCGGGCCATAATCCGGGAGCGGAACCGCTCGAAGGGGAAAAGACGGCTGCGGCGCCAAGCAATGCAAGGCCACATCCCGCATAAAGCAGGCTTTTCATGCGCGTACTCCTCCTCCGGCGCCGACGATGGGCACAATACTGAAAGTATCGGACAAAATTTTGACAGAGGCCGAACCTTCCATCGTCCAGCGGGAAAGACACAACTTTATTCCGCGGGCGCGGGTGGACTTGCGGCATCGCCGTGAGGCTCGTCGCGCGGGCCGACGAAACGGCCGAATAGCCGCGCGAACACCTGGCCGATATCGTCCATCACCATGAAGAAGGCCGGGACGAACACCAGCGACAGTGCGGTCGACACCACAAGACCGCCAATCACCGCAATAGCCATCGGAGATCGGAACTCACCACCGGCTCCCAAGGCCAGCGCGCTCGGAAACATTCCTCCGATCATTGCAATCGTCGTCATGACGATGGGGCGCGCCCGCTTCCGGCCGGCGTCCACGATGGCAGCCTCGTGAGGCACGCCGTTCCGCTTTTGCACGATGGCGAAGTCCACGAGCATGATCGCGTTTTTCGTCACGATCCCCATCAGCATCAGGAAGCCGATAAAGACCGGGAGGCTGATTGGACGGTCCGTGAGCAAAAGTGCGAAGATCGCGCCGCCAATCGAGAGCGGCAGCGAAAGCAGGATCGTGATGGGCTGTAGAAAGCTTCCGAACAGGATCACGAGAACGCTGTAGACCATCATCACGCCCGCACCCATCGCAAGGCCGAAGCTTGAAAAGGTTTCGCTCATCACCTCCACGTCGCCGGACTCCCGTAACACGACGCCCGGCGGCAAATCCTTGGCGGCCGGGAGCCGATACATGGCTGAGAGCGCCTGACCGAGAGCATCCGTGCCGACGAGGTCGGCGCCGATAGCGACGCGCCGCAGCCGGTCGTAGCGTTCGATGGACGACGGCCCTTTGCCGAGCGTCACATCGGCGACCGTAATGAGCGGCACCGCGTCGCCCCGGCCTGTCTTCACCTTCAAATTCTGCAGGGTTTGCAGGCTTGCGCGGGCCTGCTCGTCGAGTTCCACGCGGATGGGCACCTGCCGGTCTTCGGCATTGAACTTCGCGAGATTGGCATCCACGTCGCCAAGCGTCGCGATACGAATGACATCGGACAGGCTTTCGGTCGAAACGCCAAGCTCCGCGGCGACTACCGGGCGCGGCTTGATTTGGATTTCCGGCCGGTCGAGCGAGGCACCGTTCACGACATTGGCGAGGTAGGGCACCGTCCTGATCTCGCTTGTCAGCTGAGCCGCCGTCTCAATCACCTTTTGATTGTCTGTTCCCGTAACCTCGATGGTGAACGTGCGCTGGCCGTTCTCTTGAATGACCCACATGCGAACGTCGGGGATCTCCTTCAAATCGGCACTGATGACCTGTTCGAGCTGGCGCTGCGTCAAAGTCCGGTCTTCTCGCGGCGTGTAATGGATGGTGACGGTGGCCTTCCGCACCTCTTCGGAGCCGCCGGTCGCGCCAAGGATGCGCCCGCCATCGACAAAGATGGCCTTCACCTCGGGCCGCCGCGCAATGATATTCGCGGCCTTTTGTGTGATGAGCTCCGTATCTCCGAGCTGCGAACCCGGCGGCAGCTCGATGGCGAAAATCGAGCGTCCCGCGTCTTGGGCCGGCAGGAACCCACTCGGCAGAAGGGCCACACTGCCGATGGAGAGCGCGAACACGATGAAGCCGAGAACCAGCGTAATGTAATGATGGCGCACGGACCAGCCGATCAGCCGCGTGTAACTGCGCAGGACAAAGCCTTCGCGGTCGTTCTTGTCATGGGCGCGCAAGAAATAGGCGGCGAGCATCGGCGTCACGAGGCGCGCGACGAGAAGAGAAATCAGCACGGCGACCGCAACGGTGAGGCCGAATTGCCGGAAATATTGGCCCGCAATCCCGCCCATGAAGCTCACCGGCGCGAATACGGCCACGATGGTGAGTGTGATTGCGATGACGGCCAACCCGATTTCGCCGGCGGCTTCGAGCGACGCGCGATAGGCGGATTTGCCCATCCGCATGTGCCGGACGATATTCTCGATTTCCACGATGGCATCGTCGACGAGGATGCCTGTCACGAGCGTGATTGCGAGCAGGGTCACCATGTTGAGCGTGAAGCCGAGGGCTTCCATCGCCCAGAAGGTTGGGAAAATCGACAGCGGCAGGGCGATGGCCGAGATGAGGGTCGCGCGCCAGTCGCCCAAGAAGACCAGCACCACGAAGACCGCGAGCACAGCGCCTTCTATCAGCGTGTGCATGGCCGAGAGGTAGTTTCCAATGGTAAAGTCGACCGTCGAATCGATCTTGTCGAAATGCACGCGCGGGTTCGCCGCCGCGAGCTTCCCTATCATTGCAGACACGCGCTCGGCCACGCGCGCATCGCTCTCGCCCTTGGCCCGCACGACCGTGAAGGCGACGACGTCCCGTCCGTCGAGCTTGGCGAACGTCCGTCGTTCTTGCGAGGCGTCGGTCACTTGCCCGAGCTGATCGAGGCGCACTTTGCGGCCACCCGGCAGTGTGATCGAGGTCGATGCGAGGCGTTCCACGGTCGAGGCGCTGGCGAGCGCGCGGATCGATTGCTCTGCGCCGCCGATTTCGCCACGGCCTCCGGCCAGGTCCGTATTCGTAGCGCGAAGCTGCATATTGACTTCGCCGGCCGTGATGCCGAGTGAGAGCAGGCGTTCGGGAATGAGCGAGACGCGGATTTCCCGCTTCACGCCCCCGACCCGCGAAACCTGCGCCACCCCACGCACGCCTTGCAGCTTCCGCCCGACGGTATCGTCGATGTACCAGGACAGCTCCTCCAGCGTCATGGAGGGCGCCGATGCCGCATAGGTGACGATGGGCAGCCCCTCGATGTCGAGGCGCTGGATGATCGGCTCCTCGATGGTGCGCGGGAGCTGCTGGCGGATCTTTGAGACCGCGTCTTTCACGTCGTTGACGGCGCGGTCGGTATTGGTGCCGAGCTGGAATTCGATGGTCGTCATGGAGGAACCGTCCGTGATCGACGACCGGATGTGTTTCACATTGGTGACGCCGGCGACGGTATCCTCGACGCGCTTGGTGACCTGTGTCTCCAGCTCGATAGGGGCCGCGCCCGATTGCGTGACGCTGACGGTCACAATCGGGATGTCGATGTTTGGAAAGCGGGTGATGCCAAGGCTCTGGAAGCTCATCGCGCCCAGCACGATTAGGACCAGAAACAGCACCAGCGAGGGGATCGGCTGTCTGATTGCCCACGCGGAAATATTGGTTCCGCTCATTTGCTCAGTCCGGCCTCCGGCGTGCCCGAAGCCGTTTGCTTGCTCACATATTGCGGATCGATGATGTCACCGCCGCGTAGCAGGGAGCCCGCTCTCAGAACAACGGGCTCGCCTTCCTTCAGCCCTTCCTTGATCTCAACGCTATCGCCCGCAAAAAGTCCCGGCTTGACGACGCGCTCCTTGATCTTGTTGTCCACGACCGTGAGGACGATGGCGCTGTCGTTCTGGTAGAGAACCGCCGTCGAGGGTACCCCGACCGCGTCGCGCTGGCCCGCATCGATCATGGCTTTGGCAAACGTGCCGATTCTGAGGGCGGGCGAGCTGCCGAGAAAAATGCGGACACGGCCAAGACGGCTTGACGTGTTCACTTCGGGAGACACAAGCCGGACCGTGCCGCTGCGCTCACCATCGCCGGCGATCTCGACTTGGGCGCGCTGCCCCGCTTTCAGTTTCGCCATGTAGAATTCCGGTACTTCCGCGTCGAGTTCGATTTCGCCATTCCTGATAATCCGGAACAGCGCGTCGCTGGACGAGGCCGAAACCGACCCGAGTCGCGCTGTCCTGCGGCTGACGATGCCGCCCGCGGGAGCGCGAATATCAGTGCGGCCGAGCTTGACCTCAAGCTCGCGGCGCTGCGCCTGGATCAGAGCGAGGTCGGCTTGCGCGAGCTTGAGGCCCTCCCTTTGCGCGGCGAGCCTGGCCCGTGCCGTGCGGAACGCAGCATCGCGCTCGTCGAAGGTGGCTTGGCTGGCGACGCCCGTCTCACGCAGCGTTTTGATGCGGCCGAAGGCATCCTCGGCCTGATGCAGCGTCGCTTCGCTTTCCACGATTTGATTGCGGACCTGATCCATCGCGGCCTGGGACCGGGCTGCGGATGCGGTGTTTTGCGCAAGCTGCGCTTCGAGAATCTCGCGGGAAAGGCGGGCGAGAACCTGCCCGGCTTGCACCTTATCGCCTTCCTCGACCAAAAGTTCGGTTAGCCTGTAACCGTCGATCTCCGGGCCGGCCATGACCTCCTCCCGGGGAACGAGGGAGCCTGTTACCAGCACATTGTCGATGAAAGTGATCCGCCTGGCTTCGGTTACCGTGATCGCCGGCGGCTTCGCTTTCGGGGCGCCGGAGGCATCGCCAGCCAAAGCAGGACTGGCCAGAGCCGGCAAGACCAAAGCGATTGCCAGCATCCAGAAGCCATGGAGGGGCCGTTGCTTCCAACTGAGCGTCATGATTTCTCCGGTCTTTTTCATCCGTCATGGCCCTGGGCCTTGGGCGCCAGCAAAGCCGATATCATCGTCATCATGGCGGGAATAAGTGGCTGGGGGTCGAAATCCGGGTCGATCGCGCGTTTGATGAAAAGCCCGTCGCCGAGGGCCCCCATGGTGCGGACGATGGTTTCCACCGGGACCGCGGGCGAAATCCGTCCCAGCTCCTTCTCCCTGTTCAGAAGTTCGACCAAACTTGTGCGCACGATCTTGTCCATTTCCCGCACCGTCTGCCCGATAAGGCCGTTGCGGCTTGCTTCCGCGGCGATTTCCAGATGGAGCCGGACCTTGCCAATGGGTTCATGGCAGCAAAACTGTTCCGCCAGCAAACGGAGCGCGGTCAAAAAATCTAGCTTTCCGGTTATTCTGGCCAGTTCTCCGGTAAAGCGATCCTTTTCGCGCTCGCAAAGCCCCGAGATCAAGGCTTCCTTCGAGGCAAAGTAGGTGTAGAGCGCACCGGGGCTGACACCGGCCTGCCGGCAGATGTCAGCCATCGTCGCGGGATGGAATCCCTTCTCCACGAAACAGCGCTCTGCGGCGTCGAGAATGCGGTCGCGCCGTGCTTGCTGAGTTCCCGGAGCCAGTTTCGGCATAGGGTGTGTCACCGCCAAAAGGAACGCTCGTTTTTTTTGTGATAGCTTCACGGCCTGCTTTTGGCAAGGTCAATGCGCCTGTGCGGCTTCTTGTCCCCGGCAGGGTTCCGCAAGGTCTTAGAAGTCTTCGCTAGCCAAGATCTTTCCGGTGGCGCGAACGGCCGGACGCTTCAAGAGTTGCGCGGCCGTCGCGCCGAACACGGGGTGGTGCCAGAAGGGAGCAATTGCGGCCAGTGGGCATAGCACGAAGGCCCTTTCGTGGGCTCTCGGATGCGGCAGTATTAAGCGTGCATGCGCCGCCGGGCGAAGTCCGCGCCAGTTATGCACAATAGACTTGTAACTGATTATATCGAGATCGAGCGGCCGCGGCCTCCATTGAAAATAGGGCAAAAGACCGCTTTTTGTCTTGACGCGCCCGGCGTTTACCTCGATCCGTTTCAGCACCTGCAAGAGAGCGTTTGGTTGCAACGTTGTAGCCACGGTAATTATCGCGTTAAGATAATCGGGTTGCCGGATATAAGCATACGCTTCGGTCCGGTAGAGTTTAGACTGATCGACGATTTCGATCCCGCAGTTTGCGAGCTCGCGAATCGCTCTGTTGATCGTGTTTTTTGGATGGCCCCACCGGCCATCTACATTTGTGCCTACTCCGATGACTATCATTCCCTTGAAATCACACGCAATGTCTTGTTATCCTATCCTATGTCGCATTTTTAGGATCGATTCCAGATGTGGGGTCTGCACAGCCTTCCGAAATACGACCCGCAACTCGCAGCTAAGGTAAAAGGATGAATTTCTACCCAACTGAGCGCATCGCTCTCTTCATTGACGGGGCAAATCTATACGCTACAGCCAAAGCATTAGGCTTTGACATCGATTATAAACGTCTGTTGAATCTCTTTCGAGTCAAAGGTCTCCTTCTAAGAGCACTGTACTATACCGCTCTCGCGGAGGAGCAAGAGTATTCGTCCATCCGGCCATTGATAGATTGGCTTGATTATAATGGGTACTCTATGGTCACCAAACCGACAAAAGAGTTCACCGACGCTTCTGGGCGCCGTAAGATCAAGGGCAATATGGACATCGAACTTGCTGTCGATGCTATGGAACTTGCCGATCATCTTGATCACATCGTTCTATTTTCCGGCGACGGCGACTTCCGGACCCTGGTCGAAGCGCTGCAGCATAAGGGCAAGCGCGTCAGCGTGGTGTCCACGCTCACGACGCAACCGCCCATGGTTGCCGACGAACTCCGCCGGCAAGCTGACCAGTTCATCGATCTCGCGGACTTGCAAAAGGACATCTGCCGCACGCAGCGTCCCGAGAATGGGCGCGAATATCAGGCGCACATTCACGAGCAACGCATGCATGAACGGATGAGCGCTGCCGCCCTGGCACGCGAGAGTCAAGTCGAAGCGGATTAACAGTTCCGGCGGGGCTCTATCATGTCCATTGCCCCGCCGCAGAAAGATTGGCCCGTCACCGCCGGGCCGGGCGAGCCGCCACGCGATTGCCCGCTTTGCCCGAGGCTTGCCGGATACCGTCTCGCAAACAGCTCTCAATTCCCGGACTGGTTCAACGCACCGGTGCCCTCCTTCGGGCCCGTCGATGCCGCGCTGCTGATCGTCGGCCTGGCGCCCGGCCTGAGAGGCGCGAACCGGACTGGACGCCCCTTTACCGGCGACTACGCCGGCATTCTTCTTTACGGGACGCTTCTCCAGTATGGATTGGCGGCGGGCACCTATGGGGAGCGCCCGGATGACGGACTTGTGCTCACCGGATGCCGGATCACCAACGCGGTGCGCTGCGTGCCTCCGGAGAACAAGCCTCTACCCGGCGAGGCGGCAGCCTGCCGTGGGTTCTTGACTGCCACCCTGCGGGAAATGCACAGCCTGAAGGCCGTCCTTGCGCTTGGCAAGATTGCATTCGATGCCACGGTCAAGGCGTTGGGGCAAAAGGCATCGCAATACCGGTTCGCCCACGGCGCAGCTGCCGATATTGGCGAGGGTCGCAAACTTTTCGGCAGCTATCATTGCTCGCGCTATAATACAAATACGGGGCGACTTACTCCTGCCATGTTTCATAGTGTTTTCGAAGACGTCACGGCCTATCTCGGCCGGGTGGCATGACATGTTAGAACTGATGGAAATGTTGGAAATCTCACCGGAAAAAGTGGCGCACGTCATTATTCGCTCGCGGGAACTCGACGCGAAGATGACCCCTTGGGAAGGGGATGGCGTTTCGGATTCGGACGACGCGGATGGCGACACGATCCTGGAAGACCTCCCCGGCGATGCAACCCGGGAGGAACTTAAGGCGTTTCTCGATAGCCTGAACGAGGACGAGCAAGCGAGTTTGATCGCGCTGGCCTGGGTGGGGCGCGGAACCTACGCGCCCGTCGAGCTCGATGAGGCGATTTCGACCGCGAAAGCCGAGCACGGCAACAATGCCATTGCCTATCTCTTCAGCCTTCCGCTGCTGCCGGACTATCTTGAGGACGCCCTCGACCAGCTCGGTATTTCCGTCGAGGATGCCGAGGGCGAGATTTTCCGCCGCGCCTAGCGCATCGTGGCCTTAGGACGCGATTCCAATTTCGAGCGCGGCTCTGAACCGTGCAATCGGGGCAGCACAGCGGTCATAAAGGAACCCTTCTCCGCTCTAGGCGTTGTCAGTATTCAAGCTACGTTAGAGCCATGTCCGGTCCCGCACGCGAATTCGAACTCAAGCTCTCCCTCACGGGCGACGAGCTGAATCGTCTCGCGAAAAATCCCAAGCTGAAGCCCAACGGTTCGACCGGGAAGAAGGCGCTGAGATCGGTCTACTTCGACACGCCGGACTTCAGCCTCCACCGGAACGGCATCAGTTTGCGTGTCCGGGATGATGGCCGCACCTATGTTCAATCCGTAAAACTGGACACAAGCCTCAAAAATGGCATTTCCAATCCGGTCGAGATCGAGGATCGTCTCGGCGGCCCGGACCCCGACACCGGCTGCATTCACGACAAGCGGGTCCGGCGCAAGGTCGAGAAAGCGATCAAAGGCTCGGACTTGGAGAAGGTTTTCGAGACCTCCGTGACGCGGACGACCCACAGGCTTCGTACGCACGGCAGCATCATCGAGGTCGCGCTCGACAGGGGCGAGACTCTGGCGAAGAACCGGCGGAGCCAAATCTGCGAAGTGGAACTCGAACTCGTCAAAGGCAACCCAAAAGACCTGCTCCAAACCGCGCAAGCTCTGTTCGCAAAGGTCAGCGTGCGGCTTTCACCGTCATCCAAGGCCGAGAGAGGCTACCGCCTTCTTCTCAAGGCGCTTCCTGAAGCAAAAATCGAACCGGTGCGCGCGGCAGGCCCCGCGATAGCAAAGGGCCAGACATGCGGCCAGGCTTTCGCTGAGATTCTACGCTCGGCGCGCGAGCAGGTCGTGATGAACAGGACGGTTGTCCTTGAGACGGACGAGCCTGAAGGCGCGCACCAGCTCCGTGTCGGGCTCACCCGGCTTCGCAGCGCGCATCGCGCTCTCAAGGCGCTCGCAAACTCGCCTCAACTGCGGCAGTTGGAGACGGACGCGCAGACGCTCGCCCGTGCGGTTGGGCGGCTCCGCGACGCCGATGTGCTGATCGGGCAGATCTATCACCCGGTTGCCGGCGATCCGCCAAGAGAGGCGGGCTTCGACATGCTTTATGAGGTGCTGCAAGCGCACCGCGCCGCCATGCAGGAAGAAGCAAGAGACATCCTGTCCAGCGAAGCCTGGTCCCGCCTGCTCCTGAGCATGACGCTCTGGCCTGCCATGCTCGAACGTGACCCCGCCTTGCAGAAACCTGTGGAGAAATATGCGGACAAGCTTCTGGATAAGCGTTGGAAAAAGAGTGCAAAACTTGGGCGCTCGATCGCCAGTCTCAGGGGCGCCCGGCTCCACGAAATGCGAAAATCGCTGAAGAAGCTCCGGTATACGGTGGAGTTTCTGGCCCCGCTTTATCGAAGGTCCGATGTGGGGGCGTTCATCAAGCACTTGAAGAAGCTTCAGGACCTGTTCGGCTATGTGAACGATGTCCGGATGGCGGACCAGTTCTTAGCAGCCGGACACGGCGGCGAAGAGCCCGCGGCGCTGATTGCGGCGGGCCGCGTCCTGGGCCATCACGGCAGCCAGGCCGCAGGGGTTTGGGATGAAGCGCCGAAAGCCTGGCGCCGCGTCAAGGCCAGCGGACCCTTCTGGAAGTAACGCGCATGGTGCTTAGGCCTGGTCCAGCGCCGCGCCAGCCGGGATCGCACGGCGGTCCGGCGGTAAGAGCTTTGCGTCCTCCCGGATAATGCGGGCGGCCAGTTCGGCCACGCCTGCACCCCGCTTGCCCTCCAAGACGACATCGGCAACAGCCTTAACCGAGGGCAGCGCATTGGCGACCGCCGCCGAGCATCCGCACGCGTTCATGAAGGCGATGTCATTCTCCGCATCGCCCACGCCCACGGCGTGCTGTGGCGAAAGACCGAGCTCTCTCAGCGCCGCCAGGAATCCGGTCGCCTTGTTGACGCCTGCGGGAAGAACCATGGTGGCGCCCTTGTTGAGAATGATCTGCAGCTCAAGACCGAGATCGCGGATCGTTTCGAGCACGATGGTCCCGTACGGCTCCCGTGTGGCGACGATACAACGGCCGGCAGTCAGGGGGCGGACGCCTTTTGTCTTCAAGGTCTCGGCGAAGATGCCGGGCGGCGGCGTAGCAAGCAACTGCTCCCGGTGCGTGGCCGGGTCGTAGATCAAGGCCCCGTTTTCGGCGACGATGAGGTCGAATATCCCGTAGCGGGGAAAGGCTTGCTGGAGGTCTTCGACCTCGCGTCCCGTAACCAGGAGCAAGCGCCGGCCGCTGTTCTTCAAGTCTTTGAGAGCGTCGTACGTCGTATCGTCGACGATGCCGTCATGAGCGATCGTGCCGTCGTAATCGGCGGCCAAGGCCAAGAAATACACGCTCGTTCCCTCCCGTGCGGCGGCAGCGTTCCCGTTTCGCGGTGGCAAACAGGCTAAGGTCTGTCCAGTTCCCGGCCGCGACCCATACTGTCCGCGTCACAAGCGGCATGCAGCGGAGGGCACGTGCGCTACATATCGTCTTCACGCCGTCATTGAAAGGTTTTCGAGTGTCGCATTCCACGGGCGAGCTTCGTTTGATGGTTATTCACGCATGAAATGCCGCCGCAGCTCCGGCCTGCCTTTCGTCCCTGGGCACCTTTCCACAGTTTGTGCCCAGGCCGGCGCCACGGCTGGTTTTACAATCTAAAGTTGCGAAAAACCAGGAATCGTTTATGCTAATAATACATAAATATTATTACGCCAAGGAGAGGCGGGATGTTACGGAATTTACTATCGACCACAGTCGCCACGATGTTTCTGTTGACCGGGGCGCAGGCGGCTACTCTCACGAATGTCGAGGGATATGTATCGGTCAGTGACGGGGGTGCGTTTCACCAAGCTTCAGCCGGCGAGGCGCTCGCTCCCGGTTACCGGATCCGCACGTCAGCAGGAAGTTCCGCGAGTGTCGCTTACGAGAACGGCTACGTCGCGCAGGTTGGACCCGAGCAAGTCTCGTTGGTGCTCTCCGATCCTCCCGCTCCCGGCATTCCCGCGGCTAATGCCGGTCCCTCCGGCTTTGGAATTGGGGCCATAATTGTCGCTGGGGGGCTTGCCGCCGTTGGCGCTGCCGGGGCAGCGGGCGCGTTTTCTAGCAGCGGCCAGGCGAGCCCCTGAGTTTGGACATCTGACATCGAGCCCGGCACGCGCGCCTGGGCGGCCGGCGATCCTCAGGGTGCCGGTCCAGGAGAGGATCTTCCGGTTCTGCCGGGCCGCAGGTTTGCGCGGCTGAGGGTCATTCAAAACCTCAGGCTTAAGGTGCACCAGCAGAATATGACACGGCGTGAATTCGAGTTGATGCATTGTTGGGTGCCAGTGCCCTTATTGCGGCGTGGCTTTAAGGCTTCTTTAGGGATATGTTTACCCCTGGCGTCTCCTCAGCGACGCCGCCGCCGATTAGCTAGGCCGTTTAGGGGCTAATATGCTGACGGATCGCCGCAAGTCTCCCCTCGAAGCAGCCTCGCGTTGACAGCGCGGGCACCTCTCATTATTTCTGCTGGGGCATAAGGAGAAGGACGCTTCCCTTCAGGACATTTCAAAAAAGCCCGTAGGAAAAGCCACCGCCCCGGACAAAAGGCGCTCTGGCATGCGGCCCTCATGAGCGGGGTGCACTTCCACAGCGAGGCAGTAAGGCTCGGCTACCATGGTTTCTCTTGGCGCTCTCGCAACCAAGATTTTCGGCAGTTCTAATGACCGGCGCTTGAAAAGCTTCAACGCGAGGGTTGCTCCTATCAATGCGCTCGAGTCCAAGTTCGAAAAGCTGACGGACGCCGGGCTTCGCGCCAAGACTGACGAGTTCCGGGAGCGGCTCGCCAAGGGCGAAACCTTGGACGATCTTTTGCCCGAGGCCTTTGCGACGGTGCGCGAGGCGTCCAAGCGCACGCTAGGCCAGCGGCACTTCGATGTGCAACTCGTGGGGGGCATGGTCCTCCACAGCGGCAGAATTTCGGAGATGAAGACGGGCGAGGGCAAAACGCTCGTGTCCACGCTGCCCTCTTATCTGAACGCGCTCACCGGGCGCGGCGTGCATATCGTGACGGTCAACGATTACCTCGCCAAGCGCAACTCCGAATGGATGGGCCAAATCCACACATTCCTGGGCCTGACTGTGGGTTGTATCCTTCACGACCTCGACGACGATCAGCGCCGCGCGGCTTACGGTTGCGACATTACCTACGGGACGAACAACGAGTTCGGCTTCGACTATCTGCGCGATAATATGAAATATGCCATCGAGGACATGGTGCAGTTCGGCGGCCGGCCGGATGACCTCCAAGGACATAATTACGCGATCGTCGACGAGGTGGACTCGATCCTGATCGACGAGGCTCGCACGCCGCTCATCATCTCCGGCGCCATCGAGGACAAGTCCGGCCTCTACAACGCCATCAACACATTCATCCCGAAGCTCGGCAAAGAGCATTTCGAGCTCGACGAGAAGATGCGCACGGTCGTCTTCAACGAGGAAGGCAATCAGCTCATCGAGGATTTGCTGGAGCAGGCCGGGTTCCTAAAACCGGACACCGCGCTGTACGACGTCGAGAACGTGACCATCGTTCACCATGCGAACCAGGCCCTTCGCGCGCACAAACTCTTCCTGCGGGACCGCGACTACATCGTGAAGGGCGGCCAGGTTGTCATCATCGACGAATTCACGGGCCGCATGATGGAAGGGCGCCGCTACTCGGAAGGGCTGCATCAGGCGATTGAGGCGAAGGAGGGCGTCGAGGTCCAGCCCGAGAACCAGACGCTGGCGTCGATCACCTTCCAGAACTACTTCCGCCTCTACGACAAGTTGTCGGGCATGACCGGCACCGCGCTCACCGAGGCGGGCGAGTTTCTGGATATCTACAAGCTCGAAACACTCGAAATCCCGACCAACCAGCCGATGATCCGCATCGACAGCGATGACGAGGTCTACCGCACGGAGAGGGAAAAGTATAAAGCCATCATCACCCTGATCCAGGAGTGCAGCAAGAAGGGCCAGCCTATTCTTGTCGGCACGACCTCGATCGAGAAATCCGAGACCCTCTCGGAGATGCTGAAGCCGCTCAAGATTCCGCATAAGGTTTTGAACGCGCGCTACCACGAGCAGGAAGCGCATATCGTCGCACAGGCGGGCGTTCCCGGTGCGGTCACCATCGCCACGAACATGGCCGGCCGCGGCACCAACATTCAGCTCGGCGGCAACGCGTCGATGCTGCTTTCCGATTGGATCGAGGCGCGCAAAGCTGCGGGCGAGGAGCCCACGGCGGAGGAGATCGAGGCGGAACGCACAAAGATCAACGCCGAGGTCGAGGAGAAAAAGGCTGTCGCGCTGAAAGCCGGCGGCCTCTACGTGCTCGGCACCGAGCGCCATGAAAGCCGCCGCATCGACAACCAGCTTCGCGGCCGCTCGGGCAGGCAGGGCGACCCCGGCGCCTCTAAATTCTACCTCTCGCTCGAAGACGACCTCATGCGCATCTTCGGCTCCGAGCGCATGGACTTCATGCTGCGCAAGCTCGGCATCGAGGAAGACGAGGCCATCGCGCACCCCTGGATCAATCGCGCGCTGGAAAAAGCGCAGCAAAAGGTTGAGGCGCGCAACTTCGACACTCGTAAAAACCTGCTGAAATACGACGACGTGATGAACGACCAGCGCAAGGTCATCTTCGAGCAGCGCATCGATTTGATGCATGACGAAGACGTCGAAGAGACCGTTGCCGATATGCGCCGCGAGATCGTCGAGGAACTGGTCGCGCTTCACATCCCCGAGAAGGCTTTCGCCGAGCAGTGGGACGCCGATGGCCTCACGAAGGAGTTTAAGGCCATCTTCGACATGGATGTGCCGGTTGCCGAATGGGCGGCCGAAGAGGGTATTGCCGAGACGGAGATCCTGGAGCGCCTGCAGGACAAGGCGGACGCCGCCGCGGCGCGCAAGACCTCTGAGATGGGCGCGGACATGATGCGGCGCATCGAAAAGGCGGTGCTCCTGCAAACGCTCGATTATCTCTGGCGCGAACACCTCGTGACGCTCGACCACCTGCGTCAGGCGGTGAGCCTTCGCGGCTATGCCCAGCGCGACCCGCTGCACGAATATAAGAGCGAGGCCTTTCAGCTTTTCGGGGCGATGCTCGCGCGCCTGCGCCGGGACGTGACCGGTCAACTGATGCATGTCGTCCTGGCACCGGCGCCCGAGGAACTGGAGCAGTTCACCGAACTGCCTGAAATGCACGCCCACCACGTCGATCCTGCGACCGGCGAGGACGAGTTCTTGGCAGAGCCGGAGCCACAGGCGCCCGCTCCCATGTCCCGGCAAGGGCGCCGCGCGGCGGCCAAACAGAGCCAAGGAAATAGTGCCCCCGCAGCCGCCCGCAAGGCCGGCGGCACGCGGCCGCCAAAAGACGCCGCGAAAGGTCAGCGAGCGCGCGGCGTGAACCCGGGCGATCCCTCGACGTGGGGCAAAGTTGCGCGCAACGCGACCTGCCCGTGCGGCTCCGGCAAAAAGTACAAGCACTGCCACGGCGCCATCGCGACGGCCGCCGCGGAGTAGCGGCACAGGCGGTACGCCTGAATGCAGCCCCGCTCCCGGCAGAGGGCAGGGATAACCCGCCCCTGTGGAGACCCCCTCACCCCAGCCCTCTCCCCCGAGGGGAGAGGGAGAAACAGGCGTCCTCTCTCCCCGAGGGGAGAGAGACGGAGTGAGGGGTCTTGGCTCCAGCTTAATCAAACTCGCATTCGGCCAATCGTCACCGGCACGGCGCGTCCATGGCCCGGCCACGGCAAGCCGCATTCCAATCGCGATACGATCCGGGCAGCGTGCCTGCGGCCATTTCCAGGCGCGGCGCTGTCGCCGATCGCAGCGGAGATAGGCAGCTGTCCGCCGCTTACAATTGCGGTTTCCAGAAGATGAGCCGTGAAACTTTTCGTAAAGGTTAGCGAAATATAGTCGTCGCCGATGGTGAATGCTGCTTTCATAAAGAAAGCAGCAGCTTAACGGCCATCTTAACTTCTTGTAAAGAGCTGAAATGGCCTGGTATAAGGCCAGGCTCCGTGACTGGAATGGGCAGAGGGGGCGACTGATGATTAGAATTGTAACGCAGTTGACTATTGTACTGGGTTTGTGTGTTGTTAGCGTCCAAGCGACGGCTGGAGCGGACAGGGGAACAGCAGAAGCGGCCTGCACACCGGACGTGTTCCGTCTTTGCTCGGCGCAGATTCCCGATGAAAAGCGGATCGTGGCGTGCCTTAAGCAGAACACCGCGCGGCTGAGCCCGGCGTGCCGTAAGGTGTTCTCCTGATTTTGGCGTGTGCCGGACTGAACAAGCCGGCACACCTCATCAGAACCGGTCTTTGCGCCGGCGCAGTTCTTCGAACACCTCCGCCGCGGAAGCGTCCGGCCCGAAGTCCAGGTTTTTCCGGATCTCCGCGCTGTCCGGGCGAAGGAAGGGGTTGGTCGCAAGTTCCTTGGCGATCGTGACGGGCAGCGCCGGCTTGTCCTCGCCCCGCAGCGAATCCACCTCATTTTTGCGCTCCAGCAGCGCCTTGTTTCCGGGCTCGACCGTGAGCGCGAAGCGGATGTTCGCTTGCGTGTATTCATGCCCACAATAGATCAGCGTCTCCGGAGGCAGCGCCGCGATCTTCTCCAGCGAATGCCACATCTGCGGGTAAGTGCCCTCGATCACGCGGCCGCAGCCCACCGAGAAGAGCGTATCTCCAGTGAAGGCTACGCCCCGCTCGCCGCCGGCGTCCGAGGAAAGCGATCCAGGAATGAAGTACGTCACCTGACCGCGCGTGTGGCCGGGCGTGCCGATCGCCTGAACCTCGAACGAGCCGAAGGGGATGCGGTCGCCATCCTGCACCGTAACGTCGATGCCGGGTATATCGGCGGCTTCCTGCGCTGGTCCGAAGATTTTGCAGCCCGTTTCGCGCTTCAAGCCAAGATGCCCCTCGGTATGATCGTGATGGTGATGGGTCGTGAAAATATGTGTGAGCTTGAGGCCCGCCCGCTTCAGGGCTTCACGGACCGCGCTTTCTTGCGGCGCATCGATTGAAGCGGTGACGCCCGCTTGCCGGTCGTGAATCAAGACGCCATAATTGTCTTGCCAGCATGGAAACTGATGGATTTCGAGGGTCGCCATGGCCTTTATCCCTATTGCCTTGTTGAGACGGTCTTAATGTAAAAACCGTCAGCATGAAACCTGGATCGCCTATGATGTTGCTTTGGTATGTACGACACCGCCGCCGACCTTCGTAATTTCTATGCATCGCCGCTCGGGAAGCTGGCCCGTCGCATTATCGCCAAGCGGATCAGGGCGCGTTGGGGCAATGTCGAGGGCATGGACCTGATCGGACTCGGCTACGCCTCGCCCTATCTTCGCATATTCAATGGCGAGGCACGTGTGACGGCGGCGCTGATGCCTCAATCGCAAGGCGTGGTGCAATGGCCGCACAGTGGGCCCTACCGCTCGGCGCTTGTGGAGGAACTCGGTTTGCCGCTGCCCGATATGGCGGCTGAGCGCGTGTTGGTGGTGCACGGCCTTGAGCATGCCGGCAACAGGGCAGCGTACTTGCGAGAGATTTGGCGCGTGCTTATGCCACAAGGGCGGGTCATCGTGGCGATTCCCAACAGACGCGGCGCATGGGCAGCGCTCGATACGACGCCGTTTGGGCATGGCCATCCCTACAGCGCGGGTCAGATAGAGCGGCTTCTACGAGAAGCCTCGCTTGAGCCCGTAAGCGTAACACCCTGCCTATTCGCACCGCCCTTCAGAGCGCGCGCGCTGCCATCTGCCGCGCTTGCATGGGAGCGGATAGGAATCCGGCTTTGGCCGGCCTTTGCCGGGGTGATTATTGTCGAGGCTATGAAGCAGGTCTATGCCAGCGTCCGGGTTCCTGCGCAGAAGCCGGCTTTTGTTCCTATCCCCGCGCTTCCACGTTTGATTCCGGCACGGCGGAAGGCCGGCCGTTGAACCGCTATCGCAGGAGCCGGCCGAAGCATCGAGAGACACGCGAGATGCGCAGCCTTAACGCCTATCGCGTCTTAACAGATTTTGCCGGCGCAGCGGGGGAACACATAAGACGCTAAAGCACTTTTCTCCGTTGCGTTCCTATCCGGCTCACGGCTTCAACGCCGCTCAGGAAGTGCGCGTGTGCCGCTTAATAGTGCACTGCAAAATGGGGCTAGCCAATTCTGTAACGCCATGTCACCTTCATGGCAACGGCGCACCTTACGGCGCGCCTATGGGTTCCACCAGGAGATGAGCATGAGCTCGATCGATGCCCTTACCTCCCATAAACCGGACGCGGCAAAACCCCATGGTTCAGCCACGCTCACCTTGTATAACAAGCAGTACGAACTGCCAGTTTTCTCCGGCTCTGTTGGCCCAGATGTTATCGATATTTCAAGGCTTTACGGCGATACAGGCATTTTCACCTACGACCCCGGCTTTACCTCCACCGCGGCTTGCAAATCCGACATCACCTTCATCGATGGCGAACGGGGCGTTCTGCTCTACCGGGGCTACCCCATAGAACAGCTCGCCGAGCACGGCACTTTCCTTGAAACGTGCAACCTCCTGCTTTACGGCGAACTGCCGAACAAGGAGCAATATCTGGCCTTCCGGAACCGCGTCACCTACCACACGATGACGCATGAACAGATGAACCGGTTCTTTTCCGGGTTCCGTCGTGACGCTCATCCGATGGCCGTCATGGTCGGCACGGTCGGCGCGCTCTCGGCCTTCTATCACGACTCTATCGACATCAACGACCCCGTCCAGCGCGATATCGCCTCGATCCGCATGATCGCGAAGATGCCGACGATCGCCGCGATGGCCTACAAATATTCGATCGGCCAGCCGTTCATCTATCCCAGAAACGAGCTCGATTACGCCTCGAACTTCCTTTACATGACGTTCGCGGTTCCCTGCGAGGAATACAAGGTCAACCCGGTGCTCTCCCGCGCCATGGACCGGATCTTCATTCTTCACGCCGATCACGAGCAAAACGCCTCCACGTCCACGGTGCGGCTTGCCGGTTCTTCCGGCGCGAACCCGTTCGCCTGCATCGCTGCCGGCATCGCCTGTCTTTGGGGGCCCGCCCATGGCGGCGCCAACGAAGCGGCGCTGAAGATGCTGATGGAGATCGGCACGGTCGACCGCATCCCGGAATACATCAAGCGTGCGAAGGATAAGGACGACGAGTTCCGCCTGTCGGGCTTCGGCCATCGCGTGTACAAAAATTACGATCCCCGCGCCCGCGTGATGCAGAAAACCTGCAAGGAAGTGCTCGATGTCGTTGGGATCAAAAACGACCCGCTCTTGCAGGTCGCGATGGAGTTGGAGCGGATTGCGCTTGAGGACGAGTATTTCGTCGACAGAAAGCTCTACCCGAACATCGACTTCTATTCGGGTATTACGCTGAAGGCGCTTGGCTTCCCGACCTCGATGTTTACCGTGCTCTTCGCTCTTGCCCGCACGGTGGGCTGGATTGCCCAGTGGAAAGAAATGATTGCCGACCCGGAGCAGAAGATCGGGCGGCCGCGGCAGCTTTATATCGGGGAAAAGCCCCGCGATTACGTGCCGCTCGACGAGCGTAAGTAGGCGCCTACGCCCCGGATGCGCCAGAAGCGCTCATCCGGGGTTCATGTCCGGCTTTCGGCCCTCCCACAAACAAGGAAGCAAAAGCGGAGCACACGGCCATCACGCTGGCCGGGCCGAATATGTACATCTCCGCCATCTTCATGGGGAGCTGCAAGTAACTTGTGGCCGCAACGCCAGCTCCACCACCAACCATGGCGCCGCCCAAGCCGAAGAAGAAGAAGCGGCCTACGCGCATAAGCGCCGGCTCCTCCTCCGCTGGCGGCTGTGGGGCAGGTTCGCTTTGAACCTCCTGCACTCCCGAAAACGCGGCAGCGGTTTCGGAGAAAGCCGCGATCCCTTCCTCGATCATCGCGCTGGCGAGTTCTGCCCCGAAGAAGACCGGCGTCAAAGGTGTCGGCACGCCTTCCATTCCTGGCCCCGCGTGAACAGGCGCCGCCGGTCGCTTATGGAGAAGCGCCAGGGCTTCGCGCTCAGCCTCTTGCTGCTGCCACACCATATCGGGGTCCATCCTCAGCCCTCTCTCGCTTCCGTAAATACTAGAGCATAAGCCGCAAACCATGCGGTGGCAATGAAGCTACTGTCGCGGGTGTGGACTGAGAGGGCTCAAGCCCGGACTGGTTTGCGGCAGCGCGCCTTGTGCCAACGTCGAGCGAAAGCTGGATGCGCGCTCGCGCATTTGCGGTATATACCCACGTTTGGCGTTTGAAACGGGTGCCGGATGGAAGGTGAGCATGGGACGTGAAGACGAAAGTGGCAGCTTCGAATTGGAAACCGCGCTGACGCAGCTTGGGCGTAATCCGCGTTCTTTTTCGGGCTTCGTCAATACGCCCATTTTTCGAGGCTCCACAGTCCTCTTCCCCGATGCGGAGAGCCTTGAGACGCGCAATGTCGAGTACACCTATGGGCGTCCTTCCAATCCCACCACGCGGGCGCTTGAGACAGCGCTGGCCAAGCTTGAAGGCGGCCACCGGACTTTCCTCACGCCATCGGGGCTCAGTGCAATCACCACGGCGCTGCTGACCTTCGGGGAAGCCGGCGGACATATCCTCATCGCCGATAGCGTCTACCAACCAACGCGACGCTTTGCCGCGCGGGTACTTCAGCGGATGGGGGTGGAGACGGAATTCTACGATCCGCTCATTGGTGCCGGCATCTCTGCCCTGATTCGGCAAAACACGAGACTGATTCTGACCGAGTTCGCCCGGATCGCAAACCTTCGAGGTCCAGGACATACCGGCCATCTGCCGTGCGGGGCGCGGGGCGGGCGTGCCTGTGGCGATCGACAACACCTGGGGCACACCGCTCTATTTCCGGGCCTTCGAGCACGGGGTCAACATCTCGATCCATTCGGCGACGAAATATATCGTGGGGCACGCCGATGCGTTGCTCGGTGTCATCACCTGCGACGAAGCCTCCGCCAGGGCCATTGCCTCGACCCATGAGGCGCTTGGGCTATGCGCACATAGCGACGACTGCTTTCTTGCGCTCCGGGGCTTGCGCACGCTCGCCGTCCGGCTGGAGCGCCATTGGCGGTCCGGTCTTGTCATCGCGGAATGGCTGCGTGGCCGGCCAGAAGTTGCGGAGGTGCTTCACCCGGCACTACCCGGCGCACCCGGTCACGAGCTTTGGCTGCGGGACTTCAAAGGCGCCGCCGGGCTGTTTGCAATCATCCTCAAACCCTATCCCAAGCAAGCCATACACCGGATGCTCAATGCCTTGCGCATTTTCGGGATGGGCTATTCCTGGGGCGGGTACGAAAGCCTTATCGTCCCATTCGATTGCACCGCTGCACGAACGGCAACGCTATGGAAGCCGGCCGGCCCAGCGCTTCGCCTCCACATCGGCCTCGAACATGTCGAGGACCTGAAGCGGGATTTGGAGTTCTGGCTTCGCCGCGCTTGCTGGGTGAGTTCGGAGAAAGAAAAGCCCATGGTTCGACACACCATGAGGAAGGTTCGACAGTTCACGACGAGGAAGGGCGGCCTCATCCTGATGTTAAGCCTGCGTCGCTCCTCCGCGTCGTCATGGCCGCACTTGATGCGGCCATCCAGAAAAAATCTTAAACTTTCATTAATGTAGGGATGGCCGGGTCAGGCCCGGCCATGACCGTGGCGCCGCAAGCCGGGCCGTATTCTTGTCCAGGCTCGGCCACGCCGTTATGTCATAGGATTGAGTTCAAGAACCTTATAGTTCAGCACGGTCGCGAAGGTGACCCAGAGCAGATACGGAACCAGCAGAAGGCTTGCCGTGCGCGAGAACCGGGCCAGGTAGATCATCGGCACCAATACCGAGAACCATAGGAAAATCGCCTCGACCAATGCCCAGTCCGGCCTGTGCACCCGGAAGAAGAGCGCGCTCCACAGCACGTTGAAAAAGGCGTTCGCGACAAACAGGAGGATGATTTTCTCCCGGTCAGCCTGTGTTTCAGCGCCCCGCCAAGCGTAAGCCGCCGACAGTGCGGCCAACGCGAAAATCACCGTCCAAGCCGGACCGAAAGCCCAATCCGGTGGCTGCCAGGACGGTTTTTGCAGATTGTGATACCAGTTTCCAAGGTCGGTCGTCAGCGCCCCAAGGCCCGCGACGGCCATGGCCAAGACAAATGCAATGAGGACGGGTTTCCAAAAACCCGAACGCTGCGTTCTAACGGTTATCGTGCTCACGGCGATACAAGTCCCAAAAGGTGTGCCAAATCTTTGAAAAAGATTCTGACATGTGCAACAGGGTTCGAGCGAACAAGTTCCTTATGCATATAAGCCTGCCACGTCAGCCGTTGCACATCGGGGTCTGCGCAGATGCTGACGAAGCGCTCGCGGCGCTTATCGTTCTTGTACCAAAAGTGTTGCAGGAGTCCCAGGATCCAAAAGACGCGCCCATGCTCCTTCATGAAACGGGTGCGCGCCTTGGCGAGAGCCTTGGCGTCGCCCGTGACGAGGAAATCGTGCACGGCTTCGCCCACGAATTTCGCACTGACCATCGCGTAGTAGATCCCCTCGCCGGACGCGGGCGCGACAACGCCGGCGGCATCGCCCGCAACGATCACATCCTTACGGTTGTCCCAGCGCTTCAGCGGACGCAGCGGGATGGGTGCGCCCTCATGCCGGATGGTCTCGGCCTTGTCGAGCGCCGTGTCTTTTCGCAGCGCGGCTACAGCGTTGCGCAGCGAGAAGCCCTTATGCGCGCTGCCCGTACCGATGCTTGCCGTCTCCCCATGCGGGAAAACCCAAGCATAGAAATCCGGTGACAGCGTTCCCTCATAATGCACGCTGCAGCGGGAGCCGTCATAGCCGCCCTCGCCTTCGGCGGGAGCCCGGATGATCTCGTGATAAGCGAATACGAAGGGCGCAGGCGGAACGTCGGGAAGCGCTTTCTTGTGCACAAGGGAATTGGCCCCGTCGGCGCCGATCACGGTTTTGGCGCGGACGTGTTCGATTTTATCCTCGCCGCCTTCGCCGCGGACCCGGTATTCCACGACCGCGTTGCCGGCACCATCGCGCTTGATGTCTTCGAACGTTCCGGTCCGCCGCGTGGCGCCATCGGCTTTCGCCCGCTCGCGCAGCCAC
This sequence comes from uncultured Alphaproteobacteria bacterium, assembly GCA_963817705.1. GTDB lineage: Bacteria > Pseudomonadota > Alphaproteobacteria > Rhizobiales > Rhodomicrobiaceae > Rhodomicrobium. The sequence continues at coordinate 133,425 of CAWFPF010000005.1, forward strand.
TCGTCGAAGATTTCGCGGTCAACCATGGCCACGTATCCATCGCCGATGGGCATGTCCACGGATTGCCCTTTCGGGGACAGGATTTTGGCGCCGTAGACGCGTGCGGCGATGACGCTGTTCGGGATGTCGAAGTCTTTGACGAGGCGCGGAGGGATGGCGCCGCCGCAAGGCTTAATGCGCCCCGCTTTGTCGAGGAGCAGCACCGAATGATGGAGCTTCGCCAGATCGCTCGCGGCCGTCGCGCCCGCCGGGCCGCCGCCGATAACCACTACGTCGAATTCTTCCATGACGCTTTCCCTCATGGCGCCGTTGCAGTTGCAGGCGCTGTGCTTGCGGATTTGAAACTTGCCTCGCTCTGTTGAGGCAGTTTGCCGATGCCGATGGCGAGCCACGCGGCAAGAAGAAATAGTGCGGCCTCCGCGGTGAATACGGAAAGATAGGCGACGTAGGGCGAGCCCGAGATCAGCCGGACGGCGTCGGCCGACATCGTGCCGAGCAAACCGCCGAGCCCCGAGGCAATGCCTTGAGCCGCTCCCCAGATGCCGAGGTGCGTTCCTGTCGAACTACGCTTGGAAGCGCCGGCCAGCGTCATCATCACCGCGACGGAGGCGATCGCATAGACGCCGTTGGCAAAGCCGAGACCGGCGACGGACAGCCGCACGGGCCAGTCAGGGCCGAGCATCCCGCCATAAACCAGCGACAGAAGTCCAAGAGCCGATCCCGCGCAGCCTCCGGAGATGACCGGCCCCAGCGAACGCAATCCCAGCCGGCTTGCAAAGGCCGCCGCAGCGAGCCCGGTAATCATCCCAAAAAAGACACCTCCGTGGAGACTTGCGGAGATTTTGGCGCTTTGGCCGGGCGTCATGCTGAACACCGTTCCGGCGAAGGGCTCCAGCAGGAGTTCCTGGCCGCTAAACGCCAGCATCGAAAGGAAAATGAAAATTGCCAGCCGCCGCGTCTGCGGTTCGGCCCACACGTTGCGGACCGCGTCGAAGAACGGCGTCTTGCGGCCTTCGCCGATTTCAGCTTTCTCGGCCGTTTCCGGCGCACTCTCAACTCCCCACACCGCGAGGAGGGAGATCGTGAACGCAATCGCGGACACGGCGGCGCCTACGGCCATAAGCCGGGACGTCGAGAACGGGTCGAGAAAACGCCCTGCAAGCCCGGCGCTGACGGCGAAGCCCAGGATCATCATGATCCAGACGATTGGACCCGCGACAGGGGCGCGCGGGCCGGCCTCTTTAGCCAGGAGCGCAAGCAGGGACGTTCCGGCCGCGCCAACGCCAAGCCCTATGGCGAGGTAGGCGATCAACGCTGCGAAAATGCCCGGGCCCGTTGCCGTGGCCATAAGCACTGTGGCAGCCGCGGCCCCGGCGCCGCCGAGCGCAAGAACCGCCATGCCGCCGATGATCCAAGGAGTCCGCCGGCCTCCCGTATCGGAGCCGTATCCCCAGCGTGGCCGCAAAATCTGAACGGCGTAATGGATTCCAACGAGAAAACCCGGAAGCACAGCCGGGAGCGCAAGCTCCACCACCATGATCCGGTTCAACGTGGACAGCGAAAATACCGCAATCGCCCCGAGTGACATCTGCACGAGGCCGAGCCTCAGAACACCAAGCCAGCTCAGCCTCGAAGCCGGGTTCATGCACCGCCTCCCGCGCCATAACGCAAGGCGAAAGCGGTCACCAGCATGCCGAGCACATAAAGGGTTGTGCCAGTGGCGTTATACCAGATCGCGTTGGCGTGCGGGTCGCGCAGGAGCCTGCGCATCAAAACGAGCTGAACGCCAAGAAGCGCCGCGACCCCTAGTGCCGGCCATCGGCTGCCCCAAACGAGAAGCGCGCCGATCATGATCACCTGGACCCCGCCCATGGTTATACAGGCGAGCCAAGCCGCGCGATTGACGCCGAGTTGAACGGGGAGGCTTCTGATCCCCATCTTTCGGTCGCCGTCTTCCGACTTGAAATCGTTCAGCGTCATGATGCCGTGCGACCCGATGCTGTAAAGAAGGGCCGCCAGAATGATCCGCGGGTCGGGTAGCGCACCGGTCATGACCGCCGCGCCCGTGAACCAGGGCACCCCCTCGTAGCAGATGCCCACGGCGGCGTTGCCGAGCCAGCCATTTTGCTTAAGCCGGAATGGCGGTGCGCTATAGGCCCAGGCGAGCGCCAAGCCGAAAACGCCTGCGGCGAAGCCCCAAGGGCCGAGCGTGCTCGCAAGCGCTAGGGAGAGCAGCGTGAGAATACAAGCGATGTAGAAGCCCCAAAAGCCCGGAAGGCGCCCGGAGGGGATGGGACGGTTCGGCTCGTTGATGGCATCGACGTGGCGGTCGAACCAGTCGTTGATCGCCTGGCTTGTCCCGCAGACCATTGGACCGGCGAGAACGACACCTGCGAGAATCAGCGGCCAATGTCCGGACAAGCCTAATCCCGACGAAACGACACCGCATCCGAAAGCCCACATCGGAGCGAACCAGGTGATCGGGTGCAGAATTTCGAGGGCAGCAGAAACCGACGGGCGGGACAACGAAGATACAGCGGGGTGCGACATGACTGTAAACTAAAATTGACAGATGAAATTGTCAAACGAAGTCACGCTCACAGAAGCGTTAATTGAGCGCGTCGGGCTCAAGATCGCCAAGCCCATAGCGACGCAGCTTGACGTAAAGGCTCTGGCGGCTGAGGCCGAGCATCTCCGCCGCAGAAGCGCGGTTATCGCCCGTAAGCTCCAGAGCGGCTTCAATATAAAGCTTTTCGATCATGTCGCTCGTTTCGCGTACAAGATCTTTCAAGGCGACGCGTCCGACGAGGTCTTTCAGATTCCCCATCGAGCGGGGCAATCGGCCGATCTTGGCCATTGGTTGTACGGCTGGACGCAACACGAACCCGAAGCAAGGCTGTTCTCCTTCGAGCACAGCGACGGCCGACACTTCGATCTCTTCGGAGGAGCCGAACTGACCGCGCAGGATCGTGGAGAAATTCCGGACCGAGCCATGTTCTTTCAGCGCGGACATCAGGACGTTAAGGTCGACGCCCGAGCGGCCGAACCAGTTCTCGAAAGGCTCATCCCGCGCCTGACCCTCCGAGGAAAGTTGCGCGAGATCGAGAAAGGCAACGTTTACCGTGAGGATTCGGCCCTTAAGGTCCGTCACTACAAAGCCGTCGGGAAGATTATCGACGATCCGCGATAGCGCCAAGCCAGCTTTCTGGCTGTCGCCTTGGATCGCGGGCTTCTCCGGCATAACCCGGCACAGAATGAAAGATTGATTCCCTTGCCGGAAGAACGAAGCCGAGAGAGCGAACTTAGCGTCGCTGCCGGGGATATGGACGGCGGTGCTGCCGGCCTTGCCGGTGGTCCGGATCATGGCGAGCAGTTCTTGAATGGGCGATGCGTCCTGTGGACCGAACAGGCCAGCGAGAGTCTGTGACCCCGTCTTCTTTGAGGGCCCGCCGAACAGGGCCAAGGCTGCGGGATTGATCTCGGTGACTTGCGCCGTCGCCGCATCGGCGATGATGATCGGTTCGGACGCTATCTGGAAAAGAAGCCGGTAGCGCAGCTCGGTCTGCCGCAGCTTGGAATAATCGCGCTCGATCGACATCTGCGCGTCGAGAAGCTGCTGCTGCAGCGCGGCGACGGCACGCAAGTCCCTGCCAAACGCCACGATCCGCCCATCGCTCTTTACACGGAGGGCAGAATAACGGATCGGCACATCTGCGCCACCTTCGGCTCTTGGGTGATTGACATGCCGCCAGGCTGTCGGCGCGTCCGGCGAAGCCTGTTGTATGATCTCGTGAATTTTATGCTGAGAGTCCGGGGTTACTGTTTCGCGCCACGGGAGCCCGATCCAGGAACCGAGGCCTGCTTTCGATAGATCGACGCTTCCGAAGGAGACATCCTTCACGATGCCCTTCTTATCGAGTACGAGCGCGATGTCCGCTGCCGCCGATATGATCTTCGAAATAGCTTCGGCGCTGATATGACCGAGAGACTTTTTCAGTGATTGGAACGGGATCACGGCATGAGAGCCCAGAGTCTCGATTGAAGCGCAATGCAGGATTTGCGCATTTATTTTATCGTTTGGCGCTTATCCTGCCAAGCAACGCCCCAGCTTGTGTCACTGCTTCTTGTGCATCAGACGCGCTACCATCGGCCCCGACCTTTACCGCAAGATCGGGATTGCTGTGAAAAAGCGGACCGCCCACAAGAATGGCAATCCCTCTATTGCACGATCTCCGGCGGATCGACTTGATCAGCGGAGGCAGCCTATCCAGAAAACGCTCGGAACTAAGGGAGAAGCCGGCTACGGCGAACCATTGCTTCTCAACCAAGTGCGTGATTTCCTTCTCCGTGTCAACCGGCCCGCCATAAACGTCCCAGCCCTCCCTACGGAAAAACGCTTCAACGACGTAGATGCCAAATGTGTGCTGTTCTCCCGGTACCGGCAAGAGAAGCGCTCGCCTGCCATGGCGCCAGGCTCCCTTTTCGTTTTCGAACTCAGGTCCCAGTTCCCGCAACATTTGACGCAGACGCGAAAGCCCGACCGTCACTTCGGTGAAGGAGCAGCGATCCGCCTTCCAAAGTTCCCCCAGATACGTCGCTACCGGAGCGAGCAACTTAGTAATAATGCTTTCGAGGGGACGTCCGTTCCCACGCAGGTGTTCGATAAAACGAAAGGCGCGGGACGAATTGCAGGCTATGACAAGCTCGCCGAACTTCTTTACCTCTTCCGGGTCCATCACCCATTCCGATAAGTCGCCGTGTTTTTCCTTTGAGGGAAGCACGTGAGCCAGCAAAAGGCGCGGGATGACCTCGCCTTCTATTGTCCGTGTCAATTTCGAGAGGACAGCCACTTCCTTGTCATGGCCCCGGGCGGCGACGCCGCCATCCTCGAAACTTTCGGAGCAATCCTGAGTGGTCGCCGGAACTGTTACGCTCGCCATATTGCTCCCTCCGAGGGCAGCTTCGGTTTCGCTGTTCAGTCCAACTTTACCCGCCTATATCGGAAAGGGAACCGTTTTTTTGGGCGGGAACAAGGAGGTGTCCTTCTGCCGCACGCAATCTTTCTAATGGTTCCGGCGGGCAAAGTGGCCATCTATGGCGCGGCCTTATCTTGCTCTCGCACGGTCTTCATGTAAAGCGCGATTTACGTCAACGTAGATTGACACAAGCCGCCGAGTGCCCCTAAACTCTAGCCTTCTAAAGGGGAGCCGCATGAATGAAGGGTAAAGGCCAGTCGCAAAGCCGCCCGCTTTACACGGCGGAGGAGCGAATCCGGCGAGATTCTTCGTCTTGGACGATCGTGCAAGGCATCCTTGCACCTATTCAGTTTCTAGTGTTCCTTGTGAGCCTCGCACTTGTGCTGCGATATCTTGCCACGGGGCAGGGGCTGACCGCCGCGACGGTGTCGATCATCGTCAAAACGCTGGTCCTTTACACGATCATGATAACGGGTTCGATCTGGGAAAAGAAGGTTTTTGGCCGCTATCTTTTCGCTCCCGCCTTCTTTTGGGAAGACGCGATGAGCATGATCGTCATCGCTTTGCACACGGCCTATCTCGCCGCCTTATGGTTCGGCTTTCTCAATTCGACGGGTCAGATGTTTTTGGCACTCGCCGCCTACGCGACCTATGTTATTAATGCCGCTCAGTTTTTGTTGAAGCTGCGCGCGGCGCGGCTCAGCGAATCGCGCGGGTTGGAAATGCAAGCGGGGTTGGCGCAATGAGCTTTGTCCCCGCGCTCCGGGATACACAGCAAGGTTGCGACCGTCCCGTTCTTCACGAGCGGGGTCAGCGTGAGGTTTTTTGCGGGCTCACGGGAATCATCTGGCTGCATCGGAAAATCCAGGACGCCTTCTTCCTCGTCGTCGGATCGAGAACCTGTGCGCATCTTCTGCAATCGGCGGCCGGTGTGATGATCTTCGCGGAGCCGCGCTTTGCGACCGCGATCATCGAGGAACGCGATCTCGCCGGCATCGCCGACGCGCAAGAGGAACTCGATCGCGTGGTGACCCGGCTTCTAGAGCGCAGGCCCGATATCAAGCTTCTGTTCCTGGTGGGTTCCTGTCCGTCCGAAGTCATCAAACTCGACCTGGCCCGCGCCGCGGAACGCCTTTCCGAAGGCTTCCGGGGCAAGGTCCGCGTCTTGAGCTATTCCGGCAGCGGAATCGAGACCACGTTCACGGAAGGGGAAGATGCGTGCCTTGCGTCCCTCCTGCCGCATCTGCCCAAAGAATCCGCCAGCGCGGAGCGATCGCTTCTCATCGTGGGCGCCTTGGCGGATGTGGTCGAGGATCAGTTCGCGCGGCTCTTTACCGAACTTGGCATTAACACCGCGAGGTTCCTGCCGCCGCGGAACAGCCTCGGGCTACCCCCAGTTGGCCCGCGCACCTCTTTCCTTCTGGCCCAGCCCTTCCTCACCGAAACAGCGCGGATGCTGTCGGAACGCGGCGCCGAGCGTATCCCGGCTCCCTTTCCAATCGGCGTCGAGGGGACGACCGCTTGGCTAGGGGCCGCTGCGAAGGCCATGGGCGTAGACGAGACGCGCTTCCGCTCCGTGGTGGCTGCGCCGCAAGAGCGTGCTGCCAAAGCGCTGGCGCATTATAAAGGCCAACTCGCGGGAAAAAGCGTCTTCTTCTTCCCCGACTCTCAGCTCGAAATTCCGCTTGCGCGTTTCCTCGGCCGCGAGCTTGGCATGCGGCTTACCGAGGTCGGCACACCCTATTTAAATCGCCAATTGCTTGGGCCGGAACTCGAACTTCTCGGGGACGCGGTGCTGAGCGAAGGGCAGGACGTCGACCGCCAGCTCGACCGTTGCCGGGAGTATCGCCCGGACATTGCGGTGTGCGGCCTTGGCCTCGCGAACCCGCTCGAAGCCGAGGGCATGACCACGAAATGGTCCATCGAACTCCTTTTCACGCCCATTCAAGGTTACGACCAGGCGGGCGATCTCGCCGAACTTTTTGCGCGTCCTCTGCTCCGGCGCACAAGGCTGGAGGTATAGGCCATGCAGCTTACCGTTTGGACCTATGAGGGACCGCCGCATGTTGGCGCCATGCGCGTCGCAACCGCGATGGAAGGCATTCACTATGTGTTGCACGCTCCGCAAGGCGACACATACGCGGACTTGCTGTTCACGATGATCGAGCGCCGCGACAAGCGGCCTCCCGTCACGTACACGACTTTTCAAGCCCGCGACCTTGGCAGCGACACGGCCGAGCTGTTCAAGACCGCCGTTACGGAAGCGTATGAGCGGTACCGGCCGCAAGCGATTATCGTCGGCGCATCGTGTACCGCCGAGTTGATCCAGGACGATCCCGGCGGGCTTGCGGAGGCTGTCGGTTTGCCGATCCCCGTGATTCCGCTTGAGCTCCCATCCTATCAGAAGAAGGAGAATTGGGGCGCCGCGGAAACATTCTACCACATCGTCCGCGCCTGCTGCAGGAACGTGCCCGTGCCGGCGCGTGGTGGATCGGCGCGCCCGTCGTGCAATATTCTAGGGCCAACGGCACTGGGCTTCCGTCACCGCGACGACCTTACGGAGATCACGGCGCTCCTGAATGAAATCGGTGTGGATGTCGCCGTTACCGCGCCGATGGGAGCGGCTCCCTCGGATATCGTCAAGCTACCGCAGGCCGATTTCAACGTGGTTCTCTACCCTGAGACCGCACTGACTGCGGCGCAATGGCTCAGCCGCACATTCAAGCAGCCCTACACAAAAACGGTTCCCATCGGGGCCGGCGCCACGAGGGACTTCATCGCGGAGGTCCAGGCGCTCGTGAGTTCCAGCAACGGATCCCCGGCAAGTACATCGCGTCTGCCCTGGTACACCCGTTCCGTCAACTCGACTTACCTCACCGGCAAGCGCGTCTTCATCTTCGGCGACGCCACCCATGCGATTGCCGCAGCACGCATCGCGTCGAAGGAACTTGGTTTTACGGTCGCCGGGCTCGGCACCTATTCCCGCGAATTCGCCCGCGAAGTCCGCGAGGCGGCCAAGCTTTACGACGTGACCGCGCTCATCACCGACGATTATCTGGAAGTGGAAGCCCAAGTCCGCGAACTGCATCCGGAGCTGGTGCTCGGCACGCAAATGGAGCGCCACATCGCGAAAAGGCTCGGCATTCCCTGCGCGGTGATCTCAGCTCCCGTTCACGTCCAGGATTTTCCCGCGCGCTATTCGCCGCAGATGGGTTTCGAGGGCGCGAACGTGATCTTCGACACCTGGGTGCACCCCTTGATGATGGGGCTGGAGGAGCACCTCCTGCACATGTTCCGGGAAGATTTCGAATTCAACGGCTCGGCGCCGTCCCATCTGGCCGCCCCAGCGGCATCACCACCTGAACCTTTGCTTGCGGAGAGTAAGCCCCACGCGGTAGAAACTGTGGAGGCCTCGCGCGGCCCCAAGCCCCTGATCTGGGGCGAGGATGCCGAAAAGGAGCTGCGGAAAATTCCGTTCTTCGTGCGCGGTAAGGCCAAAAGAAACACAGAGCGCTTCGCCACCGAGCGGGGACTCGAGCACATAACGGTCGAGACACTATACGATGCAAAAGCGCACTACAGCCGGTAAAGCAACAGCCCCGCAGGTCCGGGTCGCCGTCGTGACCCTCGATGGCCACGTGGCCAGCGCCTTCGACCGCGCGAGGGAGTCGCTTTCGGCGGACCTGCCGGGCTTGCATCTCAGCCTCCATGCGGCGGCGGAATGGGGCCAGGACGAAGCGGCGGTCGAGCGTTGCCGCGACGACATCGCCAAGGCAGACATCATCATCGCGACGATGCTCTTCATGGAAGAGCACATCAAGCCGGTCCTTCCGGCGCTGACCGCGCGGCGCGACGATTGCGACGCGCTGGTCGGCTGCATGTCGGCCGGCGAAGTGATGCGCCTGACGCGCCTCGGCGGCTTCAAGATGGACGGCTCGGACAGCGGCGCATTGTCGCTGCTGAAAAGGCTGCGCGGCTCGAAAAAGCAGGGCGCAAGTTCGGGCGCGGGCCAGATGAAGATGCTGCGCCGGCTGCCTAAAATCCTTAAATTCATACCCGGCGCCGCTCAGGATCTCCGCGCTTATTTCCTCACCTTGCAATATTGGCTTGCAGGTTCCGACGAGAACCTCGCCAACATGGTACGCTTGCTCGTGAACCGCTACGCGAGCGGGCCGCGCGCCGCGCTCAAGGGTAGCCTTCGCGTCGGAGAACCGGAGGAGTATCCCGAAACAGGGGTGTACCATCCGGGCCTGAAAAAGCGGATCTCGGAAGAAGTTTCCAAGCTGCCCGCGCCATCGCGCGCTTCCGGCACCGTCGGCCTGCTCATCATGCGGTCCTATGCGCTCGCGGGGAACTCGAAGCATTACGATGCCGTGATCGCTGCCTTTGAAAACAAGGGCATGAAGGTCATTCCCGCCTTTGCAAGCGGTCTCGACGCACGCCCGGCCATTGAAAAATACTTCATCAAGGACGGCCGCTCCACCATCGACGCGCTCGTGTCCCTGACCGGCTTCTCGCTCGTTGGCGGACCTGCCTACAACGACGCGCAGGCGGCGGAGCATATTCTTGAGACGCTGAACGTACCCTATCTCGCGGCGCATGCCCTCGAGTTTCAAACGCTGCAGGAATGGAGCGGTTCGAGCCGCGGCCTGATGCCGGTCGAAACCACGATGATGGTTGCGATCCCCGAACTCGACGGCGCCACCGGGCCTGCCGTGTTCGGCGGCCGATCCAGCGGCGACACGCCCTGTACGGGTTGTCAAGAAGGCTGCACCTTCACCGAAGGGGCGGCGCGCGACATGCATGCTTGCCCGGAACGCGCGGCGATGCTCGCGGCTCGCGTCGAGAAGCTCATTGCGCTCAGGAAAGCGAAGCCGGCCGATAGGAAAATCGGCGTCGTCCTATTCAACTTTCCGCCGAACGCCGGCAGCGTCGGCACGGCGGCGTTTCTCGGCGTGTTCCAGTCTCTCTATAATGTGCTGAAGCGGCTGAAGGAGGAAGGCTACAAGGTCGATGTTCCGGCCTCGTCCGACGCGCTGCGCGAGCGCCTACTCAAAGGCAACGCGGGCCGGTTCGGCACTCAGGCGAATGTCCACACCCGCATCTCCGTCAACGACCACATCCGCCGCGAGCGCTGGCTTCCCCAGATCGAGAAGCAATGGGGCACGGCCCCCGGCAAGCAGCTGAGCGACGGCGGTTCGCTGTTCGTGCTCGGCGAGCAGTTCGGCAATGTCTTCGTGGGCCTGCAGCCGGCTTTCGGCTACGAAGGCGATCCGATGCGCCTTCTCTTCGAGAACGGCTTCTCCCCGACGCATGCCTTCTCGGCCTTCTACCGCTGGCTGCGCGAGGATTTCGGCGCGCATGCGCTCCTGCACTTCGGCACCCATGGCGCGCTCGAATTCATGCCCGGCAAGCAAACCGGTATGACCGCCACATGCTGGCCGGACCGCCTCATCGGCGACATGCCCAACTTCTATCTCTATGCCGCGAACAACCCCTCTGAGGGCATGCTCGCCAAGCGCCGCGGCGCAGCCACGCTGATCAGCTACCTGACACCGCCGGTGACGCATTCGGGCCTCTATCGCGGCCTGTTGGACCTTAAGTCGTCCATCGAGCGCTGGCGCGCTCTCGATCCCAACTCGCCGCAGCCCGAAAGGGACTCGCTTGCGGCCTTGATCCAGGCCCAGGCCGCCGATGTCGATCTCGCGCAAGCGGAGCCCGCTTGGGATGACGCCCCGGAGCGCATTCTGAAACTCACCAACACGGTCCTTGAAGTTGAGGAATCGCTCATTCCTCACGGGCTCCATGTCGTCGGGCAAGTTGCTTCCGAACCGGAGCGGAACGAGCTGCTTTCGCTTCTGCGTGAGTCCGATCCCGAACGGCCGCTCGATGAGCTTGCGAAAAAACTGGCTGAGGATTTCGAGCTTCCGGCGATCGTCCGTGCGCTTGCTGGAGAGTTCATCGCACCAGCGCCGGGCGGCGACATTCTGCGCAATCCCGACATCGTGCCAACCGGCCGGAATATTCACGGTTTCGACCCGTTCCGCCTGCCGAGCGCCTTTGCCATGAAGGAAGGCGAGAAGCAGGCTGCAAGACTGCTGATGCGCCACATGGAGGAGGGACACTCGCTCCCGAGGTCCGTCGCGCTCGTGCTCTGGGGCACCGACAATCTCAAGACCGAGGGCGGCCCGATCGCGCAGGCGCTCGCTCTGATGGGCGCCCGGGCGCGCTTCGATGGCTACGGCCGGTTGTGCGGCGCTGAGTTAATCCCGTTGAAAGAGCTTGGCCGTCCGCGTATCGATGTGATCGTGACGCTGTCCGGCATTTTCCGCGACCTGCTTCCGTTGCAGACGAAGCTCCTCGCCGAAGCCGCCTATCTCGGCGCGACCGCGGACGAGCCGGTGGAACAGAACTACATCCGCGCGAACGCGCTGGCCCATCAGGCCGCTCATGGTTGCGACATGGAAACGGCGTCGCTTCGGGTGTTCTCCAATGGCGACGGCGCCTACGGCTCGAACGTCAATCTCCTGATCGAGAGCGGCCGCTGGGAGGACGAAGACGAGCTAGCGGAGACGTTCACACGCCGGAAATCGTTCGCCTTCTCGCGCAAGGGGAATTCCGCGGCGCAGCCCGCTCTTTTGAAGTCGATCCTGTCCGGCGTCGACCTCGCTTACCAGAATCTCGATTCGGTCGAACTCGGCGTCACCACCGTCGACCATTACTTCGATACGCTGGGCGGCATCAGCCGCTCCATATCGCGGGCAACCGGAGGAACGGTCCCCGTCTATATCAGCGATCAGACGAAGGGCGACGGCAAGGTCCGCAGCCTCTCCGAGCAAGTCGCGCTCGAAGCCCGGACCCGCGCCCTGAACCCGAAATGGTTCGAGGGCATGCTGAGCCACGGATATGAAGGCGTCCGCCAGATCGAGGCGCACGTGACCAATACGATGGGATGGTCTGCGACCACGGGGCAAGTCCAGCCGTGGGTCTATCAGCGCCTGACGCAGACCTACATTCTCGATGAAAACATGCGCAAGCGGCTTGCGGACCTGAACCCTGAATCGTCCGCGCGCGTCGTGAACCGTTTGATCGAGGCGCATGAGCGCAAGTACTGGTCGCCGGACGAGGAAACGCTCGACGCCTTACGAAAAGCCGGGGAAGAACTTGAAGACAGAATTGAGGGTGTTGGCGTGGAGATTGCAGCATGAGCACGCATTTCGACCGTAAGCCTCCGTCACAGCCGATCCCGAAATACCGCCCCCGTAACGATCACGAGGACGGTGAAGGCAGTGTGCAGGTTCATCTCGACCCCGAGCTGATGATCGACAGGGCGAAAGTCTTCGCGGTCTACGGCAAGGGCGGTATCGGCAAGAGTACGACATCGTCCAATCTCTCGGTCGCGTTCTCCAAGCTTGGAAAGCGCGTTTTGCAGATCGGCTGCGATCCCAAGCACGATTCCACCTTCACGCTCACGAAGCGGATGGTCCCAACGGTCATCGACGTGCTCGAATCGGTGAACTTCCACTCCGAAGAACTGCGCGCGGACGATTTCGTGTTCGAGGGCTACAACGGCGTGATGTGCGTCGAGGCGGGCGGCCCGCCGGCCGGTACCGGCTGCGGCGGCTACGTGGTCGGCCAGACTGTGAAGCTGCTGAAGGAGCATCACCTGCTGGAGGACACCGACGTTGTGATTTTCGACGTCCTGGGCGACGTCGTCTGCGGCGGGTTTGCGGCGCCGCTGCAACATGCGGACCGTGCGCTGATCGTCACCGCCAACGATTTCAACTCGATCTTCGCCATGAACCGCATCGTCGCGGCCATCCTCGCCAAATCGAAAAACTATAAGGTCCGGCTCGGCGGCGTGATCGCCAATCGCAGCCGCGACACCGATGAAATCGATCGCTTCAACGGCGCAACGGGTCTCGGGCGCCTCGCACACTTCCCAGACCTCGATGTGATCCGGAAGAGCCGGCTCAAGAAGTCCACGCTGTTCGAGATGGAGCCGACGCCTGAGCTGGAAGCGGTGCAGAAAGAGTATCTGCGCCTCGCCGCGGGGCTATGGGCCGGTGCGGAGCCGCAAGCCGCCCTGCCGATGAAGGACCGCGACATTTTCGACTTTCTGGGATACAACTAATGCCGACTACCACGTACCTCGCCCGCCGCGCTCATCTTGAGAACTACTTCGACCGTACGGCCGTGGACGCGTGGGCGAAAATGACCTCCGACGCGCCGTTGACCGGAATCCGGGCGAGCGTGCGGGCTGGCCGGGACCGGATGCGCGCGACGCTTCTGGACTGGCTGCCTGCCGATCTAACGGGCGCTAGGCTGCTCGACGCCGGCTGTGGCACGGGCGCGCTATCGCTCGAAGCGGCAAAGCGCGGTGCCACAGTGGTCGGCATCGATCTCTCACCGACACTCATCAGCCTCGCCAAGGAGCGCACGCCTCCGGAGTTGCAGGACCGGATCGAGCTTCTCGCCGGCGATATGCTGAATCCGCCGGGTGGCGCCTTCGACTTCTGCGTCGCGATGGACTCGCTCATTCATTACCGCACGCCCGACCTCGTTCGCGTGCTCAGCGGATTTGCCGCCTTCACAAGCACGAAGATCGTCTTCACCTTCGCGCCGCGAACCGTCTTGCTTGCCGCCATGCACAACGCGGGCAAGCTGTTTCCGCGATCGAACCGGGCGCCAGGGATCGAGCCGGTGGCCGAGGGTAAGCTGCGTCGCAAGATCGCGGCTGAGGAGCGGCTTGCGGACTGGCGCGAGAACCAATCGCTGCGTATCGTGAATGGCTTTTATACCTCTCAAGCAATGGAGTTGGTGAGGCGGTGAGCGAGCTCACGCATAGCGGGAATGCACCAGCCATCGGCGACGAGGCCGGCCGACCGCTTATTGCGCGCGCCATCCCCTTGCCAGGCAAATCCGCCGGCCTTGCCTTTCTCATGAAGCTTGGTCCGGCGTTCCTGCCGTTCGCCGATGCAGCAACCCCGGAGCTTCCACTTTCACGCCTTTTGCGGCTGTCTCTCTTTCAAGTCACCGTCGGCATGGCCCTTGTGCTGGTGAACGGCACGCTGAACCGCATCATGATCCTCGATATGGACGTGCCGGCTTGGCTCGTCGCGGCAATGATCGCGCTTCCCCTGGTGTTCGCGCCGCTCCGGCCGTTCCTCGGTTTCAAGTCCGACACCCACCGTTCGATGCTCGGCTGGCGGCGGGTTCCGTACATCTGGCTCGGCACGCTCCTTCAATTCGGCGGCCTGGCGCTGATGCCTTTCGCGCTTATCCTGCTTTCGGGCGATTCGCACGGCCCGGCCTGGATCGGCACGGCCGGGGCGGCACTCGCCTTCCTGCTCGTGGGGGCGGGGCTTCATACGACCCAGACGGCGGGGCTGGCGCTCGCAACCGATCTCGCGACCCCGCAAACGCGCGCCCGGGTGGTCGCCTTTCTCTATGTGATGCTGCTCGCCGGAATGTCGATTAGCGCCTTGACGCTGGGGCAGTTGCTCGCCGATTTCAGCCAGATCCGGCTGATCCAGACCATCCAAGGCACCGCGATCGCGACCCTTGTGCTGAACGCCATCGCGCTGTGGAAACAGGAGCCCCGTCGCCGGGGCGCGGATCGTACCGGCGAGCCGGCTCCCGATTTCCGCAAGGCTTGGCGCACCTTCATGGACGGTGGGCGTTGGGTTCGCATTTTCGTGGCTCTCGGCCTCGGCACCGTTGGCTTCAGCATGCAGGACATCCTGCTTGAGCCCTTTGGCGGCCAAATCCTCAACATGACCATCGCGGAGACGACGAAGCTCACCGCCCTGTTCGCGGCTGGCGCGCTTGCCGCGCTCTGGTTTGCGGCACGCAGGCTGCGCGATGCGCCCGACCCTTACCGCTTCGCAGCGATTGGTATCATGATGGGGCTAGGCGCGCTGAGCGCTTTCGTCTTTTCGGCGCCCCTTCATCAGGCTGCGCTGTTCGAGAGCGGCGTCTTCGCACTCGGTTTCGGCAGTGCCCTTTTTGCGGCGGGAACGCTGACGGCGGCGATGGACCTCGCCAAGGAGGGTCAGGCCGGATTGGCTCTCGGCGCTTGGGGCGCTGTGGGCGCATCCGCGACAGGAGGCGGCATTGCGCTCGGCGGCGCTTTGAGGGACTTAATTGGAGATATGGCCTCGCGGGGGGCGTTGGGCCCGGCGCTCACCGGTCCCGACATGGGCTATATAGCCGTCTACCACATTGAGATCTTTCTACTTTTTGCCACGCTGGCCGCGATCGGCCCGCTGGTCCGTTCTACTGGAAAGCGGCCTGGGCAAGCCCGGACCCGGCCCAGCCTAGCAGAAACCCTAGCCTAAACGAAGCGGAGGTGCTTCCCATGTCAACTACCACCGGTGGCATAATAGGACATATCGACGTAGCCGAGGTTACGCTGTATCTTTTTTGGTTATTCTTCGCCATTCTCATCCTTCATTTAAGGCGGGAAGACCGGCGCGAAGGCTATCCGCTCATTCGTGAGCCATACGACACGCCGGAAAATCCCGGCTACCTGACCATGCCGTTACCCAAGACGTTCCGCCTGTATCACGGCGGCACGGTTGTCGCTCCGAGAGACGAATGGGACTCTCGCCCGCTTAAGGCAGTGCCCGCGGAGAATCAACCCGGAGCCCCCTTCATCCCGACCGGGAATCCTTTGCTCGATGCCATCGGCCCCGGCGCCTATGCGGAGCGCTCTAACACGCCCGATTTGACAGCGCATGGATTGCCCAAAATCGTACCCCTGCGCGTCGCTAACGACTTTAAAATAGCTAGCTCCGACACGGATCCAAGAGGCTTTGCGGTTATCGGAGCCGACGGCGTTTTTGCCGGCATGATCCGCGATGTCTGGGTTGACCGTTCCGAGCAGCTCATCCGCTTCTATGAAGTCGAGGTCGAGGGAAGCGGCGCACGTGTGCTTCTGCCCTATGGTTTCGCCAAAGTCGATGACGATAAGCAAGCCATCAAGGTGGAGTCGCTCTTTGGTGGCCAATTCGCGTCTGTCCCGCAGCTCGCCAATCCGGACCAGATCACCCTCCTTGAGGAAGAGAAGGTCACGGCGTTTTACGGCGCCGGCATCCTTTATGCCGATCCGGAGCGTCAGGAGCCGTATTTATGACGCTTGAGTACGAATACGAGCCTATCAAGGGCCTTCCGTACAAACTGCCAGAGGGCGAGAAAATCCTCTGGCAGGGATCCCCGCGATGGCTCACACTTGCCAAGCATCTCTGTCACATCCGCTTCGTGACGGGCTACTTCGTCTTGCTGATCGGCTGGGCGATAATCGCTGCGAACGCGGATGGGCGGACCCTCGTGGACACGGCCAAAGCTGTGGCTTGGCTGTTCGCGATGATGGGCGTCGTCGTCGGTCTCTTGGGCACCTTTGCCTATCTCTGCGGCCGGACAACGATCTACACGATCACGACGAAGCGAGTGGTTCTCCGATACGGCATCGCTTTGAACAAAGCCGTCAATGTTTCTTTTCGCGTCATTGAAGGGGCAGGACTCCGGCTCTACCCGGATGGAAGTGGCGATATTCCGCTGAACTCTTGCGGCGTCTTACAAGATCGCGTATCTGATCCTCTGGCCGCATGCGCGCCCATGGCGATTCCAGAAGCCTCAGCCAATGCTGCGCGGGGTCAAGGATGCCGGAAAAGCCGCGGAGGTCCTACGGTCCGCAATAGCGGAATTCGCGGCGGCTACGTCCGCTACGGATGGCGCGAAGGCGGTTGAACCCGTGGCTGAGAAGAGCACTGCAAGTGACGCAGGCCGCGCATCCCTTGCAGCATGAGGTCTTAAGATACATGCTAAAAACGAGATGGCTCCCCCTGCTCCTCATCGCGGCCGTTCTGCCGGTCGCGATGCTTGCATTTCGCGGGGGGGACGCCTCCGTCAAAGGTACCCGCAACGTGACGGCGGCGAACGAGGAAGAACGCCCCGTAACCGTCCGTCCTCTCCTGTTCCGCGATGGCGATGCGGGCGACATCCTCGTTTTCGATGCCAACGCGGATAAGCCCTTCGCGGTGCTCAAACGGGAGGAAAATAATTTCCTTGCGAGCACGATCAGGCTGTTGGGCGGTGAACGTCTCCGCCTGAACCCCGAAGCGCGGGATGCTCCCTTCACGCTGACGCTCTATAACAACGGCCGTCTTTCCTTCGCCGATCCTGCGACCGGACACGCCGTCGAGGTGTCCGCGTTCGGGCATACGAATGCCCAAAGCTTCGTCCGGCTGCTGCCGGCCAATCCGAGGCTTTGATCGATGCGTTCCATGGACAATCAGCCCGGCAAAGGCAGCACATTCAACGTTCCATGTACCGTCGAGGTCGAGCATACGGCTGATAGCCTTCATGCCTATGTCGAACTCGACGGAGATATCGAGATCCGGCCCGGAGACAAAGTCATCCTCCAGGGCGCACCCATCGCCGCAAATTTCGGTGAGCGCATCGTGGAGCGCCGCCTGGCGACGGTTATTCGCGCGAATTGGTTTAAACGGCTGACGACGAAGCTTTTATCGAGCTTCCAACTCACAGAACTCTACGAGGTCAGCTTCACACCGAGGAGGAAACTATGACGGAGACCGCTACCCGCGGGCTGGCGATCAACGAGTCGACGCGTCAGGCACAAGAAAGTACGATGCTCAGCCCGCGCTTTTACACCACGAATTTCGACGAGATCGACAGCATGGATGTCACTTCGGTCCGGGCGGAGTGGGACAGCCTCATCTCGGAAATGCAAAGCGATCCCAATAACGGGCATTTCGTGCGCAACGATGAGTTCAATCTCGACCTTTCAAACCTGCCAGACGAGCTGCGCAAGGAATTTCTGGATTTCCTCGTCAGCTCCGTGACCGCCGAATTCTCGGGCTGTGTCCTCTATGCCGAGATGAAAAAGCGCGCGAAGAACCCCGACATGAAGGAGTTGTTCGGCCTGATGGCCCGTGACGAGGCCCGCCATGCCGGCTTTATCAACGAGACGCTCAAGGATTTCGGTATCGGCGTCGATCTTGGCTTTCTGACCAAGGCGAAGAAGTATACGTTCTTCCAGCCGAAGTTCATTTTCTACGCGACCTACCTCTCGGAGAAAATCGGCTACGCACGCTACATCACGATCTTCCGTCAGTTCGAGAAGCACCCAGAATTGCGGTTTCATCCGATCTTCAAATGGTTCGAGAACTGGTGCGGGGATGAATTCCGGCACGGAGAGGCGTTCGCGCTTTTGATGCGCGCCAATCCGAAGTTCCTGACCGGGTTGAACAAATACTGGGTCCGTTTTTTCGTACTCGCGGTTTTCGCCACGATGTATTGCCGCGATCATGCACGCCCCGCCTTCCATGCGGCCCTCGGCATGCATCCGGACGACTACGATTTCAGAGTCTTCCGCATCACAAGCGAGATTTCGCGGCAGGTCTTCCCGCTCACCATCGATCTCGACAATCCCGCGCTCAAGCGCGGTTTGGATCGTCTGTCCGAGATCAGCGAAGCCCGCGAAGCCGCCCGCTCACGGGGCTTCTTGGGCAAAATGAAGTCGATTGGCCTCGCAGGGCTTGCTGCGGTCACGTTCATGCGGATTTTCATGCTTCCCGCTGAGCGTAACGAACTGCCGCAGCAAATCCGTCTCGCTCCAGCCTGGTGACACCGCCGTGATCAGCTACGCCACGCCGATCCTTTTCGTTCTGTTCGTCTGGTGGTTCAGCACCGGGGTTGTCATTTATTTGAACAACCGCCCGTCCTGGACTTTCCCGTGGTCGGTGTCGGCGGCGACGGTGCTTTTGGCTCTCAGTCTGGGGAGCATCCACGAGCTGCGCGGTTCCACGACATCCGCCGCTGCTTACTGGGGCTTCACTTACGGGCTCCTTGCTTGGGCTTGGACGCAACTGACGTTCTACACCGGCGTCTTAACGGGCCCCCGGCAAGAGCCTTGTCATCACGATTGCGGCGGGGTGCGGCATTTCTGGCATGCCATTGAAACCTGCCTCTATCACGAAATCGGAGCGATGCTTGTAGGAGCGGCAATCTGCGCCGCTTCGCTGGGGGGCGATAATTGGTGCGGTGCCTGGACCTACGCGATCCTCTGGATCATGCATTCGAGCGCAAAGATTAACGCCGTCCTCGGTGTGCGCAATTTGAACGAGGAATTCTTCCCGTCTCATCTCAAATATCTGCGTTCCTTCTTGAGAGAGCGCCCAATCAACGTGCTGTTTCCATTCTCCATCACAGGCGGAAGCATCGCAGCTGTCATGATCTTTCAGGACGGCGCCCAAGCGGCCACACCTTACGCCTTCACCAACGCCGTCTTTCTCGGCACCATGATGGCGCTCGCCGTTCTGGAGCATTGGCTTCTCATCCTGCCGATCCCGGCAGCAACGCTTTGGGGCTGGGGCTTGAACGGCAGAGAAGCGGCCGCGGATGAAGCTGCCGCACCGGAGGAGGCCCCGGCGGTTCTCGCCATAGGCACGGCCGGCGCCCCGCTTTCGTTTGCCGCCCGTTCGCAGTAAAATTAACCTTTCAGCTTCGTTTCCGCGCGGGCTGTAGGCTTGGGTTGACAGCAGCGAAGTCTTGGGCACTTTAGGGGTGTTGGCCAAGCCGGTGCGGGTGCACGCGGTGGGAGAGCCAATGTACGAACCTTCTAAGGCAATGCTCAATCCATGACGCGGCCTGTATATCCTTTTTCGGCGATCGTCGGGCAGGAAGAGCTCAAACTCGCCCTCATCGTCTCCGCGATCGATCCTTCCATTGGCGGCGTTCTAGCGTTCGGCGACCGCGGCACCGGCAAATCCACCACGGTGCGGTCCTGCGCGGCGATCATGCCGCCTCTGCGAGCCGTACGTGGCTGCCGCTTCAACTGCGACCCTGACGCGAAGGACGAGCTCTGCGAGGAATGCCGGGCGCGCGAGAAGAAAGGCGCGCTGCACTCAAGGTTCATCCGGGTGCCGGTGGTCGATCTTCCGCTCGGCACCACCGAAGACCGCGTCGTCGGCGCTCTCGACATCGAACGCGCGCTAGCCCGCGGCGAGAAAGCCTTCGAAACCGGGCTCCTGGCGCGCGCCAATCGCGGGTTTCTCTATATCGACGAGGTCAATCTTCTCGAAGACCACATCGTTGATCTGCTGCTCGATGTGGCGGCGTCGGGCGAGAACGTCGTCGAGCGCGACGGGATCAGCCTCAGGCATCCCGCCCATATCGTGCTGATCGGCAGCGGAAATCCGGAGGAAGGCGAACTCCGGCCGCAATTGCTCGACCGGTTCGGCCTGTCGGTCGAGGTGGTGACGCCGCGCGATCTCCAGTCGCGCATGCAGGTGGTGCGGTGCCGCGATGCCTTCGACCGCGATCCGGCCGGCTTCGTGGCGGCTTACCGCACCGAGAACCGCAAACTCCGCCAGAGAATCGGCAACGCGCAAAAAAGTCTCGACACTATCGAGGTCTCCGATCCCGTGCTCGAAGCCACCACCAGGCTTTGCCTTGCACTCGGCACGGATGGCCTGCGCGGCGAGTTGACGCTGATCCGGGGCGCACGCGCGCTGGCAAGCTTCGAGGGCGCGAAAAGCGTCGCGATTACCCATCTCCGTCAAATCGCGCCCGCGGCATTGCGGCACCGGTTGAGGCGCGACCCGCTCGACGAAGCGGGCTCCACGGCGCGGGTTGAACTCGCCATCGAGAGCACCCTCGGCCTATGAACGCCGAAGCGGCATCTCCAACGGAATGGCAGGACGCCATCTTGGCGGCGGCCCTTTTCGCTGTCGATCCCGCCCGCCTTCACGGTATCTGGATGCGCGCCAAGTCCGGCCCCGTTCGGGATCGGTGGCTTGAACTCGTCCGGGACATTTTCCCGCCGGAGACACCGTCCGGCAAACTCCCCCTCAATGCAACGGAGGAAAGCCTATTTGGCGGGGTCGATCTCGCGGCCACGCTTGCGAGCGCGCGGCTTATTTGGCGGCCGGGACTTCTTGCCCGGCTCGATGGCGGTGTGCTCCTCATCCCGCTCGCAGAGCGCATTCCGCAGTCGCTCGCCGCGCAGTTGGGCTCGGTGCTCGACTTCGGCGAACTGGCATTGGAGCAAAACGGACTATCTAAGCGTTCTGACGTGATGCTGAACGTTATTGCCCTCGACGAAAGCGAACCGGACGAAGCCCCGCCGCCTGCGGTGCTCAACGACAGGCTCGCCTTTCAAATTGGCCTTTCGCAGACGGGAGTCCGGGACACCGTCTCGATGCCTTTTGGCGCGGAAGACATCGCGGCTGCGAGAGCCCTGCTGCCGGATGTGGAAATCCCCGATGGGGTTTTGGTGGCGCTATGCCGGGCCTCGATGGAACTCGGCATCGCCTCCATGCGCGCTCCCCTGTTCGCCGTGGCAGCGGCCAAGGCTATGGCCGCGCTTGAGGGCCGGACGGAGGTCTCCGCGGACGATGCGGCCGTCGCGGCGCGCTTCGTATTGGCGCCACGGGCGACCATGATGCCGGCCAGCGAGGAACCTCAAAACCAGCCGGAGCAGGACGACAAGGACTCGAAAGGCGAGAGCGAGGGCGATAAACGCGCCGGCGAGATGGCGGACATGATCCTCGCCGCTGCCCAGGCCGCGCTTCCGCCAAACCTCCTCGCAAGATTGCCGAAGACCGTGCAAAAGGGCACAGCAAAAAGCCAGGGCGGACGCTCCGGCATCGAGAGAGTGGGCGGGGATCGCGGGCGGCCTCATGGCGTAAGGCGCGCGCGCGGCATGCATGGCGAAAAGATTAGCGCCGTCGATACCATCCGCGCCGCCGCCCCGTGGCAAAGGATCCGCCGGCAGCATGCCCAACACACCACGGCCAAGTTCCATGTCAGGCACGACGATCTACGGGTGCGCCGCTTCAAGTCCTTTGTGCAGACCACCACGATTTTCGCGGTCGACGCGTCGGGGTCGGCGGCAATTCAAAGACTGTCGGAGGCCAAGGGCGCGGTCGAACTCTTGCTGGCCGATTGCTACGTGCGCCGGGATCAGGTCGCGCTCATCGCTTTCCGGGGGCACGAGGCCAGCATCCTCCTGCCGCCAACCCGATCTTTAGTTCGCGCGAAGCGGGCGCTGAGCGCGCTTGCGGGCGGTGGCGGAACGCCTCTTGCTGCCGGCATCCGGGCAGCCGCCGCGCTCGCCGCCAAAACAAGGCGCAATGGCGGCTTTCCGATCGTGGTACTTTTGACCGACGGCCGTGCCAACATCACCGCAAACAGGGACGCGAATCGCGAGACCGCCCATGCCGACGCCATGAAGATCGCGCGCTTTCTCCGCGAGGGCGAGGTCCCTTCGCTTCTGGTCGATACCTCGCCACGGCCGCAACCGAAGGCCAGTCAGCTGGCGCGCGAGATGGGCGCGCTGTATCTCCCGCTCCCCTACGCGGATGCGCGGGCGATCTCGGCAGCAGCCCGTTCGATGGCGGCGTCATGAGCCCGCTTAACTGGGAAATCGACGGTAAGCATTGGCCGAATGCGGAGTCGAGCTGCTTCGTCAACGATCGCGGCTTCCATTGGCACGTGCAGGTCATGGGCGAGGGCCCCGACCTCCTGCTGCTTCACGGCACAGGGGGGTCGGTGCATTCCTGGCGGCTCCTTGCGCCCATGCTCGCCAAGGAGTTCAGGGTCATCGCGCCCGATCTTCCCGGCCATGGGTTTACGAGGGCCCCCTATTCGCACCGCTACACCCTGCCATCGATGGCGCACGCCGTCGCCGGGCTGCTCGGCGCGATCGGCACCAATCCCCGCTTCGTGGTTGGACATTCTGCCGGTGTGGCGATCCTGGCGCGGATGGTTCTCGACAAGACCGCAGCCCCTTCGGCGATGATAAGCCTGAACGGCGCTTTTCTGCCTTTCAAAGGCGTTGCCAGCCACCTGTTCCCGGCACTGGCCAAGCTCTTGTTCCTCAACCCGTTCGCGCCTACGTTTTTTTCCTGGCGCGCGCACGACAAAAGCGTGGTGCGCCAACTGATCGCCAGCACAGGCTCAACGATCCCGCCTGAGGATTTGGCCCTTTACTCCCGGCTTTTCCAAAGCCCGGTTCATGTGCGGGCCGCGCTCAGCATGATGGCGAACTGGGATCTTCACGGCCTCGTTCGCGAGCTGCCGCATCTCCACACCGCGCTGACGCTGATCGCCGCAAGCCGCGACACAGCGATCCCTCCCGAGGTCGCCTTCAAGGTGAAGGAGATGGTGCCGGGCGCCCACCTTGTGTTGTTGCGCGGGCTCGGCCATCTGGCGCATGAGGAGAAGCCGGAGGCGGTGGCGCATGAAATCTTCGAGGCGGCGGCCAGAGCGGGCGCGCGCAAGGACATCCTTGAGGACGCCCCGGCCGATCCGGCAGTTTAGAGCGGTTCCCGGATTGATCGAATCGACGGGACCAGGCATCCGGCTTACTTGGTAAGCGGGAAAATGGCCAAGCACATACGATTGCACCGGCTTGCCCCTAGAACAGAAATGCTGCCCGAAAGAGCCGTCCCGGAAAATCCCACGCGACCATCCACAGAAGCCGCCCGGTACTGCCTGCGCGGTGAGCGCACCGGCATTCGATGCGATCGAGGGATGAGCGCAAAAAGGCCGAAATGCGCTCAAGCGTCTCGCCAAGCGCCCATTCCGGCCAGGATGGATACCATCGTACTGACCGCCGGGACCCGAGAACGCGGCGCGGGCCATCGATCCCCATAGCTGCCACGGCCGTGCCCCGCGGTTCAGCTCAATCCGGTTTCTATGAGGTCGACGGCCGCGTCAGTCCCGCCCTCATCGCTTTCGACCTCACAGAAACCTCCAGATTCTCACGGAGAGCATTGACACCGTTGGCGGCACAGTCATGTCTGTGGATTTCCACGTTTCCAGGATCGGGGATGCCAAACAGATTCATGCGCTTGGACCGCAAATGGCAGGTCCATGCCTTGCCGCTGTCGAAGCGGAGGAGCTCGATTTTAGGCGGGACGCCATGTTGGTATTGCTATCGGCGTCTGGAGCGCGGTTTTTGCTGGAATTTCTGCAGCTCTTTTACTGCCATTTCCAACGGGCGCAGGTGTTGGGTGACAACGTTCCAGATAGTTTTTGATGCGACGCGGTGATACTCATGACGGAGCACATGGCCAATACCCTTTATTAAGGGCCAAGGTATGTCAGGTTGCAGGTTGAGCTTTTCGTCTGGGATATGACGGACCGCTTCGGAGATATTTTCGATGGCGCGTTCGACCGCAAAGCGCAGCATCCAGTCAGCATCAAAGTCTTCGAAGGTTTTACTCGCAGTCACATTCAAGATCTTCTCGATACGGTCGAGAATGTCGTTCAGAACGGGATCGAGCTTGCGATACATCAAAAAATTCGAATGGCCGATTGTTCGATATCTTGTCGCAGCATGGGATGGAGGCTGTCGCGGGTGGTCACATCCACTTCCACTCCAAGCTCGCGCTCAAGATAAAATTTGATGTCCACCAATTCGATTAAGGAAAAGGTATCCGGATCGGCCGCATCGATAAAAATATCAAGGTCGCTCTCGGCTGTCATTTTATCCCGCGCCGCGGAGCCGAAGAGGTATAGCGACCGCGCGCCCCGCGCTCTTATGCCGGGAACGGCGGCTTTGAGTCTGGCGACGGCTTCGCTGCGCTTCATGACGGCTCGTAACGCTATACGTGCATGATTGACATTAACGGTCTAAATCAAGGTCGCTGTTGCAAATCGCTAGGACCCATGCCTGTTTTCAGCGCACGATGCCGCTGGAGCGTTCCGCGTCATCTACGCCGCTAAATTCGCCGATGCGGTTTACGTGCTTCATTGCTTCCAGAAAAAGACGGAAAAGACCGCCAGGGCAGACCTGGATTTGGCTGCCATGCGGTACCGCGATTTGGTGAAGGAGTTAGGCTCGGCGATTATCTTTCGCGAATGCTTTCGTGGTGATATTTGGCGATCGGTGACAAAAGGTAACCGATGATCCGGCGCCGCCCGGTTTGGACCTCGACGGTGACAGCCATGCCCGGAGAAAGATTCACGAGCCGGTTATCGATTTGCATGGACTTGGTGCCGAGCGATACCCTGGCCGCGAAAACCATGTCTTGCGCCTTCGCGTCTTCTTTAATTTCGGCTTTAGATGTCTTGTCCTTGGGCTCGCCGGGCGCGATCGCATCCCCGGAAACATGCAGGATCCGGCCGGAAAGAAGTCCATAACGGGTGAAGGTGAAGGTGTCGACTTTGATCTGGGCTTCCTGGCCCTCCTCGATGAAGCCAATGTCTTTGTTCGAGATCATGGCCTCGATTTCGAGCTCGCTGTCGAGAGGCACCACAATCATAAGCTGCTGAGCGGGTGTCACGATCCCGCCGATGGTGTGAACGCCAAGCTGCTGGACGATGCCATCGACGGGTGAGACGAGATGCTGGAGCTTGGTCTTCTCTTGCGATTTGATGATGTCCTGGCGAATACCCGCCGCCTTGCGCTCCGCCTCGGAAAGGTCACCACTGAGGGTCCGCTCAAACTCCGAAGCCGTGTGGTTCCGCGTCTCAGCCGTGGTGGCGATGGCGGCCTCGGTTTCTTTGAGATGTGCACGCTGGACCTCAAGCTCCTGCTCTTGCTCGGTGAGCTTCTCCTCCGTTTCGAGGTAGGCCAGTTTCGTGACCAGCTGCTGGCCAATGAGGGCCCGGTGAACTTGCGCTTTTTGCGTAAGCAGGGGGATGGTGGCTTGAAGTTTGGCGATGGTCGCTCTCACAGTGGCGGCCTCGGCTTCTTTCTGAGCTTTTTGGCGGTCCAGAGCCGCGATTTTAGCGCGGCGCTCCTCGCTTTGCGCAAGAAGGTAGTGCCGCTGTGCAGCAATTACACCCGCATCGGCGTCGCGCGGCGGTGCGTAGCTGAGGCGCGGATCGCCGGGTGAGGCGAGTTCGGCCCGCAGCCGCGCTATATCAAGCTCCGCGGCTAGCAGGTCGGCCTTGAAATGGTTTTGCTCAGCGGCATTGATCGCGGGATCGAGGTCGACGAGGGGCGCACCTGCGATCACCCTCTGGCCCTCTTGAACGTGAATGGCACGCACCACCCCTGTTTCGAAAGGTTGAATGATTTTTGTGTGGCCCGTAGGAATGATCTTGCCTGGAGCCACGGCAACGATATCTACTTTGCCAAGGCAGGCCCAGGTCAGCGCGAGCGCGAAGACGGCAATGACGGACCAGACGATGGCCCGGCCGAGGGGTGACGGCGGCGTATCGGTAATCTCAAGGGCGGCGGGCAGGAATGCGAGTTCTGCCCTCGTCCTTTTCGGAGGGTTCAGTTGGATGACGTTGCTAGCTGGCTTCATAGAGGCCTGCCTGAATGCGGTGCAGCGCTGCGTAGCGGCCGCTGCTCTTGATGAGCTGATCGTGGGTACCGTCTTCGACCACTCGACCGTTGTCGATGGTGATGATCCGGTGGGCGTTTCTGACCGTTGAAAGACGGTGCGCGATGATGATCACAGTCCGCCCCCGGGCGATTTCGGACATATTCCCTTGAATGATGCGCTCACTTTCATAATCGAGGGAGCTGGTCGCCTCATCAAAAATCAAAATCCGGGGGTTTGGCATAAGGGCGCGTGCGATTGCAAGGCGCTGGCGCTGGCCGCCCGAAAGGGTCGAGCCGCGTTCGCCGATGATGGAATCGTAGCTTTCGGGGAGCTGCAATATGAAGTCGTGGGCGCCTGCGAGCTTCGCGGCAGCAATGACCGCATCCATGGAGGCAGCGGGGCTGGCAAGCGCGATATTGTCGCGCACGGAGCGATTAAAGAGGATATTTTCCTGCAGCACGATCGAGGTCTGGCGCCTGAGCCACGCCGGGTCTGCAAGCGCGAGATCGGCGCCATCGATGAGAACCCGGCCGCCTTCCGGGACGTAGAGCCGCTGAATGAGCTTGGCAAGCGTGCTCTTCCCCGAACCCGATGGCCCGACGATACCGACAGTCTGGCCTGCTGGGATGGAGAAGGAAACATTCGCAAGAATTTCAGGGCCGTCGACCCTGTAGCGGAAGGTGACATGCTCGAAAGCGATGTCCCCCCGGACCGGGGGTAGCGCTGCCCGCCCAGGAGCAAACTGAGGCTCGGGCTTGGTGTTCAGAATGTCGCCGAGGCGGGCGACAGAGAGACGAGTTTGATGGAAATCCTGCCAGATTTGTGCGAGGCGGAGAACAGGGGTGTTCACCCGGCTCGCCAGCATGTTGAAGGCGACAAGCTCGCCGACCGTGAGACTTCCATCCATGACATAGCGCGCGCCGAGGAAAAGGATAAGCGCCGTCACCACTTTGTTGATGAGATGCACCAACTCGGTCGCCACATTGCCAAGGCTCAGAACCCTGAAGCTGGCCGACACATAGCCCGCGAGCTGCTCCTCCCAGCGGCGCTGCATTTGCGGCTCGACTGCCATCGATTTCAGCGTCTCGACGCCTGTAACGCTTTCTACAAGGAAAGCCTGGTTCTCAGCGCCGCGCTGAAACTTTTCGTCAAGCCTGCGGCGGAACACCGGTGTCGCCATAGCCGAGATCAGGATATAGAACGGGAAGGCCGCGATTACGACCGCCGTCAAGACCGGCGAATAGACGAACATCACGGCGAGAAACACAACCGTAAAGAACAGGTCGATGACAAGGGTCAGCGCGGAGCTTGTGATGAAGGTCCTGATATTCTCAAGCTCCCGGACCCGCGCGACCGAGTCGCCGACCCGGCGCGCCTGGAAATAGGCTAGCGGCAAGGCGAGGAGATGCCGGAACAGCCGCGCGCCAAGCTCGACATCGATGCGGTTGGTCGTGTGTGCGAAGAGATACGTCCGCAGGCCGCCCATGATCGCCTCGAACACCGCGATACAGACAAGGCCGATGACAAGCACGTCGAGCGTCGTTTCCGCGCGGTGAACGAGGACCTTGTCGATGACCACCTGGAAGAACAAGGGCGAGACAAGTGCGAAAACCTGCAAGAAAAACGAGGCCACGAGCACTTCTGAAAGGAGATGCCGGTATTTCCATACGGCGCCAAGAAACCATGTGAGATCGAAGCGGCGCGCCAGTTCGAGCAGGCCAGCCCTTGTCGTGATAAGCAGCAGCCGGCCGTCCCATTCCTCTTCCAGTTCGGCGCGGGTCATGAGTTGTGGACGCGAGGCATTGGATGCCTGCACGAGCGCTTTCTCATCGTCGGTTTTGGCGACCAGTAGAAAGCCGCCCGTCTTAAGCGCCGCTATTCCCGGCAAAGGAGTATGGACGAGCCGGGCCCATTGCGTGCGAATGACGCGCGCTTTGAGCCCAAGCTCCTTCGCGAGCCGCAGCATATCATCGAGCCCGATGGCCTCGCCGCCAAACCGGTGTTGGATTTGTCCGGGGTCGGCGGCGACGCCATGCAAGCCCAAAAGCGTAACGAACGCGGATGCCCCATAGTCCCCACTGCCAGAACTCGATGCTGTCTGGTTTCGGAGCGCGTATGATGTTTGGCGAAATATCGGGAGCAGTGCTACTTTTTGAATTTGCCGGGACGTAAAGCAATACGCGGCAGAGTAAGCTCAAAGCATAAAGAAGAGCTAATCCGATTGAGAATATGACGCTCAACCAGAACTGATATAAATAAGGAAAGACTTGTTGTACCTTGCTGGAGCTAGAGCCTCCGAAGGCCTCCATCAATTCGCCGGGAAAGGAGTAAGACTTCACGAGAGCGCCGAAAGCGCTGAGCTTCAAAAGCCCGAGGTCACCCTTTACATCGGCGTATTGTAACGCAGGGCCGAGGGCGGCTGCCAGGGCTGCAACCGCAAGGCATAGCCGCATAATCCTTAAAGCCTTTAGAAACAACTTCATGACTGAACTACTTGCCAAACTGACTGAGGGAGGGGCATTTCTCAGCCCCTCTCAGGCGCCGTGCGATTAGACTGGCTTGGTTGTGAGCGCCATCGGAGCGGCCATGAGCTTCGGGGGGTCGACGACCGAGGTCCCGCCATGGCCGTCGCTGCTCAGAGTGAACGAAGAGGCGAGATAATTGCCGAGAAGCGCAATGTTGGCTGTTTGAGTTCCATTACCGACAGATAAGACGCCGCCGCCGGGTCCGGTCTGGGAATAACCGACCGTCATATTGGCTCCATAAGCCAGGCTAGCCAGATCGAGCGTGTCGCTGCCCGTCATCCCCGAGACGCTGCCAGTATAGTTTTGTGCATTGTCGAGCACCAGCGTTCCAGCGGTTCCCGCAAAAGTGGCATTCTCGCCCGAGGAACTGAAAAGCTCCACTTGCGCTCCATTGCCAATGGTCTGGCTTACGGCCGATGTGGCGATGCTGTTGATCTTAAGAGCGAGCGGGGCGGCAGCGCCTTGCAGATTGGCAACGTTGCCCGCTGCATCTTCAATGTTTCCCTGAGTGCTGAGCGAAAGCCCGACCGCCTGAAGCGCGGCCGTTCCCTGATTGGCTGGCACCGTGTAGTCGAACACTAGCGAGGTTGGCTTCGAATTCGCGGAGTTGTAGGTTGCCACACCGCCATCGTTCAGGAGCAGCGAGGGCGTGCCGGGCAGTGTGATGGCTTCGTTCAAGGTCAGCGTAATCGCCACATTGGTACCCGTCGTGGCCGTGCCCGTCGCGGGAGAGGACGCGGCTTTCGTTACGGACGGGGTCAGCGTGTCAATTTGCAGGCCAAGGCTCGTGCTTGGAGCCGTGAGGACGGCGGCGTTCCCGGCGAGATCATCGATGGATGCGCCAACGGGCAGGCTAACGTTCGAGACTTTCAGCGGAGACGCGGTAGTCGTGTTCTGTCCGGCCGCAACAGTGTAATCGAAGACAACTGCCGGCCCGCTCGAGAGCGCCGCGTCGTAGGTGGCCACGCCCCCGTCGCTCAAGAATAGCTCCGGCGCGCCCGTCACCGTCACCGCCTCGCTCATGGTAAGCGTGATTTCAGCTGTTTTGCCGGCGTTCAGGTCCGTGGAACTCGCGCTCGCTGCCGCGGCCGAAATCGTTGGCGCCTTGGTATCGATCTGCGGGCCGGTCTGCGTCAGCGAAGTGATGCTCAAATTGGCGGCGTTGCCAGCCGCATCGAGAATGGTGGCACCGCCGAGGTTGACCTTGGTGGCCGCGAGTGAAGCAGTATTCTGGCCGGCCAGGACAGTATAGTCGAAGGCGAGCGATGTGGGCGATGATAAAGCCGCATCGTAAGTTGCCACGCCTCCATCGTTGAGTGTCAGTGTGGGTGTGCCGCCGGACACCGTGACTGCCTCGCTTGGCGTAAGGACAAAGGTGACGGCCTTGTTTTGGTTCAGATCGCCGGAGGAGGGCGTTTCCGCGATCGCTGTAAATATGGGCGGCGTGGTATCGATCTGCGGCCCTGTTTGCGTAAGGGCGGAAAGCGGCAGGCCGATGGGGTTGCCCGCCTTATCGGTAATCGACGCACCGTTGAGGCTGATTGCCGATGCCGACAAGGACGCGGTGTTCTGCCCCGCGGCGACCGTGTAGCTGAAGGTCAGCACATCGGTGCCCGAGCCGCTCTTATAGCTGGCAACGCCGCCATCGTTCAAGGCGAGAGCGGGTGTTCCGCCAGATACAACAAGGGGCTCGCTTGCGGTCAGTGTGAATGTGACGGTTTTGCCAGCGTTCAGATCGCCGCTCACGGGCGTCTCCGTCAGCGCGGTTGCCACAGGTGCAATCGTGTCGACTTGCAAAATGCCCGCGGGATTGGTCACAGCAGCGTTCAGATTCGCGTTATTGCCCGCTCCGTCCTGGATGGTGGCGCCGCCAAGCGAAACGCCAGCGATCGTCACGTCGGGGGTGTCCTGCCCCGGTTGAACGGTATAGGCGAAGGTCAGGGCGGCGCTGCCAGAGCCGCCTTGATAGATGGCGGTTCCATTGTTGTTCAGGAGGAGCATAGGCGTTCCGCCCGAGACGGTAACCGCTTCGCTAAAATTGACCGTGAACGTAACAACTTTTCCGGCGTCGAGATCGGCGGTGGCGGGGTTGGCGGTGACGCTCTTCACCGTCGGTGCCGTGGTATCGATCTGCAAAACGCCTGCGGGGTTGGTGACAAGGCCGGCGAGATTTGCGTTATTTCCGGCAACATCCTTGATGGTCGCGCCGGTCAGCGTGGAGCCCGTGACGGTAAGGTCGGATGTGTTCTGCCCGGCCTGAACAGTGTAGTCGAAGGTCAAGGTGCTCGTGCCGGAGCCGCTCAC
Organism: uncultured Alphaproteobacteria bacterium; assembly: GCA_963817705.1. Lineage (GTDB taxonomy): Bacteria > Pseudomonadota > Alphaproteobacteria > Rhizobiales > Rhodomicrobiaceae > Rhodomicrobium. The sequence goes on from CAWFPF010000005.1 coordinate 164,541, forward strand.
ATAGGTGGCGGTGCCGCCATCGTTCAGCTTTAACACCGGGGTGCCGGTCACAAAGACAGGCGCTGTGAATGTCGCCGTGAGCGCGACGGTATTGCCGGCGTCCAGATCGGCGGTTGCCGGATTGGCGGCAACCGACACCACAGCCGGGGCCGTGGTATCGACCTGCGGACCGGAAGCGAACTGGGTGACGCCGGAAAGGTCTGGCGTGTCGGCCTTGATACCGGAGTCGTAGACCGTGGCGCCATTCGGGCTGAAGCCCGTTATGGCGAGCGCGGAGGTGTCTTGACTCGAACCCGTGGCACCCACCGTATAGTTGAAGGTCAAAACATTCGTTCCGGCCCCGCCCTTGTAGGTGGCTTCCCCGCCATCGTTGAGGGTCAAGAACGGTGTGCCGCCCGTGATGGAAACGGGCTCGCTCGTGGTTACGGTGAAGGTGACGATGGTGCCCGGTCCGACAATGGCGCCGGAGGCGTGATTCGCCGTCACCGATTGGACTGTCGCGCCAATCTGTAGCCCCGTAAGGGTTACATCGGCTCCGGCGAGGTTCGCAGGATTGCCGGCCAGATCGGCGATGGCGATCGTGCTGCCGTTGAGATTGTTGCCGGTGATGGCCAGCGCGGCGGTGTTTTGGGCATTGGCGACGGTGGTCTTGAAGAGAAGCGTGTTGCTGCCCGAGCCCGATTGGTAGGTGGCCACACCTCCGTCGCTCAGAGTCAAGACCGGCGTGCCGGTGACTGTCACAGCCTCCGATAGCGTCAGCGAGAGGGTAATTACTGCGCCCGTATTCAAATCGCCGCTGGCAGGATTGGCAGTAACGTTCGTGACGATGGGAGTTTGCGTGTCGATCTGCAATCCGGCGAAGCTCGTGTTCGCGGCGGTGAAGTCGGCGGCATTGCCGGCGGCGTCGGTGACTGAAGCACCGTTCGTCGCTCCGGTGATGGCGAGCGCCGAAACGCTCGCGTCGCTCGCTCCCACCGTGTAGCTGAAGGTGAGCAGGTTCGTGCCGGAGCCGCCGGTGTATGTGGCAATGCCGCCGTCGTTGAGCTGCAGCGCAGGAGCTGCGCCTGAAACCGTAACTGGCTCGCTGAAGGTCAACGTAATCGGAATGGTTGCGCCGATGCCTTCATCGCCGGTCGATGGGATGGCGGCAGCTTGCGTCACCGTAGGAGGTGTTTTGTCGATGGTATAGGCTTGCCCGCTTACGCCGGCACTTGAATTGTTCGTCAATACGTCAATCGTTTGAGAAAAGAAATTCGCGGTCACCAGGTCAGGCTTGCCATCTCCGTTCAAGTCGCCAACGGTCAAACGTGAAGCGTATCCTGCTGGAATTACTACTGGAGCCTGAAAAGTGCCATCCCCGTTGCCCAATAGTACGGACGCGCCTCCAGAATCGTTACCAGTCACAATATCGGGAATGCCATCGCCGTTCAGGTCGACGATTGCTAAATTGTCTGGGGTTGTTCCTGCGCCAGTCGAATAGGTAATCGGAGCCTGGAAAGTGCCATTTCCGTTCCCCATCAAGACTGAGACTTCGCTACTAGAATAATTGGTTACAATGAGATCCTGGATACCGTTTCCGGTCAAATCTGCGGCTGCCACCCAAAGTGGACCAGGCCCGGCGGCATATGAAGTGCCAGGTTGGAAGGTACCGTTTCCATTTCCTAAATAGACCGTGACACTGTTGTTTGCGCCGTTAGTCTCAATAAGATCTTGTTCGCCATTTCCACGTAAGTCTGCCAGCGTAAATCGGCCTGTGTCGGGAGCAACGATTTGCGGGGCCTGAAAAGTGCCATCTCCATTTCCGGTCAATACCGCGATTTGGTTTGTCGCCTGCGGGACACCGGTTCCACCGGCGACGATATCGGCGGGCGCGCCTGCGCCGTTGAGGTTTGCGATGAGAGCTTCGTTCACATACCCGATACCGGCGTCATATGTTTGAACCGGCTTGAACGTCCCATTGCCGTTGCCAAGGAGTACAGAAACTTGGTCTCCGTAGCCGTTCTCCGTAACAATATCTTGTGTGCCACTTCCGGTCAGATCGCCGACAGAAACAGTTTCAGAGTCGCTGCCCGTTTGATAGGTGACCGGCGGCTGGAGCGTGCCGTCGCCGTTGCCCAGAAATACCGAAACATTTCCCGTATAGTTTCCCATTACGAGATCGGCCTTGCCGTTGTTGAGATCGGCAATGGCGCCTATCGTCGGGACCCCTCCGGCCGAATAAACCTCCGGCGTCTGGAACGATAGATTGAGCGGAAGGAGGTTGCCGGCGAGATCGGCGATGCCGCTGCCCGTGAGCGCGACGGAAAGCGTCCCGTTGCCGGTGCCGGTGTTGACTGCGATGGTATATTGGGTGCCGTTGGTGCCCGGAACCGGCGTCACGCCCGCGATGCTGGCACCTGTGATGCCGTTCGCCGTAACCGAGAACTGGGCGGCATCCACGCCGGTTACTGTTTCCGAGAACGTCGCCGTATAATCGACGACGCTGGCGTTCGTGAGCGACGGACCGGTCTGTGTGAGGCTCAAGAGCTGCGGCGGCTGCGTATCGATCTGCAATCCGCTGAAGGTCGTGTCCGCGGCCGTAAAATCCGCCGCGTTCCCGTACGCGTCGGTTACCGACGCCTCGTTTGTGACGCCGGTAATGGCCAGTGCGCCTGTGCTACTATTCTCTGCCCCGACTGTATAGGCGAACGTCAGCGCGTTGGTGCCGGAGCCGCCTGTGTAGATGGCCGTGCCGCCGTCGTTCAGCGTGAGGGTGGGCGCTTGGCCGGTGACAGTGACCGGATCGTTAAAGGTAAGCGTGATCGCAATAGTCTTTCCGATGCCCTCGTCCCCAGCCAAGGGGGCTGCCGCAACTTGAGCAACCGCTGGAGGCTGTACCCAGCCGATATCTGTTCCTCCATTACCGTCGCTCGTGAAGGTCACCGCGTCGCCGCTGAGATTACCGCTGACATTCAAGAAAAGCTGTGCGCTGTTCGATTCGCTAACAGTGAGAGTCGAGCCATCATAAGAAACTCCGCTGACGGCGATGCCCGCGAGATCGATGGTATCGCCAAGGCTCATATTGGTGATCGTGCCAGTGAAGGAGGCAGGATCTTGTAGCTGCAAGATCGATTTTGAACCTTGGAAATTGACAGTCTCGTTGCTGCCAGTGATAGTCAAGGTATCGTTCGACCCAGCAAGCTGAACGTTCGTGTTGTCTCCAGATATATTGAGGGACGTATTTGATGCGCTTAACGTAACGGTGTTGGAACCCGCTGCGAACGACAGCGCATCGTTCTCACCAGCAACGGTGATTTGATTTTGCCCGTCAGGCCCGAATGAAGGAAGTTGGAAGAAATTTATATCGGCTCCGGCACCCGTGATATCGATGTTGTCGGAATATGCATAAAGACTTACCGGGCTATTGCTTGTGGAAATCGTTACGTCGTGCCCGTACCCCCCAATTCTAACTGTACTAGAAGCGCCAGAAATGCCGATCGTGTCATAGAAACCGTGGACCTCAACGGTGTTATTTATACCGGCTACATTAATTACCCCGTCAAATCCTTCCAAAACGCTGACAAAATTGTCTGTTCCGGCTACGTTTACCTGATTGCTGTCCCGGTTGTCATAATATGTACCCACTGTCACTGAGTCACCAGATCCGGTAACTCCAATTAGATCCTGGGTTCCAGCTACTGCGACTGTAATTACGTCTCCGCTTATGTTGACTGTGTCACTTGAAAGATTGTAAGTTCCGCTGGACTCGATTGTTGTCGTCATTGTTCTACTCTCGCCTCAAAGTACTGCGCAAGCACAAGACAGCAGAGCGAATTCTGCCTTAAGGAGAATTTGTCTGCCAGCGGTGCCAGTGTGACGTTCTAGAAATCTAGATTTCGGGAGTTTTTAGTGGCGCTGGCGGCCGTGTAGTCCGCGCGCAACCATCGTTCCCAGTTCATTAGACGCAGCAACTCGCGGCACCGTGCGTTGCCCCAGACAGTTTGTGACTTTAGATCCGGTGCGATCAAACGTCGTGAATTCCGCAGGCATAACTACTTCCTTTGATAATAGCGAAAATGACTTCATTTTTTTTGACTTATATCAATTTTTTTAGAGGCGCGCAGGATACGTATGTACCCTTCGGAAAAAATATTCCGATCTTTTAGCTCAGTTAATCCGAAAGTTTGTGCGAGGCGAAAAGCGCATTCAACTCCGCTTAACGTTCCAATTGAGCTCGGGTTGATAGCCTGTCACTTTAAACGGAAGTGGATGTCAACATCATATAGGCAAAATGCTATGAAAGTTGAGGCGTTTGAGCCGCTTCTCGATCGCATCTACACTGCAGGTGAAGATCCCCGTCATTGGGATGATGTTTTATCCGCGATTACAAGGCATCTATCGGCCAAGTCTGCGGCTTTGCACGCCGGTACGATAGACGGAGCAGGTTTTTCATTCGGAACCGCATACCGCGTGGAGCCGGAGGCCTTAGCCTCTTATGCTGAGTACTATTATTCAATAAACCCGCTGAATTCCGCGCTTGCCCGTATCCCTGTTGGCGTCGCGGTGTCCGATCAGCAGCTTGTGAAGCCCGGTGAGCTAAAGCGCACGGAGTTCTACAACGATTATGGCCAGCGCTTCGACATTGAAGGCTCTATAACACTCGTTCTTGCGCGAAACAGCCTTCATGAAGCCTGTCTTGGCATCGTACGAGGCCTTGGCTCGGACGTGTTTACGGGGGAGCAGGTGTCCTTCGTGCAGCGTTTAGCGCCGCACATGCTTCGTGCGATCGGACTAAATCGCCGGCTGGCGTCGTTGAATGCTGAGTTTAAAACGTTCGAAGCAGCATTAGAACGCATGGAAACCGGTGTTCTCCTCCTGAATGGAGAGGGACTTATCCATTATTGCAATGCGTCGGGCATTGAGCTTCTGAATAAGTGCGATGGCCTGACATTCAGCCGAGGGCGACTTTCCGCGGCAAACTCAGCTGCGCAAACTCTTCTTGCCGGGCTTATCCAAACCGCCCTTGCGGCAAAGGGAGCGCGAGGTGGATCGGTATCCCTGCCGAGACAGAATACGCCGCGCCCGCTGCTCATGAAGATTATGCCATTCGCGCAAGAGAGCGACGTCTGGTTAGCCGGCTCCGTTGTTCGGGCTATCGTTTTCATCTCGGACCCAGACGCGCCGGTAGGAGACGCCGTTAGTGAGGTCATGGATGCTTACAACCTGACGCCGGCTGAAAAGCGATTATTGCAGGAGCTGATTGTGGGCCGAACTCTTCAGGAAGCGGCGGATAGCCTGAAGGTCAAACGCGTAACAGCTCGCAACAGGCTGGCGCGGATCATGGCGAAAACCGACACACGCCGGCAGAGCGAACTCCTGCAACTGCTGCACCGAAGCCGCATTCCCGGACGATGATCGCGGCTTGCTTTGGGATGACAGGTTTCTTTCCTTAGTCACGAGGGCAAGCGGACAGCGCGTTGGAACCAATCGGAGAGGCGTCTTGCGAAAGGCTGGGAAGCGCAACGATGCTATGACAGTCGCTTTTGGATATGATGGCGGGCCGGGAGACCTTATGCACTCGATAACAAGGAGGAGCAGTAAATCACCAGCCGTTGTTTGATAATGCAATAAGCGCGATTTACTCCGCCGCGGCAGCACCGGACCTATGGCCAGCGGCACTTGACGCTATAGCAGCCTGCTATGATGGCGCAGGCGCGGTGATCGCCCTCAACCGGGCCGAGGGGCAATGGTCGTCAATCGTTTCGCCTGCCCTTGCCGAGGCAGCCAAAGATTACGATAGTTGGGCTTGGAAGCTCGACTTCTGCATGCAGCGCGGAATTGAAAAGACGGTGACGTCGCCCTCTGCCTGCTTTACGGATCGCCTCCTCGCAACTCCTGAAGAGATTCTCACACACCCTTTTTACACCCAATTCCGCGCGCGCCACGGGCTCGGCCCTTACCTTGCATGTCAGATACTTCCGGGCGCCAGTGTGTTTGCAGTTCTATCGCTTCAAGGCAAGGCGATCCGGCGCACCTTCACCGATGACGAGATCGAAAGCTTTGCAGCGCTCGGGTCTCATGCTGAACGCTCTCTTATGCTCACAGTAAAGTTGCTCGAAGCCGAGACGCGCAGTAAGGAGTTTGCCGATGTGCTGACGAGGCTTTCCTGCGGCATTATTCTGCTCGATGCCGATGGAAGAATAGTATTCGAGAACGAGGCCGCCCGGCGCATGTTCGGAAGTTCCCGTTTCCCGGAAGACGGGCATCCATCGGTAAATGCTCCGCAGCGCAAATTAATAGATGAGGCGATCCGCGCGGCCGGCTGTGGCCTTGAAGCCGGTATTTCAAAGCCTCCGTTCCCAATCTTGCTTACGAGTGCCGGTGCGAATATAGCTCTTTACTTCTTGCCGGTGGGGCAGGCGGTGCCTTCTGCCATTCGCGAGACTTTCCTTGAATCCCGGGTGCTCATTTTGGCAATCGAGCACAACCCGGCTCAACCGGCTGACCCGCTCATAGTCAGGGCTCTTCTTGGGTTGAGCCAAGGAGAAGCACGGCTTGCCTCTCTGATAGGGTCTGGCAAGTCGCCCCGAGAAGCCGCGGTGCAATTGGGCATAACGGAAGAGTCCGCACGCACGGTCTTGAAACGTGTCTTCTTCAAAACAAGTACATCCCGCCAATCTGAGCTGGCCGCGCTTTTGTCCCGGCTGCCTTTGGCACAGGCGCCTTAAACGCCCATTCCCAGCTTCAGATCTGTAAACTCATGTAGAAAAATATGCCCCCATTTGGGGACTTCGGGAGCGTAGAAAACAAGGCTATAAGTGTAATAAGTTTGAAATGCTTAAGGCTTCAAAGAGTGTCGCCATCATTGCAGTATAGGATCAACACGTTCGAAAACGCGCTGGACCTTCTAGACACCGCCGTCTTCCTCCTTAATGCGAAAGGCGTTCTTTATTATAGCAACGCGGCCGGGAAGAAACTTCTGGAAAAGCGCGACGGCCTGACTGAAGTCTCCAGTTGCCTCGTTGCCGTTGATCGGCACGCGCAAACGCGCTTTGTGAAGCTTATGCGATCCGCGCTGGTAGCAATGGGCGCACACGGATCGGTGGCTCTGCCGAGACAGCACTCGCCGCGACCGCTCATTGCTCGCGTGATGCCCGTTGCCCAAAAGAGCGATTTCCTTGTAAGCGAGGAAAAGGCTAGTGCAATAGTCTTCGTCACCGACCCCGACTGGCTTGCCGGAGATGCCATTTCTGAGGTGATGGATACGTACGGGCTTACGCCTTCAGAAAAAAGATTGCTGAATGAGCTGCTAGCCGGCAGATCCCAGCAGGAAGCGGCCGATATTTTGAAGATCAAACATGTGACATCCCGCAACAGGCTGGCTCGGATCATGGCGAAAACCAATACCCACAGGCAGGGCGAGCTCTTGCAGCTGATGCTTCGGAGCAGCGTTCCCGCGGGCGCTTGGGCGGTTACTCCGGGTTCGCAGCGCGGAAGCCGCTTGCAGCCACGGTGAAAGCAAAATCGCACATTCGGCAGAAGAAGCGCGCTGAACATGCTGACGCCATAGCCAAGCCTGGCCAAGGCTACTAACGATGCTGCGGGTGCGACGCCTGCTTAAGCCGTCGTTCACAAAACACGAACGACCGCGCCGAGGCGCTGTGGTGGTCCATTGCAGCGCTGACCAACGGGCCACAGGTGTGCGGGCACCGTTTGGGTTCGAGGGGAGTTGGGATCAGTGCGCCAGCCTCCTCGACGCTCAACTTGGCGGACAGTTG
>CAWFPF010000006.1:0-53965 GCA_963817705.1 uncultured Alphaproteobacteria bacterium
TTTCTTGATTAATTCCTCGCTGAAGTACTCTCTTAAAAGTTTTCGGTCACTAAGAATATTGTCATTGCCACTATTTTGTACTGAAGCTCGGGAACTATTTTTCATTCTAACCTCTAACCAAGAAACTGACAATCAACCAACTTCGGCTGAATAGTGCTTGATAGAGACCTTGTCAAGTAGAAACAAAAGCAACACAGTTAGGAAATAAAAGGCGAGCGCTTGTCCGGATAGCTTCCCGCCTTGGCGTCAAAAGAGATACCGGAATGACGCGGGCGCCATCCCGGTATGCAGCGGGATTAAGCCGCGCGCAGGATCGAGCGGCCGGCATAAACCGCGATATCGCCCAGCTCTTCCTCAATGCGGATGAGCTGGTTGTATTTCGCCGTGCGGTCGGCGCGCGAGAGCGAACCGGTCTTGATCTGGCCGGCGTTGGTCGCAACCGCGATATCCGCGATGGTCGCGTCCTCGGTCTCGCCGGACCGATGCGAGATCACGGCCTTGAACGCTGCGCGCTGCGCCATGTCGACGGCGTCGAGCGTCTCGCTCAGCGTGCCGATCTGGTTCACCTTGATCAGGATCGCGTTTCCGCAGCCCTTGGCGATGCCCTGGGAGAGGCGCTTCGGGTTGGTGACGAACAGGTCGTCGCCGACGAGATTAACGCGCGAGCCGATGGTCTCGGTCAAGAGGCGCCAGCCGTCCCAATCGTCCTCGGCCATGCCGTCCTCGATGGAGATGATCGGGTAGCGCGTCACGAGATCCTTGTAGACGGCAACCATCTCCGCCGAGGTCAGGCTCTTGCCTTCGCCCGTCAGCTCATACTTGCCGTTCTTGTAGAACTCGCTTGAGGCCGGATCGAGCGTGATCGCCACGTCCTCACCCGGCTTGTAGCCCGCCTTCTCGATGGCGCGCATCACGAAGGTCAGCGCCTCGTCGGCCGATTTCAGGTTCGGCGCAAAGCCGCCCTCATCGCCCACATTGGTGCTGTAGCCGCCGTCTTTCAGCAGCTTCTTCAGGGTGTGGAAGATTTCGGCGCCCCAGCGGACAGCTTCGGCGAGCGTCGGTGCGCCCAAGGGGGAGATCATGAACTCCTGGAAGTCGATGGGGTTGTCGGCATGCGCGCCGCCATTGACGATATTCATCATCGGCACTGGCATGACGCGGGCGCTGACGCCGCCGATATAGCGGTAAAGCGGAAGGTTCTGCAATTCGGCCCCGGCCTTGGCTACGGCGAGCGACACGCCGAGGATGGCATTGGCGCCGAGCCGGCCCTTGTTCTCCGTGCCATCGAGCGCGATGAGCGCATTGTCGATGCGGCGCTGGTCGAGAGCGTCCAGACCTTGCAGCGCATCGAAGATCTCGCCGTTCACGGCACCGACGGCTTCTTGCACGCCCTTGCCGAGATAACGGCTGCCGCCGTCGCGTTTTTCGATGGCTTCATGCACGCCGGTGGATGCGCCGGACGGTACGGCGGCGCGGCCTACGGAGCCGTCCTCCAGCACGACGTCGACCTCAACTGTGGGATTGCCGCGGCTGTCGAGTATTTCGCGGCCGATGATATCGGCAATAGCGGTCATTGTGGTACCTCCCTGGAAGGACAAAAAAAGCCAGTACGCAGGAGCCTCTTAAAGGACTCGCGCCGCCAGGCCAAGAGGCTTACATCGTAAACGAATGATGAGAGGACGGAAAGACGCGATGAAAGCGCTTGTTTTGCTCTCCGGCGGGCAAGATTCCGCAGTGTGTCTCGCCTGGGCGCTGACGCATTACAAACATGTGGAAACCGTAGGCTTCGCTTACGGGCAGCGGCACAGTGTCGAGCTGGAATGCCGTCCGAAGCTGCGCGAGGCGATTGCCGCGGCGTTTCCCGAGTGGGGCGCGCGGCTCGGCCCCGATCATGTGCTCGACGTGTCCGTTCTTGGCGCGATTAGCGATACGGCGCTGACGGGCGATGCCGAGATTACACTTGGCGCGAACGGATTGCCCAACACCTTCGTGCCGGGACGCAACCTCCTGTTTTTCACACTTGCTGCAGCACTCGCCTACCGGCGCGGGCTTCGCGATTTGGTGGGCGGCATGTGCCAGACCGATTATTCGGGCTATCCCGATTGCCGCAACGAGACCCTTGCGGCGCTGAACTGCGCGATCAATCTCGGGACGGGCGAGCGCTTTTCCATCGTCACCCCGCTGATGTGGCGCACGAAGGCCGAGACCTGGACGCTGACGCACGCCCTGGGCGGGGCTGCGCTCGTGGAGATCGTCACGGAGCACACCCACACCTGTTACAAGGGCGACCGCGCGCAACGGCACGAGTGGGGCTATGGCTGCGGCGCCTGCCCGGCCTGCGATCTGCGGGCGAAGGGTTTCCGCGCGTGGCGGCAAACGGCGGCGGTATCGGCGTAAGGTCATGTACGCGTTCAAGGAAATCTATACGACGCTTCAGGGCGAAGGCGCGCAGACTGGCCGTGCGGCGGTATTCCTGCGCTTTGCCGGCTGCAATCTGTGGAGCGGGCTCGAACGCGATCGCGCGGGCGCGGTCTGCCGGTTCTGCGATACGGATTTCGTGGGCACAGATGGGCCGGGCGGCGGGAAGTTTGGGGATGCGGGTGCGCTGGCCGAGGCGGTGGCTGAAGCTTGGGCAAAAACTGTGGAAAGTCCCCCCTCACCCCAGCCCTCTCCCCGAGGGGAGAGGGAGCAAAAGGCGCAACCCTCTCCCCAGGAGAAGAGGGAGTTATGGGGTCCCTTCTCCCCTCCGGGAGAAGGACAGGACGAGGGGGGACGCCCCCTCGCCAAACCCTACATTGTCTGCACAGGCGGCGAGCCTCTCCTTCAACTCGACGCCCCCCTGATCGCGGCGCTGCAAGCGCGCGGCTTCGAGGTCGCCATCGAAACCAACGGCACGCTGACCCCGCCGCCGGGCATTGACTGGATCTGCGTCAGCCCGAAGGCCAACGCGCCGCTTGTGCTCACCTCGGGCGAACGAACTGAAACTCGTGTTCCCTCAGGAGGGCGCCGAACCGCCACGCTTCGAGCGGCTTGACTTCCGCCACTTTTTCCTTCAGCCGATGGACGGACCGGATGCCGCCTCCAATATACAGGCCGCGGCGCTGTATTGCCTGCGCCATCCGCAATGGCGCCTTTCGCTCCAAACCCACAAGCTGATCGGCCTGCCCTAGAGCCCCATGACACGCATTTACAAGCAATTCACATTCGAGGCCGGCCATTTCCTGCCCTCCGCACCCGCGGGCCATCCCAATGCGCGCATCCACGGTCACTCGTTCCTGGTGCGCGTAAGCGTCGAGGGCGAGCCGGACCCCGAAACGGGGCTCGTCGTGCATTTCGAGGAGTTTTCCTCAAGGCTTGCCGGCGTCCGGGAGAAGCTCGACCATCGCTTTCTGAACGAGATCGACGGCCTGGACGTGCCTACGCTGGAGCGCATCGCGGCTTGGATCTGGCGCGAACTGGCGCCCGTGTTGCCCGGTCTCGCCGAAGTGGAGGTGTCGCGCCCGTCCTGCCACGAGGGCTGCATTTATTCCGGGCGGTGACGGCCTTATCCGTGAGCCTCTTTCAAGTCGCGCTGAAACTCCTGAAGCTCCGCCACGTTGAGGTCCGAGACAGCTGCGTAGGTGAAGCCGCCTTCGTTCCAGGCGATGATGTTGTACCCGCCCAAGGTCTCTGTCGTAACCTTCTGCGAGCCTTCCGGCCAAATGAATAAGTTAATCACATGGCCGTGGCGCTTATAGACAAGCGCTGGAACCACGCGGCCACCGATGTAATCGAGCCGGCCGCCCGTGAGCGGGAAACCTTTTTGCGCAAGGTCGATGACCGGCGGCGCAAAGTCAAGTTTGCCGAGGAACCACGGCTTGACAGTATGCTGATCGGTTGAAGTGACGTCGGTCAGATGCGACACAAGCAGAGACCGGACATGCGCGGCTGCAAGCTGATTGTCGACATCCGGCGGCGGCGGGTTATAGCTGCTGACGAAGAGAACAAGGCTTGCCGCAAGCGCCATGGCCGAGAATGCGCCCCAAGCCGTGCCGAACGGCACCCGCGGGCGCCGTGTTTTGGGCACCGGCCTGTCAGCCGCGCGGTCCTCCGCCGCGATCTGCTCCAGGATACGGTCCCGAAGAGAGGACGGCGCTTGAAAGCGAAGGCCGCCCGCTTTGAGAGTTTCTTTCTGCCGGAGAATGGTGCGATAGGCGTCGCTGCATCCCGCACAACCCCGCAGGTGCTCTTCCAAGGCGAGCGCATTCGCGGCGTCAAGCTCCCCATCGGCAAGGCCATGCAATAGCAGCTCGCGTTCGGGGCAATATTCGGCCGTTACGTTCATGGCAGCACCTCCTTCGAGGCGTTCAGATCCGAACCCTTCCAACCCGCCGCCAACATTTTCCGGGCGCGCGCCAGCCGCGACATGACGGTGCCGATTGGGACGCCGGTAATTTCGCCGATTTCACGGTAGGACATATCCTCGATATCCCTGAGTACCAGTACCTCGCGGAAGTTTTGCGGAAGCTGCTCGATCAGCGCGAAGATCGCGCCCGTTTCTTCTTGCTGAATCAGAAGCGATTCCGGTGTCTCCCGCTCCGCGCCATTCACGTCAGTCTCGAGCAGAGGCGCGTGCTCATCGTCTAAGCTAAGGGGAGGGGGGCCTCCGCTTCTCGCCTGCCAAGTGAGAAAGCAGTTGCGGACGATGGCAAGGAGCCAAGCGCGCGGGTTATCCCCGCTTTGACTTTCGAAGCTGCGATAAGCGCGCAACAGCGCTTCCTGCACGATATCGTCGGCATGGTCGCCGCGTCGCGTCAGATATCTTGCGAGCGTGTACGCGGCATCGAGGTGAACCAGCACGGCTATTTCGAAGTCCCGCACCCGCCCGCTGTGGCGCGGGTTGTCCCCATCCGGACCAGCGGCTCGACTTCTCGCCCACGCTGGTTTGATTTGCGGACTTATTGCCATGGATCGCAACTTATGGGCTTGCCGTTACTTCACGATGACCGTGCCCTTCATATGGGGATGCAGCGAGCAGAAATACTCATAGGTTCCTGCAGCCGCGAAGGTGAAGGCGAATTGCTGGTCCGTGTCCATCGGCTTGGACCGGAACGCTTTATTCGTGGCGGCGACCGTATGGGGAATGTCGTCGCCATTGACCCAGGTGAGCGTCGTGCCAGCGGTGATGGTGATCTCGGCCGGCGTAAACGTGAAGTTGTCGATGCGAACCATAGGAGAGGGGGCTTTCTCTTCGGCGGCCGCGGGTGCGATCGGGCATATCGTCATCAGCAGTGCAAAGACGAGAGCGATCGAGCCTTTCATAGGCACGTGAGTAATCATGGCTTGCTCCAAGCAAATCCGTTGTAGTTTCAAGTCTTCCTGTTCACGCGAAAGGGCTCAAGACCCCCTCACCCCAGCCCTCTCCCCAAGGGGAGAGGGTGCGCTCGCAACACCGTCCCTTCGCCCCTTGGGGAGAAGGACAGGATGAGGGGGTCTTCCAGCATTCCGCAGGAGCTTCGCTCAGCCGCCGAGCGGGGTGTCAACAATGGCAAGCGGCTTATTGCCTTGCAGGTAGCTCACGCTCGCAATCCCTAGAAACTTGCGCAGTTCCTCCGATGGGACTTTCATCGGTCCGGGTGATGGGGCGCTTCCCGGAATGGGTTGCGGGAAGGCCGTCGACCGCGCCGTGTGGAACGTGGCATTGCCCTCGACCTTCTGCATGATCTGGTGAATGTGCCCGTTGAGCACGGTCACCGAGCCGAACCTTTTCATAAGCGAAAGCGCCTTGCCTCCATCTTCGGTGCCCCAGCCCCATTCCGGATAGACTGTCCAGAGCGGAATATGCGCGAAGACGGCGATGGGTGTGCTGGCGGAGAGCCCCGCCACGTCTTTTTCGAGCCAATCGAGCTGTTCGGCGCCGAGATTGCCCAAGCCGCCGGCCTTTAGGTCCATCACGTTGACGAGGCCGATGAAATGGACCCCGTTGAGATCGAAGCTCTGCCAGCCCGCGCCTTTCGCGTTCTTGCCGTAGCGCGCGAGATAGGCCTTGCCGCGCCCTTCGTCGATCACGTCATGCTCGCCCGGCACATAGAAAACCGGGATGCCGGCCTCCTTGATGATCTCGTCCGCATGGTCGAATTCTTCGTCCTTCGACAGATGCGAGATGTCGCCGGTGTGAAGCATGAACGCGGGCTTCGAGGGCAGCGCGTTGATCTTGGCGATAGCCTCGCGCAGCGTCCCGAGCGCGTCCGGGTTGGCGGGCTTGCTGAAGCCAACATGGCTGTCGCTGATCTGGAGAAACGTGAACGCCCCTTGAGCGGGGGCGGCCATCGCCTCGCCGATCAGCCCGGTTGTGAGCGGAATACCTCCGCTTAGCGTCCACAACAGGCCGGTCCCGGCCCAAGTCATGCAGGTCAGGGCTTCGCGCCGGTCCATGCGAACGTTGCGCTGCTCGACGGTATCGTCCTTGGTCGCCATGGCGTCCTCTTAAGAGTGAACTGACATTGAGCAGGACTCAGACCCTCGCGGATTTATTCCCGCGTCCAGCTAGGGCAAGACGCAATTTATCCCCAGCCGTCTCTTGCCTGAGGCTGGCAAGAGATATGGTCATGATATATTACTCGCCGCCTTTGGACTGTGGGGAGAGCGGCGCCGTGAAATTTGTTTCTTTCATTTTTGCATTTGGTCTACTGGTCCAGCCTTTCGCGCCGGCAATCGCGCAGACAACGCCGGGCAGGGACGAAGACGGCGGACGCAAAATGAACCTATCCGGCCGGCAGCGCATGCTGTTGCAGCGCATGGCCAAATCAGCCTGTTTCACCGCTTTGGGCGTCGACACGGACGGTCATGTCCGCGAGCTTTTGCAAGCGCATGCGGATTTCGACCGGACGCTGAAAGGCCTGAGGGACGGGTCGCAAGCCGACGGACTGTTTCCTGAAACCGATCCCGCCGTTGTTAAAAAACTCGATGCCGTCGCGTCTCTTTGGTCCCTTTACAGCCCGATCATACAGTCTGTCGCGGGACACCTTGAGGGCCACGCCTTGCAAGCCGCATTAAAGAGAATCTACGAACTCAATCTGGGGCTCCTCTTGGAGATGAATGACGCGGTGAGCCTGCTGGAGAATAAATATGGCACCCCCGGCAACACACAGGCCAAGCTGTCCTCAATCATCAACGTCGCGGGACGCCAGCGCATGCTGTCGCAGAAGATGTCGAAGGAGTTTTGCATGGCGGCTTCCGGATACGAGGCGGCCGGAAATCGCGCTCTGATGCTGGGCACCATCGCTCTGTTCGAATCGTCGCAGGATTGGCTCAAGCGGGAGTCGGCGCTGCTGGAGATGACGCCCGCAAAAGCGGACGAACTTCACGCCCGCCAAGAGAAAATCGATGGCTTGTGGACTTCGCTGCGCGCGTTCTTGTCTCAGGCCGCGGCCGGCAAGGAACCGGACCGGGGAGAGATCGCGGCCGTTGCGTCCACCTGCCGGATTTTACTCGCGGAATTGAACAACGCCGTGAGACTCTATGAGAGTGTTTATGCCAGCGCATCAGATCAAAAGGGACGGACGGACTAACAAAGACTAGAGCCGGCATCGCGCCGCGAATACGGGCTGAAGCACTTGCCCATGGAGGTGATCGCGACGCTGAACCTGCTAAAGCGGAAAGACATCACTCCGATTCCCCGCCGGTCATGGCCGCACTTGATGCGGCCATCCAAGCCTTTGGTTCTGTGGCTGGGTCAAAACCGGGCCATGACGATGGTATATGACTAGTGCAGGCGCCGCCTCGGCGGCATTCCCACTGTCTGACCGCTTCGGACGGGATCGCTGAACAGCTCAGCGAGCTTTTCGGTCATGGCGCCGGCCAGCTCCTCGGCATCGGTGATTGTCACCGCGCGGCGGTAGTAGCGCGTTACATCGTGGCCGATGCCGATGGCGATCAGTTCCACGGGCGAGTGGGTCTCGATCTCGTGGATCACCTGGCGCAAATGCTTCTCAAGATAGGTGCCCGAATTCACCGATAGGGTCGAATCGTCCACAGGCGCACCGTCCGAGATCATCATGATGATTCGGCGCTGCTCCGGCCGCGCCAGCATCCGCGCATGCGCCCATGCGAGCGCCTCGCCGTCGATGTTCTCCTTGAGCAGGCCCTCGCGCATCATGAGGCCGAGATTGCGCCGGGCGCGCCGCCAGGGCGTGTCCGCGGACTTGTAGACGATATGACGCAAATCGTTGAGGCGCCCGGGATTGGCGGGTTTGCCCGCCGCAAGCCATTGCTCGCGCGCTTGGCCGCCTTTCCACTGCCGCGTCGTGAAACCGAGGATCTCGGCCTTGACGCCGCATCGCTCCAGCGTACGCGCGAGAATATCGGCACAGCAGGCTGCGACCATGATCGGCCGGCCGCGCATGGACCCGGAATTATCGAGCAGCAAGGTGACAACGGTATCGCGGAAGGTCGTATCGCGCTCGCGTTTGAAGGACAGCGGCTGAAACGGATCGGTGACGACGCGCGAAAGGCGGGCTGTGTCGAGCATCCCTTCCTCCAGATCGAAGTCCCACGCCCGGTTCTGCTGGGCAAGGAGGCGCCGCTGCAAGCGGTTGGCAAGACGGCTCACGGCGACGTGGAGCGTCGAAAGCTGCTTGTCGAGGAAGCTACGAAGCCGTTCGAGTTCCTCCACGTCGCATAACGCTTCCGCGGTTACGGATTCGTCGAACTGGCGCGTAAACACCTGATAGCCAAAATTCTCGGGCGCATCGAGCACGGACGTGTTCGGCCGGCGCGGCGGCGCTTGCGGCTGCTCGGGGCCATCGAGGTTGCCTGGATCGTAATCCTTCTCGGAGACCGCACCCGGATCGGCTTGGTCTTTCCCATCGGCGGCGTCAGCCTCCTGGGCCTCCGCCTCTTGCGGCTGCGCGCTCTCCTCTTCCTCCTGCTCCTGGGAACCCTGCGACTGCGTGTCCTCATTCTCGCTGGCGTCGCGGTTCTCGTCGTCCTGGGCGTTCTCGGCCGGCCCTTCCATCAGTTCGAGGGCCACCAGGATATCGCGCATCACCTTTGAGAAGGCCGCCTGGTCGTCAACCGAATTTTCGAGCCGCTGCAAAAGCGAGCCGGCCCTCTCCTCCACCCATGGGCGCCAGGTGTCCACGACCCCATTAGCGCCGCGCGGAGGCTTCGCGCCTGTCAGCCTTTCGCGCACCATGAGCGCCAGAGCGTCTTCAAGCGGCGCGTCCTGGCGGTCGATATCGCGATCCGGAAGGCGTTCATAGCGGTTCGCGAGCTTGGCCGAAAGGTTCTTCGCCACGCCACGCATGCGAAGCGCTCCGACAGCCTCGACCCTGGCGCGTTCCACGGAGTCGAAAGCCGACTTCGCCGCTCCGGAGGGGGGTGTGAGAGAGGCATGCACCTTGGCGTCGTGAAGGGATATCATCAAGGCGATGGCATCCGCATGTCCCCGGATGATCGCCACCTCTTTGCGCGACATGGCCCGGCTGGGCTGCGGAAGCCGCACGGTCTTGCCATCGTATCCCGGCGCGTCGGAGCTGAATACGACATTCATGGACTTGTTGGCGGCGAGCGAACGCGTCGCGAGCGCCACCGCTCTTTTGAAGGGCGCCAGCGGATCGGGTTTCTTTTTGCTGCCGGGCGGCATGGTAGCTAAACCCCCTCACCCCAACCCTCTCCCCTAGGGGAGAGGGAGCTGGCTGCGGCCATCTGTTCGGGCGTTCTCTCTCCCCTTGGGGAGAGAGACAGAGTGAGGGGGGCTTCCGGCATGGTCTCTTAGCCCAGCGCGATGTTCGCGGTTGAAGCGGCCAATTCTTCGCCGAAGCAGCGCTGATAGAACTCGGCGACAACACCGCGCTCCAGCTCATCGCATTTGTTCAGGAAGCTCAGCGTGAAGGCAAAACCGACATCGCCAAAGATGGTCGCATTCTCGGCCCAGGTGATAACCGTGCGCGGACTCATGACCGTCGAGAGATCGCCATTTATGAACGCGATCCGGGTCAGGTCGGCGAGCCGGACCATGTTCGCCACCGTCCGGCGCCCCTGCTCGTTTTGATAGGTCTTCACTTTCGCCAGCACGATATTCACCTCGTCCTGGTGCGGCAGATAATTCAGTGTGACGACGATCGACCAGCGGTCCATCTGACCTTGGTTGATTTGCTGCGTGCCGTGATAGAGCCCCGACGTGTCGCCAAGGCCGATGGTGTTCGTGGTCGCGAACAGGCGGAAGGACGGATGCGGCCGGATCACGCGACTTTGATCGAGGAGCGTGAGCTTGCCCTGCACCTCAAGCACGCGCTGGATGACAAACATCACATCGGGGCGGCCTGCGTCGTATTCGTCGAAAACGAGCGCGGTGTTCGATTGTAATGCCCAGGGCAGGATGCCCTCGCGGAATTCGGTGATTTGCTGGCCATCGCGAATCACGATGGCGTCCTTGCCCACAAGGTCGATGCGGCTCACATGGCTGTCGAGATTGATGCGGATGCAAGGCCAGTTCAGCCGCGCCGCCACCTGCTCGATGTGCGTAGACTTGCCGGTGCCGTGATAACCCTGGATCATGACGCGCCGGTTGAACGCGAAGCCCGCGAGGATGGCGAGCGTCGTTTCGCGATTGAAAAGATAATCGGGATCGAATTCAGGCACATATTCGCTCGACTGCGAATAAGCCGGGACTTCCATCGGGCTTTCGAAACCGAAGAGCTGCCGGACGGATACCTTCATATCCGGCAGGCTGGCGTGACCCGCTTCACCCTTTATCATGATCCCTCAGTCTGTGTGTCTTGGATTTATCTTCCGGCCCCTGCAGGCTGCGTCATCTCACAAGCCCGGCCTGCTTGAGATAGTTATAAGCAGCGAGTACTTCGCGAAACCGATCCTCTGAGCTTCTGTCACCGCCATTATGATCGGGATGGTGCAACTTTACGAGGGCCTTGAACTGTATCTTGATTTCGTCGGGCGTGGCGTGTTCGTCAAGGTTGAGAGACTGAAGATGTTTACGCGCGCCCTTGAGAACCACGCGGCGCCGCTCCACTGCCGGATCCGGCGGCTCCTGAACTTTACCGCGGATTGTTTTCAGGATCTCCAGCGGGTCGGCGCTGTTCTTCGCGGCTTGCCAGGCCGCATCGGTACCGTGCACGCCCATCGACCAGGTCGGGCGGTGGCCGGTGGCAGACGACTTTTGGAACGCGGCGAAGTCGCCCTCGTTCATCCCGGAGAAATAATTATACGATTTGTTGTACTCGCTCACGTGATCGCGGCAGAAATGGTAATATTCTCCCTCGGACCCGCGGCCCTTCGGCGCCTTGTGCAAGCCGCGCTTTTTGCAGCTTCCCCACTGGCAGGGAGGCGCAGCTGAGACCGGGGCCTCCGACCGGCCCTTTCCGCGCCCGCGGCTCACGCGGATGCTATCGAAATATTTCGAATCGAGCTTCATATGTCCTAACTGTCTTGGCCGGCGGCGGCACCCGATCTGGCCGCCGGGCTCAGTATGCGGCCGCGCAAGCTACCTTACAAGGTCTTGACAGGAGCGTAATTCGTGGTCCGTAAATTGAAAGCGCAAGTTGCGCGTTCGAAATACCCTGGAGGTGACGATGCAGGTTGAGAACTCCATCCGCGAGAAGTTGGGGGCGGCTTTCTCTCCTTCGAGTTTGATCGTCGAAAATGAGTCCGCGAAGCATGCCGGCCACACCGGTGCGCGCGATCATCTCGGGCACGCGACGGGCGAAACGCATTTCCGCGTCGTGGTCGTCTCGGAAGCCTTCGCCGGCAAAAGCCCGGTCGAGCGTCACCGGCAGATCAACGCGATTCTGAAGGACGAGCTTTCAGGCCCTGTCCACGCGCTTGCGATCAAGGCCCTGACGCCCGCCGAAGCCGCCCGCTAATCAAAGGAAACCCGATGCCAGTTCAACTCGACGGACCGAGACTTCCGCCTGCCTCAGGGGGCGCCGCAAAGCAGCTGGTCATTTTTCTGCACGGCTATGGTGCGGATGGAAACGACTTGATCGGGCTTGGCCGGGAGTGGGCACGGCTCTTGCCCGATGCCGCCTTCGTATCGCCGCATGCGCCAGAAGAACTGCCCGGCGGGTTTTTTGGCGGCCGCCAATGGTTCGAGCTGCAAATGCGCGGCGAGGCGGAATGGGAAGCGGGCGTCCGCAAGGCAGCGCCGGTGCTTGAGGCTTTCATCAAGGCCGAGGCGGCGCGCGCAAAACTGCCGATGAGCGCCGTGGCGATAGTCGGTTTCAGTCAGGGGACCATGATGGCGCTGCAGGTTGGCCTGCGCCTCAGCGAATGCCCGGCCGCGATCGTCGGGTTCTCCGGGCACCTTGCCGGTGCGGATCGCCTTCCCGCCGAAATCAAGTGCCGGCCGCCAGTCCTTTTGACCCATGGGTCGGACGACGAGGTCATCCCGGTGCAGTCCATTCACCACGCGCGGATCGGGCTCGCGGCCGCCGGCGTTCCGGTGCAATGGCAAATCCGCCCCGGCCTCGGCCACGGCATCGATCCGGAAGCGCTGAGGGCTGCCGGCCTGTTTCTTCGCACCGCCTTCGGCCTGAACTGAGCTCCTGCTCCCTCCACTACCGGGCCGCGCGGCTGACCGGTAGAGCGTGCTTTCTCATTCCGCGGCGGCGCTTGCGCTTTCGGGATCGAGCCTTTGGCGGACGATGCCGATGTGACCGCGCAAGTCGTATAGCCGGTCCGCAAAATAAAGCGGGACACGTATCTTGCTCACCGCGCGGTCGATACGATCGAGTTCGTGCCGCTTTTCCGAAAGATGGTCTGAAGTTGCCGGATACTTGATCGTGTCTTCCAAAACTTTAAGCTGCCGGTACCAATAGAGAAGCCGGCGGCGCAAGGTCCAATTGTAGATCGCCGGAAGCAGGCGAACCAGCGGAACAATAATGCTGAGAAGAGGGATCAGAAGCAGGATAGACTTGCCTGCGTTCTCGCTGATCACCGCGGCGGGCCAGAAGGGGAGGTTGAGCTGTTTGGTCAAGGGCGCCAGCAAGCGCAGTAGGACCGGCAGCTCACCGGATTGGTATAAGGGCCGGGCTTGCGGCGCGATCTCGAACTCGGGATCGTTGCTGTTTGGGAACTGACCGGCCTGATAGAAGAGGATCGGCTCGCCCGATTTATCGAAACCGGATTTGGGATTCTGGATCACAGCGTAGGTGAGCAGGCTGGTCAGCGAGGGATCGAGATCGGCTCTCACCACCAGGGCGACGGACGTCGAGAGCAGGGTCGTATCGGCTCCCGGAATATCCGGATCGAACTCGACAGCCCCCTGCCTCAAAACGAGTTTTGACACGGCCGGGAACCGGTTGGTGTACGCGTCGGCCTCGTTGGCGAAGTCCATCAGCCGGAGTTGCCCATTCCGGAGCAGGGCTTGAATTTTTTCGGTCTCGGGCGGGAGAATCATGAGGGCGGCGTCCGCCTTGCCGCTGAGCAGCGGACTGGCGTCGCCGGCCAGGTCCTCGTCTATATAGGTGGTGTTCTTGTCGGTTACGCCGTTGGCCTTGAGAAGTTGCAGAACGACCCGGCGGGCGCCGCTTATCTTTGTGCCGACATACAGCGTCTTGCCTTTCAGCTCCTTGAGAGTTTTGAGCGGCTGCTCGCTCTTGTAGAATACCCATAAGGGTTCGTAAAAAAGGCGCCCCACCGACCTTATGTTATCGACCTGACGCTGATGCCACATCTGCTGGCGTTCAGAAGCAAGGCGTCCCCGCAAGCTCCCTGAAAGGCCACCCTTTATGAAGCCGGCCTGTATGCCGGCAACCTTGTCGTCGTAAGTTTTGAAGTCCGACTTGAATTGCGAAAGCAGGCCCTTGAGCGTTTCTGCGCCCTCGACTTCCGGACGCAGTTCGACCTCGACGCCATAGCGCTCCAGCTGCTTCTTATAAGCAAGAGCGGTTTCGTGATAGAGCCCGTTTGCGCCGCCGCTGGCCATCATGATTTTGCCGGACGGCCCGGGCTTGGCTATGGCAATGATGATCCAAGCAGCAAGCCCAAGAACCACAAACAAGAGGAGAGTTTGGATCAGCAACTTACGCACTTTTTGCGCCTCAGAATAAAGCATAGGGATATTCGATGCAGGGCGGGTGACGAGGCACCACATGATTCGTGGTCAAGCCTGAGGGCGCATTGGTGTCATTACTATGACGCGCCCTCATAGACATCCGCAAATCTACCGTGCCAGGCCGAGCTCCGCGCCATGGCGAGCGAAGCGGCAATCCAGCGCCGCTTCACGGATGCTGTTGTGGATCGCTGCGTCGGGGAGCCTATTCCTTCATCATGGCCGCGGCCGCGGCTTTCCTCGCGACGGTGCTATGCGCGCGGCTGAAGCCGAAGAAGATGAACATGCCGATTGCAAGCCAAACCACAAGCCGGATCCACGTGTCGATGCCAAGGGATGCCATCATGGCGAGGCAAACGAGAATGCCTCCGATGGGCACGAACGGCACCAACGGCACCCGGTAGCCGCGCTGGAATTCCGGATGCGATTTGCGGAGAACCATCACGCCGGCGCAAACGATGATGAAAGCGAGCAGGGTCCCAATCGAGGTCATGTGTCCGAGAATTTGAATTGGAACGAGGCCGCCGAGCAAACCCGTCCCAGCCATGAAGATTAGGTTCGAAATCCAAGGGGTTTTCCACTTGGGATGAATGGTTGAAAACACCTTGGGCAAAAGGCCGTCGCGCGACATCGAGTAGAAGACGCGGCTTTGGCCGAGGAGCATGACGAAAATCACCGTCGTAAACCCGCAGATTACGCCGAACGTCGTCGCAATCTTCAGCCCGTGAAATGGCGTCTGCTCGATGGCGGTCACGACCGGATGGGCGTCGTTGTGCAGGTCTTGATAGTTCACAAGGCCGGTAAGCACGAACCCGAAGGCGATGTAAAGGACCGTGCAGATCAATAGCGATCCAAGAATGCCGATGGGCATGTCGCGCTGCGGGTTCTTGGTTTCCTGCGCTGCCGTCGAGACTGCATCGAAACCGATATAAGCAAAGAAAATCACGCCTGCGCCCCGCAAGATGCCGGACCATCCATAATGGCCGAACTCGCCGGTGTTTTCAGGAATGAAGGGCACGTAGTTCTGCGACTTGATGTAGAAGACGCCAACGCCCACGACAGCAAGCACGACCGCAACTTTGATCACGACGATGACGGCGTTGACGCGCGCCGATTCCCGGATGCCCCGGATAAGCAGGGCGGAGATCGCCACAACAATGAGGACGGCGGGGAGATTGACGATACCGTGGACAGTCGCGCCGTCGGCGAGCTTCGCGGTCTCGAAGGGCGAGAGCGTCCATTGCGCCGGCAGGTTGATGCCGAAGTCTCGCAGGAGCGCCGTCACATAGCGCGACCAGCTCACCGATACGGTCCCGGCGCCGACCGCATATTCGAGCACGAGGTCCCAGCCGATGATCCAGCCCACCAGCTCACCGAGCGTCGCATAAGCGTAGGTGTAGGCGCTGCCCGCCACCGGGATCATGCTGGCAAGTTCGGAGTAACACATCCCTGCGAAGCCGCAGCCGATGGCCGCGATCACGAAGCTGATGACAACGGCTGGGCCGGCGTTGTCGGCTGCCGCGAGGCCCGTCAGCGAAAAAAGGCCGGCGCCGATGATGGCGCCGATGCCGAGCGCGATGAGATTGAGGGGACCGAGTGTGCGGTTGAGATGGCCGCCGGTCGCTTCCTCTTGCAGGTCGCCGAGCTTCTTTCGTTCGAAGAGTGAACCCGCTGGCGTGACAGCGTGCTCGCGGGCGATCTCAGCCTGCTCCATCGGTGACCCTCGCTTACCCGTGGTTTCGTTCCATGAGGGTATACAAAATCCATGCCGCACAAGGCCAATGGCGTTGTGCTAGACTTAAGTTCAGGAGGCTCGCTTAGGGTCTACGACTCGAGCTGCGCGTCGAGTGTGATCTCTGCCTTGAACAGCTTTGAAACGGGGCATCCTGCCTTGGCTGAATTTGCCGCATTCTCAAAGGCTGCCTTGTCCGCACCGGGTATCTTCGCGCGCAGCGTCAGGTGAATAGCCGGGATGGAAAATGCACCGTCCTTCTGCTCAAGCGTCACATCGGCTTTGGTCTCGATCCGGTCCGCGACCATCCCGGCCTTTTGCAGTTCCAGCGAAAGCGCCATGGAAAAGCATCCGGCATGTGCGGCGCCAATGAGTTCCTCCGGGTTTGTGCCTTTTTCGCCCTCGAACCGGGTCTTGAAAGAATAGGGTGTCGCGGTCAAAACGCCGCTTTCGGTGCTGATCGTGCCTTTGCCGTTCCTGAGGTCGCCAGTCCAAACGGCGCTTGCAGAGCGTTTCATGATGTTGCTTCCTCCAATAAGCTAAAGACGGGTCGTGACAGAATGCCCGGGCTGGATGTTTGTTCGCCTCATATCGAGACGATCGAGCGCGAGCGCCAGGAGGGGCACCTTGCGGCGCTCAGGAGCGTGAGCAACACTCCTCTCAATGCAAAGCGGCGCGACCTCGCGCGCCGCTGCTAGGCAAGAGGATAGACTGCAGCTTGAATGGTGCCTGGCAGCACCCCAAACCACCTCAATGCCACTTCAGTTATTTCGGGCCACGGCCATGATGTCCGTCGCCTAAGTCGCCTCCCGGGAATTGGATCGGCAGGGGGTGAAGATCACCCGGAAGTACCGGTAGGGGTGGGAAGATAGGAAGTCCCGGAACGATCGGTTGCGGATGGGGCGGCTCCGGCGAAACGATGGGCGCATCAACGGCGTAAGCGGCTCCACTGAAGGCAAGAGCAGCCCCAAATATCGCCAAGGTAAGCGTTTTTTTCATATTCTTAATTCCTGTGTTGTCCCGATGTTTTCGATCAACGCGAGCAGAAACTGAAAATCTGCACTCTTGGATTGCAAGTACAGACTTAATCGATTCGGAAACTGCATCGCTGCCGTTATTGCTAAACGTGAATGCGAATATCCATTGGAGTTACAAGGATACAACAACAGCACAACTCACTATTCATTTCCCGTGCAGGATTACACGGGTGTTCCCGGGATCGAATTCAAGCATCGCCAGAAACCCCATCAGCCCTGCCGTGTGAGATGCCGCTCAGCAAAGCCGGGCAGCCTCAGTACAAGAAACGCGGGGAGCGGAAATAATCTCATCGCGACCAGCGCTGTCCCGAGCAGGACCGCCGATGCGGCAAGCCAGACGCCTCGCAGCAGGAGGCTTGAGGCCGGCGGAGCAAGCACCACGCTCGCCGTGGCTAAAGAGACGGCAACTGCGGCGGCGCCCCAGGGATAAGCGACTGGCGCGGCCTTGCGGCCAAACCACAGAAAAAGCGCAAGGCGAACGAGATGCGCGAGCACCGTCGCTTCGATGGCGCCCATCACCCCTTGCGCCGGAATGAGAATCGCATAGCCGGCCATCGCGGCAGCGGCCCCAATGCCATTCACCGCCAGTGCCCGGAAACCATGATCGGTCGCATAGACTCCCGTATTGCTTAGCGAGCAAAGCTCATTGAGAACGGAGATCAGCACAAGCAGCGGGAGGTAATCGATGGCCTTGCGGTAGCTGTCTGGGAATACCGCGCTGATAAAGGATGGCGCTGCGAGCGCCACGATCAGCGCGGAAAGGGTCAGCAAGCCGGTCCCGTGACCCCAGGCCTTCCCAAGCTTTGCCGGACCGTCCTTCTCCCAGAGCATGGAAAGACGGCGCGCGCTCCACCACAGCAGAAACGGTTGATAAACGACGGCAGTCACAAGCGCGAGTTTGGCCGCAAGGCCGTAATAGGCGATTTCAGCGGACGGGACGCGCCCTGAAAGAAACCAGCGGTCGCAATTGCCGAGCGCGAACATCGCGAGAAGGCCGCCCACCAGAGGAAAACCATAGCGCGCGATGAGCGGAAAGGGGGCAAGCGCGAAGCGGATCCCTGTCTCCCGGATTTGGAAGACCGAAAGCGCGCCCGCGAAGCCGAGCATCAAGAGGCCGTTCGACAGGAGCAGTCCTGCAGCACCGCCTCCCGCAAGAAGCACGGTGACGGTCGCCGCTGCCTGCACGGCCGCACGCGCGCTAACAAATGTGAGATAGCGCCAAGGCCGCCCCCTGAGGCGAAGCCATATCAGCGGCATCTCGATCAGCGCCGTCGCACAACTGCCTGCAACCGCAACACGAAGGGCAATGGGATCGGCGGTGATGCCGATCGCACCTGCTATGCGGCCTAGAAAAAGCTGGATGGCGCAGCCTAAGAGCAGCGCGAGAGCAGCGGCCGCACCCAGAATCGCGGCCGGCATGCTTTGGGTTTCAGGACCTGCGGTGCCGCTCTCCTGGCTGAACCGGATGCAAGTTTCGGCGATACCGAGCGTCATGAACAGACCGATGAATTCGACAACGCTGACTGCTACATCGAGCTCGCCAAAGCTTGCCGGGCTAAGCCGGTGCGCCATGAGCGGAATTGTGAGCAGCGAAAACCCGTTTCCGGCCGCGACAGCGAAAATATAAGCCGAAGCCGGCGGAAGCTTTGCCGCAGCGTTCCGGACGGTGCGGAGCGAGGGAGTGGCGAGCGGGAAAGCGGTCATTGAGCAACCGGCAAAGCGTGTGGGTGGTGTCTCTATAGCGCATCCGCCTTTGATGACGGGAAATCCAACGCTTAAGCTTTGGTTTGAAGTTGACTCGAAAAGCGCGCAATGCGGGTCCGGAGCGTTAATGTCCTCTCGCTAGGGTGGCGCAACCCGCAACCTGTTCAGATTGTATGAGCGGTCATGGAAACCCCTGTTTGCTCGATTGTTATTCCTACGCGCAATTGTCTCGACTATCTTCCCACGGCTCTTTCGTCGGCTGCCATGCAGCGCGGCGGCTGCTTTGAGGTTATCGTCCTCGACGATGGCTCCACGGACGGTACAGGCGCATGGCTGGAAGAGCGTAGCCGGCGGTGGCCTGCCCTGCGTGTGATCGAGACCGGCGGCATCGGTCCCGGCAAGGCGCGTAACGCCGGGATCGAGGCCGCTCGCGCGCCGCTGGTCGCCTTCCTCGATGCCGACGACTGGTGGTGGCCGGATAAACTCCTCTCACAGGTCGCCTATCATACGGCGCATCCGGAGACGGCCTTCTCGTTCACGGACTACCTTCATATTACGGTCGATGGCGAGAACAGGGGAAGCTGCTTCGAATATTGGAAGCCGAAGCTCGCCCGCCGCCCCGTTGATGGCTTTTTCCGCCTGACCGATGCGTTGAGCATCATTCTCGCGACGAACCTCGTGGGCACCTCTACTGTTGTCGCCAGCAAGTCCGCACTGGAAAAAGCAGGTGGTTTTGATGCATGGAAGTCGGCCGAGGATTGGGCGCTTTGGCTGCAACTCGCATCGGATGGTCCGGTCGCCTGCACACGGTCGGTAACGGCGAGCTACCTTACGCGCGTAGACAGCGTCAACCGCAAACCGCGAGGCGCGGATCGCGGCCATGGCGCAGATCGTGGCGCCTTATGAGAAATCCCCGAGCGTGACGGTCCGGCAAGCCGCGGCAAAGGCAAGGGCACGGATCGATGTCGCGCGGGCCGAACTCGCGCGACTATCCGGCAGGCACAGCTCGGCCGCGATGTATCACTCCCGCGCCTTCATGGCCCTGCCATCGGCACGTCTCGGTAAAGCGGCCACGGCCAGCATTCTGAACGCCGCCCTTCACTTCGTCAGCGGATATGGAGCCAGCAAATGATCCTGTTCAAGGAAACCCAAGCCCCAACGCTCGACAATGTCCGATGGCTGAGAAAAAATCTCGGCCGCAGATTGGAGGATTCCTGCCTCCGCGCAATCGATCCGAAGCTTTACGACCGATGCGTGACGCTGTCCTTGATCGATAGCATCCTCTTGGCGGTCACCGAAATCGCGAACAACGCGGTGCAGCACGCCTCGCCGAAGCCAACCTTCATCTCGCTCGAGGTGCGGCTTGTCGGAGCGGCGTTGCGCATCGAGTTCACAAACGACGGCGGCGCCTTCGAGGGTTTCGACCACGTTCTCGAAAGCGCCGGCCGGGTGCGCCATTCCGCGGACTTCATATCCGGGCGCGGGCTTTCCCTCGTGAGCCAAGCGTTGCAGGACATCGAATACCGGCCTGGGGACCCCAACCGCTTCATCGGCTGGCGCAAGTTGCGGCGCGCACGCCCGCATGTCCTCATCGTGGTCAAGGATACGGCGGACTCACGCGACCTCAGGACCATGCTCCATCAAAATTACAATACGACCTGCGTCCGCTCCGCATCGGAGGCCCGCCTCATCCTGTCGAGCCAGCGGATCGACGTCATCGTGGCGGACTACGATCCTGGCCTATACCGGGAAAACGTTTTCAAGGTTGCCTTCGATGACAGCCCGGTTCCTGTCGTCATGATGGCTGCGCCGGACGACTTCGACGAGGTGCGCCAGCATCCGTCCTATATCGATCAATGCCTGACAAAGCCGGTATCCACCTCCACGCTGATTGCGGCCGTCGAAATTGCGATTGCGAGCTATACGCGCAGACTGATCCATCTCGCGAACTACTTCGGGCGCAGCGCCGGCGTTCTCCTTGCCGATGAGCTGCCGCCAGAATTTCCCGGGTTCAAGCTGGCGGTCCTCTCCGGCATCGCAAGCTATGGCGGCGGTGATTTCGGCCTTGCCCTGCGTGGAAAGGGCTTCACGCGTCTGATCCTGGCCGACATCATGGGGCATGGTCTCAAGGCGAAGGCCGGCGCTATCGCGCTTTCCTCCATCGTGCGCACGCTTCACTGCCAGGCGTCGCAGCCGGCGGACATGCTCTTGCAAAACGCTTCGCACATCATCGGCAACGAGCCGGCCTTCACCGACATTATCAGCACGCTCATCGTCGTTGACGCCGCCGAGGATGGCTGGATCGAAGCGGCCTGCGCCGGTCATCCACCCGTCGCTATCGTATCGGCGGAGGGAAGCTTCATTCTGCCGGTTACGGGACCACTTCCGGGGCTGCTGCCAAAACCCGCTTACCAGCTTGCCAGCCATCAGTTGCGCCCCGGCGACAAAATCGCAATCGTCACCGACGGCATCGACAGTCAAACCTCGGCAACCGCCGATTTCCCCGCGCGCCTTCTCAAGCAGCTCGCCAAGGATCCGGAGCGTCCACTCAGCCGCCTCAAAGGAGACATGGAGCAGTGGCTCGCGCGCAGACTTGGCCCCGCGCCTAAGGATGACTGGACACTGATGATAGGAGAGTATTGCGGAGATCCGGCGCCTGCCTCTCGTACGCGCCGAGGAGCCCGGGAAGCACTGCGTCTGCCGAGTAGTTGGTAGCGGCATGGCGCCAGCATGAGAGGCGCAGCGCGATTTGCCGCTCGTGGTCGAGGCCGGCCCAGCTTTGGATCGCGCCGCGCGCGGCTTCGATATCTCCAGCCTCGAACAGCCAGCCTGAAATGCCTGGAAGCACCGCGCGCGGCAGCCCGCCAACCCGCGATGCCGCGACCGGTATCCCCTGCGAAAGCGCCTCGATGGCGGCCATGGGCAAGCCCTCCGCGCGCGACGGCATGACGAGCAGGCCGATCTCCGGCCATACGCTGCCCATATCGTAGGCGAAGCCATGGAAGCGGACGAGGCCGCCGTAAGCGGTCTCAAGCTCATGACGAAGCGGCCCGTCTCCATACACATGCCAGGCGATGGACGCGCCGGTCTTAGCGGCGATCTCGCAATAAAGGTCGATGCCCTTCTCAGGGGTCAGGCGTCCAACGAACGCGGCCGCGCGGGGCAGCGGCAGCGGTTTAGGCAGGGGCGCCACCGGGATGAAGTTTTCGGCCAGGACGGAGGAAAACGGGAGCGACGCACGGATCGCTTCGCTGACCGAGATGCGGCCGCCAAGGAAGCTCGTCGCCTCGTCGAGCCGCTGATAGAGCCCGACCGGGAATGGCTCGCGCAGTCCCGCATGGAAGCTCGCCACCACGGGCGTTCCCGTCACCATCGCGGCTGCCCGCCCCAGGATGTTTGCCTTGTACCCGTGGCTATGGAGCAGGCGCGGCCGTTCCTCGCGAAGGGCGCCGATGAGCGTTGCCAGCCGTCCATCGAGGATCCGGACGTGCTGTCCCGTTGCCTTGAGACGTTCCACCCAGTCCTTGTCCGGGAATCTCTCCCAGAAAACGATCTCCGGCCGGAAGCCGCGTGCCCTGAGCTCCTGTCCGAGAATCTCGACGTGGCGCTCTATGCCGCCGAAGCCGCGGCTATCGAGGAGAAGCCAGACGGAGCTGACCATGGCGATCCCTTCAGTTCAAAAACGGTGTTGCCAGAAGTTTTTGAGCAAGCCGCGCCGTGAACTGCGGTGCGAACCGGCTGAATCGAAGCGCTTCCCGGGCAAGCTCCGCGCCAAGCGTCGGGTTGGAGACATCGTTCAGCACGAAGCCCAAAATCTCAACGCCGGCAGAGTGAAGGCGCGCCACGCTTTCCGAAACTTCGGTCTTGGTGACTTCGCCGCTGATACAGACCAGGTACACGTTTCCGCAAGCCGCAGCCGCGCTCGTCGAGTTCGACCGCGCCGGGAAAGCGTGGCTTGATGGGAGCGAGATCGACGATCACCGCCGCGTAGTCGGCAAGCTCGTCCATCAGCGTCCTTCTCAACTGTGCGCTATTGTTGAAGAGATCCCGGTTCTCGGGCGTGGTCCTGGCGGTGAGCTTGTCGAAGGGCGTGGGTCCACTCGGAATGGCGACGAGTGCGCCTCCCGAGCCAGGCAGCCAGACCGGCGTATTTTCCACGTCGCCGGGGGCTTCGGAGAGATCCACAAGCAACGTGCGAAGGCCGGAGGCGGCTGTTACGGTCGCTAGCGCCTTGCATAAACTTGTCACCCCCGAATTTGCCCGCGTGGAAGTAAACCCCACGAGCCGGATGCCGCGTCCGAATGTGGCAAGGCGGATGCGCTGCACCTCTTCGTGCCAAGGGCTGAGCTTCGCCACATTGCTCATTTGGTGCTCACCGAAGTCCCGGTTGAAGGTTTGAAAATCAGGTAAGGCGACCCGATTGTGGAGATGTTCTGCATCACATTCGCGAGCGCCTTCAGATCGTCCTGGTCGCCATCGGGCACGTAAACGACATCGCCGGGGCGCACGACGGGCAGGAGTTCGGTATCCGCTGTCTTGGCGAATTTGGGCAGGTTGAAATAAGTGGATCTGCGCTCGATACCGCTCATATTCACGACAAGGATTCGCGATTGCAAAGCCGTGGCGCTCGTCCCGCCGGCAGCGGCGATAAGATCGAGGATCGTCATATAGTCGCTGAACGGATATTTGCCGGGCTTAGTGACGGAGCCGAGCACGTGCACCATATCGCGCCGGGGAGCTTCAGCGAATTCGACGGTCTGATCCGGCACGTAGATCACATCGCCGGTGCCAAGGCGCGGCAACAGTGTCTCGTCGCCGGTCAGAAAATAGCGCTGCAGGTTCACGCGCTCGACCGAGGTGGCACCCCGCCGCCTCAACGAAACCCGGATATTGGTGAGATCGGCTTTGGAGGTCGGTCCGTCGGCAGCGGTGATGATGTCGAGAAACGTCATCTTCCGGCGGAATGCATAGCGGCCAGGCCGGCCCACCTCGCCCATGACATAGATGGATTCATCGGCCGGCAGTTTCAGCCATTGAGTCTTATTGTCGATGATGTCGACCGGAAGCTCGGGAACCATGATGACATAGCCCGCGCGAAGTTTGGGCAGGCTGCTCGCCGGGCCGCCATTGGCAAGGAAGCGCTTTGCGTCGAACATGGCGGGTGTGGCGCCCCGGCCGTCGTTTTCGAGGATCTGAACCTTCGAAAGATCGCCACGCTGCGCCGGACCGCCGGCGTTGCCGAGAAGGTCGAAGATGGACATCTCGTCCGACCATTCGTAGCGGCCCGGCCTTACCACCGCGCCGATGACCTCGATGGCGCGTTGAGGCTTGACTTTGAGCCAGGAGGCCTCGTTGATTTCGGTCTTCTCCGGAATGAAGATTGCGTCGCCTGGGAAGATATCCGGCAGTTTTCCGCCGCCGTTTTCGGTGTATTTGACGAGGTCGGTCTGCTCGACGGCGCTATTGGCGCGGATGACACGCACGTGTCTTGTATCGGCGAAACGCGTGGGGCCGCCGGCATTGGCGAGGATCTCGATGAAGCTCGTGCCGGGATGCGATTCGTAGGCGCCGGGCTTTGCCACCTCGCCCATGATGTATACGGTGTGAACGCCCTTCTTGATTTCCTCGACCTGCTTCGGAACGTAGATCGTGGCGCCAGGAGCAAGGTTCGGCAGGAGCTTCAAATCGCCGGTGTCGAGGTAGTTCTGCAAGTTGAATAGGACCGGCGCGCCTTGCGACAGAATGCGGATCTGCTCCGGCGCCGCATACCGGGTCACGCCTCCCGCCTTCATCAGGACATCGATGACAGTTGCGCCCGGCTTGAACGGATAGACGGCCGGCGTATTCACCTCGCCGAAGACCTTCACGGAGCCGCGGTCCTCCACGACGTCCGAGACGAGTTCCGGCACCATGACGATCGTCCCCGCCCGGATCTGCGGCAGCTCCGAGAGCGCGCCCCCTGACAGGAGAAACTTCTTCGCGTCGAATACAGAGGGCTCGGCCCTGCCGTTCTTCCTCTCCAAGATTTGCATATGCGCGAGATCGCCCTTCGGCGTGGGACCGCCCGCCGCCGCGACAAGGTCGAACAACGTCATCTCGTCCGACCATTCATAACGGCCGGGTTTCGTCACGGCGCCGAGAACCTCCACGGCGCGGCTGGGCGCGACCTTGAGCCATGAGGGCTCATTGTTATCGGACTTCTCGGGCACGAAAATCGCGTCCCCCGCCTTGAGGCTTGGCAGCTTGTTCTTCGGATCTTCCGTGAAGGCGACGAGATCGGCGAGTTCCACCGAGCCGTCGGACTTGATGACCCGGATGTGGCGTGTATCGGCGAACCGGGTCGGGCCGCCGGAATTGGCGAGGATCTCGATGAAGGAGGCGTTGTTCTGCGTCTCAAATGCGCCCGGCTTCGCAACCTCGCCCATCACATAGACCGTTCGCGCGCCAACGCGGATTTCCTCGACCTGTTTCGGCACGAAAATCGTCGCGCCCGGCGTCAGCGCCGGCATGTTCTTGAGGTCGCCGGTGTCGAGATATTTTTGCAGATTGAAGAGAACCGGTTCGCCCTTCGCGATCAGGCGGATTTGCTCGGTGGCCCCATAGCGCGTGACGCCGCCTGCGCGCAAAAGCATATCGATGATGGTGGCACCCGGCCGGTAAGCGTAGCTCGCGGGGGTGTTGACCTCACCAAAAATCTTGATGGCGGCATGCTCGTCCGAGGCGTCTCCGGCCTGGGCCAGCGTGCGGCCGTCGAAATTGACGAACACGTTGCCGGTCACGGGCGAGGAGGGCACGAAAATCGTGTCGAGCGGCAACAGGCGAGGCAGGGCGTTCGCGTCCCCCGTTTCGAGATATTTCTTATAATCGAAGCTTTTGACCTCGCTTCCGCGCCTTAACTGGAACCGGTCGAGCTGGGCGCCTTCGGAAAGGCCACCCGCGAGCGCGATGGCGTTCTGAACGGTAGCGTCGCCCGGCATGTCGACAAGCCCCGGCTGCTTGACGAAGCCGCTGACATTGACGAGAAGCCGGCGCTCCTTGAGTTTGACGGTCAGCCTATCGAGATCCTTGAAGGCCGTCGCGAGGCGGGTTTTGACCATCTCCTCAGCCCGGCCGGGCGTAAGCCCTGCGAGGGTCAGCACGCCAACCTCCGGAAGGGTGATTTGTCCGAGCCGGTCAATTTGGAAGTCCTTGTTCAGAGATGCCTCGCCCGGCATGATGACCGTGAGGATATCTCCGACATTCAGCTCCGCCGCTGCTTGCGCCTCCGTATGCGGAGACCAGGAGCCAGTTGCGGTTGTCGTCCATTCCGCGTCAACGTTCGCCGCGGCGGACGACGCCAGAAGACACACGGCCAGCCATCGAAGTGCGTGTTTCATGGTCCAAGATCATCTCTAGGGGTTCATCCCCGCCGTCCGCCAAGCCGGCGCTCGATGCCGTCCAAGACGGCGGAAGCGGCTGCTTCCGTTTGACCAGAATCGATAACGAGGCCGCCGGCCCGTTCCCGGAACGCACGCACGATCAACGTTTGCGCAAGCAGCATCTGCGAGGGGGCCCGCTCATCGGCCCGCCGTTCAATGAGGGTTTCGTATCGTTCTTTCAGACGGGCCAGCCCCTCGTCTGGCGCTGGATACCGCTCACCGGTGCCGCCGCCGCCCTCGCTGGGCCACGGCGTGTAAGGCGTCATGCACCCCGCCAGCAACGGTACAAAAGCGAGGGTGAAAATGACTTTGCGCATCGCCCGGCACGCTGCCCGCCCAGTCATTTCCGGCCCTCACGCGTTAGTCGCAAAATACGGGGACGAGGTGCAGATTCGTGAAGAGCTGCAGCGGCTGGCCGCGCAGTCCCACGACCTTCAGCTTATATCCCTTCGAGACCAGCCGTTTGTGAAGGAAGACGAGCGCGCCGAGGCCGGAGCTATCGACGAATTCCACCTTCGACAGGTCCAGGATTACGTCCTCGCCCGATTCGGCAAGGCGCTCGATATGGGGCCTCACGCGAGAGACGTAGGAGGCATCGAGATCGTCGTCTATTTGGTGTTTCTGGGACATCGCAAGCTCAACCTTTCGCGCTAACCACAATCGGATAGTGTACGATCTTCCTTTCTGCAACCTTAAGGACACATTGCGTGCAGGAGCTATTCCCGATTGCGTGTGTTTTGCAGCTTGATTGAGCGCGCTGGAATGCGATTGTATTCGCGCCTCCAAAGCGGGCGGGCGCGATGCCGTTGCCGCGATTGGCCCCACGCGGCGCTATTTTGCACCGCGGCCAGTCACCACCACCGCGGCCGTCCGGACGATGATGCCGAGGTCCGATATAAGCCAATCTTTCCAGCGGCTGAGGCGGAGAGCATAGGTGTGATCGTAGAGCACCTTATTGCGGACATCCTCGATATTCTGGTCGTAGGCTTGGTTGATCTGCGCGAGGCCTGTGATGCCGGGCCTTAGCCCATAGGTGCGCTCGATGTAGAAGGGGATCTCGCTCTCCAGCCGGCGGAAGAAACTGGGCCGCTCCGGTCTCGGTCCGACGATCGACATCTCACCCCTCAGCACGTTGATGCACTGAGGAATCTCATCGAGGCGCGTCTTGCGCATGAAGCGCCCGAGCGCCGTGATACGCGGGTCGTTGTCCGATGCCCACACCGGTCCGCTCTTGGCTTCCGCGTCCTGCCGCATGGTGCGGAACTTGATGAGCCAGAACAGCCCCGTGAACCTCGGCGTGATGCGTCCGACCCGCATCTGGCGGTAGAAGACAGGCCCCGGCGACGAAAGCTTGATCGCGATGGCGAGAGGCACGTAAAGCACACACAGCACGAGAAAAGCGGCTAGCCCGCAAACAATGTCGAACAGCCGTTTGCTGCGCTCGACCGATACCGGGATGTAGTGCGGATCGCGCCCGGCGTCTTCCGCCATCGCGCGGCGCCATGGGCGCCGGTGCCGCCCCAAGAGATAGCTCAAGGCGCCGGCCAAGCCTGCCGCGTAGCCGCGCCCGAAGGTTGAAAGAGGCTGCAAGACGGCCGGCAACATCCTGGTAGGGGAGCACGCAAACGAGCGCCCCAAGGATGCCCAGGAGCGCCAGAGCTTGAAACGAGGGCGAGCCTTGTACGGCTAGGACCGTCACCGATAGTGCGGCAAGGGCGGCGAAAAAGGGCATCACGGCGCGGAGTGCCTTTCCGGACAGGAAAACGAATGCAAGGCCCGGCCGCTTGAGGCTTGCCAGCGCCCGAAGCCGGATTGCCTGCTGCAGATTGCCCGCGCCGATCCGCATCCGCCGCCGGAAATCCTGCCCCGGTGTGGAATGCTCGGCCTCGGTTACCACGATGCCGCGGTCGTAGACGCCGCGATAGCCTGCCGCGACGATCAGCATGGGCAAGATCACGTCGTCATTGATGGTATCGGCCGCGAGCGGCTTCCATGCCTTGCGGCGGAACGCATAAAAAGCGCCGTGGGCGCCGAAAGGCGCGCCGAGCGAAGCCTCCGCCGCCTTGATCCCGCACTGATAGTTCCAGTAGAGCCGCTCGCCTGCGCCGCTTTCCAACGGCAGCTTATAGGTCCCGCAGACAACGCCCACGGTCCCATCCGCCAAATGCGCGGCGGCTTTCAAAAGCGCGTCCTTGGGCAGAGTCGCGGACGCGTCGCTCAACGCAACAATGCCGGTATGATATTGGGCTATTTGACTGTTTAATATGGCCACCTTGCCAATGTTGTCCTCGTAGACCGCTAACCTCGATTGCTGTATCCCTGACGCGCGACGCCGCTTCTTTCGCTATCTCCACCGTGCGGTCCGTGCAGCCGTCGCAGGCGATGGCGATGGCTAGCTTTTCGCGGGGATAGTCGAGGGCGGCGAGGTTCTCGATCTTGCAGGCGATGAAGGCTTCCTCGTTATGCGCCGGCACGATCACCGTCAGCGAAGGCAACTCATCCGGTGGCGGACACTTGGGGGCCGTGGCGGACTTGCCTGCGGTCAGGCTTCGCAAAAGAAAAGGGTAGACGGCGTGATGATAGATCCCGGCCGCAGCCGAAATGCAAAAAGCAGCTTCCGCAAGCATTCAGGCCTCCGCCAGTTGGCGATAAGAGTCGAGTGTATCGAGCCAGGAATAGTGAGTTTCGACGAAGCCGCGCGGCGAGGCAGCGGGCGGCGCGCCAAGGGCACAACGGAGGGCCGCGGCGAGTAGAAGCGCGTTGGACGGCTCGACGAGGAGTCCCGTCTCTGGACAAACCGCCTCCGCGACCGCGCCCACCTTCGTTGCGACAACGGGCACGCCGCAGGCCTGCGCCTCCAGCAGGCTTCGGGGCACGCCTTCGTTCAAGGAGGGGAGGCAGAAGACATCGAAAGCCGGGAGAATCTCCGCAACATCGTCGCGGTGGCCAAGGAAGTGCACATTGTCCGAAAGCCCGAACGCCGAGGCCTGCGCTTCGAGCGCTGCCCGCTCTGGCCCATCCCCCACAATCGCAAGATGCACCTCATGGGGAAGGAGATGAAAAGCGCCGATGAGAACGCTGTGGCCCTTCACCGGGACGAGCCGCCCCACGGCCCCGGCAAGAGCCACATCCGGCGCCAAGCCGAGCCTCGCACGCGCCGCTGCCTTATCACCCGGCATGAAGCGTTGAAGGTCGATGCCGGCCGGGACGACCGAAATCCGCGCCCGGGGCAAAATCGCAGCGAGCGTCTTGGCCGTGGCCATGGACTGGCAAATATGTTGGGGCCTGAGCAGCATTTCCAGGCCGCGAGCGATCAGCCGGTGGCGTGGATGCGCGGTATAGTGCCAGGTATCGTGCTCGACATGAACAATCCTTGGAACGCCGGCGAGACGCGCCGCGAGGCCGCCGTAGATCAAGGGGCCAATGTGATGGAGCATGACCGATGCCGGGCGGATGTCCCGCAGAATGTCCCGAAGCTGCGCGATCAGCTTCGGCTTGAAACCGCTGCCCGCGCCGAGCGCCACGATCCTGTCCGCGATGGGCGCCAGCGCTGGCCATGGCGCGACAAGCTCCGTCCGCGTCCCTTCCAAGCTGATGACATAGGTTTTCGTACCCGGCTGGCGCGCGAGATCGAGGACAAATGTTTCGATCCCGCCCAGCGCCATGCGCTGAACGATATGAACCGCTGCCGGGCAATGAGACATGACGCAGGCACACGCATATAAGAGGACAGGTTGTATCTGTCTTCTAGCACTGCTGCGGCTAACGTCCGGCTAAGCCGATGCCGGAATACTGCTTTGAATTTTAGATGCTTTGCGATTGCCTACTCGGCCGCGATCGAAACCGGGTCTTGCATCCGTTCGCAATGCGGCACGAAGCTCTCGGCGGACGCCACCTCCCAAGGGTCGCGATATTGCGGCAGGACGGTTCCGGCAATCAGCTCGCCGGGGTTGAGAAACCGGTAAAGTTCGGCGAACGTCACGACGCGGTCGGGCGCGGCGCGATGCATGAAATGGAACGGGCGCAGGTCGCAGGGGTGTTCCAGCCCGGCTGCGGCAATCAACTCGGCCAGCGCTTTCAGCGTCTCCCTATGAAAGTTCGCGACGCGCTGCGCCTTATCGGAGACCACCAAGGCACGCGCGCGTGTCGGGTCCTGCGTGGCGACGCCCGTCGGGCAGCGGTCCGTATGGCAATGCTGCGACTGGATGCAGCCAACGGCGAACATGAAGCCGCGCGCCGCGTTGCACCAATCCGCGCCGAGCGCCATGACGCGGGCCATGTCGAAGGCGGAGGTGATCTTACCCGAGGCGCCGAGCTTGATCTTGTCGCGCAGGTGCACGCCCATGAGCGTGGAATGGACGAAGGCCAGGCCGTCGCGCAGCGGCATGCCCACATGATCCATAAATTCGAGGGGCGCCGCGCCTGTGCCACCCTCGGCGCCATCCACCACGATGAAGTCCGGCGTGATCGCAGTCTGCAGCATGGCTTTCACAATGGCCATGAATTCCCAGGCGTGCCCGATGCACAGCTTAAAGCCGACCGGCTTCCCGCCAGAAAGTCTGCGAAGGTTCGCAATGAAATACAGCATCTCGATGGGCGTGGAAAAAGCCGTATGCCGCGCGGGCGAAACGCAATCCTTCCCCGGCTCGACGCCCCTGATGCGCGCGATCTCGCGCGTGACCTTGGCGGCCGGCAGCACGCCGCCGTGGCCCGGTTTCGCGCCTTGGCTGAGCTTGATCTCGATCATCTTGATCTGAGGCTTGGCGGCGGTGGCGGCGAAGAGCTCAGGCGAGAATGTGCCGTCCTTGTTGCGGCATCCGAAATAGCCGGAGCCGATCTCCCACACGATGTCGCCGCCATTTTGCTCATGATAGGGGCTGAAGCCGCCTTCGCCCGTATCGTGATAGAAGCCGCCCATCTTGGCGCCCTTGTTCAAGGCGCGGATCGCGTTGGCGGAAAGGGCGCCATAGCTCATAGCCGAGATGTTGAAAACGGAGGCCGAATAAGGCTCGGTGCAGGCCGGTCCGCCGATCAGGATGCGGAACGGCTCGCGCGATGGCTCCTTGGGCGCAATCGAATGATGCAGCCATTCGTAACGCGTTTCATAGACGTTGTACTCGGTGCCGAAGGGACGCTTGTCGAGCACGCGCTTGGCGCGCTGATAGACGATGGTGCGCTTATCGCGGGGAAACGGCGCGCCATCCTTCTCGCTCTCGAAGAAATATTGCCGGATCTCGGGCCGGATGTTCTCCAAGACGAAACGGATCTGAGCGGCGAGCGGGTAATTCCGCAGGATCGCGTGCTTCGTCTGAAAAAAGTCGCGGAGGCCCCAGAGAGCGAAAAACGCGAAGATCGCCAGGGGTAAACCGAGATAATTCAGCAGGTCCGGGTACCAATAAATCGCCGAAGCGAGCACGGCGGTTCCGCCAAGCGCGAAAGTGAGCGTGATGTAGCGTGGGGAAAAGGGGAGAAGGAGCTTCATGCGCAATCCTCGGCCGTTGCGCATTCCTTATAGAGGCTCCTTAGTGTCGCTTTTGCGAAGCCATTGCAGCTCACGCCCTTATCGCGAAGCTTTGATCGCAGCGGCCTGCGATGCGGAGGCGTCTCGATGTTTTCCGCGGCGATAGGGACACCGTTTTCGTGACGAAGCCTGTCAGGAATCGCGGGTGGAACCCAATAGCGGATAAGGCCCACAGCAAAGAGGGCGGACAAATGTCCGCCCTCGAACGGTAACTCTACAGGCTCACCGGCGCATTAGGCCGCTTGGGGAGAGCGTTTCGCTTCGCCCTCGATTACGCGCGGCGCGGAGGGTTGTCCCTTGCCGATGGTGATGGTGCGCGGCTTCATGGCCTCGGGCAACTCGCGCTTTAGGTCGATGTGAAGCAGCCCATGCTCCAGCGTGGCTCCCGAAACCTCGACATATTCGGCGAGGCGGAAACGGCGCTCGAAATTCCGGGCGGCGATTCCCTGGTGAATATACTGGCGAACTTTATCCTCACCATTCTTCTCACCGCGGATGGTGAGCGTGCCTTCCTTCACCTCAAGCGCCAAGTCATTATCGCCGAAACCGGCAACCGCCATCGAAATACGGTAGCTGTTCTCGCCGAGGCGCTCAATATTGTATGGAGGAAAGCCGTTCTCGGCATCGAGGCTTGAGAGCTGATCGAGAACAGAAGCGAGGTGATCGAAGCCGATCGAAGACTTATACAGAGGGGTAAGGTCAACACGTCTCATTGTAGTTCTCCTTGGATAAGCGAGAATGTTTGCCTGCCTTAAAGGCCAGACGGTCGATGTTGCAGCCATGTGGCCTGCGTCTTATGATTTATTTCATGAAGCTTTGGTTTCAAGGGGTGCTTGAGCGTGGACGCCGGCGCGGGTAAAACTTTTTTCGATGGATCGAAGGGACCGAACATGACGGCGGAAAAGGCGGAGTTGGTCGGGATCACGCGAAACCCGGTGCCGAATGGAGCCGTGTGCGGCACCTTCATGGCGCGCGACGAACTCCGAATCCGCTATGCGCGATGGGACACCACGGCGGAGCGCCGGCTCGGCACGGTCTGCCTCTTTCACGGACGGACCGAATTTATCGAGAAATATTTCGAAACCATCACGGACTTGAGGCGCCGGGGCTTCGCCGTCGCCACGATGGATTGGCGCGGGCAAGGCGGCTCAGCGCGGCTGCTGAAGAACCCAGCGAAGGGGCACGTGGAGAACTTCGCGCATTACGATGCCGACGCCGGAAAGTTCATGGCGGAAATCGTCCTTCCGGATTGCCCGCCCCCCTTTTATTGTCTCGCTCACTCGATGGGTGGGCATTTGGTGATGCGGCTGGCGCAAACGCGAGTATGCTGGTGGGACCGGATCGTGCTCTCGGCGCCCATGATCCGGTTCGCCGGTAGCGATGCCCGGAATAGGGCGATTTCGATTGCCGCCGAAATCGCCTCGTTTGCGGGATTGGGCGACTCCTTCATCCCCGGCGGCACCGCTGAACCGGCCGAACTCAGTCCCTTCGAAGGCAACGAGCTTACGTCCGACCGGCTTCGCTTCGAGCGCGCCCGCGACCTTCTGCAGGCCGCCCCTCATCTTGGTCTTGGCGCGCCCACTTTCGGCTGGGTTGCAGCGGCGTGCAATTCCATCCCGGCGATCAATTCGGAGACCTTCACCGGCAGCATCAAGGTTCCGATCCTGATTGTCGCCGCGGGTAACGACCGGATCGTCTCGACGCCGGCAATCGAAAGTTTTGCGAGCCGCATCAAGACCTGCACGCACATCGTTCTCGCTGGCGCGAAACATGAAATCCTTCAGGAGCGTGACCAATTGCGTGAGCAGTTCTGGGCCGCTTTCGACGCCTACATTCCCGGCTCTAGGAGGATGGAACGCAGTTCAGAGCAGGCGGAGTCCGTCTGGTAGCCGCGCCTGTGGTCAGGGCTTGGCCTGACCGCGCCACCGGTAAGCTACTGGGATCGTTTGCTATTCATGGTTTCGATGTTTCATCGGCGAGCTAATCGAGATGAGCGTGATCGTTGTAGACCCAAAGGCGCCAGCCCGGTTCTTCCCGTAGCGGCCGGTGGTAACGTAGCACCGTGAGAGCGGTGTTCTCCATCGGTGCCATGCGCTGAACCCGTTTGAATATTTCGGGTGAGAGAATTGTCCCGAACACCGCGCGCGCCACGAGGGCGCGCAAGAAAAAGCCATGAGTGACAACAGCCAGCGACGTTTCCTGCCGCTCCTTGAGAAAGGCCAGCGCATTATCCGCACGCCCGATCACATCATCGAAGTTTTCGCCGTCCTCCACGCGCATGGCAGGTGTGTAGAGACTTCGCTCCCATTCCCTCCAAATCGCGCTCGCTTGCTCGTCAGCGAAGGGCTTGCCGTTGATACTCGAAGGCTTCATCCGCTCGACGAAAAGCATGGAATATTGCGGCTTCAGACCCGTTTCCCGGGCAATGGCCAAGGCCGTCTCGCCGGCCCGGGTGAAGGGGCTCGCGATGAGAGCTTCGCATGAAAGCCTGGAGACGCGTCCGG
Source organism: uncultured Alphaproteobacteria bacterium (assembly GCA_963817705.1). Lineage (GTDB taxonomy): Bacteria > Pseudomonadota > Alphaproteobacteria > Rhizobiales > Rhodomicrobiaceae > Rhodomicrobium. Next base: position 33,967 of record CAWFPF010000006.1, read on the forward strand.
CGATACGGCGCGCCTGCTCCCGTCCTATTTCGCTCAGGGGGGAATCCGGGCCCTGAAAGACTGCCGAGACGTTTGCCAGGCTCTGCCCGTGGCGAACAAAATAGGCGGTTTTTTCAATCGTCATGCTTGCCTGCCGGAAAACTTGCCATGCCGCCGCGGCCATTTGCCACTTTTGCCCGATTTGGACAAGGCGTAAGCGCGGCATAATTGCAAGCAAAAAGAGCGTGAGAGCGGGCTAAGTTGTTTTGCGCGAAGGCGGCGGCGGCGCAGTTCCCGTGCGTAGACCGAACCGAAGCGTGCAGTCGAGGCTGTTTACAACGGCAGTCTCTCTCGTCATTATACCGGTCTATTCAAAAAAGGGCGCCCTCATTCGGGCGCTGCAAAAAAGGGAGAGAACTTATGCTTCGCACCTTTATCGCCGGCGCGGTCCCGGCTGTGGTTATTGCGCTTATCAGCGGGAGCGCGTGTGCACAAACATTCGGCACAGCTGCCGAGGCGAAAGCCCTGGAGGAGAAAGCCATAACCGAGTTGAAGGCGGACGGGGCCGCGGCCATCGCCAAGTTCAACAAAGCCGATGGAGGCTTTAGGGACCGCGACCTTTACGTCTTTTGCTACAATGCAACAACGGGTGCGTTCGACTCGCATGCGAATCCCGCCCTCTTGGGTACGGACGTGAGAGCGCTGAAAGAAAAGGACGGCTCGCCGTTGGGTGAGAAAATCCTGGAGAAGGCGAAGGCGGCCAGCGAAGGAACCATTGTCTCCATTGGATACAACTTTCCCAAGCCCGGCACGACGAACCCCGTACCGAAGGAATCCTATGTAGCCCGGGTTGGCAACGAAGTCTGCGGCGTGGGTTATTATAAATAGGTAGCCAAGCATCGCATCGACGAAGACCACTCATCCTGTCCTTCTGCCCCAAGGGGATACGGGCCTGTTCTGGCGTGCTCATTCCCCTTGGGGACGCCGGACAGGCAAAGTCGGCGAAGACAGGAAGGACGGCGACCGAAACAATGGCTACGGACAAGATCGCGATGCGCTTAACCCGTCTTTGCATAAGCGGCGCCCCTAAGAGTTTTGGGCTTTGCATTCGCTTCACGATTGCGGCTTCTTTGGTTCGGCACCTCAGTATAGCGGCGCTGTTTGCGTCAATAGCCGCTCCGCTTCGGCGAGATCCGCAGGCGTGTTTGCGTTGAAGAAGGGGTCCACAAGCGCGTGCCCAAGCCTCACCGGCGGAAAGTCCACGATGACATGCGGATGCCACTCCACCCAGTCCGAGACCTTCCGGAGGCCCGAGGAGAGCGCCTCCGCTAAGTCGTCCGCGAGCAGCGTGGGCCATAGGCCGAATACAGGGTGAACCTGGGCAAATGACTTGGCCAGAGCAATCACCGGATAGGTGTCTCCGGCCGCCGCCAAAAGTTGAGCGGCCAGATCGCCGGGGAAGAATGGCGTATCGCAAGCCGCCGTGATCACGAACCGCGGCCGTGGCGAGGCTTCCAACGCCCAGCGCATTGCCGCGAGCACGCCTGCAAGCGGACCGGCATGGTCTGGAGTGGCGTCAGCTATGACCGGAACACCGAAGGCGACGAAGCGCGAGGCGTCCCCGTTCGCGTTGATCGCAACGGGCGAGGCTTGCCGGGACAGACGTTCCAGGGCATGCAGCATGAGCGGCTTGCCGGAAAGCTCGCGCAGCCCCTTATCCCCGCCACCCATGCGCCGCGACAAACCGCCCGCGAGGAGAACCCCCGGAATCAGGCCCGGTCCCACAGCCATTTCACCTTTCCGGCTTTCGCAAATCGCCATTTGCCATTAGATAAGGCCAGTTTTGAATTCTTGACTCCCCTTCTCAACCTTTGCAACGGGCGAATCCATGGCCTTGTCAAAAGACGCCGTACTGAGTGCACTTAAAACCATCCCGGCGCCGGGCGGAACCGATATCGTTTCCGCCGGGCTTCTCTCGGAAGTGGTCATTCACAAGGACAAGGTCTACTTCGCGATCAACGTTCCGCAGCGGGACGCACGCGCCTATGAGCCGTTGCGCAAGGCTGCCGAGGACGCCGTGAAGGCGTTGCCGGGCGTTGCGACGGCCGCCGTCACGCTGACCGCCGACACCAAAGAGAAAGGCGCTCCCGCCGCGCCTGGCCAAGCGGCGCAGAAAAGCGGCATAAGCCGGGTGAAGCACATCATCGCGGTCGCGTCGGGCAAGGGCGGTGTCGGCAAATCCACGACGGCTGTCAATCTGGCGCTCGGCTTCCAGGAGAACGGGCTCCGTGTTGGCGTTCTCGACGCCGACATTTACGGACCGTCGATGCCGCGGCTTCTCGCGATCACCGGCCGGCCTGAGCTTGCCGGGGACAATGTTCTCAAGCCGATGGAGAAATATGGACTGAAAGTCATGTCGATGGGCTTTCTCGTCGAAGAGGAAACGCCCATGATTTGGCGTGGGCCGATGGTGATCTCGGCGCTGACTTAGATGCTGAAGGACGTGGCCTGGGGCGAACTCGACGTCATGGTGGTAGACATGCCGCCCGGCACTGGCGATGCGCAGCTCACCATGGCGCAGCAGGTGCCGCTCGCGGGCGCCGTGATCGTTTCCACGCCGCAGGACTTGTCGCTGATCGATGCGCGGCGCGGGCTCAACATGTTCAAGCGCGTCGACGTGCCGGTGCTTGGTATTATCGAGAATATGAGCTTCTTTCTCTGTCCCAAATGCGGAGAACGCTCCGACATATTCAGCCATGGCGGCGCTCGGATCGAGGCGGAGAGGCTCGGCGTGCCATTCCTCGGCGAACTGCCGTTGCATATGGCGATCCGCGAAACGTCCGACGCCGGCCATCCGATCGTCGCGTCGGATCCGTCCTCTCTTCACGCGGAGATGTACAAGACCATCGCCGCGAACATCTGGAGCCGGCTGAGCGGCGAGTCCGCGCTGCCGCCACCGCCTCAGATCGTGTTCGAATAGACCGGGCTTGACCTGCGCCAGGGCGTCTCACGATGCCGGAGAATGCTCATTCTCCGGCGGAATCCTTCGAGACGCCGCCGGTCGCGGCTCCTCAGGATAAGGTCGAGCATCGTCGTGGTGAGCCTGTCAACAGGTTGAACCTCATGGTGAGCCTGTCGAGCCATGGGCAACTGGCTTTTCCTGCGCCTTATTATCGCCATCCCGGAAATGCCTTTTGAGCGTTATCCGGGATCGCTTCAAACGCAACCGCGCTCGCACCCGCGGCGCTATCACACGTAATGCGCACCCAGGAAGTGCTCGGCCTTTTGCGCAAGCTGACCGGCGTCGCCCTCAGCGACGATCTCACCGCTCTGCAATAACAGGAAACGATCGGCAATCTGCGCCGCGAGCGCCAAGTTCTGCTCGACGACGATCATGGATAATCCGGATGCTTTCAGATGCTTGAGCATCTGTCCGATCTCCCGGACGAGGATTGGCGAGAGCCCGGCCGAAGGCTCGTCGAGTAGAAGGACCTCGGGCTCCGTCATCAGCGCGCGGCCGATGGCAAGCATTTGCTGCTCGCCGCCCGACAGCGTAGCCGCAACCTGCTTGTGCCTCTCGGCAAGCTTCGGAAAGAGCCCGAACACGCGGTCGAGATTCTCCCTGACGCGGAGAGAGCCGCGAACGAAGGCACCGAGCATCAGATTGTCCGACACACTTAGATTGGTGAATAGGTCTCGGGCTTGCGAAACATGGACGAGGCCCAGGCGCGTGATGGCATGCGGCGGTTTTCCGTCTATCCGTGCTCCCAAAAAGACGACCGTTCCCGACTCCGGCCTCAGAAATCCGGAGAGGGTGTCGAGAAGGGTAGATTTCCCCGCGCCGTTGGCGCCAAGCACGCCGAGCGTGGATTTCGGCGGCAGTGCGAAGCCGATATTCCGAAGCGCGAGCACTCGCCCATGACGGCGCACCGATAGGTTTTCGACCTTCAAGACTGGATCAAGCATGGCCTAAATAGATGTCCCGAACGTGTGCGTTGCTCTGGAGTTCGCCCGGCAAGCACTCGACAAGCTTCTCGCCGTGATTCATGAAGACGATACGATCGGAGACCGCCTTGACGACGTCGAGGACATGTTCGATGAGGAGTATCCCGACCCCTTTGCTGGCGAGTTGCTTGAGAACGGTGCAGAGATTGCGCCGCTCCGTCTCGTAAAGGCCAACGGCCGGCTCGTCGAGCAGCAGAAGCTTGGCGCCCGAGACGAGCGCGCGCGAAATTTCCACCAAGCGTTGCTGACCGAAGGGGAGCAAGTCCGTGCGGGAGCCAGCGAGCCTGTCCAGATCCATCATCCGCAACATGGACCTCGATGCGGCCAAGGCATTCGCTTCCTCTTTCCGCGCCCGCGGCGTTCCGAAGATGACAGCCGGTATGCCGGCACGCATTGTTGCGGCCTGGCCGAGCATGACGTTCTCCAGCACTGTCATGTCGGGGATCAAGCCGCTGTGCTGGAACGTTCGCGTAATGCCGAGAGCTGCGATGCGATGCGGAGGGAGCCCCAAGACCGGCTTGCCCTCGAAAAGGATTGAGCCCGGATTTACGGGCGCAAACCCGGTTATGGCGTTGAAGACCGTCGTTTTTCCGGCGCCGTTTGGACCTACGATGGCGCAGATTTCACCGGGCGCAATCTTGAAGGAGAGGGCGTTCACCGCGAAAAGGCCGCCGTAAGTTACGGTGATGTTGTCGATTTCAAGCATCGGATTGCGTCCGGTAGAGAGGCTCGCGCAGCGCGGGAAACCGCGACACGATGGTTCCGCTAATGCCTCCCGGCATAAAGAAAATGACAAACATCAGCATTAAGCTGTAGACTATCTCTTCGACGCCTGTAAAGTTTCTGAGAAATTCTGGAAGAGACGTTAGAATAACCGCCCCAATTATAGAGCCCGTTATACTTGCAAGCCCCCCAACCATGACAGTCACGAAGTGGGTCAGCATCTGTTCGAGGCCGAAGCTGTCAGGCGTAACGCGCCCGTTCAGGATCGCGTAAAGCGCGCCTGCAATGCCGACGGTAAGACCGCTCCAAACAAAGGCGAGCACCTTCGTTCTGATCACCGGCACGCCCGCCACGGCGGCCGCTTTTTCATTATTGCGGACCGCGACGATAGCTCTGCCGAAGGGGGAGCCGATGAACCTCGATGTCGCCCAGACGGCAAGAACGGTGACGCCGAGGAAGAGAAAATACTTCTTGATCTCCTCGTCGAGAACGACGCCAAGAATAGAGGCTTCCGGAACATTGAAGCCGCTTGACCCGAAGGTATAAGAGCCGCCGTGGACATAGAGCCAGCGCATGAATTCAATGAAGGCGAAGGTGGTAACGATCAGATAATAGCCGGACAACCGCAAAGCGATGAGCCCAACCACGGCTCCCGCGAAGGCTCCAGCGAGAGCGGCGGCGGCAAGGGCAACGGCGAAAGGGACGTTGAAATGGATCATCAGCAGGCCGGCTGCATAAGCCCCGATGCCAAAGAATGCAGCGTTGGCAAAGGCAAGCTGGCCGAGATAACCGATGACGATATTGAAGCCCAGGGATACCAAACAATAGACGATGATCGTATTCAGGATGAACTGGATGTAATTATTAACATAGAACGGCAGCGCAATCAGAAAGCACGCCAGTAGAACGACCAGCATAAAGCGGGCGAGTGCGGCAAAGAACCTCCGCATCCGGATATTTCCAACGTCTATCGTGGTGTCAGACACTGCTTGGTTTCCATTCGCCAAAGAGGCCGCCCGGCCTGAGCAGAAGTACGGCAATGATGACGATGAAGGCAGCAATGTCGGTGAGAGAACTCGACACGTAGCCGCCCGCGAGATTTTCGAGAATACCAAGCGCGAACCCGCCGGCGACGGCGCCACCCAGCGAACCGAACCCCCCGAGCGTCATCGCGGCAAGGCCCTTTATTAGGATTTTGCCGCCCATTTCCGGATGGAGCAGACTGATCGGCGCAATCAGAATTCCCGCAATCGCGCCCATCACCGCCGTCACACCCCACATCACGCCTTGGAATTTGGGAACATCGATGCCGGCAAGCGCCGCACCCCGCGGCGTTTGCGAAGCCGCCTGCATCACCTTTCCGAAGCGGGTGTATTCGAAGAAGACGAAGAAGACTGTAACGGTCAGAAGCGAGGCGCCAATGACAACAAGATCTTGCGGAGACAGGATGACATCGTGAAACTCGATGGGTTCCCCTTCGATAAGCTCGGGAAGCCGCATGAATTCGCGACCGAAGAAGAACCTCGCCACGCCCTTGATCAGAAAGGACACCGCGACAATCATGAGCGTCATCGTGAGGTGAGGCGCAGCTCCAAGCGGCCGGATGAAAAACCGTTCGACGCTCAGGCCGATCGCGAACAGGACGGCGAACGCAAAGAGAAGAGCAACCGGGTAGGGCAAGCCGAAGCTACCGTTCGCTACGTATGTGAGGTAGGCCGCCCCCATCGCAAACTCGCCATAGCTGAAATTGATCAGCGTCGTGGTGCGCAAGAGGATGGTCATGCCGAGCGCCATGAGCGCATAGATGCTCCCGTTTGCGACCCCACTAGCGACGAGTTGCAGGAACATTCTTTCGAATCTCTAAGTTAGCCGCGGTTATCGGACGCTACTGGCGTGTTCAACGCAGTAAAAGACCTGGAGCATAAGTCTCCTCTGTGGACCAATTGAATAACAACGGCGAGAACGGCACAGTTATTCGGCTATGGCTGGACATTTTGCTCTAATCCAGCTTGAGCTTTACCGATGCCTCGAATTATGCCACACTATTTCTGATACACAAGTTCTAATTTTTGCATGTTTTTCAATGCGGCGAAGTATAAGTTGCTGATCAAGAAAACAATATCGCGTCAGGCGGATTAAGTTGCGGATTGGGAACAGATATCGCGACAGCAGCTACTTGCTTCGGTGAGACGTGTTAGTGCGAACGGTGGCCCCAGAGAAGGGCCACGGTACTTTTCCGCTCACGAGCGACATTCGAGTTGAGACATGGCAGCTCCGCTCTCAGCGCGCCAGGATAGATTTTACCAATATTTAAGCCATGACGCCACAATGAAGAGCTTCATCGTAGCGGGGAGATGGAGGAAATCGGGGCTGGCCGCGAGCACCTACCGGCGTGCGCACCCTGGCCGGGGGGCAAGCTGCTTTGCGCTGGTGCTGAATTGTTGCAATGTTTCGCAGGCTTGCCGCCGGCCGTGACGTGCCGATGAGCGGCTCCGGCCTGCTCCCGTATAACTTCAGAACGGCCCGCGTTCGCATGGCGTCTGGCAGGACGGTAGCGTCGGGAGACGGGCTGCACGGCGCTGGCGACGAGGCGTGCTCGCTCCGTTTGGGCCGCCTTTGGAGCGATCCCCTTTGCCCAAGCGAAAAAAATGGCGGCTGTCGAAACAGCCGCCACTAAATAAAGTCCCTCGATAAACAGGATGCTATTTGAGCGGCGCAGACGGGAGGAATAGCCTCGTGAAGCGAAGTTCGGCCGCAAAGTCTTCTTTCAGGCCGCCATATGCCTCGACATCGTGCGAGATATCCAGCGCCATGTGCCAATCGCGCGTGACCGGAACCGAGCCCTGAAAGTGCAGCTTAAGAAAGTCGTCCGTACCGAGCGACGATGTCGGACCAAGGCCAAATAGGGCATTCGCGCAAGTGGTCGCCGCCAAAAGCGGTGAGGTTTCCGCCCCATGATTTTTCGACGCCAGCCGCAACCCAGAACGACTGGGCGAACTGATATCGCAGGAAAGCTTTTACATCATAGGAGGTATCTTGCCTGACATGATCGTATTGTTCGCCGAATAGCGCAATGGGGGCGCTGCCGTCCGAATGGATGGAAGCGTTTGCAACCACGTCGAGCCAGAAATTGCGCAGGCCGTATTTGCTCAGTCCCTCGCTCAAGCCGATTTCAGGTACGTCCGTGACTTGACCTGGCGTGAATGTGTTGAAAAGTGCGTTCTTGTCATAGACCCCTGTCGGTAGATAGACATAGTTCGTTATGCCGAGAAAGCGCTCGTTTGCGGGATCCGAGACCAAGCCATAGGTGGCCCAAAGAATGGTATCGCCCACCCCGCTTTTCGTTGGCAGTGCCAGCGAATCCCCGGCGATATTTGCATTCGCATCTGCGACATAAGCGCCATCCAAAGCGGCTTGCAGAACGAGAGGATGATCCCAAAGGGACGTGAAATAAACCAACCGCGTCATGTCCGTGAACAAAGTAATGCTGCCCGGAATGACTTTAGGTGCTGGTGCCCGCCCCAAGGCCACCAACAAAGCCTTGCCTAACAAGTTGTTCGGATTTTGGATATAGCGCCAGCATGCTGCATGCCGAAGTAATCGATGCACAAGAAATGTCCCGGCTGGCAGAGCGAGCGCTTGATAGTCACCGGCATAGACATCGCTGCTGCTTGTCCGACGCCGCTGTGGCCGGTGCTTGCAAGCCTGCAACCGACCTAAAAGCGCCGCGCTTGCTACCAACGCACGCCACTTGCCGCCGCTGCCGAGCCCCGGCAACGCGCGGGCTATACGCCCACAAATCCCACCCATAACGCTACAACTCCCCCTCCACTTGCCCGTAATACGACATTATTGTGACTGCCGATCTTATTCCGGGTTGTGCATGTCTCAAGTGTTAATTTTGCATGCCTCATTTTTGGACCAACCGGCGTTGCTCAATTGTCACGCATCTTAGGTGGCATTCGCCACTTTCGTGGGCAGCGTAACGCTTTGTTATAAAGGCCTCCCATGCGTTACAAGCATCCCCTGCCACTGCCTGAGTTCTGGCTCCCTGGCGACGGCCCGCGAACGCGCTTACGCTCCGGCGTCCGCCGCGCCACGCTTTTCCCCCCTACCCGGCGGCGTACTCAGGCGATATTTCAACCAACTGGAACCTTTGCTTGGTTCGATATGCCCCCGTTTGGAAACATCGGCCAGGCGGAAGTGATGCTCCCATACGTCAACTTGGCCGTCATTGAGCCAGTCTCTGCAGACTTTGTGTGTAAGTAAGACGCCCACAACAGGCACAGGAATCGGCATAAAGGCCGCGAAATGGCGCGGGCGCGGCGCGCTGACGCGGCCACTTGCCGGTATCCCAGTTCTCAGGCAAACGTAGCTTTATGACCGCACTTGGCTTGATGAAGGCCAGGCAAGCGGGCATGGCATCGGAGAGAGTGGGATAGAGTAAAAATGCCGCCAGCTGAAGCAATCACGGCCGGAATACTCGCCGCTACGATAGCCGCCGGCTATCTTGGCAGCGTCTGGGTCCGGCGCAAATTGCGGCGCATGAAAGCGAAACGCCCGGGAGCAGCCCAGCCGCAGGCGTAGGTTTGGGCGGCAGCGTGCGTTGCCAGCCTCGCACCGGCTTCCCGGCGGCGGAGCGTTGGAAGGTGCTGTACGGCGCGTTTCGTGCTGCATCATGTGGAATGCCAGCCCTTGCGCATGGACGCCGGTCCGCTTTCACACTGCGGTTGCAGTGGCTCGATGGCTACTTTTGCCCCCGGATGAATAAGCTCGGCTGAAAGGAGTTATGCCGGCCCTGGCGCCATTAAAATCCGAGGCCGCCCCAATCCTGCCTGCCTCAAGCCTCAGAAATTGCACACCCTGCCGGGCGCAAACAGCTTTTGCCGGTACGCCGCATGGCACGCGGTTCCACGAAAGCAGCAACACGATCCGCCGAGAACGATTATGCCAGCGACACCAGTATTGTACTTTGATATTACGGACATCGTTATACACTCGATGAGTAATAGTGCGGTCTCCGGCGTACAAAGAAGCGTTTTAAAAATCATTGAAGATACAATCGTTAGTGGCCGTAATCAGGTGTTTGGTCTCGTTAAGCACCCGGTGAATTCAAAGTTCATGGTCGCCGACTTGTCCTTCATGAAGGATGAGTACAAGCTCTCGGATTTTTACTCCAGGTTTGATTTCCATTCAGGGAAGGAGTTGTGGCTATCGCGGGCAATGAGCAAGCACAGAGGTGGTTCTCTCACAAAGGTCCTACAAATGGGGCGGCGCCAAATCCAGTGGACCTTTTCCCGCACCGCACGTGAGCGCGCCCAAGAAAAGTGGCGTAATCAAAAGCCGAGTTGCTTGTCTGATCAGGCGATTGTGCCTAGAAGCGTGATCTTATCCTTAGGTGCCGCGTGGGGTAGTGATTATAAGGGAATCGAAGTACTTGCTCGACAGCACGCTTGCAAGATCGTTTCAATGGTTCATGACATGATACCGATTTACGGTACCGGCTTCACGGGTTCACGTAAGCCTCGATTCCAGAAGTGGCTTCACTTTGCCTCTGAAAGAGCGTCCTTGTTATTGTGCAACTCGAAATTCACCCAGGATCAGCTCGAAAAATACTTGAAAGAGAATGGATTATGGGCTCGCACCGCGGTGGTCCAGTTTCCCCACGAATTCAGCCTTTCGGCGCCACGGCATCACTATTCCATAAGCGAGCAAGTGAACGAAATTATTGGAAGCAGGTATATTCTTTGCGTCGGAACGATCGATATGCGTAAGAACACTGGGAAGCTTGTAACCGAGTGGCAGAAGCTCAAAGCCATATATAAAGCCCAAACTCCGTTGCTTGTTATCGCAGGAGGAAAAGGCCGGGGTGCGTCTAGCGTATTTCAATCCCTTCAGGAAACCTCAAACCTCGGCGGTTTTGTGAAAGTTGTCGATAGTCCCAACGACGCGGAACTCGAACTTCTCTATCAAAACTGCCAGTTCACGGTGTTTCCGAGCCAGTACGAGGGATGGGGTTTGCCCATTGGCGAAAGCCTTTGGTTCGGCAAGCCCGTCATATGCGCGAACAAAACCTCAATGCCTGAGGCGGGAGGGAGTTTCGCCACTTACTTCGATGATGCGGCGCCAGGCTCGCTTCTGGCTGCGATCAGGCAAATGATCGATGAGCCAGTAACGCTTCCGCCAGATATCAGGAATCATTTGACGGCCTGGAGCAGCACAGCTGCCTCGCTGTACGACGCGATCAAGTCTCTCGAAGACCAGCCAGCGACATCGGCAGCGCTCGAGTCCCAGATGGCAGTATGATCCGCGTTGACTAAGCGCCGCCACTCCAGCGCAAGGTTCTGCCAAGGCTGACAGTGCTGGGCTAGCAAAAGCAACGAAGCGGCCACCGCAATGGCGCGCCCGTCACCCAATCAGCGCAGGCGCTCGCGCTAACCCTTCACCCCAAGCAGCTCGACATCGAAAATGAGCGTGGCATTCGGCGGAATGACGCCGCCGGCGCCGCGCGCGCCATAACCGAGGTTTGGCGGAATAATCAGCGTGCGCTTGCCGCCCACCTTCATGGTGGCGACGCCCTCGTCCCAGCCGGCGATCACGCGCTGCTTCCCGATGGGGAACTCGAAGGGCTGGCCGCGGTCGACGGAGCTGTCGAACTTCTTGCCCTTTGCGCCGTCCTGATAAAGCCAGCCGGTATAATGCATGACGCAAGTTTGTCCCGGCTTCGGCGTGGCGCCGGTTCCAACCTGGGTGTCCGTGATTTGCAGGCCCGACGATGTGGTCATGGTTTTTCCTTGGGTCTGTGCGGTTGCCGTACTTAAGCCGGCGGCGGTGAAGCCGGCCAAGGCCGCAGCGATTGCCAGCGCCGGAAGCGCGTGCCTGCGCAGAAGAGCGAAATGGAATGCTCGCAAGTTCTCCTCCTTGAGTGCCAGCGAAGACGCCCTCTTTAGCCCAACTTTTCGTGCGCTCAATGTTTTTCTTGAGACGGGTCCGATTCGCGCCGCAGGCTTAATCGGATGGCAACCCTGATGAGCGAAAAGATGTATCGCGGGAGTAACGAGGGGGCTTCGTATGAATCTCGATGAGATCAAAAAGTGCGCAGGGCATGTGCGCGAGGCGATGAGCATCATGGAGCGAGTGGCCGATACGCAGCCCGAGGTGCACGTCTTGATTTGCCTCCGCGAGTTGATGGACGATATCGCCTGGCTCGAATCGCATGAGGGGATTCCGGCCAATGTCGTGCGGCTCTCCGATGTGAGGCATTTGCGCGGGATCGAGGCACTGGCCGCCGAGTGAAGCTAATACATCGGCCAGAGGCCTGGCGTCGCAAGCTCGACGAGATGGCCGTCGGGATCGCGGAAATAGAGGCTTTTGCCGCCGCGCGGCCAATCGGTTCGTCCTTCGATGGCGATGCCGTGCGCGCTGAGCCTTTCTTCCCAGGCCGGCAGCTGATCGCTATCGATCGCAAAGGCGAAGTGCAAAGGCCCGGCGCCGTCATGGCCGGGTATGGTGCCCCCCGGCATTGTGGAGGGCTGAACCGAAGCTCCGCGTTTGAAAACCAGAAGCACGTTCCGCCCTGCTACGTTATAGGCGGTCAGGCGACGGTCGCCGAACATGGGCTTTAGCCCCATCACATCCTCGTAGAAGCGTTTCGCGCGCTCCATGTCATCGGCATAGATCGCGGACTCGAGAATTCCGTTGAGTTGGACCACACTTTTGCCCTTTCCGGCGCCGGCGCCCTTGCCCGAAGTCTACCATGCCGCCTAAATAAGCGGAAACGCTGGCCGGAACGCGGCCGGGAAGGAGACCGGGCCATGGACGCGCTGACGTTGCAACAAGCCAACGACCTTATCCGTATCGCGATGGAGAAAGCCGCCGCAGAATTCAGCCGGCCCATCTGCGTGGCAATCTGCGATGCGTCTGGCTTCCTGATAGCATTCCAACGGCAGGAGGCGTCGCCCCTGCGCAGCATCGCCATATCGCAGGGCAAGGCCTACAGCGCCGCTCGGATGCAAGTAACGACCGACGCGTTCCTGCAGCGCCTGGAGCGGGAGAATATCCAGGCGAGCTTCTTCTGCGACGACAAGATCACGCCCCTGCCAGGCGGGAGCCCGCTGAAGAATGCGGGCGGCGCGATCGTCGGTGCCGTGGGCATCAGCGGGCTGACTGCGGCAGAGGATCAGGAAGTCGCGGATCATGTGGCCGGCCTCGTAGCACACGCTCCGGCGTGAACGCGGCCCGAGCGGACGTCTTAGGCGAGACCGGAGAGCTTGGCTTACCTGCCCGCCGGGCAATGGCCGGTGCCGCTGCCCGGCGGGCCGGCGCCTAATACGCGTCCTGGCGGCGGCGCTCACGATCCCGGTGGAGATCGCGTTCGTCCCTGTGAAGGTCGCGCTTTTCAGCGTTGACTTCGTGTTGCTCCTCGCGGCGCTTGCGATCCAGACGCTCGGCGGCTCTGAGGTTCCCATGCTCGATGGCGCGGTCTTCGAGCCGCTGATCCCGGTCGCGAGCGGCGCGATCTCTCGCAAGCTCTGCCTTGTCCCTCCCAATATCGCGCTTGTCGTGCCGGATGTCGCGGTTATCGCGGTCAATTCGGTCCTCCTGCGATTGCGCGGAAGCTGTGACGGTGATGGCTATGCTGCTGGCAAGCGCGGCGGCAATGGCGAGGACGAGAATTCTAGAGTTCATAAGCAAGTTCCTTTGGAATGGTTGACCGATGATTGAGCCAGTCTAGTCGCCGCTTTCTGAACGGGCGGCGAAGCTTCCGTTCATATAGAATTCATGTTTGTATAGAAAATCGTGGTCTCTTGGATCAATTCAGGAAACAACCGGGATTTAATTTCGCCATTTTCAAGTCAGTGCGCCCTGTTCATGTCTTTTTTTGCTTGGTAATGGCAGCTTTGTGTTCTAGCTATGGCGTAATCCGTACCTTTTACATCCGATTGCGCATTGGGCCAATACGGGTTCAACGGGGGCTTTGTGCGTTTAAACTTTTTGTGATTGCGGCGAGGGCTAGGAATTTTCTAAGTTTGCGTGTCCCGCACACATCCCTAAATCCCCCCGAATTGGGGTATAAGACAAGTGCCTAACCGAAGCTCGCTGCAATGCGTGAGGACTCTCAGATGATACCTGCCAGCACGCCATTCATGATCACCGTTTGCGGGCTTGAAGAACTGGAGTTTCACGCGGACCGCCAGGTCAGCCACGTGCTTTCGATCCTCGATCCCGATCAAGCCGAGCCCGAGGCCTTCGGCGCATATGGAGAGCATGCCCGGCTGGAACTGAAGTTCCATGACATTATCGAAGAGACACCCGGCTTCAAGGCGCCGCAGCCGGAGCACGTGGCCCAGATGCTGGAGTTCGGCCGCGATATTCTCCACGACCCCGAAAACATGCGGCACCTCCTGGTTCACTGTCACGCCGGGATCTCGCGTTCGACGGCCTCGATGTCGCTGCTGCTCGCGCAGGCACAGCCGCAGCTTCCGGCGGCGGATGTTCTTGCTCAGGTGCTCCAGATCCGCGACAAGGCTTGGCCCAATTTGAGGATTCTCGATCTCGGCGAACGTCAACTCGGACGGGAAGGCGAGTTTACGACAGCCGTGGGCGCAATTTACCGGCTGCAGCTTGAGCGCCGGCCGCACATGAAGGATTACTTCATCGATGGCGGCCGCGGCCGCGAGATCGACGTTGCACTCGGGACGAAGCGCTAGATTTTGCTTGCTTTTCACGGAACCCCATCCTTCGAGACGCCGCTACGTGGCTCTCAGGATGAGGCGGCGAAGCGTCGCGTCTAGTCCAGTCCTCATGGTGAGGAGGCCGCAGGCCGTCTCGAACCATGAGAGGAGGCGATTCCATAGGACAGGGATGAACCGCAAATCCCATTCACTCGGCCGGTAGGATGGCCAGCTTTATGAGAGTGGCTGGCGCTCCGCTGATTTGCACCGTAAGCGGGCCGGGCTTGAGCACAAACCGGACGCTCTTGCGAACATCGGCGCAACCGCGCTTGCCTGAGTGCGCCGTGGATTCAAGGATTTTGCCATCCTGGATCACGTCGATCCATCCCTCGGAGGAAAGCGTCACCTGATAGGGGCCGGCATCCGGCACGTTTGCGACGGTCAGCACGCCGCCGTAACTTTCCGCCATTTTGGGTTGGCGCGCGGGTGGCACCGCGAAGGGCACTGTCGCGCCCGGCATAAGTTGCAGCGCGACCCCCTTCACGGGAACGGAGTTGAGCGTGGTGCCCGGCGCGATCGTGTTCAAATTGGCAGCCGCAAAGGCGGCTTGTTCCCGTTTGACCGGCCAGTCGAACTCGCAGGCTGGCTTTTCCTGATCCTGCGCGCGAGCAACGCCTCCGCCCATAAGGGCGAAGGCTAATCCTGCGAGAGACGCAAGCGCAACGGCGCGACAGCTACTCGACGCCAACGATGACTTCCGAGGATTTGATGATGGCGGACGCACTCATGCCTTCCTTCAAATGGAGATCCTCGACAGCCTCATTGGTAATGGACGCCGTGATCGTCGTGCCGTTCACGTCGATGAGCACGTGCGCGGTCGTCGCCCCTTTGACGACCTTCGTGATCTTGCCCTTGAGTACATTTCTTGCGCTGAGTTTCATTGGAGCCTCGAATCGTTAAAGCTCGCTCTATGTAAGGGGAGCATTCTCGCTCTTACAAGACACATTCATGCAAGTCGACGCGAGCTTTATTACCCGCTATATACGCATAAATATACCACGCTGAACAATAGGATGACGAATGAGCCTCCGATCGCGCTTTATGATGGTTTTCGCCGGTGCGTTGCTTTTTGCCGCTTCGGCCTGTGCCCCGACCGCTTTTGCCGAAGGAAGCGGCGATGGAGCGCCTGTCGTTGTCTTCGCCGCCGCGAGTTTGAAGAACGCGCTCGACGACGTTTCCGCGGCCTGGCAAAAATCATCGGGCCAGAGCGCGAAGGTAAGCTATGCGGCGAGTTCCGCACTCGCAAAACAGATCGAGGCGGACGCGCCCGCGCAAATCTTCATTTCCGCCGACGAAGACTGGATGAATTACTTGGAAGGCAAGGGGCTGATTCAGACCAAAAGCCGCAGCAATCTGCTCGGCAACAAGCTCGTGCTGATCGCGCCCAAGGACAGCAAGATCGCCCTGGACTTGAAGCCGGGAGCCGATCTTGCGAAAGCCCTCGGAGATGGACGTCTCGCGATGGGTAGCGTCGATAGCGTGCCCGCCGGCAAATATGGCAAGGCCGCGCTCGGAAACCTCGGGCTGTGGACAAGTGTCTCCAGCAAGCTCGCGCAAGCCGAAAGCGTGCGCGCCGCGCTGCGCCTCGTTTCCCGCGGCGAGGCGCCCCTCGGCATCGTCTATCAAACCGACGCGGCCTCGGACCCAAGCGTCAAGATCGTCGCAACCTTCCCGCCCGACTCGCACCTCCCGATCATCTATCCCATCGCGCTGACACAAAAGGCGAACGCGCCTGCCGCAGCTTTCTACGATTACATTAAATCGGCAAAAGCGGCGCCGGCCTTTGAGGCCCAAGGGTTTACAGTACTGGCGGAGAAGTGATGCATCATTCGCTCGTCTGTCATTGGGCGGGCCGCAGGCCCGAAGCAATCCAGAAGCCACAGACATCGTGCCAGCCCCCCTCGATCGCAACGGCGCTGAAGCGCCTCGCGATGACCGGTGCGCCGGAAAGGGCTTGGCCGTGACCGGCTGGTGGACCCTCAGCCCCGACGAGTGGACGGCGATCAGGCTTAGCCTCTTGGTTGCGACGGTCGCCATGGCGGGCAGCCTGCCGTTTGGCTTGGGCGTCTCGATGCTGCTGGCGCGGCGCGATTTCTGGGGAAAGTCCATGCTGAACGGGGTGGTGCATCTGCCTCTCGTTCTACCTCCCGTCGTGACGGGCTATCTCTTGCTTCTCAGCTTCGGCCGGAAAGGTCCTATCGGACAGTTTCTCGACCAGACTTTCGGCCTCGTCTTTTCATTCCGCTGGACAGGAGCGGCGCTTGCCTGCGCGATCATGGGCTTTCCGCTCATGGTGCGCGCTATCCGGCTTTCCATCGAGGGCGTCGACAAGCGGCTCGAAGCCGCCGCCGCGACGCTCGGCGCGAGTCCGCCATGGGTCTTTCTCACCGTCACACTTCCGCTGATCCTGCCGGGCGTGATCGCGGGCATGATCCTGGCTTTTGCCAGATCCATGGGCGAGTTCGGCGCCACGATCACCTTCGTCTCGAACATCCCCGGCGAAACCCAAACGCTGCCTTCCGCCATCTATACGTCGACGCAAGTTCCGGGCGGAGACGCAGGCGCGCTCCGGCTCACCGCCATTTCCGTCGTGATTTCCATGACCGCGCTCTTGCTCTCCGAGTTCCTCGCCCGCAGGGCGGGCCGCGCCATCCATGCCGCACCATGATCGAGGTTGACGTCACTCACCGGCTCGGCGCCTTCACGCTCGATGCCCAGTTTGCGGCCAAGGGGCGTTTTATGGCCTTCTTCGGCCATTCGGGTTCGGGCAAGACCTCGCTCATCAACATCATCGCAGGGTTGATACGGCCCGAACGCGGGCGCGTCGCCATCAACGGAACGGTCCTCGCCGATACCGCGCGCGGCACTTTCGTCCCGTCCTACCGGCGTAGGCTTGGGATGGTGTTCCAGGAAGGATGCCTCTTTCCGCATCTCAGTGTGCGGCAGAACCTGCTCTACGGCGCCTGGTTCGCCCGCGCCCAAGACGGCGAAGCAAACCTGTCCCGCGTCGCCGCCCTTCTTGGGATCGAACCGCTGCTCACCCGCTATCCGGGCCGCCTGTCGGGCGGCGAAAAGCAGCGCGTCGCTATCGGCCGCGCGCTTCTCGCTTCGCCGGCTCTGCTGTTGATGGATGAGCCCCTCGCCTCGCTGGACGAGCCGCGCAAAGAGGAGATCATCCCCTACCTCGAACGCCTGCGCGACGAAGCGCGCATCCCCATCATCTATGTGAGCCATTCGGTCGCCGAGGTGGCGCGGCTTTCCGATACGCTGGTTATCTTGGAAGCCGGTAAGGTCCGCGCCGCCGGTCCGACCATCGAACTGATGCAGCGCCTCGATCTGATCCCCGTGACGGGGACAGGCGAGGCCGGCGCCTTGATCGAGGCCTTGGTCCAGAGCCACGACGATGCCTATGGCCTGACCACGCTCGTTTCGCGCTCGGGAACCTGGCGGGTTCCGCGCCTTGAAGCGCCGCCGGGGAAGACGGTCAGGATGCAGATCAAGGCCCGCGACGTGATGATCGCGCTTCAGCGTCCGGACGGCGTGAGTGCGCTGAATGTGATCGAGGCGAAGGTGTCCGAGATCGGTCCCATGGATGGGCCTGGCGTCGAGATCAAGCTCGATTGCGGCGGCGAGGCGCTCGTGGCGCGCCTGACGCGCTACTCGGCGGAACAGCTTGCGCTGGGCGCTGGAACGCGGGTTTTCGCCATCGTCAAATCTGTGTCCTTCGACCGCGAAAGCCTCGGCGCCGCCTGGCGCGACATCCGAGCCGCCGACGCCGGCGCTTCACGGCAATGAGACAATCGGCTAAGCTGTTTCTATGAACGCATCGCTCGCAACGCCTTGGCCGCACCGGCCCAATGACCGCAAGCCAACCCAAGCCGCGGAAGGATTGCCGCGCCGGCGCTTCACCGTGGCCGAGGTCGAGGCGATGGTCGCGGCAGGCGTCATGGACGAAGACGAGCGCGTGGAGCTGATCGGCGGGGAGCTGGTGCCAATGTCGCCGAAGGGCAATCACCACGAGGTTTTGAAGACGAAGTTGGTGATGGAATGGGCGCGCAGGCTTCCCCAGGGCGTGCTGTTCACTCCCGAGACCACCTTCAAACTCTCGGACGACACTTACCTGGAACCGGACTTTACCTTCTACGAAGCGAGCACCGGCCTGAAGGGCTTGAACGGCGGCAACGCTTTGCTGGTGGTGGAAATCGCCGAATTCGAGCTTCGCCTATGACACCGGCCGGAAGGCGGCGCTATACGCCTCCTTCGGCATCCGGGAGTTGTGGGTCATCCACGCGGTGCGGCTCGACACGCGCATCCATCGCGAACCGGGCGAGGGCGGCTACCGGCATGTAGACACACTCTCAGCCGCGGAGATGCTCGCGCCGGTGCTCCTGCCTAGCCTCGCGCTCCGGCTAGCCGATTTGGCGGGCGAATAAGGACGATGCCTACAATCTCAATCTTCTTCGGCATCATTGTGCAAATGTATTGGCGCGACCATGCACCGCCACATATCCACGTCTTCTATCAGGGCACGGAAGCTCTCATTGCAATTGAGGACGGCTCCGTGCTTGCCGGAAGCATTCCTCGCCCGGGCCTTCGCATTGTGCGAGAATGGATTGAAAAGAGGCGAGAAGAACTTACGGCGAACTGGCAGCGGGGCCGCTTGCGCGAGCCGTTCGAGCAAATTCCAGGAGCGGACATCGAATGATCGAGTTGATAAAGGTTCGGCAGGTAAGACCCTTGGACGGGCGGCGCCTTTGGGTTGCCTTCTCGAATGGCGCTGAAGGGATCCGCGATTTTGCGGATGTCCTTGACGAGGGCGGTCCCATGGTCGAGCCGCTGCGCGACCCCGAGATGTTCAAGCGGGCCTTCGTGCAATGCGGCGTCGTGGCGTGGCCGAACGGCTTCGACATCGATGCAATCACGCTTTACATGGAGATGAGAGAGCAGGGTGCTTTGCACCGGGCGGCCGGTCAACCAATGCGCGCTTAACCGGCTTTAAATAGGTATCTGAGGGCATTGCTGTCCTCATGAACAGCCGCCATGCCAATCTGACGCGGCAGGCTGCTCCGACCCTAAGCTCCGCGCCGCCGCTCCAGCACCTCGATCAGCTCCGCCACCTTCCGGCGCTGGTCATCCGCGTCACCGCTCTGGATCGCGTGCTCGACGCAGTGGCTGACATGGTTCCGAAGCAACTCGTCCTCGACTTTGCGCAGCGCCGCCTGCACCGCCGAAATCTGCGTCATGATGTCGATGCAATAGCGCTCGCCTTCGATCATACGCGCGATGCCGCGCACCTGGCCCTCGATGCGGCTCAGGCGATCCAGCGATTTCTTCTTGGCTTCCGCGTCCATCTGCGGTTATATATCCTATACCGGGGTAGGGTATCAAGCCGTATTCTCTCGGTCTAACGAGCGAGGCCCGCCATGGAAGTTGTGTCATCGGCCGGACAAGCGCTTCTCATGGCGTTTGGCATGTTCTGGAAGACCGGCTGGAGCCTCGTGCTCGGCTTTCTCATCTCAGCCGTGCTGCAGGCCGTTGTCTCCAAGGCGCGGATGCAA
>CAWFPF010000007.1:0-140163 GCA_963817705.1 uncultured Alphaproteobacteria bacterium
CTATGGCCGGAACGGGTTGCCCTGAACCGCACAGATTACCGCTCGTGCAGGCGAGGCGCTGATAGCCTCGCCTGTGGCGCTCAGTAGACCGCCGGCACGTGGATTGCAGACGACGTGCTCTTCCGGGCATGGGACTCACGCATCAACTCTTCGGGCAAGTTGACGCTGCGCTGCGGCAGTTCCTGGTATGGAACCTGACTGAGCAGATGATGGATACAATTCAGCCGGGCACTGCGCTTGTCGACCGCATCGACAATCCACCAGGGCGCCTCCGGAATATGGGTACGCTGAAGCATGACCTCCTTGGCTTCGGTGTAGTCATCCCATCGATAAAGGGATTCGACGTCCATGGCGCTGAGCTTCCACCGTTTGAGGGGATGATGAACGCGGTCCATCAGACGCCGGAGTTGCTCCTCGTAGGTAATGGAAAACCAATATTTTATGATAATCGTGCCGGAGCGCGTGATCATTCTCTCGAAGTGAGGGACGGAGTTGAGAAACTCGCGGTATTCATCGTCCGAGCAAAAACCCATCACGCGCTCGACCCCCGCTCTGTTGTACCAGCTGCGGTCGAAGAAGACGATCTCCCCGCCCGCTGGCAAGTGGGCGACGTATCTTTGAAAATACCACTGCGTTCGCTCACGCTCGTTCGGTGCGGGCAATGCGGCGATCCTGTATAAGCGCGGGTTGAGCCTTTGAGTGATCCGCTTGATCATCCCGCCCTTCCCGGCCGCATCGCGTCCTTCGAAGAGGACAGCCAGTTTCAAGTTTTTAGAGTGCACCCAATCCTGCAGTTTAACCAATTCGCATTGAAGCCGGAACAGCGTCCGGAAATACATAGCCTCGCCGATTGCATCGCGCGCCGCGGGATCGGACAGTTCCCGTAGGAGCTGGGCAAGCCGGATTGCGCCGGCCGGGGTGACATTTGCGGGAAGCGTCATCGATGCTTGGGGCAGGTTTCTGGCCGCAGATGGCATTATTTATCCATCTAATCCGTTGACTAAGCTGTCATAAATCCTACACGAATCATGCCCTGCATCTTGTAGGCTGCGCAGATGAAATGCAACCTTAAATAGAGCTTAAGGGCGACGGTGTAGGCCTCATTCTGGATTGACCGGACGGAGGCGCGGCGCCACGCACATCCTGACACCGTGGTGCGCGCCGGAGGATGTGAGACGGCGAACCTCGTCACCCTCAATGCCAAGACCCAACTCTTGGATGCCGTCAAGTTGTTCCGCGTTCCGAGCCATGCCCCACCGTCGATGACGATGACGTCGTGATCGCAGCCATTTCATACCGCGATGTCATGGCCTTGAAGCACAGCTCTTAAGCAAGGTTGGGGGAAGCCGTGCCCGGCGCGGAACAAGACTGTGGCCACTGGGTTACACTGGCGTTGCAGGAAGGTAGCTCAGCCGGTAGAGCGGTACCTTGAAGGGGTATGCGTCGATGGTTCGAACTCCATCCCTTCCTGCCACGAGCGGCACTCCCGCATCGCCCTCAGCCTCACAATCCATGCCTCCGGTTGCGTTCTGCCCTGAATGTGTTGGCAACAAAGCCGGCGTCGGCTAAGCCGCGCCGTAGCTCAGGCCGGAGGATCAAAAGCGCCGCCACGAAGGCCGTCAGGCCTAGCAATGGAGGCCAAAACGCGGACTGCTGGCAGGCGGCGCCGATGGCGATTCTGGCGTTCTGGAGGGGTTGCAGGCTCTGACAAAGCTTTTGCATGGTTCCGGCCATGGCCGCGCTGGTGGCGAAAGTCAGCGCTCCATAAAGCACGGCGATTGAGACGGCGAGAACCGCAAGACCCCGTTGGAGTGCCAGGATCATATCCGCCAGCTTGATGGCGAGGAGGATTGCGAAGCCGGCTGCGAGCGCATCCGGTAGCAGACTCCCGTTTGCGGGCGCCACCTCGAACGCGAGATAGGCGGCGGCGAAAAGAGCCGCAGCCGCGAGTCCGAACTTCACAAACTCGGGGAATTTGCAGCGGAGCCAGAAGCGATTGAGATGCTCCAAAACGTCGAGGATCGCGCAGGCGGCAAAGCCCGCCGTAAACCCACCCAGATGAGCCATCCAATCGATATTCGCTACCCTCGCGCCAAGCGCAACATTGGCCCCAATCGTGATGACGAAGAACTGAGCCGAAAGCGGCAGCTTGCCGAGCATGGTCAGGCATAGCAGGCCGCCGACGATACCGGAAATCCCTCCCGAGGCCCCCACGGTGAAGAAAGCGCCGGGGTGTCCATAGAAGCTCGCGATGCCGCCGCCAATCACAGACGCCAGATAGACCAAAATGAAGTAGGTGGCCCCGAGCCGGTTTTCGAGAATTCCGCTCCAGGCCCCGATGCACAGCATGTTGAGCGCAAAGTGCAACACATTGGCGTGAAGAAACGCGTAGGCGATAAAGCGCCAGTATTCATGCCGGCTGAGAGCATCGCGGTAGAGCGCACCATAGTGGAACAGCGTTGCCGGTTCGATCCTCACCAGCGAGCTGCCAATCAGCGTGACGCTGAAGACCGCGGCATTCAAAAGGATCAAAACATAGGTCACCGCATGCGGAGACGCGAAGAAAGTTTGGTTGCCGCCCTGTCTCATGATCCCCTCAGGCTCTGGTTGGGATCGCTTTGACCGGTAAAGCGGCCAAAAAGATGGTGGCCTCGCAGGACCGTCACGCATGGCCGCACTTGATGTGGCTTGACCCGGCCATCCAGGGGGAAAGCAGATGTTTCAGAGTATATGGGATGGCCGGGTCAAAGCCCGGCCATGACAACAGTGAGATGGAACCGGGCCTCGCGCTAAATCAGCCGCAGCTCGATCAGCGCTTGCCGCATCCCGGGAGGCATGGCCGCATCCCCGCCCGCCGCACCGGCAGCGAGATCGGCGGGCGCTTCATCCGCCGCTAAATACCGCCATCCCTGAAAAGCGCGCCTCGGCACGGGCTCGGTCGTGATGAGACCGGGATCGAGCGCCAGCCCGCAGCGCGCGATGCCATCAGCGCCCTGCACCTCCCGCAAAGCCGTGATGGCCTGCCGCACGCGGATGTAGCCGCCGATGACCCAATAGATCGAGGAACCGGGTCCAAAACCCTCGCGCCTCGGCGTTTGCCTCGTCACGTGCATGAGTCCGGCTCCGGGATCGGCCTGCCGGAGGCTTGCCAAACGGCGCCTCTGCCAGGATGCCAACTCGTCCACGCTATCGCAGCCCACGCACAGTTTCAGCATATGTATCGTCATGGCACCCTTATATCAAAGCGGGGCGCAGCCTGCGCGGGCGGCGATTGAGAGTCAGCGCATTTTCCCCTAACGTCGGGGATATGTGGACAGAACAAACCCTTCATGTCATCGGCGCAGGCCTTGCCGGCTCGGAAGCCGCCTGGCAGGCCGCCGGGCGCGGCGTGCGCGTCATCCTGCATGAGATGCGCCCCGGCCGCATGACCGAAGCACACAAGACCGGAGGCTGCGCTGAGCTTGTGTGCTCGAACTCCTTCCGGTCCGACGATTGGGAAAACAATGCGGTAGGCCTCCTCCACGAGGAGATGCGGCGCGCGGGTTCGCTCATCATGCAGGCGGCGGATAACCACAAGCTGCCGGCCGGCGGGGCGCTTGCGGTCGATCGTGACGGCTTTTCCGAGGAGGTCTCAGCGCGGCTCACGGCGCACCCGCTTATCAGCATCGAGCGCGGCGAAATCGAAGGTCTGCCGCCCGCCAGCTGGACATCTGCTATCGTCGCGACCGGCCCTCTGACCTCGCCCGCGCTGAGCGCTGCAATCAATGCACTCACCGGTGAGGACGCGTTGGCCTTTTTTGACGCCATCGCCCCCATCGTGCTGCATGAGAGCATCGATATGGGCGTAGCGTGGATGCAATCGCGCTACGATAAGCCAGGACCGGCCGGGACAGGCGCGGACTACATCAACTGCCCGATGACCGCGGAGCAGTACGAAGCCTTCATCGATGCTCTGCTCGCGGCGGAAAAAACCTCGTTCAAGGATTGGGAGACGTCCACCCCCTATTTCGAAGGTTGCCTTCCCATCGAAATCATGGCGGAACGCGGGCGCGAGACTTTGCGCTTTGGGCCGATGAAACCTGTCGGCCTTTCCGATCCGCGCACGGGGCGCATGCCCTATGCGGTGGTGCAGTTGCGGCAAGACAACGCGCTTGGCACGCTCTGGAACATGGTCGGCTTTCAGACCAAGCTCAGGCATGGCGAGCAGACCCGCGTCTTCCGCACGATTCCAGGACTTGAGCACGCTGTTTTCGCGAGGCTCGGAGGGCTCCATCGCAATACGTTTTTGAACAGCCCGAAGCTGCTGGATGCCAGGTTGCGCCTCACGGCAGAGCCTCGCTTGCGGTTCGCAGGCCAGATCACTGGCGTCGAGGGCTATGTGGAATCTTCGGCCATCGGGCTTCTTGCCGGACGCTTTGCCGCGGCGGAGCTTCAAGGGCAGGAGCCGGCACCGCCGCCACCGACGACCGCTCTCGGCGCACTTCTCGCCCATATCACGGGCGGCCACCTCGCGGATACGGGCGGCGGCTTACGCAGCTTCCAGCCGATGAACATCAATTTTGGCCTGTTTCCGCCACTTTGCGAGACTGCAAAGCCGGAAGGAAAACGGCTCAAGGGCGCCGCGCGCGGGGTTGCGCGAAAGAAGGCGCTCGCGGGGCGCGCGCTCGCGGATCTGGGCGATTGGCTTCAGGCGTCTGGCGCGCGGGGCTAACCCTTGCCAAGCTAACGGCGAGTCCGGGAGCGCCCGCGCGGCCGCCCTTCCTCCCTTCGCTTTTTCCGCTGTTGACGCGTCTTTAGCTGGGTTCCGGCGCTATGGGCAAATTGACGCGGTGGAGGCAAATTTGCGGATAAAACCCTTCCAAAACACAGGTTTGTTGCGGCAACAGGCTGCCGGAACCATGAAATCGGCTTGACAGGGGTGAGCGTAGCTGTAACATTTAGTTTACGCGCCTTAGTGTCACGAAAGGTTTACAGTTTCCGGGGGAAATACAAAGAGAGTCAATGCTAAAAGGGGTTGCGCGCCTAGCATCGAACCCCAGTCTGCCGCAGGGCTGGCATGTCCTGAGGATACGGTAATTTGATTCTGCTTACCTAGAAAGATATCCTGACAATAAGCGAAGCTAGGGCAGGCATAAGTTTTCAGAGACCCAACGTGCGGGTTTTGCACGGCATACCACCGAGGCCTATAAAGGAGGTTATGAATGAGTGAAGATCCAAACAAAGTGTGGCCGACCGGCTTGACAATTGCCGAATCGGAAGAGCTCCACAAGCACGTGATCGACGGCGCCCGTCTCTTCTTCTTGATCGCCGTCTTCGCCCACATCCTGGCGTACATCTATTCGCCTTGGCTCCACTAAGAGGATTGAATTATGAACCAGGGAAGAATTTGGACCGTCGTTAGCCCCACCGTTGGCTTGCCGCTTTTGCTCGGCAGCGTCGCCGGTATCTCGTTGCTCATCCATGCGGCTGTGTTGACCAACACGACATGGGTCGGAAACTTCTGGAGTGGCGGCAAGGCCAAGACGGCTGAGCTGACCGTGCCTGCGAAGTCGGCAGACGCCAGCTTCACGACCACTTACAGACGCTAACTAGGTGCCGGCGAGGCGCCCCTTTCCGAGGGGAGCCTACCGGCAATGACATAACCTGGGCGGGAAAGCAGCCGGAGGGAGTTTTAGAAGCTGCGATCTCATTGAACTTGGGCAAGCGGCTTCCGAGAACTGCCTCCATTTCCTGTCTGGGCGAAATATTCCAATCGCCGGCTCTCAGCCCATTAGGTAACGCGCCATTTGTGCTGCTGCGACTTTCTGGCGGAGGCTCGAGCTTTCTCCGCGCAAAGTGGGTTAGCCGGGAAGAGTAGCCCTAAAGCTGGAAAGGAAAAGCCGTGCCGTTAGTCAGATTTTACGAAACAAAAAGTGACGCGCTGGAAGCGCTCGGCGAACTGAAGCAGCGTGGCCTTCGGGACGCAGCTGCCGCGGTGTTCGATAGCCCTGTCAGCCTGAAAACCTTGATCGATCGGGGCATACAGCGGAAGAACGCTGCCGCGTATGCAGAGCGGATCAAGAACGGTCAAACGCTCCTGATCGTCGATGCACCATACGCCGCCGCGACGATCGCTCACGAAATCCTCGACAAGCCCCGTGCAAGCGACCGCGCCGGAACGATCTCGAAAAATGAAGGCGGAGCTTGGGACGAATCGGCGCCGCTCTCCTCGTCTTTCGGAGCGCCTGCACTGACCCCCGAGCATAATCCGGCGGCTCTGTCCAAGTTCTTTGGCGTCCCAGTGCTCGCAAAACCCAAGGTCTCGCCGGATCTTCGCGGCACTTACGGCAAGCCGGCCATTGGCCACTTCCACGCCACGGCGGCCCTCGGTCCGCTCCTTACGAAGAGCAAGCCGATTGGGTTCGGTTTCCCGCTTCTGGCGAAAAGCGGACCGGCGCTTTCGGGCGGCAAAAAAAAAGTAACGTGACGATGCCTCCGGTCAGCTTCCCAAGAGCTGACCGGAAATAGCAGAAAATGTATTGGGCCGGACACGCTGTTCCGGCCCATTTTTATTGCGGAGTAAGATGCTATTCAGCCAAAGCTGGGCGGCTTGTGGGGCGCAGCAGCGGCACCATGGAGGCCATCGTCGCCAGCAGAAGAACCACTTCGATGCTGTAGACGATAACGTAGCCGGTCGCGGGGCCAAGCGTCGAGCCGGCGGCAGGGCCAGCCACGGCGTCGCGGATAATGCCGCCCAGCGCCACACCGATGCCTGCCGCCGAAGCTTGCACCGCACCCCAGGCCCCAAGCGCCAGTCCTGTCTTGTCATCGGGAGCCTTGTTCATCGTAGCCGTCAGTGTACCGTGGCCGAAAAGCCCAGCTCCAAAGCCGATAAGGGCGGTACCCGCCGCGAACAGCACCGTCGACTGCAGCGGCGCGGCGAAAATAACGGCAAGAAAGGCCGGCACCCCGACCAACGCCCCGTAAATCGCCATCCGGAACGGATCGAAACCCCGGCTTAAAATCCGGGAGGCGAGTCCAAAGCCGATAAGGCCACCGATCGCAAGCGTTGCGGTAAGCTTCGTGGTTGCGCCGACTGTCAGATGGAGCACCTGTCCGCCATAGGGCTCCAGCAGAACGTCCTCCATGCTGAACCCCATTGTGCCGAGGCCCACCGCCACGAGGCGCTGTATCGCGCGGGGTTCCCGTGCGAATTCGTTCCACGAGTCCCGGAAACTGGGCGCCTTGCGCAACTCTTCCGCTTCTGAGTAAAGGCGGGAGGGCTTTCGCGTCTCCTGCTTCCAAAGCGCTACCACGTTGAGAAGGATGGTCGCCACCCCGGCGCCCTGGATAACCTCGACCAGGCGGCCAGGCGTGAAATTCGCCAGCGCGGCGCCGAAGATCAAAGCGCTTGCGATCATGCCAAGCAGCAGCATGACATACATGAGCCCAACGACATTCGGCTGCGATTTGGGCGGCGCCAGATCGGTGGCCAAGGCAAGCCCAACGGTCTGGGTCGTGTGAAGCCCGGCTCCAACGAGCAGAAAAGCCACGGCCGCGCCCGCATGCCCGACCCAGACCGGGACATTGGCCGCATTGCCGCCGCCGGAAAGAACCAGGAGCGAGAAAGGCATGATGGCGAGCCCGCCGAACTGGACCAGCGTGCCCTTCCAGATAAACGGAACCCGCTTCCAGCCGAGCACCGACTTGTGCGTGTCGGATTTGAAGCCGATGAACGCGCGGAAGGGGGCGAAAACGAGCGGAATCGAGATCATGATGCCGACGAGCGAGGCCGGAACATTAAGCTCCACGATCATGACCCGGTTGAGCGTGCCGATCAGCAGCACGAGCGCCATGCCGACCGAGACCTGGAACAGCGAGAGGCGCAGGAGCCTGGACAGCGGCAGCTCCGGGCTTGCCGCATCGGCGAAGGGGAGGAAGCGGGGTCCGAGATTCACCCAGGCTTGCGTCAGTTTTCTTGCGACAGGATACGTCTTCATGCTTACGCTTTTGTCCAGCTTTAACAGGTATTTATTTCTGAGTTTACTGTAAAGTAATCTTCACACTCCGAAGTGTCAATTTCATATTACACCTGCCTTACCGCGACTCCAGCGTATCGGCCTGCTCGCGGTGTCGCATCCCAGTTGCGTGCGCCGCGTTTATCTTGCCTCCGGCGTCAATGTTTGCCACATAAAGAGGGTAAACGGCCCGCCCGCTTTCCGTCCTAATGCCGCACCCGCCCGGAGTCCTCCCATGGTCCAGCTCTCGCTGCCGAAAAATTCGACCGTACGCAAAGGCAAGACCTGGAATCAGCCGGAGCAGGGCGGAAAGGGTAAGTGGCGCAAATTCGAGGTCTACCGCTGGGATCCGGAAGGCGGCGAGAACCCGTCAATTGACAGCTATTACATAGACCTCGATCAGTGCGGCCCGATGGTGCTCGACGGGCTCATCAAGATCAAGAATGAGATCGATCCTACGCTCGCCTTCCGGCGCTCCTGCCGCGAAGGCATCTGCGGCTCTTGCGCGATGAATATCGGGGGAACGAACACCCTAGCCTGCACCAAGGCGATCGAGGATGTGAGCGGCACCGTGCGCATCTATCCCCTGCCGCATATGGATGTGGTGAAGGACCTTGTGCCCGATCTGACGCACTTTTTTGCTCAGCACCGCTCCATCGAGCCTTGGCTCAAGACCGAGACGCCGGCGCCCGGCAAGGAATGGCTGCAAAGCCGCGAAGACCGTGCCGAACTCGATGGCCTCTATGAGTGCATTCTTTGCGCGTGCTGCAGCAGCTCATGCCCGTCCTATTGGTGGAACGGAGATCGCTATCTCGGGCCAGCCGCGCTTCTCCAGGCCAAGCGCTGGGTGGCGGACAGCCGCGACGAGGCGACCGGCGAGCGGCTCGACAACCTCGAGGATCCGTTCCGCCTGTATCGCTGCCATACCATCCTGAATTGCGCTCAGGTATGCCCGAAGGGCCTCAATCCCGCAAAGGCGATCGCCGAGCTGAAGATGATGATGGTCGAGCGCCAGCTCTAAGGGCGGGGTGCCACCGGGGTTGGTCTGGCTACCGTTCGTCGTGCGCCACTGCCGCCCTGGTTCGGATTGTTTCGCGCGGCTCATAATTCCGGGCGTTCACCGCAGGGGCAGCCGAAGGCGGTCATCCAAAGCCTCCGAACGACCCGCCGGAGCCTATCTCATCTGCCTTGTTTCGCCCCTCTCCCCATGCGGGAGTGGGGCGAGGGGTTTAGATCAACTCAAGCTGGCGCAGAAGCGCTGGATTCGGCGGCACGCCTCGTCAAGCTCCTGCACCGAGGTGGCGTAGGAGATGCGGAAGTAGGGCGACAGCCCGAACGCCGCCCCATGCACGACAGCGACACCCTCGTCTTCGAGGAGCGCCGTCACCACGTCCTCGTCGTTCTCCAGCGCCTTGCCGGCCGGCGTTTTCTTGCCGATCAACCCGCGGCAGGAGGGATAGACGTAGAACGCGCCTTCCGGCACCGGGCAGTCGATCCCCTTCGCCTGGTTCAGCATCGAGACCACAAGGTCGCGCCGCTCCTTGAAGCTCTTCGCGCGCCCCTTCAGGAAATCCTGCGGCCCGTTCAGCGCCTCGACGCTCGCCCACTGGCTGATGCTCGTTGGGTTTGACGTAGTCTGCGATTGCAGCTTTGTCATCGCCTTGATGAGAGGCTCGGGCCCAGCGCAATAGCCGATACGCCAGCCCGTCATGGCATAGGCCTTGGAGACGCCGTTCATCGTCAGCGTGCGCTCGTACAAGCCTGGTTCGACCTGCGCAGGCGTCGTGAACTCGAAGCCGTCATAGACGAGATGCTCGTACATGTCGTCGCTCAGCACCCACACATGCGGATGCCGCATCAGGACATCTGTCAGGGCCTTCAGCTCGGAACGTGTGTAGGCCGCGCCGGTTGGGTTCGACGGATGGTTGAAGATAAGCCACTTCGTCTTCGGCGTGATCGCCGCTTCGAGCGTCCCGGGGCTCAACTTGAACTTCGTCTCGATGCCTGCCTCGGCATAGACCGGCTGTCCGCCGGCCAGGAGCACGATGTCGGGGTAGGACACCCAATAGGGCGCCGGAATCACGACCTCGTCGCCGCGATTCAGCGTTGCCATCATGGCGTTGAAGATGACCTTCTTGCCGCCCGGCGCGACGAAGGCTTGGGCCGGCTTATAGTCGAGCCCGTTCTCGCGCTTGAACTTCCGGCAGATGGCCTCTTTCAGCTCGGGGATGCCATCGACGTTGGTGTATTTCGTCTTGCCGTCTCGGATCGCCTTGATGGCGGCTTCCTTGATGTTGTCCGGCGTGTCGAAATCGGGCTCGCCGGCGCCAAGGCTGATGACATCCCTCCCCGCCGCTTTCAGATCGCGTGCCTTGGACGACACGGCGATGGTGGGCGAGGGCTTCACGCGCGCAAGCGTATCGGACAGGAAAGCCATATTCTCCGCTCCAAGATGGGATCAATGGTTTACGCTATGCCTGCCCGCCGTCAGGCGCAAGAGATAGCCGCGCGGGTGCGCTTCTTCGCACATGGAACTTTCACGCGGTACGCCAGTGGAGTTGAGAGTTGTGCCTATAACGCAATCGGCTAATGAACATTGCAGGGCGCGCCATCGCGCTGCTTGGTTTGCAGATGAATTTCGTAAAGACGCTCTCTAATGGAATTGACTTCGCGCCAAAGTTCCCGCGCTTCCGTGAGATAGCTATCGGACCGGGGGGATAAATTCTTGACAGCCTCGCTCGTCATCTGGAGCCTGCGGCCCAGTTCCTCAATTTCGTCTCTTGCCATCAGTAGCCTTCCCGAAACTGCCCAAACCAGAATGAATCTTAGCTCGGGCCTCGCCGTCCGGCAAGCTATCCGTTCGCATCAAGTATGCCAAGTCTTATGCGGTGGCTTGTCACAATCGCGTTGGAGTGATCTATCACAGGCCGGTGTTATGGACGCCGTCTGCCTTGGAGCTGTCAAAGATAAGGATGCCCTCTGCGGCAGCGGTCCGCTCTCCCATGGGAAGAGGGACATGGTGATAGCGGGTGCGAGAGACCTCAGCACTTCGAGCGTCAGGCCTCCGAAGCATCCGGCTGCTTCGCACGCCGGATGCTAGCGGTCTTTACTTTGCCGCCGTGAGCTGGCCACGGATCTCGCCGCTCTTGTGATCGGCGGTGTGAACGTTGACGTACAGCTTTCCGGCCGTTAGTTCGGCGGCCTGCGCATCGGTGAGAGTTGCGGAGCCTTCGATGGGGCTTTCAGGGTTTGCGAAAGCAATCACCACACTTGCATTCTTGCCAGGTTCAGCGGGACCGTGAATGTGGGCCATCGTGGCGGGACCGCTGAGTCCGGAATAGGTGACCGTCCATTTCAAAAGCTTGGCTTCGGGATCGTATGTGACCACCGCCGTGCCGGTCCCTTTGCTATCGGTGGCCGGAACCTCTTGCGCCCCTGTCAGATCGGCTTTGAAGGTCACGGGCTCTGCCAAAGCGCCGGTAGAAAAGGCTGCCAAAAGAAGGGCTGCAGCAATCGCTCTTTTTTTCATGGACTTTCTCCCCTGAGTTAACAGCCTTGCCGGGCTCAAACTGAGTGCTTTCCCAATGGGATGCACGCTGTCCATCCACTCTTAAGGCCGAGCCGCCGGTACCAAAAGTAAATCCGTTGTGTTCAATCCGGTTCCCCGGATGGCTTTACTTCTTAACGTAGGAGTGCCAAGCTGTGATTCAGGAGCAACAACCGGAAGGAGGTGATCTGATGTCGAGTGGGATATCTGCGCTGAAGCAACAGCTTGTGCGTGCCACGGGAACGTTAGAGCAGCCTCTGGCGTCTGCCTGACACGCATGGATCGCGCCTGCGGAAGCGGAGCGTGATCGGCTGTCGCGAACAGCCAGACTCACGGGCCGCGGACACTGATCCGCGGCCTTTTTGTTGTGCGCGAGCCGCCTACTTGCCTTCGTAGACGGGCTGCAGTTCCACCTCCGCGACGGCGACGGCGGCGTTGAGCCCGGTTTGCCCTTGCACACTCAAAGGCTGCAGCGAAATCGCGTTGTTAGACCCTCCAACGAGCACATTCGCGCCGCCGCCGACACCGGCCGATGCATCGGCTGCGATGCCCACATAGGTACCGCGAAGCGCACCCGCATAAAGGCCGCGGTTTGGAGCCAGCACGATCCAGGTCAAGAGCGCATTACCGGTCATTCCGATATCGAACCCATATTTCCGGATTTGCCCCTCGTAACGCTCACCTTCATCCGAAGGGCTCGCGCGGAAGACGCACCTCAGCTCTTTCGTGGATCCGATGAAGAAGCTGACGCCGCCCTTTACGCCGCAGGTGAGCTGACCCACCGCAATCTGGCCGTCCGCATACGCGGAGGGTGCCATCGCCGTGGAGGCCACGGCGGAAAGAAGTGCCAAAGTTCTGAGAAAGCTTGCAGCCATGCCCATCTCCGCCTGTCTTGTTGCCCCCAGCTTCGTTCTAGCATCTTCCTCCGCAGAAGAAAGACTTTTACTTGTGGATAATACACCGGCCGCTATCGGAACTTGTCCCGTTCGCGGGGCGTTCTGCGCGAGCAGGAGGCCGAACAGAATGGCAAAGGATAGCAGCCGGGCGAATGCACCTTCCGGTTCGAATGCCGCCAAGGACCCGAATGAGTGGGTGACGGGCGGCGAGCCCATGACCGGCGCTCAGGCTTCGTATTTGAAAACGCTGTGCGGCGAGACCGGCGAGACGTTCGATCCGGATTTGACAAAGGCTGAAGCGTCGAAGCGGATCGATGAACTTCGCGAACGAGACCCGCGCCTCCGCCGGCAAGGGTCTGGAAAAAAGAGCCCGCAATAAACTTTGTGTCTGCTAAAGCTCTTGGATCGCGTGCGCCAAGGGGAAATCACAGCGGAGTTCCCGCGTGTCAGTTTTGAAATTCATCTATTTTAGCTTCCAGGGCAGCATCGGCCGGCGGACCTGGTGGCTGGCTTGGGCGCTGCTGCTCATGGCAGAGGTGAGCGCGAATTATGTCCTGTCGAAAGCCATGGATGACGACGCGCTCTGGACGCTGATCACACTCGGTTTCCTGCCATCGAAAGCTGAGGCGATGAGCGATCAGACCACAACTTTGCGGTAAAGATGCCAACTCGCATGACCTAACACGGGCAGCGCGACGGTCAGGCCTAGCAGCGCGGGCAGCGATGCAACGATCAGCACCACGACGATAAAGGCCGCCCAAGCAAGCATTGGCACCGGATTGGCCAACACAGCCTTCAGCGACGTCACGATGGCGGCAGGCGCGCTCACGTCGCGGTCGACGAGGAGCGGGAACGAGATCACGCTGATCGAGTAAGACACAAGCGCGAACACGAGGCCAACCAGGTTTCCCACAATCATGAGCCGGGTGCCCCCGGGCGTCTCGAAGACGTCATGCACAAATCCGCTCAGCGATGTCACGGGTTGATCCCCGAAAATATTTTCGAAGATGAATTCGGCACTCCAGATCCATAGGAAGAAGATCGCCATGAGCAGCGCGCCCATCGTAAGAATCGCGCCACGCGAATGGCTCCGCACCAGGCTGAGGACATCCCACCAGGATGGGTCTACGCCTTGCTCCCGCCTGCGGCTGATCTCATAAAAGCCAATGGCCGCGAACGGCCCTAGAAGCGCAAAGCCTGCCGCGAGCGGGAACAGGATCGGCAAGATGTTGTAGCCGAACGTCAAGCG
This sequence comes from uncultured Alphaproteobacteria bacterium, assembly GCA_963817705.1. GTDB lineage: Bacteria > Pseudomonadota > Alphaproteobacteria > Rhizobiales > Rhodomicrobiaceae > Rhodomicrobium. Next base: position 13,690 of record CAWFPF010000007.1, read on the forward strand.
GGCGAGCAGGAGGCCAATCACGGGATAGAGGATGGCAAGCGCGATGACATGGCCCGGTTTGTGCCTAAAATCCTCAAGGCCCAGCGCCAGAGCCGAGCGCAGATCGCCGAACGTGATTTTGCGGATCGCAGGTAGAGCAGGCGGGGCATAAAGGTCTGCGGCTGCGGACTCTTGGACCATATCGCGCTCCCGTTCGTCACGGCACGCCGGTGACGCGCATGACTTTGTTGTAGCGCGCTGACCGCGCGCATTGCCTTATCCGGCCCCTCGCCGTTAGCCTGATTGCATATTACGCGTTTTGCGGCGATTTGTCTCGGCTCCCATCGCCGGGAGCAGTCCAACTCCGATCAACTTCAAGGGCGATGGGTTCGGCAAACGGAATTCCGGCGCTGAAATAGGTCAAAAGTGGCTCGCCGCCGAGAAGCGCGCGGATGACGCGGATGGGTCCCGCATGAGTGATGGCGAGCACCGGCGGTCCGTCCGGTTCAAGTCCGCTCAACCAAGCCTCACAGCGGCTGGCCATGGCGCTAAGCGTTTCTCCGTTCGGTGGCGTGGAGTTCTGGCAGGCCGCGCTGCCACGTCTCGACGGCGTTGCGGCCGATATCGTCCCAAAGGCGGCCTTCCCAATCGCCGAAATCAAGCTCCCGGAGGAGCGGCTCGATGGCAAACGAGGCGCCGAGCCTCTTAGCAAGATCGAGCGCACGGCAGGCGGGGCTGGTTACAATCCGGCACCCGACGGCGTATCCGGTCAGGCTTGTTGCTGCGGCCTCCAACGCTTGGGGCTCGCAGTCGAGATCGAGCCGGCCATAGCAAAGCCCCGTCTCGCAAATGGGCTTGGGATGGCGCACCAAAATCAAGCGCACGTTGCGGCACCGAGAAGAAAGACGATCTCGTACGCTTGCTCGACCGCACCCAGCACGTCGCCCGTATATCCTCCAAGCAGGCGCCGCGCCAACAGAGTTGCCAGCCCGGCAGCAATTGCCGCCGCGAGCAGAGCCGGCACAGCCATCCAGCCCGGCAGTAACAGGAGAGGAAGAATGCCTGAGCCCAGGGCGACGGCAAGGTCTGCTTGCGTGATCCCTTCGCCCAGAGGCTTGATCTTCGCGGCCGCGATTCCGCCTGAATAGGGGAGCGTGGAGATCACGCCAACAGTGGCGAGCCGTCCGCCTGCATGCGCCGCGACAAGGCATGCCGCACCAGCGAGGACCGGGAGCGCGGCCAGTGCAAAAACCTTGATCCCGATGCCGGCGCCGAGCGCAAGAACGCCATAGGTGCCGAGACGGCTGTCCTTCATGATGGCGAGCCGGGCCTCGCGGGTCGCCCCGCCCATGGAGTTGAAAAAATCGGCGAACCCGTCCTCGTGCATGCCGCCAGTGATGGCGATGCCGGCTGCGATCGTAAGCAGAGCCGGCAGCGGTTCGCTCCAAAGTTTCGATCCGCCCAGCAGAATGGCTGCGCATAGCGCGCCGACCAGCGCGCCCGTCAGCGGAAAATACTTCACGCCGCGTTCCATCCACTCCCCGGAAAACCCGTCCACCTCTGGAACGGGAAGCCGGGTCAAGATCTGGACGGCCGCAAGGAAGTATCTGAGTTCTGCGTGCATTGGCTAGTTTGGATGGGGGCCGGGCAAATCGGCCATGTCATTCAGCAACCCCTCCGCCATGCGCACGAGCGGGATGGCGAGCGCGGCACCGGTGCCTTCGCCAAGCCGCATGCCGAGATCGAGAAGCGGCGCGGCGCCAAGCCATTCGAGGAGCGCACCGTGGCCAGCTTCCGGGGAGCGGTGCGCAAAAATGGGATAATCGCGCAGGTTTGGCTCGATGGCGATCGCCGCGCAGGCCGCCGCTGTTGCGATGAATCCATCCACGATCACGATTTGCCTTGCCCTCGCGCCGCCTATCATTGCGCCTGCAAGCATGACCATCTCGAAGCCGCCGAACTCGCGCAACGCATCGCGCCCGCCCCGAACGGGTGCGCGGCGATAGGCGCGCGACAGCACATCGCGCTTATGGCCGAGACCCGCCGGCGGTGCGCCCGCGCCATTTCCGATGAGCGTGTCAAGCGGCAAGCCGGTCACGCTATGCGCGACGATAGCGGCCGCGCTCGAATTGCCGATGCCGATTTCGCCAAGCGCGAGAATGCCGAATCCCTTGGCGTGCAAGGACGCGGCTACGTCCGCACCCGCTTCGAGGCCCTGCGCAAGCTCCGCCTCCGTCATGGCCGGCCGCAGGAGGAAATTGTCCGTGCCGCTGAGGATTCTCTTCGAGATCAGCGCATTGTTCGGCAGCGGCGCAATTTTGAGCCCCCCGTCGATTAGAAAAACATCGGCGCCGGCAGCACGCGCCGCGATATTCGCCCCAGCCTTGCCTTCAAGCACCATTTGCGCGATCAAGGCCGAAACTTCGGACGGGTAAGCGGTCACACCCTCCGCCACAATCCCATGGTCGCCGGCGAAGATCGCTAGCGCAGCGCGCCCAAGGCTGGGCTTCAAGGACTGGGTCACAAGACCAATATGCAGGCCAAGCGCCTCTATACGGCCAAGCGACCCGAGCGGCTTCGCTTTCGCTTCAATAGCGGCCTTCAGACGCGGCTCAATTTCGCGCGCGAGAGGCGTAACACACTGGTTGTTTCCGGTATCCATCTCTTCACGGAATGAGGGGCGCCACCATGAGCGGACAAGACCACACCGGCAATGGGCCGGTCAATGAGCGAATTTTCCCGCTTCCGCCCATGGTGGCGGCGCTCTTTATCGCGGCGGGCTGGTTGCTCAACCATTTCGTTCCGATGGTGGATCGCGCCGGTCCGGCTCCCAATGAAAGCAGGCTCGTAGGCGGGCTCATTATCCTTTGCGCGTTTGTCATCGGCGGCTTGGCGTTATTGGATATGCGCCGGGCGAAAACGCCTTTCCATCCCGGCGCGAAGGCGAATGCGCTTGTGCTCTCGGGTGTCTACAAGCGCACGCGCAATCCCATGTATTTAAGCCTGGTTCTCGTCACGCTCGGCCTTGGGATAGCGACTGCCAACCCATGGCTCGTCCTCATGGCGCCGCTTCTGCTTTTTTATTTGCAAGAGCGGGTGATCAAACACGAGGAAAGATATCTCGCAGCGCGCTTTGGCTCAGACTACGAGGCCTACCGGGGCAAGGTTCGCCGCTGGTTTTAGAACGTATCCAGTCAGCCCTAAGGGGACCCGGGCCGCGTGGCATCCGGACGCCGGTCAAGCAGCTATTTTCCTTAAGACCAAAGTAAGGATATTGGCCGCCCCCATTGTTGCGGTTAAGAGGCTAGCACTATAGTCTCGGTAGCAGGAGGAAGCGTAGGGTATGCTTTTCGAGCTGCAAGGCGCGGCCAGCCTAAGCCGTGGGCGGTGGGGCAGGCAGCGTCATAGCATTCCTTTTTTGTTCGGCCTGTCTCTCGCCGCCGGTGTGGTTTACTTCCTCGCCGCGTGGCTTTCGATGCCCCTGACAGCGCCTGAAGGGGTTGCCCAATTCTGGCCGGCAGCTGGTATCGCAGTAGGCGCGCTTATCGTCTGCGGCAAGCGCGCGCGGCTATCGCTCGCAGCAAGCGTGGCCGCTGCGAGCTTCCTTGCTAACGCGGCTGCGACCCGCTCTCTTCCCGTTTGCATAGCTTTTGCTATTGCAAATGCAGGCGAAGCCGTCTTTGTCGCGGCCCTGATCGCGCGCTGGTTCAAGCGTCCCTTCGAGCTTGACCGTCTGATAAATGTCATCGGGCTTTTTGGGGCCGCCATCATTGTCACGGCCGCCTGGGAAGCCTTTACCGCCGCCATGCTCGGTCTCGCTGGGTTTCCGTCCGCAGCCTTCGCGCATGTGTGGCTCCGGCTCGTATGGGGGAATGTCGCCGGCATTGCGATAACCGCGCCCCTCATTCTTGGGATCGCTGCCGCGCTGCGAAGGGCGCCGCCCCGGCGTTTGCTGATCGAGGGTGCGGGCGTCTTGTGTCTTCATGCGCTGGCTTGCGCGCACGGTTTTGGCCTTCTGTTCACCCAGTTCGGCCAGTGGATGCTGCTTTACCCGCTTATGGAACAGCTTCCGCTCTTTCTCTGGCTCGCCCTTCGTTGCGGACCTCTTTTCGCTGCGGCAGGCACCTTCGTGTTCGGTGTGTGTGCCATGGCTTCGATGCTCATCGCGCCTGACCGCTTCGCGGGAACGTTGCTGCCTCTTGCTGAGCGGGCGGATGCTTCTCAATATGCGCTGCTCATGATGTCTTTCGTGGCGCTCTCCCTCGCCGCGTTGATCGCCGAACGGGAAGATGCCGAAGCGGCTGCATGCCGGAGCGAAGCCCAGCTGAAGCTCAGTCTCGATGCAGGCAAGCTCGGAACATTCGATTTCAATCCGGAGACAGGGTCGTTCGAAGCGTCGGACAGGGCGAGAAGCTGTTTTGGCCTGCCCTCGGGCACACCGCTCTCGCTCGTTTCTGTCACGAAGGCGTTGCATCCCGGCGACCGGGGACTGTGCGAGTACATGTTCGCAGGGGCAGTTGAGGAAGGAGCGATTATCGACAGCGAACTCCGTGCTGTTTGGGCGGATGGGAGCCTGCATTGGCTTCATGTCATGGGACGCGCGGCCGACGATGGCCAAGGCAACTGCAGGGTCACCGGGGCCGTGCGCGACATCACCGAACAAAAGGCAATGGCATCCCTGAAGGAGACCTCCGAACAATTCCGGTTGTTCGTTGAGCAGGCGCCCGTTGCTATTGCCATGTTTGACCGGGACATGCGCTATCTTGCCGCGAGTGAGCGATGGACGGAGTTGCACGGGCTCGTGCGTGACGGCCTCATCGGCCGGTCGCATTACGAGGCTGTCCCAGATCTTCCAGAGCGCTGGAAGGACGTTCATGGGCGTGGCATTGCGGGGGCGAGCGTTCGCGAGGAAGAAGACCTCTTCCCGCGAGCCGATGGCCGCTCACTCTGGATAAAATGGGAGGTGCGGCCCTGGCGCACTGCAGATGGAGGCACGGGTGGAATCCTCATATTCTGCGACGACGTGACGGATCGCGTCTCTGCGGAGCGCGCTTTGCGCGACAGCCGCAGCGACTTGGACCGTGCGCAGGCCGTCGCCCATATCGGCAGTTGGCGGATCGACATGCGCCGTGACGTGGTGACTTGGTCCGCTGAGACGTATCGCTTGTTTGGCATCCCTCCGGGCACGCCGCTGACCTATGAGAGTTTCCTCGCCGCCATCCATCCCGATGACCGCCAATTGGTGAACGGCAAATGGAAGTCGGCACTGGCCGGCGAGCCTTACGACGTCGACTTCCGGATTGTCGCGGGAGGGCAGACAAAGTGGGTCCGCGGGCTGGCCGAACTGGAGGCGGATGCCGCGGGCCAGCCTATCGGCGGCTTCGGCACGGTTCAGGACATCACGGCCAAGAAACAGGCGCAGGACAAGCTTCGCGAAAGCGAGGAACGGCTGCGCCTGTCCAACGAGGCAGGGGGGATCGGCACGTTCACAATCGACGTCGAAACCGGCCGAGCGGAATTCTCGGACGAACTCGCACGCATGATCGGATTTCCCGGCTTGAGAGCGGTGGGTGTCGAGGACGCCTTCTCGCGCGTGCACAGGGACGATTCGGTCCGGATTCGGGCTCTCTATGATGCGGCTTTGCGTGCGGGAGGTGGCCATTTCAAGATGGATTTCCGCTTCGTCCGACCTGGCGGTGAGATCCGTTGGATTACCTGGACGGGCCGGGTAAAATTCCGCGACGGGGTCAAAGGACGCGAAGCGTTGCGCGTCACTGGCGCCTGTGTCGATATCACAGAACTCAAGCAGGCCGAAAACGCGCTCCGCGAAAGCGAGGAGCGGTTACGTCACCTCGGCGATAGCCTCCCCGATAGCGCCGTTTACCAATATACTCACGATCTAGACGGTAAGCCTCGCTTTTCTTATATAAGTGCGGGCGTTCAGAAGCTCAACGGCGTGAGCGCAGCAGAGGTGATTGCAGATGCCCGTGCGCTCCACGGTCAGATCCTTCCCGATTATTTGGAACCGCTTTATGAAGCAGAGCGCCGAAGCGCCCGCGACCTCTCCGACTTCAAGATGGAAGTCCCTATGCGCCGGCCTGACGGCGAGATCCGGTGGGTCCGGTTGCGGTCGCGCCCGCGCCGGTTGCCGGATGGCCGCGTGATTTGGGACGGCGTGAAAACGGACATTACCGATTTCAAAAAGGTCGAAGACGTGGTGCGAGCCAGCGAGGAGCGGCTCAGAGCCATCGTCTCCACGGCCGTGGACGCGATCATCGTCATCGACGAGGGCGCGCTGATCCAATCGATTAATCCTTCGGGAGAACGCATGTTCGGTTACGCCGAAAGCGAACTTATAGGCCGGAACATTTCGGTTCTCATGATGGACCCCGACCGCGCACAGCACGACCGCTACATGGAGGCTTATCAAAAGACGGGTAAAGCCAAAATCATCGGGATCGGCCGGGAGGTGCTTCACCGGCGCAAGGACGGTTCAAGCTTCCCGGGCGATCTCGCTGTCGCGGAATGGCGTGTGGGTGGCAAGCGTTACTTTACGGGCACCGTTCGCGACGTGACAGACCGCAAACGGCAAGAGGAGAAAGTTCAGCTCTTGCTGCGAGAGGTCAATCATCGCTCGAAGAATATGCTCGCGCTGGTCCGGGCCATCGCCTCACAGACTGCGGCGCCTGCCCAAGACGAGTTCATCAAGAGTTTTTCGGAACGTCTTTCTGCACTCGCGACGAGCCAGGACTTGCTTGTGAGCAGCGGCTGGCAAGGAGTCGAACTCGGCGCCCTGGTGCGTTCCCAGCTGTCGCATTTCGCAAGCCTTATCGACGATCGCATCACGCTGTCGGGGGCTCCCATGAAGGTGTCCTCGCCAGCAGCGCAAACGATCGGCATGGCGCTGCACGAACTGGCGACCAATGCCGGCAAATACGGGGCGCTTTCAGATGGCACCGGCGCAATCTGCATTACCTGGCAGGTCGCGCAAGGCATGAACGGGGACAAGCGATTCGCATTGACTTGGATCGAGCATGGCGGACCCGAGGTCGCGCCGCCGGAACGGACCGGCTTTGGCACGACCGTAATCGAGGTCATGCCACGCATGGAGTTGGATGCGGAGGTGACACTCGATTACGGACTGGAAGGACTGCGCTGGCACTTGGATTGCCCAGCCGCGAGCGTTCTCGAAGACCTGGAAACCGGCGTAAACTCGCAATGAAAGGAAATGTGATAAAGGCGCGCATCCTCATTGTGGAAGACAACGCTCTGGTGGCCATCGATCTTGCACAAACCTTGGAAGCAGCCGGATTTGAGGTCATCGGGCCGGCCATGACTTGCGCCCGGGGGCTCGCGATGCTTAACGATCCGGGCTGCGACGCCGCGATCCTCGATATCAATCTGCGCGGGGAGACTTCGGAAGCGATCGCAGATGAGTTGAAAGCGAAGGCCATCCCTTTTTTGACGATGACGGGCTATTCACTCGCCCAGCAGCCACCGGCTTTCGACGGGGCTCCGGCTTTGACAAAGCCCGTTGCCCCGCAAATCGTCATCAACGAAATCCGCCGGTTTTTCGGGGATGGCGCCGCCGGGTAAAGCTTCGAATTACACGATGCGTTTGATAAGCCCGGAAATGGCTTCCAAGCTAAGCGAGAGCGATGACGGTCTCCGCTTCTTCATGGCGAGCGTTTCCGAGGGTAGCTCCCCGAACAATTGCCTGTAGCGTTTCGAAAAGCGGCCAAGTTCATAAAAACCGTGCCGGGTCGCAACATCGGTAACCGGGCCCATCCCCTGGGCCAACTCCCTATGCGCACGGCACAGCCGGAATACCATGATGTATTTCAGAGGGCTGGTATCCAGAAAATAGCGGAACGCGCGTTCGAGCCGGCGGCGGCTGACTCCCAGGCGAAGACACAAATCCGCGACGCTCACAATGGCGCCTGCGTCCTGCCTCAGGAGGTCTTCCACCTCCCGCACGAGCCGGGCATCCGCCGGCGGGAGCGGCCTGCGTTGCGTGCCCTCGGCGGGTTCCATTGCCGCGAAAAATGCCGCTGCGAGCGTTGCGGCGAAAGCCTTGCTGTCGAATTGCGGGCTTGGGTTATCCTTCAATCTTTTGAGAATGGTCCTCGCTTCGAAGACGGCCTGTCTCAGCGTTTTGCGCGGACCGGCCGTAGGCGTCCAAAGTGCGGGCGAGCCGAGATGCGGAAGAAGCCCGGGGTACAGAACTCCAGCGGCGTGAAGTCCGGCAGCTTCCGGCAGAAATATCGACGCATGTCCGAATCTCCCTCCGGGGTTTGCGGTATCGAATTCCCCTCCAACCGTGCTGAACATCACGCCGGCATCTCCGCCGTAGGCCGTTTCAGTTCCCCAGACCCGGGCGGGCTGTCCGGCTCCAAGCTTGAAGACAACCGAGAGAACCGCGGGCTGAAAATCTCCCCGCGCCCGGACCGGACTTTGGCAATCCAACCGGCCAAAGATAAAACTACTTTCGCCCAGCATCGCACTGGAAACCCGCCCGAAAAAGCGCCCTGAGCGCAGTTGGGTGACCTCGAAAGCGTGTCCGCCAACCGGCGAACGCACGTCTGCGATATCCCTGATCGAATGCCGAGCCAGACTAAAGCCGGAGATATTGTCCATGGCGAAAAAACACCATTTTTGTTTTAGAATAAGTGTAAACTTTAGCTTAAGCAACGGAGCATTCAGGAGCAACAAGCTCTCACGATTCCACCCGGAAACTGAACTGAGAACCAGAGCATATTTGTCTTAGTGACGCTTCGAAACGCCGCAACCGGAATCCACAAGTAAGTAAGGCGACGCCGCATACTGCATAGCGCGTTGCGACTTTTTAGAAAATATGGCAAGTGCCACGAACTTTTTTTCGTAGTGCGTACATGTGGGGATAATCATGAGGAAGCATGCTGCCGCCTATAATAACCAAAAGCTTTTGTGCACGTGCAAGCATCTGAAGGAAAAAGTCTTCGACAACATAGCGGGACCACTCGCAGTCTTGCGTGATGATTGCGAGGTATTATTTCCGAATACAGCTTCAGGCTTGCAACGTCCTGCCGGCCCGCAAAGAAGGTCCAGTCTCTCAAAATGCCGGGCTTGCGACCTGGGCCCCTGCATCCTGGCATTGCCTCTCCATGAAGTGCTCGCAAAGAGCGCCGGCGGCGAAGAGACTGTCACCCAACATGAGTGCGAACTCGAGAGCGGAGACTCGCTCCGCCTGCAGATCAGCGATCTTGGCATCCGGCAAGCATTCTTCCTCATGCTGCGAGACGCGGCAGAAAGGCAAGCAGACACGGGGAGAAGGACACCTCTCGCGTCCGAACTCAATCATAGGATCAAGAATGCACTTCAGATCGCGAGCTCAATAGCCTCGGAAACGGCCCGGCACAGCACGTCCGTAGACGGCTTCTTGAGTGCTTATGAGGGCCGCCTCTCCGCCTTCGGGCAGGTTCAAACCATGCTGTCTCGCAACGATTGGGGCCCAGTAGAACTGCAAGCGATCCTGGATCAAGCCATCTGCCTGCACGATCTCGAAGAGCGGCGGGTGAAGATTGCACCTGGCCCGGCCGTCGAGGTCCCGCCGCCGGAAGCCTTGTCGTTGCGTTTGGTTCTGCATGAGCTTTTTACCAACGCGCTGACACATGGCGCGCTCTCCGTCTCCGGCGGAAGAGTGGACGTGTCATGGAAAACGACGGCTGGAGGCGAGTTCGAGAGTCTACTTCCATTGGAAGGAAACTGGCGGACCGAGGGTCGCGCCGCCCCGTAAAAAGGGATTCGGTACCGAACTTATCGAGTTGCTTCTGCCTTTCGATCTCAACGGAAGAGCAAGACTGCGGTTCGAAAGCCCCGGCCTGCGCTGCGAGCTGGAGTTTCCCTTGCCGGAGCCCGGCCCTGTCACATTGTCCTAACGCGCAGACAGGCGAGCCGAGCATCCGTTCTCGGTAGAGGCATGGGTGTTGCTCCATGGCCCCCTGCCACGATAGGGGTCGCCGCGACGTCAGGGTCGTGACGCTGTCCCAGCAGCCGCGCCACTGCCGGTGGGCGCAGGGGCAGCAGGGCCGCGCCGGGAACTTCGTTACGATAAGACTACTTATGTTGTGTCCTTGCGCCGATCTCTTAGCCCTAGCTAGGAGAATAAGTTTGGATTTGGTCCGTGCTTATTTGTGGCACCTTCCGAAGGAAGAAAGACGACTACAATGGTAATTCCAGTGAGTATCAGCCACCCCGACAGCCCCACATCGTGAAATCTTCGCACGAGAATAGCCAAACTTGGAACGAAGAATGTCAACGCAAATAAAATGTATAAAATTGTTGTTACAGGAAACGCCTGCGGGGAAGAAGCGGCCAAGCGTCCTGATAAACCATGGATGAACCCATCAATAAATGGGCCCACAAACCCAACAATAACGAAGAAAAACATCACGTAAAAAAGAACAAACGACCAATACTCTTTTCGCTGAGCCCTTCCGTGAAACTCGCCATACTTCTCCGTAAAGGCGCGCGTAAAGCACTCCCACATGGAGAGGTTATTAGCCGGACCCGCCGCTTCGAACCGTAGGGGTATTCCCTGATGCTCTCGCGGCAAACCAAACGCCGGCACCGCAACCGTTGGCGGTTGCCCAATCAACTTGCTAATTGTGGTTTCGAAATCGGCGAGGCGGATTTGCTGACTGCCCGTGATCTCTGCTTCAGAGATCCGGCGCCACGCGCCGTCTTGGAGCAGAAAGGTACCTCCGGTCGAATTAAGGTCCTGAATAAGGTAACGGTCGCCACCGAGATATCTAACCTGAAGATGGGAACGGCTAACGTACTTCGAAGGAATAACTATGCTTGCCTTACCGGCATCACGTCCAACCACATAATCAAGCATCCAAGCCCCCCCGACACGCTAATAATGTGTTAAAGTTTGGACTGATAACTCGGCTTTGCTGTATCTATCGTATTGCCGGTCACACCGTCTTTCACGTGAGCATAACTACTGGCGACCCCGCCGCCAAACCCGTATCCAATGCTTCCGGATAGTTTGTTAAATAATAGCGGCAAATCGGAGCGATCGCAAGCTTAGCAGCGCAGTGCCGTCCTCTCCTAGAGGGCCGCATCAAGTGCGCCCTGACCAGGGGGTCAAGCGCGCCGGCATAGTTTTTGCTTGTTAAGGGTTGAATGTCCTGCGAAGCTGCAGGCAAGCGGAGACTTTGCAATGGCGAGCAGACTGCATCGGCGCAGGCGCGCTGAATCGCAATTCGATGAAGAAGGGCTCATGGCCATTTGCTTCGCCTTTGCCCACAAGTTTGGCCGCCTTCCCCGCGGCAGCGATCCAGTCTTTTTCGATCCGGAGGCGAACGAACCCCGTTCTTTGCCGTCATCCAGCGCGCAACGTATACTGCTCGAAGCGATGCTTGAGAATGGCACAGCTCCTCAGATCGTCTATGCTTATTGCCGGACCGGTTTTGCCGTGTCCGAAAAGAACCGGAGCGGCCTGCCACAAGACCGGCTCTTCCAATGGGACACCGCAATCAATGAATATCTTGCTTTCGGAGAGAAAGCGGCCAGGTTGCATCACTACAGATTCCGGTTACTTAGCGTTGCCCCCTAAGCCCTCTCAAAACGCCGTTTATCGCCTGACCACCCGCAAAACGAACAGCAATAGAACCGCCCCCACGGTGGAGGTGACGATCGAGGCGACCGTTGGGTTTGCCGAAACCTTCGCACCCAAGGCGGGGAATAAGTAGAACCCTATTGCAGCCCCGAGCACGCCGACAACAATCGCGCCAATGACATCGAGCCCCGTGGGTATCACGATGCTTGCGAGGACGCCCGCTACCAGGCCGATAAGAATGATGTAGATCAGTGAATTTGCATCGGGCATTTCCGTCTCCCCAGATTGGCGCCGCGGGATGCGGCCACCTTCGGCGCGGCTGGCGCGCCACGCTTCTCTGGAAAAGGCGTCCCTAATAGGAACGTTCCAATTGGCAGGCAAATTTCAGAAAAATGGAACTTTTCGGCTCCTGCCGTGCTGTGGGTTGAGAAGTGTCTCAAAGGAGGAATTTTAATGAGAACCATCCCATCGGCATTCTTTGCTCTTGCACTTGCAGTTTCATCACTCGCGGTGGCAACCATCCCAGTTTCGGCAGTGGAAGCTCCCGTGGCTGTTCCCGCTGTCGAGCACGGTATCACAAGGGTTGACGAGCGCGACCATGAGCGCTGCGAACGTATCCGGCATGAGTGCCGCGAGCGGCACGGCGATCATGACCGGGAATACCGCGAATGCGTCGAAAGGGAGCATTGCTAAAAGCAAAGCCTTATCGAACCGAGCTAAATGGTTGGGTTTCTTTTTAGAACAAGGCCCCGGCAGCCCTCTGTTAACCAGGGCTGCGCCGGTCATGGGCGCCCTAGATGCGGCCATCCAAGGGATGACTTAGAGCCTTTGTTCTTGGAGGGCCGGGTCATGGCCAGGTCGTGGCCCGGCCATGACGAGGTGCACGCAAAACTCAACGTGCTCTAAACGCGAAATTCAGTTCGCTGCGGCCGGGGCGGCACGTTCGCTCAAAAGCCGCCTGCATGACTTAAGGACAGCCAAGGCGCCATAGGGTTTTGAAAAGAAGCCATCGGCGAAGTTCTGGGGCGGCGAGCAAAATAATTGCCCGGAGACGATGATGATTTTCACCTCGCTGTATATTTCGCGCGCACGCGCTGCGAGTTGCACGCCGTCCATCGAACCCGGCATGATGACATCACTGATTATGAGATCGACCGGCTGAGACTGAAGAACTTCAAAAGCCTCATCTGCGTTCGAGGCCTCGATCACGTCATATCTGGCGCCCCTCAGCTCCGAAGCGAGATGCAGCCTGATGAGAGGCTCATCTTCCACGAGCAAAACTTTTGCCGCTAAAGCTTGCCGCGGGTCATCCAGAGCTTTGCCAACGTACATATGCATTCACCTTTGGTACACAAACACAACCCAACGCCTTCAGAAGAGGCAAACGCACGCGCTTACGGTTCTGTTCCCTAAGAGTTTGAAGAAGTGCGACCGGCAGCCGGTTCAAAAGTTCGTGACAAGACACTGAAGCATGCGGGCCGGCCCACGATGCGGGAAACTTTATTGCAACTTCGCAAGAACCATGTTCGAAAAATAGCGGCATAGATATGCCGTGCTATGATAAGATCAAGATGACGGCACGTAAGAAACGACATTTAAAAATTAAATAACCGTGCTGTCAGGCCTAAGTATAGTAAGTTCCAACGCGTAAACTAGTCTGTGTTCCGTGCCGTTAACGGCGGCAAAAAACGCGAGGCGAATAATGCGTAGCGGCGTCCTTCGAGAGAGCGGACAGAGCGGCTTGCTGATCGATCTGGCTTCCTCCGAAGCCGGCGCCTGGGATTGGGACATGCGCGACGAACGGCCGCTTTGGTCCCTGGAGACTTTTCGCCAATTCGGTCTAGACCCTGCTGGTGGCGTTCCTCCTCTACGCGAGTGGCTTGAGCGATGCGTTCACCCCGACGATCATCATCATTGTGAGCGCCGCGCCCATGCCGTGCTCGGCGGCGAAGAAACAGCGTTCACGCTTGAATACCGCGCGATCCACCCCGAACGCGGCGTTCGCTGGATTACAACGCGCGGCCGGATCTTCCGTGCCGCGGACGGCAAACCTTTACGAATGAGCGGCCTTAACTTCGATATCACCGAACAGAAGGAGATCGAAGACACTCATCGGGCCCGGGAGGAGCGGCCGGATTGGGCACGCCAAGCTTCCCCCGGTCTCACTGGCCGCTCGTTTTCCGAGGTTATGGCGGAACAAGCCGAGGCGCGCCGGAGACTCGCCTTGAGCGAGGCGCGTTTTCGCACGGTATTCGAAAATGCCGCGGCCGGCATGGCGCAGGTCGGGCCCGGCGGCGCCTTGCTTGCTGTCAACAAGCGGCTCTGCGAGATGCTCGGCTATTCGGCAGCCGAGCTTCTCACCAAGAGGTTCCATGACATCACGCACCCGGAGGACCTCGAAGCCAATTTGACTTACGTGCAGCGCCTGCTCGACGGCGTTGCCGACACCTATTCGATGGAAAAGCGCTACCAGCGAAAGGACGGCTCGATCTTCTGGGCGAGACTGACGGCGGGGTGCTTGCGCAAGGCAGACCGCGCCGTCGATTTTTTCATCAATGTTGTGCAGGACATTTCTGAGCGCAAGCGGGCTGAAATCGCCTTACGCGAGAGCGAGGAAAGGCTCGCCGCGGCGCTGAGAGCAGGCAAGCTCGGTGTTTACGACTACGATCCACGCACCGGCCTCATCGAGTGGGACTCGACCCTTCGCCAGATTTGGGGCGTGCCCGCCGGCGAAACCGTCACCCTTGAGACCTTCGAGGCGGGCCTTCATCCCGAGGATCTCGCGCCGGTCCGCGCGGCGATGAGCCGGTCTTACGAGCCGGATGGCACACGCCATTACGACGCCGAATACCGGGTCATCAACCGGGTCGATGGCTCGGTCCGTTGGGTCTTTGCCGATGGCGATGTCTTCTTCGATGGGGAGACACCTTGCCGGATGGTCGGCATCGCGCAAGACATCACCGAAAGCAGGCGGGCCAAGGATCGGCTCCGCGAAAGCGAGGAGAGGCTCGCCGCGGCGCTGCGTGCAGGCAAACTCGGTGTCCACGATTACGATCCACGCACGGGTTTGATAAAATGGGACGCGACGCTTCGCCGTCTTTGGGGCGTGTCTGACGGCGAAATCGTCACGATAGAGACCTTCGAAGCCGGCCTTCATCCTGACGACCTCGCCACAGTCAGGGAGGCGATTGCCCGATCATTCGATCCGGATGGTACGCGCCATTACGAAGGCGAGTACCGGGTCGTCAACCGGATCGACGGATCCATCCGTTGGGTTTTCGCCGATGGCGACGTTTCCTTCGACGGGGAAACGCCTTGCCGCATCGTTGGCATCGCCCAAGACATCACGGAGCGAAAGAATGCCAAAGAAGCCCTGCGCGAAAGCGAGAAGCGGCTCCGCTATGCTTTGAATGCAGCGTCGGCTGGCATCTGGGATTGGGACATCCGCTCGGGTAACGCCCACTGGTCCCCTGAAGACTACGCGCTTTACGGCCGTGAGCAGACAGGCGCCCCCGTTACTTACTCGGACTGGGAAAGCTGCCTTCACCCCGATGATCGCGAGGCCGCCAACCTGGCCGTGAGCCGCGCCCTTGCAGGCGAGGTGCCCGAATACCGTAACGAATTCCGGGTTATTCACCCGGACGGTACGGTACGCTGGCTTCTAGCCCTCGGCCAAGTGGATCGCGAAGCGGATGGCACGCCCTCGCGGATGGTCGGCATCAACCTCGACATCACAGAGAGAAAACTTACCGATGAGGCATTGCGTGCGAGCGAGGAGCGGTACCGCGGTATCTTCCAGAACGCCGGCACAGGCATCGCGATAGCGGACTTGGATGGCCACTTCCAGTCCTGCAATCCCGCCTACACCCGGATGATCGGATACAGCCTCGATGAACTTCACGCGCTCAGTTTCCCCGATCTCGTGCATCCCGCAGACCGCGAAGAGAACCTCTTGCAGATCCGCCGGCTGATTGCGCAGGAAATTTCATCCTTCGAAATCGTCAACCGGAAGATCGGAAAACACGGCAAGCCCATTTGGGTGCACAAGCACGTTTCGCTGCTGCGTGACCGCGCGGGGACGCCAGCCAGCATCATTTCGCTTGTCACCGATATCACCGAGCGTAAGCAGCACGAGGAGCAGATCGCCTTGCTTTTGCGCGAGGTCACCCACCGCTCGAAGAACATCCTTTCCCTCGTGCAAGCCATCGCGTGGCACACCGCCGCCAAGACGCCGCAGGAGTTCGTGCAGCGCTTCGATGAGCGCATCAGGGCACTGGCTGTGAGCCAGGATCTTCTCGTGACGGGGGCATGGAATGCCGCGGACCTCGAAAAGCTTATCAAATCGCAGCTCGCCCATTTCCGCGACCTGATCGGCATCCGAATCGTGCTGCAAGGGCCACCGCTTTCGGTTTCCGCATCCGCAGCTCAGGCCATCGGAATGGCGATGCATGAACTCGCCACCAATGCCGGCAAGTATGGCGCGCTTTCCAACGCGGGAGGCAAGGTGGAGATTGACTGGGACCTCGTGGCAGAAGACGGGGGCGAAGACGTTTTCGTCATGAACTGGCGGGAAAGCGGCGGCCCTCCTGTCGAAGCACCGTCAAGGCGAGGCTTTGGCTCCACTGTCCTTTGCCGCATGGCACAGGCGAGCTTGAATGCGAAAGTCGATCTCAAATTCGCACCCAGCGGCCTTTGTTGGCAGCTCCGGTGCCCGGCGAAGCATATTGCGGACTAACCCGATCTCGCAGGAGCCGAAGAAGGAAGACCAGCATGGCCATCATAACGCCAGAAAGCAAAATCGAGGTGCTCGGCTTATCGGAACACGCCGCCACTTGCCTGAGACAGGCCGGCATCCTCTTTGTCTGCGACCTCTTGCAAAAGGCGGGCGCTGAATTGCGGATTACATGCGATCAGGAGGCCATGGACGAAATCAAGAATGTCCTCGCGAGGGCGGGTCTACGCATCGGCGAGGGTCTCGGAGACTGACGGCCTTGGCCTCCGGATTGGCTCGCGCAAGCTTTACGATGCTGGCGTAACGCTGACAATTTGAAGTCTTGTAGACTTGCCCTCCGGCGTGCGATGTACCCCCGCTCGAAGGGATCGCGACGGCTTCAACAGCGAGCGATAGAGGCTGGCGTAATCGTTGGCCATCCGCGCCGCGGTGAAGCGTTCTTCGAACCGCCGGCGCACTTTTTTGCGGTCGAGCCCAATGACACGCGGCAGCGCCGCAATGGCCTCTTCGACGGTTCTCACGATCGCGCCGGTGAGGCCGTCCTCGACGATCTCCGGAACCGAGCCACAGCGAAACGCCAGCACGGGCGTACCGCAGGCCATGGCTTCGATCATGACAAGGCCGAAGGGTTCAGGCCAGTCGATGGGGACGAGCAGGGCGAGCGCCCCGCCTAAAAACTCCGCCTTCTGTCCTTCGCCGATCTCGCCGATGAATTCAACGCTGCCGCATTCGAGCAGAGGGCGGATTTCGGTCTGGAAATAATCGGCATCGGCCTTGTCGACCTTCGCGGCAATCCTCAGCGGAAGTCCGGCATTGGCTGCAATCTTGATTGCGCGATCGAGCCCCTTTTCTGGCGACGTCCGGCCGAGAAAGGCGAGATAGGTCTGATCGGCCATTGCGGGCTTTAGGAGACCGGAGGGAAGTCCATGCGGCACGGTGCCGATCCAGTTCGCGTTAGGCAAGGGAAGGCGCTGCGCGTCCGAGATCGATACAAGCGGGGCATTGGGGAACGCTTCGAAGATAGGTTGAAGCTCCGGAAGGTCCAGCCGTCCATGAAGGGTCGTCACAAAGGGAGTTCCCAACCTGGAAAAAACAGAGAACGGATGATAGTCCAAATGAAAATGAAGGATGTCGAAATCCCGCGCACGGCGCGCCACAAATTCCAGCATGAGCGCATCGAGCGCCCGTGGATCGCGGGTGGCGCCGTCCAACCGCAAAGCGCGCGGCCACACAGGTTCAAGCTTGGCGGCCGTGACGGAGTCTCCGCTCGCAAACAGAGTGACATCGTGGCCTTGCTCGACGAGAGCTTCCGTGAGCCATGAGACCACTCGCTCGGTGCCGCCATAAAGCTTCGGAGGCACGGCTTCCGTTAGCGGCGCGATTTGCGCGATCCGCATTCCCGTTTCCATGAATATCGTCCTTGTTATCGCGCATCCAGGCGGCGCGTTGCCTTCCTGGGTTTGAAGTAGCGCCAGGATAAAAAGTGTTGATGTTAGGGAAGCGCGAAGAACAGCTTTCCGCACAGCTGTGCAGTTTAGGGGAGCGGGCTGGACGCCGCTCCCGGGCGCTGAACGCTAATTGCTAACCTTCGGCAGTTGCTTTGCCGCCGCAGCCGTCAGATCGAGCACGACGCGGTCGCTCTGCAAACTGAACTGGGCTGCCGGAACGGAGATTTCATGTTGGCCGATGCCCAGAAAGCCGCCGATCTCGGCGCGCAATTCCGTGATCTTGTTGTCGGCGGATCGCATGATGGAAGCGACTTCACCGAGATTGCTGCCATCGCTGCTATAGACGGGCTTGCCCACCCAGGCCTGAGCCTCCGGCGTGGTGAGTATCGAAACGGCACCCATTTGAGTGGAAGGCGCGCTCGTTGCTTTCGAAGGAGAGTTGACGTCTTCGGCACTTGCCGGCAGCGCGATGACTGCGGCAAGAGCAGCCGCAAGTGTTAGCGTACGCATCATGATATAAACTCCTAATATGGGGCGGCTGGCCCGCCGCGCACTTTTGTTAAAGGAAATATCGAACGGATCGTTCCAATTAGCGAAAAAAGAGATGGGAATTGAAATTTTGACGCCACGGCCAGTTGGCTGCGGGAAAGGAGGCCGCGCGATTGCGCCCCGGGTTCGAGGCTGAGCTGGCGCGGCTCTAGGCTACGGGCGAACAACCGCGGCGCGATCGTTCCAAAATGCGGCGAAAGAACCCTCCCCGGCTGGAGGTAGGACCTACGGAGAGGGAGTGCGAAAGGCGATGCTCAGCGCAACGCCATGTAGCTGGCCTGGTAGTAGTTGGGAGGTGTTCCGGGAATGGTGGGAATTGTGTGGCCGAATGCAACGTCAATAGCGGGATCGCCCCAGCCTTTCAGCCATTGCGTGAATACTTTCCAAGCTTTTTCTTCTGCGCTCCAATGAAATTGGGTGTATACGTCGGAATGCAAACCTGTGATCACCTTGACATAAGCATCGTCGTTTCCGGCTGAGATGACTTCGGTCAAGATCAAAGTGTGATCGATGGGAACAAAACGCAGGACGCCCTGGCAAGTAGCCTTTTCGCCACCCGTTTCAGCATCCGGCTGCCAAGTCAGACCATAAAGTAAAATGCCATCCCCATTGCTCTTGCGGCCGCAGCGAACAGCAACCACACTGCCATTGGTCGCGATTCTATAGTCTCGCAATTGATCCAATGTCAGGTCATGTGCCACAGCGCCAGAGACACTCTGCACTTCGACGATGTCTGTATTGGTACCCGAATAAGATACAGTTAGACCACGGGCCATTTTAGTTCCTTTATGTTGGGTGCGCGGAGTTGCAGGAAGGCTTCATTCCGAGGTGAGACGAGCTTGCGGGTAGTAACATGGACTGAAGCGCTTTTGGATAGTCAAGTCAACGCTGTATCCCCAAACGCGGGCGCCGGATACGCCAGCCGCAGCCCCAGGCTCCGTTCCCCGCATTCATCGGCATGAGATTCAAAAGCGAGCCAACTGAGCAGGTTGGGTTTCCCTCAAGTCCCTTGCGTTTCGCAATCTAGATCATGAATGCCGGCTTGTGGAGTGTCTTGTATCGCCAGGCTGCGGCGCGCTGCCGCAGGCCCGGCACCGCTTCTGCGGCAAGCAGCCGCAACGCGCCGGCTTTAGGCCTCGCTCTGACCCGCATGCCGGCGCTGATGCGCGGGCTTGTCCGCAGCGGCGAGGTTTTGCGCCGTATTCACGAGCGCGACCTGCGAGAATGCTTGCGGGAAGTTGCCGAGCATCCGGCCGGAACCCGAATCGTACTCTTCCGAAAGCAATCCTACATCGTTGCGCAGTGTGAGAAGGTACTCGAACAGCTCCCTGGCCTCGTCAGTGCGCCCGAGCAATATCAGATTGTCGGCGTACCAGAAGCTGCAGGCGAGGAAAAGGCCCTCGCCCCCTCTGAGGCCGTCGGTCCCGGCGCGCGGGTTGTACCGCCGGATCAGCCGGCCATCGGTGAGCCGTTCGCCGATTGCTTCGATCGTGGACCGCACCCTTGGATCTCCCGGCGGCAGGAAGCCGACGAGCGGGATCAGGAGCGCACCCGCGTCGAGTTCTTCCGAGCCGTAGCTCTGAACGAAGGCTCCGATTTTCGGGTCGAAGCCCTCATTGCAGACTTGATCGTGAATCTGCTGGCGCACGGAGCGCCAACGCTCCAAGGGCCCTTTGAGCCGGAAGCGCTCCGCCATCTTGATCGCCCGGTCGAATGCGACCCACGCCATGACCTTCGAATGCGTGAAATGGCGAGGGCCGCCGCGGACCTCCCACAAACCTTCGTCGGGCTCCTGCCAGACATCCTCCAGATGCCTCGTCAAAAGACACTGCAAGGGCCAAGCCTCATGACTTGGGTCGAGGCCGCCCATGGCGCTGTGAAAAAGTGCGTCCATGACTTCGCCGTAAACGTCGAGCTGCAACTGATCCGACGCCGCGTTGCCGATGCGCACCGGCCGCGAATTCTCAAAACCCGCTAGCCAGGGGATTTCGCTTTCGACGAGGCGGCGTTCTCCACCCAACCCATAGACGATTTGCATTTGCTGCGGCGAGCCGGCGACAGCGCGCTGTAGCCAGATGCGAAACTCCGACGCCTCCCGGCGGAAACCCGAATTGAGGAGCGCGAGGAGCGTGAAGGTCGCATCGCGAAGCCAGCAGTAGCGGTAGTCCCAGTTGCGGACGCCGCCAATCTCCTCAGGGAGTGAAGTGGTTGGAGCCGCGACAATGCCCCCCGTTAACGGGTAAGTCAGCGCCTTCAACGTGATCAGAGACCGGAGCACGGCATCGGAATAGGCGGTCCCGGCCAGGTTGAAATCCCTCTGCCAGAGGTCCCATGAGCTTTGAGTCTCGTCCAAGGCCGCCTTGGCATCGATCGGTGCCGGATTGGGCCTAAACGACCGGCCATAGCTGAGGACAAAGGAGACGGTCTCGCCGGCAGCGACCGTAAATGTCCCGCGGTGACGATACCCATCGGCCACCAGCGGCACGTCCGTGCGCAAAACGGCCTTGTCCGGCCCCGCCACGCCTTCGAGCCCGCAGCCGTCGATTTGGGTGATCCAGGGGACGATGAGGCCATAATCGAAGCGGAGCACGAATTCGGTCGTCATCTCCACATGGCCGCCCTGCCCCTGAACGAGCCTGACCACGTGGCTGCTGCCGCCATCGCGAAGCGGCATGAAATCGGTCACGGTCGCGGCGCCGGTTGCTGTTTCGATATGCGTTTCGAGGATCAACGAGTTACCGCGGTATCGCCGGGTGACGGCCGCATCCTTCGACTCGGCGCCCAGGCGCCAGCAGCCATTTTCTGGCCCGCCGAGCAGGCTTGAGAAGACGGAGCCCGAGTCGAAGCGCGGCCAGCAAAGCCAGTCTATCGAGCCGTCGCGTCCAACGAGCGCCGCGCTTTCGCAGTCACCAATAAGGGCATAATCCTCGATCCGTTTTGCCATAAAGCGACCCTTCCGTAGACTTAGCGAACACGCGGGCTATGTTTGCGTTTCCGGTGTTGCAGGCGCAAGGCGGGTTGCGCGCATCGGTTCCGCTGCCAATGTTCTCCTTGAACGCCCGCCAGAGTCATACCTGTATGAGAGATCTGTTTTCCCAGTTCTGGACCTTGACCGGTCCCTATTGGCGCTCCGAAGAGCGCGCGAAGTCCTGCCTCATCCTGCTCGCGGTCGTGGTCCTCAATCTGGGCTCGGTCTACATCATGGTTCTGATCAATCTTTGGTATGCCTTGTTCTATAACGCATTGCAGAATTGGGATTTTGCCGCGTTCACCTACCAGATCCTCCGGTTCAGCGGGCTGGCCGCGGTTTATATCTTCGCCGGCGTCTATCAAGTTTACTTGCGGCAAATGCTGCAAATCCGCTGGCGCAACTGGCTGACGGGGCGCTATGTCGAGCGCTGGCTGCAAAACGGCACCTTTTACCGCATGCAGCTCTCGAACGGCGGCGCCGACAACCCGGATCAGCGCATTGCCGAAGACATTAACGGCTTTGTGGGCCAAACGCTGATTCTCGGACTTGGTGTCCTGGAATCCGTTGTCACGCTCGGCTCATTTGCATTTATTCTTTGGGAGCTCTCAGGCTCCATTACCATCGCAGGTCTCACGATCCCGGGCTATATGCTCTGGGCAGCCATTCTCTACGCGATCGTCGGAACCTGGCTGACGAACCGCCTCGGCTTGCCTCTGGTGTCGCTCAACTTCCAGCAGCAGCTCTATGAGGCCAACTTACGCTTCGCGCTCGTCCGTCTGCGCGAAAACGCCGAAGGTGTCGCGCTTTACGGAGGAGAAGAGGCGGAGCAGAAGGGCATCGAGTCGCGCTTTTCCAACGTCGTCTCCAATTGGTGGGGGATCATGCGGCGGCAGAAGCTGCTGAGCTGGTTCTCTTCCGGCTACACCCAGATTGCGATTATCTTCCCCTTTGTGGTGGCGGCTCCACGCTATTTCGCGGGCGCCTTCCAACTCGGCGAGTTGATGCAAACGGCGCAGGCCTTCGGTCAGGTTCAAACCGCGCTGTCCTGGTTCGTCACGAATTACACGAGCCTTGCCGAGTACAAAGCGACGGTCAACCGGCTGAGCGGCTTCGAGCAGGCGCTGGCCGCAACGGCGCAACCGGGCCTCCAAGGTCTCACCGAAGTCAAAGTCAAGGACGCCGCGCGCACTCTCGGTTTCAAAGGCGAACATCTATCTTCCCGACGGATCGCCGCTTCTCACCGGCCTCAATTTTCAGCTCGCCTCGGGAAGCCGGGTCCTTGTTTCGGGCCCGTCGGGCAGCGGAAAGAGCACGTTGCTGCGGACCCTTTCCGGGATTTGGCCTTATTGCGATGGCGCCATCCACCGGCCTGCCGGCGAGCGGACGCTGTTCTTCCCGCAGAAGCCCTATCTGCCGCTCGGCTCATTGAGCGGTGCGATCTGCTACCCGGACGCACCCTCCAGCCACGCGAGCGGCGATGTCGAGTCCGCGCTTGTCCTATGCGGCTTGGAGGCCTTTGCGGCCCGGCTGCAGGAGGAGTCCAACTGGGCCCTTCAACTTTCGCCCGGCGAGCAGCAGCGCATCGCGTTCGCGCGCGCCCTGCTCTTAAGGCCGCATTGGCTTTTCCTCGACGAGGCGACGTCTGCTCTCGACGAGGAGTTTGAGGCCATGTTGTACGGGCTCATCCTGAAGACCGTACGGAATTGCGCGGTTATCAGCGTAGCACACCGCAAAAGCCTGACGCGTTTCCACGATCAGCAGATCGTCTTTACGAAATGCGGCGGCGGCTCGCAACTTCGGTACAGCGCCGGGCTCGAAGCCGGGGCGGCACCCGTCTAGCGCTGCACCGTTTACCCGTCATCCCCCGGGTAATCTTCGCCGAAGAGGGCCGCAACAGGCACTTCCATACCCGGCGGATTGAATGTCAGCGTGCTTGAAGCACCCATGATCGCGGTTACAATCGTCCCGTCCGGCCCGCGTCTATGGTGCAAAACGGAGCGATCCTCGATTGTCACCAAAAGGTAATGCTGGATCGAGGGATGCCGGAAGTATTGCTTGAACTTCAACGCGAGGTCCCGCCGCTCGCTGGAGGGAGACACTACTTCCACGACAATGACAGGGGTTGGCGCGATCAAGCTCGCGCGCGGCACCCGCTCTCCGCAATTGACGAGCGCATCGGGCTCGAAAACCGTCTCGTCGTCGATCTTGACGCCCAAACTATCGACGAACGCCTGACATTTGAGCCCATTCGATTTGATGGCGGCTTCCAATGCATTCGCGACACGCCTTTTCACGTCGCCATGCTCCGCACGTTCGGGCGCCATCGCCATGATTTCCCCTCGCGCGAGTTGATAGCGGCCGCGCTCCTGACGCTCGGCCCAAGCAAGGAAAGTGTCCGCGTTCATTTTTTGTTTCGCTGTCGGTTGCACCGGATAAGAATACCATTGGCAAGATGCGCGCCGCAATAGGAGTGCTTAAGCGCTAGCAGGTTTGGAGAGGTAATAACGAGCCTGCACCAAGCAGAAGAGACGGGGGAGCGCTCTCCGCAGCCATTGGACGGCAGTAAGGTTGGCGAATCCTGACGCAGCCCCGGGTGCTTGCTGTACAATCTTTTTGTGATGAGCGGCGCCTTTCTCTTGCCTTTTTGGCGCTGAGGTTCCTTCTAAACGCAATGAAGAGACTCGCCGATGGCGGCGAGATACGCAAAACGGTGGTGGATGAGAACTTTCAAGGAAAAAGACTTTAGCGAGCGCCTCGCGGCGGCGGCAAAGGCCAAGCAAGCGGCGCTGCAGCAATTCGCCGAACGGCAAGCGAACGAAGACCCGGCCGCTCTTGCAAGGAAAGCGGCGCGGATGGACGCAGCCAAAGCCCGCGCGGCGCGGGCGGCGGAGCGTGAAGCGAAAAAGCTCGAAGAGAAGGCGCGTCTGGCCGAGGAGAAGGTTCGGAAGGCGGCGGAGGCCGAGCTTGAGGCAGCTCGGGCCGAGGAACGGAAGGTGGCACTTGCCGCCGAGCAGAAAGCGGCGCGGGATGCGCGGTACGCGGCGCGGAAGGCGAAAAAGTAGCGTAATTCCAGGCGTGGGCGGCAAGGCGTTGCCGCAGCTTCGCGATCGATTTCGAGCGCGCCCCCTCAACAAGCACCCGCGCGCGCGTGGACTTTTAACAGAACTGGCGAAGCTGATGCCTTATCTATTGAGGAAGTTTACGCATGCGAATGCGTTTGGGCTCAATGACGGAAAAATGTCCGGCCCAATCTTCGCGTTCCTCGATGCGCAACGCTAGCTTCCTACCGGCGGTAGACGGCGCAGGCATGGAAACGCGGAAGAGAATGACGCCAGACGCCGCCGGGAGGCGGGCGCGCCACGCAAGCTCCCCGAAGTCCTTATCGAACGTAATGAGAATCCGCTCGTCGCGCACGGCCCAGGCCAGAACATCCGAATCCTTAATACCCGGAGCTGCGGTTCGCACCCAGGTCACGTCGTGGCCGCTCCGTCGAAGAGCGTCCACGGCGGCACGCGGAAAATTCTCGTTAGCGAGAAAACGCATGTCACGCCGCACTCGGGTAAACTTTTTCCGAGCTTAATATGTCCCGAGCATAGCCTAGACACGCGGCGATATCTTCGTGCGTAAGACCCTGGTAATTGTCTAATATGTCCGCCTCGCTCCAGCCTTCGGCGAGAAGGCCGATGATAAAATCCACAGCAAGCCGCGTCCCTGTGATGACGGGCTTTCCGGCGAGAACGGCAGGGTCGAGGGTGATGCGCGCGTGGTTAGACATTTTCGTTCCTCACCACAATCATGTTAGACGGATTTTGCAAAAAGCTCCATACGGGAGAGTGACTGTTGGCAGGTCAAAGATTTCAGGGTCATTGCTCAGTAAGTCCGCTGCGTAGGCTAATTCTTGCTCTTGGCCTTATCGCAGGCCTCGCCGGCAGTGCGCGCAGCGAGCCTCTTATCTTCCATGCATCCACCTCGGGGCAGCAAACTCAGGATCGAGGGGAAGGAGGGGGCAATCCGTTTGCCAGCTCCCTTATTGAGATTCTTCAACTTAAAGAGGTGCGGCTTGCGGGCTTGCCCCAGATGCTGCGAAGGCTCACAATTAATAAAAGCCAAGGCCAGCAAACCCCTGATGTTCCAAGATCTGTTTTTCGTCAAGATTGGAAGCTCGTTCCACCGCTCGCCAAAGAGAAGCGAATCGCCCTTATCTAGTTGTTTCTAATTATCGAGAGTCCGATGCACAATCGTTGCCGGGTGCGGCGCTCGATGCTCGTCGCATCGGCTCAGCTCTGACCAGCGCGGGGTTTACTACGGACATCGCATTGGACTTCAAACTAATTGAAATGAGAAAGAAACTGAGTGAGTTCGCAGACGCTAGCGCCAACTATGAGGTTTCGGCCATTTATACGACCGGACACGGAGTGGAATCCAACGGAACTGTCTATCTGATACCAGGCGATTTTCCAGTGCAACAGGGCAATTCGGCCTTGCCGGGGCATGCTCTGCCGCTGTCCGAGATCGCTCAGGCGTCTCGTGCCAAGAAGGTAAACTTGATATTCTACGGTGGCTGCAGGGACGATCCTCTGGCCAACTGAAGTGCATGAGATTGAGCCATGGGTTGACGCGCGCCTCCGCCGTCCACATAGTCGCCACATTCGCCATCCCGCCCAACACGAACGGCACACATAATGACCGCCGCCGCGCAATCGCCCGCAGAACTCGCCGCAACCTCCAAGGCCTGGCCCTTCGAAGAGGCGCGGAAGCTCCTGAAACGGCTGGACAAGCGCGATCCGGCTCGCGAGGTGGTGTTCGAGACCGGCTACGGCCCGTCCGGCCTGCCGCATATCGGCACCTTCGGCGAGGTCGCGCGCACGTCCATGGTGCGGCACGCGCTCGAAGTGCTGCGGCCGGGCGTGAAGACGCGGCTCGTCTGCTTCTCCGACGACATGGACGGGCTGCGCAAGGTGCCCACCAATGTGCCGAACCAGGAGCTGCTCAAAGCTGCGCTCGACAGGCCGCTGACCGCGGTGCCTGATCCGTTCGGCACGCATTCCAGCTTCGGCGCGCATAACAACGCGCGGCTGCGGGCTTTTCTCGATAGCTTCGGCTTCGAATATGAGTTCCTGTCGTCCACCGAGTGCTATCGCTCCGGCATTTTCGACGAGACGCTGCTGCGCATGCTCGAAGCCTACGACAAGGTGATGGAGATCATTTTGCCGACGCTTGGGCCGGACCGGCGTGCGACCTATTCGCCGTTCCTGCCGGTTTCGCCCACGTCAGGTAAGGTGCTGCAGGTTCCCATCGAGCAGCGCGACCTCAAGGCCGGCACCGTCTTCTATACCGATCCCGATAGCGGCAAAAAGGTCGAGACGCCGGTCACGGGTGGCCATGTGAAGTGCCAGTGGAAGGCCGATTGGGCCATGCGCTGGGTGGCGCTCGGGGTCGATTACGAGATGGCCGGCAAGGACCTGATCGACAGCGTCACGCTGTCCTCGAAGGTTTGCCGCGCGCTTGGCGGTACGCCGCCCGAGGGCTTCAATTACGAGTTGTTCCTCGACGACGGCGGGCAGAAGATTTCCAAGTCGAAGGGCAACGGCATCGCGGTCGAGGAATGGCTCGCCTATGCGACGCCGGAAAGCCTCAGCCTCTATATGTTCCAGAAGCCGAAGACGGCGAAGCGGCTGTATTTCGACGTGATCCCGCGTGCGGTGGACGAGTATTTCTCGCTGCTGGAAGCCTATCACAAGGAAGCGCCGGAGCAGCGGCTCAACAACGCCGTCTGGCACATTCACAGTGGCACGCCGCCGCAGCATCATGTGCCGGTGAGCTTTGGGCTGCTATTGAACCTCGTCAGCGCCTCCAACGCACACACCAAGGAGATCCTCTGGCAGTTCGTGCGCAACTACGCACCGGAGACGAGCCCGAAGGACTTCCCGGAACTCGACCGGCTGATCGGCTTTGCGATCCGCTATTTCGAGGAACGCGAAAAGCCGTTCAAGGTCTATCGGGCGCCTACGGAGTTGGAGCGCGGGGCCATGCTCGATCTCAATGAGCGCTTGGCGGCGGCCAACGCGGACAAGAGCGCGGAAGAGCTGCAAGCTATCGTCTATGAGGTTGGCAAGGCGCACCCCTTCGAGAATTTGCGCGACTGGTTCAAGGCTCTGTATGAGGTGCTATTCGGCGAGAGCCAGGGACCGCGCTTCGGCTCGTTCATCAAGGCGTACGGGCTCGAAAACACGCGCGCGCTGATCGCCGGGCGGCTGCAAGACGCGGCTAAGGCGGCCTAAGCCGGATGCCGGCAAGCACGATCTACAAGCTCCTCACGCGCACCGAATGGGAAGCGGCGCAAGCTGCGGGCGTCTATTGCGGCTCGGCGCACGATAGGCGCGACGGGTTCATCCACTTTTCCGCGGCGGGGCAGCTTGCGGAGACGGCGCGAAAGTATTTCTCTGGCGTGCCCGATTTGGTCTTGCTGGCGGTTGATGCCGCCGCTTTGACGGAAAGTCTTACCCCTCATCCCGCCCTTCTCCCAATGGGAGAAGGGACGCTTGAACATGGCACAATGCCAGCCGCAACGTCCCCTCTCCCAGAGGGAGAGGGACAGGGTGAGGGGTATCACTCTCTCCGCTGGGAACCCTCCCGAGGCGGCGATCTCTTTCCGCACCTCTACGCCAATCTGCCCATCGCGGCGGTGACGAGCGTCATCGCAATCCCGCTTGCCGCTGATGGCGTTCCCATTATCCCGAGCGAACTCGCGCCATGAACCGCTTCTGGTCCGCCGCGCAAGCAGGCCTCCTCGTCCTCGACCCCGAGACGGCCCACGAAGCATCGCTGCGCGCTCTGGAGGCCGGCATCTATCCCAGGAAAAGCGGGCCTGACGATCCGCGCCTCGCCCAGACACTCTTCGGCCTCCCCTTTCCCAATCCCATCGGCGTGGCGGCAGGCTACGATAAGGATGCTCGCGTCTACAATGCGCTCTTCGCCATGGGATTCGGCTTTGCAGAGGCCGGCACTGTCACGCCCGAACCGCAGACGGGCAACCCGCGCCCCCGTGTCTTCCGGCTCATGCGGGAGCGCGGCATCATCAACCGCCTCGGCTTCAACAATGCGGGCCACGCGGCCGCGATTCTGCGCCTTGCGGGGCGCCCGCAAAAGGGGATTCTCGGCGTGAACATCGGCGCGAACCGCGAGACGCCGGAGCCCATCACGGATTACGTCGCCGGCGTGCACGCCTTTGGCACGCTAGCGTCCTACCTCGCGATCAACATCTCGTCGCCAAACACGCCGGGCCTGCGCAATTTGCAGGCGCCAGACAGGCTCAATGCGCTGCTCGAAGCCGCAATGGCTGCGCGGGCGAGCCTGCCACGGCCGGTGCCCATTCTGGTCAAGCTCTCTCCCGATCTCGGCGACGGGGACGTTGAGCCCGTCGCGGCCTGCCTCATGGCGCATGGCGTCGATGGCGCGATCCTCGCAAACACGACGCTGTCCCGCGAAGGCGTCCCGCCCAGTGCTCACCGCGGCGAAGGCGGCGGACTCTCGGGGCGCCCACTCTTTGTGCGCTCGACCAGACTATTGGCCAGGTTTTTCCTCGCAACCGGAGGCAAGTTGCCGCTGATCGGCGTTGGCGGGATCGATAGCCCGCAAGCGGCGCTGGCCAAGATCCGGGCTGGAGCCTCTCTCATCCAGCTCTATACGGGGTTGGTCTACAAAGGGCCAAGTCTGCTGGAGGACATCAAGGCCGCCCTCCTCGCGGAAATCGCCGGCCGGTCTGGCTCGCTCACTGGTATGGTTGGAACGGACGCGCCCCGCTGGGCTGGCAGCTAAAGCGGAATGCGAATCATCCGCCAATCATGGCCACACTTGATGCGGCCACCCATAACATGGGCTCTGCGCCCTCCACTGGACGGCCGGGTCAAGCCCGGCCAAGACGATGGGGCAGGCTAAACGCAAGTCCTTTAGCCGCCGATCTTTCTCATCGAAACGGCGGTTCGTCGAAGGACCGCAGCTTTCTCGAATGGAGGCTATCGCGGCCTTCCTTGAGCAGGTCGAGTGCCGCAAGGCTGATCTCCAGATGCTGGGCGATCGCCGTCTCATAGAAGGCGCTAGCGGCGCCAGGCAGCTTGATCTCGCCATGGAGCGGCTTGTCCGATACGCACAGAAGCGTGCCATAGGGGACGCGCAGGCGAAATCCCTGAGCGGCAATCGTGCCGCTCTCCATGTCGACGGCGACAGCGCGCGACAGGTTGATGCGCTTGCGCTCCTGCGTAAAGCGCAATTCCCAGTTGCGGTCGTCGTTGGTAACGACCGTGCCGGTGCGAAGGCGCTGCTTCAGTTCGTCGCCGCCACAGCCGGTCACGGACGCCGCTGCTTCCTGCAGCGCCACTTGGACTTCGGCGAGCGCTGGGATGGGGATTTCCGGCGGCACCAAATCGTCGAGGATATGGTCTTGCCGGAGATAGGCATGGGCAAGGACATAATCCCCGATGGACTGCGTGTCGCGAAGCCCTGCGCAATGCCCGACCATGAGCCAGCAATTGGGACGGATGACGGCCAGATGGTCCGTGATCGTTTTGGCGTTTGACGGGCCGACACCAATGTTGATGAGGGTTACCCCGGAATCGCCGCCGCCCGTTAAGTGGTAAGCGGGCATTTGGTAGCGATGCCATTTGGAGCTAGTCACAAGCGCCTCGGCCTCCGTGGGCGAATGGTGCCGGCCAACGATGACGTCGCCGGGCAGCACGAGGCGGTCGAAGGCGCCTTCGCGCTTGATCTGCTGGCACCCCCAGCGCACGAACTGATCCACGTAGCGGTGATAGTTGGTCAAGAGGATCCAGCGTTGCACATGGCGCCAGTCGCTGCCTGTATAGTGGACGAGCCGGCGGAGCGAGAAG
Organism: uncultured Alphaproteobacteria bacterium; assembly: GCA_963817705.1. GTDB lineage: Bacteria > Pseudomonadota > Alphaproteobacteria > Rhizobiales > Rhodomicrobiaceae > Rhodomicrobium. Next base: position 43,859 of record CAWFPF010000007.1, read on the forward strand.
TCGGTGCGGGCGGCATCGAACAGTGCAAGAGGATAAGGTTCACCCTCCTTGCGCTCCCACAGCCCGTCGGCGACTTCGTCGCCAACCTCCGAAAGCCGCGGCGTTGGGAAGTGGCGCGCAAGTTCGCTTGCGGTGACGTCGGCATTGATGATCTCCTCCGCACGCTCGATCACATAGGGATAAGGGATTTCCTGAGAACTGACCCCAACCTCGATCTCGACACCGTACTCCGACACAAGAGGATCGAGTTGCTCGATAAGGTAGCTGCGAAAGGGAAGCGGGTGTGTGATCGTTGTCTCGTAGACGCCGGGCCGCTGTACCTTTGCGAAGGCGCGGCGCGTATGGAGGCGCGGATGCTTTTCGTTGCGGTAGATCACGCGCAGGAACGGATAATGGAACTTGGAGCGCAGCTCTGGCGGCGGCGGCGTGCGCGTGTCGAGATAGCGGTCAACCGCTTGCGCCAACGCCGAGGCAGCCTTGGCATAGATCTCTTCCAGCCGGTCTACCGCGGCGGCGGGTGTGGCTGGCTTCGAAAGATGCGGCTTTGCCATGAAATGCCTATCGCGCTTGATGGAGCAGCCTTAGAATCTCAGAGCCGAGTCGTTTTGTCCACCGGGGCCTGTACAAAACGCCCGCCTAGTTTGGCAGCAGCCCCTGGCGGATTGTAAACGTGAATTCAGGCCCCCTCCAGATTTCCGGCCTTAAGCTCCTGTGGTCGCCGCGTCTCGCGGGCCTTGCCGCCCTAGCCATGCTGGCGGCTCTCCGGCTCTGGGATCCCGCGCCGATTGAAGCGGCACGGAACTTTTTCTTCGATTTCCTGCAGAAAGCGCATCCGCGATCGGTCCAGGAGCGCACCGTCACCATCGTCGACATCGACGACGCGAGCTTGCGCGAGATCGGACAATGGCCCTGGCCGCGTGCGACGCTCGCCAAACTCGTCGAACGGCTCAATGCGGATGGCGCCGCCGTCATCGGTTTCGACATCATATTTCCCGAGGGCGACCGTTTGTCTCCGCGCCGGCTCGCGGACCTCGTCCCGGGCGATGAGGACCTGAAACGAAGGCTCGCGGCGTTGCCGGATCATGACGCGCTCTTTGCCGACGCGATCCGCAGCGCACGCGTGGTCTTGGGCCGTACGGCAGTCAACGCCGCCGCCCCTTCCGAGGCTTCGGAAAACAGGGCGCCGCCAAATGTTGCGATCGCTACCATTGGGGGAGACCCAAAGGACGATCTTCTGCACTTTCCCGCCATGCTTAAGAATTTACCGGCGCTTGAAAGCGCTTCTGCGGGCATCGGCATGCTTGCGGTGAGGCCGGAGCGCGACGGATTGATCCGGCGGGCCCCTTTACTGCTCACCGCCGGAAATGCCATAGCGCCAGGCATGGCGGTCGAACTCCTACGGGTGGCGGCCGGCGCATCCTCTATCGTGGTCAAGCGCGATGAGGCGGGCGTGCGCGCCATCGCCTTCGCCGGTGCGGAAATCCCGGCTGACAGGGACGGGCAGTTATGGGTGGCCTTCGCGCATCATGACCCGGCACGTTACGTTCCAGCGGCGGCCGTGCTTGCGGGAACCGTTCCGCGCGAGCGCATCGAGGGCAAGATCGTGCTCGTGGGGACGTCCGCCTCAGGACTGTTCGACCTCAAATCCACGCCTCTCGACCGGGTCATCCCGGGCGTCGAGATCCACGCGCAGATCGTGGAAAGCATTCTTGCCGGTGCAACGCTGAACAGACCGAATTTCGCGCCCGGCCTTGAGATTGCGCTTGCGTTTGCTGCCGGCGCGATCCTCGTTGCCGTGGCCCCTCTCACCGGCGCCTTGGGCAATCTTTTTATCGCCGCCGGAATCGCGGCTTTGCTCGCCGCCGGGTCCTGGTACGCGTTTCTTTCGCACCGGATGCTGATCGACATGTCCTACCCGCTCGCGTCGAGTTTCGCCGTGTTTTTGCTCATGACATTCCTCAACTATCTGCGTGAGGAAAGGCGCCGCACGCAGGTCCGCGCGGCTTTCCGGCACTATCTGTCGCCGGACCTCGTGGAGCAGCTTATTCGCGAACCCGGCCGCCTGGTTCTAGGCGGAGAAACACGCGAGATGTCGATCTTTTTCAGCGACGTCAGAGGCTTCACCTCGATTGCGGAGGGCTTCAAACAGAACCCCGCCGGGCTTACCGCGCTCATGAATTGCATGCTCACCTCGCTGTCGATTCCGATCATTCAGCGCCGCGGGACCATCGATAAATATATTGGCGACGCCATCATGGCGTTCTGGAATGCCCCCCTCGACGATCCGGACCACGCGCTTCACGCATGCGAAGCGGCGCTGGAGGTTTTGGCGCGGCTCGACGATCTGAATGACGGGCGGCGCCGGGAAGGGCTCCAGTCAGGAACTGCGGTCCACGATATGCAGATCGGCATCGGCATCAGTTCGGGCTTGACCGTAGTCGGCAATATGGGCTCCGCCATCCGCTTCGATTATTCGGTTCTGGGCGACTGCGTGAATCTCGCGTCGAGGCTTGAGGGGCTGACAGCGATCTATGGCCTTCGCATCCTCGTTGCCTCGGAAACCGCGCGCCTCTGCATGGACAAGTTCGCTCTTTTCGAAGTCGACCGCGTGCTTGTAAAGGGCAAGAGAGAACCCGAAACGGTTTACACTATACTCGGCGGTCCCGATATGGCCCAGCGGGCAGACTTCATGTCCTTTCGGAGCGCATTTCAAGAGATGCTCCTTGATTACCGCGCCGGGGATTGGGCGGAGTCGTTTAGCCACCTCGAACGGGCCAGAACATACGCAGCGGCAAGAAGCCTGACCAAGTTATTAGACCTATACGCGGCGCGCATGGGCGGATTTACCGGCAATCCTCCGCCTCCAGACTGGGACGGCGTGTTCAAGGCGTGGTCTCCGGCCGGATAAGAAGCCTGCGGGCGCAGCCGGTATAAGCTTCCCGAGAGAGCCGGGCAGGCTCCCGGTTCATGGAGTGAGCAGCGCGGACGGTTAGGGCAATTCTGTTAGGGGCTCGCTGGATGTGCCGATTGGACATTAGACAGAGCCACCGCGAGGCCAGCAGCGCCCGCCACTCCCCCGATGAGAATGGGAGCGGAAAAACCAGAGGCCGATGGGACTTCTCCTGCGGGAGAGCTAGAAAGAACCAGCGCCACTTGCCCGCTGGTCACGGGGACCGTCGTCCCGTTGTCGTAGACGATATCGGCCGAACCCGTCACGGCCTGGACGCGATAACCAGGCAAGATAGGCGTGTCTCCGCTCACGGGCTGGAAGCCTAGACCCATGTTCACCAGAACGACACCGCGCACATTGGCTAGATGCCCCACGGGCGTGTTCGTGGGTTCTGCCGGAGTTTCTGCAACCGCGGGTTCGCTGGAAGAGTCATTTGGCGGAAATCTCCGCACCGGGTCGATGGCAAGCGTTCTGCCCACGAACGGAAAAGCCGTGCTGGGACTTACGCCCGGCATCAGCGACCCATTCCACCGCGGTTGGACCGATATCACACCCTCCGCATCGACGACCACGATGCCCTGGCCCTGACCTTGCAGCACGCAAGACCGGGCTTTATTGCAAACGTTGACATTCCCCTCGTGCACCAGCACAGCGGTGTCGCCGGTGTCGCTGATGAATGCATCGAAGATTGTGCCCCTCAGTCCCAATGAGGCCGTGGGCGTCTTGATGTCGTAGGCAGCTTTAGGCGCATTGCCGGTCATGAACCGGAACGCACCCCTTGAAAGCGTTAGGGCGATAGAGCCCGGCGATTTTCCCGCCTTATAGGAAAACCTTCCCAGTACGAGCCGCGCCTCCGGTCCGATGGCGAGTTTCGTCTGGTCCTGCAGCTCAACCTCGGCGTTTGAAGCGGTGGCGCTCACGAGCGTCTCACCCTCGCGGATCGCGGAGCCTACCGATAAGGGATGCGGGCCGCTGCCACCACCTTCGAGCGCGACTTCGTTTTGAACGGCCACGAGTTTCCCGATTTCGGTCGCGGCCAAGGCTCCTTGCCCCGCGAGATTTGGTACCAGGACGAGCGCAACAGCGAGATGGCGTAACACGAACTTTCGCCTTTCTATGATTTTAATACAATCCACTACAACGACACGCGTGTATCATCCGCGTCAATCAATTTCAAGTTGAATTGCATGGCGCTGTCGAGGAACGGCATCGACGGCGGTTTACGGCCGCGGCGACCCCTCGCTCCGCAATGCGTTGAAGCGCGATGTCTGGGATTTCGGGCCCAAAGATCCGGGTTCGCCCCCGGGGCCGCGATGGCTTCCATCCCGGACGAGCGGCCTGCGAGCGATCCATCTCGGGTGATGAGACGCCACTCATAGGTGACCGTGATGATGTTTTTTCGACGCGCGATCTTAAGGCCGCATTCTAGGCGGTAATCGCCGCCGGCGCGCTCGTAATTCAAAAGCACGATGCCTGCGCGGCGTGTCTCGTCATCGAGCCGATGCACAAGCCGGTCCGACACGGCCGCAGGTGGACCTGCCACATCGCCCAAAGCGACGGCAGCAACTTGCGGCGCCTCCGGCCTGATCTGTGCGGACCCTGGCATTGGGACGGGTGGAACCAACGACCCGCATCCCGCAAGCTCCGCCGCCGTAGCCGCGAAGAGCATTGCCGCAGTGCGTGAAAGGAGACGCATCCTCAAAGCCTTATGATTTTGACTCAATCTTAAAAAAGACTTTTAATGAAACGGATAAAAAGGTCAAGCCCCAGCAGCAAACTGCCCGTCCCGAACGTTATGATCTGCGCGGAAGCGCTTCTTCCGCGCACCGCCATACGCCGATCCAAGTCACGTCTGCGGTTCCGGTTTGCCACGGCGGAAATCTCGCCTCCCGATAACGGCGGCGTCCGTAAAAGGCACACACGCTCGATGTGAACGGCTTAGCCGGCGCTGATTTGGCGCCGCTGGCCATTGCGGAGGGCAGGAGCCTCGTCACACGGTTACAGTCCGCCCGGGGCGGTCGCGGTCTCCCGTGTAATCGATGCAGAATCAATACGCGCCTTCAGTGAAGATCGGCCTGACGTCGCCCTTCCAGTCGCCGTGATACCGCGCCAGAAGGCGTTCCGCCTCGGTTTGACCGGACGCCGTAATATCCATCAAAGCTTGAAGAAAAACGGTCTCGTCAGCGGAATCCAGTCCGGCGTGGCCCCGCGCCTTAAGCCCGGCCGAGGCCAGATCCACGGCTGCGCGCGCGATGCCAAGGACGGTGCCGTTCCGGAACGGCGTCTTAAGCGCAAGCCGGGGTACATCGTCGCGCAGCTGCTGCCGCTCCTCCGCCGTCCAATCCTTGATGAGATCATAGGCAGCATCGAGGCTTGCCTGCTCATAGAGCAGCCCCGTCCAAAAAGCAGGCAGAGCGCACAGGCTGCGCCATGACCCGCTGTCAGCGCCTCGCATCTCCAGGAAGCGTTTGAGCCGGACCTCAGGGAACAGCGTCGTCAGGTGATCGGACCAATCTGTGAGAGTGGGCTTTTCGCCGGGAAGCTGCGGAAGACGTCCCTCCATGAAATCACGGAAGGAAGCGCCCGAGACATCGATATAAGCCTTGTTCCGGCGCACGAAATACATCGGCACATCGAGCGCGTAGTCCACGTAGCGCTCATAGCCCATGCCCGCTTCAAAGGCGAAAGGCAGCATGCCGGTACGCGCCGCATCCGTATCGAGCCATATCGCGCTGCGGAAGCTCAGATAGCCATTTGGCTTTCCTTCGGTGAACGGTGAATTGGCAAAGAGCGCTGCCGCGATGGGTTGCAAAGCCAGCGAAACGCGCAGCTTCTTCACCATGTCCGCTTCGTCCGCAAAATCGAGATTCACCTGAACCGTCGCGGAGCGGTACATCATGTCGAGACCGAGCTTACCGACCTTCGGCATGTAGGAGGTCATGATGGCATAGCGGCTCTTCGGCATGCGAGGCGTTTCTGCCAGCGTCCATAGCGGGGAGAAGCCAAGGCCAAGGAAGGAGATACCGAGCGGATCGGCGATTTCCCGCACTTGCTTCAGATGCCGCCCAACCTCCTCACAGGTTTGGAAAATCGTCTGAAGCGGCGCGCCGGAAAGCTCGAACTGGCCGCCCGGCTCAAGCGTGATGGAGCCTCCAAGTTCGCTGGAGGCGTCATCCAGCGCGATCACGTTCTCTTTGTCGAAGAGAAGGCGCCAGCCAAAGCGGCTCGCCATTCCCTCAAGCAGAGCCCGGATGCCCGCCGGGCCATCGTAGGGAACCGGACGGAGGCCGTCGCAATAGAAAGGAAACTTCTCGTGCTCGGTTCCGATGCGCCAATCGGCTTTCGGTTTCTCGCCCTGCTCGATATGCGCCACGAGTTCGTCACGATTCTCGATGGGCAGTTCTGTTTCGCCGGAGGCTAGCATCATGGTTCGCTCTGTTGCCGGTTGGAACGCTTAATCTTGTGCACGCTTTTTAGGCTCGCTTATAAGCGGACTTCTATCGCCAGTCTCCCAAAACCGCGTTGATCAGGGCCAGAACCGCGACCGCGGCAGTATCGGCGCGCATGATGCGCGGTCCAAGCGATATTGGATAGACGAAATCCTTCGATAGCAAAAGCTCGCGCTCGTCAGGCGAAAAGCCACCCTCCGGTCCAATGAGCGCCGCCAATTTGCGGCCCTCAAGCGTCCCGATCGCTTCGAGCGGGGATGCTGCCGGCGCGTTCTCGTCGCAAAAAACTACAGCCCGGCTATTTTCGCAAGTCCTAAGCAGTGTTTCAAGTTTGACCGGCGCATTGATGCCGGGAACCGCGAGTATGCCGCATTGTTCCGCGGCTTCGATGGCATTCGCCTGCATGCGCTCGATGTTTGGCCGCGAAACCGCCGTCCGGGCCGTCATGACAGGCTGCAAAACCGATGCTCCCATCTCGACAGCCTTTTGAACCATGTAGTCGAGCCGGGCTTGCTTCAACGGCGCAAACGCATAGTGGAGGTCCTGTGCCGGCGTCTGCTCCCGGACTTTGCCGGTCACCTTCAGGACGCAACTTCTCTTCTTTGCAGAGGCGATCTCAGCGGCCCATTCGCCGTTTTTGCCATCGAAGAGCAGAACCTGCGCACCGTCCGAAAGCCTCAAGACGTGCAGGAGATAATGAGCATGGGCCGCCCCGGGAACGATCTCCCGCTCTGCGCTGAGATCATTTGCGACAAACAGTCTATAAACAGTCATTGCGCGAGAAAATCTTTTGTGCTGTTGACATAAGACCCTCCTAAAATTGGCACATTATTTGTATCATCATTCGGGAGCGGGGAAGAATTGGGACGATCGAGCCATGCAAGCAATTGGTGACCGCTCAAGCGTCAAGACTGCCATCGAAGAAGCCCCTGGCCCCGTTGCCGACGCGGGCCGCGCCAACTGGGTTGACCGCTTCGCGCCTTCTGGGCTCAAGCCCTGGCTGAGGCTCGTCCGGGCCGACCGTCCTATTGGCGCCTGGCTTCTGCTATGGCCGTGCTGGTGGTCCGTCGCCCTGTCTGCACGCGCGGCCGGCGAATTCCCCGATCCGTTTCTACTTCTGCTTTTCGCCATCGGTGCCTTCGCCATGCGCAGCGCGGGCTGCATTTACAATGATATTATAGACCGCGACATCGATGCGAAAGTGGCAAGAACCAGAGCCCGTCCCCTCGCCAGCGGGCAAATCCCAGTGACCTCGGCGATGGCGCTAGGCGTTGGCCTGTGCTTTATCGGCCTGCTGGTTCTGCTCAATTTCAACCCGTTCGCGATCGCGCTCGGCTTCGGCTCCGTCGGTATCGTGCTGATCTACCCGCTCATGAAAAGGGTGACATTCTGGCCTCAAGCCGTGCTCGGCCTCGCCTTTTCCTGGGGTGCGCTCATGGGATGGGCGGCGGATGTTGGCGGCTTGGAGCTCGCGCCAGTGGTGCTATATGCCGCCGCGGTTGCTTGGACCATCGGCTACGACACGATTTACGCTCATCAAGACAAAGAAGACGACGTCCTGATGGGGCTTAAATCGACCGCGCTGCGCTTCGGAACCAATACGCCGCTATGGCTTAGCCTGTTTTTTGGCATAACCATCGGAGGCATAGCTTTCTCTGGGTGGCTTGTTGGAGCTGGCGCAATATTCTATTGCGGCCTGGTTGCCGCGTCCGCCCATTTGATCTGGCAGGTTGCGACACTTGATATCAACGATTCTCAAAACTGCCTCGACCGATTCCGGAGCAATCACGGATTTGGCGCTATCGTATTCCTGGCCCTCGTGCTCGATGTGGTACCCCTTGCGGTTTCATAGGCGGGCCTCCTATACACCGGGATGAGCGATCTCACCCAGGATTTCGATTTGCTTCGAGAAGCCGCGCGCGCGGCCGCCGCGCTGGCCATGAGTTATTGGGGGCGCCCACTCCGGCACGACCGCAAATCCGATGGCAGCACGGTCACGGAGGCCGACATGGCCGTCGACGAGATGCTTGCGGCACGGCTGAAAGAGGCGCGCCCGGCCTATGGCTGGCTCTCCGAGGAAAGCCCAGAACACACAGCCCGCCTTGCCGCGAGCCGGGTCTGGGTCGTCGATCCCATCGACGGCACCCGCGACTTTCTTCGCGGCGGCCGGGATTGGACCATCGCTCTGGCCTTGGTCGAGGATGGTGCGCCCGTCCTGTCTTCCGTTATCAATCCGGTTCACGAGGAAATCTTCGAGGCTCAAGCGGGAAAGGGAGCTTGGCTCAACGGGCACCGCATTCATGTCAGCAGCCAAGACCGGCTCGCCGGAGCACGGGTCGCGATTGGGCGCGCCGGGTTCACCAAGGGAGCTTGGCGCAAGCCATGGCCGGAAGCCTCTCTCGTTCCCGCCAATTCTACGCTTTACCGGATGGCCCTCATTGCTTCAGGGCGTGCGGACGCGTCTTTTGCGTTGAACCCGAAATGGGAGTGGGATATCGCTGCCGGCGCGCTTCTCGTCACGGAGGCTGGCGGCGTGATCACGGCAGCTTCGGGAGCGCCACTGAAATTCAACTCGAAAGAAGCGCAAACCCAGGGATTTGTAGCTGCAACCCCGGATTTGCATCCGGCCTTGATCGCACATTTAGGACGGACCGGCAGCGGTTCGTAACATCCGATCGATGAGGATTTCAAAATGAGTGACATCGAAAACCGTCAGCTGCTGCATCTGGTGTTCGGTGGCGAGCTGAAGTCCGTGGACAGCACGGAATTTCGCGATATATCCGCGCTGCACATCCTTGGCGTTTACCCAAACTATGCCTCGGCCTACGACGCCTGGAAGGCTGCAGCTCAGCGCACAGTAGATAATGCGCTCATGCGTTATTTCATCGTGCACATGCATCGCTTGCTCGACCCCTCGACCGATCCCGCACAGAGCAATCCCGGCGCCTGATGACGGACTCCGCTCCCATAAAGCGCGGGCCACGCGATACGGATGAAGCAGCGATGGACGAAACGGCCAACGAGGCGGCGGGCCGGTTTCAGCGCACGGGCAACGGCGGTTGGGTTCCGCGCGGCAAGACCGGCGGGTCCAACGGGTCTGGCCTTCTGCTGACCCTCTACCGGGGCGCCACCTGGGCGGCGCGCCCCGTGGCCATGCCGATTTTGCGCCGGCGCGCGGAACAAGGCAAAGAAGTGCCGGCGAGGCTTTCCGAGCGCCTTGGCATTGCGACGATCCCCCGGCCCGCCGGCCCGCTCTTCTGGTTTCACGCGGCGAGCGTCGGCGAGACGAACGCGGTGCTGCCGCTCATGCATAAGCTTAGGGAAAGCTACCCGGCGCTCAATATCCTGCTGACGACCGTCACCGTGACATCGGCCAAGATCGCCGCGGAACGGCTCCCGAACGGGGCGATTCATCAATTCATGCCGCTCGATAGCCCGCGCTTCTGCCAGCGCTTCATCGAGCATTGGCGGCCCGATCTTGGACTTTTCACCGAGTTCTGAAATCTGGCCGAATCTCATCGTCGAGGCGAGCAGCCGCAACGTGCCCCTGGTGCTCGTCAATGCGCGGATGTCGCAGCGATCCTGCAAGCGATGGGCCCGGCTTTCGAGCCTCAGCAGACCCGTGTTTTCGCGTTTCGATCTGGTTCTGACGCAGAATGGGCGGTTCGCCCAACGTCTCACCGGGCTTGGCGCTCCGGCAGCGCTCGTCACTGGCAACCTGAAATACGACTCCCCCCCTCCGCCCGTGGACATGCGCGCCGCGGCGGAATTGCGGCGCAGCGCCGGGGACAGGCCCGTGTTTCTGGCCGCGAGCACGCATCCCGGCGAAGACGAGGTGGCCGCGCGCGTGCACGAATTGCTACAAGCCGCAATGCCCTCCTTGCTGACGGTCATCGTCCCGCGCCACCCCAATCGCGGCGAAGCCATCGCTTCGCTTCTCGGCGAGCGGCACCTGCCAGCCGCCCGGCGCTCGGCCCGCGAGCCAGTGACAGGTGAAACGCAGGTCTACCTTGCCGATACGATCGGCGAGTTGGGGCTGTTCTACACACTTGCGCCGCTGTCTTTCATAGGCGGGTCGCTGGTGGTCCATGGCGGGCAAAACCCCATCGAAGCGGTGAAGCTCGGTTCCGGCGTTCTGAGCGGCCCGCATACCTTCAATTTTGCCGAGACCTATTCGGTCCTTCAGCACCACGAAGGCTTCAAACTTGTCGTAGGCCCGGACGATCTCGCCGCCGCGCTCCGGAGACTGTTCGAGAACCCCGCCGAGGCGGAGGAGATGAAACGCCGGGCGGCGGCAGCTATCGGTACGCTTTGCGGGGCGCTCGAAAAGACGCTGGAGGCGCTGAAGCCCTATCTGTCCGCCGCCTTTGGCACAGCGGTACATGCCGCTTGAGCCGCCTCCATGGTGGTACGATGGCCAGATCCCACTGGCCGCCTGGGGGCTGCTTCCTATCTCGGCGGCCTATGGTGCCATCGTGCAAAGGCGGTTCCGGACCGTTTCGCCTTACCGGAGCAAGCTTCCGGTTATCTGCATCGGCAATTTCACCATGGGCGGCGCGGGCAAAACACCGGTTGCCCTAAAGCTTGCGCCGCTCTTGCTGGGCGCGGGCCGAAAGCCGGCGTTTCTTTCGCGCGGCTATGGCGGCCATGAACTTGGTCCGCATGTGGTGGACGCCGCCTTGGACGAAGCCGGCCGGGTGGGCGACGAACCGCTGCTCTTGGCGGAGGTAGCGCCAACCGTAGTCAGCCGGGACCGTCCGGCGGGTGCCCGGCTCATCGAAGCGCTCGGCGCCGATACCATCGTCATGGATGACGGTTTTCAAAATCCGTCGCTCAAGAAAGATTTCAGCCTGATCGTGGTGGACGCTGGGGCAGGCATTGGCTCGGGCCGCATCTTTCCGCTCGGCCCCTTGCGCGCGCCGCTGGGCTTCCAAGCGGGCATGGCCGATGCCATTCTGATTTTGGGCGAAGACCCGGCGGGGGAGAGCCTTCAACGGGTGAACGCCAGTTTGAGAGGAAGATACCCCTCACCCCAACCCTCTCCCGCAAGGGGAGAGGGGGCAGGGCGCGCGCGTTGTGAGGGCGTCCCTTCTCTCCCGCAAGCTAGCCTTGACGAGCTTGCCATTCCGAGATCCAGCAAGCGGATGCGGACGGGAGAAGGACAGGATGAGGGGGCCTGCTTCTGCCGCGGCCTAAACGCCTTCGAGGCCAAAATCGTGCCGCGGATCACCGATGATATGCGCGGCCGGCGGTTCCTCGCGTTTTGCGGCATCGGGCGCCCCGCCAAATTTTTTGAGACGTTGCGTCAGGCCGGCGTCGCAGCGGTCAGAACCCGGAGCTTCCCCGATCACCACGCTTATTTGGAGACGGACGCGCTTTCGCTCCTCGGCGAAGCCAACGCGCTCGGCGCCGGGCTGATCACCACCGGAAAAGACCTCGTGCGCCTCAGACACAAGTCCGGCGCCTTGGGAGAGCTAGGCCGGTCCACGCTTGCCTTACCGGTCACGGTCGAATTCGCGGACGGCCACGAGGCTTTGCTGATTAAGGCCCTGCAAGCGCGCTTTTAAAGCCCACGCAGAGGCGTATTACCCTCAATCCTGGGAACCTTGTTTTTCCCTCTCGGACGAGACGGCCGCTGCCGGGCTAAGGGCCTGGATTAGGGTGCGGCACAGGCGTCGCGGCGCGTCTGAAATAGAAGTAAAGAAGTGTGCTACCGGCAGCGGCGAAGAAACACCAGACCGAGATGAAAGTCGTGAAATAAACGTAAGTGGAGACAAGGAAACCTATCACCACGATCGCGCCGAACCTACGGATCGCTCCGCTCGAAGAAAGCAGAAGCGGAACGCAGGTGCACACGAGATAAAGAAAACTCTGCCAGGAAAACGCCTTCTCATTGCCCCGGTAGTCGATGCTTTGCCCGCAGATCGGGACAGGCGGCGGGTTCTCGATAAGACGCTGAAGCATATAAATGGCGATCGTGCCGCCGAGCGCGGCGATGACGTAAAGAACGCGCCTGCGCCGGACATCGGGCTCAGTGAAAAGCACGGCGGGCGCGACGTAGGCTGGCCACAGGACTTTGGCAAATACCAGAAAACACATTGAAAGCGCAGCGACCGTACTGCCGCCACTGCCCGGTAATCGCAGCCAGAGGGCGCCCTCAATGGCCTGCTGAAATGCGAAGAGAAGTGGTATGGCTGCGAGCGGCAGCTCGCGTGCTTGTTTCACTTGTCCAAGGGTAGCAACGCCGATCACGGCGGTGATTGAGGCGGCTGAGAAACTCGCTGTCGCTGAAAAACACATGCCAGCCGCGCGCGCCGCTCCCGAGTAGCCCGCGTAAGGTCCGTGGAAGCCGCTGTGGACGGGCGCGAGAGCCAGCGAAATGCTGTCCACTACCCCATATCACAAAGAGAACGTTAATCCCGGAAGAAATTCGACGGCGCGCGAACGCCAGAAAGGCCCGTCTGAGACGGGCCTTTCTCGTGATTTGAGCAATGCTTAAAGTCTGCCGTGCCAATCGTGGAGCTGGCGCTCGGCTTCTTCTTTCGTGATCCCGTAGCGCTCCTGGATCTTGCCGGCGAGCAACTTCTGGTCGCCCTTCACTTCCTGCAAATCGTCATTCGTGAGCTTTCCCCACTGCTGCTGCACTTTGCCTTCAAACTGCTTCCAGTTACCCGAAATCTGATCCCAATTCATAGATTGTCTCCCTGGTGAACTAAGGGGTCAACGCATCTTCCGGCGCGAAGTTCCGCCAAGCTCCCGGAGGCCTCGGAGGTTAGAGGTCGATAATGGATGGCGCGGAACGCTGGCTATAGAGCAATGCGATCTCGCCGGCGCGTGTGTTCTCGATCACGCGTGCGTTTACCGATCCTTTGTCCGTGAGCTCATGTTCGCGAGCGTTCAGGGGGGAGGCAAGGATCAGCAGGCGCCTTATCCGCCCGATTGGATCCGCCCCACTGGCCAGCGGCTCTGCGATGCGCCGGCGGATCTCGCTTGATAAGCTCTCCGAGTTGAGATCGCTGTGGTGCTGGGCCGGCGCATCGGGACCAAGGCAGAGCAAGGCTGTGACGAAGGGCCGGTCAGGACCCAGTATGACCGCGTGCTTTACAAGCCCGCCGAGCGCGGCGGTCAAGGCCTCGCAGAGGGGGCCGGTACGAACCCACTCACCATTCGCAAGTTTGAAATCCTCCGCAAGCCGGCCGTCGAAGCAAAGGCCCTGTACGGGATCGTCTTTAGCCGCCCAGCGCAAGGCGTCTCCGATGCGGAAATAGCCTTCTTCGTCGAAGGCGGCGCGCGTTGCGGCTTCGTTGCGCCAGTAACCGGGGCTGACGGCGAGTCCCTTCACCCGGGCCTCGAAGGTATCGCCGTAAGGGATCAGCTTGACCGATGTGCTTGGCAAGGGAAGTCCAACGCTCCCCCATGGGCCGCTGCCGGAAACGCGCACGAGCGCAGCCGGCGCCGTCTCGGTTGCGCCATAGCCGGTTAGGAAGGGTATTTTCCGCCCCACGATACGCATAGCGGCTTCATCGAAGCCTTCCCTGGTTTTGGCCGAAAGGCTCGCCGCTCCATAGAACAGTATGCGAAGACGAGCAAAAAAGCGTTCCGCAAGAGCGTCATCCCGCTGCAAATGATGCAGTAAGAGGTCGAACCCCGACGGAACGTTGAAATAGACGGTCGGCGGGACCTCGCGGAGGGTGGCGAGCGTTTGTCCGATACCGGAAGCCGTAGGCTTTCCGCCATCGATATAGAAACTTCCTCCGTGATAGAGGGCCAATCCAAAATTATGGTTGGAGCCGAAGGCGTGACTCCACGGCAGCCAATCGGCAAGCACTGGCGGCTCTTGTTCAAAAAAAGGAAAAGCGTGAGCCAGCATCGCCTGGTTTGCCAGCATCATGCCATGGGTTTGAATGACAAGCTTCGGTGAGCCCGTGGTACCGGAGGTTAGGAGAAATTTCGCGATTGTGGATGGGCCCACGCGCGCGTTCGCGGCGGCTACATCGGCTTCAGCCGCAGCGCAAAAGGAACTTCGCGCCTCCAACGTGTCCTCAGCGATCACCGGCACATTGAGCGCGAGGAGATCCGGAAGAACCACAGCTTGGGCGGCTTCATCGTCCATATATAGAAGGCCTGGCGTCAACACGCGCAACACATTGCGCAGCGCTTCTTTGCGGTGCCGGTCGCCATAGAGAGAGGCCGGAAGAGCGCAAAACGGGATGCCGGCATGGAGCGCACCGAGCATCACAAGCGCATGTCCGGTCGAATTCCTGGAAAGGATGACCAAAGGGCGTTCAGGGCCAAGGCCGTACTGGAGGAGATGCCCCGCGAGTTGCTTCACCGACGCTGCCGCAGCAGCGAAGCTGAGCCGCCGCCACTCGACGCCGTCCTCGCGCCCAGCGATAAATGTCCGGCCCCGTTCCGATGCCGCCCAGCGAAACAGACGGTCGCTCACACAGCGGTCCGGAATCTGCAAATCAACGGCCGAGCGAACGATCTGCGTGCCACTGGACCGCGTCTCAATCGAAAACGTCAAGGTCATTCCGCCGGAAAGAGGTCCAAGCTAGCGCAATTACCGGCAGCCGGCACAACGAAAATGTCTAAATTGTTTAAAGAGACCGCGAAAGATTTCTTGAAGCGGCCTGAAATGAGAAGGCGCAACCACAAGCTTCTAAGGAAAAAGAGTTATACATTTAAGTATATCGATGCCAAAGCACCGTCTTGGCTGCGCCTTAAGCTGAGGGAGCGGCCCCATGATACGGCGCCGCTCCCTGGAGGTTCGGGTGCTATTTGCCCTTCACAGCGTCCTTAATTCCGCCAATGGTGCTCTTTGCCTTACCGGCAGCCTTATCGGCCTGTCCTTCGGTTTTCATCTTGGTGTCGCCCGTCACCTTACCGGCGGCTTCCTTGAGAGAACCCTTCGCCTGCTCTGCGGAACCCTTGACGCGTTCTTTGTCCATCGTCCTAACTCCTTTGCGTTAGCTGAAGGGTGAACCCCCGAGACCGGAAAGGGTTCGCGCCTTAATGACTTTGCCTCAGCGCTAAGTGCCACAACTCAGCGGAAGCCTTTCGAAGGAGCGACTCCGCTCATTGAAAATCGCAGAGCCGGAGAGCAGCGCATGATACGCTTTGGGTCGTTGGACGCCGGGCTGCACGAAATGTTCGAGGTCATTTCATGAAGGTCACATTGCAGGTTTTGTTCGCGCTTGGCTTCGTCGCGGGGTTCGCCGACACCGCGACTTTTATTCATCTGTCCGGCTTGTTCAGCTCGCACGTCACAGGGAATTTCGTGATGCTTGCCGCGTCCATTACAAAAGGCGCGAACGACGGCGAACTGCTCAAAATTCTCGCTGTGCCGGTGTTCGTGCTGACTGTTTTTGGCGCAACGCTGGTTCACGACCGGCATCAAGCAGACAAACCCGAGACGGCGCTAGACCGCCGGCTTGCCCCTGCCGCGGGCATCCTTCTCCTTGTTGCCGCCGCGATTGCGTTTGCCTACGGCCGGCGCGTCACGTCTACGGACTTCACCACGGGAGACGCCCTTGCCGGTATCGTCGCCGTGGTGGCGATGGGCATTCAGAATGCCATGCACCGTTTCGCAGCGCCGCTCGGGCCAACGACAACCGTTATGACCGGCAATCTGACGCAACTCACGGTCATGGCTTCGCGGTCGCTGCTGAGGGGAGCGCCTCCGGCTGAAAAGGCCCCGGCTCAGCCGTTCTCCCTTTCCGGAATGGCGGGACTGGCGCTTGCGTTCGGGGCCGGCTGCGCCGTTTCGGCATTCCTGACGCTTGCCTTCGGCCTCATTTCGCTCGCAGTTCCAGGCTTGCTCTTGATTGCCACGTCATTTTGGGATCGCGCCTAACGATACATCGGCGAAATCGAATGCATTAGCAGTTCGGCTAGATGGCGAAACGGATGGCAAATGCTAAGGTCCATTTGCTGCTTTTTTCGCCAGGCGAGTTGCTCCAAAAGAATGTCCGACACCCTGCCCAAAGTGCTGCTTCATAACGCGCGGGTGTTCGCGAAACGGCCTGCAATCCGGTTGAAGGATCTCGGCATTTGGCAGACCTGGACTTGGGCCGAAGCCGCAGAAGAAGTGCGGGCCTTCGCCATCGGGCTCAACCGGCTTGGAGTCCGGCGGGGGGAGACGATTGCGATTGTGGGCGACAACAGGCCACGGCTTTACTGGGCGATGATGGCCGCGCAGAGCCTCGGCGCCATTCCGGTTCCCATGTATCAGGACTCGGTGGCGCAAGAGATGGCCTATGTGCTGGGCCACTCCGAGGCGAGGCTCGCCGTCGCTCAGAACCAGGAGCAGGTGGACAAGCTCCTATCCATCGCCGAAGAGGCGCCGCTGTTACACCAGATCGTTTACGACGAGCCGAGGGGGTTGCAGGATTACGAGACGGGCCGTGTCCGGAGCTTCGAGAGCGTCGCCGCGGAGGGGCGCGCCGCCCTGAAACGCGAGCCGAAGCTTGCGGAGGGCTGGCTCGCGGACGTCGAGCGCGGGTCGGGCAACGATCCCGGCGTTATTCTCTATACCTCCGGCACCACCGGCCAGCCCAAGGGCGTCGTCCTCAGCCACAGCAATGTGCTCGTAACGGCACGCAACGCGAATGCGTTCGACAAGATCTCGGAGAAGGACGAAATCATCGCCTATCTGCCCATGGCTTGGGTCGGCGACCACATCTTCAGCTATGGACAAGCGCTCGCGGCCGGGTTTTGCGTGTCATGCCCCGAAAGCCCGCAGACCGTACTGGAGGACCGCCGGGAGATAGGGCCGACCTATTTTTTCGCGCCGCCCCGCGTCTACGAGAATCTCCTCACCTCCATCATGGTACGCATGGAGGATGCGGGCTCCATCAAGCGCGCCATGTTCAAAGGCTTTATGGCCGTCGCAAAACGGGCGGGCGAGCCGATCTTGAATGGCGAGCGTGTTTCCCCTTTCACGCGCGCGCTTTATGGCCTTGGCCAGGTTCTGGTTTATGGACCTGTCAAGAACCGGCTGGGGCTCACCCGCGCGCGCGTGGCCTATACGGCCGGTGAAGCCATCGGGCCGGAGATCTTCCGCTTCTACCGTTCCCTCGGCCTAAACCTGAAGCAGTTCTACGGCCAAACCGAAGCCAGCGTGTATGTGACCTTGCAGGCCGACGGCGAGATTGGCGCGGAGACCGTAGGCAGGCCCGCGCCGGGCGTTGAGGTGCGCGTGTCGCCCTCGGGCGAGGTCGAATATTGCGGACCCGGCGTTTTCCTCCGCTACTTTAAGAATGACGAGGCTACCGAAAATACCAAGACACCCGATGGCTGGGTGAAGACCGGCGATGCAGGGATCGTCGAGCCGGATGGGTCGCTGAAGATCATCGACCGGGCCAAGGATGTGGGCCGGCTGACCGGCGGCGCGCTGCTGCCGCCGAAATATCTCGAAAACAAGCTGAAATTCTATCCAAACATCAAGGAGGCGGTGGCATTTGGCGACGGGCGCGATTTCGCGGCGGCCTTCATCAACATCGATCTGCTCTCCGTCGGCAATTGGGCCGAACGCAACAACGTCACCTATGCGAGCTATCAGGAGCTCGCCGCCCACTCGCGAGTCTACGACATGGTTCGTGCCCATGTCGATGAGGTTAACCGGAGCCTTGCGAAGGAGCCCATGCTTGCGGGGGCACAGATCCGGAGATTTCTCATCCTGCACAAGGAACTCGACGCAGACGATGGCGAGCTGACGCGCACGCAGAAAGTCCGGCGAGGCTTCATTGCGGAGCGCTATGCGCCGCTCGTCGCCGCGCTTTATGACGGCTCGGCGGAGAAACACATTGCCACCGCCGTTACCTTCGAGGATGGCCGCAAAGGCGTGATCGAGGCAACCGTGCGCATCGCCGATATGCCGGCCTATACAGCCGAGGGGAATCCGATGCCCGCAATCGCGATGCCCTCCCAGTCTCATTTGGAGGCGGCGGAATGAACGCGCCTGAAACCGTTACGGTGGCCGGCAGCGCCCCCCTGGAAGAAGCGCCGGCGCCGCGCCGTCAGTTTTCCGAGGTTCTCCTCTCAGTCGAGAACATCACGCTGAGTTTTGGCGGCGTACGCGCGCTGAACGCCATCAGCTTCGACATCCGCAAGGGCGAAATCCGCGCCATCATCGGCCCCAACGGCGCCGGCAAAACCTCGATGCTGAATGTCATCAACGGCTTCTATCATCCGCAATCCGGGCTTATCACATTCAAGGGCAGGAAGCGCCGCCGCATGCGTCCGCACCGGGCCGCCGCGCAAGGCATCGCACGCACTTTCCAGAATGTCGCGCTGTTCAAGGGCATGAGCACGCTCGACAATCTTATGGCGGGGCGGATGCTGAAGATGCGGCGCGGCCTGTTCTGGCATGCGCTCTACTGGGGGCCGGCGCAGTGGGAGGAAATCCGCCACCGGCGCGTGGTCGAGGATATCATCGACTTCCTGCGCATCGAGCACATCCGCAAAACACCGGTCGGCAAGCTGCCCTACGGCTTGCAAAAGCGGGTGGAGCTTGGACGCGCGCTGGCCATGGAGCCCGAACTGTTGCTGCT
This sequence comes from uncultured Alphaproteobacteria bacterium, assembly GCA_963817705.1. GTDB lineage: Bacteria > Pseudomonadota > Alphaproteobacteria > Rhizobiales > Rhodomicrobiaceae > Rhodomicrobium. Next base: position 62,812 of record CAWFPF010000007.1, read on the forward strand.
CGACGAGCCCATGGCAGGCATGAACGTCGAGGAGAAGGAGGATATGTCCCGCTTCATCATCGATGTGAACGAGCAATTCGGGACAACGATCGCGCTCATCGAGCATGACATGGGCGTGGTGATGGACCTGTCGGACCGCGTTGTGGTGCTGGACTACGGACGCAAGATCGCGGATGGCCCGCCGTCCGAGGTGCAAGCGAACCAGGCTGTGATCGGCGCCTATCTCGGCGTCCCCGATAGCGAGGGTGCGGCATGAGAAGCGTAGCTGACGGCACTGCCAAGTTCCCCCTCACCCCAACCCTCTCCCCGAGGGGAGAGGGAGCAAAAGCCGCGACCCTCTCAAGAGAAGTGGCTGCGGCCCACTTCCAGAGCGGAAAGGGAGATGTTGGCGTCCCTTCTCCCCTTGGGGAGAAGGACAGGATGAGGGGGTCTTGCCCATGAAAGTCGCCCTGACCCCTATTGCACGGAAGTTACGGCACGAAACCACCGATGCGGAACTCCGCCTGTGGCTTGCCTTGCGAAACCGGCAAATCAAAGGGTTCAAGTTCAAGCGGCAAGTGCCATTCGGCCCCTACATCGCGGACCTCCTCTGCGTTGAAGCAAGGCTGATTGTCGAAGCCGACGGCGGCCAGCACGCTGTGCAAGAGGCTTCCGGCCGAACGCGAACGGCATACTTGGAGAGCCAAGGCTATCGCGTGCTGCGGTTCTGGAATAACGATGTGCTTCAGAACCTGGAGGGGGTGCTTGAAACAATTGCGGAAACGCTGGGGAGCGAGTCTCCCCTCACCCTGACCCTCTCCCCGAGGGGGGAGGGAAAAAAAGCCGCAGCCCTCTCAAGAGAAGTAGTTGCGGCGGCCGATCCCATCGGAGCGGCCGCTTCCTGCGTCCCTTCTCCCCTTGGGGAGAAGGACAGGATGAGGGGGTCTTCCTCATGACGTTCTTCGCAGAAACGGTCATCAGCGGCCTCCTGACGGGGGTGATGTACTCGCTCGTCGCGCTCGGCTTCGTGCTGATCTACAAGGCAAGCGGCGTCTTCAATTTCGCGCAAGGCGTCATGGCGCTGTTCGCGGCGCTGACGCTCACGGGTCTGATGAACGAGTATCACGTGCCGGTGTGGGGCGCGATCCCGCTCACGATTCTGGTCATGATCGCGCTCGCTTTCGTGGTCGAGTGGGCGATCCTGCGGCGCCTCGTGAACCAGGAGCCGATCGTGCTGTTCATGGCGACGCTCGGCCTCGCCTATATCCTGGAGGGGCTTGGCGACATCGTCTGGGGGCCGGACGTCAAGGTTCTCGACCTCGGCCTGCCGGAGGGCGCGAACAACTGGCTCCTCGACAATTTCAACATCTACATCGAGCGCATCGAGATCTTAGCGGCCGCGACGGCGGCAATCCTGGTCGCGGTGCTCGCAATCTTCTTCCAGCGCACGCGCACAGGCCGCGCCCTGCGCGCGGTGGCCGACGACCATCAGGCCGCACTCTCTGTCGGCATCTCCCTATCCGCGATCTGGGTGATCGTGTGGTCGGTCGCGGGCATTGTGGCGCTGGTGGCGGGCATCATGTGGGGTGCGAAGTCGGGCGTGCAGTTCTCGCTTTCGCTCATCGCGCTGAAGGCGCTGCCCGTGCTGATCCTCGGCGGCTTTACCAGCGTTCCCGGCGCTATCGTTGGCGGTCTCATTATCGGCGTCGGCGAGAAGCTTGCGGAAATCTACGCCGGGCCAATCATCGGCGGCGCCATCGAGAACTGGTTCGCCTATGTGCTCGCACTCATGTTCCTGCTGGTGCGGCCGCAGGGCCTCTTCGGCGAGAAGATCATCGAGCGGATTTGAGTATGAAGAAAAGGTACGCCGTCATTGCGAGCGAAGCGAAGCCATCCAGGAGGGGCGATCTCAAACGGAGAGCCAGTTTCCCCGGGATCGCCAAGGCGGCTCTGCCGGCTCGCGATGGCAACAAGTCCGGAGCTTGGAACTAATAATGTTCTATCGCGAAGCAGGGCAGCTCAAGACAAGCTATGCGAGTGACATGGCGATCTTCCCGCTGAGGGAAGACCGCAAGCTCATACTGGTGATCCTCGCCGCCGCCTATCTGGTCGTCCCGTTCTTTCTGACCGATTTCTGGCTGAGCGCGGTTGCGATTCCGTTCCTTGCCTATGCCATGGCGGCAATGGGGCTCAACATTCTCACGGGTTATTGCGGCCAGCTCTCGCTCGGAACAGGTGGATTTCTCGCCGCCGGGGCGTATTCCGCTTACAAGATCACCACCGCTTTCCCTGATCTGAACCTCATTTTCGTGTTCCTCGGCGCGGGGCTCTGCACTGCGGCCGTCGGGCTCGCCTTCGGCATTCCCTCGCTTCGGATCAAGGGCTTTTACCTCGCGGTCGCAACGCTCGCGGCGCAGTTCTTTATCGTCTGGCTGGTGACGCGCGTGCCCTGGTTCACGAACAACAGCGCGTCCGGGCAGATCCAAATGCCCACTCGCACCGTCTTCGGCTTTCCGGTGACAGGCGGCGCGATCTCAGGCACGGCGCAGTATCTCTTCGCGCTCACCTTCGTCACCGTGTTCGCGCTCATTGCGAAGAATCTCAGCCGTACCAATACAGGCCGGGCCTGGATGGCTATCCGCGACATGGATATCGCGGCGGAGCTGATCGGCATCCGGCCGCTTTTCGCCAAGCTGTCGGCTTTCGCGGTCTCGTCGTTTTACATCGGAATCGCGGGCGCGATGATGTTCGCCCTCTGGCTGTCGAGCGTCGAGCCGTCGTCGAGCTTCGGCATCAACCAGTCATTCCTGGTTCTGTTCATGGTCATCATCGGCGGGCTCGGCACGGTTCTCGGCTCATTTTTGGGCGCGGGCTTTCTCGTCCTGCTGCCGCTGCTCCTCAGCTACGTGCTTGTTGGATGGTTTGGGATTTTTCCAGCCGAGGCGAAGCACGCCGAAATTCTGACCATGGGCGTTTTGATCGTTTTCTTTCTCATCGCCGAGCCGCACGGCCTCGCAAAAATCTGGCAAACAACACGCGAGAAGCTGCGGCTCTGGCCATTTCCGTATTAACCAGGGAGGACTGCATGGCACATATAAAAAAGTTAATAGCCGGTGCATTGACGTGCGCGTTGGGAGCAATACCGGCCGCGGGCGCGGCGGAGCTTATCGTTCCGGCCTTCGAATACCGCACCGGCGCCTACGCCCCGAATGGCATACCGTTCTGGAACGGTTTCAACGATTACCTCACGCTCCTGAACGAGCGCGACGGCGGCATCGGCGGGGTGAAGATCAAGGTGGTGCCCTGCGAGACGAGCTATGACAACAAGCTCGGCGTCGAGTGCTATGAAAAGACGAAGCAAGGCGCGCTTATCGTCAATCCCGTCTCGACCGGCATCAGCTACGCCCTCATTCCCAAGGCGCCCACCGACAAAATCCCGCTTCTGACCTCATCCTACGGCCGCACCTCGGTCGCAAACGGCCGCGTGTTTCCCTGGGTGTTCAATTTCCCGGTCAACTATTGGTCCGCGGCTTCCGTCATCGTCAAATATATCGGCGAGAAGGAAGGCAGCATTGATAATCTCAAGGGCAAGAAGATCGCGCTCGTCTATCTGAACAATGCCTATGGCAAGGAACCGATCCCAACGTTGACCGCGCTCTCCAAAAAGCACGGCTTCGAGTTCTCGTCGTTCCCAGTTGACGCGCCGGGCAACGAGCAAAAGGCGACCTGGCTTCAGATCCGCCGCGACCGCCCGGACTGGGTGATCCTGTGGGGCTATGGCGTAATGAATCAAGTTTCAGTCAAAGAGGCGGCCGGTATCCGGTTTCCGATGGACCATTTCATCGGCAATTGGTGGTCGAGTTCGGAGAACGATGTGAAGCCGGCCGGCGCGGACGCCAACGGTTATCTCGGCACCGCCTTTCACGCTGCGGGCTCCGGCTTCCAGGTGCATAAGGATGTGCAGAAATACGTCTACGATGCCGGCAAGGCCGTCGATCCGTCCTTCAAGGACCGCATCGGCGAGGTGCTCTACAATCGCGGCCTCGTGACGGCCATGTACACCGCCGAAGCCATCGCTAAGGCGCAGGAACTCGCCAAAACGAAAGAGGTCACGGGAGAACAGGTGCGCGACGGCCTGGAGGCGCTCGACATCACGGCGGACCGGCTGAAGGCGCTCGGCTTCGAGGGCGTCGTCGAACCGGTGAAGGTCACCTGCGCAAACCACGAAGGCCCGGCGCGCGGCGCGATCCAGCAATGGGATGCAGCGGCTGGAAAATGGAAGCTCGTCACAGGCTATTACGATAGCGACCGCGAAATCATCGATCCACTGATCCAGGCGGACAGCGAGCAATATGCGAAGGAAAACAACATCACGCCGCGCGATTGTAAGTAAGCGGGGAGTCAATAAGAAGCGGAAGACCCCCTCACCCCAACCCTCTCCCCAAGGGGAGAGGGAGCAGGCCGTGCCCGGCGTCCCTTCTCCCCGAGGGGAGAAGGACAGGATGAGGGGGGACTTCGGACCGGAGCATTGATGTTATGACCGAGCCTGCAAAGACCGTTGAAGCGCCGGAAGCGGCAGCGGCGATCCTGTCCGTCAATAACATCGAGGTGATCTACGATCATGTGATCCTCGTGCTGAAGGGCGTTTCGCTCAGCGTTCAGAAGGGCGGCTTCGTCGCGTTGCTCGGCGCGAACGGGGCCGGCAAGACCACCACGCTGAAGGCGATCTCGAACCTCCTGGGCGCCGAGCGCGGCGACGTGACCAAAGGCTCGATCATGTTCGACGGCGCAGCCGTTCACGCCATGACGCCGAACGAACTCGTCCGGCGCGGCTGCATCCAGGTGATGGAAGGCCGCCATTGCTTCGGGCACCTCACCGTCGAGGAGAATTTGCTGACCGGCGCCTATACGCGGCGCGACGGCGGCCGGGCGGTCTCGCGCGATCTCGATCTCGTCTACACCTATTTCCCGCGTCTCAAGGAGCGGCGCAAGTCGCAAGCCGGCTACACCTCGGGCGGCGAGCAGCAAATGACGGCGATCGGCCGCGCGCTGATGTCCCGTCCCAAGATGGTGCTGCTTGACGAGCCGTCGATGGGGCTCGCGCCGCAGCTTGTGGAGGAAATCTTCGAGATCGTCGGGCGGCTAAACACCGAGCAAAGTCTGAGTGTGCTCGTCGCGGAGCAGAACACCAATATCGCGTTACGCTACGCGCGGTATGGCTACATCCTCGAAAACGGGCGGGTCGTGCTCGATGGCGATGCGGACTCGCTCAAATCGAACGAGGACGTGAAGGAGTTCTACCTCGGCGTGGCGGCGGGGGCGCGCAAATCCTTCCGCGAGGTGAAGCACTACCGGCGGCGCAAGCGCTGGCTGGCGTGAGCTGAGTTCATTTCGTGGCGGCCGCCGCCCCGATATTGTCAGAATGCTGGCACATTCCAGCCGGTGTGCACGATGCTAATGGGAAACTCCTGGCTTGGGACGGCTGTCCCTGTTGCATTTTGAATTGGCGGGTCACATGGCGGAACACGCAAAGCCATCGCGGATAGACGTAATTGAGCGCAAGCGCTTGCTCGACGCGTTCTTCAAGGTCGACGAGGCCACGGTCTCGCACGAGCAATTCGACGGCGAAATGAGCCCGCCAAGGCCGGTTCTGATCTTTGAGCGCGGCGATGCGGTGGCAGCCCTGCTCTACGATCCGGACCGCCGCAAGGTCATCACCGTCAATCAGTTCCGCTTTCCGGCCTATGGCAAGGACGATGGCGGGGGATGGCTCGTGGAGGCCGTCGCAGGCATGATCCATGACGGCCAAGACGGCACGCCGGCGGAAACCCCGATGCAATGCCTGATACGCGAGGTGAAGGAGGAGACGGGATACGAAATCGCTAAGGCAACGCTCGTGTCCAAGTTCTTTTCATCGCCGGGCGGAAGCACGGAGCTGATTCACCTTTATTACGCCGAAGTTCGAAGACCCGACAAGAAGAGCGAGGGCGGCGGTGTGAGGGCGGAAGGCGAGGATATTGAGGTTGTCGAGTTCGGCATCGAGGATTTCTTCGCGAAGCTCGCCGCTGGAGATTTCAAGGATCCCAAGCTCATCATCGCGGGCCAGTGGTTGATGGCATCGCGCAGTCTCGACTTCTTCGCCCGTTTGGAAGGTGTTCGCTCCCGGAAGAAAGATGATCGGGCAGAATTTGATCCAACCGTATCGAGAACGATTGCATACAAAGTTATGAAAGGCGAAGGACGCAACCTCGGCATCAAGACTGGCGATATCAAAGCGGTGCGCGGTGCCGATGCCTGGGTGAACTCCGAGAATACAGACATGATGATGGACCGCTTTTTCGGGAAGTCCGTTTCGGCCTCCATCCGGTATCTTGGCGCCGAAAAGGATCAGGACGGCATCGCGATTAAGAAGGACACCATCGGCCGGGCGCTGACTTCCGAGCTTGGGGAGCGCAATTACGTCGAGCCTGGCTATGTTATTGAGACAACCTCCGGCGAACTGGCCAAACATCCCTACTACGTCAAGGGCATTTTTCACGTTGCAAGCGTTCGCGGCCAGATTGGAGCGGGGCTAAGAACGTCTCTGTCGACGGTGCAGGAGGCAATGGACAACATTCTTGCAAAGATCGAAGCGGCGAGACGCTACCGGTCCGTACTCGTGCCTTTGCTGGCAACGGGACAGGGGGATTCTCCGATGGAGCAGGTCGCACCTATTCTCGTAGACCGTGCGCTCGCCTTCTTCAGCGAGCGCTCCAACACCTACCTCAAAGAAATCTATTTCCTTGCCTATACAAGCAGCGCTAAAGAGCTGCTGGAGAGCTTGCTGCGGGGTAAGACGGTGGGAGCCGATCCAGCGCTCTCGGTGACATAAGGTTTGCGGATTGCTGCCGTCGCTGGAGGGGGTGAGAGGTGGGGTTCGGCGTTTGGAGTAGGTACGTGGGCCCACAAGGCCCTTTCCGGCTTGTGAATGCGCGATACCTCGGCATCGCAAGCCGGGTCTTGGTTGTCAGGCCACTTTTGCTGGCGATCCCCTCCGCGCTGATCCTCGTCCTTCCCCAGATGCAGGAGGTCTTTGCCGGCATACTTGAGGCGCGGGACCTATGGCACGGCGCATGCGGGCTCGTGGCGCTCTGCCTCTTGAGCACCTTTCTCTACGGCTGGCAGCATGCCTTGGTGACCCGGCTGATCGATGGCGTCTATCCCGATCACGCAAATCTCGATTTTGACAAAACGCTGCTCAGTTTCAGGCGGGATCAATGTCTTCTCGTCGCGGGAATTCCGTGGCTGGGATACTGCACCGGGCTCGCTCTGACCTTCCAGCGCGTCTGGGGCCAGCATCTTCACTATCGAAGCATAACAGACGCGTTTCCTGGTTCGCTGCCCGCTTCGCAAGCTCTTAAAAGTTCCTTCGACGCTGTCCTGCCGCTTTTCGGCTCGGCCTGGATGTTATCTGCGATAACACTCGGCCTCCTTCTGCTTGTGCTGATAACCTACAATCCATCCGCAAGATTCCGGAACTATTTCACAGTCGCCTATTTTGTGGGCGGTTCGCTCATCATTGCCAATCCGATCCTTCTTCCCTCGGTCACTATTCCCCTGGCGCGGGGGCTTGGTCCGTTTGCTTGCGCCATCCTCGTCATGATAGCGGGCCCGGTCGCGCTGCGGATCGGCTATTCCGCCGTGAGGCTTATTCTGTTGCTCCTCCTATTCGCTAGCAATGTGTTTTTCTCTGTCTTTCTCTTCATGCACTCGGGCTGGAAGACATCGTTTGTGACGAGATTGCCGGTCTTCGCCGTCGGGATCGGTGTTGTCTATTTGGTCTATTCCAATGTCATCGCCGTACCGCCGGAGGCACGCGAGAGCAGCGATCCCCATTCAAGCTTTGCACTTTCGACCGGGCAAGCGGCCCATCGCGGCCTCGATCCCATCCTGAAGGATAGCTTCGCGCACTGGCTCAAGGCGCGCCGGAGTGGAAACGCTCCGTTCCCCGTCTTCATCGTCACGGCTCAGGGCGGCGGAATTTACGCGGCTTCGGCGGCATCGTCTCTTCTGGCAACGCTTCAAGACCGTTGCCCAAGCTTTGCGCGCCACATTTTCGCGATCAGCGCCGTTTCCGGTGGAAGTGTCGGGGCCAGCGTTTTCAATGCAGCCCTTGCCGAAGAGAACGCCAGTAAAGGGGAAACGGGCTGTGCACCGAAGCGAGAGGAACTGCTGTCGCCGCGCATGAACCGAATCATGCTCGACGATCACCTTTCGCCCGTCATCGCGTATCTGCTTCCCGATTTTCTCCACGATCTCGTCGATTTCGTAGAAGTTTATGTCGGAAAGGAGATTCCCGGCGAACGCCTTTGGATCGACAGGGCAAAGGTGCTGGAGAACAGCTTCGTTCGCAGTTTTGAAGATGCCCATGATGCCGGTGCAAGCAACCGGCGCGCCTCTTCAAGCGAAGGCGGCTTCCTCACCCGAAACATTGGTGCAGCTTGGACTGCGGAGTCGGACTGGCCGGCGTTGCTTTTGAACGCGACGTGGGTTCAGACGGGCTTCCGCGTTGCGTTCTCGCCATTTCCGCTCCGTGCTGCAGGAAGAGGAACTCTATACTCTTTGGACGAGCTTGCCGTAGCCAGAGACCAAGCTTTAGCGGGGGTTCTGGATCGATCCACCGGAGCATGGCCCTCGCCAACGGCCTCCTTCGTCAACGGCACGACGGTCATCGAAGCGGCAGTCGTAAGCGCCCGATTCCCGTTCATCATGCCGCCTTGGCTTAAGCTCCCCCCCACCCAAGACCATCTCTGGTCTTTCGTCGACGGCGGGTACGCGGACAGCTCCGGCGCAACGACGGGCCTCGAACTCTTTAACGCTCTCGACCGGGCGCTCAAAACTGACAAGGATCTGGCGGAAGCTGGAGCCGGGGTAAGCTTGCATCTCATCGTGCTGACCGATGCCTTTACCGAGGCTGACTTAAAAAAAATCAGCCCCCTTCAGGCGAAAGCCGTGGCTAACGGGGAAGTGCTTCAAAAGAATAGCTTAAGTACGGACATATTGTCTCCCGCGAAAACGCTATTTGCCGTGAGAGACCTGCTGGCAAGACGGGCTGTGACGGAAGCGCACGACCAGCTGAAGAACGGCGAGTCCGGGGAGAGCAGAATTATTACGATTGAACTCGACCAACAGACGTTCCCGCTTCCGCTGACATGGAAAATTTCGGGGCTATCGAACAACCTCGTCCGGTTCACGATGGGGGCGCCGGAAAACTGCGGAACTTTGACAGGGGACAAAAGCTGGTCCGTTCAAACCGTCGAACGCAATAGCTGCGCGCTTAAGACCGTCATGGACCTCCTTGCCCCCCGGCAGGCGCCTGAACCCCAAAAGGTGCACAGCGGCTGGGTGCCAGATCCCCGTTAGGGGGCCCGTCGCCGATGGAACAGCCAAACGATGTCTCCGTTCGCCCCACAAGAGCAGAACAAGGAGACACATATGGCCGACATCTCTGGAAAGAAAATTGCCATCCTGGCGACGGACGGCTTCGAACAGTCCGAGCTTGAAGTGCCACAGCGGAAGCTGAAGGAGGCGGGCGCAGCCGTCGATGTCGTATCGCCCAAGTCTGGCGAAATCAAAGGCTGGGACCACACGGATTGGGGCCATCCCGTCAAAGTGGACAAGACGCTTGGCGAGGTCAAAGCCCAGGACTACGACGCTATCGTCCTTCCCGGCGGTCAGCTCAATCCCGACTATCTCCGCGTCAATCAGGATGCCATCGCGTTCATCAAGGACTTCTACTCCGCCGGAAAAGTGGTCGCGGCCGTGTGCCACGCGCCTTGGCTCTTGATCGAGGCTGGCATCATCAAAGGCCACCGCGCCACCTCCTACAAGTCGATCAAGACCGACGTCATCAACGCCGGCGGTCAATGGATCGACGAGCAGGTCGTGACCGATCAAGGGCTTATCACAAGCCGCCAGCCCAGCGACCTCGATGCGTTCTCTGCCAAAATCGTCGAGGAAGTCAGCGAAGGCAAGCATGAGCGCCGCTTTGCCGCCTAAAGCGAAATGACTTTACTCCGAATCGCCGGCCGGTCATGGCCCCACTTGATGCGGCCATCCCAGGGGGAGGACGAAAAGCCTTCGTTGGGGATGGCCGGGTCAAGCCGAGCCACGACGATGGTTTATGCTAGACACAACGTGTCCTAATGGCAAATAGCCGGCCTTGAGCATGCTCCGGGATAAGCATAAAAGCAGCCCTTAAGCGCGCCCACCGCGCGCAGGAGGAGGCGTGCGATGGCCGGAAGTCCCTTTTTCGACAGTTTGGAAACCCGTTCGGCGGACGAGCGGGACGTCAACCTCTTCTGGAAGCTTTCCGCCCTTCTGGCGAAGTTGAAAGGCGGAATGACGGGGTGGCAATCCCGCCTCGCCAGTGTTGACCCGGCTTCGATCACCGGCTGGACAGCGTTTGCGAAGCTTCCCGTGTTGCGAAAGTCCGAGCTGACCGAACTTCAGGCCAGAACGCCGCCTTTCGGCGGGCTTGCCGCGGCGAACCGGGCACGGGTCTTCATGTCGCCGGGGCCGATCTTCGAGCCCCAGTCGCCCGTACCGGATGCCTGGGGCTTCGCGCGCGCGCTTTACGCGGCTGGGTTTCGCTCTGGCGAGATCCTCCATAACTGCTTTTCCTATCACATGACGCCGGGCGGCTTCCTCCTGGATGACGGCGCGCGTGCCTTGGGCCTCAGCGTGTTCCCGGCCGGTCCCGGAAACACGGAGATGCAGGTGGACGCGATCTCGCATCTGAAGCCAGCCGGTTATACGGGCACTCCGGACTATCTGAAGGTTATCCTCGATAAAGCTGCCGAACTCGGCCGCGACGTCTCCTCGATCGGGAAGGCGCTCGTCTCCGGCGGGGCGCTCTTTCCGAGCTTGCGAGAGGACTACCGCGCCCGCGGCGTCGCCGTGCTGCAAGCCTACGCCACCGCCGACCTCGGTTGCGTCGCCTATGAAAGCGCGGCCATGGACGGCATGATCGTGAACGAAAACATGATCGTCGAAATCGTACGGCCCGGCACGGGCGATCCGGTTCCCGAAGGCGATGTTGGAGAGGCCGTTGTGACCACATTCAATGAGACGTACCCTTTGATCCGGTTCGCGACGGGCGACCTCTCCGCCTTCATGGCGGGGCAAAGCTCATGCGGCCGCACCAACCGCCGTCTCAAGGGATGGATGGGCCGCGCCGACCAGACCGCAAAGGTCAAAGGCATGTTCGTTCACCCCTCGCAGGTCGCGGAGATCGGCCGGCGCCATCCGGAGCTGGGCCGGCTGCGTCTCGCTGTCACACGCGAGGGTGAGCAGGATGCCATGACTCTTCATGCCGAAAGCACCGCCAGGGAGGAGGCGTTGCGCGAACGCGTCGCCGAAACGATGGCTGCCGTGACCAAGCTCAAGGGGATTGTGAGTTTGGAGCCTCCCGGCTCGCTCCCGAACGACGGCAAAGTCATAGCCGACGAGCGGAAATACGGCTGAAGCGCCAATTCGGCGAAATAACGCCGGTGCATAGTTTTGCCGCTAGAGCGAGTGCCGTACCTTGCTTGTTCCCGCCCCCGGAACGGGCACGCAAAGAATGCGTGGCGCCAATGCCCCACTCATAAGAGATTTTACCCAGGGGCAAAAAAAAGCTGCCTAGCGTATGGGAGGTATGCAATATAACAGGGGTTTCCCGTTGGGCAGCGTTTGTGTTGTGTAGGGTTTATGGTCCGCCTTTGCGTTTTCGTTCTCTGCATGGTCCTGCTCAGCGGCGCCGTCCGCGCTGGCGACGACGATTTCGCTTCCGCTCTGCAACCCGTTGATTGCATTCACCAGGGGGCGCAATACAACTCTTCCGAATGCGTATCCTACCGCCGCAAGCTCGCCGCCATCATAGCGGCACGGTCAAAACATCCCCAGGGAACTGCTGGGACCAAACCCCTCCAAAGCGCGGCTCGTGGCGATAACCTGCCGAAAAAGAAAACCGTAACTCCTGCCCTCATAGAGCAGGAACGCAACGCTTTTGCGCCGAGGCCCATCAAGCCGCTCGCCGCCGCTTCCGCACCGCAGCCCGTTCCGGGCAAAACTCCGGCAGAGCGCCTGCGCCATATGGCGGGGCAACTGCTGCTGACTGGGTTCGCGGGGAGGGAACCGGAGGACGCGGACGTGGCCCGCGCCGCGCGTGATGTAAGCGAGGGAAGACTCTCCGGCGTTCTCGTCAGGGACTCGAATGTGGAAAGTTCCCATCAGCTTCGGCAGTTGGTCGCGGCGCTCAAGAATTATAGCGCCAAGATGCCGGCCCTGATTGCCATCGATCAGCCCGGCGGCTCCGATACGGTGCTCTCCGAAGAGAAGGGCTTCACCTTTTATGGCTCCGCCAATTCGGTGAGCAGTGCTAATAGTCCCTTTGAGGCGCAAGGTATTTACCGGTCCATGGCATCCGAGCTTGCCGTACTGGGCATAACGCTCAGCATCGGGCCGAGCGAGGATGTGTGCCGCGAGGAGGGTGTGAACCTGTCCGCGCTATGCTTTGGGACGGCTCCGGCCCGGATCGCTTCCTACGCAAGGGCCTTCAATTTTGGTCATCACGATCGCGGTGTTCTTACGGCGCTTCGCCATGTCCCTTTCCGGGCGGGACTTCGAACCTCGGCCATGAACGAGCCGGCGAGTTCGGCGATCCTGCATCTCATCGTAAGAGGCGAGACGAGCGATGCCCTCGTTGTTCCCTTCAAGGCAAGGGAGCCTCTCTCTCTCACCGGCTTGTCCTTCGCTCTAGCGCAGAGTAAGCCGCGTTCGCAGCACGATTCCCGGTCCGCCGCCCATGGGGTTCTGATTTTTGAGATGGATATGGGTCCCGGCGGCGCGCCAATCCGCTATCAAGAGGCGATGCTGCGCGCATTTCAAGCTGGCGCCGACATGATTCTCATACGCGATACCGATGGATTGCCGCCCGATCTGCCGGCCTTATGCCTGGAAGCGGTTCAAACTGGACTAAAGTCTGGCCGCCTGCAATTGGCGCGTATCGAAGACGCCTATCACCGCGTACAACTTTTGAAGGAGAGGCTTCGTACCGTTCAGCCGAGGACCGAGTTGGCGGGGCTCGTCCGATAGCCGCCTTCTGGACCCGGTGCACGTTGTCCGGTCACGCTTTTTCGGGGAACACTGTTTCACCGCGGCTGCAAATATCTGGGTGACAGGGCAGGGGCAATACGGCTATCGATGGACGAACCGCCCGTCAGCCCCTTGCGCGCGCGCAACTGACGCTCGCGCAAGGCTTGAGCCTGCGGCGGTTCTCGGCTAGCTTAGTCCCCGATGCATTCCTGCGCAGGCGGCGGGAAAGCTACAAAAATAAGAAGCCGCGGGTTTCTTCAATGACGTGAGCGGATCGATGGCCAGCTTTACACCAGCGCGCATAATTTATGAGATGACCGTTAGACTTTTGGACGCGAACACGCGCCTTGCTGAAGGCTTGGCTGGCCTGATGAGGGAAGCAACAGTGAACAAGGGAGTGAACATGGGCGTGCAAGCGCAGAAAGAGACATCTCAGGAATCGTCTGAGGTTCAGAAGCTGGTCTACCGTTTCGGTGGAGGCACGTCGGATGGCCGCGCCGAAATGAAAAACCTGCTCGGTGGGAAGGGCGCAAATCTCGCGGAAATGGCCAATCTCGGCTTGCCGGTACCGCCCGGGTTCACGATCACAACCGATGTATGCCTCGCCTATTATGCGAACGGGCGCAAACTGCCTGACGGGCTGCGCGAAGCGGTGACCGATGCGATGGCGCATGTGGGCAAGACCGTCGGCGCAGGTTTCGGTGACCCGAAGAATCCCCTGCTGGTCTCAATCCGGTCGGGCAGCCGGGCTTCCATGCCCGGCATGATGGACACGATTCTCAATCTCGGTCTGAATGACGAAACCGTCGAAGGCCTTGCGGTGCGGTCAGGCGATCGCCGTTTTGCTTACGACAGCTACCGCCGCTTCATCCAAATGTACTCGAACGTTGTGCTGGACGTAAAGCTTCACAATTTCGAGGAGATTTTAGAGCGTTACAAGCACCACAACGGCTACGACCTCGATACGCAGGTCACCGCCGAAGATTGGCATACCATAATCGGCGATTATAAGCGGGTGGTCGAGCAGAAGCTCGGACGGCCGTTCCCGCAAGATATCGTCGAGCAGCTCTGGGGTGCGATCGGCGCGGTGTTCGACAGCTGGAACAACCCGCGCGCCATCAAATACCGTGAGCTCAACAACTTGCCGGATAGCTGGGGCACCGCCGTCAACGTCCAGGCCATGGTGTTCGGCAACATGGGCGACACCAGCGCGACGGGCGTGGCCTTTACACGGAATCCATCAACTGGCGATCCGCGGCTCTATGGCGAGTTCCTTGTCAATGCGCAGGGCGAGGACGTCGTCGCAGGCATACGCACGCCGCAACCGATTACCGAAATCGCGCGGATCGAAAGCGGTGGCGACAAGCCATCCCTTGAAGCGCTCATGCCCGAAGCGTTCCACCAGTTCAAACGCATTTGCGATACCCTCGAGCGGCACTATCGCGATATGCAGGACATCGAGTTCACCATCCAAGACAGCAAGCTCTGGATGCTTCAATGCCGTATCGGCAAGCGTACAACATCGGCGGCGCTGAGAATCGCAGTGGACTTGGCCCGGGAAGGTCTCATCACAAAGGAAGAGGCGGTGCTCCGGATTGAGGCGAAGCAGCTCGATCAGCTCCTTCACCCAACCATCGACCCAACGGCCGAGCGCAAGATCCTCACGGTTGGCCTACCGGCTTCGCCAGGCGCTGCTTGCGGTGAAATCGTGTTCTCGCCCGACGAGGCCGAGAAGCTGAACGGCCTTGGCAAAAGAGTGATCCTCGTCCGGACGGAAACGAGCCCCGAGGACATCCACGGCATGCACGCGGCCGCCGGCATTCTGACGGCACGCGGCGGCATGACGAGCCATGCGGCCGTCGTAGCGCGCGGCATGGGCCGGCCCTGTGTGGCGGGCGCTTCCGCGCTTCGGATCGCCCCCGAGCTTGGCACGGTCACGGTGAGCGGCGTGACGCTCAGGGAAGGCGATCTCATAACGATCGACGGCTCGACCGGACAAGTGATCCACGGCGAGGTGGCCATGCGCCAGCCGGAGCTCACGGGTGACTTCGCCGCGCTCATGGAATGGGCTGACGCAACCAGGCGGATGAAGGTCCGCACGAATGCCGACACCCCGAACGACGCCTCACAGGCACGCCATTTTGGCGCCGAGGGTATTGGCCTCTGCCGCACCGAGCATATGTTCTTCGATACGGACCGGATCATGGCCGTGCGCGAGATGATCGTGGCGCATGACGAGGGTGGCCGGCGCGCTGCGCTCGCCAAGATTCTGCCCATGCAGAGGCAGGACTTCATCGAGCTGTTCGAGATCATGGCGGGCCTGCCTGTCACGATCCGCCTGCTCGATCCGCCGCTCCACGAGTTCCTCCCTCACTACGACGAGGAAATCAACGAACTGGCGAAGTCGCTCAACATGGACGGGTCCGCCCTCCGTGCGCGGCTGGCGCTTTTGAAAGAGCAGAATCCAATGCTCGGCCATCGCGGCTGCCGTCTCGCTATCACCTATCCTGAGATCGCGGAGATGCAGGCGCGCGCCATTTTCGAGGCTACAGTAGCGGCTAGCCGCAGCACCGGCACGTCCATCGTTCCCGAGGTTATGATTCCGCTCATCGCGACCAAGGCCGAATTCGACATTCTGAAAGCGGTCATCGACAAGGTTGCGAAAGAAGTGCAGGCTGCGACGGGCGCATCGTTTGTCTATCAGGTCGGCACAATGATCGAGCTGCCGCGCGCCGCGCTCCAGGCGGGACTTATCGCGCAATCCGCGGAGTTTTTCTCCTTCGGCACGAACGATCTGACGCAAACCACCTATGGCTTGAGCCGCGACGACGCCGGCATGTTCCTCGGCGACTATCTCGCGCAGGGTATCTTCGAGACGGACCCGTTCGTTTCGCTCGATCCCGAGGGCGTCGGCGAACTGGTGAAGATTGCGGCCGAGCGTGGCCGCAAGACGAGACCTGGACTGAAACTCGGCATCTGCGGCGAGCATGGCGGCGATCCCGCTTCGATCGCTTTCTGTGAAGGCGCCGGTCTCGACTACGTCTCCTGCTCGCCTTTCCGCGTGCCGATCGCCCGTTTGGCCGCCGCACAGGCTGCGCTGCGGTCGAGGAGCGGCAAGGCTGGCTCCAAGTTCGGAGACTAGGGCCACGCTTCGTAGACCAGGATGAGGAGTGCAAAGTTGCCGTAGCCCCTCACCCTATCCCTCTCCCCATGGGAGAGGGGACCTTGCCCCCGCGGGCGTCCGTTATTGGATAGCTGGAGGAAGCGTGACATCCGCGGAGGAAACAACGCTTGCGGATCTTCGCACCAAACCGCGGATCGCGGAGGCCTTGTCGCTGATCGAGCGTGAGCCCGAACGGGCCACGGCCTTGCTCGATGAGGCCTTCGAAACTCCCGGGGGTCTCGTCATAGGCATTACCGGCCCGCCTGGAGCCGGCAAGTCAACGCTCATCAATGCTCTTATAGGGGCATGGCGCAAAGAGGGGAAGACGGTCGCCGTTGTTGCCGTCGACCCGTCCTCAAGGGTAACGGGCGGCGCCTTGCTGGGCGACCGCGTCCGCATGCGAACCGACCCGGACGACACCGGCGTCTTCGTTCGTTCCGTCGCGGCCCGCGGACGTCTTGGCGGGCTGGCCGACATCGCCTTTCCAGCCGCGACACTTCTACGCGCTCTCTATGACCGGGTGATCGTAGAAAGCGTCGGCGTCGGGCAATCGGAGACGGACATAGCCACAGTTTCCGATACCGTGGTTTTATGTATCCAACCTGCATCGGGCGACTCGCTTCAATTCATGAAGGCGGGGATCGCAGAAATTCCAGACATCGCCGTTGTAACGAAGGCCGACATGGGCGCGGCGGCAACCCGTGCCCTAGCCGACCTCAAGGGTGCCCTTAGTCTCACCCATCGCGATGCGGACATTTGGGAACCGGAATGCCTTTCCATCTCGGCCGTGGCCAGTCCCGAGAGTCTTCGCCAGCTTTTCGCCGCCTTTGACCGGCACGAGACCTGGCTCCGGCAGGCCGGACGCCTCCAAGCTGCCCGCGAAACCAAGATAAAGCTGTGGGCCGGGTCGGAGATAGCCTCCGAATTCGGCCGGAAGGGTTTGGAGTCTGCGAGACAGGCGCTTTACCAGACTTGGGGCCAGAAACCATTTACGAAAACGAGGCGAGCGATCGGGTCTCTTTCCGTGGCTCTGAACGATGGCTGAGCTGGTAAACGCCTTCCGCTGCAATGCATCCCAAATTTCGACGTAAAAAAAGTCATAGCTATGGGCAGTGAAGTGGCGTGCCTCGCAAAACGTGGCGTTAACCCTTCTGCGTTATGAGTTGTGGTGTTGGGAACGTCGATGAGAGTAAGCCGACCGATGACCGCGGGTGGTGGGCAGAGCAGGGCACTGGTCGCGCAGACCCGTTCCAGATCGGTGGTGGTTCGGAATTCCGATCTTGCCGTTATACCGCCGCGCCGCGTTCCGATTACCCTCAAAGCACGCCGGTCTTTCGCAAGGCTGACCTTCTACTGCGGTCTTGCCGCCATCTTCGCCTTTGGCGGATACGCCTACCACGATACCGGCATCCGGCGGGCCGTCGATTACGAACTAACCATGCTGACCACCCCTGGCGTGTCGAGCATCCCTCTTTCCTATGCGAGCCATATCGCCGCGATCGAACCGCTCCCGGCACAAGCCCAGCTCCTTTTCGGCGACAGTCAAAAGGGTCCGCGCGCGGATAAGTTTGCCTATGCTCTGAAGACAGCCGGGAACGACAGCATTGCCCGGCGCATGAAAACCGCCCCGCTCCATTTGAGCCCCGAGCCGGCAGTGCAGACGGCAGCCCTTGCGGGCGCGGAGCTGTTCTTATCGGCATTCACGCCGCATAATGAGCCTGTGATCCCCGAAGTGTTCGCGGCAGCAGCGAAGCAGACAGGCGGAGAATGGGCGGGGCTGCTCAAGAATGCCAGCCTTTCCCCGGAGCAGCCGCAGACCCTTTTCGGCGGACTGACCGAGGATGAATTCCGTGCGCGCGAACTTCGCTGCTTGGCGACCGCTATCTATTTCGAGGCACGCGACGAGCCCCAAAAAGGCCAAATCGCCGTTGCTCAGGTGATCATGAACCGCATCCGCAGCCCGTTCTATCCGAAGACGGTTTGCGGCGTCGTGTATCAGGGTGAGCGCAACCGCCATGGCTGCCAATTCTCGTTCACCTGCACGGGCAAGCACAATTCGGTGAAGGAAAAGCCGGAATGGGCGACCGCGGTCAAGCTTGCCAAACAGGTCATCGCCGGCGAAATTTGGCTCGACGAGGTGGGTTACGCCACCCATTACCACGCAACCTACGTTCATCCGCCTTGGCGTTTCGAACTGGACAAGATCACGCAAATCGGCGGCCACATCTTTTATAAGATGAAGCCGGGCACGATTCAGGTTGCTCTTCTCAGCGAAGGGCTGTGACCGGTCCTACAATCGGTGCGCCATAGTTAACGCGTTGCACTAGCTTTACTTTTCTTTCATACGCTCCCGGTAACAATGTTGAACTGGAGCAGGTTGCGCGGCGTACTCGACCGCCGCAGCGTCTGCGATGCGCGTGCTAGCGTGCCGATGCGGCTAAGTCGGGCGGGCTAGACTTTGTAGCGAAGGAGGGCTGGGCCATGGCCCAAGTGAAAGTTGTTGTCAACGGGCGTAGCTTCAGGATGGGCTGCCGGGAGGGCGAGGAGGGGCGCGTAAAGGATCTCGCTACCGAAATCGATACGCACGTTCAAAAGATCAGGAACGGCTACAAAGCCGTCCAGGATGACCGGCTTTTCCTCATGGCCGCGCTCATGTTGGCCGACCAGCTTTGGGAAGCCCGCGAGGAAGTATCGCGCTTACAGCGGCTCGCTGGCGATTTGCGCTATCAGGTCATCGATGGCGGCGCGCATGCGATGCAGCGCGATTTAAACCGGGCGCTTGAAGCCTCTGGCAGGCCCCCCGAGGCGCATTCGCGCGCCAATGGAGCGGTCTAGGGAGACTCGCCAAGATGCCCCGCTGTTTGCAGCTCTGGCTCGCGGACGGTAGGGGGCATCCAGATCGGGCCATCAAGACTTGGCGGCCCCAATAGCGGCGCGTTCCAGAAACTCCCTGGCCTTCGCGCAATCCAGCGCCATCTGCGCCGTGAGCGCTTCCGCAGAGCGGAACTTGGCGTCTTCGCGTACAAAGGCGACGAATTCGATTTCGATCGTCTTCCCGTAAAGATCGCCGTCGAAATCGAAGAGGAAGGTTTCGAGCAGCGGTAAGCCGGCATCGAAAGTCGGCCGCGTTCCGAGATAAGCCGCGCCTTGAAGCTTACGGCCATCGACGTAGGCGTGAACGGCATAGATGCCGTGCATCAAAGCCACGCCCCGTTCGAGGCGGACGTTCGCTGTCGGGTAGCCGAGGCCCTGCCCCCGTCCCGCGCCGCTTTCAACGATGCCGGAGATCCGCCAAAAGTAACCGAGAATCTCGGCCGCGGCGGCGACATCGCCTTCCGCCAGCAACTCGCGCACCCTCGTGGATGAAAAAATTTCGCCTGCGTTCCCTTGCGCTTCGACCACGGTGACCCCGAACCCATGAATGCGGCCCTCGGCGGCAAGAACACTAGGGTTCCCGCCGCGGCCTTTGCCAAAGAAGAAGTTATAGCCCACCGAGGCGTGCTTGATGGCGAAAGCGTCGGCGAGAATCGTCTGAACAAACTCCGGCGCGCTCAACTCTGCGACACTGCGGTTGAAAGGAATGACGGCTGTGAACTCACAGCTATAGGCGGATAGCAGCTCAAGCTTCCGCGAGAGCCCGCTCAAACGGAAAAAGGTCTTTCGAGGCTGGAAGAACATCCTGGGATAAGGCTCGAACACCATGACCCCCATCGGAAGCCCGCCTTCGGCAGCCTTCACCTTCGCGGCATCGAGCACGGAGAGGTGTCCACGGTGGACTCCATCGAAAGTCCCGATCGCGAGAGAGGCGCCTTTCAAATGAGGCGGAACGTTATGCCAGCCATCTATGAGGTCCATCGGTCTCTCTTATTTTCGCTGCTGCTGCCGCTGCTGCCGCGAGGGGATCATCATGACCGCCTCACCCTCGATGACAATCTTATGCCCGACCGCGCAGGAGCACGTGAAAATCGCCCGCCTTCTGGGTGCGATCAAGTCGGAAACCCTCACGGTCGCGGTAACGTGATCGCCGATAAAAACGGGCGCCCTGAAATTGAGCGTCTGCGAAATATAGACGGCCCCCGGTCCGGGAAGCTTGGTGCCGAACACGGCCGAGATGAAGGATGAACTCAGCATGCCGTGTGCAATGCGCTCCTTGAAGACCGTTGCCTTCGCATAGGTTTCATCGAGATGAATGGGGTTGAAGTCGCCTGTCAGGCTCGCGAAGACATGAAGATCGTTGCCGCCAACGGTCCGGACGATGCTCGCCTCCATGCCGATATTCAGGTCTTCGAAGTAGTGCGTAGGTCCTAAGGCAAGGCCGCCGAACATGATCTCTCCCTAACACTGCCGAATCTGGCAAATCTCCCGATGCGGCAAACGAGGTTTGCGCATGCTCTAACGTTCAAATAGCCGAAAGGCACCTCGCCGCCGCGTTGCGGCATAGTGGCAAGAGCTCAGGCGCCACGCAAGGCCGTCAAAAGTCACCATTGCAATTGTGTCATGGCAGCCGCCGGCTGAAAAGGGCGGTCCGCGAACAAACCTTCCACGGCCGTAGAGTTGAGAGCGTGGCCGCGCGCCCCGGCGATATGGACCAGGCTCGCGATATAGATCGCATCGATACCTTGCGCGCTGGCACCTCTGATATCCGTATCGATACCGTCGCCGATGGCCAGGATCTCGCCCCGGCTACACGGACGCGAAAGCTTACCCAAAGCCGTCTCGTAGATGGGGCGGTGGGGTTTGCCGGCCTGGATGACAGTCTGCCCCATCGCTTCGTAGCGCGCGGCAAGCAGCCCAGCGCAGGGCAGAAGCCTCGAACCGCGCTCGACATAGAGGTCGGGGTTGGCGCAGATCATCGGCGCGCCGCGAGCGGCAAACCCGGCCAGCATGCCATCGTAGTCTGCGGGCACCTCGTTCTCTTCGTCGAAGAAGCCGGTGCAAACGAAAGCCCTGGCCTCGGAAGCCGCAGCGAAGCGCAGCTTGAGGCCATCGAACAGGCCTTCGTCGCTTTGCGGTCCGATATGAAACACGGGTTCACCGGCGTGCGTCTCAATGATGGTCCTGGTCACGTCGCCGGACGTGACCAGCGCATCGAAACACGGCCCTGTGAGGCCGAGCGAAGCAAGATACGGATGAAGCTCAACCGAGCGCTGGGGCGAATTCGAGACGAGCACGATTTGCCCTCCCCGATCCTTGAACGCGCGGCACGCATCGAGAGCCGGGGCGAAGGCGCTGACGCCGTCGTAAAGGACGCCCCATACATCGCAAAGCCAAGCCTTGCGGCCCGCGCTCATGCGAGCGACGCCCGTCAAAATTGGGATTGGCGCGCTCTCAGAACTTTTTACTCGCAAGAATACACCGCGCATGACTTCGGATTGTAGGGAAACACAGCGCGGCGGATGATCTCCACCGCGCTCAAATTATAACGCCGAGGCGACCGCCTCGACCCCATCGCGCCGGTAAATGTCCCGGCGGAATTGGACGCTCCCGTCCTGCGTTCCCCAGGCGGTGATGTAGGTCCAGTACAGGGGCACGCGTTTCTTCAGCTTGACATAGAGCCGCTCGCCGGTCTGCTTCATGCGAAGAACTTGCTGGACCGTCCAGCCATTATCCTCCAGAAGCCACGCCACGAGTTGATGCACGTTCTGCACGCGAACGCAGCCCGAGCTTTCGGCCCTGAAGCTTTGAGCAAAGACGCTCTGCCCTGGCGTGTCGTGCATGTAAACGCCCTCAGGACTTTCGAAGTTGATCTTCACATAACCGAGCGGATTTTCCTCGCCGGCATTCTGAACGTAGAAATAGTGGAGCGGCGCGTCCGAATTCCACTCGATTTTCATAGGATCGATGCGCTGGCCCCGTTGATACGCCGCGAAATCGGCATAGGCGTCGATCTTGTACTTCGCCAGCACATCTTCACCCTTGGGCCGCATCGCACGCCCTTTGGGGATTAAATCAGACTTCAGAACGGTCGGCGGAACGACCCACTCCTTATTGAAATTGATTTCCTCGATGGCTGACTGAAGTAGCGGCGAGGGCCGTTCGGGCTTGCCCACAACGCCAGTATGACGGGACACGACCTGATTGTTATTGACGGCTTCAATCTGCGCCGCCGGAATATTCACGAGCACATATTTCCCAGCGGGTACCGTCGATGCCAAGGCTTGCAGCCGTGGAAGGTTGGTACGGAGCTGGCGAAGGCGGCCAGCGGCGGGGACGTTCAATTCGTCGATTGTATTTTTGTCCAGGAACCCTGTCGGCGCAAGGCCATGGCGCGTTTGCGCCTTCTTTACGGCCTGCTCGACGTAAGAGTCGTAAATCTCGGGATAACCGCCATAGGCTTGGAGATCGCCCGAGGCCAGGAGCCGCTTCCTGAGCAAGACCACCGCGGGGTGGTCCATGCCCGTGCGCAGTTCGATGGCGGGCAATTGCGCCCAGCCGCCGCGCGCTACAATATCGGCATATTGCTTGATAGCGGTCTTCGTGGCCTGGATGTTCTCCTTCGCAAGCGTCGGAAAGCCTCTTTCAAGCTGCGTTTCCGTTTCACGCTGACGGTCGCGGGATGGCTGATCGAACGAGTCGCCGGATTGGTCGAAGCCCAGCCAATCGTCGAGCCTGCTATAGCTGCGCTGAGCGCTCGCCTGTTGTACTCCGGTTGCAATCATGAAGGCTGCCGCCAAGAGCGTAGCCATCCCTCTTAGGTTCATGATCCCCATCTCGCCCTTCAACTCGTCTATCGCCGCCGCAAGGGCCATCTTGCTTCAGCTTCCGTTTCATGAAGCTCAAATATGGCCATAGCGGGGTTAGTTTCGAGTTAGCGTATCGCAGATTGCCAAGCGCGAGCAATGCGAAGCACGGTGGAAAGAGCAAGGCATCAGCGCACATTTCCGTGCGCTCGAAGAGTCCGCAATGCCCAGCAACATAGGGTTCAGAGCTGATAGCGGATCTGGTCGCCCCAGAAGCGTTCCAGCTTGACCGAAATCTGATTGAAATGCTTGAGGTCGGGAATGGACACCCCGCCAACTTTTTCAAGCATCGTCAATTGCCGCTCTAAGAGCTTATTCACCATCTCGGAGATAGCCTTGCCCTTGTCCGTCAGCTTAACCCGGACGGAGCGTTTGTCGGTGCGCGAGCGCTGGTGATGGATGTAGCCGCTCTCGACCAGCTTCTTCAGATTGTACGAGACGTTCGAGCCGAGATAGAGGCCGCGCGTCTTAAGTTCGCCTGCGGTCAGCTCCACATCTCCGATGTTAAACAGGAGAAGGGCCTGGACGCTATTCACGTCGGTGCGTCCGACGCGCTCGAACTCATCTTTGATCAGATCGAGCAAAAGCCGGTGCAGTCTCTCGATCATGCGGAGGGTTACGAGATAATTGGATTTGAGGTTCTGTTCATCGGGCTGAACACGGACGAAATCGGCGATCATGTCACGGAATATCCTCTAGGTTGCGCTTACATCGGCCATACGCAACCTAGAAGGGAATGATGAATAGGTCTTTAATTGTCACAAAGTTTAGAAGAAAATAGCACAGGCATATGCGCTGCCGAGGTTATACCAATGTCATGGTTTAGGCGAGTCGCCGTGTGGTGACGCTTCCTCCCGGTTGGAGAGTTGCTGAGAGGGAATGCGCTTGTCTTTTTCGAGGCGATGGCCGCCCGCTCGCTTCACCTGCACATATTTGTTGGCCAAACTGCCCATCTTTGCTTAGATCGGCCGCGAATGCGCTTCTGCTTCGCGCAGGGATGGCGGAACAATGAACATGGCCGGGAGCACCCCGCGGCTCCTTTTCATCGATTCAGGCCTCGGCGGCCTCACGGTGCTGCGCGCTGCCCGGCAGGCTGTGCCCGAGGCTCACATCCGCTTCATCGCCGATGACGCCGGGTTTCCCTACGGCTCGAAGCCCGATGACGCGCTGATATCCCGGCTCGTCGCACTGATCGGCCACGCGGCCCGCGATTTCCCGCCCGATTGCATCGTGCTGGCTTGCAACACAGCCTCAACAGTCGCGCTCGACGTGCTGCGCGGAGCTTTCCCGCTTCCCTTTGTCGGAACCGTTCCCGCCGTCAAGCCAGCGGCCGCGCTCACAAGGAGCGGGCTCGTATCCGTGCTGGCGACGCCTGGAACCGTCGCGCGGGAGTATACCCGCGCGCTGATCGGGCAATTCGGCAGCGGCGCGCGGTTCACCCTTGTGGGCGCGCCGGAGCTTGCCGCGCTCGCCGAGGCCCATGCCAGCGGAGCGGAGATCGAAGACGCCCGCATACTGAGCGAGATCGCACCCTGCTTCACAGAAGAGGGCGGCGCCAGGACAGATGTCGTGGTGCTCGGCTGCACGCATTATCCGCTTCTCCTCGACAGGCTCGACGCGCTTGCCCCCTGGCCCGTGATCTGGCTCGATCCCGCGCCGGCGATTGCGCGGCGCATAGCCAACGTCCTGGCGCAAGCGGGGCACATCGTCGGCGTGGGCGCGAAGCAGGGCGCGGGCCAAATCCAGTTCACCTCCGGCCGGAGCCCTTCGGCGGCCCTCCTCGCGCTACTCGACTCCCACCGCCTGAGCGCCGTGCCTTTCGAGGCGGCCTTCGCAGCTTAGAGAGACACCATCATGATCCCGCGCTATTCCCGGCCGCAAATGGCGGCCATCTGGTCCGACCAATCGAGATATTCGATCTGGCTTGAGATAGAGACGCTGGCCGCCGAAGCGATGGAGCAGCTTGGCCAAATCCCGGCCGGCACGGCAAAGGTGCTGCGCGAGAAGGGCGCTTTCGACATCGCGCGCATCGATGAGATCGAGCGCGAAGTGAAGCACGATGTCATCGCGTTCCTCACAAGCGTGGCCGAGCATGCGGGGCCGGAGGCGCGTTTCATGCACCAGGGCATGACCTCGTCGGATGTGCTGGACACATGCCTCGCTGTGCAACTCACCTGCGCCGCCGATATTCTGCTCGCGGACCTCGACGCGCTTCTGGACGCACTGAAGCGCCGCGCGTTGGAGCATAAATATACGGTCACCGTGGGCCGCAGCCACGGCATTCATGCTGAGCCTACGACCTTCGGCCTCAAGCTTGCCTTCGCCTATGCCGAGTTCGTCCGCGCCAAGGAACGGCTCGCCCGCGCCAAGGAGGATGTGGGCACCTGCGCGATCTCAGGCGCCGTCGGCACGTTCGCCCATCTCGATCCGCGCGTGGAAGCCTATGTTGCGGAAAAGCTCGGGCTAAGGCCGGAGCCGGTTTCGACTCAGATCATCCCGCGCGACCGTCACGCCATGTTCTTCGCAACGCTCGGCGTGATCGCCTCATCGGTGGAACGGCTCGCCACCGAGATCCGCCATTTGCAGCGCACCGAGGTGGGCGAGGCGGAGGAATTTTTCTCCGCCGGGCAGAAGGGCTCCTCGGCCATGCCGCATAAGCGCAACCCTGTGCTGACGGAAAACCTCACGGGTCTTGCGCGGCTCGTGCGCGGGTTCGTGCTTCCGGCCATGGAGAATGTCGCGCTTTGGCACGAGCGCGACATCTCGCATTCCTCGGTCGAGCGCATGATCGCGCCAGACGCCACGGTGACGCTCGACTTCGCTCTCGCGCGCCTCGCCGGCGTGATCGATAAGCTCGTCGTGTATCCCGAACGGATGCGCGAAAACCTCGAACGCGGCGGCGGGCTCGTCCATTCGCAGCAGGTGCTGCTCGCGCTGACCCAGAAGGGCATCAGCCGGGAGGATGCCTACCGCCTCGTGCAAAAGAACGCCATGCGGGCCTTTCGCGGCGAAGGCTCTTTCCTGGAGTTCTTGAAAGCCGACTCCGAAGTTGTTGCCGCGCTGCCGCCGGGCGAACTCGAAGGGCTGTTCGATGTCCGGCTTCACCTGCGCAATGTGGACGCCATTTTCGCGCGCGTTTTCGCTCCGTAACGCCCGCCGTTGAGAGGATGAGGCCCGCGAGCGCACGCTTGATGTGCATGAAATTGCATATAAAACGCGACGTCCATGGACCAAACGGATCTCACGGTTGTTTCTACCGGCGTGTCACCATGGAGGTTCTCATGTCTGGACCCGGAGCTTGGATTTGGATGTGGATACTGATCGCACCTGCGATCGGCTTCTTGCTCCTGTCCTCTTTCTCGAAGTAGCCTTCAAGCCGAAGGTTGAGATCGAGTGCGTGTGTAAAGGGGCTCTGTTCCCTTTCCCGAGAAGGGCGGAGCCCCGGAATAGCTGTGACGAGTTGACCAGTTGGCGAAAGGCCGGCCGGAGACTTGATAGATTGCTCAGCAAAACTCCGGTGACATCTCTTGCCGTTGGTTCCCAGTAGCCCTCACCCCGCCTTCAAGAGCTTCGCCGCCTCGACCGCGAAATAGGTCAAGACCCCCGAGGCGCCGGCCCGCCGGAACGACATCAAGCTTTCCAACACGCAGCGCTCGCGGCTGAGCCAGCCATTCTCGAACGCGGCCGAAAGCATCGCATACTCGCCCGAGACCTGATACACGAAGGTCGGAACATGGAACGTGTCGTGAACGCGGCGCACGATGTCGAGATAGGGCATGCCGGGCTTCACCATTACCATGTCGGCGCCCTCGGCGAGATCGAGCGCGACCTCGCGTAGCGCCTCGTCCGTGTTCGCCGGATCCATCTGATAGGTGCGCTTGTCGCCCTTGAGCGTCCCGGACGAGCCGACGGCATCGCGGAACGGTCCGTAGAATGCGGACGCATATTTGGCCGCGTAAGCCATGATCTGCGTATTCTTGAAGCCGCGCGCTTCGAGGGCCTGGCGGATCGTGCCGATGCGCCCATCCATCATGTCGGAGGGCGCCAAAACGTCGCAGCCGGCCTCAGCTTGAACGAGCGATTGGCCGACAAGCGCTTCGAGCGTCTCGTCATTGGCAATCTCGCCGCCGATCAGGAGTCCGTCATGGCCGTGGCTTGTATAGGGATCGAGCGCGACATCGCAGATCACGCCCATATTGGGCACCCGGTCCTTGATCGCACGCACGGTCCGGCACACGAGGTTCTCGGGGTTGAAGGCTTCCGTCGCGGCTTCGTCGCGCAGTTTCGGCTGGGTGAAAGGGAAGAGCGCGATTGCGGGGATACCAAGCTCTGCCGCTTCTTCGGCTGCAACCGCCGCCAAATCTATGGAAAGCCGCTCCACGCCCGGCATCGAAGCGATGGGCTGCCGCGTTTTTTTGCCGTCCACGACGAAGATCGGCCAAATCAGGTTCGACGGCGTGAGCACCGTTTCGGCGACAAGCGCGCGGGACCACGCCGCCTGCCTCGGCCGCCGGAGCCGCGTCGCGGGAAAACCAGTGGATAAGGTGTTGGAAAGAGGAGCTTGCCCTGCGCGAGGGGAAGAGGGGTTTTTGCTAATTGTCACAGCGGTTCTCCGGAAAACTGCCTGTCTTTACGCCCGAAAACGGCTTGACACAAGCGCCAAGCTGTCCTAGAACAAACACAGAACATCAGCGAGGGCGCCGCAATTCCCTCCGCCGGTGCTGCAAGCAAGCGAGCCATCCCAAATCCCCGGTTTAACCGGTGATCCCGTTCCCAGTCTCCCCCGCTGGAGAACGAGGCAGCCCCCATGGCCGCTTGCTTGCTTTTTTTCCGCGTTCGGCTCACATGAAGCGCATGCCAAAAATCGATGTGGTCGGTGCGGGAATCGTTGGGCTGTGGCAGGCGTTCCTGCTTCGCATGCACGGCCATGAAGTCAGCTTGTGGGATCGCGCGGGGATACCCGGCGGCGTCCGCGCAAGCCAGCTCGCGGGCGCGATGCTGGCGCCTTACTGCGAGGGCGAGCCGGGGCATGAAGCCGCGAAGGCGCTTGGGATCGAAGCGCTGCCCCTATGGCAGGAGCATTATCCCAGCGCCGTCACGGCCGGGACTTTGGTTGTGGCGGGTGCCCGCGATCGCGCCGACTTCGAGCGCTTCGCCTCTCTGACGGACCGTCACCAGCGTCTCGATGCGGCGGGGATCGCCGGGCTTGAACCAGCACTCGAAGGCCGCTTCCAGGATGGGCTTTATTTTCCCGGCGAAGCGCATGTCGAGCCGGGCGATGCGATGGCGTTTCTCGCACGGGAGGTGCGCCGGTTCGGCGTTCCGTGCCACGCACGCTCTTACGATGGCTGCGCCGAGTTTGTTGTCGATTGCCGCGGGCTTGGCGCCAGCGGCGAATTGAAAACGCTGAGGGGCGTGCGCGGGGAGCGCATCCTTCTGGAATCGAAAACCGTCCGCCTCCAACGGCCAGTGCGGCTCCTGCACCCGCGCATTCCCTTCTATATCGTGCCGTGGCCCGGCAACCTCTTCATGATCGGAGCCACAATCATCGAAAGCGCCGATGGCGGGCCCGTTACGTTGCGGTCGGCGGCGGAACTCCTATCATGCGCTTATGCCCTCATCCCAGAACTGGGCGAGGCCAGGATCGTCGATATGGCCGCGGGCGTGAGACCATCCTTCCCGGACAATAGCCCGAAAATCATCGTCCGCGGCCGTCATCTCTACGTCAACGGCCTTTACCGGCATGGCTTTCTCGTCTCCCCCATTCTGGCCCAGCTCACTGCCGACTATATAGAGAACGGAACGATGCGCGAGGGAGTTGTCTTTGAAGATCACGGTGAATGGTGAGGGGCGCTCAACCGAAGCGCAGAGTCTCGCCGATCTCTGCCGCGAGCTAGGCCTTTCAGAAGCGAAAATCGCCACGGCCCGGAACGGAGAGTTCGTGCCGGTAAAGGCGCGCGCCGAGGTGAGTCTTGCCGAGGGCGATGCGATCGAGGTTCTATCGCCAAGGCAGGGGGGATGAGGTGAACGGCGGATCCTTTTCGGACGGTAATGACAGCGGCAGCATGCTCACGCTCTACGGTGACCATTTCGCGTCGCGGCTGCTGCTTGGCACTTCGCTTTATCCGTCTCCGGACCATTTGAGGCGCGCCGCCGAAGCGGCGAAGCCCGCGGTCTTGACGGTCTCGCTCAGGCGTGAGACAAGCCGCCAAGCCGGTGCCGGGGAGCGCTTCTGGGAGCTGTTGAAGGGTCTTGGTGCGCGGCTTTTGCCGAACACGGCGGGCTGCCACACGGCGCGGGAGGCGATCACCACCGCCAATATGGCGCGCGAGCTTTTCGAAACCGATTGGGTGAAGCTCGAAGTCATCGCCAATGACGACACGCTTCAGCCCGATGTTTTCGGACTTGTCGAGGCAGCGGGTGCGCTCACCCGCGATGGGTTCAAGGTATTCCCCTATTGCACTGAGGATCTAAGCGTGGCCGAGCGGCTTTTGGGCGCCGGCTGCGAGGTTTTGATGCCTTGGGCCGCCCCCATCGGCACGGCGCGCGGCCTCATGAACCCCTACGCGCTGCGGAGTTTGCGCGCCTATTTCCCCGGTACACCGCTGATCGTCGATGCGGGCATTGGCGCTCCCTCCCAGGCTGCGCAAGCCATGGAACTCGGCTATGACGCGGTGCTGCTCAACACAGCGGTGGCGAAGGCGAAAGACCCTGTTGCGATGGCGGTCGCCTTCGCGCTCGCGATCAAGGCCGGCCATCTGGCTTACCGCGCCGGGCTAATGCCGCCTCGCGATATGGCTAGCCCTTCAACACCCGTGGCGGGCCTTGCCTTCCGGGATGCGGGCCATGTTTCCTAGGTTTTATCCCGTTGTGCCGGATGCCTCGTGGGTGGCGCGCCTCGCACCCGTTGGCGTCAAGCTGATCCAGCTTCGCGTGAAGGATGCGCCAGAGGCGGCCATCCCCGAAGCGATCCGCCGGGCGCTGGACGTTTGCCGCGCTCACGGCTGCGAGCTTGTCGTGAACGACTATTGGAAGGAAGCCATCGATTGCGGCGCCAGCTTCGTCCATCTCGGGCAAGGCGATCTTGAAACCGCCGATGTGCCGGCCATCCGGCGCGCCGGGCTGAAGCTTGGCATTTCGACCCATAGCCACGCTGAACTTGACCTTGCTCTTCGCGAGAACCCCGATTATGTGGCGCTCGGGCCGATCTACGAAACCAAGCTCAAGGCCATGCCATGGGCGCCGCAAGGTTTGGCCCGGATCGGCGAGTGGAAGGCGCTCGCCAATCGCCCGCTTGTCGCCATAGGCGGCATAACCCTGGAACGCGCGCCAGGGGTTTTCGAGGCCGGTGCTGACAGCATCGCCGTTGTGACCGATGTGGTCGCCCATCCACACCCGGAGCGGCGAGCCCAGGATTGGCTCGCGGCCTTTCCGCAAATGCAGGCCTAGCAAGATGCGTCTGCGTATCTCACCCTGGGGATCGGAGCGCGATGCTCTATCCCCAAAGATCGGCGTAGTTCGGAAACTGTTGCAAGGTTTTATCCCCCCGCGTCGGTTCGAGCTTCGGCAGCACCCGCTTCATGACGGCGTTGACGATCGGCGAGGTATGCCGGACGTAAAGGTCGAGCGGCTCCAGCACATGCCGCATTTGAAGCTTCGGAGCGTAACCGAGGGCACTGCTCGCGATCGCAGTGTATCCGTTGGCGATCGCCCAGGAGACCATGTCCCGCATCACGTAGAAATAGAGATGCAGGTCGAGGGCGATGGAATAGTCCAGCCCTAGATACTCGCCGTAGAACGTGTTGTCTTCCAGCAGACATAGTGAAAAAGCGATGATTTTCCCGTTCTGCCGCCAGACGAAAAATCGCGTCTTGTCCGGCATCCTGCGCCCGATCTCGCAAAAGAACTCCTTCGTGAGCTTCTCGAAATGAAGCTCCGACTTGTCGAAAACCTGGAGATAAAGCGGATAGATCTCGTCCACGATTGGCGACACGTCGGTGACGATTTCCAGATCGATGGGGGCCGATTGCTCAGCGGCCTTGAATTTGCGCCGGAACTCGGTGCGCCTTTTGCTTTTGATCGCCTTGGCTAGGTAGTCGTCGAAACTCTTATAGCCGGTTAGGTCGAGGCGCGTCATCGGCATGCTCGGAATCCGCGCAAAGCCGCGCGGCAGAAAACACGCAAGGGCGTCCCTGTAGCGGGCGGGAAATTCCTTCATGACGATGAGTGAAGCCCGCTGCCGGCGAGCGGCTGAGACGATATTCGCGGCAAGGATTTCAGCGTCCCGGTGCTGAGACCCTGACGCCGTCGCATGCAAATGCCCCTCGCCTGCGGCACATCCCACCATAAGGGTCCGCATTTTGAGGAAGCCCGGCCAAACGCGCCGCACCTTTGCCGCGAGATTAAGCCAGCGCTGGCCCACGCCCGTCAGCAAATCCTGATCGAGCAAGAAGTAGGGCTGCACGGCCCGCGTCCGTCCCTGCTCATCCTTTATGGTGAAATAGCGATAGGTGAATTCGGGACACACCGTGTCCTCGATAAGCTCGAAGTAGCGCCTGTCCTTTCTCAAGGTTCGAAAGGCGCCCGCCCAGATGTCCGATGCTTCGAGATCCGCACGGCCGGTGACATCGACCGTTCCGCCCGGTTGGGTCTCTTCATCGAAGGCAATCCCGGAAGGAACTGCCACTCTTTTGATATCACTCATAACTTAGTGCCCGTGTTTGCCGGTAATGAAGCCCTGCTCAGTATGTAGGTTCAACTCGCCCAAATCGGCAAGCAGGTCGAAGCTAACGTTTGTTTGCTAAAAAAGGCAAAACCGAGCCTAGACCGTAGGGGACCCTAGCACGATTGCGGCGCCGGTATAAAGAGGCCTAGTTATACAAGGAGATTGCCGGTGGCGGGGGTTTTGCGTGTCCCCTATACCAAGCGCGGCGGCCTGCCGGCCGTGTCCCGTGAGCTATGCAATTCGTCTAATTCAAGCGAGAGCGAGGCGCAAGCGGTTACTTTTCTGTATCCGTTCCCGCCGGAATGGAGGCTTCGACAAAAGCCACTGCGGCGGCCACATTCACCAGGCCATACCCAGCCTCCGTTCTGCCTACACCGGGGACTCCCGTGGCCGTGGATTGCAAAGCTGCGCGGATCGCTTCCGGACCGGCCTTGGGGCGCTTTTCCAAAAGAGAAGCGGCGACGCCGGCGACCTTTGCCGCGGCGAAAGAAGTCCCGGAATCGGTGCCATACGTGTCGTGAATATGAGCGACAAGCACGTCTACCCCGCGCGCCGAAACGGAAATATGATTGCCGCGATTGGCTGCGTTATAGATTTCGCGCCGTCCATCCGTTGCGGTCACGGCAATCACTTCGGGATAGGCCGCGGGATAGAGCGGCTGAGAGGCTGGCCCGGCATTCCCCGCCGCGGCGACGAGAACAATACCTTTGCGGTAGGCCGCTGCAATCGTCTGCTCCACCAAAGGATCGGCCGGACCGGCGAAGCTTAAATTCATGAGCTGCGCGCCTGACCGCGCGGCCCAATCCAGGGAAAGCACGATCTCCCGGCTTGTGGCGGCGTTCTCTTTCTCCTCGCTGGTGAAGGCGAACGCTCTCGCCAGCAGGAGCGAAGCACTAGCTGCCGTGCCCCGGAGCCTGTAATGGCCGGCGATCAGACTGGCCACCGCGGTTCCGTGATTTTCCGGCTCGCACGTGCTGGACGCTGATTGAACCGCGTCGAAGGAAGAGACGGCCGAGCCCCTCAGTTCGGGGTGCTCGCCTTCCACGCATGTGTCGATAATGGCAAGCTTGACCCCCGCTCCCGTTGGCAAGCCAGCGGCAGGCGCAGGCCGTATCGCAGTTCGATCTGGCGTAGGCGCTCTGCCGCCATCGCAAGTCCCTTGCGTGGGGATGTAGATGTAATTCGGCTGCGCGGTCAGAACGCGGGGGTCCTGCAGGAGCCCAACGAGAAGTTCGCGCAAGTTCTGGCCCGGCTGAAGCGTGAGATGCCAAATTCTGACGCCTGCCAGCTCAAGCCGCCCAATGTCCCGAACCCTTACCCCGTACTCCCTCGCAAACTGCTCTCTGAGGCCGTCCGCCGTATCCGCGTTCACTTCAACCAGCAACTCTCTTGCCCTGTGCCGCTTGTTATTGAGAAGCGCATCGGCAAAGACGCCCGGCCGCTGTCCGGGTGCTCCCGTGAAACGGGGTGCTATCGGTGGACGGCTATTACCCCCGGCGCCCATGATGTTGGCCGTTCCGGCAACGCCCGGGTCAACGTATCCTGGCGGAATTGGAAAGGGACCGTTCCAATAAGTCCCTCTCGAAGTCCATTTCGGGCCGTCCCCAGGCCGGCGCGGATAACGCGTGCCGCCGTTCCCGGCCGGACCGCGCGGCGTGTCCCTCGATGTCATCCGGTGGTTGTCGCCATGGCGCGGATGTCTCGCCCCAAGGTGCCTGTTCCCCGTCCCGCCCGGCCTTCGTGTGAAAGACCGGTGCGCCCGTGGCGCGCGCCCGCCACGAAACAGTCCGAACCCGCGAAACGCGGCTTCCCCGGCTGACGGCTCAACGCGGCCCGGACTGATTTTGACAAGGGGCGAGGCTTGAGCCTCTTCCGGCCCGAAGGGAATGAAAACGGTGAGGAACGCCGCAGCAAACCAGCCGCACAACAGTCTTGGTGCCATATCAGTCCGCTTTCAGCACAAAAGTTATCACTTTGCCGGCAAGATCAGCTTAACGACGCCAGAGGATTGTAATTTGGCGAAAGCCAAATCCTTCGCTTTGAGATTATCATTGCGCAGGCCAAGATGGTAGAGCGCGTCCGCGTTTGGCCCTCCAACGATGACTGCACCGGCCTCATCGAGAACCTTGCCGATGTCTCCGATCGAGGCATTGTCTGAGAACGAGACAATGAAGGCGGCATGCCCTGCACTTGATTCAGCGCCGGGACCTGAGGCAGTGTGGAAGTTTGAAACCGTGCGGTCCGTTTCCGAGAGATAAATGAGCGCGCCTGCCTGGATCACACACAGGGCCACGGCCGCAGCCGCGACCGCCTGCCACTGCGGCAGCGTAAGCCCTGAAAAAAAGCCGGAAACAGCGGTTCTTATCGAGTGAGCGCGCTGTATCGTCCGAAGTCTCGATTGAGCCTGTTTGTCCCGTTCTACTGACTGCTCAAGGCGCGCCCACACATCCGGAGACGGCCCTCCTAGCGCTTCGTTTACAGAAACGTCCGCTTCATATTCCTGTCTCGCTTCGCCGATCAGTTTCGCGAACTCTTGGTCTTCTTTGGCGAGCGCCTCGATTTCGCGCGCCGCCGCGTCATCGAGCTTCCCGGTGGCGAACCACGGCACCAGGAGATGCGCATCGTCCATGCCGGGGAACTTGCCATTATTGTCCGAAGTTGAAGGCATCTGTCCGGTCTCCCGCGGCTAAAAGCATCTCTTTGAGTTTCTTCCGCGCATAAAACATGCGCGTCTTCACTGTGTTTTCAGGAATGCCGAGGATCTCGCCAACCTCCTTCACGGACATCTCCTGATAGTAGACAAGGTCGATGATTTCCCGGTGTTCCTGAGATAGTCGTGTCAGACACTCCCGCATAAAAATGTTCGAACTCAACTCTATCGCTGTCATCTCCGGTGTCGGCTCCGCGCGCCCCGGCAATTCCTGTTCGGTAAGGCTCCTATGCTTCCGCATCGCGTCGAGGGCCTTGTACCTCGCGATGGATAAAATCCAGGTCGTGACCGAAGACCGCCCCTCGAAGCGGCTTGCGCTCCTCCAAACCTCCAAGAAAGCATCGTGCGTCAGGTCCTCCGCGGCGGCCCTGTTCGCAGTGAGCCTGAGCAGGAATTTGAAAGTCCGGTCGCTGTGGCGGGTGTAGAGCGTTTCAAGCGCGCGCTTGTCCCCGCCTGCAATCCGCCTCACCACCTCCAAATCGGGAAGCACTTCGGCCATGTTTTCTCGTCTCAGCACATTCGTCGGGTGAGGAGCAGGAAAGGTTCACACAAATTGTTACGCTTGGTCAGAACTTCGCACAACTCTTAGGCGGATGCCAAGCATTGAGCCTCTACCATGGTTCTCACGGGCAAGCCTTGCCTCAAAGCATGGGCTGAGGCGGCGTCTAACTGCGCGACGGCCGGTCCCCATGTTTCCGCGGGTCAAAGGATGGCGGACCGCTGTCGCGAGAACACGCAGGCTCTTGTGATAACGCTGCCCAGGGAGATGCTCATGAACCAGCTAGGACGTGCCATCGAGACAATCATTTTGAACAGCCGGTGGCTGGTGGCGCCGTTCCTTCTCGGGCTGATCGTTGGACTGGCGGCGCTTCTTTACACCTTCATCCTCAAGCTCGGTGCTGTCTTGGCGATGGCGCGGATAGCCCCCGAGGAAGAAGTCATTGTCGGGCTGCTGAAGCTGGTCGATCTTTCGCTTACAGCCAATCTGCTGCTGATCGTGATTTGCTCCGGTTACGAAAACTTCGTCGCCCGGATCGACCCGGCAGAGCACGGCCGCTGGCCCGGCGGTCTGATCGGGATCGGGTTCTCGGACCTGAAGCAGAGGCTTCTCGGTTCGATCCTGGCTATTGCTGCGGTCAACGTGCTGGAGTGGTTCATGGACATCGACCGGAGCGTCGATAACGTCAAGCTTGGCTGGGTTGTGGGTATCCTCCTCGCATTCGCGTTCGCGATGCTCGTGCTCGCGATCGCAGACCGGCTCGGCACCACCCACGAGAAGAAAGGTAAGTGACGCTCTCAACCGCGCCCGCCGCACGGGAGGAAAGTCCCCACTGCAGTGGGCCTTGAAGTCTCTCACGCGTCGCGCTTGACAAAAGTCCCGCCCTTCTCCACCTATGTTAATGTAACTTACATTTACATCGAGGTTACGATGCACTTAGCTGCGAAGCTGGACGATATCGGCAGACCTGCGTGGATCGCGCTGATGGTCGTCTCTTTCATTATCTGGTGGCCGATCGGCTTGGCCACCTTGGCTTTCCTACTTGGGAGTGGACGCATGGGTTGTGGACATGGACGCATGGGCTGGCATGAGCGGCGCGAACGCTGGCGCGAGATGCGCGACGAATGGCGCGCGATGAAGTACGGCGATTATAGCGCAGTCAGAAGCAGCGGAAACTCCGCCTTCGACGATTACCGCGCCGAAACGCTGAGGCGGCTTGAGGACGAGCAGAAGGAGTTCTCCGGTTTCCTCGACCGCCTGCGCCGGGCCAAGGACAAGGCCGAGTTCGACCAATTCATGTCGGAGCGCGGCAACCGGCCTACTGGCGAGGCCCCGCAAAGCTAGGCAGAGCTTGTTCGCAGCTTATCAATGCATTGACGGCTGCGAACAAGCGTCCCTTCTCCCGGTGGGAGAAGGACAGGATGAGGGGTGTTACACTCAAAATTGGGCCGCACCCCATAACCCTGTCCCTATCCCCCATGGGAGAGGGGATCCCAGCCGCAGCCGTCTCCTTTCAATTCCTGTTCTTTATGGGCACAATCATGAGATACGTTGCCATTCTCAATGCCGGGCGCGCTTGGATCGAGGGAAAAGGGGTGCACGATCAAGACCGCGCCGTGATTCTCGCCCATCTGCACGCCATGCGGCGCCGCTACGACGAAGGCTCGGTTTTATTCGGAGGCCCTTTCACAACAGGTAATAGCGGCATCGTTCTGATCGAGGCCCCGGGCCATCCCCAGGCCGAGTCGATCATGGACCAGGATCCCGCGGTTGCCGCAGGTGTGATGGGCTACACTCTTTTCGAGGTCCGGCCTTATTTCGACGTCATTTCCGGGGACGCGTGGCTGCCCAAATCTTGAATTGGGTAAGGCTGTGCACAGTCTCTCCTGGGAACGAAGAGGAGCCGCTTGGCGGCGCGACCCCGTGGCATGATGTTTGCGCGTTTATCCTGGCAAATGTCTGCCGAAGGAGCACCGCATGACGCGAGAACAAGTCACCGAAAAGATATTGGACATCAAACGCAGCAAGGGCTGGAGCTGGAAACAGATCTGCGGCGAAATCGGCGGATTATCGCCGGTACTGATCGTGGGAGCCCTCCTGGGCCAGATGAAGCTCGTCAAGCCGCTCGCAAGCAAGGCTGCGCAGCTTTTCGGCCTTAGCCAGGACGAAGAGCGGATGCTCAACGAGGTTCCCATGCGTGGCATGCCGATGCCGCCCGCCGATCCGCTGCTCTACCGTTTCTATGAGCTTGTCATGGTGAACGGCCCCGCCTGGAAGGCGCTCATCGAGGAGGAATTCGGCGACGGCATCATGTCCGCGATCGATTTCGACATGCAATTAGAGCGGCTCCCGAACCCCAAGGGCGACCGGGTGAAGATTACCATGACCGGCAAGTTTCTTCCCTACAAATACTATGGAAACGGGGAGGGCGTCCCGGATTACGGGTTCAAGGAATAAGCACCCTCGGCGAATTGCTGACGGTTGTCTTCCGGCCGGGAATGAGCCTGCCGGGGGCCAGCCGTGTGCTCGGCACAGACCCCCTCACTCTGTCTCTCTCCCCAAGGGGAGAGAGAACCCCTGAATAATCCTCGTGGGCATGGGACACGTTAGAATAGGCGTCCCTTCGCGACTTTGGGAGAAGGACAGGATGAGGGGGTCAGCCCCTTCTCAAATCAACGCGAATAAGCCGCACCAACATGGTTCAGGCGCAGCCGGCTGAAAAAAGCCCGCCTTCCGTTGCATAACCGTTGCCGGCACACGGAAAGATAGCTCCGGCCGCATTATGGACAAAAATTCCGGTAACGTCAGCGGTGAGCCCGCTTACTGCTAGGTTTTCGTTTCTTAATTCTGTCTTAATTCATTTTCTGGCAGTGTTACGAAACTCGTGGCGAGTACAACTATTCGATGGCGAGTGTTTTATGAAAAATGTCAGCTTGAATCGCTGGGCACCTTCTTGAAGGAACTCTTACGATGCTGAGATCGCAAGTGGCTATTGTGGCACTTCTATTCGCTGCCTCGGTATGTTATTCTTCTGCTGTTGGTCAGGCGCAAGATCGGCCTGCCAACTTCGTTCGCAAAATTAGCTACCCGCCTCAAAATGCAAATCCGATGAGCAACTTCAAAAAGGCCATGACGACCGTATTCTGGGTCGGCGAAGATGCGACCGCAGATAGTGGGTATATCGACAATTATGGGAGCTATTGGGACCCCGATTGGATGAAGCATTTCGGCGGAGTGGATTCTCCGGCGCGGCGGCGCGGTTATTTCCCAGCGGGATTTACGCCCAAGCAAAATCCCTTCTACGTCGCCCTGCCCTTCGCCGAAGTCGATCAGGATGGAAATCTAAAAGAGATCGCGAAACGGATTCCCGGATTTGGAGAAAGAACCGAACCGCTGACACGGAATCGCTGGGTCGAAGTCCGATACAAGGGCAAATCGTGCTTCGCGCAGTGGCAGGATGTCGGTCCTTCCGGCGAGGATGATTTCGATTGGGTTTTCGGATCGGCCTCAAAGCCGAAGAACAAAAGCGGCATGAAGGCGGGCCTCGATATCTCGCCCGCGGCCGCTCAGTATCTCGGCATCGAAGATAGCGCCCGGACCGAATGGCGGTTTGTGGAGGCCGCCGAGGTGCCGGACGGCCCCTGGAAAGCTATCGTCACGCGGTAAACACCTCATCTTTATGTTATAAAGGAAACATCTCCGGCCGCGAACCGTACCGAACCGCTGGGTGGGGAAAGTCAAAAAACGGTGCGCTTAGCACGCACCGTTATCTGACATTTGCAGCCGGGGAGAAGAAGTGTCAGACTACTTCAGAGGTTCGTAGGAAGAGTAGCCAAGCTTGTAGGTGATAGCCAGAATACCCGTCTGAATATTCGGTTGATCCCCGATGTCCACACGGCCGGCCACGAGTGCGGTATTGTCGTATTGGCTGAATCGGTATTCAAGGCTCGCGAACCAGGGACCTGAGATATGGGTCTCCAAACCGCCGCCAACCGTGTAACCCTCGAATTCCTTGTGCCCGATAACGGGGAAGGTGAAGCTGGCATCCGACCAAGCGCCTAGCGCATAGGCGAGCGTGTTCGAATTCACCAGTACGCCCGCGCGGCCACCGACATTGATGGCCCAGTCATAAGTAACCTTGGCGTCTCCGGCAATACGGAACAAATGCCCGTTTGCGGTGGTGGCGATATCGGCGAAGTCGCCCTCGGCAAAGATGCCCAGAACGAAACGGCTGTCGATCTGACGGTCGTAGCCAGCCCGCACGGTGCCAAGTACGCCGGTTCCAGCGATGCCGTCGATGTCGCCGCCAGCGAGGCCGCCAAGATTGCCGCTGACATGATGATCGACTTCGCCGCCGCCCGCGCCGGAGCTCAAATAGAAGCCCGTCCACAATGGCGGCAGGGCTACATCTTTGTAACCGCCGCCTGTATAAACGTCTGCGGCATAAGCCGCCCCTGCCATGCCAAGAATTGCCGCGAGCGTCGCGGCGCCGAATGTTTTTTGCATTGTGAGTTCCCCTAAATTGCCCAGAAGAACGCGACGCAACCTTACACCGCGCAACCATCAGCAGATTCGCACGCGACAGCAACGCTAGGTTGCATAAATTGCACCGTTCCGGCGGGAGCGTGGCCGAATAGCCACAACGGTCTCCGCTGCAAATGAGGGGAAGGCGTCCAAGCGCCGCGAATGAAGCGCACCAAAACAAAACGGCACGCTCTCGCGTGCCGTTTTTCGGCCTTGGATGGGGGGTGGGGAAAAGTCAAAAAAAACGGTGCGCTTAGCACGCACCGTTATCTGACATTTGCAGTTGGGGGAGAAGAAATGTCAGACTACTTCAGAGGTTCGTAGGAAGAGTAGCCGAGCTTGTAGGAGATGGCGAGGACGCCCGTCTGAACGTTCGGCTGATCGCAGATTTCCACACGGCGGTCGTTCACGAGTTGGGTCTTATCGTATTGGCTGAAGCGGTATTCAAGGCTCGCGAACCAGGGACCGGAAATATGGGTCTCCAAACCGCCGCCAACCGTGTATCCCTCGAATTCCTTGTGCCCGATAACGGGGAAGGTGAAGCTGGCATCCGACCAAGCGCCTAGCGCATAGGCGAGCGTGTTCGAATTCACCAGTACGCCCGCGCGGCCGCCGACGTTGATGGCCCAGTCATAAGTAACCTTGGCGTCTCCGGCAATACGGCCAAAATGCCCATTTGCGGTGGTCGCGATATCGGCGAAGTCGCCCTCGGCAAAAATGCCAAGAACGAAACGGCTGTCGATCTGACGGTCGTAGCCAGCCCGCACGGTGCCAAGCACGCCGGTTCCAGCGATGCCGTCGATGTCACCGCCGGCGCCGCCGCCGCGGAAATCAAGATTGCCGCTGACATGATGATCGACTTCGCCGCCGCCCGCGCCGGAACTCAAATAGAAGCCGGTCCACAATGGCGGGAGGGCTACGTCTTTGTAGCCGCCGCTGGCATAAACGTCGGCGGCGCAAGCTGCGCCACCCATACCAAGAGTTGCCGCAAGAGCCGCGGCGACGAGTGTCTTTTGCATTGTGTGTATTCCCCTAAATTGCCCAGAAGAACGCAACTCAACGCTTACGCCGCAGGAGAGAAAGACTGTGTGG
This sequence comes from uncultured Alphaproteobacteria bacterium, assembly GCA_963817705.1. Lineage (GTDB taxonomy): Bacteria > Pseudomonadota > Alphaproteobacteria > Rhizobiales > Rhodomicrobiaceae > Rhodomicrobium. The sequence continues at coordinate 103,360 of CAWFPF010000007.1, forward strand.
CTATCTCGTCGACTGCCATGGAATGAGAGCTATCGCAATTCGAGGGGTTTGCTTCCTGTCAATCTTACATTGCTCAAGCAATTCAAAGTATATGTGGCCGCAACGTCACATAACAACTAGAAGTTGTACTATAAATCGAGACACGCTTTACTTTCATCTCTTCATTGAAACGAAACCCGCCAAGCCGTGCCATTCGCGTCCTCGGTGACGTAAAGGGCGCCATCCTTCCCTTCCGCGACGCCGACCGGCCTTCCCCAGACGCGGTTGTTGTCGATCACAAAACCCGTCAGGAAGTCTTCGTATTCCCCGGTGGGCACGCCATCGCGCATGAGGATGCGCACCACCTTGTAGCCGGTTCTCAGCGCGCGGTTCCAGGAGCCATGGAATGCCACGAAGGCCGAACCGCGATAGTCAGGGGGAAATGCCATGCCATTATAGAAAGTCATGGCGAGGGGCGCGGAATGGGGCTGCAGCGGCACATCGGGGTTCGCGGTCTTGCCCGCGAGATCGGGGCGCGCATTCTTCCAGCGCGGGTCTTCATGATTGCCCATATACCACCAGGGCCAGCCATAGAATTGGCCATCGCGCACGCGGGTGACGTAGTCCGGCACGAGGTTGTCGCCGAGCCCGTCGCGCTCGTTCGTCGAGCAATAGAGATCCCCGCTCTTTTGATGCACCGCGAGGCCAACGCAATTGCGGATGCCGGTGGCGAGGACGCGGCCTTCCTTGCCTTCTGGCGTGAAAACAAGAACATCCGCCCGGTTCTCCTCGAAGCCCCACGCGGCGCCAAGTCCTTTCCGCGCCTCCCAAGCCTTAATCTCGTCCGGGGTCTTCTTCGGCAAGCCCTCGCCGTCATTCGACGAAGAGCCAACGGACACATACATGAGCGCGCCGTCCGTTGAGAAGGCCACATCCCTGGTAACGTGCCCGCCCCGCGTTGAAGCGAGCTGGGGCACCACGATTTGAGGCGCGCCGCGGGGCTTCAAATCCCCAGACTTATACGCATAGCGGATAACCCGGTTGGTTTCGGCGATATAGAGCCATTCCGGGTCAGGACCTTGCGGGTAGAAGGCGATGCCGAACGGGCCCGAAAGGCTACTTGCATAGACCGCGTTCTCCGCGGCCATCGATCCAGGCTTCCCCGGCCTCAGCACACGCACCCGGCCTGCCGCTGTCTCGGCGACGAAAAGATCGCCATTCGAAGCGGTTCGGATCAGCCGGGGCGCATCGAGCCCCTCGGCGAAAAGATCGACTGCAAAACCATCGGGCGCTTTTGGCTTCGCGCCAGAGGGCCGTTCCGCCTGACGCGGCGGATTACTCGCCGAGCGCGTCTCATAGGGGGGAGGCAAATCGGCGATCAAGATCCTGTGCCGGAGGCCGGGACGGTCCTGCCGCCAGTCGCCAAAAATAGACCCGCCTTGATTGGGTGAAGCTGCTTCCGCGCTTTCCTGAACGGCGGTTGGTTTGAGAGTTTTCAAATAGGCGATAAGGTTGGCTCGATCGGACTTGTCCGGAACGGAATAGGCCATGGCCGTGCCCGGCGCCACAGCAGCCGGATGCTCCAGAAAGCGGTCGAGGCGGTCGCCATTCCAAACCCAGCTCGCGGCTTTCAGCGCCATCGAATAAGGAAAATCAGTGGCTGCCGGTTTGCGTCCATAGATGCCGCGCAGATTGGGCCCCTGCCCGCCGGCGCCCTCGCTCTTGTGACAAAGGGCGCATTGCTCAGCGAATAGCTGGGCGCCGCGGGAAGCATCGCCGGCGTTTTCCGCCCGGGACGCAGTTACGCCCGCACAGAGAAAAGCCGCGGCGAAAACCAGCCAGGCCTTGTCAATGCTCATCCCCACTCTCCAACGCTTCGCGAATGGAAAGTAAGTCGCGCCAGGCGAGCCGTTTGGCAATGGGGTTGCGCAAGAGATAGGCCGGGTGCAACGTCGCCATGGCGCGGATGCCGCGATAGTCCAGCCATTTGCCACGCAGCTTCATGATGCCCTCGGTCGCGCCGGTGAGTTGCTTTGCGGCGGCATTACCGAGAAAGATCAGAATCCGGGGTGCAAGAAGCTCAATCTGCCGTTCGACGAAAGGCTGGCAGACCTGAACCTCTTCCGGCGACGGCGTGCGGTTGCCGGGCGGGCGCCAGAAGACGAGGTTGGTGATGTAGACCTCCGCTTCGGTCAGCCCTATCGCGGCAAGCATGCGATCGAGAAGCTGCCCGGCGCGCCCGACAAAGGGCTGTCCTTTCGCGTCTTCGTCTTTTCCGGGCGCCTCGCCAATCAGCATGATTTGCGCCTCAGGCGAGCCGCGCGATAGGCACAGGCGGCTCGCGGTCTTCTTGAGCGCGCAGCCTTCGAAGGTTTCGAGGAGTGCGCGCAACTCCGCTAGGCTCGACGCGCCGCGCGCAAGTTCGCGCGCTGCCATCACAACGGCTTGCGGAGCGCCACCTGAAGGTTGCGGACGCTCACCGGCTTCTATGCGCAGCGGCACCTTTCGCGTAGCGGGCGGCTGCGGGTTGACGGTTGCAGGCGCAGGACCACTTAAGGGCCGGAGGGCCAGCGGAGGTACTCCGGCATGCCAATTCTGCGGTGCCCCGGCGATGGCCTCGTCGACGCCCATCGCCTTGTACCACTCCAGCAAAATCGATGCGTCTTGCGCCGGAAGAGCCATGGCCGGCACATTGCCACGCTGCGGCAATTAATCAAGGTGGCGCGGCTTGGGGTTTCCCTGTACTTAACCGGTTGTGCACGTGACGGGCGGAAGAGGAAAAGACATGATGGAAGGCGGAGAATCCGGAACGGCTGAACAGAACCAGGACGCTAAGACGGCTGGCGTGACCGGCGAAGCTGGAACGGCTGAACGGATCGGCGAGGCCGCCACGGCGCAAGGAAGCGAACAAGCCGCAACGGTCGCGCCGGACGGCGAAGCCGCAGCGGTTGAAGAGACTGGACATTCCGAGGCGCCCGAACCCGCAATGGAGGCCGAACTCCCCGAGCGGGAGTTGATGGAATTCGACGTGGTGATCGTAGGCGCCGGCCCGGCCGGGCTTTCCGCCGCGATCCGTCTGAAGCAGCTTGCCGCCGCTAAAGGCAATGACATATCGGTGGTCGTGCTTGAGAAGGGCTCGGAGGCGGGCGCGCATATTCTGTCGGGGGCCGTTATCGACCCCGTTGGGCTCGACGCCCTCCTGCCGGATTGGCGGAAACAAGACGCGCCGATCAAGCAAGAGGTTAAGAAGGACCGCTTTCTCAATCTCAGCCCAACCGGCAGCAGGAGCATGCCGAATTTCGTCCTGCCGCCCCTCATGTCGAACCACGGCTGTTATATCGTCAGCCTTGGCGACGTCGTCCGCTGGCTCGCCGGGAAGGCCGAGGAACTCGGTGTCGAGATTTATCCCGGCTTCCCCGCATCTGAAATCCTCACCGATGGCGAAGGCAAAGTGACGGGCGTTGCGACCGGGGACCTTGGAGTCAACCGCGAGGGCAAGCCCAAGGACGAATTCGTGCGCGGTATGGCGCTGTACGGCAAATATACGCTGTTCGCCGAGGGCGCGCGCGGCTCGCTGGCGAAACAGCTCATCCGCACGTACAACCTCGAAGACAATTCCGAGCCTCAAAAGTATGGCATTGGCTTGAAGGAACTTTGGCAAGTCGCGCCGGAAAAGCATCAGCCGGGGCTCGTTCAGCACACATCGGGCTGGCCGCTGGACGACCGCACGGGCGGCGGCTCGTTCATGTACCATTATGGCGACAACCTCGTCGCCGTTGGCTTTGTGGTTCACCTGAATTACGAGAACCCCTATCTCTATCCTTTCAAGGAATTCCAGCGCTGGAAGACGCATCCCGCCGTTGCGCCCTTCTTCGAGGGCGGCAAGCGCATTGGCTATGGTGCGCGAGCCATCTCGGAAGGAGGATTGCAATCGATCCCGAAGCTGGTCTTTCCAGGAGGCGCGCTGCTTGGCTGCAGTGCGAGCTTGCTGAACGTGCCCCGAATCAAGGGCTCGCATAACGCTATTCTGTCAGGGAAAGCGGCGGCCGAGGCTGTTTTCGAGGCTATCGAGGCCGGGCGGAGCGGGGACGAGCTTGCCGCCTACGAGCGGGCGGTACGCAATGGGCCGATCGGGCGCGACCTGAGGCCAGTGCGCAATGCGAAGCCGCTTGTTTCGCGCTACGGAACAAGACTGGGAACGGTCTTTGCCGGCGCTAGCATGTGGCTCAATACCTTGGCGCCCTCGCTGTCGCGGACGCTGAAGCACGGCAAAGCGGACTACGCCGCGCTGAAGCCGGCCAGGGATTACCAGCCGATCGACTATCCCAAGCCCGACGGAAAACTCACCTTCGACATTCCGTCGTCGCTGTTCCTCTCGGGTACTAACCATGAGGAGGATCAGCCGGTTCACCTCGTACTTGCCGATCCGAAAGTGCCGATCCGGGATAATCTGCCCGTCTATGCCGAGCCTGCGCAGCGTTATTGCCCCGCGGCGGTCTATGAGGTGCTCGAAAGCCAGGATGGAAAGCCACGCTTCCAGATCAACGCCCAAAACTGCGTGCACTGCAAGACCTGCGACATCAAGGACCCCGCTCAGAACATTAACTGGACGCCCCCTGAAGGAGGCGGCGGACCTGTCTATTCCGGTATGTAGGGCGGATCGGTTTGAAGCGGGCCTGCAACGCTTCCTATCCCGCAAACTTTGAGACATGATGATAGCTTTCCAGAATTGGGCGCACCTCTTAAGGTGCAGCCCGGTTCGGAACGCCTGGTGAGATCATGAATGGCCATAACGCGGCGAACGCAGAGCTGCCGCGCACCGCATATTTAGATCATACTTTGAGGCGAGCCCGCACCGCCGCCGAGCAGCGTTCCCACCGCTACGTCACCCTGGAACACTTGCTGCTTGCGCTCCTCGACGACCCCGACGCGCTGAAGCTGATTCAGGCTGTGGGTGCCGATCTGCCAATGATCAAGACCTCGGTTTCCGACGAAGTGAACCACCGGATGTCGGCGCTGGCGGTGCCCGATGGGCGCATGCCAAGCTTCAGCTACAAGTTCGAACTCTCTGTTTTTCGGCGCATCGGAGGATGCGCTCCGCGTGGGCCGGAGGGAACTGGATGGCGCGCTCGCGCTGATCGCCGTCGCGAAGGATCGCGATAGCAATGCTTCGGCTATTTTGGCGGCGAATGGCTTTCAGCTTCAGGCGGCATTCCAATCTCTCGGCACCGCGCTTGCTTCTCCGCCGCCGCCCAGCCCGTTGCAGAGGACTCCGCCGAAGCCCCCTCCGGCTCAGCTTGGAGCGCAGCCCAGAGCGGAACCGGCTCAGCGGCCGGAGCAACTGGGCGTCAGTCTCACATCGGGGGACTCCTCGATGGAGGACATGCTGCTGAGCGTCCGCAACATCCTCGACGCCGAGGAGCGCAAGGAACGCAGGCTTCCGCCGGTCCCGCCTCCCGCACCTGCCATGCGAGGGGCTCCGCCGCGCCTTGAGCCTCAGTTCAGGCCAGATGCCGGGACGGAACGCCAGACAGGGCGCCGGCCTGCCGATTTGCCTCCCCAGCAGGCACGCCAAGAGGGACCCCGGCCCGCTCCCCGCATCGATCCCGCCCTTGCAGGCACAGGGCGCCGCCAGCAAGCCACAGACAGTGCCGCAGGGCTGCAGGAGGCGCCTGCACCGGACTTCGATGTTGAGGCCGTAGCCGCGACGGAAACCAAGAGAAAGAAACGGAAGGGCCGCGAGCAGAAGCCGGCGCGCGGCCGTGGCGAAACGCCGGGCCCGTTGGCGAAAGCGCTTGAGGGCATCCCAAGGAAAGTTCGTGCCGGTACGTCCGGAACCGTCCAGATCCGGGTGACAAGGGAGGAAGCGAAAGCGATTTTTGGCCGGAGTGGGCCGCGTGGACAGCCTCAACTGGCTGGCGAAGCGCGCGTGCCATGCCGGGCCGTAACGTTGCGGCTTACGGCGCCCGAAGGCGGGTTTTTCGTCGAACCATTCGGGCCGGAGACCCAATGGATTTTCGATCGCCCCTCCGCGCCCGGCCAGGACGCTTTTGGGAACTGGGCCTGGACCTTGACCCCGAACGAAAGAGGTTCGTTTATTTTGGCGGTTTCGATGTCCGCGTGCGACGTGGACAGCAACGGCGTTTTGGGAGAGCTTCAGGTACCGGAGCAGGCGATCAAGGTTCGCGTGCATGGCAGCTTCTGGCGCCGACTGGTGGGCATTCTGAATGCGGGCCTTCTCCTGGCCGCGGGCAGCGGTCTGACGATCGCCGCGTGGTATGCGCTCAAAATCACCGGCAAGCTGCCGCATTAGCCGCCGCTGTCCAACGGAATGGTCTCCCCTCGCGGTTCGAGACGGCCGGCGGCCTCCTCACCGAGAGGGGAGACCTCATCTTGCTGGGCCGCCGGCAGGAGGCCTTGTCCTGAGGAGCCGCACAGCGACGGCGTCTCGAAGCCTCGTCCGGAGGAGACGCGCAGCGGCGTTTCCAAGAATGAGGTTCCGTGAAAAGAGGACAAACATCAAATCGTGAGTGACAGCCCATCCTCGGCGGCGATGCACCTCGTGGAGTCGATTTTACCGAGCGAGGCCAGCATCTCTTCGCCCATGTGGGTCAGAAGATAGCGCTTCGCGCCGATCGCTGCGAAATTGGCGGCAATCGTTGCGTAATCGAGATGCATGGACGAGCGCGTGTCGAAATTGGTGCATTCGATGAGATAGAGATCGGCGTTCCGGCCGGCCTCTGATCGCGCCCTCGCACCAGGAACTGTCGCCGGAAAAACTGAACCGGCGCCCTCCATCGGCGAAGGAAAGAGCCAGCGATGGCGACCCGGAGAAATGCTCCACCGCGAAAGCGGAGATGGGAAGAGTGTTCCACTCCGTGACGGTCCCGGGCGGAAGCTCGCGGTAAACGATCTCGAAGGCGCGCGGCAGGGTGCCGAGTGTGGGGTAGAGACATTCGAGCAACGCCTCCGCGCGCTGCCCGATGCCCGGCGGACCGAGGATCTCGAGAGGCTTAGAGCCGCGATCCATAAACATCCTATCGAGAAACAGGAACGGCAGGCCTCCAAAGTGGTCGCCATGGCAATGGCTTATCACGATGGCGTCGATGCTGGAGATCGCGATACCTGCGCGTTTGAGAGCAAGGGGCGAGTTCGCTCCGCAATCCAACAGCAGGCGGCCCCGTGAGGTTTCCAGGAGGTAGCAGCTATGAAAGCGGCCGCCGGACCCGAAGGCGTCGCTGCACCCTATGACCGTTAATTTCATAGCCCCTCAAGCGTTGTGTGATGGCCGCGCCGAAACGTCCTGATACCAGCGCTTGAAGTTCACGGCCTCGTCCGGAATGGTGAGGCGCGCGGCCCTCATGAAATCCGCTGTGATCATGGCGGTTATGTCGGCAACCGAGAAGCTGTCACCGGCGAGAAACCGCGTATTTTTGAGGGCGTGGTCGAAAACATGAATGATTTCGGCGACACGCGGCCTATTCGCGTCTGCCCAGGCGGGAATTTGCGGCTTTTCGTATTCCACCATGGAGGGATGCGTATGCCGGAAAATTTGGGTGACCGGCAACATGAAATTGAGTTCCGCGCGCCGGTTCCACATTTCGATCTCCGCAATTTCGGACGGTGTCCGGCCCAAAAGCGCAGGCTCGGGATGAAGCGCCTCAAAATACCGGCAGATCGCCATCGTTTCCGATATGACCATCCCGTCGTCAAGGATCAGAATGGGGACGCGTTGCACCGGATTAAGCTCCGCGAAGCCAGCGGATTTATGGGCGCCCGTCACGATGTCGACGTGCTCGAAGGGCACTTCGATCCCCTTCTCGGCCAAAAACACGCGCACTCTGCGGGGATTCGGAGCCCGCTTCTCGTCCAGAATCTTCATCTGCCGGGGAACTCCTTACTAGCGGGCCGCTTATAATGAACTGTTGTCCTTCGGCCGGCAGGCTGAGGCGATACGCTTGATCTTACCCTGTCTGGTCGTGCGAGCCACAGCCTCATCCTGAGCCGGTCGAAGGATGAAGCCAAGACATTCGCTATTGTCAGCCCCCTGCCAGACCTAAGGTTTAGAGCATATTCAGGGATTATGTACGCTTTGTAACCGATTGTTAGCACTTTTGGCCAATTCTTATGGCGAGTGTGCCCGAGGGCAAGTTTGGGCACGGCGGCCTTCCCTCTTGCATCAGTGGAAATCGCGTCCATGGGTACCGTTGGCTCTTTCAACCGGAGCGCCGGATCGCGGCGAAGCAGCTCTGGCGGGCTGGAAAGCACGAAGGGCCAATTCCTGGGCACCGGTTCCGAGCGGGACTTCGATTACGATCTCCTGCTCATGTTCGTGCGCAACGAAACCGTTGCGGCGCTGACCGTTCCAATTCTCGCGATTGTCTTCGCGGTGACAATGCTCAATTGGGCCAATCCGCGACAGCTTCTGCTCTGGCTCGCCACCATTTTCATTTCCGAAGGCATTTTGCTCGCTCTGTCCAGGCAGTTCCGCAAGCAGCCCCGCGAAACCGTGGACCTGAAACAGTGGCGCCGCAACCTCGCCGCCGCCGAGTTTCTTTATGGCGTGTCCTGGGCCGCCGTAGCCTTCACCGAATTCCCGCAAGGGAGCCAGGCTGCATATTTCTTCCTTTTTGCGGCGCTCATGGTCGTGACCGCGATACGGATGCTGTTTGCGGCTTCGGTCATGCCGATCCTCCATGCGGGCACGATCCCGGTGACCGCTGCGCTGGTGTTGCGCTTCCTCCTAACGGGCGACGCCTTCTATTGGCTCATGGCCGTCGTGGCCGCCGGCATTCACTTCTATTTCGTCTTCCTCGTGAAGAGCCTGCAGCGCACCGCCCTTTCCATGCTGGAAAACCGGGCGGAGAAGGACAGGCTCATTGCGGAGCTCGAAAAGGCGAAGGCCGCTTCCGACGAGGCGCGCGTGAAGGCCGAGGCGGCGAGCCTCGCGAAATCCCGCTTTCTCGCCAATATGAGCCACGAACTTCGGACCCCTCTCAACGCGATCCTCGGCTTCTCCGAAATGATCAAGGACGAGATCCTGGGGCCGGTCGGAAACGCCAACTATAGGTCCTATGCCACGGATATCCACGTATCGGGACTGCATCTTCTGAAGCTTATCAACGAGGTGCTCGATCTCTCGCGCATCGAGGCCGGCAGATACGAGCTCATCGAAAAGTCCGTGGATTTTGCGGGGATCGCGAAGGAGTGCGTGCATCTTCTCCGGCTTGACGCAAAGGCGAAGAACCTTCGTCTGCTGACCACCTTCAAGCCGGACATGCCGCGGGTCCGCGCCGACGATCGCGCGCTCAAGCAGATTTGCCTGAACCTCCTCGCCAATGCCATCAAGTTTACTCCGGAGAACGGCGTCGTTGCGGTGCGGACCGCAATCCTGGCGACGGGCGAACCCGTGCTCACGGTTCGCGACAACGGCCCCGGCATCCCCGAGGAGGAAATTCCAACCGTTCTCACCGCCTTCGGCCAAGGCTCGCGCGCCCTCAACATGCGCGATGCAGGCACCGGGCTCGGGCTGCCCATCGTGACCGGGCTGGCCGAACTGCATGGCGGCCGCTTCGAGTTGCGGAGCAAGGTCGGCATCGGAACCGAGGCTTCGCTCATTCTTCCGAAATCGCGCGTGATCCCGTCCTTTCCCTTTCAGGCTGGACGGAGAACCGCCGAAAACATCATGCCATTTCCTGTCCGGGGTGCAGCCTGACGGCGTGGCTATAGGCGAAAGCGAGGCGGACTGGTTTGACTTTTTGTGACCGATCCGCGTGATCCAGCCCGCGTCACAGGTGTTTGCCTCCATATAAATGGAGGTTTGCATGACCGATAAGACAAGTGGCGAACAAGAAGCCGTTATCCCGCCAGTCGAACAGCTTAATCCGGGAGACGGCGCAGCCCCGAGTACACCGGGTACCGGACAGGATATTTGTCCGAAGTGCAGCGGCACCGGGATGTCCGAAGCAACGTTTGCGCCAACTGTGCCGGAACAGGCATGGTCACTGAGGGCATCGGCGGCGCTTAGCATTCCTCTCATCGCGCCGCGAGTGCGAAATCGGTCGTGCTCTCGACGGCGTAGGCGGGCTTCTGCTCGTCCTTGGTGAGGTAGCGCACCTCCTCCGACACATAGGCGGCCAGCCTGAACATGTTGATCGCCCCGCCATGCTCGGAGGCAGCCTTGCCCTTCAGCCCCTCGATCAGCGAATAGGTGAAGACGCCGTGGCCCAAATCCGGCCGCTCCTGCGCGAGAGTCTGTGAGTCGGTGGCCGACAGCACCACGATGCGCGCGTCCTGCGCGTCCTTCAGGAGCCGGCGGTTATAGGCGCCTCCCGAATGGCAGGTGTCGATGAATAGGATGCGCCGGCCGTTCGCGTTTTGCAGGGCGTCCTGCAAGTTGGGTCCATTTCACGACGCTGGCGGAGCGGAAATTGCCGCCCTGCGTCTCGGCGTCCTGAGGCAGAAAGAGATAGTCCGGCCCATCGTTCACGCCATGGCCCGCAAGGAACAGGATCACCGTGTCCTCCGGCCCCGCCTCGCGGAAGAGATCGAGCGCATCGACAATGTTGGCTTGCGTCGGCTCGCGCGCCGCGCCCTTCACGAGGAGCACGCTTTTGATGTCCGTGAAGAGCGGACGCGCTCTTGCGGTGAGCGTATCGTGCAGCGCGGTGGCGTCGGCTCCGGCATAGGCAAGGGCCGCGCGGTCGCCGAGCTTCGGGTAGGCATCGACCCCGGCCGCGACGAGGTAGAGCTTGCCGTTCTTGTTCAGCGCGCCCTCGGCCGAAAGCGTCAGCAGCAGTTCCTCCGCCGTCTGGCCGACCGCGTTCTTGGCCACGATGCGGATGCGGTTTTCGCCCGCCTCCAGCGGCACATCGAGGCTGCGCGAGAAGCCGCCGGCCGGGGCATCGTCAAGGCCGCGCACGGCGCGCTGGGTCACTTGCCTTCCGTTCACCGTGACGTCGAACCCCGAGACCGCATCGTCATTGGCGTCGATCTTGAGCGCCACAGAAACCGGGCTCGCCGCGATGCTGGCGCGGTTTTCCGGCGACAGGATGGTGAATTTCGGTGGCTGGCGTGCGGTTCGAGATCGGCGAGCGCGAAGGCCGGAGCTTGCGCTTCGCGCACCGCGGCGCCGCGCTGGCGAGGACGATGGCGCGGTCCACGATGTCCGGGCCGGAAGAATTTGTCCCGGAGTTGCGCCGCCCGCACATAATCCGCGCCTTGTCCGGGCCGCGATTGATCTGCCAGCCCACCATCGCATCGCCATTGGCCGAGGCGTTGTAATAGCCTTGCGGCGTCCACGCGACCCATTCGCCGTCCGCGCCGTAGAAGAACGAGGCGATCAATTCGCGAGTTCTTAGGTTCCAAAGATTGATCGTCTGGTCGGTCGCGCCGCTCGCGACAAGCCGTCCGTCAGGGCTTATCGCCAGCGCATACACATAACCTGTATGGCCTATAAATGGGCGGGCCATACCGCTAGGAATCTCATAAGCGGTCAGAAAACCGTTTGCTCCGCCAGACAAGACTTCCCTGCCGTCGGGCGTAAAGCTGTATACCTGATGCCGGAAGCCAAAACGCCTTGCATCGAGGGTGACAATCCTGTTTCTACCGCTCCTCAATTGCAAGAAATACATATTTCCTGCGTTTGCTCCATCCAGCACCAGTTCGTAACCGCTTAGCGCCGTTACGGGCTTGCTATACGCAGACGCAGGCAGGGTGAGCGGCCGGGGCGCCCCCAAAGCTTTTCCGGCACATGGCAAAGACGCCTCAAACTGCACCTCGCCCCGATCGTTTTCCCGGTTTTCGTCTTTCTTTGACTGACCCCAAGCGAGACGGCAGCTGTCTTCCGAAAACCCCAGAGCCCAGATGTTCCGGCCTGTTCCGGCAAGGACACGCCCTTCACTACCGGTTTCGAAGTCCCAAATACGAATTCCTTTTTCTTCGTCACCCGTCGCGGCTAGGTGCTTAGACGGTGCGATAGCCACCGCGCCCCCGGAGCTAGGCTTATGCTTCTTTTCGTAATTTCCGGTGAGTGCATTGATGACATAGCCTGTGCTGCATACAACAACACTCCCATCGGCCGCGTAGATCACCTTCCAACCGCAGTCTACGTTTATGGAGCGCAGCAACCGGCCTGTAGTCCCATCCCAGAATTTTACCGTACGGTCCCAGCTTGTTGACACGATTGTTCCGTCAACAGGCGAAAAAGCAACGCCGTGTACCTGCTTGCTGTGCCCTTTGAGAATCCCTACCGGTTGGCCATCTGAGTTCCAAATCCGAACGGTATGGTCGTCGGAAGCTGTTGCTACGCGTGAACCATCGCGATTGTACGCTACCCCATAAATAGCGTCTCCATGGCCTTTCAGGGCATAGAGCGGTTTCAGGGCCTCAATTCTCCAGACGATAGCAATATTGTCGCCACTGCCAGAAACGAGCCGCACACTATCCGGGGAGAAGGCAAGACTATCCACCGCATTTCTGTGTCCTTTCAGCAGAGCGGCCAGCCTTCCCGTAGTGAAGTCGTAGAGGCGGATATCTCCAACCACGGCATCATCGGAAGAGCGCTCCAGGAATCCTCCCACCGCGAGCCAGCGGCCATCGGGCGATAGCGCCATGGCATAGATTTTCCCCGAAATTCCGGCAAGGCTTCGCCTCGAATGGTGCGGATGGTCTTCCCCGACTCCAAATCCCAAACGCGAATAACCTTGTCGTCGGATGCGGACACAAGTTGCTTGCCGTTTGGTGTAAAAGCGAGATCCTCGACGGCTGACATATGCCCGCTCGTATCGAGCGTAAGCAACGGCGCGTCGCTCTCCGCTGCCCTCGCCACACAAAAGGCTGTCGCTAGCGCCCAAAACACAACCGCAAAGACAACGCGCATGATCGCACCCGTCGAACGTTGAATGGGAGAAACTATGCAGCTAGGGCAGTGGCGGAGCAATCGGCATATGGGTCAGGGCCTGCAAATGTCCGCGTGGCCGGTCCGCGCAAACCGTGGTGCCCAGCTCTGAGGCTAACGCTGCATCTTTCGCGGGTGGATTAGGAAGCGCGTCAATGCCCGTCGAAGGCGATCACGACATGCGGGCGGATGCCGCAATCGCGCTCAAGCTTGGCCGCGCCGCCAAGCTCGGGGAGGTCGATCACAAACGCGGCGCCGGCCACCACACCGCCCAAACGGCGGATCAGCTTCACGGCGGCCTCCACGGTACCGCCCGTGGCGATCAGATCGTCCACGATGAGCACGCGCTCGCCTTCCCGGATGGCATCCTCATGCATCTCGATGATGTCGGTGCCGTATTCGAGCTGGTAATCCTGCCCGATGGCGCGCCATGGCAGCTTGCCCTTCTTGCGGATCGGCACGAACCCAGTGCCGAGCCGGTCGGCTACCGCACCGCCCACGATGAAACCGCGTGCCTCGATACCCGCCACCGCGTCGATGCGCTCGTTGTGAAACGGGGCGGCAAGCTTGCGGACGGCCGCGCGGAAGCCATCGGCGTGTCCAATGAGCGTGGTGATGTCGCGGAACATGATGCCGGCCTTGGGATAGTCGGGGATCGTGCGGACAAGCGTCTTCAAGTCAAAATCGTCGGCGGCCATTCTTCAACCTCAACCCTACACGGCGCACACATAAGCGATGCTCGGCGGATGCTTTCACGCGCGAGCGCATCGGCCCGCCGCACAAAGGCACATCGCCGCCCATTTTGCAAACTGACTGTATTGCGAGGCGAAAAAATGCCGCGCCTCCGGCCTGGAACGCACAGCCCTGCCTCGGGTTGTGAGAACAGGTACAAGGAGAAGGGTACAGTCATGACGGACCGGGCGATCATATCGGCACTTTTGGCCTTGGCCGCCTACGCGTCAGCGCGCAAGGGGCAGGCGGAGAAACCGCAAGCTGTGGGCGCTGTCCAGGCCAGGCGGCCAAAAAAAATCGCGCTAGCGCGACAGGGCTCCACGGAAAGCGAATCGGAACGCATCTAACGCTGAAGGTCGAACCGCGCTCGTTCTGTGCCTTATCGGGGTAAAATATTCCAAGCTTGACAGGGTTGAGGCCGTTCAGAAGAAACAAACGTTCGCAAAAGAGGTTGACAAAAAGCGCATCTTACTGCCTTTCCGGTGTCATTCCGGGGCGGATTAGCCAGGCAATCCGGGTCTCCACCTGCAGAGAATGAAACTGGTATGGGAACAATCATGCGACGTGCTTCGATATTGGCCGCAGCCCTCGTTCTTTTCGTCACCGAACGCCTTCGCGGGGACACTTTCCGAAATCCGCGTCGATTATGCGACCTACAATCCGCTCAGCCTTGTCCTGAAGGAGCAAAAAATCCTTGAGAAGGCTTTTGAGAAGGATGGCACCTCCATCGTCTGGGTCCAGTCTCTGGGCTCTAACAAGGCACTTGAGTTCCTGAACGCGTCCTCCATCGACTTCGGCTCGACAGCTGGCGCGGCGGCACTGCTCGCAAGGCTTAACGGCAATCCTATCAAATCGATCTATGTGTACTCGCGCCCGGAATGGACGGCGCTTGTTACCCGCAAAGATACCGGCATCGCCAAAGTGTCCGATCTCAAGGGCAAGCGCGTGGCCGTAACGCGCGGTACCGATCCGCATATCTTCCTGGTTCGCGCTCTCGCGAGAGGCCGGCCTCTCGGAGAAGGACGTGACGGTGGTGCCGCTTCAGCATGCGGACGGCCGGGCGGCGCTTGAGCGTGGCGACGTGGATGCGTGGGCAGGCCTAGACCCGATGATGGCCTCGGCGGAAGTCAACAGCGGCGCCGTGCTGTTCTACAGAAAGCCCGAGGCCAACACGTGGGGTATTTTGAACGTGCGCGAGGAATTCGCCGCCGCGCACCCGGAAATCGTGAAACGCGTCATAGCGGCCTATGAGGAAGCTCGCACCTGGGCTCTTGCCCATCCCGATGAGCTGAAAAAGCTGTTCGCCACCTTCACAAAGCTTCCCGATGCTGTCGTCGAGCGCCAGCTCGGAACGCGCACGGACTTCTCCTTCAGCGCCATCGGAGAACCGCAACGCCAATCCATCCTGGCGGCGGGGCTGGCCCTGCAACAGGCGGGTGTGATCGCGCCAACTTCCGACGTGAAGGGCGGAGTCGATAGCCTGATCGATGGCGCATATCTCACAGCGGCGAAGTAGCATCTCCGCCGCACCCAGACTATATGCCTGCCCATGACAGTGACCGAGCTCACAAGCGAAGAGATAGGCGCGCCGGCGCAAACGCATGAAGCGGCCGGACGCGGGGAAGGCGCTCGCGGAAAATGGCTGCTGGGCTTGCTGCTCCCTCTTGCGCTCGCGCTCGCCTGGGAGGCGGCCGTGCGTCTCGGTTTTGCCACGGGGCGTCTGATGCCGCCGCCGAGTCGCATCGCCGGCACGTTGGCGGCGCTCGCGCAAAGCGGGGAGCTTTGGCTGCATTCCACGGCGACTATGAGCCGTGTGCTCGGCGGTTTTGCTATCGGCGGCGCCGCTGGGACAATCCTTGGCGCGATGACGGGCGCTTCGGAGTTCGCGCGACGGCTCCTCGACCCCACGCTTCAAGCTTTGCGCGCCGTGCCGTCCATCGCCTGGGTGCCGCTGTTCATTCTCTGGCTGGGAATTTTCGAGGCGTCGAAACTTGCGCTTATCGGCCTCGGCGTGTTTTTTCCGATCTATCTCGGCGTGGAAGGCGCTGTCCGGAGCGTCGACCGCAAACTGATCGAGGTAGGGCGAGCCTTCCGGCTTTCGCGTCTGGGCATGATTCGGCGCATTCTACTGCCGGCCGTGCTGCCCGCGTGGGTGATTTCCTTACGCTCAGGGCTAGGCCTCGGCTTCATGTTCGTGGTTGCCGCCGAGTTCATGGGCGCGAGCGAAGGCCTCGGCTATCTCCTCGTCGACGGTCAGCAACTCGGCAAGCCGGACCAGATTCTCGCGGCGATTGTCGCCTTCGCGCTTTTGGGCAAGGCTTCGGACAGCGTGCTTGTATTCTTGACCAAGCCTTTCATCGCCTGGCAAGACACCGCACGCGCCCGGCTCTGAGACCCAGATGCTAAACATCGAACGCCTTTCCAAAACCTACGCCGATGGCACCGAGGCACTGCGGTCGGTTTCCCTTGAGATCCCAGCGGGCGAAATCGTTGCTGTGATCGGTGGCTCTGGATGCGGAAAGACGACGCTGCTGCGCTTGATCGCCGGGCTCGATCACGCCAGCGGCGGCCGGATTGCGGTCGATGGCGAGACGATCCGCGCGCCGCATCCCGCTGTTGGCATCGTGTTTCAGGAACCGCGCCTTTTTCCGTGGCTCAGCGCAGGGGAGAACGCGGGCTTCGGCATCGCCCGCCTCGCCGGCGCCGAGCGAAGATCAAAGGTGGAAGCGGCGCTCACGCGCGTGGGCATGGGCGAGCATTTGAGCCGCCTGCCGCGGGAGCTATCGGGAGGTCAGCAGCAGCGCGTCGCGATCGTGCGCGCCTTGATTGCCGAGCCGAAGGTGCTGTTGCTCGACGAGCCGTTTTCCGCGCTTGACGCCTTCACGCGATCGAGCTTGCACGACCATCTGCTGGCGCTGTGGGAGACCTCGAAGCCGACAGTGCTGATCGTAACGCACGACGTCGACGAGGCCTTGGCGCTTGGCTCGCGCATTGTGGTCATGTCGCCGAAGCCTGGCCGGATCTTTGAAATCGCCGATGTTCCACTTGGGCGCCCCCGCGACCGGCGCTCCGAGGCTTTCGACACGCTCAAGCGCCGCGTGCTCGCCTCGCTCGACGGTTCGATGCTTCCGGGAGTTGCGCCGCGTGAAGACATTGCGGAAGGCGCGGGCATGTGGTGGTAGCCGCGAAGCAGTTTTTTCTGAGCGAAACCGCGCCGGCGCTGCTGCCTGCGGCGGGTTGCTGTCGCTTCACCTGGAAAGGAATACTATGGGCGTGCTGAGAACCTTAATCCTCATAATCGGCCTCCTTGCAGCTTTGCTCGGCCTGGTTTGGATGGGACAGGGGAGCGGCTATTTTCCGTATCCTGCCTCAAGTTTTATGATCAATCAGGCGCCGTGGATCTGGCGCGGCGCGATCGTCGTGATCGTAGGCCTCTTCGCAATAGGCGTATCGCGGCGAATTTGACCGGCGTCGCCGCTCGCGGCAGAGCGTCACCCGCGTAACAAGTGCGCCAGTCCAGTCTAGATTTTCTTATACTATATTTCCCGAGGCTGTGACTTTCGCAGGGCTAGCAATTCTGCCTGGGTCCTATATATGCAACAGGCTGCGGGGTGCGTTAGGGGCTCAATGAATACCCGGGCCCTATAAGATCCTTAAGGGAGCTGACCCTGCCGGAATCCTGGTTCCGGTTATTTGGCGCCCACCTGATAGCCAGGGACCCAGGGGATCGAAATGCCCCGACGGCCTTCGCGGCACTTTAATTTCTCAATCTGCGATACGGAAAAAGCGATCGACCGGCTAACCCCTCCACGTGAGCAGAAGGCGAGCCTCCGCGCGGAGGCGTCCGCAATTCGCCGGAGAGTTTGGCTCGCGTCGGGCAACTCTGCCAGGGAAGCTATTGTCACCGCTGGCTTGAAGGTGATAAGCACCTTGGACAGCGGCGAGGTTGTGGCTGGCTATTGTCCCATTCGCGACGAACTCGATCCTTTGCGGCTTGTTGGCGCGCTTCACGAAAAGGGGTGCCGTATCGTTTTGCCCGTTACAAAGCCGGGGCCGGCGCTGTCATTCAGAGAATGGTCGCCCGGTTCCCCGCTTCAACGCGGAAAGTTTGACTTGCAGGAACCCGGCGAAGACTGTCATGAATACAACCCGGCATTGCTGCTCGTGCCGCTTCTTGCTTTCGACCGCAGCGGCACCCGGCTTGGCTACGGCGCGGGTTATTACAACTCGGCTCTGCGGGCGTTGCGGCGGGCAGGGCGCGCAATCGCCATCGGCATAGGCTTCGACGAACAGGAGTTTCCAAAGATACCGCGCGAACCTCAGGACGAGCCCTTGGATATGATCCTTACCCCCTCCCGCATCATCGCTTGCAAGGACTGACATGCGGCTGCTTTTTCTTGGCGATGTGCTCGGGCGTCCGGGACGGAACGCGATCTGCGAAAGGCTCCCGGCTCTGCGCGAGCAGCTTGCCGCCGACTTCGTGATCGTCAACGGCGAGAACGCCGCGGGCGGCTTTGGGATCACCGAGCAGATTTTCCATAATCTCCGCGATGCCGGAGCTGACGCGGTCACCACGGGAAATCACGTCTGGGACCAGCGCGACGCTCTCGTCTTCATCGGCCGGCAGAACCGGCTTTTGCGGCCGCTGAATTATCCGGCTGGGACGCCTGGCTCCGGCGCGGGGCTTTTCCGGGCGGCGAACGGGGCCGAGGTCTTGGTGCTCAATGTGCTTGGCCGCATCTTCATGGACCCGCTCGACGACCCTTTCCAAGCGGTCGAGCGCGAGGTTAGCGCATGCCCGCTGATGCGCGGTGCCGATGCGATTTTCATCGATATTCACGCCGAGGCGACCTCGGAGAAACAAGCGCTCGCGGCAGCCTTCGACGGCCGGGTCTCAGCCGTGATCGGCACGCACACCCATGTGCCGACCGCCGACGCGCGGGTGATGCCGGGCGGCACAGCCTTTATGACCGATGCCGGGATGTGCGGCGACTACGATAGCGTCATCGGCATGGATAAGACCGAGCCCGTGCATAGGTTCGTAGCCCGCATTCCCGCAAGCCGGTTTTCGCCTGCGGGCGGTCCCGCTACGATCTGCGGCGTGCTGATCGAGACGCACAACGCGACGGGCCTTGCCATCTCAATCGTGCCCGTGCGCGATGGGGCGCCGCTTGGCGGTGTGCGGCACCAGACGCCGCCGCGCTAGGCAGGGTTTCTCAGCGTGGCCAACGGATGCGTGTGAGCCGTTGCGAAAGCGCCAATCGCGGTTATTTCCGGCTGCGCAAAACCAAGCGCAACGTCAAGTATGTTCACACCAAAATGGTAACACGCTGTCAAAACGACATTGACAATTCATTGTCATGGCGGTTACCCATTGTCACATGAAACACGACGGCGTTCACCCCGATCACTCGCCCGAGGGCGAGGCTTTTACGAAACTCGTGATCGAGACGTTCCGGCTGAATGGCCGCTTGCTCGAAGCGGGCGACGGCCTATGCGCCGGTCTCGGATTGAGCAGCGCCAGATGGCAAGTCTTGGGCGCGATTGACGAAGACCGGCTGCCCGTGGCGCATGTTGCACGGAATATGGGCCTCACGCGCCAAGCGGTTCAGCGTGTGGCCGATGAACTCGAACGCGAGGGCTTCATCGCCTATTGCGAAAACCCGCACCATCGGCGCGCCAAGCTCGCGAGCCTCACTGCAAAAGGCCGCGCGGCTCTGGACGAAGTAACCAAACGCCAGATCGTCTGGGCCAATGAGGTCGCGGCAGGCATCGATCCCACAACGCTTTGGGCCGCAGTACAGCTTGGCGAAGCGCTTCGCCAGCGACTGGCGGACATGCATCGCAACGAAGGAGGGGCGTGATGTACAAAACTTTCAAGACGTTGCACATTATCGGCATGGCGCTTTTTTTGGGCAGCATTTTCGCTCACATCGCAGCCGGACGGGTTCCCGGCGCCGAGGCAGACCCTGCTGCCATGGTGTTTGCACGCCAAGCAATTGACGTGACCACGCGGTCCGTCACCTTGCCGGGCCTCGGATTGACGCTCGTAAGCGGTATTGTTATGGCGCTGTTGGGCCGCCTGGCGCCCTGAAGCGCCGCTGGCAGCTGGCCCATATGACGCTGGCAGCCGTAGTTGTCGCCGTCACCTTCTTCGTGATGATTCCGGTGGGCCGCGAGATCCTCGCCATCGCTATGGCGATTGAGGCGGGAGGCAAACCCCTCAATGCGTTCTCGGTTGTGGCGCGCCCTGAGCACATCTGGGGCGGCGTGAATATCCTGCTGATACTCATCGCGGTCGCGATTGGGGCCGCGAAGCCTCGCCTTGGCAAAGCGTAAGTGGAGGCGAGCATGGATCTTTATCTCCTGTTGCGCCTGTTACATTTTGCCGGGTTCATTTTTCTTGGCGGCGGCTTGCTCGCGGTGTTCGTTTCTGAACTCAGAGCTTATCTTGCCACAGAAACGGGGAGCTTTGTGGAAGCGGCCCGTTACACGGCGATCTTCTACGATGGCTTGGTGACCCCCGGCGCCGTCATGATCCTGATCAGCGGGCCCTTGCTGATTGACCAATTGGGCGCCGGCTATTTCGCGGAGCCCTGGATCGTGGGCATGTGGGGCTTGTTTGTATTTGAGTTCATCGAAGGCAATACCATCACGCGCATTCAGTTTCAGCGCACGTTGCGACTATCCAAGTTGCTGCCGCAGGACCAACCCTTAACCAAAGAGCGGCGCGAAGGCGTGCGCTCGTTCCTTGGACAGTTTGCACACTTTCTCGACATTCCTTTGTTCCTGGTGATCGTCTATTGCGGCGTCGCACGGCCTGCCGATTGGAAAGAGGTGATCATCGCAATTGCGGGCGCCTTTGTTGTGACGGCAGTTCTCACGCTTAGCGTTCCACGCGTCCTGCGCGCCCGCCGATGAGGCGCGTCCTCCGGGTGAAGTGTGCGGATCGGCACACTCCGGCTCGCGGCCCTGCACCGAAAAAGGCAGCAAGACTCCGCAACACATTGAGGTTCCCTGGGGCCGGCTGTTTCGCGCTGGGCATCAGGTCAAGCGTTGGTGAAACTGGGAACTTTTGCATAGGCTCCTATACGTCTCTCCAAATTTTGAACGGCGCGCGTCTGGCCCTCGGAAGGCTCCCGGGCTACGGTGCGCACATAATAAACAGGGGAGACAGCCATGCCTGAAGACGCGATCCTGACATCGGACATTGCCGGCCTAACCAAAGCTGCTCCCTTGTCTCGCCGGGGTTTTATGACTGCCGCGGCGGCGGCGGCGGCTGGTTACACGCTGGCGGCGGGCGATGTGCGCGCTGATGTCATCAAGACGGATACGAACGGGCTGAGCACCGGGGACGCGAAGGTTGCTGTCACCGGCGGGGAGATGCCGGTCTATTTTGCGCGGCCCGAAGGCGTGGCCAATCCACCCGTCATCCTCGTCGCGATGGAGATCTTCGGGGTTCACGAATACATCCGGGACGTGGTGCGGCGCCTTGCCAAACTCGGCGCTTTCGCTGTCGCGCCCGATTACTACTTCCGCAGCGGCACTGACCTGACCGAGATCGCCGAGATCAAGGATCTGATGCCCATCGTGAACGCGAAGCCCGACGCCGAGCTTGTGTCCGATCTCGACGCGGTGGTGGCGTGGGCGAAGGCGCAGGGCGGGGACACAACGCGGCTCGGCATCATGGGCTTTTGCCGCGGCGGCCGCACCGTCTGGGTCTATGCCGCCCACAGCGATGCGCTGAAAGCGGGCGTCGCCTTCTACGGTTCTCTCGTCGATCCGCAAAATCCCAACTGGCCGAAAAGCCCCCTTCAGCTTGCGCCGGAGATCAAGGCCCCGGTGCTCGGGCTCTACGGCGAAGCCGACCAGGGCATTCCGGTCGCACAGGTTGGACAGATGAAGGCGGCCCTGGAAGCGGCAGGAAAAACCGCGGAATTCAAAACCTATCCCGGCGCGCCCCACGGCTTCCACGCAGACTACCGGCCAAGCTACCGGCAAGACGCTGCGGAGGATGCCTGGAAGCGCATGGAAGGCTGGTTCAAGACATACGGCGTGCTTCCCGCTTAAGCAGACTTTTGCGGGTTCGGGCTCATCCGGGTGCGGGGCGCGCTTGCCCGCCGCGGGCGTCCCCAATCTAAACAGGGCTCTGAAAGGACGCCGCTTTGCCGCGGCTCAGCGCATTCGTATAATGGACCATGGCAGTTCCAAGGGCGAGCTGGATATAAATCGGCCAGGTGAAGCCCTGCGTCAGGAATGTGCCCGAGATGCAAAAGCCGACAAGCCCCGCCACGATCGCGCTCGCCAAGGCGCGGGCCGGCGGCGGGGCTTCGAGCCGCTGGAGCGTTCCTGAAGCCGATATCGTGAGCTTGAACAGGAAGGCGACCATCGACACAAAAACGCAGAAGCCCACGATCCCTGTCTCGCCCATGACGCCGAACCAGGTGGAATGAACCTCGTGGGGATGGCCGTCCCAGAAATCGCTGTAGTAAAAATAGTTGAGGACGAAGTTTTTTAACCCCACGCCAAAGATGGGATGATCGAGAGCCATGCGCCGCGCCGCCTGCCAGGCGTAGACCCGGCCCATTGCAGATTCGTCGAGACCCTCCTCCTCGGCGCCGCCCGACTTCCGGTCCGAGATCCCAGCGACCGCATAGAGAACGACCCCCGCCAGCGCCCCGATCGCGGCGAGCAGGGCTTTGTTCTTTACGAGGCGGTTGCCGAAGATACCCCACACCGCAAGCGTGCCCATGAGGCCGCCCCGGCTCTGCGTGTAGAGGATGGCCATGAAGAACACGGGAATCGAGAGGGCGCCGTAGATCCGGCGCAGCTTCGAAATACCGCTTGTGACAAGGAGCGAGCAGGCAAAGGCCATGGGGAACAGGAGGACCAGGGACAGATCGTTGGGATCGCCAAGAATGCTTTCGATGTCGCGGCCTACGGTGACGCGGGTTTCTTCCACGAGGCCGATGCCGTTGAGCTTGTTCGAAATTGTGACGGCTGCGACGCCAAGGCCCGCAGACACGACCATAACAAGCACAGCCGAAAAGTGCTGCGGAGTGCGCGCCAGCCAGGAAATAGCGATGACGATCACAAAAATCTTCCAGTAGGTGCCCGTCCAATAAGCAAGCGCATCCTCTTTGCTTCCAGCGAACGCGATACCCATGGTGACGTGGAAGAAGAAATAGGAATAGAGGGAAAGAATGGGATGCCAATTCGGCTTGATCGCCTTCAGCACGAATATGTTCAGGGCCAAGGAGGCAAACGTCATGATCGCGAGCATGTTCGGGATGCGGAACGGCATCAGCATCGGGAAGGCTTCGTGAATCCGGAAGAACGAAAAGACGACGAAGAGCAGGCAAAGCGTAAAAGGCGCGCGCATGCAGACGGCGAAGAACGCAAGTCCGAGCGGCACGAGTGAAAGTCCGGCCATGGCGGCCGGTCCAAGTGTGGGATCGGCCAGGGCGACGGCCACGGCGAAGATGAAGCCGCAAAACACGACGGGCAAGGTGACGGCCGCGGCACGGCTCATGCGAGAACCCGCGGACACGCAACGCCCTGCGCAAGCTTGCCCAAGGCACGGCGCGCCGGTTTCTCAACACACGTGTAGCTCAGGATCGCGGCGCCATAGGCGAGCGCCACATTGAGCGGGAACGTCGTCGCGAACCCAACGTCGAAGGTGTTGAGAAACGGCTCCTGCCAGAGGTAAAGCGAATAGCTGATCAGACCGTGCCAGATGAACACTGGCCGATTGATAAGACGGCCGAAGCCGCATTGCGGCGAGCGGATGCAGCCCGCGATACAAAATGCGATGGCGATCACGGCGGCGGATTGGCCTGCCACGTAATACAGGCCGGGACTGAAGTGAAAGAGGCCGGCCGGAACGGCGAACGCACAGGCGAGCCAAATCCACGTTGCTTCCGGCGCGATCAGCGTAGCGAGCGCGCGGCCCGGCGCTCTGGTTTCCAGCGCGGCCAGCAAGGAGCCTGCGGCCAGCGTGTCCGCGATGGCCGGCAGATAGCGCGTCATCGCGGTCGGGGAGGAGCCAAGCAGAGACCACATGCCGAGGCGGATCAAAGGCGCCGCGCATAGGATCGCGAGACAGGCCGCAATCAAGCGGGATCGCGCTAGGAGCAATACCGCGAAGGGCCAAACGAGGTAGAACTGCTCCTCGACCGAGAGCGACCAGCAATGGTTCAGATACCACGACCGGACCTCCTGGTAGTTCATCGTGAAACTGAGCGCGGCGGCAAGGTCGTTCTTCTCCAGCGCGACGACCCCGATCCACGAAGCTGCCGCCATCGAAGCGGCATAGACGATATAGGCCGGTACGATTCGCGCGACGCGGCGCATCCAGAACGCGCCAAGCGCGATGCGGTTATCGCGCTCGAACTCGGCCAGCAACAGCCGCGTGATGATATAGCCCGAGATGACGAAGAAGAATTTGACGCCCCAATTGCCGAGCTGATGCAAGACGTCGAGCGACGGATGCGTGCCGCGCGTCCCGCCGATGTGGCCCACGACCACCAGCAGGATGGAGAAGCCGCGAAGGCCGTCGAGGCTCGGAACGCGGGACGGGCTGTGATCGATGGACGCCATGGGCAACGCTCGCACTGAGAAGCGCCACCTTAGCGGGTGTGCAATTGCGGAAGCGTTCAGGTTGTGGCTGGGTTTTTCGTAAAGCTGAGGTAAGCTAGTCTCGCGGATGCCGGGCGGCGACGGGATGGCCTCCAGTGATGGCCGGAGGAGATCGAAGAACGCGAAAGGCCGATTGCGGCGATTTCGATGTGTAAAAAAATGTCTATGCTCGATGGTAAGGCGGACAGGGGGGACTGTATGAAACCTGAACTGATAAGAACCTTCGCCGCTGGGCTGTCGTTGATGGCGCTCGTGAATTCGCCGGCTCAAGCTGATCGGGAAGTGTATACTTGACGTACTCGTATAACTGAGCTATATTAGATGTCAGACGGATAGGGGGGATAAACCCATGTTTGACATCACTGACCCGATTTTTCAGGACGCGGACAAGGCGCGCGAATATCTCGAAGCGCAACGCTGGCCCGGTGGTCCCGTTTGCCCGCACTGTGGATCGATTGACGACGCCGGCAAGCTTCGCGGCGCATCCACCCGCCCCGGCGTCTACAAGTGCCGTGGCTGCAAGAAGCCCTTCACCATAACTGTCGGCACCGTTTTCGAGGACTCCAAGGTTCCGCTTAACAAGTGGCTTATGGCGACCTTCCTGATGTGCTCGTCCAAGAAGGGCATGAGCGCATTGCAGATCAGCCGCATGCTTGGCGTAACCCGCAAGACGAGCTGGTTTATGTGCCACCGCATCCGCGAGGCCATGACTCCGGCCGAAGGCGAAAGCGGCCCAATCGGCGGTAGCAATCTCGTTGTCGAAAGCGACGAAACCTATGTGGGCGGCAAAAAGAAGAACGTCCACGTTGGTAAGCCTGAGCCGAAGAAGCACGCCGTTGTGACGCTTGTTGAGCGTGACGGTCAGGTTCGCGCGAAGCACGTTCCGAACGTGACCGCGAAGAACGTCCGCGAGCATTTGGTCACGAACGTCAGCCGCAAGTCATACCTCATGACGGACGAAAGCCCAGTCTATGTGACGCCAGGCAAGGAATTTAGCGGCCACGCCAGCGTCAACCACTCAGCCGATGAATACGTGCGCCTTGGCGGCTTCGTCCACGTCAACACCGCTGAGAGCTTCCATGCCGTCATCAAACGCCAGATGTATGGCACGCACCACGCCGTTTCGGAGCAGCACTTGCAGCGCTATGTCAACGAAATCGCCTTCAAATGGAACAACCGCATTGCTCTCGGCATCGACGACAAGGAGCGCACGAATTCTGCATTGAAGGGTATCGAAGGCAAGCGCCTGACATACCGGCCAATTGGCGAAGCCGCGCACGCCTAAACAACGTGCGCGCCGCTTGTTAAAGATCCGAAAACGTCTTGCACAAAAGTAGAACCGTTGCCACACTGCAACCCGTGGCGGGGTTCGATTCGCTCTGTCGGCAGATTATTCTCCTTAAGGCTGGCGCACGGTGTGCGCGTGTGGCCCGACGCTTTTGTGTGCGTCGGCCGCGGGGGCCAAACCCCGTATCACTAGGAGAAAAAAATGACGACCAGGGCTTCTTATCTTCCCACACCGCCCGGTGACGGGTTCACTCCTGACAAGGAGGTATTC
The DNA here is from genome assembly GCA_963817705.1 of uncultured Alphaproteobacteria bacterium. GTDB lineage: Bacteria > Pseudomonadota > Alphaproteobacteria > Rhizobiales > Rhodomicrobiaceae > Rhodomicrobium. The sequence goes on from CAWFPF010000007.1 coordinate 129,165, forward strand.
GTCAACGCATATGAACGGACCTCGAAGCTTGGAAACTTGCATTGGGTCCGCGCCCATTGGCGGGGGTTGCCTGTGGCGAGGGGTAAACTCGTCCACTAGGCATTTTTTGAAGTAGCTAACTTGGGGCTGGCTTCCTTTTTGGGGTCAGCCCTCTTTTTTTCGAACCGCTCCAGTTTGGGCGGAGTATTCAACAGGTTGCGAACCGTCGATTCGAACAATTCCGCAACATCTTTCTCAGGTTTTTCGACTGACTTTTTTGTGGCTGCCATGTCAAATTCCCGAGACTCCCAGACGCGCATGGTGTAGATCCACCGCGTTCCGGTTGCGTTCGTATGTGTCAGTCTCAGTAACATGGGGATGGCAGGTTCGCGGACGCTTGGATTTCCGACCCCGGCTCCGTGGGTTCAATTCCCACCATCTCCATCTCACTGAGACTCACACTCTTAAGTTGCGCCTTACACAACTACAACTTGTGCTCCAACACAAGCTGGAATTGATTCCATCCTGAGCGTATTCCGCAGAGGAATAAAATTCAATAACCCAAATTGCGCGCTGGTTGTAAATTACAAAGTTTAAATTACCTAATTATACTAGGTACGTCATCGATACACTTCCCAGCTGATCGGGTTGGGTACACGGGGCGGGTGAGCATCTCGGCGGAGACAAATGAACTGCGCGCTGAGCACATTCACGACTGGAGCAATGTCACGCGCACCAGAGACCCATTTTCTGCTTATAACAATTCTTCGTATTTACAGCTTAGCGAAAAGCTCAAGGGAACAGTCTTGTTTCGTAAGCCGGTGCCAGCGCTTTCGTATATCTGGATTTCCCCAAATTCAAAATTCGTAGTGGGGCTCTCGAATGTTAAATTGTGGAATCCCTATCAGATCGTCGTCTATAGCGAATCCGGCGAGTGCCTGTTTAAGCAGGATCTCGTTGGGATGAAATTGCCCGGAGCAACCGAGAGCGTCACAAATTACATTAATTGGTATAAGGAACCGGCGCCGAATATTGAGATTGTCGAAAACGGTAGGAAGGCTACGCTCCTCGTCGAAGGTCCGCTTGGAACTTTCATCCGGTTTGAATTCCCAACACCCGGCTAGATGAATACATCGACACGACGCATGGACGCGTTCTCCAGCCCAAAAATTCCGCCGTCAATAGCTGAGGTATAGTCTTCGTCACAAAATTCCGTTGCCGAGGTGAAGCCGTACTGCCCTGCAAATTTGATCGAGTTCCGGAATCGCCCTAAGCGCCAAACTTTCGAAACGCCCCTTACTTCAGGTTGGCAAGGAACCTGCAGGTTGGCCTCACGAGAATGGGCCACCATCTAAACCGGCAGACGAAGCCGGGCAGGAGCACGCCGCAATGACCGTCGAGGCCGCTTTAGTACCAGGCCGCAGCTTGATCGAAGTTGCGGGCGAGGAGCGCGTGAGTTTTCTTCAGGGGCTCATCACGAACGGCGTGGCGGGGCTAGCGGAAAGCGCCGCCTGCTTTGCCGGGCTGCTCTCGCCGCAAGGGAAAATCCTGTTCGATTTTTTCGCGATCGACACCGGCGAAGCCATCGTCCTCGATTGCCCGGCCGCCATCGGCGCCGATCTCCTGAAGCGGCTCGGCTTCTATAAGCTCCGCGCCAAGGTACAGCTGAGCGATATTTCCGCGCGCTGGCGAGTCGCTGCGGCCTGGGGTGAGGGCGCGGAAGATGTGCTGAAGGGGAAGGGGATCGTTTTCCAGGACCCGCGGCTTCCGGCCCTCGGCTTTCGCGCTCTTGTCGAGGACCTGCCAGGAGCGGCAGGCGATTACGGAGCGAACCGCGTCGCGGCGGCGGTGCCCGAGGGCGGCAAGGATTATGCCTATGGCGATGCTTTCCCGCACGAGGCCTGTTTCGATCTGCTTCACGGGGTTGACTTCAAGAAGGGCTGCTATGTGGGGCAGGAAGTCGTGTCGCGCATGCAGCATCGCGGCACGGCGCGCACGCGCGTGCTTGCGGTTTCGGCGGACCGGCCACTCCCCGAGGGCGGCGCGGATATCCTGGCGGATGGATTCGCGGTGGGGCGCCTTGGGTCGGTTGCTGGGACGCGCGGTATCGCCCTCGCGCGCCTCGACCGGGCCGGGGAAGCGCAGGCGAAGGGCCAAGCTCTGACGGCGGGCGGCATCCCCGTTGCGCTTTCCGTTCCGGGCTGGGCCACCTACACGCTCGGCGAGGGCGCCGGGTGAACGCCTCGACCGGAGCCGAGCCGGGCCTGTGCCGCTGCCCTTGGGCCGGTCCTGACCCGCTCTACATCCGCTATCACGACGAGGAGTGGGGCGTTCCGAAAACCAAGGACATCGCGTTTTTTGAGAAGCTGATCCTCGAAGGCTTCCAATCGGGCCTCTCTTGGATCACCATCCTGCGCAAACGGGAAGCCTTCCGCGCGGCGTTCGATGGCTTCGATGCGGCGAAAATCGCAGCCTACGGCGATGCCGAGATCGCCACGCTCCTAGCGAATGCGGGCATTATCCGGCATCGCGGCAAGATCGAAGCAGCCATTGCCAATGCCCGCGCCTATCTCACGCTGACCGGCTCGCAGCCGCTGACAGCCTTTTTCTGGGCTTTCGTGGACGGCGAAGCGATCCAGAACCGTTTCGCGAGCACTGCCGATGTTCCGCCCGAAACGCCTCTCAGCCGCAGAATCTCAAAGGAACTCAAGGCACGCGGCTTCCGTTTTACAGGGCCAACTACAACCTACTCTCTTATGCAAGCTTGCGGCCTTGTGAACGATCACGTCACCTCCTGCCACCGTCACGATGTCTGCGCGGCTTTGGCCCGGCCGTAAATTCTGGCATAAAGAGCGGAAACGAATTGGGTGGCCCCAATGCAGCACACTCCCAAGCCTTCCGGCGATCCCGCTTTACCGGCACGGGCCTGGCAGCGCATGCTGTCCGGCCGCCGCCTCGACTTGCTCGACCCCTCGCCGCTCGACATCGAGATTGGCGACATCGCCCATGGCCTCGCCCGCGTAGCCCGCTGGAATGGGCAAACCAAGGGCGAGCATGCCTTTTCGGTTGCGCAACACTGTATTCTGGTCGAATCTATCGCTATTGCGCTCAAGCCGCAGCTTGAGGGGAAGTTCCGTCTCGCGGCGCTGCTCCACGACGCGCCCGAATATGTGATCGGCGATCTCATCAGCCCGTTCAAGGCGGCCATGGGTTTCAACTACAAATCCTTCGAGGAGCGTATCTTGCGCGCCATTCACATCCGCTTCGGACTGCCGCCAGCGCTGCCGCCAAGCGTCACGCAGCTCATTAAGAAGGCGGACAAGATGTCGGCTTATTTTGAAGCGACGCAGCTCGCTGGCTTCTCGGTTGCCGACGCGAAGCAGTATTTCGGCGATCCAGCTTCGCTCGATGTCAAGCTGCCGGCCGGGCTCAGGCGTATCTTGCCCCTCGGCACAGCCGCGGCGCAGGCTGCCTATCTGGAGCGGTTTGAAGCGCTTGAACGCGAAGGCATCGGGGCGGCCGCCCATGCGGGTTAAGTTGAAAGCGCCCGCGCTGGATGTGCTGGCGCAGTTTGCTTCGATCGTCGGCAAGAAAGGCCTGTTGACCGAAGCGGCCGATACGCAGCCCTATTTGCAGGAGTGGCGCGATCTCTATATCGGCCGCACGCCGATGGTATTGCGGCCAGACACGGCCGCGCAGGTCAGCGCGATCCTGAAACTCGCTCATGAGGAGCGCGTCGCGATCGTGCCGCAGGGCGGGAACACAGGCCTTGTCGGCGGCCAAATCCCCTTCGAGACCGGCTGCGAAATTGTGCTGAGCCTCGACCGCATGAGAGCCATCCGGGCTGTCGATGCGGCCGGCAACACTTTAATCGCTGAAGCCGGCGCGACCTTGCAATCCGTGCAGGACGCAGCGGCTGCCGCAGACCGGCTCTTCCCGTTGAGCCTCGGCTCGGAAGGCACCTGCCAGATCGGCGGCAATCTCGCCACGAATGCGGGCGGCATTCACGTGCTGTGCTTCGGCAATGCCCGCGATCTGGTGCTCGGCATCGAAGCCGTTTTCCCTGGCGGCGAGATTTGGAACGGGCTCAAAACGCTGCGCAAGGATAATTCCGGCTACGATCTCAAAAACCTGCTGATCGGGTCGGAGGGGACGCTCGGCGTCATCACGGCCGCATCGCTCAAACTGTTCCCGCGTCCCGCGGAGGTGACGACGGTGTTCGTGGGGTGCCCCAGTGTCGAGGCCGTCGCGAAACTTTTCAACCGGGCCTTCGAAGGCGCCGGGCCGCTCCTGACCGCGTTCGAGCTTATCCCCCGGCTTCTGATCGAGTTCCTGCTCAGGCACTATCCGCAGACGCGCGACCCGCTGGCGGAGGCGCATCCCTGGTATGCACTTCTTCAGGTTTCGTCGCCGCTTGCCGAAGGATTATCGGAGCGGGTGACGATGACGCTGCTCGAAGATGCGCTCGGCAAGGGGTTCATCTCCGATGCGGCCATTGCGGCTTCCGATGCGCAAGCCAAAGCCTTCTGGCAAATCCGGGAGACCATCTCCGAGGTGCAAAAGCGCGAGGGCGGCAGCATCAAGAACGACATCTCGGTCCCGGTCGCGGCCATCCCCGCGTTCATTGCCGAGGCGAATGCCGCCGTCGAGCGGCTTGTCCCAGGCGCGCGTCCCGTACCGTTCGGCCACTATGGCGATGGCAACATCCACTACAATATCTCGCAGCCCATTGGAGCGGATAAGCAGGCGTTCCTGGGCCGCTGGGACGATGTGGCGGATGCCGTCCACGCCATCGTGCTGCGCTTTGGGGGCTCGATCAGCGCGGAGCATGGCATCGGGCGCATGAAAGCGGAGGCACTCGAAGCCGTCAAATCTCCCGTGGAGCTGATGCTGATGCGGCGAATCAAGGCGGCGTTCGACCCGCGCGGTATTCTCAATCCCGGCAAGCTTCTCGCCCGCTACTCACCGGTTGAATAAGGCCGGCGTGGCTCCGAAATCCGCCTTGGGTCATTAAGCGTCACGACTTACGCTTGCAATCATGTTGCAGTGCAACATAAACTGAAGTATGGTAATCTCCACGAATGTAATTCGAATCGGAGGCTTGGCATATGTTTTTCCTGTTCTTTCCTTTTTCGGAAAAACCGGCGGCCAAGCCCGCTTTCCAATATACAGTTCGCGCGAAATCGTTGCCGATGCTACCAAGGCCACGCGGCGAAAACGGCGCGGGCGCGACCCCCTTTGCAGACACGATTTCTTATGCCGGCCATTCCGGTGCCGATCTGATTCGGCAGTTCATCGGCGCTTACACCTCTTCGCTCACCGCACTGGGTAACCACACCCACGTCCTCTTCTCCCAAGCCGCATCCGCGCTCGCCTTCGACCGCATGCTGCGGCAAGCGCTTTCGCTCTATGGGATGGGTCCCGCAGTCTTTGGCACGCCATCGCCGCAGCCTGGATTTGCAGGCTTCTGGCAGGCGCCTGTGCGGCAGCCAACCGCGCCATCTTCTCCCTTTTCGTTTTTCGCTTGGCCGTTAAATCCGTGGGTTGCTCCGTCGCCGAAGCCGAGTGCCCCGGCGGCCAACCCCTTGTCCGCCTTCACGGATGCGTTCAGCCTGTGGACAAGCTTTTTGACGCCAGCTCAATCGCAGTCCCGGACGGCAACATCCAACGCCTCTCCCGGAAAGCCGCCCTACACGGCAGCCGTGTCGCTCCCCGGCTGCACCTTCAGCATGACGTTCGGCTAAGCGGGAAGACCTGCCACACGGGAGAAGGCATCCGCCTCGTTGTGAGATGCCTTGCGGCATCCCTTCGCTCAAGCGCTACCGCTGGCTCCAGGCCAGGGCTTGCTCCAACCGGTCATCTCCCCAGAACAATTCGCCATCTTCAGCCGTGAAGCTCGGGGCACCGAAAAGCCCCCTCGTCTGCGCCTCATCCGTGTTTGTTCGAAGCGCCGCCTTCACCTCCGCGGCTTCGGCGCGCCTGAAAGCGCCGGCAGGGTCCGCGCCGGCCGCGGTGAGCGCTGCTGTGAGGGTTTCCAAATCGGAAATGCTTTTCCCCTCGCCGAATTCCGCCTGGTAGACAGCTCTGACGAAGGCCGGACCCCAGCCGTCCTCTAGTCCGGCAATCGCTAGACGCGCGGCCAGCAGGCTGTTCTGCGGAAAGGGATTAGGCATGCGGAACGGCAGCCCCCGGAACTCGGCGATACGCTGGATATCGCGGATCATATAAAACCCCTTCGAGCGGTACAGGTTGAAGGGCGACGTGTCCCAGCCCTGCGCCTTGAAAATCGGGCCTAGCAGAAACGGCTTCCAAACGAGGCCAACACCGGCCTCTTTCGCCATCTCCTCAACGCGCATCGCCGAGAGATAACTGTACGTTGACGCGAACTCGAACCAGAATGTTAGCTGTGCCATGCTTTGAGTTCCTCTTGCCGCCAGGTGCAGGCTCCGCTATGGGGGACTGCAAGTATCTCCTCAAGAGACGGTCATGTCCGATAAAAAAAGCATCAAGAAAGTCGTCCTCGCCTATTCAGGGGGGCTCGACACCTCCATCATCCTGAAATGGTTGCAAGTGGAGTATGGCTGCGAGGTCGTGACGTTCACGGCGGATCTCGGCCAGGGTGAGGAGCTTGAGCCTGCACGCCAGAAGGCGGAGAACCTTGGCATCAAGGAGATCTATATCGAAGATCTGCGCGAGGATTTCGTCCGGGACTACGTGTTCCCCATGTTCCGCGCGAACGCGGTTTATGAGGGGCTCTATCTGCTCGGCACCTCCATCGCGCGGCCTTTGATCGCTAAGCGCCAGATCGAGATCGCGCGCGAGACCGGAGCGGATGCCGTATGCCACGGGTCAACAGGCAAGGGCAACGATCAGATCCGCTTCGAGCTGTCTTATTACGCGCTGGAACCGAACATCACCGTTATCGCGCCTTGGCGGGAGTGGGAGTTCAAATCGCGCGCGGCGTTGATCGATTTCGCTGAGAAAAACCAAATCATCGTCACGAAAGACAAGCGCGGCGAAGCACCCTTTTCGGTCGATGCAAACCTGTTGCACACCTCTTCCGAAGGAAAGCTGCTGGAAGACCCGGCGGTCGAAGCGCCGGAATACGTCTATCAGCGCACCCTTTCCCCTGAGGAGGCACCGGACAAGCCGGAGTTTATCGAGATCGGTTTCGAGCGCGGCGACGCGGTGTCGATCGACGGCGTTCAGTTGTCTCCCGCTGCAATGCTGACGCGCCTCAACGAATACGGCCGCAAACACGGCATTGGCCGTCTCGACCTCGTCGAGAACCGCTATGTCGGCATGAAATCGCGCGGCATCTACGAGACGCCCGGCGGCACCATCCTGCTTGCTGCCCATCGCGGCATTGAGAGCATCACGCTCGACCGCGGCGCCGGGCACCTGAAAGACGAACTGATGCCGCGCTATGCCGAAATGATCTACAACGGCTTCTGGTTCTCGCCCGAGCGCGAAATGCTGCAGGCTTTGATCGACAAGAGCCAGGAGTTCGTGACGGGCAAGGTTCGGGTGAAGCTGTATAAAGGCATGGCGCAGACTGTTGGGCGCGAAAGCCCCTATTCGCTTTACAACCAGGAACTCGTAACCTTCGAGGAAGGCGCCGTGGCCTACGACCAGCGCGATGCGGCAGGCTTCATCAAGCTCAACGCGCTGCGGCTCCGCCTCACCGGCGCGCGCCGCCAGTAAAAAGCCTGGAACGGATACTGCCGGTAGCCGGGCTCAGTATCTGCCCGGCTAAAGCCCGTATTGGCCTCATTGCGAGTCCTACAAATTTGTAGCGAATGCCTTCGGCGTGAACAGATTTGCACATCGTTCCGGTGTGCCTTATAGCAAAGCTGGGGCACAAATTCGGGCCGGTAACGAGGTATTATGTCTCGCGGGAGAAGGGTCAAATGGCTTGTTGCAGCGGCATTTCTTGCCGCGTGGAGCGTTGGCGATCCTGATTCCGTGGCATTTGCACTGACAATCAGCGGCAAGACTTTCCAGGGCGGCATCAATAGTACAGCTAGAGCTTGCAAAGCGATCCGTCATGACGCGCAGTGGCGAGAGCGCGAAGCCGAGCTTGACGCAATAAGCTTTTCCGAGCGGATCAAGCGGCATTTGGACCGGCGCCACGCCACAAGCAAGCAGCAGTTCCGTAAACACCAAACGCTCATCGAGCGCCGGCGTCGCGCCTACAGGCGCACCCGTCAATTCGAGGCGGCGCGCAAGCACGTCGCTAAGCACACGCCGGGACACCGCCGCTTCGGTTTGAAACACGGCGTCCGCGGAAAGCTGACTAATGGCAGCCATGTCCGGAACTGGCGGGTGCTTTGGCACCATGGTGCTCGCAATGGTGAGCCGCAGCCGGCGGATTGAGCGCCGCGATACGGAACAGCCATAACGCCAGCGCGCCGAATGCAATGTTGAGCCAGAAGGTGTAGTCGATCGCGAACGTGCCCATTTCGGCCCGGATGTTGGGGTCGCGCGCGGGAACAAGGCCGAGGCCGGTGAAGGCAACGTCCATGAGGATCGCGGCCAGGACCATCGTTACGAAAAAGACGCCGAAGATGTAGGCGGCCATTTTCCACCCATAATAGCGCCGGTAGACATCGAGCAGCGGCAGCACGATCAGATCGGCATAAAGGAACGCCAAGACGCCGCCGAAGCTCACCCCCGATCCCCACAGCACCGCCGCCATGGGCACATTGCCGATGGAGCAGACGAAGGTGACAATGGCGACGAGCGGGCCAACGATGGCGTTGACCGGCACTTGGAGCCACGCTGGCGCATCGACAAGGAAAAGCCGGTGCCAGACGCCATCGGGCACGAAAGCGCTCAAGGCGCCCGCGATTAGGAACCCGATGGCGAGGTCTTTCCAAAGCATCCGCCAATCCATTGCGAAGTTCTGCGCGATGGCGATGCGCGTGGCGGGCTGGCGGAGCTTCTGCCAAACGCTGCCGCCCTCGGCCGCGCTCTCCCCGTGCTGGTGCCCGCCTGCCTCTGGATGCCGGCGGGCTTCCTCGACGAGCTTCGCCGGATAGGTCAGCCGGACGAGCAGCGCCATGATGACGACGAGGACGACGCCACCGATCCATTCGGCCGCCATGAATTGCCATCCCATGAGGATAAGCAGGACGAGGCCAAGCTCGATCACGAGGTTTGTGGAGGCGAACTGGAAGGCGAGGCTTGGAACGAGCGCCGCGCCCTTCTTGAAGAGAGTGCGGCTGATTGCGGCGGAAGCGTAGGAGCAGCTTGAGCTGGCGGCGCCGAGCGCGGTTGCGAGCGCGATTTCGTTGGGGCCGTCCTTGCCGAATGCGGAGGATCCATGGATTGCAGGGCGAAGGTTCGGAAACGAAAATTGAATTTAAGCGATGTTTTTAGTGCCCGTTTCAACATTTATCGATCGTTTCAACGTCTTTGTTTACATTTCTGTTTACACGGAAACGGAAATGGTCGCTTCTGACTAAACTTGAATGCAAGTATGAAACTGTAAGTAAGGGCGCGCAGCGCATATAGCGACGCTTACTGGTGACCAGCGCACGCTCTCCACTTGGCACCTGCGGGCATTAACGAACGTATCTTACGGCGCGGGCGGCGGTCCCTGAGAGAACTTTTACATTCCCACAGACCCGCCTGTCGCAGCCACCTACACGCCGTCCCCAGTTGCACTAAGCCTTGACCCCCAGCCATTAAGCTGGTACCAGATTTGCCCTCGCACGGAGCGTGACAGGCCTGGTTTGCCTAGTTGACATGAGCTTTGGTCGGGTTCACCCATCCACGTACTAACCGGGGCCGACGTTGCTTAACTTCAGTGATCGACCGAAGTGAGTAGCCACGCCGGCCAACCCCGTCAACCAGGTATATTAGTAATTAATAATATTATATTAATATGTATATATATTAATTATATTAATGTAATGTAATGTAAAACAATATTAACGTGCCAGTGTCATTAGTTTAAAAAGATATAAACAATGAATCTGAGGCACGGAGAAAGTCACGGGTCAGACAGGAGGGTGGCAGAAATAATGAGTTTTAAGAGCACGCTTGAAAGAATCAATGCTAGGTGCAGATCTTATGTGAAGAGGTATTGCATTCCAGATAGATGGTGCAGCGCAGCGAAACGACCGAGAGCCAAAGTTAGTTCGAGAGCGAGGACGGAAGAGGAATTGTTGATCCGAGGAGCGTGTTGTGTAACGAGTGGTTTGCTGTTGATGAAGGATGGAAGCAAGGTATTGAGGAGAGGAAGTAGATAGAGCTTTGTAGGTTATGGTAGCCATCTTGAAGCGGATTCTACTGTGGACTGGAAGCCAGTGAAGTTGCTGAAGCAGAGTGTGAGAGTGACTATGGTGGCTGCTTTGAAGTACAATACGAGCCAGTGTGTTTTGGATGCGTTGTAGTTTGATGAGTGTGGTATCAGGTGAGCCATAGAGAAGAGAGTTGGCATAGTCCAAGCGAGAACTGATGAGGGCATGAGCAATAACAGAAGCAGTTGGTGTATCGATAGTATGTCTGATATAGCGAAGTGCTTTGATGTGATAGTAACAGGATTGAGATACGAGACTAACATGTTTTCTTAAGGCCAAAGATTTATCGAGTGTTACACCAAGAAGTTTGATGTTATCGGCGAGTTGCACAGTAGAGCCTGCAACATTTACACTGGTGACAGGAAGAGTGCTGTTGCGTTGGTAAGTGCCCAGTAGAATTGCATCTGATTTTTCAGGATTTAAGGCAAGCCAGTTTTTTGAGAACCAGAAAGCAAGAGTAGAGAGAGCGGATTCAAGAGTGTTGATATCGGCCGAGACAGTGAGATTTGATATAGATATGTGGAGCTGAGTGTCGTCAGCGTATTGGTGCTGACTGACGCCAAGTTGTGACAGCAGTGACGCCATAGGAGAGACGTACAGAGTGAAGAGTAGTGGTCCCAGTACAGATCCCTGTGGTACCCCAGATTCACAGGCCTGGGGAGAGGACGAGAGTTTTCCAAGCGTGACCAGTTGGGTACGATTTGACAGGTAGG